>NZ_JBHUOQ010000007.1:0-41856 GCF_042686195.1 Corticicoccus populi | reverse complement strand
GGAGAGGCCACACCTGTTCCCATGCCGAACACAGCCGTTAAGCTCTCCTGCGCCGATGGTAGTTGGACTGACGTCCCGCAAGAGTAGGGCGCTGCCAGGCAATACGAAAGACTTAATCAAATTGATTAAGTCTTTTTTTGTTGTCTTATTTAGTAAATGTTCTTCTGTAGTATGAATAATATACATCGTTTAAGGGTATGAGAATACGAAATGACAAAGAGGAGAAATGATATTGATTTCATTTAAAAATGTGAGTAAAAAGTATGGGGATGTTACTGCAGTAGATGATATATCATTTGATATAGAATCACACGAGCTATTTGTAATTATCGGTCCTTCGGGAAGTGGTAAGACTACAGCAATGAAAATGATTAACCGGATGCATGAAGCAACAGATGGGGATATATACATAGATGATGAAAATATTAATAGTATTGATCCGGTAAAACTCAGAAGGAGAATCGGGTACGTAATACAAGGTGTCGGCTTAATGCCGCATATGACAATTGGAGAGAATATTGCGATTGTACACCGTCTGCTTGGGAAGAAACTGCCGCCAGATGAAATTGACCGTCTCCTGAACCTTGTAAATATGAATCCTGAAGATTTTAAGGACCGTTATCCTGACGAGTTATCGGGGGGACAACAGCAGCGTATTGGAGTCATCCGGGCACTTGCGAATGATCCTAATATTATTTTAATGGACGAACCTTTTTCAGCATTGGATCCTGTGACAAGAAACCAGCTTCAAAATGAATTTAAAAAACTTCAAAAAGAAATAGACAAAACAATTGTTTTTGTCACACATGATATTGATGAAGCATTGAAGCTTGGTGATCGTATATGTTTAATGCGGGATGGTAAAGTAGAACAATTAGGAACACCGGATGAACTGCTTCACCATCCAAAAAATGATTTTGTGAAACAGTTTATCGGAGAAGATAAACTTCAGGCAAAAGCATTTAAACATTTTCGTCTGAAAGACTGGATGAAGAAAGAAATTGTAGTCGCTGAAGAAGACGAAACAGTTGAAGATGTGATTGATTTGATGAAAGAATACCATGTTAATATACTGCCGGTGGTTAATGGGGATTTATTAATCGGCAGTGTTTCCTTATGGAGTCTTTTAGGTAATGAGGGACAGGTGATTAATGATTATATCGGTGGGGATGGTATTGTAGAAATTGATGTTGAAAGTTCCGTGACAGGCGCAATCAACCGTATTAATCACTTTCGCGGTGCTGTACCTGTTGTAACGAATAAAGGAAAACTTCTTGGTGTACTGGATCATGACAATCTTTTGAGTACACTATCAACCGATGCTTCTGGAGGTGTTGAATAATGTGGCAGTCATTTTTTGAAATATTAACGACGAGATCCGGGGAATTATTCAGCCTGATTCAGGAGCACATGTATATCAGTCTGATCTCACTCGGAATTGCAATTATAATTTCAGTACCGCTTGGAATTATTTTAACGCGCTTTGATAAAATTGCAGGACCGGTAATCGGAGTGGCCTCTGTGTTTCAAACGATTCCAAGTTTAGCACTTCTGGTTTTTATGGTGCCGATTATTGGTACAGGGCAGACACCGGCAATTATAGCATTGACGATTTACGGACTGCTTCCGATTTTAAGAAATACGTATGTCGGTTTAAATAATGTAGATAAATCAACAATAGAATCAGCCCGGGGAATGGGTATGACAAACTTTCAGAGATTAAGAATTGTTGAACTGCCGCTTGCAGCAAGTGTTATAATGGGCGGCATCAGAACAGCAACTGTTCTCGTAGTTGGTGTCGCTACTGTGGCCGGGTTAATCGGTGCCGGCGGCCTGGGTGATTTTATATTCAGGGGGCTGTCGACAAATAGTGCCGGTTTGATTCTGGCAGGTGCGATTCCAGCAGCTGTTATTGCCTTGTTATTTGATTTTGTACTGAAATATGTGGAGGATAAATCACAGCCCGGTAAAAAATCCAGCAGTGTATTTTCACGAGTTTTATTCTGGCTGATTCTAATCGGACTTGCAGTAACATTTATACTAGTCATTGTGAGTAACTGGATGAATAATGATGATATTGTGATCAGCGGCAAGCAGGATACTGAGCAGGAAATTCTTGTATATATGTATATAGAATTAATCGAACAGGATACGGATTTAAATGTTGGAAAAGAATCCTATATTTCAGGTACATCAAATCTTGTAGCCGGTATGGACAGAGGTCAGTACGATATGTATGTTGAATATACCGGAACAGCATTAATCGATATATTAAATGATTCTGATTTTGAATATGAAAATCCTGATGAAGTGTACGACCACGTAAGTGAATATTATGAGGAAGAGATGCCTGCAGTATGGCTTGAGGAAATCGGGTTTAACAATACGTATACTCTGACTGTGCGTGGAGATTTTGCTGAAGAAAATAATCTCGAAACAATTAGTGATTTATCACCGTATGCAGCAGATATGACTTTCGGCAGTACTGCTGAATTCCAGGAGAGAAGCGACGGTTATATCGGAGTCCAGGAACAATATGGCATTGAATTCTCATCAGTACAGACAATGGACTCAGGTATACAGTATGCGGCGCTTCAAAATGAAGAAATTGATGTCATCGATGCATATGCGACCGACGGCCGTATCGAAGCGAATAATTTTGTCATACTGGAAGATAATTTAGGGCTGTTCCCGCCTTACTATGCAGCACCGGTGATACGTAAAGATGTACTGGAAGAATATCCGGAACTGGAAGATATAATTAATCAGCTGTCAGGCCGTATTGATGATGAAACAATGATGCGTATGAACTATGAAGTAGATGAAGAAGGAAGAACAGCTTCAGAAGTCGCACATGAATTTCTGAGCGAAGAGGGTCTGCTGAATGAATAGGAATGTGAATGGATGAGATTGACTGACCGATTAAAAGAACTGGATGATAAACAAGTAATTTCCATGCATGTACCGGGTCATAAAAATATGACAATCGGCTATTTAAAAGAAATTGATATGAAGTATGATATGACTGAAATTCCGGGTCTCGATAACCTGCACAATCCGGAAGGTATATTACTGGAATTAAACCATAAACTATCCGGGAAATATGAAGGATACAGCGCACAGGCAGTGGTTAACGGCTCTACAACAGGAATTCTCGCAGGGATTTCTGCTGTATCGGAACATGTGAATTGTTTTGTTATCAGAGGAGATGCACATAAGTCTGTGTATCATGCACTGGATTTAGTGAATGCGGATTATTCTGTGGCTGCTGCTGATGAACTGGATGATGTCAAAGAGGGTACAGCCGTAATAATCACACATCCTTCGTATACAGGGGAAGGACTAAAATCACTTGGGTCATTAATAAAGAAATTGAAAAGCAAAAATATTACAGTAATCGTGGACGAGGCGCACGGTGCGCATATGGATATTGCAGAAGGTTTTTTGGAATCATCCATGAATTACGGAGCGGATTTCGTTGTGCAGTCCTACCATAAGATGCTTCCGGCACTGACCGGTGCATCTGTTGTATACTGCAGAGAACAAAAAAATATGATGACTGTACAAAAGTACATTGATTATTTTGAGACATCGAGCCCTTCTTATTTAGTCATGGCTTCCATTGAACTCGCAGAAGAATTTTATAATGATTTTAAACCTGAAGTTTTTTTCGCTAACAGAACACTGATTGTTCAAGTCCTGAGGGAGAAGGGGTTTGAGGTGATAGAATGTGATGATCCGGCAAAACTAGTTATCTGCCGTCAAGGATTGAGAGGGCATGCACTTGATTCTTTATTTAGAGAAAACGGTGTATATTCAGAGATGACAGTCGATGATGGTGTACTGTGGTGTCTGCCGTTGTTCCATGCCGGGGACTCTTTCCCGCTTCAGGAATTAATTAAGAGTGTCAGAAGTCTTGATTTAAGCAGTATGGAAACGACTGACATAGAGAAGTATGATATTTCGGAATTACTTAACAAAAAATGTATCAGAACAGTCGTCCCGTATCCGCCCGGTGTTCCTGTAGTAATTGAGGGTGAGAAATTTCATAAAGAAGTTCTACTCGTGTTGGACAATTACTTAAATAACAATGTTAAAATAGAGGGTATCAAAGAAAATATAAATTACTATATGAATGAGGATGAATCATGACTTATTTTATTACGTTTGAAGGGCCGGACGGTTCAGGGAAATCTACGGTTATCAGACATATATATGATTATTTAAAATCTTCCCGTGAAGTGATTGTTACACGGGAGCCCGGCGGGATTCCTGTCAGTGAGAAAATCAGGGATATTGTTTTAGAAGATGATATGGACAGCCGCACGGAAGCACTATTATTTGCAGCATCAAGAAGCCAGCACCTCGTAGAGAAAGTACTGCCGGCACTTGAAGCGGGGAGTATTGTTCTCTGTGACCGTTTTATAGACAGCTCTCTTGTTTATCAGGGATATGCCAGAGGTATAGGTATTGACAGTATACAGGAGATTAATGCATTCGCAATCAGAGGAAGAATGCCGGATTTAACGATTTACTTAAAGGTGGATGCTGAAACAGGGCTGTCGCGTATTACGGAAAATAAACGTAATGAAAATCGGCTGGACAAAGAAAGTATAGACTTTCATAATAAAGTGGTTTTAGGTTATAATGAATTATCAGAAAATAATCCTGAGCGTATTAAAGTGATAGATGCAAATCAGGATTTGGATAAAGTCATCCAAGATGTCATAATACAAGTAGACAAATTTTTAACTAAGAGGTGAACGGCCATGAAAATGGTAATTGCGATTGTTCAAGATCACGATAGTCAAAGATTGACGGATCGTTTAACTAAAGCGGATTTTAGAAATACAAAACTTGCATCGACCGGTGGTTTCCTGCGTGCAGGGAATACTACATTCCTGTGCGGTGTAAAAGATGACAGAGTAAAAGAACTGCTGGAACTGATTGATGACACGTGCGGTAACAGAGAACAGACTGTAGCGCCGGTGACACCAATGGGTGGAAATGCAGATTCATATATTCCTTACCCGGTTGAGGTTGAAGTGGGCGGTGCGACTGTTTTTGTACTGCCGATAGAACAATTCGAAAGATTTTAATATGAACTTAAATGAAAATGTTGATATTAAACTATTAAACGCAATCAATCATGGACGGTTGAGCCACACTTATATGTTTGAAGGCGATGCGGTTGAAACGCTGCGCCGGAAAAGTGAGTTTTTTGCGCTTAACATACTGGGGGATACTGAGCGTAATGGAAGTCTTTTGAGAGAAGGAAATCACCCTGACTTTTATTATTTACGTACAGATGAGACATCCATAAAAAAAGATGCTGTGGAAGATCTTGTAAGAGTCATGCATAAAAAACCGACTGAGTCAGAGTATAAGGTATATGTTATTGAATCTTTTGAGAAGTTGACACCACAGGCTGAAAACAGCCTGCTTAAATTTTTGGAAGAGCCTCCTGAAAAGACAGTTGCAATCCTCTTGACGATTGATAAAAGCAGTATTCTGCCGACGATTCACTCGAGAGCACAGCATGTTTTTATCAGAGGAGAGCGTGAAGACAGACTTAAAGACCTGGAGTTTTTAACAGAGTCTGAATTAACAACGGTGGACCGGTTGTCACTGAATGCCGGGCATGTGAAACATCTTGATGAAAACTTTTCAAAATTAAGAGAGAGAGCGATGGAGTTTTCGTCAAAGTGGGTGATGGACCATCCGCTGGTATTGATACAAATTAAAGGCTTATTGGATATATGTAATGAAAGACGCGACTATCTGCTGCTGCTTCAGCTGATAGACGGTTATGTACGTCAGTCTTTACATCAGACAATAGGGCTAAATGACTTTAAACCATATATAGAGGTAGCAGAGAATCCGGTTAAAGGTGAAACGGCATTATCCAAAATGCTTGAGGAAGTGGCTGAGGCCAATCGTTTGATACAATTTAACGTAAATCCGATGCTCGCACTTGAAGGTATGGTTATAAGTTCGAAAGGTTGAATATTTATGATAGAACTTATTACGGCGACTCAACTTGATTATTTTGATAATATTTATATTGAAGGCCGCGGCATAGACGTTCAGCGTAATGATTATATTATTGCGGAGACGAAGCGGGGAAAAGAACTGCTGCGTGTGATAAAAGGTAACTATACTATTTCCGAGGATGATATTGTTGAGCCGGACGGCCATATGATTAAATCTGCTGATGATGAAGAATTGATGAAATATCATCAAAATCAACAGGAGGCAGATCATGCACTGCATTTTTGTGAAAAGGCGGTCCGGGAAGAAAAGCTGGATATGGTCATGGTGAATGCGCAGTATACACTCGACAGGAAAAAACTGATTTTCAAATTTACTGCCGACGAACGTGTAGATTTTCGTTCTTTAGTCCGTGTGCTGGCAACTGAATTTAAAACACGGATAGAACTCAGACAGGTTGGTGTCCGTGACGAAGCGAAGTATCTGGGCGGGATTGGTCCGTGCGGCCGTGCCCACTGCTGTTCCACATTTTTAGGGGATTTTGTTCCGGTCAGTATTCAGATGGCAAAAAATCAAGATTTATCGTTATCGCCGACAAAAATTTCAGGTGCATGCGGCAGGTTGATGTGCTGTTTGAATTATGAAGATGATTACTATGAGGAAGCCCGCGGCAGAATGCCGGATGTCGGAGACTCAATCAAAACTCCGAATGGCAGAGGAACTGTCATCGGCATGAATATTTTAGATTTGGTTGTGAAGGTCAAATATAAGGATGATTACATTGAAGACCTTCACTGCGATGAGCTCGAAGTCAGCGGCGGGGTGAAATAATGGAGAGAGACCAGCTGTTTTCCCATATTAATCAGATTGAAGATAATATGGAGAAAATGCAGAAAGATATGCAGATTTTAAAAGAATTTGCAGTGAAACTGGTGGAAGAAAATGTGAGTCTCCAGATGGAAAAAGAACATTTTGAAGATTTACTGAGAGAACAGTCCGAAACAACGGATGGTTTTAAGCAAAATACATTAAAAAACTTGTATGATGAAGGTTTTCATGTGTGCAGTGTACATTTTGGAACACACCGTCACGGAGAAGACTGCTTATTCTGTCAGGGATTTTTAAATCATAGAAATGATTAAAATAAATGCGGCCGTGCGCCGCATTTATTTCGTTATTGGGAGTGGTGAATATTGGTGTTAAAGGAAGATGAACGTCTGGATGAATTGTTCAGGGAAAAAATGAAAATTATTCAAAGTCAGTCAGTGTTTTCATTTTCAGTGGATGCGCTGCTGCTCGCAAATTTCACCAGATTGACAAAGAGAACAAAAAGAGTGATGGATTTATGCTCAGGTAACGGAATTATCCCGCTGCTGTTATCTCATCGTACACACGCATCGATAGACGGTGTAGAAATTCAGGACCGTGTAGTGGATATGGCTGAGAGAAATATTGTGATGAATGGAAAAGAGAATCAGATTTCAATATACAATGTGGATATGAAAGAGATTAAATTACATTTCGAGCACTCCACATATGATACAATCACAGTGAATCCGCCTTATTTTACAAATAATCAGCCTGTGAAAGATAAAGGACCTCACAGTATTGCACGCCATGAAATTCATATTGATTTAAATGGCGTGATTCAAACCGCAAGATATTTAATTAAAAATAAAGGACGTCTGACGCTCGTTCATCGTGCAGAGCGGAGTACTGAAGTGATTTCCGAACTCCACAATAATGGATTCAGAGTGCGGAGAATGCAGTATGTCTTCAATGACAGAAAGTCTGAAAAGGCAATGTTTGTTCTGATTGAAGCAATATTTAATTCTTTCGCATATGTTGAAGTGATGCAGCCGTTTTACATTTATGATGAATCCGGCAGTTACACTAAAGAAATGCTTGAGGTGTATTATGGATGAATATTATATTTATATTGTTGAATGCAGTGACGGTTCCTTATACACAGGCTATGCAGCAGATGTAAAAGAGCGTGTAAAAAAACATAATGCAGGGCTTGGTGCAAAATATACGAGGCATAGAATTCCGGTGACTTTAAGATATCAGGAATCTTTTGCGACTAAAAGTGAAGCGATGAAAAGAGAAATTGCCATTAAGAAGTTGTCGAGAAAACAGAAAATGCTTCTGATAGGAGATGAATAAATGAACCTATATATTACAGGAACCCCGCTTGGGAATTTAAATGATATGACATACCGTGCGGTAGAAACATTGAAGAGTGCAGATGTGATATTGTGTGAAGATACACGGACAACAAGGAAGCTTACGAATCACTTTGAAATTACAACACCGCTTCGTGCGTACCATGATTTCAATAAATTTGAAACGGAAGACCGTATCATAGAAGAGATGCACGAAGGAAAAGTCTTTGCACTTGTCACAGATGCCGGTATGCCGGTGGTTTCAGATCCCGGATATGAACTGGTACGGAGAATGCAGAAAGAGTCTCTCGGGTTTACTGTTGTGCCGGGCGCATCTGCATTTACACTTGCACTGGTTTTAAGCGGTATTTCTTCATTCGAATTTACTTTCTTTGGTTTTCTCCCCAAAAGTCAGGCAAAACGAAAAGAGAAATTAAAGGAAATTATGTTTCATTCACATACATCGGTCGTTTATGAATCACCGCATAAGCTGAAGGAAACCATTAAGCAGATGAGTGAAGTATCGCCGGACAGAGAGATGAGTATCTCCAGAGAGCTGACAAAAAAGTTCGAGCAGAATGTACGCGGGCGTGCAGATGAACTATTAAATATGCTTGGTGATGAAATCCCGTTAAAAGGTGAATTTGTTATTGTGATTGAGGGCTATCAGGAGGATGAGATAGTGAGTGATATTCCAATCAATGAGCATGTCGGCAAATTCATTGAGGATGGTATGAAACCGAAGCAGGCCATTAAAATGGTGGCTGAAATGAGAGGGTTAAAAAAGCAGGAAGTATATGATGCATATCATAAATAAAAAAAGGCCGGGGCAGCGCCCCGGTTAAATGAGAATTAATGCATTTTAGTTTGTATTTCATCCATGAGAAGCTTAGCGCCTTCCTCACTGAGGATAATACGTCCGTCAGCAAGTCTCATGTTTTTATCAGAAACATCGCCAGTAACATCACATGTCATTGTTGGCTTGTATTTTTTCAAGATGATAGTGTCTTCATCAGTATAGATTTCTAAAGCATCTTTTACTTCGATGTCGAGCACACGGCGCAGTTCGATAGGTATAACGACACGGCCTAATTCATCAACTTTTCTGACAATACCTGTGGACTTCATTGAAATTCCTCCTAAATTCTGTTTCATTCATAACCTGACCAAAAAAACCTACCTGTAATTTAACAATGTCTCTAATCTCTAGTCTATCGACATTGTTAGATTATCCCAAATAGAAAAATGAAATATAAATTCAAATTTTCTGTGTTAAACTTGCAGTGGGATAATTTGTATCATTGATTATAGCACAGTGCGATGTAAACGCCTAACAAAAACATGAGAACATTGAAAAAAAACATAAAATTAGATATATTTAACTAATGAACATTTAGGAGGAAGCGTCATGGATAAACCGACTTTTTATATAACAACGCCTATATATTATCCAAGTGGAAAACTTCATATCGGAAATGCATATACAACAATTGCATGTGATGTAGTTGCAAGATATAAGAGACTTCGAGGATATGATGTATATTATTTAACAGGAACAGATGAACATGGGCAGAAGATTGAAAATAAGGCTGAAAAAATGGGGATTACACCTCAAAAATATGTAGATGATATGGCTCAGGATATTAAAAAGCTATGGTCTATGCTTGAAATCACGAATGATCAATTTATTCGTACAACTGATGAAAGTCATAAAGAAATCGTTCAGAACATTTTTGAACGTCTACTTGAACAGGGTGATATTTACCTTGGAGAATATGAGGGCTGGTATTCAGTTGAGGATGAAGAATTTTTCACAGAAACACAGCTTGAAACAGTCTATCGGGATGAAAATGGGAAGATGACCGGCGGACGGGCACCGAGCGGTCACGAGGTTGAACTTGTTAAAGAGGAAAGTTACTTCTTTAAGATGAGTAAATACGCCGATCGTCTTGTAAAATATTATGAAGATCATCCGGACTTCATTCAGCCGGCTTCAAGAAAAAATGAAATGCTCAATAACTTTATCAAACCGGGTCTCGAAGATTTGGCTGTGACCAGAACTTCATTTTCATGGGGGGTACCGGTTAAATCAAATCCAAAACATGTGATTTATGTATGGATTGATGCACTGGCAAACTATATTACAGCACTGGGCTACTCTACAGACAATGATGAGCTGTTTAAAAAATTCTGGCCGGCAGATGTGCATATGGTTGGGAAGGAAATTGTACGTTTCCATACAATATACTGGCCGATTATGTTAATGGCACTCGACCTGCCACTTCCTAAGAAGGTACTCGGGCACGGCTGGCTTGTGATGAAGGACGGTAAGATGTCCAAATCCAAAGGTAATGTCATCTATCCGAATTTTATCGTTGAAAACTACGGTCTTGATGCATTGAGATATTATTTGATGAGAGAAGTACCTTTCGGCTCTGACGGAATTTTCACTCCGGAAGCGTTTGTGAACCGTACTAACTTTGATCTGGCAAATGACTTTGGAAATCTTGTGAACCGTACAATTTCAATGATTAATAAATATTTTGACGGAGAACTGCCGGAGTACACAGGACATCATAATGATTTTGACCGGAACCTGGAAGAAACGGTGAGAGAGAGTGTTGAGTTATATGAAGAGGCGATGGAAAAATTAGAATTCAATAAGGCGCTTCGTGCGGTGTGGACTGTAATCAGCCGGACGAATAAATATATTGATGAAACAACGCCGTGGGTTCTCGCAAAAGATGAAGAAAAACGGGAAGATCTAGGTAATGTGATGGTCCATCTTGCTGAGAATATCCGTATTGCAGCGGTTCTCCTGCAGCCGTACCTGCCTCATGGACCGAGAGAAGTCTTCAGACAGCTTAATATTACTGATGAATCTCTTAAGACATTTGAATCTATTGAAACATACGGAAATATCAAGGTGGATGAGAAGGTGATTGAAAAACCTGAACCAATCTACCCGCGCCTTGATGTAGATAAGGAAGTGTCTTTCATTAAAGATACAATGACACCGGCAGAAGAAGAGCATGAGGAAGAGGATAATAACCGTATTACGATAGATGATTTTGATAAAGTAGATATCAAGGCGGGGACTGTCATTAATGCTGAGGGTGTCAAAAAAGCAGATAAGCTGCTTAAAATCCAGGTGGATTTAGGTGAGGAAAAACGGCAGATTATTTCCGGTATTCGTGAGCAGTATGAACCTGAGGATATCATGGGTAAAAAAGTACTGGTAGTCACAAACCTTGAGCCTGTTAAACTGCGTGGTGAATTATCGGAAGGTATGATTTTAACAGCTGAAAAAGACGGCCGTATTACGTTAATATCAGTGCCGGACGGCATTGAAAACGGCAGTGTGATTAAGTAAAAAAGGAGGTCCTGATCAGTGCTGATAGATACACACGTTCATTTGAATGCAGATCAGTATGATGAAGATTTAGAGAGTGTCATTGACCGTGCAAGGGAAGCAGGCATTGGAAAAATGGTCGTGGTCGGTTTTGACCGTAAAACGATTGAGCGTACAATGATGCTGATTGACCGGTATGATGATATATACGGTGTCATCGGCTGGCATCCTGTGGATGCGGTTGATTGTACAGATGAAGATCTTTCATGGATTGAGTCACTGGCAGATCATAAAAAAATTGTCGGAATCGGAGAAACCGGACTCGACTATCATTGGGACAAATCTCCAAAAGAGATACAAAAAGAAGTATTCAGGAAACAGATTGCCCTTGCAAAACGTGTCAATCTGCCGATTATTATTCACAACCGAGAATCGACAGAAGACTGTGTACAGATTTTGAAAGAGGAAAATGCCGCTGAAACGGGCGGTATTATGCATGCCTTCAGTGCAGATGAAGCAACAGCGGATGAAGTACTCGATATGAACTTCTATATATCACTCGGCGGGCCTGTGACATTTAAAAATGCGCAGCTGCCGAAAGATATTGCTGTACATGTACCGCTTGACCGACTGCTCGTAGAGACGGACGCACCGTATTTGACGCCGCATCCATACCGTGGGAAAAGAAATGAACCTGCGTACGTGAAGCTCGTTGCAGAACAGATTGCCGAATTAAGAGGTATCAGTTTTGAGGAGCTCGCAGGTGCGACAACACAGAATGCCGAGCGTTTGTTTGGGATATAGAATGTCTTTAATCACCGTGGAATGCGGTGATTTTCTTTATTTCCAATCCGGAAAGAAATTTATGATATGATTAGTCTCGAAAGAGGAGATATGATGATGGATAAACCGGTAATTAAAGAGATTATTGTGGTTGAAGGACGGGATGACACGAGACGTTTGAAAGAGGCCGTAGTGTGCGACACAATTGAAACAAACGGTTCTGCAATTAATGAAGCGGTGTTAAATGAGATTGGTGTGGCATTAAACACGCGGGGGGCAATTGTATTTACTGATCCGGATTTCCCGGGACAGAAAATTAGAAATACGATAATCGAACGATTTCCGAATATTAAAGAGGCGTTTATGCCGAGGGAAAAAGCGATTGCGAGAAACGGGCTCGGGATTGAGCATGCATCAGTGGAAGATATTCAGAAGTCACTTCAGTCTGTAGTGACACGCTATGAGATTGAAAAAGACCATATTACAATCAGGGACATGAATCTATGGAAGCTGTCAGGAACAATTGATGCGCGCGAGAGAAGGACATATTTAACGAACCGCCTGAATATTGGATATGCGAATGCGTCACAGTTAAAAAATAAATTAAACAGATATAAAATTGAGCACAGTGCAGTGACTCAAATACTAAGTGAATTAGATGGTGAAGAATAATGAAAGATATAGCAACAGTTTCCAGAACGAAAGAAGTACTGGATAAGTATGGTTTTACATTTAAGAAAAGTCTCGGACAGAACTTTTTAATCGATGTGAATGTTATTCACAGTGTTTTGGACAAGGCGGGAATTACAGACCGTACAGGCGTTATCGAAGTCGGACCGGGAATTGGTTCATTGACAGAGCAGCTTGCGAAACGCGCCCGGAAAGTAGTGGCATTTGAAATTGATCAGAGGTTGATACCGGTACTGAACGACACATTGAGTGCGTATGATAATATTGATTTGATTAATGAAGATATATTAAAAGCGGATATCAGAACAGTGATTCAGGAGAAATTCCAGGATGTTGATGATATTGTCGTGGTAGCTAACCTGCCGTATTATATTACAACACCGATTCTGATGAACTTTTTGATGCAGGATCTGCCGATTAACAGATACTATGTGATGATGCAGAAGGAAGTCGGTGACAGAATCAGTGCCGGCCCGAATACAAAGGCATACGGTTCTTTGTCTATTGCAATTGATTACTATACACACGCAAAAACGGTTCAGCAGGTCCCAAAAACAGTGTTTATGCCTGCGCCGAATGTTGATTCAATCATTGTGGAATTAATCAAAAGAGAAACGCCTGTAGTCAGCATCGATAATGAAGAGCAGTTTTTTAAATTAACGAGAGGCGCCTTTCAGCAGCGCCGGAAAACAATATTAAACAACTACATGCTGGTGTTTGAAGACGGCAAGAAAAAAAAGCAGGAAATCAGTGAAATGCTGCAAAGTGCCGGAATTGACCCCAAAAGACGGGGAGAGAGTCTGACGACCGGAGAGTTTGCAGAAATTTATAATAAATCTAAAGAGTATAAAGGCTTAAAAATAATATAATTACACTTGTAAATACGGCGGTTTTTTGACAAAGTTATGTAAACTTGTTACAATAGATTGTAGTGAGGTGGGCCAAATGCCAAAAACTTTAATCGACATCAAAAAGATCCTTGATTGTCAGTTGGGAAACCAGGTCATTCTTCGTGCCAACGGCGGCCGTAAGAAACTGGTAGAAAGACGTGGAACTTTGAGGGAGACATATCCTTCTGTATTCATCGTAGAGCTTGACCAAGAGGAACATAACTTTGAAAGAGTGTCATATACATATACTGATGTATTGACATCAAACGTTGAAATGACATTCGTCAGTGATCAAAGTGATGCATTTGTTATCCAGTAATTAAGAACGTAAAGCTAAAGGGCGACCTTTAGTTTTTTTTGCATCTCATGACAGCGTTATCATTGTATTCAATTTCACAAAATGATAGTGTGGAATTAAATAATATTTTGGAGGGAATGTTGATGAGAGCAGGAGTACTTTACGGTAAAAAGGATATACGTGTAGAGACAAGGGAGAATCCGGAAATTGCTGAAGGACAGGTGAAGGTTAAAGTGGCCTGGACGGGAATTTGCGGCAGTGACCTTCATGAATATAATGCAGGCCCGATATTTACACCGACTGAAGATAACCCTAACCCTTTAACAGGTGTGGACAGACCGGTGACACTCGGACATGAGTTTTCGGGTGTAGTAACAGAAACAGCGGAGGATGTTAAAGGCATTCAAAAAGGTGATAAAGTATGTATCAATCCCTTAATCACAGGCGGAGTACATGACCATGCGCTTGTAGATATGTATAAAGGGTTCACCTTTGTCGGTCTTGGATCGGACGGGGGATTTGCAGACTATGCTGTGGTTGATCAGAAAAATATTGTAAAACTTAAAGACAGCACTTCACTTGAAATCGGTGCATTGGTTGAGCCGACAGCAGTGGCACTGCAGGCAGTCAGAGAAGCGGAACTGAAATTTTCTGAATCTGTTGCGGTATTCGGTGCGGGTCCAATCGGACTGCTGACAGTAATTGCAGCGAGAGCAGCTGGTGCAAAGGACATTTTTGTATTTGATTTATCTGATACAAGACTTAAAAAAGCTGAAGAAGTCGGTGCGACACATATTGTGAATTCCGGTAATGAAAATCCAGTTGAGTATATCAAGAAGTTTTATCCGGATGGTGTGGATAGAACATTTGAAGTTGCAGGTGTTCCGGTGACAGTCAACCAGGCAGTAGATGTAACTCGGCCTCGGGGAATGGTATGTATTGTATCTATTTTCGAAAAAGCTATGGAATTCAACCCTATGAAATTGACAGCAAGCGGTGTAAGACTTTCATCGACACTGGCATATGAACCGGATATTTTTGAAGCAACAGTAAAAATGATTGAGAGCGGTCAGATTGACCCGTCTCCAATTATTACCGGGCATATTGAACTTGAAGACATATCTGAAAAAGGATTTGAAGTGCTGGTGAGTGATAAGACACAGGCGAAAATACTGGTTAAACTCAGCGGTGAAAAATAAATAAAAAAGAGATGCCGCGGCATCTCTTTTTTTATCTGATTGTTTTAAGTGCAGATGCCCATGATGTTACATCATGAAGCAGTGTATCCACAGTTGCATTGTGGACTTCCTGAGGTTTGAATGTTGACATGTTTTCAAAGTCATTAAACAGACTGAAAGCACCTTGAGGTGTTACAATCGCAAGCTTCAGGTTAGCAAGTGTTGTGCGGAGTGCAAGTGAAGCTGCAATACCGAGTGTAGAACCGTAGCTCACAATTCCAGCAGCTTTATTATGCCATTCGCTGCCTAAATAATCTAAATGATCTTTCAGACCTGAAGAGATATTTTTATTGTATTCAGGAGTTACAAAGATGAAACCGTCAAGTGAATCAATTGTTTCAGACCATTGGTTATTTTCATCTGTAGCGTACTCTTTATTTGCCATTAAAGGAGGTACTGTTTCGTTAAAACGGTTTAAGCCTGTATCTTTAATATCGACCACTTCAAATTCTGCATCGATACCTTGTTTTTCTGCATAATCTTTAATCCATTCTGCAACTTGTAAATTCACACGTGCATCACGTGTACTTCCTGTAATAATTCCAATCTTTGTCATTAATATTCCTCCAAAAACTTTAAGTGATTTAGTTACTTTAAGTAACTTTGACATAAAGTAATATACACTAAAAATAATAATAAATAAAGTGCTCTGCTCAAAATTTTTAAGAAATTCTTTCTGTTGTGATAAAATTGTAGAATATCAGAAAACACGGTGAGGAGCGGCAGGATGAAAATTAATATCAGCGACATTATCGGTACACCGTCAGAGGACAGCATTCATTTTGAGCCGGGCGAAGCCAAAAGTATTCAGATGCCTGTAGAATACATATCAAAAATTAAAGCGTCTGCAAGGGAAAATGATGTATTTATTCTGGAGTCCAATATGCCGGTCCATAAACATCTGAAGCTCGAGTCACAAATTAAATTTATGCTTAAATGGCACAGCTCAAATTTGAAAATGGGTGACATTTTAAAACAGTATCAACTGGAAGAATATAAAAAAACACCAATGTCCAAACTGCCTTCTGAAATGAATCAAAGGCTGTCATATATTCATGCGCTGATTACCGATCAGAAATACATATTGGCAGCGAATCCTTTTTATAATGCTACAAAAGAAAATCTGCATATGTTTCACAAAATGATGGCATATATTAAGGCGGACGGAAAAGCTTTAGTCGCAGCAGTATCCAGAACAGAAGAGGCATTTCTTGTTCAGCAGAATATAATGAGACTGAATGAGTCAGGCTTGAAGGAAATTGAAGTTTCTGAGGATACGGCAGAGGATAAAAGCAGCGAAATCAAAAAAATCAGAGTCAGAGCCGAAGATAAGACGATATTTGTTAACCGGGAGGACATTGAGTATATCGAAAGTAACGAGGGGAAGATTTATATTAATATTTCCCGGGAAAAGTTTGTGATGGAATCTACACTGCAGGATGCGGAAGACAAACTGCGGGAATATGGTTTTTACCGCTGTCACCGGTCGTATATTGTTAATCTTCATAAAGTGAAAGAAATTATTACATGGTCTAAAAACACGTATTCCGTTGTGATTGATAACCGGGATGAGACGAAACTGCCTTTATCCCGTCAGAAGTATAATGAAATTCAGGAGTTGCTTGTGACAATTTAAAAAAGGATGACGAATATCTATGATTAATAAAATTCAGGCAGTAATTGCGAGGGATGCGAAAGAATGTCTTCATAATATGGGGCTCCTCACAACGATTATTATGCCGCTTTTAATGGCATTGTTGTTTGCGCGGACAGGCTCTGCAGCAGGTCCGGAAGTTTCAAATATGATGTTTTATATTGTGCTGGGTGTGACATTTGCGGCAATGACATCAAGTATCGGCATCAGCCTCCTGGCTGACGAAAATGAACATCGTACAATGGATAAGTTCATTCGGAAGCGGTCGGATATGACAGCGAATGTGATTGGTAAATCGATTCTGTTAATGTTGATTACTGCTGTGACGGTCTTTTTAATTATCATTATTTTTAATGAAATACCGGCAATGACTCTGGAAGTCGTTTCGGGTCTTATACTGCTTGCGTTTTTCTTTTTGTTTATGACGCTCGGTTTTGGCTTGATTTCAGAAACACTGGCAGTAACGTCCATTTATATTATTGTGATGCTTCTTGTTTTCGGCATGGGACCGTACGCAGACCTGTTTTTCCGGGCAGGGGATAATATTATTATTACATTACTGACATATACACCGCTGTATCAGAATATAAGAATTCATACAGGTGAGTTTTTACAGCCTGTCCTGGTTCTTCTAATGTGGAATGCGGCCGCTTTGATCTTTTTTATGATGGCATTTAATAAAAAAGTAAAGACCATCTAAACCGTTCATGAAACCGTGGTACAGTTCACCGGATATGAGTACAGTTCGATGAAAACCCGCGCCGGTAAAGGCTTTATCGACACAATTCAATATATTAAGGCTACAACTCACCGTGATGTTATCGCGGTGGGTTTTTATTCGTTATAAGCTGAAATCAGCAAACGAAAGCAACTATAAAGAATGCGGAGGGATTTAGATGAGTGTAATAAAAGTAGATGAGCTGAAAAAGTCGTTCGGTAATGAACATGCACTGAAAGGTATCAGCTTCAATGTAGAAAAGGGCGAGATTTTCGGACTTCTCGGGCCGAGTGGTTCGGGGAAAACAACAACAATTAAGGTGATGACAGGTGAATTTAATGCGACCGGCGGTCATGTTGAAGTCAACGGAACACCGCAAAAACATTTTGGAAAAACATCTTATATAAAGAACCTGGGTATTTTGTCCGATAAAAGTTCTTTATATGAAAGGCTGACTGTAAAAGATAATCTGGAACTGTTTCAGAAGCTTTACAATGCACCGAAAAACAGAGTTGATGAAGTATTAAAAGAAGTAGGGCTTGAGTCTGAAAAGGATAAGCGGGTTTCAAAATTGTCAAAAGGGATGAAACAGAGAATTTTATTATGTAAGGCAGTAATTCATAAGCCGGATATTCTATTTTTGGATGAACCGACCAGCGCACTTGACCCGACAACAACAGAGAAAATTCACGATATGCTTGAAGCGCTGCGTGATGAAGGCACAACGATTATGCTGACGACACATAATATGGATGAGGCGACCCGTTTGTGCAGCAATGTAGCATTTTTGCATGAAGGAGTGATTCGTGATCACGGGACACCTGCCGACCTCAGACATAAATATAAGAAAAATGAAATTCATCTGACACATGAAGATGGACAGGTAGAAACAATTGAACGAAATCAGGAGAATGAAGGACGTATTAAAGATGCAGTGTCCGATAAAGATATTGTTGATATCAGAACGGATTTCCCGACACTTGGAGAAGTGTTTAAAAAGGTAACAGGAAAGGAGCTTGTTTAATATGAACAGCGGACGTATACTGGCAATATTTCAAAAAGATTATAAAGAATTTATGAGAAATATGATGTTGTTTACTTCGGTGTTAATTCCGATTATACTGGCACTGTTTTTCAGCAGAGTGGGTGTAAGTGCAGGGGCGGACATGCCGAATGAGATTGTGACGATTATGGTAGGTGTTGTTTTTTCAGCAGTACTATTCAGTTCAATGATGACTATGATGGCAGAAGAAAATGAGAAGGATACACTGCGCGGCCTGCTTCAGTCACCGGCGACGATTATTGATATTATTATTGGAAAAAGTATGGTTGTATCACTGATGACGGTGATTTCATTAGTCGCATCTATGTTTGTTATGAATGTAGAAGGTTTCTGGACGATTGAAAATAGCGGCGGTTTACTGCTGCTCGGTATATTTTTCCTTAATCTCGGTATTGGAATCGGATTGATTGTAAAAAGTGTAGCGACGACTTCGGTATACTTGATTCCTGTAATGTTCATATTCGGTTTCACGCCTTATATTGAGATGATTATTACGGATGAAGATCATATTGTAAGAGTAGTGGCGGAGTATCTGCCTTTGTATCAGAATTATTTCATCCTTAATGGAGAAGGGGATTTGAGCAGGTTCCTCATTCTCGCTGCCTGGGCGGCAGTAAGTTTTGTGGTCGTCATCTGGGCATTCAGTATGAAAAAGAAAGACGAATAATAGAAATAAAAGAGCCTTTACCGGAGCGGGGATTTTCGACAGATGAAAATTCCCGTTCCGTAATTAGGGCTCTTTTTTAAATGTTAAATGTGATAAAATAATACAAAATACCGACTGGAACGTGAGGAATAATGATGCACTTCGAGACTGCACCGGCAAAAATCAATTTAACATTAGATACCTTATATAAGCGGGATGACGGCTATCATGAGGTAAGCATGGTAATGACAACAGTGGATTTAAATGATCAATTGTCATTCGAAAAGCGGGACGATCATAAAATAGTCATCATCTCGGAACACCAATTTGTGCCGACAGACCAAAGGAATCTGGCATACCAGGCTGCTGAACTGATGAGAAAGACATATCGTATTCAAGAAGGCGTTACGATTACTATAGAAAAGAATATTCCCATTGCAGCTGGCCTTGCCGGAGGCTCGAGTGATGCTGCGGCAACTTTCAGAGGAATGAATGTATTGTTTGAACTGGAACGTTCACTCGATGAACTGGCGGAACTTTCTAAACAGCTCGGTTCTGATATACCGTTTTGTGTATACGGCGGAACAGCACTTGCGACCGGACGCGGGGAGAAAATCAGACATCTCCCGAAGCCGCTCAATGCATGGGTGATTCTTGCAAAGCCGTCCATCAGCGTATCGACTCGTACAATTTATACGGCTCTGAACCCCGGGCAGCAGGCACCGGCATCGAATGACATGGCCGAAGCTGTTACGGCGGGAGACTACCAAAAAATTATTGATACAATGAAAAATGACTTGGAAGTTGTGACATGTGAAAAGTATCCTGAAGTCAAAAAACTGATTGATAATATGGCGGCGTCAGGTGCAGATAAGGCAATGATGAGCGGCAGCGGGCCGACTGTTTTCGGGCTGGTACAGAAAGAGCGACAGGCGATTCATCTTTACAATGCGTTAAGAGGATGCTGTAACGAAGTGTACCGTGTCAGATTACTCGGATGATTGCTTAAAACCGAACTTTTATGATATTATTCCCGTAAATGATACGGGAAACAGGGGTAAAATAATAATGACAATGAAGTATAAGCGCAGTGAGCGCCTGGTCTATATGACTCAGTATTTAATATCCAAACCGAACCAGCTCGTACCGCTGACGTTATTTGTAGAACGGTTTAATCAGGCGAAATCGTCAATCAGTGAAGATATTAGAATTATTAAGGATGTCTTTGAAAACGATGGTATCGGTAATGTTCAAACAACGGCCGGAGCAGGCGGCGGCGTCACGTTTCATCCGAAAATTAATATTGACAGAGCAGATGAAATTGTAGAACGTTTCATGGGTGTGCTGAATGCACAGGACCGTCTGCTGCCGGGCGGTTATCTCTATATGTCCGATATTATGGGCGACCCGGTGATGATGAATGATATCGGTGAACTGATTACAACGATGTACGGTGATGAAGAAATTGATGCGGTGGTAACTGTGGCTACAAAAGGAATATCGCTCGCAAATGCGGTGGCAAGAAAATTGAATGTGCCGGTTGCGGTCATCCGTAAAGACAATAAAGTAACGGAAGGATCCACGGTTTCTGTGAACTATGTTTCCGGATCAACAAGGAAAATAGAGACGATGGTTCTGTCCAAACGGACACTTAAGGAGAATTCCAAAGTGCTCGTAGTTGATGACTTTCTCCGGGCCGGGGGTTCGATTACCGGCGTGATTCATCTGATGGAGGAATTTAATGCAGCAGTGGTCGGGGTCAGTGTACTGGTTGAAGCAAAGCAGGTGGAGAACCGCCGTTTCAAAGACTACACTTCTCTTCTTAAAGTGTCGGAGATAGATGAGTACAACCAGTCCTTTTTAGTAGAACAAGGGAACTGTTTAGAGTATATTAAAAATAAATCAAACAAAGATTAAGGAGAATCAATATGCAGCCGATTAATTCTGAAAAAGCACCGGAAGCACTTGGACCATACAGTCACGGAGTAAAAGTGGGGAATATGTTTTATTCTTCAGGGCAGATTCCACTCAACCTGGAAGGAGAAATTGTCTCACAGGATGTTAAGGAGCAGACAAAGCAGGTCATGAAAAACCTTGGCCATGTTCTCGGGGCTGCAGGTCTTGATTTCAGCCATATCGTAAAGACAACAATTTTCATCAGCGACATGAACAGCTTCCCTCATATCAATGAAGTTTACGGATCTTACTTTTCGGGTAAACTACCTGCAAGATCATGTGTAGAGGTCAGTCGGTTGCCGAAAGACGTACAGGTCGAAATTGAAGTTGTTGCATCGGAAGAGTAAGACAGAAGCAATAACCAGATTTGTAATAGTGACTGGCGCAGTACACATTGGATCCAACAATATCAGTATTATTGGAGGAAGGATTTATGAAAATAACAGATGTTAGACTGCGCAAAGTAAATAATCAGGACACTAGGATGAAAGCATTGGTTTCCATCACTTTTGATGAAGCATTTGTTATTCATGATTTGCGCGTTATTGAAGGGAATACAGGACTGTTTGTAGCGATGCCGAGTAAACGGACACCGGATGGAGAGTTCAGAGATGTAGCACATCCTATTCACTCGGACATGAGACAGCATGTACAGGAAGAAGTAATGAGAGTTTATGAAGAAACAGCAGATGCTGAGGAAGTAACAGAAGACGAAGAATCGAATAATGAATGATGATATATTGACCGTTCCCGCGGAAATCTGACCGGGAACGGTTTTTCAAGTTCAACGGCACTATCTGCCTTGAAAGTAGAATTGTAGTGAAATATAATAATATTATCGACAAATTGGAGGTTGATTATGCAAACGAGAGCGATTATTCTTGCTGCCGGTAAAGGAACCCGGATGAAATCGAAAAAAGCGAAAGTATTACACGAACTGTGCGGCGTTCCAATGATTGGTCATGTTGTGGATAATGTAAAAGAGGCAGGCTTTGAAGAGGTGCATGCTGTAATCGGTACTGACAGTGATGCTGTTCGTACATACTTAGACGGCACGGTAGAAACGACATTCCAGGATGAACAGCTCGGAACAGCTCATGCTGTCGGGCAGCTCAGAGAAAAACTTGAGAATGAAGAAGGGCAGACACTTGTGATTTGTGGCGATACACCATTGATTTCAAAACGAACACTGAGTGCACTTTTTGAATATCATACCGAAATGTCTCTGAAAGCGACGGTATTATCCGTTGAAGCATCCAACCCATTTGGATACGGACGGATTGTCAGGAATTATGACGGTTCTGTCAAGAGTATTGTAGAGGAGAAGGATGCGGCATCTGAGATAAAAGAAATCAGAGAGATTTCATCAGGTACATTTATCTTCGACAACAAAGTGTTATTTGAAGCACTGGAACATGTTAAAAATGATAATGTGCAGGCGGAATATTATCTGCCGGATGTTATCCCGTATATTTTTGAGCATTACAAAAAAGTGGACGCGTATAAAAGTGAAGTATTTGACGAGATCCTCGGAATTAATGACCGTGTAGCATTATCAAAAGCTGAAGAGATAATGAGAGAGCAGATTAATATCGGTCACATGCAGAACGGGGTCACTTTGATGGATCCGAAAGCTGCGTATATTGACAAAAATGTGACGATTGGTGAAGATACGGTGATTTATCCGAATGTTGTCCTGCGGGGCACGACAACAATCGGCAGTAATGTTACAATTACTAATGGCTCAGAAATCACTGATTCTGTCATAAGTGATGAAGCTGTCATAAAACAATCTGTTGTTACGGATTCCAAAGTCGGAAGTTCTGCAGCAGTCGGACCGTTTGCACAGTTAAGACCGGGCACAGTGCTCGGTGAAGAGGTTAAAATCGGAAACTTTGTTGAAGTGAAGAAAGCAGATATTGAAGATGGTGCCAAAGTCTCACACCTCAGCTACATTGGTGATGCGTCTGTCGGCGCACGGACAAATATCGGCTGCGGTTCAATTACTGTCAACTATGACGGTGTCAACAAGTTTAAAACAACGATTGGACAGGATGCATTTATCGGGTGCAACACTAACCTCGTAGCCCCTGTTACAGTCGGGAACCGTGCGTTTATTGCAGCGGGGTCCACAATTACAGATGAAGTGCCGAGTGACAGCTTAGCAATTGCCAGAAGCAGACAGACAACTAAAGACGGATATTTTAATAAAGACAATTAATGGAGGATCAACATGTCAAGTACAAATCAACACAATTCAAAGTTACGCTTATTTTCTTTAAAAGGTAATGAGCCGTTGGCACAGGAAATCTCAGAGCATATCGGAATCCCTTTAGGAGAGTGTGAAGTCACACGCTTCAGCGACCAGGAAGTTCAAATCAGTATTGAAGAGAGCGTACGCGGATGTGAAGTATTTGTTATTCAGCCGACAAGTCAGCCGGTTAATGAACATCTGATGGAATTGTTAATTATGATTGATGCATTAAAACGCGCTTCAGCGAACAGTATCAACATTGTTATTCCTTATTACGGTTACGCACGCCAGGACAGAAAAGCCCGTGCCCGTGAACCAATCACAGCTAAACTTGTTGCAAATCTAATTGAAACAGCGGGAGCAACGCGTGTAATCTCTCTTGATTTACATGCACCGCAGATTCAAGGTTTCTTTGATATTCCAATCGATCATCTGATGGGTGTTCCGCTTTTGAGCGATTATTTCAAAGGAAAAGAAGAATTAAACTTTGACGATGTCGTTGTTGTTTCTCCAGATCACGGCGGTGTAACGCGTGCAAGAAAAATGGCGGACCGTCTGAAAACGCCGATTGCAATTATTGATAAACGCCGTCCAAGACCGAATGTCGCTGAAGTGATGAATATTGTCGGTGATATTAACGGGAAAACTGCTATTATCATTGATGATATTATGGATACAGGCGGCACAATGAAACTCGCTGCACAGGCATTAAAAGATAAAGGTGCAAAAGAAGTGTATGCCTGCTGTACACATCCGGTTCTGTCCGGCCCTGCGATCGAAAGAATTGAAGATTCAGTGATTAAAGAACTGGTGGTTACTAATTCAATTCAGCTTCCTGAAGAAAAGAAGATTGATAAGATTACAGAATTGTCAGTGGCAGGTTTATTATCACAGGCTATTACACGTGTATACAAAGAAGAATCCGTCAGTATCTTATTTGATGCTTAAATAGTGTTTTATTACAATAATATTATGCGCTCTTTTACCGGAATAGTGTTTATTCTGCGCGATTCCCGGGTAAATTGTTTTTAACAATCGAAAGGTGGAAGTATTATCATGACTAAATTAACTTCAAAAACAAGAGAAAATAAATCAAAACAATCTGTATTAAAAGAACTTAGAGAGAGCGGCAGAGTACCTGTTGTTGTTTACGGTTACCAGGTAGAAAATACAGCATTGTCTGTTGATGAAAATGAATTCTTAAAAGTAATCCGTGAAGTCGGACGTAATGGTGTTATCGATTTGGATTTAGAAGGAAAACCGACTAAAGTAATGGTGACAGATTATCAGTTCGATTCACTTAAAAACCAAGTGACTCATATTGACTTCGTGGCAATTAACATGAAGACAGAAGTGACTGTTGATGTAACAGTTGAATTGAGCGGAGAAGCTAAAGGTGCTGAAGAAGGCGGAGTGATCGAGCAGCCGACATTCCAGCTTGAAGTAACTGCAACGCCGAACAATATTCCTGAATATCTGCATGTCGATGTATCCGAACTTGAAATCGGAGATACTTTGTATGTATCTGATATTAAAATCGACGGTGACTATGTTATCGAAAACGATGACGAGGAAGCTGTTGTAACAGTTGTACCGCCTCAAAAAGAAGAGGAAGAGACTGAAGAAGGAGAAGAGTCCGAAGAAACTGCAGAGGAAGATGCAGAAGGTTCTGAGGAGTCCTCCGAGTCGGAAGAAGAATAATAACCGAAGAAATCGGCGGTGGTCTCCCACCGCCTTTTTTATCGTTGCATGAGGTGAAGTGATGAAGTGTATAATCGGACTTGGAAATCCGGGAAGAAAATATGATAACACAAGACATAACATCGGTTTTATGGCAGTCGATCATTTGGCGGAATCGATGGGAATAGAGCTTTCGAATAAGAAGTTCAAAGCCGAATACGGCGCCGGGTATGTGAACGGCGAGAGGGTCATGCTTGTTAAGCCGTTAACATTCATGAACTTATCGGGTGAAGCGGTAAGACCGCTCATTGATTATTACAAAATTGACGTAGAGGATATACTGGTACTTTATGATGATCTGGATATACCTGTCGGTCATTTAAGACTGCGGCAGAAAGGCAGCGGCGGCGGGCACAATGGTATTAAATCCTTGAATCAGCATCTCGGTACCCAGAAATATAAACGTATCCGGATGGGAATAGACAGACCGGAACCGGGTGTGCCTGTGGTGAACTATGTTTTAGGAAAGTTCCCGAAAAGTGATGCCGGCATATTAGAGAAGGTGATTCAGACGACTGACGATGCATGTACAGCATTTATTACAAAAGATTTTCAGGATGTCATGACACAGTATAATGGTGATGTGAATGAATAAAGAACTCAGTGCCCGTATTATTCAGGATGAACGTTTCCTTGAAGTTATGAGTCACAATAAAAAATTAAATATGCTAGTGCCCGGAATTAATGACGATTTTAAGCCGACACTCCTGTATCATATGGCGGAAGAAACTAAAGACCCTGTAGTACTGATCGTTCAGAATAATCATCAGATGGAAAAAATCGCAGGACCTTTAATGGACTTAATGGATCATGTGTATACATTCCCGGTCGGAGATATTATGATTGAAAATCATGCGAAACAGAGTCCCGACTTCATGAAATCAAGAATGAATTTTTTATATGCCCTTGCTCACAATACAGCAGGGCTGTTTGTCGTGCCTGTACATGCACTCATGAAACCGTTAATGCCGAAAGAAAAACTGTTAAGTTATCAAAAAACACTCAAGCTTGGTGACCGGATCGGTTATGAGGATTTTATCGAGTATTTAGTCAGTCTCGGTTATAAGCGGATGAACCAGGCGGCAAATTTCGGTGAATTTGCTGTAAGAGGTGACATTTTTGATATCTTCATGCCTGATGAATTAGTCAGAATTGAGCTGTTTGATGATGAAGTGGATTCTTTAAGATTGATTGATCCGGAAACGCAGCGGTCGATTCGGAATGTAGAAGATATTACGATTGAACCGTACTCGGAGTATATTCTCGATGAATCCGAGCGGAAGCAGCTTCAGGAGAAAGTGACAGAATTGTACGAAGGGACAAAAGACATTGTCGGCAGCAATTCACTTGAGGAATTAAGTGAATATTACGAGATGACAATGCATCCTGATTTTTCATTTGAGTATTTAATTCATTACAGCAGATTTTTATATGACCATGAAATTTCCCTTGTCGACTACCTTCAGGATAATCACCGGGTGATTATAGATGAAGTGACAAATGTTCAGGCCGCATACGATACAGAGTTTCAGGCGGTGGGTGATTATTACAGTTCCATGGTCGAAGCAGGAAAAATGTTTAAAGGCGGCGGTAACTATCTTGAAGGACAGCTGAGCCGTTTAATGTCTTTAGAGGGGAATACTTATTTCACACTCTTTACTAAAAGTATGCCTGTAGAAATCGGAGAGATTGTGAAAATTTCTGTACGGCCGACAGAAATTTATTACGGCCAGTATGATATTCTTGCATCAAATCTCAATAAAATGCTCGGGGACGGCTATTTAATCAATATCGTACTCCGAAATGATGACGAGCTTGATAAGACGCATCAATTACTTGAAGATTTAAAAATACCGAGTTACCGTCATGAAATTCCGTCTAAAAAGGGAATCGTACTGACAACAGGCACAGTCGAAAAAGGGTTTATTCTGCCGTTTATGCAGGCGGCGGTGCTGACTTCAAAGGAACTGTACAATAAAACAGCACGCCGCAGAAAACGTCAGAAGAAGATGACAAATGCAGAGAAGATTAAATCCTATCAGGACTTAAATACCGGGGACTATGTCGTGCATGTGCATCATGGTGTCGGACGTTATCTGGGTATTGAAACACTTGAAATCAATGGTATTCACAATGATTATATGAAACTTCAGTATAAGGGGACGGATCAGCTGTATATTCCGGTTGATCAGATGGATCTCGTACAGAAGTATATAGCGAGTGATGACGGTGCACCGAAAATGCACAAGCTCGGCGGCACGGAGTGGAAAAAAACCAAGGCAAAAGTGGAAGCAAACGTTAATGAAATTGCGGATGAACTGATTAAACTGTATCAGGAACGCTCCCAGGCTGAAGGTTACCGGTTCTCTGAAGATAATGACATGCAGATGTCGTTTGAAGCGAGATTCCCTTATGAACCGACACCGGATCAGCTGGCATCCACCCATGAAATTAAAAAAGATATGGAAATGGCACGTCCGATGGATCGTCTGTTATGCGGTGATGTCGGCTATGGTAAAACAGAGGTCGCAATCAGAGCGGCGTTTAAGGCGGTGCAGGACGGCAAGCAGGTAGCGTTTTTAGTTCCTACGACCATTCTTGCAGCGCAGCATTTTGAAAGTTTCATTGAACGTATTGAAGAATACCCGGTGAATGTAGAAATGCTCAGCCGCTTCAGAACACCAAAGCAGGTGAAGAAAACAAAAGAAGGATTAAAAGCCGGAACGGTTGATATCGTTATCGGTACACATAAGATTCTCGGTAAAGAAGTCCAGTTTAAAGACCTCGGTCTTTTAATTGTCGACGAAGAACAGCGTTTCGGTGTACGGCATAAGGAAAGAATCAAGCAGATTAAAACGAATGTCGATGTTTTGACGCTGACGGCGACACCTATACCGAGAACACTGCATATGAGTCTGACCGGTGTGCGTGATTTATCGGTAATTGAAACACCGCCGGAAAACCGTTTCCCTGTTCAGACGTATGTCCTTGAATACAACGGGAATTTTGTACGTGAAGCGATTGAACGTGAACTCGCAAGAGACGGACAGGTGTTTTATTTATATAACAGGGTTGAGACAATCTATCAGAAAAAAGCGCACATTGAGTCGCTTGTGCCGGATGCAAATATCGGTGTAATGCATGCCAAACTCAGTGAAAAAGAAATCGAAGAGACGATGATGAAGTTTATTAATCACGAATATGATGTGATTATTACGACGACGATTATTGAAACGGGTGTGGACGTGCCGAATGCGAACACGCTGATTATAGAAGATGCCGACCGTTTCGGGTTAAGTCAGCTCTATCAGCTCCGCGGCCGTGTCGGCCGGAGCAACCGTATCAGTTATGCGTATTTGTTCCATCAGCCGAATAAAGTTCTGACAGAAGTAGCGGAGAAGAGACTCGAAGCGATTAAAGAATACACTGAACTCGGCAGCGGTTTTAAAATTGCGATGAGGGATTTGAATATCCGCGGTGCGGGTAATCTGCTCGGGAAACACCAGTCCGGTTTCATCGATTCAGTCGGGTATGAGTTGTATTCAGAAATGCTCGAGGAAGCGGTCAGAGAGAAGCAGGGGATTGAGGAAACACCGGAACCGGTTAATATTCCTGTAGATATTACACTTGATGCGTATATACCTGCTGTTTATATACCACACGAGCAGTCAAAAATTGATGTGTATAAACGACTTAGAAAGGCAGATTCTATTGAAGCGGTCCGTGATATTGAGGATGAGCTCGTTGACCGTTTTGGTGAATATCCTGATGAAGTGACGCATTTAATTCAGCTGGTTAAAGTGAAAGTATATGCACTGATGTTCGGTATTTATCAAGTGAAAGAAGATAACAGGCATTTCCATCTGTTTGTATCTAAACAGGCGACTGAGACTGTGGACGGTCAGAAGCTGTTTATGGATACGGAGGAATACGGCAGAATTTTGAAGATTTCTGTTGAAAACGGAGAGATGAAGCTCACCCTCCGTTCAAAAGATATTAAACAGCTGATTCAGCTGATGGCGGATATACAAGAGAGTCGATTGGAGGCAGTGTAATGCATACGATAAATATAATTGGTCTCGGCAGTTCGGATATTGACAATATGCCGCTCGGGGTCTGGCGCTTTTTAACAGAATGTGACACACTTTATATGAGAACGATGGATCATCCGGCGGTACAGGCGCTTGAAACAGAAGGGCTCAATATTACATCCTTTGATGATGTGTATGAAGAGAGTGATACGTTCTCAGAAACGTATAAAAAAATTGTGGATGTATTGATGACAGAAGTCCGGAACAAGGATGTAAACTATGTGGTTCCAGGACATCCGTTATTTTATGAGACAACAACGGAACTGCTGTTGGAAAAAGAACAGGCAGGCGAAGTAAAAGTGAATCTCATCGGCGGCGGAAGTTTTATCGATGTGGTGATAAATGCTTTGAAAGTGCCTGTAAATGAAGGGTTTCAGCTGCTTGATGCGACACTGTTGGAGTATTCGGATTTAAACCATCACCAGCATACTTTAATTACTCAGGTATATGATCAGATCAGCCTGAGTGAAGCGAAACTCACACTGTTGGAACTTTATCCGGCAGATACAAAAGTGAAGCTTGCGGATAGTGCAGGAAGTGCGGATGAAAAAATATATGAGATGCCGCTTCACGAACTGGATCATTTGAATATTGTCAGTAACCGTCTGACATTGTACATTCCAAAAGTGGCGGACGAAGGGCTCGACCATAGAAATATTCATCATATGACTGCTTTATTTGACCGGCTGGTCGGCGAGGACGGCTGTCCGTGGGATAAGGTGCAGACCCATCAGTCTATTGAAAAGAATTTAATCGAAGAAACCTATGAAGTCATTGAAGCAATTGAAAGAGAAGATGATGATGCGGTGGTGGAAGAACTGGGTGATATTTTACTTCAGGTGGCACTTCACTCCGCAATCGCAAACAAAGACGGTTATTTTGATTTTTATGATGTACTTAAAAGTTTAAACGATAAGATTGTGAGACGTCATCCGCATGTGTTCGGAGATGCCGAAGTTAATGACATGGATGATTTATCGAGAGTCTGGAAGGCTGCGAAAGCGTCGGAAGGAAAAAAGGAAAAAGTGAAGTATGAAAAAGAATACGGAGAGAAAGTGCTGAAGTGGATGCATGAAACCATTCACCATCAGGTGCCGCTCTCTGAACTGACAGAGGAAAAGAGGGAGAAAGAATGAGACTGGATAAATTTTTAAAAGTATCACGTGTGATTAAACGTCGGACACTTGCAAAAGAAGTGAGTGATGACGGCCGTGTGAAGGTGAACGGGAGTACAGCGAAGGCAGGAACAACGCTTAAAAAGGGCGATGTCCTGGAAATTCGTTTCGGTCAGAAACTGGTCACTATTGAAGTGCTTGAGCTTGAAAGTCACGCGAGAAAAGAAGATGCCTCAAGAATGTATAAAATCATCAGTGAAGAGAAAGTTGAAAAGAAAGAAGATACCGGGGATGTCACTGATTTTCTCTAGAATTATATACGATTATAGTGTATTTTATTAATAAGAGTATATATAGGGAAGTGGTGCTGTGAATAATAAAGTCATCCGGATGATTAACAGCTACACAAAGAAAAGAGAGCGGGATCGTGCGCAGACACAAGGAGAAAACCAGGTGAGCAGAAAAAGAACGATGGTGTTCGGCGGTTTGATGCTGGTGATTTGTGCAGTGCTCCTGATTATTGCAATGGGTCAGAAAAGTGAAAACGGGACGCTCAGTACAGAATTGGCAGATCGTGAGACCACACTTGAAGAGCGTCAGGATGAGTCAAGAGACCTTGAGCAGCAGATTACACAGCTGAATGATGACAACTATATTATGCGTATTGCACGCAGTGAGTTCTTCATGTCTGAAGAAGGTGAGATTATCTTCAACTTTTCAGAAGGCAGCGGTGATGAAGCTGAAGAAAATTCTTCAAATAGTAGCAATTCAGAGGAATAATCATTGCAATAGTAATGATTATTTCTTTTATTTATAGTATCATTAGTAAAGATAATAGATTTTTGGGAGGATAATATATAAACATGTCAGTTGAAGTGGGCAGTATAGTAAAAGGGAAAGTTACAGGCATAAAAAATTTCGGTGCATTTGTTGAATTGCCTGAAAGGAAGACCGGTTTGGTCCATATCAGTGAAGTGGCGGACCAGTATGTAGAAGATATCAATGAACATTTAAGTGTAGGCGATGAAGTTGAGGTTAAAGTTCTGACAATTGGTGATGACGGCAAAATCAGCCTGTCCATCAAAAAAGCGAAAGCACCGAAACCAAAGCCGAAACCACGTAAAGAACCGTCGCCGGAAGACTTTGAAAAGAAATTATCTTCTTTCTTAAAAGACAGTGAGGACAGACTTTCAACTATTAAAAGACAAACTGAATCCCGCCGCGGAGGCAGAGGTCGTAAATAATTTATACAGACGATTCTTTGAGTCGTCTTCTTTTATTTAAAAAAGAAAAGGGTGATCTGATGATAGAACAGGGATGGCAGAAGACCGATACACTGGCACTGGCTGTTTCGGGCGGCATTGATTCGATGGTGCTGTATCATCTTTTAACCACTTCCTATCAGGGGTCGTATAAAAACCTTGTGTTATTTCATGTGAACCACGGCATTAGAAAAGCTTCTGAAACGGAGGAAGCCTATTTAAAAGAAAGTGCCGGACAGAATGGTCTGTCGATTGAGGTCTGCCATTTAAATATGGCAGAAAATTTCACCCAGCATGATGCAAGGACGGCCCGCTATCAATTTTTTGATGACATGATGATTAAGCATGATGCAGATATTCTGCTGACTGCCCATCATGTCAATGACCGTGAAGAGACGATTATGCACCAGCTGCTGACGGGGCGTTATACACATCAATATGTCGGGATTGAGCGTTCATCCGTGCGTAATGGATACAAAGTACTGCGTCCGTTATACGAATGGAACAAGGCGGATATTAAAGCCTACAGCGACTTGCACGGTGTCCGTTATTTTGAAGATGAATCAAACAGCGGGTCCGACTACACAAGAAACTATATCAGGCATCATATTATGAAGCCTGTTTATGAGTCCCGCAGCCTTCAGCCGAACCATCTGACAGAACTTGCAGAGGATTTGAATGAACTTACGTCATATGCAAGGGAAGGTGCTGTAGATTTCCTTCGGCATCATCAGTCACGCTTAGAGAAAGATAAGCTGTTTAAAGAAACAAAATTACAACAGTTTTATATTGTAAAAGAATGGTTCAGGCTTCAGGGGATTCATATCAGCCGTAAAGCGGCGGGTGAGTTTCTATCGGCAGCAGATACGGTGCAGGCGGATTTTGAAATTGACGGCAGAACGGCCGCAGTCCGGTATAACGATATTTTTATGATCGAAGATGAATCGGAAAGGCAGGAGCCTTTAGAAGTGACCCGGACAGGTGCATTTTATTTCAACGGGTACAAGGTGATGGTTCATGACGAATCCCTGCTGCCGGTCTTAATACGGACAAGGAAGCCGGGCGACCGTGTGTCTGTTGAACATGTCGGTACTAAAAAAGTATCGAGAATAATGATTGATAAAAAAATCATGCGCGAGGAAAGAGACAGATTACCTGTCGTTGTTGATAAAAACGGCCGGATTATTGCACTTGGAACGATTTATAATATAATGGGTACAAAAGATAATGTGCATCCATTAATAATTGAAAAGGAGTTTAGCCATGACGCTGAAAAATGATGTTGAAGAAATAGTATTATCCGAGGAACAGATTCAGGATATTGCCCGGGAACTCGGGAAAAGAATTACAGAGGATTATGAGGGCAAAACACCGGTTTTAATCGGTTTGTTGAAAGGTTCAATCATGTTTATGGCGGACTTGATTAAACATATCGATACACACCTTCAGATTGATTTTATGGATGTGTCGAGTTACATCGGAACAAAATCTTCAGGCGAAGTAAAAATTCTGAAGGATTTGTCAACATCTGTTGACGGGCGTCACGTACTGATTGTAGAGGATATTGTAGAGACTGGTACAACTTTGAACTCAATTATGGGTCTGATTAAATCCAGAAATGCAGCTTCTTTAGAGATTGTGACACTTCTTGATAAGCCCGTGAACCGCAAAACAGAAGTCGATGTTAAGTATATCGGTACAGAAATTCCTGATGGTTTTGTGATTGGTTACGGCCTGGATTATGACGAAAAATACCGTAATCTTCCATATATCGGACTTTTGAAACCGGAATTGTATCAATAAAGTCTTATAAGTGGAATTGAAATGGGAAATTATGATATTATTTTTTTTAGTGTATTAGAAGAAATGGAGGTCTACGGATGCCGAAGAAAGCAGGCCGTAATATAATCCTGATACTTGTATTAGCAGTGATTATATATGGTATATTCTCACAATTTAATGGTTCTTCAGGACTTGAAGAAGAACTGCGTTATAATGAGTTTGTTACAGAACTCGAAGCGGGTAACGTTGAACAGTTACAAATTCAACCGGACCGTAATGTGTATTTAATTGAAGGTCGCCTGCAGAGTCAGGAAGACCAGGAATCATTTACATCAGTAATACCGTACAACAGTGCGTCTGATTTAGACGGTATATTAGAAACAGCACGTTCACAGGACGGGTTATCCTTCAGTATTGAACCTGCGGATGAGCAGAGCCCTTGGACAAGCATGCTGTTCACCTTCATACCGTTACTGCTTATTTTATTCTTGTTCCTGTTCTTAATGAGTCAGGCACAAGGCGGAGGCGGCGGAGGCGGCCGCGTCATGAACTTTGGTAAGAGTAAGGCGAAATTATACGACCAGAGTAAAAAGAAAGTCCGTTTCTCCGATGTTGCAGGTGCGGATGAAGAGAAACAGGAATTGATTGAAGTTGTTGACTTCTTAAAAGACCACCGCAGATTTGATAAAATCGGTGCGCGTATCCCTAAAGGGGTTCTCCTCGTGGGTCCTCCGGGTACAGGTAAAACATTGATTGCAAGAGCTGTCGCAGGTGAAGCCGGCGTACCGTTCTTCTCAATCAGTGGTTCCGACTTCGTTGAAATGTTTGTCGGTGTCGGTGCATCACGTGTACGTGATTTATTTGAAAATGCGAAGAAAAATGCGCCTTGTATTATTTTCATTGATGAGATCGATGCTGTCGGTCGTCAGCGTGGTGCCGGTGTCGGCGGCGGGCATGACGAGCGTGAGCAGACATTGAACCAGCTGCTTGTTGAAATGGACGGCTTCGGTGAAAATGAAGGAATCATCATGATTGCAGCAACAAACAGACCGGATATCCTTGATCCGGCGCTCCTTCGTCCGGGACGTTTTGACAGACAGATTCCAGTCGGACGTCCGGATGTTAAAGGGCGTGAGCAGGTACTTAAAGTACACTCTAAAAACAAGCCGCTCGATGATACAGTGGACTTGAAAGCAATCGCAGCTCGTACACCTGGTTTCTCAGGTGCAGATCTTGAAAACCTGTTAAACGAGGCGGCACTTGTTGCGGCGCGTGAAAACAAGACCAAGATTGATATGCGTGATGTCGATGAAGCAACGGATCGTGTTATTGCCGGTCCTGCGAAGAAAAGCCGGGTAATTTCCCAGAAGGAAAGAAATATTGTTGCGTTCCATGAAGCAGGACATACAGTAATCGGTATGGTGCTGGATGATGCAGACATGGTTCATAAAGTGACGATTGTACCGCGCGGACAGGCAGGCGGCTATGCAGTAATGCTTCCAAAAGAAGACCGTTACTTCATGACAAAACCTGAGCTTGAAGATAAGATTGTCGGCCTTCTCGGCGGACGTGTATCAGAAGAGATTAACTTCGGTGAAGTCTCTACAGGTGCGCACAATGACTTCCAGCGTTCAACAGGTATTGCCCGCAGCATGGTTACTGAATATGGTATGAGTGATAAACTCGGACCGTTACAGTTTGGTGATTCAGGCGGTCAGGTATTCCTCGGTAAGGATATGCAGTCGGATCAGAACTATTCAGATAAAATTGCGTATGAAATCGACCAGGAAATGCAGCATATTGTTAAAACACAGTATGAGCGCTGCCGTCAGATTCTGACTGAGCATAAAGAGCAGTTAACATTAATTGCTGAAACACTGCTTGAAGTAGAGACTCTCGACCGCGAGCAGATTGAAGGACTATTCTACAATGGTAAACTGCCGGAACGTAATTATAATGATGCAGAGACTGTTGAAGAAGATTCAGATGATGATAAAATCGGTGCTTCTTATGATGAAGTGAAAAAAGAAGTAGAAGAGAGAGACCATCATTCTGAGGAAGAAGAAAGAACAGAAGAACGTCCGGATATGATTGTTGATGAAGACAATACACCCGGTAATGAAGACAACCAACGTAAAGAATAGATTGTAAAGTCGCCCTCCGGGGCGGCTTTTGATGATTTTAAAGGAGGATTTAATGATGTCAGATCATTTAATCAGAGGACTCGGTAAAGAAGGCAGTCTTAGAATTTTAGCAGTAGATACAACAGAAACAGTGAATGAAGCAGTAAAAAGACACGGGGCATATCCAACAGCAGCAGCAGCCCTCGGGCGTTCGATGACAGCAGGTGTCATGATGGGCGCTATGCTTAAAAATGAAGAAAAAGTAACGGTAACAGTAGAAGGCGGCGGCCCGGTCGGTGCCATCGTTGTTGACAGCGATGCAAAAGGGCACGTCAGAGGATATCTCGGCAACCCGCAGGTGCATTTTGACTTAAATGATGCAGGGAAGCTTGATGTGCGCCGTGCAGTCGGTACGAACGGCTTTTTACGTGTCGTAAAAGATATTGGTTTAAAAGAGCATTTCACAGGTTCTACAGAAATCGTATCCGGAGAACTTGGAGAAGATTTCTCCTATTACTTCTATGCGAGTGAGCAGGTGCCGTCTATTGTGGCGCTCGGTGTTCTTGTAAACCCTGACAATAAAATTAAGGCAGCAGGTGGTTTCATCATTCAGGTGATGCCGGGGGCAGATGATGAAACCATTTCATTTTTAGAGAAATGTGCATCGGAAATGACGCCGGTATCGAAGCTGATTGAACGCGGATTGTCACCGAAAGAGATTATTAATGAGGCTATTGGTGAAGAGAACTGGAAATACCTTTCGGACATGCCGGTTTCATTTGAGTGCAGCTGTTCAAAAGAACGCTTCTTGAATGCAATCAGTGCGCTCGAACCTTCTGAAATCATTTCAATGATTAAAGAGGACGGCGGAGCAGAAGCGGACTGCCATTTCTGCCGCAATAAAGTCTGGATTGAAAAAGAAGAGCTTCAGGAACTAATTACACATTAAAATTTGAAAACAATCTGAAATAATGATATATTATTCATAGTATGAAGCTATGATAAAGGGAGTGCTCAATGATGAGTCAAGTATTTAACAACATTTCAGAAGCAATCGGAAATACACCGCTCGTAAAATTAAATAATCTGACTGATGAAAACAGTGCAGATATTTATGTAAAACTCGAATTCATGAATCCCGGCAGCTCGGTCAAAGACCGTATCGCACTGTCGATGATAGAAGCTGCTGAAAAAGCAGGGAAACTTGATAAAGACACAACAATTGTTGAACCGACAAGCGGGAACACAGGTATCGGTCTTGCGATGGTTGCTGCAAGTAAAGGCTACAAAGCAGTTCTTGTAATGCCGGATACAATGAGTAAGGAAAGACGCAACCTGCTCCGTGCCTACGGCGCTGACTTAGTATTAACACCTGGTGCAGAAGGCATGAAGGGTGCTATCAAGAAAGCCAGAGAACTTTCTGAAAAAGACGGCTACTTTATGCCTCAGCAGTTTGAAAATCCTGCAAATCCTGAAATCCATGAAAAAACAACAGGTCCTGAGCTTGTCAGTCAGATGGAAGGTCTGTCCATTGATGGATTTGTTTCAGGAATCGGCACAGGCGGTACCATTTCCGGTGCCGGAAAAGTCTTAAAAGAACATCATCCGGAAGTGAAGATTTATGCAGTGGAACCTACAGATTCTGCAGTATTAAGCGGAAAAGATCCAGGACCGCATAAAATTCAGGGGATTGGTGCCGGTTTTGTTCCGGATACGCTGAATACAAAAATTTATGATGAAATTATTACAATCAGCAATGATGACGCGATGGAGACAGCGAGACTCCTTGGTGCCAAAGAGGGCATTCTCGGTGGTATTTCATCCGGTGCGGCGATTAAAGCAGCCATCCAGGCCGCAAAAGAGCTTGGAGCGGGTAAAAATGTAATTACGATACTGCCGTCAAACGGTGAAAGATATCTCTCCACACCTCTGTTTAGTTTCGACGATTAATCAGAGTTTTGGAATTCATGGAGCGGGTAATGTGCAGATGCACGTTACCCGCCCTTTTGTGTTCATTGATGCCCGGCATGTCAGTTGAATATATTTCATCTGGCAATCGTGGTATAATATGTCTACTCTGAAAAAAAGCAGTGAGGAATGAAATGATGGATAAACTCATAATTATGGGGATATTAAATGTAACGCCGGATTCTTTTAGTGACGGCGGCAGGTATCAGTCCGGGGACGATGCGTTTAAACGTGCAGAAGAAATGATTTCAGAAGGTGTGAATATCATTGATGTCGGTGGATATTCCACCCGTCCGGGGCATACGGAAATCACGGAAGAAGAAGAGTTGTCACGGGTGATTCCTGTTATTGAAAAACTGAGTACACTGGATATAGAAATATCGATTGATACGTTCAGATCGAATGTGGCGGAACAGGCAATAAGAGCAGGTGCGACGATGATTAATGACCAGTGGCGCGGCACATATGATGAACGGATACTGGATGTTGCTGCGAAGTTCGACGTGCCGATTTTTCTGATGCACAATAATACACACGGGAAGTATCAGGATGTTGTGACTGATATGATCGGCGAGTTAAAAGAATCTGTCAGTCTCGCAGAACGCCACGGTGTGAAACATGAAAATATCTGGCTTGACCCCGGAATCGGCTTTGCGAAAAACCGGAATGAAGAAATGGAAATCATTAAGCGTCTTGATGAACTGGTCAATGTAGGGTATCCTGTACTTTTGGCGGTCAGCAGGAAACGCATGATTAAAGATATGATTGATGATGAGACTACAGCGGAAGAAAGAGATGAGGCGACAGCCGCTGTGACATTGTACGGTATGGAAAAAGGCATCAGGGCTGTACGTGTACACAATATCGCGCTGAACCGTAAACTTGCTGACAGTTATATGAAGTTAAAGGGTGACGTGGATGGATAATATTAAAATAAACGGCATAAAGACATATGCATACCATGGTGCACTGGAAGCAGAGCGTGTGCTCGGCCAGTATTTTATCACAGATATCGTCATGTATCTGGATTTGACTGAAGCATCCGGTACAGACGATTTGAATGCGACTGTGCATTACGGTGAGGCGTATCAGCTCGTTGAAGCAGTAATCAGGAGTGAGCCTGTGAACTTAATCGAGCACTTGGCAGAAAAAGTTTCAAGAACTTTATTTGACCGGTATGATAGAATATTAGAGATGGATATTACAATAACGAAACCCAGCCCACCAATTGACGGAAGTTATGAGAATGTAAGCATTACTTTAAATAGAAAGCGGGATAATTAATGGCAATCGCATATCTTGGCCTCGGTAGTAATCTCGGGGACCGTAAAGGAAATCTTGAAGATGCAGTTGATGCGCTGGATAACCAGTTGGATATCAGTGTAACCAGGCGTTCAGACATTCATGAGACAAAGCCGTACGGAAACACCGAGCAGCCGGATTTTTTGAATATGTGTCTTGAAATCGAAACGCGTATGTCTCCGCTCAGTCTTTTAGAAACAGTTCTCGGGATTGAACATTTACTTGGAAGAGTGAGAACGGAAGTCTGGGGGCCGCGTGTAATCGATATTGATATACTGTTGTATGAGGATCTGGAACTGCAGCTGGATGATTTGAGTATTCCGCATCATGAAATGCATAAACGCGGGTTTGTTCTTGAGCCGCTGTCGGAGATTGCCGGACAGGTCAAACATCCGGGATTTGATTTAACCATAGATGAACTTAAGGATAAATTAACTGTTTGATGTGACAGTTAACATATAAAGTATACAGGGAGTGTTGAAAGTTGACGGAAGAGTTAAATGACCAATTGGGAGTTAGACGCGAAAAATTACAGCAGCTGATCGATTTAGGAATCGATCCATTTGGTGAGAAATTTGAAAGAACAGCATATACGGATACGCTGTCAAGAGACTGGGACCAGTATTCTAAAGAAGAGCTTGTCGATAAAGAGGGTGAATCTGAAACGGTGATTGCCGGCCGTTTGATGACAAAACGCGGTAAAGGTAAGGCTGGATTCGCTCATATTCAGGATATTAACGGGCAGATTCAGATTTATGTGAGAAAAGACCAGATCGGTGAAGCGGATTTTGACAACCTATGGAAGCATGCGGATCTTGGTGATATTGTCGGAGTCAGAGGTGTAATGTTCAAAACGAATACAGGCGAACTGTCAGTCAAAGCGAAAGAATTTAAACTTCTGACAAAAGCACTGCGTCCACTGCCGGATAAATACCACGGTCTTAAAGATGTGGAAGAACGTTACCGCCGCCGTTATCTCGACTTAATTACAAGTGAAGATTCTAAAAGTACGTTTGTAAAACGGAGCCGTATCATTCAGGAAATGCGTAATTACTTAAATGACAGAGGCTTTCTTGAAGTTGAAACACCAATGATGCATATGATTCCGGGCGGTGCCCAGGCAAAACCATTCGTCACGCATCATAACGCGCTGGATGTAGAACTTTACATGAGAATAGCGATTGAGCTGCACTTGAAACGACTGATTGTCGGAGGGCTTGAGAAAGTATATGAAATCGGCCGTGTCTTCAGAAATGAAGGTGTGTCGACACGACATAATCCTGAGTTTACGATGATTGAATTATATGAAGCATATGCAGATTTCCACGATATCATGGATCTTGTGGAAGATATGGTTGCATATATCGCAGAAAAAGTGACCGGTTCAACAACAGTAGTTTACGGTGAAGATAATATTGATGTGTCTAAAGGCTGGAAACGCGTGCACATGGTTGACCTTGTTAAAGAGGCGACAGGTGTTGATTTCTATGAAGTGAAGACAGATGAAGAAGCACATGCTCTGGCGAAAACACATGGTATAGAAGTGAAATCGACTATGCAGTATGGTCATATTTTAAATGAATTCTTTGAGCAGAAAGTGGAAGAAACATTAATGCAGCCGACATTTGTATACGGCCATCCAATTGAGATTTCACCGCTTGCGAAACAGAATCCTGAAGACCCGAGATTTACAGACCGTTTTGAGTTATTTATTGTCGGACGTGAACATGCGAACGCGTTTACCGAATTGAATGACCCGATTGACCAGCGTCAAAGATTCGAAGCGCAGGTTGCCGAGAAGGAAGCGGGTAATGATGAAGCACATGAAATGGATGAGGACTTCATTGAAGCGCTCGAATACGGTATGCCGCCGACAGGTGGTCTCGGAATAGGAATCGACCGTCTGGTAATGCTTTTAACAGACTCTGCATCAATCAGAGATGTGTTATTATTCCCTTACATGAGACAAAGATAAATATATTATTTAATCCCGGGCAGTCTGCCGGGATTTTTTTGTACAGCTTGATAAGGGCTTATACTCTACAACTATATATAATAATGTTATATTTGGTAAATAATATAAATTTAATTTCTTTTCATGAAGGAGGATTCACGGAATGAAAGAATTATATATTTTAAGTGTCTCATCATATGGGGGCAGTACCGCACCGGCCTTTAATCTGATGGATATGTCTGTACTTCTCGAATTTGCCGTGATCGTGCTGTCAGTCGGAACACTAATTTATGTCATTTCAAAAAACAGACAGATATCAGTGTTGTCGATACCTGTGATTTATCTGATTGTATCTCTAATAAACATGAATTATCCTTCGGGACTCATTGTGCTCTTTTCTTTAATGATACTTCAGACACTGATACTGTACGCAGTTGAAATGTATGAAAAAAACAGAGCTGCCGGGATGGAAGATTTATAAGTGCGTAATTAATAATATTAGTATATTTTTGAGAGCATCGGTATAAAACGATGCTTTCTTTTTTATCAATCCTCTTAACGTAATAAATTAAGATAGAATGATATTCTGACACTTTAAATCACGAAACGGTCTACAAGTGTATTTTTGCCAAATAAAATCCATGAGAATTGTTGACTTTATAAATAAATGTAGTATATTATAAAAAGGTCGCTAAGTTATATGGCATATCAATTAATGGAGAATTAGCTCAGCTGGGAGAGCATCTGCCTTACAAGCAGAGGGTCGGCGGTTCGAACCCGTCATTCTCCACCATTTAGCCGGCCTAGCTCAATTGGTAGAG
>NZ_JBHUOQ010000006.1:0-695 GCF_042686195.1 Corticicoccus populi | reverse complement strand
TGTCGTAGACCCGAAACCAGGTGATCTACCCATGTCCAGGCTGAAGTTCAGGTAACACTGAATGGAGGGCCGAACCGACTTACGTTGAAAAGTGACCGGATGAGGTGTGGGTAGCGGAGAAATTCCAATCGAACCTGGAGATAGCTGGTTCTCTCCGAAATATATTTAGGTATAGCCTCATAAAAGCATCGTGGAGGTAGAGCACTGTTTGGACGAGGGGCCCATCCCGGGTTACCGAATTCAGACAAACTCCGAATGCCATGGATGTGATTTATGGGAGTCAGACAGTGGGTGATAAGGTCCATTGTCGAGAGGGAAACAGCCCAGACCACCAGCTAAGGTCCCAAAATATATGTTAAGTGGAAAAGGATGTGGCGATGCACAGACAACTAGGATGTTGGCTTAGAAGCAGCCATCATTTAAAGAGTGCGTAATAGCTCACTAGTCAAGTGACGCCGCGCCGAAAATGTACCGGGGCTAAACATATTACCGAAGCTGTGGATTTTTTTAGAAAAATGGTAGGAGAGCGTTCCAATGGCAGAGAAGCATGATCGTGAGGACATGTGGAGCGATTGGAAGTGAGAATGCCGGTGTGAGTAGCGAAAGACGGGTGAGAATCCCGTCCACCGAATGACTAAGGTTTCCAGAGGAAGGCTCGTCCGCTCTGGGTTAGTCGGGACCTAAGCCGAGGCAAA
>NZ_JBHUOQ010000005.1:0-293235 GCF_042686195.1 Corticicoccus populi | reverse complement strand
GCGGAGAGGCCACACCTGTTCCCATGCCGAACACAGCCGTTAAGCTCTCCTGCGCCGATGGTAGTTGGACTGACGTCCCGCAAGAGTAGGGCGCTGCCAGGCAATTAAGAGACCCAAGAGGGTCTCTTTTTTTGTATAATAGAAATAGAATGAAGTGCCGGGTGATTGACATGACATTAAAAATAAAATTAAATACATTAGAAGAAACTGAAAAATTTGCGGAAGTAATGGCTGAAAAAGTTTCCGGAGGAACGGTCATTACATTAAAAGGCGGCTTAGGGGCGGGAAAAACAACATTCTCACAGTTTTTTGGCAGAGCTCTCGGAGTCTCAAGACGTATTACTTCGCCGACATTTAATATTATTAAAAGTTATCCGCTTGATGGTTATACGTTCCATCATATGGACTGCTACCGCTTGGAATATAGTGAGGAAGACCTTGGATTTGACGAATATTTTAATAATGATGATATTTCTATCATTGAATGGCCGGATTTTATAGAAGAATTCCTGCCGGATCAATTTTTAGAAATAACGATTAAAGTTGAGAACGGTGAACGATTATTTTATATAGATAATCATGGTGGTTTTGATTATCTGATGGAGGCTTTAAATGATTTCACTATTGATTGATACATCCAATAAACCATTGTCCATTGCAATTAATAAAGATAATATGCCTTTAGCAGAAATTAATGTAAATATAAAGAAAACACATTCAGAGACTTTGATGAGTTACATTGATCAGCTGTTTAAATATGCAGATATTAAAAAAAGTGATGTGGATAGAATTATTGTCGCAAGGGGACCGGGGTCATATACAGGTGTAAGAATTGGTGTAACAGTCGCTAAAACACTTGCTTACAGTCTGAATACAGAATTATACTCAGTCTCTTCACTGTTTGTTCTGGCAGCATCAAATAAGAAAGCAGGTTCTGTCACACCTATATTTGATGCGAGGCGGGGAAATGTATTTGCAGCTTCCTATACTTTTTCGGGAACTTCATTCGAGGAGAAGATTCCACCGCAGTATACTGCATATAAAGATTTAATTTCCCAACTAGATCATACAGAATATATTGGTGACACAACAGAGAAATTCACAGAAGAAATTACAGGATTTACTCATGTTATTCCGAGAATCTCGGAAACAGAGAAATTCACAGATTCATTGAGAAAAGAAAATCCTCATCAGATGGTTCCGGAGTATTTAAGAATATCGGAGGCGGAAAGAAATTGGATAGAAAAGAATCAATAATCATCCGGGAGATGACTGCAGAAGATATCGATACGGTTCATGAAATCGAGACGGCATCTTTCCCTTCAACTTCCTGGAAAAAAGAATCCTTTATGCGTGAACTTGTCGTTAATAATTTTGCACATTACTTTGTAATGGAACAAAATAATATCATTATTGGTTACTGCGGCCTATGGATGATTCTTGAGCAGAGTCAGATAACTACTATTGCTGTCAGGACTGATTTACGCGGTCGGGGATTCGGAGAGTACTTACTGAGTCATATTAAGGAATACTGTACAGAATCAACGGATATACTTTCCCTCGAAGTGAATGTAGAGAATACAGCGGCTAAAAACCTTTACGAAAAACTGGGATTCAGCTATGGTGGTATCCGTAAAAATTATTATGGTCCTGGAAAGGATGCACATGTAATGTGGGTGAAGTTAAATGACTAAAGATATTAAAATATTAAGTATAGAAACCAGCTGTGATGAGACTGCATGCAGCATTATAAAAAATGGGAAAGAGATTTTATCAAATGTTGTGGTTAGTCAAATCGACAGCCATAAACGATTCGGTGGTGTCGTTCCCGAAGTGGCATCGAGGCATCATGTTGAGTCAATTACATTGGTGATTGAAGAGGCTCTACAGAAGGCTGAAATTAGCCCGGATGAGCTGGATGCAGTGGCTGTAACAGAAGGTCCCGGTCTCATCGGTGCACTTCTCGTCGGAATTAATGCGGCCAAAGCATTCAGTTTTGCACATGATCTTCCGCTGATCCCAGTGCATCATATTGCAGGGCATATATATGCATCCGAGCTTGAAGAACAGATGAATTTCCCGTTAATTGCGCTCGTTGTATCAGGAGGCCACACTGAACTGTTATTAATGAAAAGCCATTTAGAGTTTGAAGTCATTGGAGAGACGAGAGATGACGCTGTTGGAGAAGCCTATGATAAAGTAGCAAGAGTAATTGGACTGCCTTATCCCGGAGGTCCTCATATTGACCGTCTCAGTAGTGAAGGCACAGATGAATTTAATTTTCCGAGAGCATATCTGGAGAAAGGTTCGTATGATTTCAGCTTCAGCGGATTGAAATCAGCAGTAATCAATACACACCATAATTACAGTCAGAAGGGACTGGAAGTTAAGCCTGAGAATGTTGCCTGCGCTTTCCAAAACAGTGTTGTAGATGTCATTACGGATAAGGCTATGAAGGCAGTTCGGGAATATGGTGTGGAGCATTTAATTGTTGCAGGAGGTGTCGCTGCAAACAGCGGCCTTAGAAACAGATTTGAATCACTCTGCAGTAAACAAGAAGTGAAACTCCATATTCCTGCTTTAAAGTACTGTACTGATAATGCAGCGATGATTGGTGCGGCAGCGTATCAATTGTATCTGAAGGAATATTTTACAGGTCTTGATTTAAACGGACGCAGTTTTATCGATATTGAAACGTACAGCACGACGGTGTTATAATACATGTATTAAACTAAGGAGGTTTTGAAAATGGCCAACATGCCGAGAATTTGGAACAGAACTTTTGAATCATAATTAAATATTATTCAAAAGTCTTGTTCAAACGATTATTCTACGGGATAAGTGTGTCCATTTTCATACCTTAAAATGAAAGACATTCAGGGAGACAGTACAGGACTGTCTCTTTTTTATGCCCGGAGATTGTTTGCACAGACATTAAGGAGTGCAAATCATATGAATGAACAATCAATAAAAATTAAGAATTTAGATCTCAGCTTCGGAAACAAAGACTTATTTAAAGTAGATGAATTGTCCGCGTATACCAATGATAGAATTGCGATAGTCGGTGACAACGGTAAGGGAAAATCAACACTGTTAAAAGTGATAGCAGGTGAACATCCTGAGTATGAAGCCTGTATAGAAAGACATACAGACTTTAATTATCTCCCGCAGATTGGTGAACTCGATCAAAGTGTGGATAATACGCTTGATTTTGAACTCTTAAGCCGGATGAATGTACCGGATAACGAGCAGTTAAGCGGCGGTGAAGAAACAAAGTTCAGACTGGTAAAAATATTATCCGACTATCGGCTCGGTCTTCTTTTAGATGAGCCGACAACACACATTGATACTGAAGGCATAAAACTGCTCATTAAAGAGCTTGAGTATTATTACGGTACTTTAATATTCGTCAGTCATGACCGGCATTTCATCAACAGTCTGGCGACAAAGATATGGGAAATTGATGACGGGAGTATTCGGGAATACCATGGCAGTTATGATGACTATGAAAGTCAAAAACAAATTGAACAGCTCGAACAGGAACGTCAGTATGAACAGTATATGAATGAAAAGAAGCGTCTTGAAGCAGCGGAAGAGAAACAGCTGCGGAAGGCGGAAAAAATGAATCATGTGGATAAGAGATCACGTGATGATATCCGGCCCTCCCGTCTTGAGGGTACAAAATCAAAAGAAACAGTGCAGAAACAGGTCTATAAAAAAGCAAAACATATAGAGAAAAGAATCAGTCAGATGGAGGAAGTTAAACAGCCGAAAACAGAGCGGGAGCTGATTTTTCCAATATCAAAATTAGTAGAGCTGCACAATAATTTCCCCGTTATGGCTCAGGATTTCACTTTGAAAAGAGGAGATAAAGTACTGCTTGATTCAGTCAGTTTTCAGTTTCCGCTTTCAAAAAAGATTGCTGTCACAGGAGGAAATGGTACAGGTAAATCATCACTGCTTCAGGAAATTATAGAACAGAATCGAGCGTTCACTATCTCGCCGAAAGTGAGAATCGAAGTGTATGAACAGATGTCATATAAAATGAACAGTAATGATTCTATTGTGAGATATTTAATGCGGCATACGGATTTTACTGAGCCTTTAGTCAGAAGTATGCTTGTTAAATTAGGATTTTCCAATGATGAAGTGATGAAACCCGTCAATGTACTGAGCGGGGGAGAAGCAACAAGAGTATCACTGGCACTGCTGTTTGTGAAGCGGTCCAATGTCATCATACTTGATGAACCGACGAACTTCATTGACTTAAAAACGATTCAGGCGCTGGAGGCGTTTATCGGAGCATATCAAGGTACAGTAATATTCACTTCCCATGATAAATATTTTGTGGAAAGAACAGCAGATGAAATATATGAAATCATCAATCAGACATTGATTAAACATTAAAAAAAGGGAGGGTGACCGAGTCACTCTCCCTTAAAATATATCTATTAACTTTCAGATTCACCGAGCTTATTTGATATTTCATCAAAAGCAGGTAATTTAAATTTCAGGAATGATACAAGAAGCATCATCAACAGTGAACCGAAGATAATCACACCCATATAGATTAATGCATCATTGTATGACATGACTGCTTCAAAATTGAAAATGGCTTCTCTCAGAGCAGTAATGACATAGCTCATCGGAAGATACGGGTGAATATTTTGATAAAAAGCACCTGCAGTATCGATAGGGAATGTCCCTGCACTTGATGAAAGCTGCAGAATTAATAATACGATGGCAATGAATTTTCCGACGTTCCCTAAAACATTAACTAGTAAAACAACAAAGAGTACTGATGCAATTGACCACAGACAGACCATCAAATAGAATCTCGGCTCATTCTGAATTTCCATATTAAAACCAAAATGAATCACAAGATAAAGCAGTGTGCCGGCTAAAGCACCATGGAAAATCATCAACAGAGACTTACTGGCAAACATACTGAAGAAGTTTGGATAGAATTCTGTTTTACGGTTGACCGGATAGATGACAGAATATGCTACGGCACCTAGGAATAAGCTGACAGCTGCAATAAACGGTGCAAAGTTTTGACCGTAGTTGTTGATGTCGACAATTTCGTGTTCGTTGATATTAACCGGGTCGGCAATGAGTTCAGCATTGCTGTCTGTTAATGAAAAATCGTTCAATGCTTCATTACCTTCTGAAACCTGACTGCTCATCTCTCCCTGGCCGTCCTGAAGTGCTTCAAGACCGTCTGTAATCTGATTATTGCCTGAAGCGAGCGCTTCGCCTTCCTCGCCGAGTGCAGCACCTGCAGCATCGAGTCCGCTTTGAAGTTCTGTATTTGCATCAATTAAGTCTGAAGTACTGTCCTGCATCGTGTTCAGACCGTCAATAAGTTCTTCATTTGAATCATGCACATCACTTAATGATGATACTAAAGCTTTTGTGTACAATTCAGTGATTGACGTTGAAATTTCATCGGATACACCATTACCGGCCTGACCGCCGATGACACTTCCCATATAGTTGAAACCGGGGTTTGTATAAAGATCGATATCAATCGGTGCACCGCCGTCCTCAAGCATTTTTCCTGCAGATTCAGAAGTGCTTTCAGGAATGACCACTACGCCGAACGCTTCACCGTCTTCAAGATGCTGCTGTGCTTTGTCATAATCCATGACCTGCCAGTCGAAGTCGTTATTATCTTCAAGGTTTGAGATAACATCCTCCCCGACGTTAATACTTTCACCGTCTAATTCAGAACCAGTATCTTCATTGACTACGGCAATCTCCATCTCATCCATATTACTGTATGGATCCCACATGGACCCAAGGAATATTGCTGTATAAATTACGGGTACCGCTGCTGTGATAAATACGGATATTAACAGCAGAGGATTTTTAAATAATACTTTAAAATCATTAAACATTTTATTTCCCTCTCTTTTAAAATAAAGCTATAATAACAGTTAATGAACACACTGTCTATTATTTTATTTCGAAATTGTAAAAAATCAATAGACAATAAAACGCATCTCGTCTATTATACGACGCAAACTTTATAATTGTCTGTTAAAAGGAGGAATTACACTATGGAAAATAGAAAAGATGACTTGAGAAAGATAAAAACGAGAATGGCACTTGATGGTGCATTTACCTCATTAATAAAAGAAAAAAGTTTTGATGATATCAGTGTTAAGGATATTACAGAACGGGCGATGATTAACCGAGGTACTTTTTACATGCATTTTCAGGATAAATATGAACTTTTGAATGCCTATGAAACAGAGCTGTTGTCTGGCCTTTCAAAAAACTTGATGGAGAATATTGATGAACATCAAAAATTGACCAGAAAGATGGCAAAGGATATTGCCATTAAGACTTTTGAATATGTTGATGTTAACAGTGAAAGAATTATTGCTCTGTTTAATAATCCCGGAGTGAAAGGATTTGAACAGAAAATTCAGGAATACATGTCAGCATATTATCGTGATAAAGTATCACAGATACTCAATCCCGAGAAAGTGAAAGTCGACATTGATTATTTAATTGCCTATATTACAGGTGCACATATTTCATTAATGAAGAGATGGCTTGAGAATCAAAGGCGTGAGTCATGGGAGGAACTTGCACAGATACTGGAAATTATATCTGTTAAAGGTCCGTTTTATGCTGCGGGTATTTCAGAAGAGTAGAGGGGTGGAACGGGCGTTCTTTTAGGTTTTTGATTACAAGTCTCGACAGCTGTCAAGACGGAACATTCGTTTTATCCACAATCTGTGGATAACCTGTTGATAAAAAGTGGAATGATTATGGATAAGTGACGGATGAGTGTGGGTAACTTTGTGGGAAACAGTATTATTTCTTGTGGATTTTGTGGAAAAGTAACAACAGGTACTGAGAATCCACAATATAACCTGTGGATAAATATGTGTGTATTTCATTTTTTAGAAAGTTTTCTTTTACACCGAACACAAAGAAAAATCGTCTGCTTAAAACAGACGATTTAATCATTCAGTTCATTCCCGAGCTGTTCCCACTCTTCAAGCGCATGCTCAAGTTTCTGGTTTTTGTCAATCAGTTCAGTATTTAAAGTATCTGATTTAACAAAATCATTATACACTTCAGGTTGAAGCAGCTGTTGTTCTATGTTCTCGATGTCCTGTTCATAACTCGAAATACTGCTTTCAAGGGCTGTAATCCGTTTTTTAATACGCCCGATTTCATTCCGCTTCTTTTTCTGATCCATGTAATCGGTGTTTTTTTCTGCTGGAACTTCCTCTTCACGAATTTGTGTGATCTCAAGTTCTTCTTTTTTGTGCAGGAAATACTCATAATCCCCATTGATGACAGTGATATTATTATGTTCCATCTCAAGTACACGAGTAGCCATCCGGTTGATGAAGTAACGGTCGTGCGATACAAACAGAATAGTACCCGGGAAAGCTTCCAAAGCTTCTTCCAGTACTTCTTTACTGTCAATATCAAGGTGGTTGGTCGGTTCGTCCAGGATGAGAAGATTGTTTTTCTCAAGCATCAGCTTAGCAAGCTGAATACGCGCCTTCTCACCACCGCTTAAGTCATTAACACTTTTCATGACTTCATCCTGGGTGAATAAAAAGCGGCCCAGAATTTTTCGGACATCACTTTCATTCATATGAGGGTATTCATTCCAAAGCTCATTCAGAACATTATTGTTCGATGTGAATTCGGCCTGTTTCTGGTCATAATAGCCGATTGAGACGTGGGTGCCGTATTGAATGGTGCCGCCGAGTGTCTCAAGTTTCCGGGCAATCGTTTTGACAAGGGTGGACTTACCGATTCCGTTCGGCCCTAAAACGGCCATACGGTCACCCTTATCAACATAAAAATTAATGTGGGCATTTAAAGGTGTATCGTATCCGATGGATATATCCTTTACTTTTAAGACATCATTGCCGCTTTCCCGCATGATATTGAAGCTGAAATCTGCATTCCGGTAATCCTGTCTCGGTGCCTGGATACGGTCCATTGATTCTAATTTTTTCCGGCGGCTTTTGGCCATATTGCTGGTCGAGGCCCGGGCGATATTTTTTTCTACAAAAGTCTCGAGCTTACTGATTTCTTTCTGCTGCTCTTCGTATTGTTTCATCAGCAGACGGTGCCGTTTTTCTTTTTCTGCCATATATTTAGTGTAGTTCGTATGGTAGAGTGTGCCCCGGTTGAGTTCGAGTTCATAGATTTTATCCACTGTTTTATCAAGGAAGAAGCGGTCATGACTGATGATAACGACAGCACCTTGGAACTGCCTTAAGTAACCTTCCAGCCACTCTACAGTTTCCATGTCCAGGTGGTTGGTCGGCTCATCCAGCAGCAGCAGATTCGGCCGGCTTAAAAGAAGCTGCCCGAGAGCAAGGCGTGTTTTTTGGCCGCCTGAAAATTCACTGACATGTCTCTTTAAATCATCCGGTTCAAAATTAAGTCCGGTAATGACGGATTTTATTTCAGTTTCAATATGATAGCCGTTCTGATTTTCAAAAGTATTTTGAAGTTTTTCAAACTTATCAATATGCGCCTCATAATCACTGTGCGTATATTCATGTTCGCTGAGCCACTGTGTCTCAAGGTCCATATCTTCTTTTATCTGTAATATATTTTTAAACGGCTTCATCATTTCATCATAGACAGTCTGTTCAGACTCGAGTGTCATCTGCTGGGTCAAGTATCCGACAGAGACATCTTTCGGCATGCTGATTGTACCTTCATCATAGCTGAGTTCCTGTGCTATAATTTTCATCAGTGTAGATTTACCGGCACCGTTTTTCCCAACGATACCAATGGTTTCCCCTGATTTAATTTCGAGTGTGACGTTATTGAATATCAAGTCTGTCACAAAAGATTTTTTCAAATTTGATAACTGCATTACAATCATTATTATTCCCTCACTTTCTTCAAGTTTACAACAATACAGACAAAAAAACGATGAAATTATATACCTATAATGTATACTAAAAAATTATGACTGTGCTATAATTAAATGACTAGTATATCAGGTAGGTGTAGTTGAAGTGAACAGTAAGAAGAAGATTCCCAATGCAACAATGAAGCGGCTTCCGTTATATTATCGGTATTTTAATCAGGCGGAAGAGGCAGGGACTGACCGTGTATCTTCCAGAGAAATAAGTGAAGCACTGGATATCGATTCTGCGACAATCCGCCGAGACTTTTCTTATTTTGGTGAACTGGGCCGTAAAGGCTACGGATACAATGTTAAAAGTTTACTCAAATTCTTTATGGAACATATTCAGGGTACGGATAAGAAGAATGTGATTATTATCGGTGCAGGTAACCTGGGCAGTGCCTTAATGAATTATAAATTCACTAATTTAAATGATAAGATGACTGTTGTCGGGGCTCTCGACCACAATAAGCATTTGGTAGGAACAGAGGTCAACGGTGTAGACATTTATCATACTGATGAATTAGAGGATATTATCAGCCGTGAGAAAGTTGAAGTGGCAATTCTTACACTACCGGCGTCAGTTTCTCAGGAAATGGCAGAACGTTTAGTTGCTGCAGGCGTAAAAGGTATACTAAACTTTACACCCATAAGATTGAACCTGGATAAAGATATCTATGTACACAATATAGATTTAGGTGTAGAATTACAGGCATTATTCTTTTATATGAAGAATTTATAGGAGGGGCAAATTTATGTTAGAATTACTTATTCCACAAACTTTAATGGCAGTAGGACCTGCAAGCCTGATTGTGATTGCGGTTGTTGCTTTAATTATTTTCGGACCGAAAAAGCTTCCGCAGTTCGGTAAAGCGATCGGCTCAACTTTAAAAGAATTTAAAGATGCGACAAAAGGTCTGGCAACTGATGATGACGACGAAAAAGAACAGCCTAAAAAAGTGGAAGCAAGCGTAGAAGAACCAAAAAAAGTTGAATCAAATAGTTAATAAGGTAAATGAGGTGGCGTAAGCCGCCTTTTTTTAAAGAGGTGAGTTTCTCAGTGAATGAAGAAGAAAGAGAGATAACAGAGCATATAGATGAAATGAGGAAGCGGATTTTAACCGCGGCTTATTTTTTTGCAGCTGCCTTAATTATCGGCTTCTTTTTATCCAAGCCGCTGATATATCAGATGCAGAATGCACCATGGACGGAAAATGTTCAGATGCATGCATTTCAAGTGACGGATCCGCTCAGAATATACATTCTGGTTATCGTTGTGATTGCATTTGTGATTATACTTCCTGTAATTATGTATCAGGTCTGGGCGTTTATCACGCCGGGATTGTACAGTAACGAGCGGAAGTTAACATTGTCCTATATACCGATTGTTGTCGTATTAATGCTGACGGGTATGGCATTCAGTTATTTTGTAGTGGTTCCTTATATTATCAGATTTACATTCGACTTATCTGCTGAGATGGGAATTCAGACTACAATCGGTATCAATGAGTATTTCGGCTTTTTATTCCGGACAGTACTGCCGTTCGGGGTGATTTTTCAAATGCCGATTCTTGTATTGTTCATGACACAGCTCGGTATCATCACACCGATGTTTTTGAAGAAAAATCGTAAGTATGCATATTTTATTCTGTTCATAGTGGCTGCAGTAATCGCACCGCCGGATTTAATGACGCATATCATACTAACCATTCCGATGATTATGCTTTATGAAATCAGTATTATGATTTCGAAAACAGGGTACAGAAGATATTTAAAAGCTGAACAAAAAGCGATAGAAGAAGAACTGGAGTAATCAGGAGGGCTGGACATGAGAGATTTTAATGATGACTATTATAAAAAAATTGAATCACTGGATCGTGAAGCACTCGTCCGGCTGATAGAAAAAGTAGATTCGAGTCCGTGGCGTCAAGGGTATCATACACAGCCGGTGACAGGATACATGTCGTCTCCCGCAGCATTTTTCTATAGAGACGGCAGGTATCATCTGTTTTATAACTGGCATCCTTTAACGGATAAAAATAATATTAATTACTGGTATCACGTGTCTGCGGATAATCTTTCCGATTTTCATAATGAAGGTGTTAAGCTCAGACCGGACGATTTGTATGACAGTCACGGTCTGACGGCAGGTTCGGCAGTGGAAATAGGCGGTGAGCTGTTTGTATTTTATACCGGCCTGTTTGAAAAAGCGGGGAAAGAAATCGCGCCGGTGCAGCTTGCTGCAGAATTCAAAACGGATAAGAAACTCTATAAACATCCCGTACCGCTTATCGAAGAAATGCCGGAAGAAATTAAAACAGTGCGGGACCCTTTTGTATTTAAACAGAGGGATACATATTATATGATGCTCGGCATTGAGAAAGCTGACGGCTACGGCGGTGCGGCACTTTACCGATCAACGGACGGCTTACGGTTTGAGTACAGCGGGGTTCTTGATACACCTTTGACAACATTCGGTGATATGTGGGAGCGTCCGGAAGTATTTGAACTGGACGGCTTTGATGTACTGATGTTCTGCCCAAAAGGGATTGATAAGTACGGTTATAACTTTTGGAATACGGATCAGGCCGGATTCGTCATTGGCGAACTGGATACAGGAAATGTATCAATGGATCACGGTACTTTTTTTGAATTTGACTACGGCTTTGATTTTAATATGCCGATGACAACTGTTGATGCGTGCGGCCGCCGGGTGATGATCGGACTTCTCGGTATGCATGATACAGATTATCCGACAGCTGAGTATGACTGGGCGAACTGTCTGTCTGTACCAAGGGTGCTGAGTATTGAAGACTACAAATTAAAACAGCGTCCGCATCCGGACATAAAGAAACTGAGACAGTCTGAGATTAAAGCAGAAGGTTATTTTGACCACCACCCAAAGCGGCTGAGAGATTTTTACGGAGACAGGTATGAGTTTATTATTAACTTTATAGAGAATGACGCAAGTGAAGTCTACATTAAGTTAAGGGTTTCAAAACGTGAAGAAACGGTCATCACATATAAGAAAGAGCAGGATGAAATTATTCTGGATACGACGTTCAGCGGTGAACTGCCGGTCGGTGTCGACGGGACAAGGCGGCACCTTAAACTGAAGGGTAGCCTCAGACAGCTGCATATCTTTATGGATGATTCAAGTATTGAAATCTTTATCAATGACGGAGACCGTGTCATGTCATCCCGTATTTTTCCGGATAACAGCTCTAAAGGGGTTGAATTATCCACTGAAATCGGGCAGTGTTATGTGGAGATGACACAATATAAATTAAAGGAGTCTGAGCATGAGAAAATTATATACAGTTGGAGAGGCACTGATTGATTTTATACCAAAGCAGCGTGAAGTGGCTCTGAAAGAAGTACAGGAGTTTGAACGCCGTGTCGGCGGTGCACCGCTTAATGTTGCATGTGTTGCCGGTAAACTCGGTGCAGAAGTGAATATGGTTACACAGGTCGGCAGAGATGCATTCGGTGATTTGATTATTGATACTTTAAAAGAGAATAATGTGGATGTCAGTCATGTACAGACAACAGAACAAGCGAATACTGCACTTGCTTTTGTGTCTCTGAAAAATGACGGGGAACGGGATTTTTCATTCTACCGGAAACCTTCGGCGGATATGCTTTATAAAATAGAAAATACAGAAAATGTAAAGACATCAAAAGAAGATATATTATATTTCGGCAGTGTATCATTGAATACTGATGATATGAGAAAAGCGCATGATGCACTGATTGAAAAGCATCAGCAAACAGGCGGAATAATATTCTTTGACCCTAATGTAAGACTGCCACTCTGGGAAGATGAAGCAGAGTGCAGCGCAGTGATTAATACGTATATTCCGCATGCAGATATTATCAAAATCTCGGATGAAGAACTGGAATTTATTACTGGAATTAAAGATGAAACAGAAGCTGTACAGTCTTTATTTAAAGGTAATATAAAAGTCGTTGTCTATACTAAGGGAAAAAACGGTTCAGAATTGTATGTTAATGGTGAGAAGTTGTATGAAGCACCGGGCCTTAATGTGAAGGCACTGGATACAACAGGTGCCGGTGATGCGTTTTCCGGTGCGTTCTTATTTCAACTTTTAAACCGTGATGAAGAAAGTTTAGAATGCTTTTTAAGAAAAGAATTTGAAACTGTCTTAACATTGTCAAACAGACTGGGTGCATATCAAACATTGAATTACGGGGCTGTAGAGAATCTGCCAACTTATCAGAATCTTTTAGAGTTGGATATTTAAGTGCTTTCTTCTTATAATATTTATAATTAATTATGAAATGAATGCGGTTTTATTTCAAAACATGCTATAATTATTTTAATATTTAATAAATATTTTATATGACATTACAAAAGGGGGAACGGCAGAATGTTTTCAGTACTCAGTCAAATATCAAAGCGATTGGAATATATGACACCTGTTGAGCAGAGAATTGCAAGGTTTATGCTGGATAATCCAACGCAGGTGATTAATATGCCTGTAAAAGATATCGCGGAGCAAAGTAATACGAGTGATGCGGCAATTGTCAGGTTTGCAAAGAGAGTCGGTCTTGCGGGAATAAAAGAGTTGAAAGTGGAGCTTGCGAAAGAATTACATACGCTTGAAAAAGAAAAAATTTCCCGTGTGATTGATCTCGAAGTGGATAATCATAAGGATATTTTTGAAAAAGTATTTAAGAATACGATACAGGCATTGTATAACACTGAAAAGATTGTCAGTCGTGAAGTGATGAAAGAAGCGGCACATGAGATACTGAATGCCAAAAATACATTTATTTATGCGGTAGGAGATTCATCCAATGTCGGTCAGGACATTGAACAGAAACTGCACTGTGTAAATGTAAATGCATTCTTTACTTCTGATAAGTATTTGTGTTTAACGCGCCTTTCCAATGCGTGTGAAAGTGATGTGCTTTTTGTGATTACCTTATCCGGTAAAACACAGGAAGTCATCGAAGTGGTGAAAAAAGCAAAAAGTCTCGGCATCAAAACAATTATTCTAACACAGAATCATGCATCAATTGCCAAGCGTCATTCAGATTTGGCAATAGAAATCACAGAGGAAGAGACAAATATTCAATATATGAATATGACCAGCCGTATCGCGGAACTTGTGATTTGTGATGTATTGTTCTTCTATATTTGTAAAGAGCTCGGAACAAAGGCTTACGACAATATCATTAAATCTTATGATGCTACACATTAATACCGGCACACAGAGTCCATTTTAAAATGACTTCTGTGTGTTTTCTTTGTATTACGGACTTCATGTTTGCAATATGAATGAAATATTTACTTCTGCATATTAAGGTTATGTAACAACTTATGGTAATTTATAGATATGACTGTCTTTGTCTAATATACTTAGAATATCGAAATAACTATAAAGTAAAACAGCCTTCGATGGCAGGGGGTTTTGATATTGAAAAAAGGCATTAAAATATGTGCTGGAACTGCACTTGTTTCATCAATGTTGTTTACAATGCCTGTAATTGTATATGCTGATGATGAAGAAAGCATGGACGAAAATACAGATAGTGAAACAGAAATAATAGACGGGGACAGCGATGAACCCGGCGGTTATGAAACATATACAGAACCATCAACGAACATCAATGATACAGAGTCAAATCAGACGGAGAATACTCAGTCCGACAGTGTTGATCTTGAAGCGGATGAAGAGAACCCGGGGATTCAGGAAACACCTGACTCCGGTGAAGAAAGTCCGGACAATGAACCGGGAGGTCCTGTTGACAACGGGAATAATGTAAATGAACCAACAGAAACACCGGATAATGAAGTCACTGAAGAACCTGAAAGTGAAGAGCCGTCTGAACCGGAAGGCGGGAACCAGGGGAACGGTCCTTTAATTCCTGTGGAAAACGGTGAGGACCCGGTTGAAGAAGTGGAAACGCCGGAGAGTGGAACTGAAGAACCGTCTGAGCCTGAAGCATCTGAAGAGGAAAATCTTTCCCCTGAGCCTTCACCTGAACAACCGGATAATGAATCTTCTGAAGAAGGTACTGTAACTGATTATCCAGAGGAAGAGGCGCCGGAAAGTGAAACGGAAGTTCCGGAAAATAATGAACCGACGCAGACTGAGGAAACAGAACAGAATACGACGGATTCAAATCAGGGAAATAATGAAGATAATGTACCTGAGCAGGAATATGAAGAACCTGTTGAGGAAGATACTGTGGATTATTACGAATCGACGTGGGAAAGTGATGTAACAGATCCTGCTGACTTGGACATTTTGGAAAGTGACACTAATACGGTTGAGGAAGACACTGCATCTGAAACTTCCTACAACAGCCGTTATGCAGGAAAACAGCTGTATCAATATAATTTTGGAGATATCTTGAATGGTGTCGATCTTAGACCCGGATCATCTGAAGATTCATTGGCTTTGCTGGATCAGAGAATTCATCAGGTGATGACGTCTAAAATTGTAGGAATGGAAGGCTTATCTGACGAAGATCGTGCAGAACTCGATGAGCAGGTTAAAAATGAAGAGGCAGTAGCGGGTCTTGAGGAACTGCCGAATACAGGTGAGAAATCATATAATATCTTTTACAGTGCAGTATTATTTATTGCGGGTGGAATGTTATTTTATGTAACGAAATACAGTAAGCAGTAATCAAAAGCTCAGGCGGGTTTACCCGCCTGAGCTTTTCTGAATTATAATGAAGTATCATCAATTGTATCGAGATAGGATTTAATATCGGTAACTACCGATTTGACTGTACCGTCTTCAAAAGGAGATTTCAGCCCTGCTGATTCAACAAGTGCACCAAACGGCAGAGAGCCTCCAAGCTTACAAAGGTTCAAATAATCTTCCCAGGCAGAGTCAAAGTTACTTTCTGCTTTCTGCCAGAACTGCATTGCACATACTTGTGCCAGCGTATAATCGATATAGTAGAACGGGCGTCTGAAGATGTGCATCTGTCTATGCCAGAATGCACCGCTTTCCAGAGGCTCGATGCCGTCATAATCTCTATCGGGCAGATATTTTTCTTCGAGCTTTTTCCATTCTTTGCGTCGTTCTTCCGGTGTGAGTTCAGGGTTCTCATAAATAATATGCTGGAACTCATCTACCGCAACACCGTAAGGCAGGAAAGACAGACTGTTTACCATATGGGTGAACTTGAATTTTTCAGTATCATTTCCGAAAAACAGCGGCATCCAGGGGTAAGTCAAATACTCCATACTCATTGAATGAATTTCAGCAGATTCCAGTGTAGCATGGCGGTACTCAGGTGTTTGAAAGTGTCCGGACATATACTTTTGAAAAGCATGTCCCGCTTCGTGTGTCAGAACTTTAACGTCACCGAGTGTACCGTTAAAGTTTGAGAAGATGAAGGGTGAGTTGTATTCCGGTATATATGCACAGTAGCCGCCGGATTCTTTCCCTTTTTTAGCCTCTACATCAAACAGTTCCCTGGCAGACATGAACTGGTAAAATTCATCAGTCTCTTTTGAGAGTTCACTGTACATCTTTGCACCGTTTTCCATAATATCAGAAGCGGAGCCTTCAGGTGTCGGTGTGCCGTCTTTAAATGTAAAACCTTCATCATATGTTTTCAGTTCGCTGAGCCCGATCCGTTTTTTCTGACGCTCTTTTAATTCTGTCACAAGCGGTACGACATGTTCTGCGACCTGATCTCTGAAGTTTTTAACCATATCCGGGTTATAATCGATTCGGTTCATCAAAATATAGCCGACTTCAACAAAGTTGTTATATCCAAGTCCTTTTGCGATCTGATCTCTGGTTTTTACCAGTTCATCAAACAATTGGTCGATATTATCGAGATTGTCGCGGAAGAAGCTCTGCATCGCTGCAGTGGCTTCTTTTCTTATATTTCTGTCTTTATCCTGGGTATATTTCCCGAATTCATTCAGGTTCAGAACTTTGCCGTCGAATTTAATTTCAGCAGAAGCAATCAGTTTAGAATACTCTGTAGACAGCCGGTTCTCTTTGACGTAAAGATCTTTTAATGCTGGATCAAATATCTTTTGGGCATTTTCAGAAAGTGCGAATAACTGGCTGCCGAATGTTTCTTCAAGTTCAGTCCGAAAAGGGCTGGTTGTCAGAGATTTTCTGTACCGGTTTGTAATTTCGGTGACTGCCGGACTGTTTTCATTGAAAAAATTTCTTTCATTATCATAAAACGCATCTTTTGTATCGATGGATGCCCGGATTGAAGCGAGTGACTGCATTGTTCTTAAATATTTTTGATGTTCATAATACTTCTGTAAAATTTCAATCTGCTGATCTGCAGACGCTGCCTGATCAAACTGTTCAAATAAGTCATCCACTATGTCTTTAAGATGTTCTAAATCAGGCCGCTCGTACTTATATTCATTGAAAGTTAACACAGAAATTCCCCTTTATGAAGTGTTATAGTTTTGTATCGTCGATAGAATCCAAATAACTGCTGACCTCATCAACGACTGATTTCAGACTGCCTGCCTCAAACGGTGATTTCAATTTCGCTTTCTCAATCAGACCGCCGAACGGTAATGAACCACCAAGTTTACATAGTTCAACATAATCATGCCATGCAGCATCAAAGTCTTCTACAGCACGTTTCCAGAACTGAATGGCACATATCTGTGCGAGTGTGTAATCAATATAATAGAACGGTGAAGAAAAGAGGTGTCCCTGTCTGTGCCAGAACGAACCGCTCTCAAGAGGCTGGATACCGTCATAGTCTCTGTGCGGCAGGTATTTTTCTTCGAGTTTTTTCCATTCTTCACGGCGTTCTTCCGGTGTGAGTTCAGGGTTTTCATATACAATATGCTGGAATTCATCAATCGCTACACCGTAAGGGAGAAACGACAGATTATCAGCGAGATGGCTGAATTTAAATTTATCCGTTTTATCACCGAAGAATAAATGCATCCACGGATAAGTGAAATACTCCATGCTCATTGAATGGATTTCCGCAGATTCAAGTGTCGGGAACTGATACTCAGGGACATCAAAGTGTCGTGACATATAGCTCTGGAAAGCGTGTCCCGCCTCATGTGTCAGTACCGTGACATCACCTAATGTGCCGTTAAAGTTTGAGAATATAAACGGTGAGTTGTAGGCCGGAAGGAATGTGCAGTATCCGCCGCCTTCTTTCCCTTTCTTCGCTTCAACATCAAACAAGTCGTGCTCAGTCATAAACGTATAAAATTCATCGGTTTCCTTTGACAGTTCTTTATACATTTTTGCACCGTTCGCCATAATGTGTTTTGTATTGCCGACAGGTGATGCATTACCGTCGACAAAATCATAGGCTTCATCGAATGATTTTAAAGATGAGACACCAATTCTTCTGCTCTGGCGTTCTTTTAATTTAGATACTACAGGCACAATATAATCAGCAACCTGGTTTCTGAAGTTTTCAACCATATCTCTGTCGTAGTCAATCCGGTTCATCCGGACATAACCGAGCTCGACAAAATCTTTGTATCCGAGTTTTTTAGCAATCTGGTCACGCGTTTTAACCAGTTTATCGTAAATGTCATCTATTTTTTCAAGATTGTCTCCCATGAATCCCTGTACCGCAACTGCAGCACTACGGCGTGTATCTCTGTCACTGTGCTCTGCATAGGGGCCGAATTCAGAAAGGTTCAAAGTTCTGCCGTCAAATTCAATCTCTGCAGAAGCAAGAAGTTTTGAGTATTCCGTGGATAAACGGTTCTCCTCCTGCATTAGTGAACTGACTGAAGTATCAAATGATTTCAGCTGGTTTTCTGCAAGTGCGAATAACTGTGAACCGTAACGGTTCTCAAGCTTTTCTCTGTATAGACTGTCAACAAGTGCAGTGTAGTATTTATTTTGAATCTCGGTAATTGCCGGACTGTTCTCATCAAAAAAGTTTCTCTCCCGGTCATAGAATTCATCTTTAGTATTAATAGATGAACGAACATAAGCGAGTGAGTACATTGTTTCGATGGTATTAAATATTTCATTTAAGCGGTCAATCACTTTTGTCTGTCCGTCAGCTGAATCTGAGTCGTTAAAGCTTCCGATCAGTGTATCGACTTCTTTTGATACATGATTTAAATCAGGACGTTCATATACATAATCATTAAATTGAGTAACCATTTTTCTTCCCCCTTGATATTTATGAATAACCATTTATAGTTTATCATAAATATTAGATACTTATGTTAATATTAAATATGTTCAGAAAACTGTATAATCCTGAATACAGATTCCCGGAATTTGAGGCGGACAGACGACTTTACAAAAAATAGATGATAAAATAAATGAAAGAAATGTATAGAGAAGAGGACCTACTATGAAAAAATATTTAATACCTATTGGTGTGCTCGCGGGAATTATTATTATCGCAGCGATTATCATTGCCCCAAGGTACAATACTTTAGTCAACCTTGATGAAGAAGTGAATCAGCAGGAAGCGGGAATTGATACACAGCTGCAGAGAAGAAATGATCTGATCCCGAATCTCGTGAGTACTGTAGAGGGTTATGCTTCTCACGAGCAGGAAATATTTACGGAAGTGGCTGAGGCGAGAAGTCAGGTGGCAGGAGCCAATACAGTGGAGGAAATGTCCGAAGCGAATGACCAGATGAACTCTGCACTGTCAAGACTGCTTGCGGTGGCGGAAGCCTATCCGGATCTTCAGGCAAGTGAACAATTCACAGGGTTAAGAGATGAACTGGCAGGTGCTGAAAACCGGATTGCGGTTGCGCGACAGGATTATAATACAGCTGTCGGTGAGTATAACCGTAATACAAGAACGTTCCCGGGGAATATGATTGCCGAACTGTTTGGATTTGCAGATAAGCCGTATTTTGAAGCGGATGAATCTGCGAATGAAGTACCGTCTGTTGATTTTAATTCGGACGATGATGATTCATGAAGAAAGTTTTCATAATTGTTCTGTTTTCACTGCTGCTCATACCCGGGACAGTGTCTGCAGAAGATCTGCCTGAGTTAAATACGGATCATTATTTTGTTCAGGATAATGCCGGTGTTCTTGATAATGAAACAATCAATGAACTGAATGATATGGGTGCATATCTGGAAGAAGGTACGGGTGCTGAAATGCTGCTGTTGACGATGCCGACAACGGGTCAGACGCACAGGCAGGATTTTGCGCTTGAAGCACTAAGAGGTTACGGTGTCGGTAAAGAAGATAAAGATAACGGTATTGTGATATTACTGAATCTTGATAACGGCGATGAATTTAACAACCGTGGTGTTGATGTGCAGGTTGGTTACGGTGTTGAGGGTTATTTAAATGATGCTAAAATCGGCCGCATCATAGATGACACTGCGATGTCTCATTTTGAGGATGCTGTGAATTATACTGATAATGGTGATGAAGCGGCAGCAAATGAGAGCTATCAGGAAGGCCTTAAAAATTTATATACCGCATTATATGATGAGTCACTTGATGCATATGGATATGAGGATGGTGAATTTACAAGAGATGAGCCTGCAGAAGATACCAGCACAGGCGGCGGTATCTTTGGTAATATTGTAAGAATGATTATTACTGCAGCAGTCATTTTCATACTGTTTAAAATCATCTCCGGCGGAGGCGGCCCGGGCGGCCGCGGACGCAGAAGAAGAGGACCGTTTGTGTTTATACCGCCGTCCGGCGGAGGCGGTTCAGGCTTTGGCGGAGGATCATCCGGAGGCGGTTTCGGCGGCTTTGGCGGTGGTTCCGGCGGAGGCGGCGGTGCAGGCCGTGGATTTTAAGAGAAAAAAACAGGCTCCGGCTTTTGCCGGGCCTGTTTCAATTTAGAATGGGAATATTACTTTTAAAATAATTCCAAGTGACTCCTGAAGCTCTTCAATCTCTTCCATATAATCACCGAGCAGCAGGTTTAAGCCGACAACAATACCATTCATCAGCATATGAACCAGAATCGGTACAAGGAGACGCCCTGTAATTACATAAAGAAAACTGAATGTATAACTCATGGCAAGATAAATTAAAATGTGTGTGAAATCCCAGTGTGCCAGTGCAAATATCAGTCCGCTGACTAAACCGGCGACTAAAAAGGCCATGACTTTGGCACCTTTTGAAGAGCCTGGAAACAGTTCATAGATTTCTGCAAATATTGCCCGTCTGAATACATACTCTTCAAGGATAGGTCCGAGAAGTGCAACAACAAGTATCATAAACGGTGCAGTTCTGATCATATCAATAATCTGTGTGGTATTTTCACTCTCAATCGGATTGCCGAGTAAGTTAACATTGATCATTGAAGCAACAAGCTGTGATGCATAGGCAAGGAAAACACCGCCGATAATCCAGACGACTGTTAAAAGCGGGTCAGTCTGTCTGCCGAGTTCGATGCGGTTTTTATTCTGATGAGCCTGCCCGAGTATAATCGCAAGTATGGTTCCGACCAGGAATGACGCTGCCTGAACCGGCAGTATACGCTGTAGAAGTTCCGCCTCAGTGACTGAGGGGTTGGTGAATGCCATAATCATTCCAACGGGAAGTACGGCAAACTGTACACCTAAAAATAATAAAATAAGCAAGCCGCTGTTGACTTGTCGATTGCTGAAAAGACGTTTCAATTCTTAAACCTCCAATGTTGAATAGATTCATTTTAACGTAAAGAGAGAAGAAAATAAAATACTTGCAATTTTGACCATCTTTGATTATTATAAAATTGTTGGCACTTAGAGTGTGTGAGTGCTAAAATTGATTTTCAGTTATTTGATCAGGAGGGCTTTTAAATGTTAAAACCATTAGGAAATCGGGTCATTATCGATTTAGCGCAAAAAGAAGAAACAACAGCAAGCGGTATTATTCTGACTGACTCTGCGAAAGAAAAACCATCTGAAGGTACAGTGGTTGCGGTAGGTCCGGGACGTACTCTGGATAACGGTACACGCGTTGAAGTGGAAGTCAATGAAGGGGACCGTGTGGTTTATTCTAAATTTGCCGGTACAGAAGTAAAGCACGGAGATAAAGAGTATTTAATCTTAACTGACTCAGAAATTTTAGCAGTAGTAGAATAAATTAAACATTAACAGACTATTAAATAGATAATATTTCATAGGAGGAAGAATTGACAATGGCTAAAGAATTAAAATTCTCAGAAGATGCAAGACAGGCAATGCTTGCCGGTGTGGATACCCTTGCGAATGCTGTAAAGGTAACACTCGGACCGAAAGGCAGAAACGTAGTACTGGATAAATCTTTTACATCACCATTGATTACCAATGACGGTGTTACAATAGCGAAAGAAATTGAACTGAAAGACCCATATGAAAATATGGGGGCGAAACTGGTTGCGGAAGTCGCAAATCAGACAAATGAAATTGCCGGTGACGGTACAACAACTGCGACAGTCCTTGCACAGGCAATGATTCAGGAAGGCCTTAAAAACGTGACAAGCGGTGCCAATCCTGTCGGAATCAGAACAGGCATCAACCGTGCTGTTGAAAAAGCAGTAGAAGAACTTCAGAACATTTCCCGCCCGGTGAATGATAAAGAATCAATCGCACAGGTCGGTGCAATTTCAGCTGCAGATCCTGAAATCGGAGAGTATATTTCTGAAGCAATGGAAAAAGTCGGCAATGACGGCGTCATTACCATTGAAGAATCACGCGGTTTTAAAACTGAACTTGAAGTGGTTGAAGGTATGCAGTTTGACCGCGGTTACACTTCACCGTACATGGTGACAGATACTGAAAAAATGGTTGCAGATTTAGAGAATCCGTATATCTTAATTACAGATAAAAAAATCTCAAACTTCCAGGATATCCTGCCGCTTTTAGAGCAGGTCGTTCAGCAGTCCCGTCCGATTTTAATTATTGCGGATGATGTGGAAGGCGATGCGATTTCAAACATTATCCTGAATAAAGTCCGCGGTACATTTACTGCGATTGCTGTGAAAGCACCGGGCTTTGGCGACCGTCGTAAAGCAATGCTTGATGATATTGCGATTTTAACAGGCGGACAGGTGATTACTGATGATCTCGGACTTGATTTGAAAGATACAACAGTAGATATGCTTGGTACTGCATCTAAAGTGAATGTCACTAAAGATGATACAACAATTGTTGAAGGTGCCGGAGAATCAAATTCTATCGAAGCACGTATCGGACAGATTAAAGCACAGCTTGAAGAAACAACTTCAAGTTTTGATAAAGAAAAACTTCAGGAAAGACTCGCGAAACTTTCAGGCGGTGTTGCAGTAATTAAAGTCGGTGCAGCCACTGAAACTGAAATGAAAGAAAGAAAGCTTCGTATTGAAGATGCACTGAACTCAACACGTGCAGCTGTTGAAGAAGGTATTGTTTCAGGCGGCGGTACGGCACTCGTTCAAGTGTACGATAAAGTTGCAGCACTTGAAGCAGAAGGCGACGTTCAGACAGGTATCAACATTGTATTAAAAGCACTCGAAGCACCTATCCGTCAGATTGTAGAAAATGCAGGGCTTGAAGGTTCTGTCATTGTATCCAAACTCAAAGAAAAAGAACCTGGATACGGTTATAATGCAGCCACTGACGAGTGGGTGAACATGATTGATGCAGGCGTGGTAAATCCTACTAAAGTAGAACGCTCCGCACTGCAGAATGCAGGTTCCGTTGCAGCAATGTTCCTGACAACTGAAGCAGTCGTTGCCGATATCCCTGAAGAGGGCGGCGGTGCCCCTGATATGGGCGGCATGGGCGGTATGCCTGGAATGATGTAAAACGTATGAACACTGATATATGAGGTTTTAGACGGTTAAAGTTATGTATTTTACTGTTAATAGATCCTTATAAACAAGTGACTTTTCGCAGAATCTACCATAATTTTGTGAAGTAGTGTAGTTATAAACTAATAAGTAACGCAGGTACCACTTTTCAATTAAAACAATTGGAATGTGGTATTTTTTTGCAGAAAATTTAAAAAATAATCAATAATTTGTTGACGCTAAAGGTTAAAAATGGTAAGTAGTTAAGATACTATTATACTAAGATATAATTTATTTTAGGGGACGGGGATAGCATATGTATCGTATTTTAATTGTTGATGATGAGAAAATCGAAAGAGAAGTTATACGATTTCTAATCAATAAATTTGGCTTCGACCTCGATATTGTTGAAGCTGAAAATGGTAAGGAGGCAATTAATATATTGAAAGAGTGTCATGTTGATATTCTTCTTACAGATGTAAAAATGCCTTTCATAGATGGTATGGAATTGGCAGAGAAAGTAAGACATGTACATAATGATATGGAAATTATATTCTTCAGCGGATACAGTGATTTTAATCTTGTTAAAAAGGCACTAACGTTAAGGGCAGATAACTATATATTAAAGCCTGTAAAACCGGAAGAATTTAACCAGACGTTAAATGCTGTGATTGATACAATAAGGAAAAAGGATGAAGAAAAAGAGAGAACAGAAGTTAACTTGGCATTTACTAAAAAACATATTGTTTATCGTTTATTAAACCAGTCGCCGATAGAAATGCTGAAACAGGAATATTATGATTTAAATTTTGATTTTCTTGAATCATATAATAGAATGATGCTGGTTCATTCTGATTCTGATTTTCTTGAAGGATTGATTGAAGAAAATAGTGGATATATTTATGAGGAAATAAACAAAGTATCAAATTGTATAAAATATGATTTAATCGATTTAAATCAATTTCAAATCATACTATTGTTTAAAGATTCTAAAGAAAATACAGAGATATATAGAAAAATTGCAGAAAGTATACATCGCGGTATTGAGGAGAGATATGGTATTACCGTAGTTATTGCAGTTAGTGAGCCAATAACTGAGACGGTACCAATTTCAAAAACATATAGTCAGTTGGAGAATGATATAAAGGACCGTTTTTTTTATTCTGATACTTATATTTACCCTGTCGATAAGCCATTGTCAGATAATCAGGAATTTGAAGAAGACGAAATTTTGCTCCGTGAGGTGGAGAGAGCGATTGAACATAGCAATATATCAAACCTTAGAAATAATGTCAGTAATCTTATTCAAAAATACTCGGAAAATGCTAATGTTTCCGAGATGTATTTGAGGTTTTTATTAACAAGATTGTTACAGCGCCTTTTTCGGGCAATTCCTGAAAAAAATAAAGAAGATATGAACCGGTATATAGAATTAATATACTCTCATAATCATTATTCTGATATTAGAGATACAATATTGGAAATAGAGAATCAGGCGGAAGCAAACCTTAAAAATGGAACATACTTAACCATGGATCCGATAGAAAAAGTTAAGCAATACATATCAATTAATATAAATCAGGATTTAAGTCTTGATATGCTCGCAGATGAAGTATCTTTAACACCTGGATATTTAAGTGATAAATTTAAGGAAGAGACCGGGCTCGGAATCATAAAGTATATTAAAGAGGTCAGAATGGAAAAAGCAGAAGATATGCTCAGCCGCACTGATATGAAAGTTAATGATATTAGTAGAAGTGTTGGTTACAATAATGTATCTTATTTTATAAAAATTTTCAGAGGACACTTCGGCATAAGTCCGAAGAAGTACCGGGAAATAAAGCAGAGACAGGTGAAATGAGTGAGATGAATAATTTAAAGTTCTGGTTTATCAATTTAAAATTCAGAAATAAAATTCTTTTAATCAGTATTGCTGCAGGCTGTATTCCGATTATAGTTCTCGGGAGTATGTGGTATTACCAGTTGAATGACTCTCTGGTTACCCGTGAAGAAGAAAATTTATCTAATACATTGAATCAGGCCATATTAAACATTGATTACAAAATCGAAAATCATTTGAACATTTTGGAACAAATTATTTGGAATGATGAAATTAAAAATGGTCTCACTGCGGATTACAGCAATAACTTTGAAATGTACCAGTTTTATAAAAATGCATTGGATCCATGGATGTCTACACCTGCAGTTCTTAATAGGGAGATAGAATCTGTTACAATTTATACCGGTAATGAAATGAATCCATATGATGATTTACTCAGACCTTTACATGAAGTCAGTAATGAAAAGTGGTTCGAATCTGCCGCGGCCTCAAATGAACCCATTCTTGAATTTTCGTCAGACGATGAGAAAATTAAATTGATATCCCGAATATTTGATGAGAGAAGAACTGTTGATAATTTTATTCAGATGGAGCTCAATTCTACACAGTTTTTTGAATCGTTGACTCAGCTTTTTGATGAAGCGTATGGACTTGTGATTATAAATGATGACGGTCAGCAGGTATTTAACTATAACTATCTAATAGATTCTGATGAACTTAGTGGATCTTTTGTTACAGATGAGAATGAACCGGTAAATCCAGAGGCGTTGAGAGATAACTTTATTGTTCAAAGTGTTGAATTAAGAACATATCCCTTAACTGTGTATTTATACAGACCGGATGATGTAATTTCGGTGGCGACATTTCCAATGAAACTGACTGTTGTTATAGTGATTTTATTGAGTAGTGTGATTATGTTTCTGTCAATTTATTTACTGGTCAAAGTAGTTGTTAAGCCTCTTGAGAAATTATCTAAAAATATGGAAACAATAGAGAATGGTAATTTATCAGTTTCAGTATTTAGTTCAAGCAATGATGAAATAGGAAGTTTGATTAAACAATTTGGTAATATGGTAAACAAATTAAAGCAAATGATTAATCAGGTGTATAAAAGTAAGATTGAACAGCAAGAATATGAGATGAAAGCACTTCAGGCTCAAATTAACCCTCATTTCTTTTATAATAGTTTATCTTTAATTAACAGTAAGGCTATTATGGCTGAACAGGAAGATATCAGCCAAATGGCTCAGCATCTCTCTATTTTTTACCGGACAACCTTAAATCAGGGAAAAAGTATCATAAAAGTTGAAAAAGAACTTGAAAATGTAAAAGCTTATGTAAGTATTCAAAAAATGATGCACTCAGATTCATTTGATGTTCAATATGAATTAGATACATCAGTATATGATTATACAATGCTGAATTTACTCTTACAGCCGCTGGTGGAAAATGCAATTAATCATGGGATAGATCATAAGGAAGATGGGCAAAAAGGCCGGATTATTATAAAATTAAAACAGATAAAAGATGAATTAGTATTTACTGTGATTGATAATGGACCGGGCATAAGTCAGGAAAAAATGAAGTTCCTGCTGACGAAAAAAAGTGAAGGATACGGTGTCAGAAATGTCCATGAAAGGATCCAGATGTGGTACGGCCCTTTATACGGACTTAAATACGAAAGCAAGATACAGCAGTATACAAAAGTAACACTGACCATTCCGGTGAATGAAAAGAATAGTGATGATTCTCAATAATAGAGTGCTGTGCATATGTACAGCACTCTATTAATTTCAGGAAAATATTATACTAATCTGGATTATTTAATATATATATATAAACTATCTTAATCTAGAATTGTTATTGTAGTGATAATTTGAAGTTGGAGGAGGGAGAAAATGAGAGCGTATTCATTTGGCGGTTTGAAAGTTTTTCTGCTTATTTTAGTAACAGTCGGTGTGCTGTCTGCATGTGTTCAAAAACCTTCTTATGATTCTGAGGAGGATTCAGAAGATGGGAAGCCGGTTACGTATATTGGAAGATCGACAGGAACTAATCCCAGACTTCCCGAGGGAGATACTTTCGAAGATAATGCATATACGAGAGTAGCAGAAGAAGAGTTAGACATTGATATTCGAAATGCATTTGAAGCAAATGGGGAAGATTATACGAGACAGGTATCTCTAGCAATTGCCTCCGGGAGTATTCCGGACATGATGCTTGTTACAAGAGAAGAACTGCAGGATTTAGCAGAGAACGATTTAATTGAAGATTTATCATCAGTTTTCGACGAAAATGCAAGCGATTACATAAAAGAAGTGTATCAAAGTTTTGATAACAGACCACTCGAAGATGCAACATTTGATGATAAATTGATGGGGCTTCCAGGTACTGAGGCACTGGCGGCACCACAAATGGTATGGATTAGAGAAGACTGGATGGAAGAACTAGGAATAGAAATTGACGAAGATGATGACCTTCTCATTACACTTGAAGAGTTGGAAATGGTTGCTGAGTCATTTGTTGAAGAAGATCCGGGAGGCTCAGGGAATCCTGTCGGTATTCCTTTTGAATCTTACTTAACTGCTGATAATTTTGGCGGTTCTTTCACAATGAATTCAATCGCAGCTGTTTTTGAAGGACAGCCTAAGAAATATTTAATAGAGGAGGATGGCAGTATCACATACGGCTCTACCTCAGAAGGTATGAAGGAATCACTTGAATTAATGAACAGATGGTATGAAAAAGGACTTGTAGATCCGCAGTTTGGCACACGTTCTTTTGATGATATCATTTCACTGCTCACTAATGGTCAATCGGGTATTGCACTTGCCCCATGGCATTTCCCGGACTGGGGACTACCTACAGTAAGAGAGATGAACAAGGAAGCTCGTTTTAAACCTTATGCTTTAGCAGATGAAGAAGGCAATGTGAACGTATTTGAACAGAATACAACAGCTAACTATATCGTGGTAAAAAAAGGTTATGATCATGCTGAAAAAGCAGTTGAAATGTTGAATCTGTATTATGATACGATTCCTAACACTGAAGAGAAGGATATGGATACTCGTTTTCCGGAAGTTGCAGAATATTTGGAACTGGGTGTTGATAATTCAACGAAACCGTTCAATATAGTGGTACTTCCTTTGGAAAAATACTTGAATGATTACCATGATGTTGAAGATGTTTTAGATGAAGAAATAACAGTCGGTGAAGTCGCTGATGCTGAGGTTAGACAGAATATCAATGGAATCAAGGAATATACCGAAAATCCTGAAGGTGCGCAGACATCAAGCTGGTCCAGCTATCACTCACGTATTCTTGGATGGGGATTGATGGATACAGTTACCAGAAATGATGCTTTTAAATGGGTGGAAACAGCTTATGTTAATGATACAGCAACTATGGAACAAAAAGGACCGGATTTAGCTAAGACAGAAGAAGAAGATTTTATAAAAATCATTACCGGTGTGGAAGATATTGATTATTTTGATGTATTTGTAGATAAATGGTCCAGACAAGGCGGAGAAGATGTTCTTCTTGAAGTAGAAGAAGCCGTGAAAGAACAGGAAAACCAATGATAAAAAGAAAAGAGTATTTCTGAATTGGGGAGGTATAAAAGGATGACGGCAAACAATCAAGGGGAGATTCTTCATGAGAGGAAAAAGAATATAAAAAAAGCGAGATTAACATATCATCTTATGTTGGCTCCGGGTATGATATTTTTACTTATATTTGTTTTTACTCCAATGTTTGGGATAATAATGGCTTTTCAGGATTTTGTACCGGCAAAAGGTTTCTTTGGCTCAGAATTTGTGGGTCTGGAACATTTTAAATATATGTTTACACTGCCGGATATTGGAAATGTTTTTAGAAATACAATTGTTATTGCTTTAGGGAAGATAATTTTTGGCTCTCTGCTGGCAATTGCATTTGCGATACTGCTTAATGAAATACGACTTAAAATACTTAAAAAATCTATACAGACAATTGTGTATTTACCCCATTTTTTATCGTGGGTTGTACTTGCAACAGTTGTGGTAAATCTATTCAGTCTGGATGGTACAGTGAATGCCATACTTGGAACATTTGGTATAGAGTCTATTAATTTTCTCGGGAGTAATACATGGTTTCAACCATTGCTTATAGGAACAGATGTATGGAAAGAATTCGGGTTTAACTCAGTAATATACCTTGCAGCCATTGCATCTGTGGATCCGGGATTACATGAGGCAGCAAGTATTGACGGTGCTAATTGGTGGAAAAGAGTCTGGCATATTACTTTACCGGGGATGCTGCCGATTATATTACTGCTTGCAATACTAAGCCTTCCAAGCGTACTGGATGGTGGTTTTGATCAAGTCTATAACCTTTATTCACCGATAGTGTATGAAACTGGTGACACTATTGATACGTATGTATATCGAAATGGTTTAATTGGACGTGATTACAGTTTTGGTGCAGCAGTTGGATTATTGAAATCAGTAATTGCTTTAATTTTGATTCTGTCAGCGAACAGTGCAGCTAAGAAATTTACAGAAAGAAAACTATTCTAAAGGAGATGAGACATAGTGATAGAAGGAAAAAGTTTTTCAAGTAAGTTCGGGAAATTTATTATATATTTTATCGTGATTGCTCTTGGACTGATTTGTCTGCTTCCTTTATGGAATATTGTTGCTATTTCTTTCAGCAGCGGTGCAGCAGTTGCAGCGAATAATGTTGGTCTGACACCGGTGAATTTCTCACTGGGAGCCTATAAGATGATTATGGAAGATATTCAGTTCTGGAGATCTTTTTCTATATCGGTTCAGCGGGTAGTACTGGCTCTTATATTGAATCTATTGTTGATTGTACTTATGGCCTATCCGTTATCTAAAACAAAACGGGAATTTAAGAGTAGAAATACGTACATGAATATTATTATTTTTGCAATGTTATTTAACGGAGGATTAATTCCAACATATATTGTGATAAAAAATTTAAATTTACTTGATTCAATATGGGTACTTATATTGCCTCAGGCAGTGCCGATATTCAGTGTAATTCTTATTATGAACTTTTTTGTGGGTGTACCGAAATCACTGGAGGAAGCTGCGATCATTGATGGTGCAAGTCCACTGCAGATTTTATCTAAAGTGTATATTCCGGTTTCACTTCCAGCACTCGCAACTGTCGCACTTTTCAGTATCGTAATGAACTGGAATGATTTTATGCAGGGGTTAATATATATGACCCAGGTGAGTAACTACCCGATTATGACCTACATTCAATCACTGACTATAGATATATCAGAACTTGTTAGTGCGGGTGCAAACAGTCAGGAACTACAGAATATTGCAGAAGTACAAAATCGTAATTTAAATGCTGCAAAAATTGTTGTCTCTACAATTCCTTTACTGCTTATCTATCCATTTCTACAAAAGTATTTTGTGACTGGAATTGTTGTAGGTTCAGTGAAAGAATAACAATGCAGAGGGAGAGATAGATTATGGGAAATATTTTCAGTATAGAAGGGCCGGTATATCGTTTTTTATACAGAGTTGTTGATTTATTGCTGCTGAACTTACTGTTTATTTTATGTTGTATCCCAGTAATAACAATCGGCGCATCTATGACAGCACTGTTTTCGATGACATTAAGGATGGTGAGAGACGAAGATGGCGGATTGGTCACTGGATTTTTGAAAGCATTCAGGAAGAATTTTAAACAGAGTACAGTTATCTGGGGGATTTTATTCTTCGCCGGCAGTCTTCTTGCCATCAATTTCTATCTGCTGATATTTTACACCGGTGGACTATCTTTATTGATATTAATGGGGCTAATTATATTTACGGTTATCTTCTGTATGTATCTGGCATTGATATTCCCATATCTCGCACGGTATGAAGGAACAATAAAACAGGCTTTGATAAACGTTTTTAAAATTGGTACGACTAATATATATATGGTACTTTCCATCACGGTACTAATTGCCGGTCCGATGATATTAATGTTTTTCTCACCACTTTGGATGGTTGCGAAATTATATATAGATACATTCATTGGCTTTTCTCTTCTGGCATATCTTATTTCTTTCATAATAAGAAACACATTTGATAAATATGAGACAAACTAATCCATTTATATGATTTGTAACTCAGTGAAATAAATTTATGATACATCATCAATTTAATGAAGGAGAATGTAAAGATGAAAGTAACAGTCTGGAACGAATACAGACATGAACAGATTAATGATGAATCAGCAGCAATTTACCCGGATGGTATGCATAATATAATAAAAACATTTTTATCAGAAGCAGGTCATGATGTCACGACTGCCACACTTGATGAAGACGAGCATGGTTTAACAGCATCAGTATTGAATCAGACGGAGGTACTGATATGGTGGGGACATCTTGCACACCATGAAGTTTCCGATGAAGTAGTTGAGCGTGTTAAAGAAAGAGTGCTTGATGGTATGGGATTAATCGTACTTCATTCCGGGCATTTTTCCAAAATATTCAAATCATTAATGGGCACGGGCTGTGATTTAAAATGGCGGGAGTCGAATGATAAAGAACGGATTTGGAATGTCGATCCTACGCATCCAATTACAGAAGGTATCGGTGAGTATTTTGAAATTGAAAAAGAAGAAATGTATGGTGAACATTTTGATATACCAACTCCTGACGAACTAATTTTTATCAGTTGGTTTACAGGCGGGGAAGTGTTTAGAAGCGGGGCGACGTTTAAAAGAGGACGGGGCAGAATATTCTATTTCCGCCCGGGCCATGAAACATACCCGACTTATCATCAAACTGAAGTGCAGCAGGTCATTAAAAATGCAGTAAACTGGGCAAAAAACAAAAATACACCGAAACATACGTACGGCAATTATGAAGCACTTGAAAATAACACAGAGAAAGAGGTATAGGAATGGTTTTAAAAGTAGGAGTTATCGGATGCGGAAGTATTGCAAAATACCGTCATTTAATAGAGTACAGTCAGAACAGTGAAGTTGAAATTACTGCAGTTTGTGACATTGTTAAAGAACGGGCTGAATCAGCAGCGGATACATATGATGCAGAAGTCTTTACAGATTATAAAGACATGCTCGAATCTACAGACATCGATGCGGTAAGTGTGTGTCTGCCGAACTATCTGCATGCGCCGGTCAGCATTGATGCACTCAACAGCGGAAAGCATGTGCTTTGTGAAAAGCCGATGGCCACTTCAAAAGAAGAAGCGGAAGAAATGATACAGACAGCAAATAAGAACAATAAAAAACTCATGATTGGTCATAATCAACGATTTGTACCCTCCCACCAAAAAGCAAGAGATCTAATCGCATCCGGTGCTATCGGAAGAGTATACAGTTTTAGAACGACATTCGGTCACGGCGGTCCTGAGGGCTGGAGTGCGGACGGCAGCAACAGCTGGTTCTTTAAAAAAGAAGAAGCATTTATCGGTGCGATGGGGGATTTAGGTGTCCATAAAGCAGATTTAATACGTTATATTCTCCAGGATGAATTTACAGAAGTCAGTGCTTTTGTAGAAATCAGTGCAAAAGCACATTCAGATACAGATGATAATGCGGCATTAATTTTAAAATCGGAATCAGGTATTATCGGGACACTAGCAGCCAGCTGGGCTTATAATGCTGCTGAAGATAATTCAACAGTGATTTACGGTGAAAAAGGGATGCTTCGCCTGGAAGATGATCCGAAATATTCTTTGATTGCCCAGTATACCAATGGTGAAACGGTAAATTATGAATTGGGTGCGATTCAGTCCAATGATGAAGGCGGTCAAACGACTACACATGTAATTAATCACTTTGTTGATTCAATTTTAAATGATACGACACCGTTAATTGACGGTACTGAAGGAAAAAAATCTCTTGAGATTATTCTCGGAGCCCTGGAATCAGTGGAAACAAAAAGAATCTGCACATTGGAGAAGTGATACATCATGGCAAGGCTGAAAATGGGAATGATTGGTGCAGGCGGCATTGCGGTAAACCGTCATATCCCAATCTATCAAGCAATGGCTGAAAATGTGGAAGTGTACGCAGTTCAGGATATTAATATCGAGCGTGCAGAAGCAGTAGCCGAATCACATAGTATCCCACATGTATATGAAGATTATTCAGAGATGTTCGAGCATGTAGATGCAGTGACTATATGTACACCAAATAAATTTCATGAAGTAATTTCAACAGAAGCATTGAATCGAGGGGTTCATGTGTTCTGCGAGAAACCGATGGCGATGAATGCTTTTGAAGCAGAGAAAATGCTTCAGGCATCAAAGGAAAATAACAGAGTATTGATGATTGGTTACCATTACCGTTTTATGGAGTCAGTGCTGCTCTCAAAACAATCTATGAGGGAAGTTGGTGCACCGATTGTCACGCGCGTCAGTGCAATGCGTCAGAGAAAAGTACCTGGATGGGGTGTATTTATTAATAAAGATCTCCAGGGCGGCGGCAGTTTAATCGACTGGGGATGCCATTTGCTGGATAGTGCACTGTGGCTTCTTGAAGGTTCAAAACCTGTTGAAGTCAGTGCAGAAGTATATCAGCGGTTAAGTAAACAGCCGAACCAGATTAATGACTGGGGGCGCTATGATCATTCATCTGTCAATGTTGATGATCATGTCAGTGCGTACATCCGTTTTGATGATCAGAGCACACTACTGTTCGAATGCTCATGGGCAGCAAATATAAAGTCAGATAAAAATCATATATCAATATCGGGTGAATCCGGTGGTATAAATGTATTTCCGTATGAATTATACCAGTCGAAATACGGACGGATGATGGAGACAACTGTAGAAACAAAAGATCAGGAACATGAAGCAGCATATCTGCAGGCAGAGAATTTTATCGGTGCCTGTCTAGGCAGGGAATCTCTGAAGAGCAGGCCGGAAGATGCGCTGGTTGTATCGAAAGTGATAGATGCTGTGTACAGAAGCAGTGAGGAGAAACGGAGTATTTCAATTATTTAGGAGGCTAACAATGAAACTGGGTGTATTTACTGTTTTATTCGCAGATAAAAATTTTGAAGAGATGCTGGATTATGTTAAGGAATCCGGGCTTGATGCAGTCGAAATTGGTACCGGGGGAAATCCCGGAACGGCGCACTGTGACCTGAATGAACTGCTTGAAGACAGCGGGAAAAGAGCAGCATTTAAAGAAAAGATTGAATCAAGAGGGCTTACTATTAGTGCATTCAGTTGTCATGACAATCCGGTGTCGCCGGATAAACAGCTCGCTAAAGAGAGTCATGATACTTTTGTGAAAACTGTGAAGCTTGCTTCATTACTCAATGTACCGGTGGTTAATACATTTTCAGGGACACCTGGATCCAATGAAGACTCTAAATATCCGAACTGGCCGGTTACACCATGGCCGACAGAATACTCGGATATTCTGAAATGGCAGTGGGAGGAAAAGTTGATTCCGTACTGGAAAGAACAAGCTGAATTTGCAAAGGCGCACGGTGTGAAAATTGGGTTGGAACTCCATGCAGGTTTTCTTGTACATACCCCGCACACTCTTTTGAAACTGCGTGAAGCAACGAATGATACGATTGGTGCGAATCTTGACCCGAGTCATTTATGGTGGCAGGGTATTGATCCGGTTGCAGCCATTAAAATACTTGGAAAAGCAGGTGCGATTCATCATTTTCATGCGAAAGACACTTATATCGATCAGGACAACGTCAATATGTACGGATTAACTGATATGCAGCCTTATGACGCGGTACAAACACGTGCATGGACTTTCCGGTCAGTCGGATATGGACATGGAATTGAAGAATGGTCGAATATTGTCAGTGCACTTAGAACCTACGGTTACGATTATGTAATCAGCATTGAACATGAAGATCCGATTATGTCAGTGAATGAAGGATTTCAGGCAGCAGTAAAAAATCTAAAACAGGTCAATATTTTAGAAGCGCCGGCAGACATGTGGTGGGCATAAGGGTTCATAATACATATCTGAACATGTGGTGGATAAATGAATTTTAAGGGGTTATTAAAATGGCGGAATTAAAATTAAATCATATTCAAAAAAGATACGAAAAAGATGTACTGGCAGTGAAGGATTTTGATCTTCATATCAAAGATAAGGAATTTATTGTGTTTGTCGGCCCGTCCGGATGTGGTAAGTCAACGACACTGCGTATGATTGCAGGACTTGAAGAGATATCCGAGGGAGAATTTTATATTGATGATCGGTTGATGAATGATGTGTCACCAAAAGACCGTGATATCGCGATGGTGTTTCAAAATTATGCACTGTATCCTCATATGAATGTGTTCGATAATATGGCATTTGGACTAAAGCTCAGAAAATTCAAGAAATCAGAGATAAAAGACCGCGTGGATAATGCCGCAAAAATTCTCGGACTTGAAGAATTTTTAGACAGGAAACCAAAAGCATTGTCCGGTGGTCAGAGACAGCGTGTCGCACTCGGCCGTGCAATTGTCAGAGATGCGAAAGTCTTTTTAATGGATGAGCCTTTATCGAATCTGGATGCGAAACTGCGCGTTCAGATGCGTGCCGAAATTCAAAAACTCCATCAACGTCTTCAGACAACAACAGTCTATGTCACACACGACCAGACAGAGGCGATGACAATGGCGACACGTCTCGTAGTGATGAAAGACGGTGTCATCCAGCAGATTGGTGCACCTAAAGATGTGTATGACCTGCCTGAAAATATGTTTGTCGGCAGCTTTATCGGTTCTCCTTCAATGAACTTTTTGACAGGCATTATTGAAGGTGGACAATTCAAAATAGGCGCTCATGCGTTTGATATTCCGAAGCCAAAGCTCACGCCTTTAATTGAAGGAGGATATGAAGGGAAAGAAATTGTTCTGGGTATTCGTCCAGAGGATATTCATGATGAAAATCTCTTTCTTGAATCTTTCCCTGAATCAAAATTGACAGTTCAAATTGAAGTAGCGGAATTGATGGGTGCAGAATCAGTACTCTATTCCAATATCAATGGTCAGGAATTTATTGCCCGTGTAGATGCACGTTCAAATGTTGAAGCAGGTAATCAGCTTGAGATTGCGTTTGATATGAATAAAGTTCATTTCTTTGATAAGGATAATGAAGATAGAATTCGATGAATACTGAATAATCTATATTATATGATGTAAGGTAATTTAATTTTAAAACAGATGTTCTCACTAAAATTTGTGAAAATGTCTGTTTTATTTTTATAGGGAAATACTAAAAATTAAATGATGTGTATATTTAAACTATAAACAGGGTAAAAGTAAAAAAGCGGAATTTGTCATGAATGAGCTACACACTATGATGCAGGGAATGTTGCTATGAAAATATATAAAGACTGGAAACGGAACCGGCAGGTTAAAAAATCAAGGAGGGTGACGGGCATCGTATCCGCCCGTTTCGTTTCTGGGAGATATTCAGCCGGACGATGTTTCATATCAATTTATTGGATGAAGAAGGAGAGAACCGGAGGTATTCGGTGACGGTTAATTTCTTCGGCTATGAAGAAGCTGTCAAATTGTTCAAGGATGGAAGGCATCAGGCGACTTCCGAGGCGCCGGCAAGTTTTCCTGTCCCCGGCGGCTATATTGAAGTGGGTGTATCCACTGCGGGTCTAACCCGTATGCATTATGTGAGTGGTGAAAAGGAGGAGGTTCTGTCACCGAATAAGGGGACAGCAGAGTATTTACGGAGTCGTTTCGGAAAGCGTTTTCCGATTACGAGCAGAGTGATTGGAATGATTGCTGTGGTGATACTTTTAATATCGCTCGTTTTTGGAATCCCGCAGCTTATTGAGTATATCAGTCATATAGAAATCATCCGGGATAATATTGGTACATTTACGTCACCGCTTCAACTGCCTGGACCGTTAAATATGACTTTATTGATTCTGGCTGCACTCGCAGCCATGGAGCGTGCTTTGACACTGAAAAACCATTGGCTGATTGATATGGAAACAACGATATATGATGATTAATATCAAGTTTTAGGGAGGCGTGATGTATGGAACAATACAGTACGAAAGACCGGCTCTTTGCACTTTTAATCGATTATCTTGTAATCTGTGTTTATTTAATTCTGCTGTTTACAGCATTTATGATGATATATTTTATCATCATGGATGGTCTCCCTGAATACAGTCAGATGGAAGCACAGGTTCTCTCATTTACGACGACTGTACTTCCGGTCACTCTGGCTTTCTCAATAATGGAAAGTGATCCGCCCTGCGGGACTGTTGGAAAAAGAATCAGGGGAATAAAAGTAACTTATAAGAAACGTACCTTTTTAAACAGTTTATTAAGAAACACAGCTAAATTTCTACCGTGGCATATCGGTCATGTCGGGGTTATTGCGGCAATATATAATGACTATTCGACCGGGTGGTTTATGTTAGCCAATGCAGGATTCGCGCTTGCTGTGGTGTATTTATTGATGGCAGTATTCAGAAAAGATCACAGACACATACCGGATATGCTCGCCGGTACTAAGGTGATTCGAAAGTTTTCATAGAAAATTTACTAAACTGGGACGGCAGGGGGCGGATGGATGAATACGGAAAAAAGGAAGCAGGGAAAGAAACGTAAATGGCTCGGCCTTATTATCGGTCTGTTAATTTTGATTCCGGTTATTACAGGTGTGTACCAGCATTTTAAGAGTCTGCCTGACGGTATATCTTATGAAGGGGAAGTATATCAGACAGATTCAGTTGATTTTTTGTTTGATTTGACCTATGCAGATGTTAACGGCGATGAAACAAGCGAACAGGAAATATTCGACGAAATTGATACAATGATTGATGAAGCTGAAGAATTTCTGATTATTGATATGTTTTTATTCAACGATGATTATGATCACGGGAATGCAGAACTCGATTTCCCGCCGATGTCTATGGAATTTGCAGAGAAAATTACTGAAAAGAAACGTGAAAATCCGGAAATGGATATTGTATTTATTACCGACAGGCTCAATACATTTTATGGAACGTATGAACCGGAGCATTTTAAAATGCTGCGTGAAGCAGGTGTTCACCTGGTTGAAACAGATGTCAGTCCGCTCCGTGATTCAAATCCAATATATTCAAGTGTTTACCGTTCCTACCTGCAGTGGGGCGGGACTTCAGAGGGCAGCTGGCTGATGAATGCACTGAGGCCGGAAGGTCCGGAAGTGAATATACGGTCGTATTTAAGTCTTTTAAATTTTAAAGCGAATCACAGGAAGATTGTGATTAACGAAAAAGAAGCGGTGGTGACGTCTGCGAATCCTCATGATGCGAGCTTCTATCATTCGAATATTGCATTTAAAGTGAGCGGGGAAATCCTGAATGACCTGCTTCAGTCGGAACGGTCGGTACTGGAGATGTCCGGTGCAGATGCTTCGATGTTTGATGATTTTATAGTTGAAACGGAAACAGACACGGGACCGTACACAGTGCAGCTTGTCACAGAGAAGAAAGTGAAGGACAGTATGATTGAAATGATGGAAACTGCCGGTGAGGCTGACAGTATTAAAATCGGTATGTTTTACCTGTCCGACCGGGATGTTATCGGGGCATTAAAGGAAGCTCTCGAACGCGGTGTCAGTGTCCAGATGATTCTCGATGTCAACCAGGATGCGTTCGGTAATGAAAAGAACGGTATCCCGAACCGGCCGGTGGCAGCAGAGTTAATGAAAATGGATACACCGCCTGAAATCAGGTGGTATGAATCACATGGCGAGCAGTACCATTCAAAAATAATGATTGTTGAAACAGGAGATGAAGTAGCTGTTACGGCGGGATCTTCTAATTTTACGAGACGGAATATTGAGGATTATAATTTAGAAACAAATGTTGTGGTGACGGGACATAGAGATGAAGCGGTCATGGATGAAGTACTCCAATATTATAACCGCATCTGGAATAATGAGGACGGCACATACACAGTTGAATATGAAACGTATGCAGAAGACAGCTGGATGAAAACAATAATGTACAGAATACAGGAGGCAGCAGGGCTCTCGACATTCTAGCCTGCTGCCCCGCTGTCAATTTTAAAATCATAGTCAACCTGGCCTGTCGCGTCATCATGAAGGTATGTGCGTTCTGATAAGCGGACTTCATTGTCATGAGAGACCGTCAGTACGGTAGAACATCTGGTGCCGTAGTAGGGTGTATCGATAAACATAGAGGAAAGCGCGTATTCAAGTCCCCTGGACAGTCCGGTTTCTGGGAGTTCTGAGTCCGTTGCTTTTTCTTTGTCTCTGAGTAAATCAAATACTGCTTCAGTATCAAATGCTTCTGCTGTCAGTGATTCAAGAAGACTCATACCACGTATGACTTTCGGCCAATCTGTATCAAGATAATGATTACTGAGGCCGTGTACACCATCCGTCACCTGTACAATCTGATTTTCATAATTGTTCATGTAGTATAGATGATCTGCATCACCGACGAGCAGGTTAAATCCTGCATATTCGCCGCTGTCCGGAATCAATTGAGATAAGTATTCTTCAGGAGCTGCACTGCTGCTTAAAAATCCACTGACCAGTTCTCCGCGTGTTTTACGGTATGACTCAAGCATTTCTTTGTCTGTTCTGATATTAGTCAGCATAGCAATCCGGCCTGTTTTAGTAATACCAAGCCATGTCCCCATGCCGCGTAAATCTCTGCCTGCTAAAATATACGGTTCATCATCCCAGTAATGAACTTCCTTTGTCGGACGGTCGTAAGATTCATCACGATTTGCAGCAACAATCAGTTTATATTCAGGATGGTCCCCGAATTGAAAGTTAATGAGACACATTGAAAATCCTCCCAACAATAAAATATGAACGAATGAAAGTCATATTCAGCTGAGACAATCATTCGTTCAATAAAAAATTTATAATTTTGTTTCTAATTTGGCTTCTTAGTTTTTGTTTGTTGAAGCATCAAAGATAGATTCAACAGCATCATTTAAAGAAGTATCAAATTCATCGTCAGTTAAGTCTTCTTTTAACTCTGAAGCGAGAGCTCTTGAGAAGCTTGCGATTAAGCCGTCATTTTCTTTTAGTTTCTCATTCGCTTCCCGTCTTGTATATCCGCCTGACAAGGCAACGACACGAAGTACCTGCGGATGATCAATGAGTTCTTTGTAGAGATTTGCTTTTGTCGGAATAGATAATTTCAACATAACAAATTCATCATCATCGAGCTGGTTCAGGTGATTGATGATTTCATTTTTTAATATTTCCTCAGAATCCGCCTTATCTTCAGAGTAAACATTTACTTCAGGTTCGATAATTGGAACGAGCCCGGACTGAGTAATCCGTTTACCGACTTCAAACTGTTGTTCCACTACGGATTTTATGCCGGTCTCATTTGCTGACAAAATATTTGAGCGCATTTTAGTACCGAAAACACCGCGTTCCACAGCACGGTGCAGTAAATCATCCAAATCCGGTACAGGTTTCATCAGCTGAACACCGTCCGTTTCATCGGCAAGACCTTTATCGATTTTAAGGAAAGGGACAATCCCTTTATCTGCAAGATATTCCGCAGTATATTTACCTTCGATTTCTCTGTCCATCGTCTGTTCAAATAAAATCGCGCCGAGTATGCGTTCTTTATTAAAAGAAGGTGCAGTGATAATTCTTGCCCGCATTTTATGGACTAAATCAAACATTTCTTCTTCGGTGGAGTAGGCATCTTCAGAAATTCCGTATGCTTTCAGTGCTTTCGGTGTGGATCCGCCGCTTTGGTCCAGTGCCGCAATAAACCCGTCATCATTCTTCATTCTGTTAAACTGCTCTTGATTCATTCAAAATCACTCCTTAAAAAATATATTCAATACTACTATTCCCGATACAGGGATGACAAAACTTCAATATGCAATATAATTAGATTTAAAGGCAGAATCAATACAAACATTTAAGATGGTGAATAATATATGGAGATATCAAAGAAAAAGATTTATGAGGAAATTGTCGATTTGATCATTCAAAAAATAAAGGAAGGAACTCTTGCACCCGGGGACAGACTGCCTGCCATTACGAAGCTTGCAGAAGAGTACAGTGTTTCTGCCGCTTCAGTCAGAGAAGCATTGAACAGCTTGAAAATGATGGGAATTGTTGAAGTTAAGCACGGTCAGGGTACATTTGTAAAATCCGGAGAGTCTATTAACTTAGAATTTAAAGTTCAGGTACTGAACAAGGCAGATATTAAAAATCTGCTTGAAGTCAGAAGGATTGTGGAAACGGGATGCGCTGCGATTGCCGCGAGACGAATCACAGAGGAGGAGCTGGTTGAGCTCGAGCGTGTACTTGAAGAGATGCATACTGTAGTAGATGATGATTCGCTCGGGGAGAAGGCGGATTATGAGTTCCACGTCATGATTGCAAAGGCATCTTCCAACCCGATGCTGATTGAACTGCTTGAAAATATTTCCGGAATCATGATTGAAGGGATGAGGGAAACAAGACGTATATGGCTGTACAATAAGGTTGAGACGATACAAAATATTTATGAACAACACTCCGCTATTTATCGGGCAGTGAGAGATGGGGATGCTTTTGGAGCGGAACAAGCAATGCATGCACATTTGGACAGTGTAGAGAAAACATTGTTAAAGCATTTGTAAAAATTTGTGAAGAAGCATTGACAAATGGAAAGCGATTTCATAAAATACAGTTATTAGTCATCAGATGACTAGATGACTTCGGCGTCATGAGAGGGGTTTTATTATGCAGGTATTATTTAGTTTACTGCCGATTATATCAATATTTTTCTTTTTAGTTATTTTAAAATACTCAGCCCGGCGCGGAATGCTGTTCAGCTTTATCATCACCGTGTTGATTGCATATTTCGGCTGGCAGATGGGCGGAACGGAAATTCTCGCTGCTTCAATTAAAGGAGCACTGACTGCTCTTGAAGTAGGTGTCATTGTATTCGGGGCTGTACTGCTTTTGAATGTGATGAAGGAAAGCGGTGCAGTTGATGTTATCCGTGCGTCGTTTACGAGCATTTCTCCGGACAGACGTGTCCAGGCAATTATTGTGGCATGGCTTTTCGGTACATTTTTAGAAGGTGCCGCAGGCTGGGGTGCGCCGGCAACCATTGTGGGTCCTTTGTTAATCGCACTCGGATTCCCGGCACTTGCAGCGGTTATGGTGGCAGTCATACTGCAGTCTACGCCGGTATCATACGGGGCTGTTGGAACACCGATCCTTGTTGGTGTGAATACGAGCCTTGAAAATCAGCCGATTGTTGATACATATTTAGCAGGTCAAAATATGGAATTGTCTTCCTTAATTTTTGACATTGGTGCACAGGTCTCTATTTTTCACGGGATGGTCGGTGTGTTTATACCACTCTTTATGGTAGCGATGCTCACCCGGTTTTTTGGTGAAAAGAAAAGTTTTCTTGAAGGATTTAAAATCTGGCCGTTTGCAATTTTTGCCGGGTTAATGTTTGTGATTCCTTACATGCTTGTAGCAAACTTCATCGGGCCGGAATTTCCATCCATACTCGGTGGACTGATAGGTCTTGCGATAGTAGTGCCGCTTGCTAAGAAAGGTTTCCTGATGCCGAAAGATACATTTGATTTTGCACCGAAACAGAAATGGGACAGCTCATGGTTAAGTGATATCAGTGTTGAAACGAAAGTGAATAAAAATTTATCATTAATAAAAGCTTGGATGCCTTATATTTTAGTCGCGGTTCTTTTAATTTTAACAAGAATTCATGAACTCGGAATTAGAGGAATTCTGTCTTCGTGGGAACTTGTATTTAATGACATTCTCGGAACGGGGATTAATCACAATGTATCTCCTTTGATGATTCCGGGTACTGTTTTTATCGTTGTGGCTTTAATCAGCGGTGTCATTCATAAAGTGGATTTAAGGGGTATGGGGGAGGCGTTTAAGGTTTCCGGTAAAACGATTGTTGCAGCGATGAGTGCATTGATTGTGTCAGTCCCGCTCGTTCAGGTATTTATTAATTCCGGACTGAACACAGGCGGTTTTGACTCGATGCCGATTGTGCTTGCTGAGGGTGCTGCGAATTTATTCGGAGACAGCTGGCCGCTCATATCACCAACCATTGGTGCCATTGGTGCCTTTGCCGCAGGAAGTAATACCGTAAGTAACATGATGTTCGGCTTGTTCCAGTTTGGAGTAGCGGATACAATCAGTGCCAACCCGATTATCATTGTTGCACTCCAGGCGGTCGGTGGTGCTGCAGGAAATATGATTTGTGTGCATAATATTGTTGCAGCAAGTGCAGCGGCAGGTGTTGTCGGTAAAGAAGGTACGTTGATTACCAAGTTGTTAATCCCGACTGCCTTTTATGTCCTGCTCGCCGGTGCGATTGGTTTTGTATGGCTGAATGGTATTGGATTGAATATCGGTATGATAATTATTGTTGCTTTGTTAAGCGTGATTATTGTTATGATTATCCGTTCTTATAATCAGAGAGAAAGTCTGAGCCGGTAATATTATTTCTTTCAGGTGTAAACTTGAAAGTATGTAAAAGAGATTGACGGAATTCCGTCAATCTCTTTTTAGTCTTTATACATAATCAATACAGCAAGTGTACTACCACAACTGAATTTAATATCAATAATATCAGCATACGGATTATCATACATAAACTCGGCAATTTTTTTATCCAGACCTTTCTCAGTCATGGCACTTAATGTTTTGGTTTTCATCAATCTCTTCCTCCCGCCCCGGGTATAGTATTTTAATACTATACCCGGATTTCAGCTTTTAACTCGAAGTACTCTTTTTCTTGTTCTCGAGTATCATGCCGATAATCAAAAAGGCGATGATAAACAGTACGAGGATGGAAATCGGCTGGAGTGCTTCTGTCCATGTGATATCAGGTTCTGCATAGATCTGAGTGAAATGATACAGCGGCAGGAATTGTGCCACTCTCTGCACAGAGTCTCCGAGGACTTCTGCAGGAATCATAACTCCTGAGATAAATGCCATACCTATGGAAATAAAGTTCGCAAGACCGTTGATGATATATTTATTGGTTGTGACGGCACCGATGACATAATGGAGTGCCAGTGTGAAAATACTGATTAAAACCATTGCGGTAAACATTTTACCGAGCGGGACATCACTTAAATTATCGGACCGGATGAATATACCGCCGAAAAACATGACCAATACAACAAATAATGCAATAACACCCTGTGCTGAAATCATTTGAAGCGTATAGCTTGATGTTTTATACGGGGATACATGAATCCTCTTTTTAAGTTCCGGCTGGTTAAATTCAGTCATTACATTACCAATCAGCATGAGCATGAAGAGCATAATCCAGTAGCCGGCAAAGTTTGTAAACGTCTGCATATATTGAAATGAGTCCTGCGTTGACAGGGAATCCGGGTCCGCAATTTCAACATCAATTTCCTGGTTCATGATGTCAATAATATGTGCAGTATCAATTTCCCCTGAATAATTGTATTCGGCGCTCAGAAATGAGAAGAACTTATTCACCTCATTTTCAAGCTGCAGACTCGACGGGTTTCTCGGATCTGTAATGACTTCCACTGTATCAGCACCTGACTCGAACCGTGAGTCAATATCCGGGTCTATCAGCAGTGCACCGTGTTTCATCTGCAGATAGACATCTTCTTCTAAAGCACTGGTGTCTACTTCACTGACGACTTCCACATTGTTATCCTGTTCGAGATATTCGATTAAGCCGCCGGCAATTTCTGAATCTGTCGGATTAACAATCGTAATATCAAGGCTCGCACTTTCAAAGGAGTCGGCACCCCGGTCCAGTGAGAATATTACAGCGAAGCTGAAGAATACGGCGGTTAGTCCGACAATCATAAATTTATACTTCCAAAAGTGGAGGAGAATACCTTTAAATACTGTCATATTGTTTCCTCCTTAAAGCAATTAATGACAACAGGAAGAAGAATAATCCGATACCTGCAAGGTAAAGAATCGTTGTCCAGTAATCGCTGTAATTATTTAAAATATTGATGCGGAGCATCGTATCTGTCACACGTGCAACAGGGTTTAGTGTATTTAAAATGGGGACATGTTCATCAAGTAAATTTTTCAAATCTGGTCCCGCCATCCCTGACAAAAAGGCGAGGAAAATGACAGTAATGACTGCAGTCACTGTTTTAAAGTTTACACTCAGTTTCGGAATCAGGCCGATCGCAAAACCGATACCAATCGCAGAGATGTTCGCCACTAAAATTAACAGAAATGTTCTGCCGAAATTTTCGAACAGTGTAGTGTCGTTAAATATCATTAAATAGACAATGACGAGTATATTTGAGAATAACCCCAAGAGCAGTGCCCCGATTGAATTCGCAAATAAAAACTTGAATTTGCTGAATGGTGTCGCATTAAATCTTGCACCGTGGTTGGACAGGTTCGGCTGCACGGAAGATATAAGGTCTATACTTGAAAACATGCTGTAAAAAGTCGTCATCGCAATCAGTGAATAAAACATAATTGTTGCCGGGTCGGAGTTCAAATCCGTCTGGGCGGTAAATGACTGTGTAAAATCAAAATTTTCAAAAGGAATGCCGGACGTTGTCATTTGAGTCATTTGATTGAGCACAGACTCAAGTACAGTTTCTTCAAATCCGGATTCATTTACGATTAAATTCTGATCTGCTGTAATAAAACCGGTGATTTCATCGTCGTTCAGCATATCCAGTCCTTCATTTTCTGTTGTCTCATGTACATTCATAAAGTCAATACTGTTGAACGCTTCGATATAAGGGTGACCGTCTTCTACACCGACTTCTATGTCTTGAATTTCTGCACTGTCGATACTTGAAGCAGTCAGCATAAAAAGTGTGGCCATCAGTAATGGGTAACACAATGTCCAAAACCAGTATCCAAAATCCTTGAAACTGATTAAGAGCATATAATAAGCGATTCGAAGGGTATGCATCAGTCCCTCAGCTCCTTACCGGTGAGTTCCAGGAAGATATTTGACAATGATGGTTTCTCACTTGATATTTGTGAATAGGTAAGTTGATGTTCATCAACAAATTTTATTAAGTTTGATAAATTATTCTGACTCTTTTCAAAGTGAATTTCAAAAGCATCATTTTTTTCCAATACTTTAATCACATGCGGAATCTCTTGTAACTGTGTTTTCAGCCCTTCACTGTCGTCGATAAAACTGATTGTGATTGACTCCTGTGTGGAGATTGAACGTTGAAGTTCATTGAGTGTGCCCTGGGCAACATTTCTGCCGCCGTCCATAATCACGAGTCTGTCACATAAATCCTCAGCTTCTTCCAGGTAATGTGTTGTATAAATTACTGTTGTGCCGTTTTCCTTCATCTTTTTAACGCCTTCCAAAATGAAGTTACGGCTTTGTGCATCCACCGCAACGGTAGGTTCATCTAAAAATAGAAGGTCCGGTTTATGTGAGATACCGCATGCGATATTCAGTCTCCGCTTTAAACCGCCGCTTAACTGTTTCGGGGCAAATTTTTTATATTTTTCAAGACCGACAAATTCAATAGCCTCTTCAACGAGTGCTTTACGTTCTTTTTTATCGGAAACATAAAGTCCGCAGTAAAAATCAATATTTTCATAGACATTTAACTTTTCGAATAATGCAAGCTCCTGCGGTACAATGCCGATCCGTCTTTTTGCTTTGTTATTGTTCGGATTGACAGGCTGGTCAAAGACTGTGATTTTTCCCTGGTCAAATGTCAGCAGTGACAACATACAGTTAATCGCAGTAGTTTTACCACAGCCGTTCGGACCGAGAAGCCCGACAATCTCATTGGGTCTTGCCTCAAAAGTAAAATGGTCGAGGGCAATGGTCTTTTTGTATCGTTTTACGACACCATCCATGTAAATCATATTGATAACCTCCTGATTTCAATTTATTATGACGGATACAGTTAGGTGGTAACAGACTGTATCATTTGTTATATATAAGTTTATAATAAAGTAAAGAATCACATCAGTGTCTGCAGTAATGACTTGATATGACAAATGTCATATTGTGAGGAGAATAATATGAGGACTATCATAGAAAAACTAATTATATATACTGTCCTGAGCGGATATTATTTCATAATGGAAGATGAATTCAATATTATTATTGCATTAATTTCATTTATTTTGATATTTAGTACGGATTTAGTCCGGGTGAAATCGTTTAATGTGATTGTTTCCCTGATAATGACCGGACTCGTATTCATAGATTATGACTGGCTTTATTATTTTCCGATGGTTGTCCAGCTGACCGCGCTCACATTCGGTAAATGGTCAGTTCCAAGTCTTTTAATGTTTACTTTATTTCCGGACTGGATGCTTTTTGCATCGTCAATTGCTGTAATGTATACAGCAAAATTGAACAACCAGCTGGATATCCTGGAATTTGAAAATAAAAACATCAGGGATCAGCTGACAAAGGACAACCTTAGACTCCGGTCACAGCATAATGAACTGATGAAAAATCATGAACGGGAAGTCTATCTCGCCGGGCTGAATGAGAGGAACAGGATAGCAAGGGATATGCATGACGCCCTCGGTCATTCATTATCGAGCAGCATATTATTAATTGAGTCTCTGCAGTATGTTAAAGAGCCTGAGAAGATTGAAGCGTCTTTGAAGCAGCTCCAGGGCCGTTTGAAGTCGGGAATGGATGACATACGGACGAGTATTCATCATTTATACGATACATCAATTGATTTTAAAAGCAGGGTGGAGGAGTATCTCAGTGAAATGGAGCACTGGAATACAGACTTTCAGTATCAAGTCGAATCGACACTGCCGCACTATTTAAAGGTCGACCTTCTGTCGTTGATCAGAGAAGCGTTAACGAATGTCAGAAAACATTCTGCCGGGGATAGTATCACTGTTTTAATCCGGGAGCATCCGGAGTTTATTACAGTGTCGGTGAAAGATAACGGCACACATTACCGTCCAGGGAAAGGGATGGGAATTGAGACCATGAAGGAAACTGTCCATAAATATCGAGGGGTTTTGAACACGTTTTTCGATAAAGGATTTACAGTGCATGTGATTTTGTATAAGGAGGCAGTCTTTGATGAAGATCATAATTATTGATGATGATGCGCTCGTTGTGACGGCGCTGACAACAATCGTAGAAGGTGCAGGCTATGACGTGACCGCATCCGGTAACAGTGGAAAAGAAGCGGTTCTGTTATATAAAAAACATCAGCCTGACTTACTGATGACTGATATTAGAATGAGTGAGATGTCGGGACTTGAGGCATCAAAAGAGATATTGAAAGAATTTCCGGAAGCGAATATTTTATTAATTACGACGTTTAAAGATGATGAATATATTTATGAGGCTTTAAGAACAGGCTGCAGAGGGTATTTATTAAAGGATAACTTTAAAGGCATCATCCCTGCAGTTCAGGCAGTAGAAGCGGGTAACATGGTGTTTGACAGTGAAATTGTTTCCAGTATCGCAGTCAAATCACACAGAAATATTACAGATGACTTATCTAGCAGGGAGCAGGATATACTGGCGCTGGTCGCTGAAGGTCTGAATAACAAAGAAATCGCAGAATCTCTGTTTTTAAGTGAAGGGACAGTGCGGAATTATATTTCCCAGATGCTCTCGAAACTCAATCTGCGCGACCGGACACAGCTTGTCGTTTACTATTATAAAAGTTAGGGGTGTTAAAATGATACTGGATATCAGAAAAGTAGAAGTGGGAGATACTGATAGGATTGCTGACGTCTGCAGCAACGGCTGGAGGGAAACAGTGGCCGGGAAATTATCGGAAACTGCCCAGAGAAAGACAGTGAGCCATTGGTATAATCATGAAAAAGTAAAAAGTGATATCAAAAAAGGAAGCTACACTTATGCAGCAGTTGCAGACAACAGAGTCATCGGCGTCATCGGCGGCGGGATGGCAGGGAAGAATACAGGGCATATTTTTGTGTTCTATATTGACCAGAATTACAGGTATCAGGGGATAGGGAAGAAACTGCTCAGGAAAATAACAGAACACCAGATTCAAAAAGGGGCGGAAGTTCAGAAAGTGTCCGTACAAAAAGATAATGAACTGGGGCTTCCTTTCTATCAAGCACACGGTTTTAAAGTAATCGAAGAAGTCGAAGCATCAACCGGCACCGATGAAATACAGATTTCACTTAAGATGCAGCGGGTGCTTGACGTGTGATACAGAAATTTATCAGGATATTAACTCACATTTTCACTTATATTAAATGATGTGAAAAAATTAAAGGGGATGGTTAAGAGTGAAAGTATTGGTGACTGGTGCAAGTGGTTATATTGGCAGAAACTTAATAAATACATTGAAGAAAGACTGTGAAATTATTGCAGTATCAAGGAACACCTCAAATAAAAAGAATGAAAAAAATGTGGTGTGGAAACAAGCGGATTTATATTCACAGATTGATATCGAACGCGTAATGGAAGAAATTGATGTTGCGGTGTATCTTGTGCACTCCATGCACCCTTCCTCCAAATTAACGCAAGGGACTTTTAGGGATATGGATGCGATTCTGGCAGACAATTTTGCGCGGGCAGCCAAAATTAAAGGGGTCCGTCGAATGGTTTATCTGAGTGGTATCATTCCTGATGATAAAAAACTATCCAATCATTTAAAAAGCCGTCTTGAGTGCGAAAATATTTTAGGTTCTTATGGAATCCCTGTTGTCACTCTGAGAGCAGGATTGATTGTGGGACAGAACGGGTCATCATTTCCAATTTTAAAGAGTCTGGTCGAGCGCCTCCCTGCAATGATTTTACCTTCATGGGCATACCATAAAACCCATCCAATTGCCTTAAAAGATGTGATTAACATTCTGAAGAGTACAATTACAAGAGAAGTCAGCTGTAATCAAATTATCGATATTGGAGGGCCGGAGGAGAAGAATTACAGAGAGTTATTCGAAGAAACTGCACAGGTAATGGAGAAGAAACTTCCAATGATAGATTTACCGGTCATTCCCATTACAGTATCAAAATTCTGGGTCCGGCTGATTTCACAGGCACCTAAAGAGATGGTATATCCGCTCCTCGAAAGTCTAGTACACGACATGACAATGAATAAGAATCATTATGTTCACGGTATATCCAATGCACCGACCACATTTAAAGAAAGTGTAAGAACCGCGTTGGATAATGAAAAAGCAAAAAACACATTAAAGAAGAAACGTTTTAATATAAAGAAAGAAATTAATAGAAATGATGTGAAATCAGTACAAAGAATAAAAATTCCATCCCAATGGGAAATTTCGGATGTTGCTGATTATTATATTTACTGGCTTTCAAGAATGAGCGGGAGGGTGGTTAATACAGATGTTAAAGAAGATATTACACATATTACTCTGCCATTCTTTAAAACACCCATTTTAACACTTGAAAAATCAAATGCACGTTCGTACAGGGACAGACGGCTGTACTACATTAAAGGAGGCAGTTTTGCCTTTATGAGAAAAGAAGGAAGGTCACGGCTCGAATTTAGAAGGGTACTTGATACAGACGAGGTACTTATTGCACTCCATGAGTACGAGCCTGCACTTCCCTGGTTTGTATATTCAATCACCCAGGCGCGCATTCACCTGATTGTCATGAGACTATTTGGCATCGAAACGAAAATACTATCCAAAATACTAAATCATTCAACCATTGAAAGTCATTAAATAACCGGATTTAATTTACAGTGAACTCCTGAAATTGAATGTTAACATTCAATTTCAGGGGTTTTTATGTGTATTTTAATAGTTTCTGATTTTGGCTGCTTTAATGGTTGATTAAACATTTTGATTATAATTAAAATATTTATTTAAAAAAGTGATCCAAATTAATATGATTTACGTATACGTATTTAAAGCATATTTATGAGTGGTAATTTTCACTTAATTTAATAACAATTATATTTCATATACGAGGTGATTGGTTCATGAACAGCGAGTTAAATATAAGATCCAAAAGAAAGGACCAGCATGTAAAGCACGCACTCTCACAAAAAATAGATGGGGATTCTGATTTTAATCATGTTCACTTAATTCATCAATCGCTCCCGGCTGTCAATTTAGATACAGTGAACTTAAATGCCTGCTTTGGTGAGTTTGAATTCCAGTCACCTATATATATCAATGCCATGACAGGCGGCAGCGAATGGACAAAGTCGATTAATAGAAAGCTCGCCGAAGTAGCTGCAGCAGTGAAGATACCTATGGCAGTCGGGTCAATGCATGCTGCGATTAAGGATGACAGTGTGATTGATTCTTTCAAAATCGTCAGAGAAAAAAATCCGGATGGAATCATTTTTGCAAACGTTGGGGCAGATGTGTCACCGGCAGATGCGTGTTACGCTGTTGAATTACTTCAGGCGGACGGGCTGCAGATACATATTAACGCGCCGCAGGAACTTATTATGCCGGAAGGTGACCGGGACTTTAAAAACTGGCGGGAGAATATCATAGAAACTAAGAAGGCTGTTAAAGTTCCCGTGATTGTTAAAGAGGTGGGTTTTGGTATGTCTAAAGAGACGATTCAAACCTTGGTCCAAGCCGGAATAAAGTATATAGATGTCAGTGGAAAAGGGGGAACAAACTTTGCCGAGATAGAAAACAGAAGGCGTTTCGGTCAGGATATGAACTTTCTGTTTAACTGGGGACAGTCAACAGTAGTGTCTCTGATAGAGTCCAAGCCGTTTCAGAATGATTCTTTTATTTTAGCAAGCGGTGGTGTGACATCTCCTTTGGATGCAGTAAAAAGTATTGCGCTTGGTGCCAATGCAGTGGGAATATCAAAAGCAGTACTTGAAAAAATACAGACTGATGGTGTAGAGGGAACAGTGCGGTACATCGAACAGTTTATCGTGCATATGAAAAAGATATCGGTAATGGTGTCGGCTGAAAATATACAACAGCTGCAGAAAACACCTGTTGTCCTCTCAGCAGAAATAGAGAGCTGGAAGAGACAGAGAAATTTATAAACATCAGGGGGGAGTAGAATGACGAAAAAAGTACTTGTTACAGGTGCCGGTGTTGCCGGTCTTGCAAGTGGAATCAGGTTGTTAAATGAGGGTTACGAAGTTGAAATTATAGAGAAAAACAGTACTCCGGGCGGTAAAATGAATCAAATTGAACTGGATGGATATTATTTTGATCTCGGCCCGACTATTGTTATGATGCCGGAATTATTCAGAGAAATATTTGAAATATCCGGAAAAGATCCGAATGATTACATCACAATGGAAAGAGTCGACCCTATGTACAGCAGTTATTTTGATCATGGGAGAAAAAATTATCAGGTATCCAATGATTTAGTGAAAATTATGGAAATGTTTGAAAACGTCAGTGAATCAGATGCAGAAGGTTTCTTAAAATATTTAAGTGATATTTACAAACGTTTTAATGTGGCAAAAAATCATTTTATCCAAAGACCGTTCAGGAGTGCAAAAGAGTTTTACAACCCTTTTATGTTAAATCAGGGTCTGAAGTTGAAAACACTGAATTCAGCTGAAAAAATGCTTGAAAAGTATATTAAGGATAAAAGAATGAGACAAATGATCAGCTTTCAGACCTTATATATCGGTATTGCCCCTTCTAAAGGGCCATCTTTATATACGATTATTCCGATGATTGAATTTCTGTATGGTGTGTGGTTTATAAAGGGCGGCATGTTTAGTATGGCCCGTGGAATGGCACAGTTATTTGAAGATCTCGGCGGTAAGATAAGATATAATCATTCGGTTGAAAATATCGTGATTGAAAATAATAAAGCCATTGGACTTCAAGTGAACGGTAGTTTTATTCCCGGAGATTTAGTTATGTGTAATGCAGATTTTCCTTATGCGATGAAGCATTTGATTCGTGATAATCAGCATAAGGGAAAATATAATGATAAAAAAATCGACAGTATGTCATATTCGTGCTCGTGTCTCTTGTTTTATTTCGGAATGAATAAAAAATACCCTGAGATTAAAGATGTACATAATTTTATATTTTCAGAAGATCTGGATCAGAATATTAAAGATATCTTTGAAGGACGCATGATTTCAGATCCTTCTTTATATATGTATATTGCCTCAAAAATTGATCCGGGGCTTGCACCAAAAGGGAAAGACGGTATTTACGTTTTAATGCCTGTATCAAATACTGAAACCATGAAGTATACATGGAATGAAGCGATGATAGAGCATTACCGGACGAAAATCATTGATAAGTTAAAAGAACTGCCGGGAATGGCGGAATTTGAAGATGACATTGTAACAGAAACCAGAGTAGATCCACATGATTTTCAAAATCAATTCAATGCATACAGAGGTGCGACGTTTGGGTTGATGCCGACATTAAACCAGAGTAATCACTTAAGACCTCAGAGTAAGGCGACGCACTGTGAAAACTTATATTTTACGGGGAGCAGTACACACCCCGGTGCGGGGGTACCGATTGTATTATTGTCTGCGAAGATAGCAGTTCAGGAATTGTTGAAAGATGATAAGGGGTGATGATAATGATTGACAAAAAAGTGGATAGATTAGAACAGGATTACTACGACTGTGAAACCATTATTAAAGAGTATTCAAAGAGTTTCTATTACGCTTTCTCACAACTTCCAAGACATGATGCGAATGCTGTATATGCAATTTATGCGTTTTGCAGAAAAGCAGATGACAGTGTGGATAAGGCTGATAATATTCAGGAGAAAAAAGTTCAGCTAAGAAAACTGGAAAAAGAGGTGAGTGCTTTTTTGGATGGTATTCCTCAGGATACGCCGATGTGGAGAGCACTGGATGATGTTAAGCAGCGCTATAAAATCAATGCCGATATGTTAAAGGTTCAGTTAGAAGGACAAAGAATGGATGTGGATTTTAAGCAGCCGGCTGATATTGAAGAACTCATCGAATACTGCAAATACGTCGCCGGCTCAGTAGGCTGCCTGCTTCTGCCCATATTATCTGATAATATAGATAATCAAAGGTATATTGAAGCGGAAAAGCTGGGTGTTGCGATGCAGATTACGAATATTCTCAGAGATGTAGGGGAAGATTGTTCAAACCTTAACAGGATATACTTACCAGTTTCATTAATGAAAGACAGTAAATATACAAAACAGGATTTAGAACAAGGCATTATTAATGAAGCTTTTATCAATGTCTGGGAAACACTTGCCGAAACTGCGGAAAATTTATACGATGATTTTGTAGAAGAATTAAAATATTATAAAGTGGAAGCACGGCTGCCTCTTTTAATTTCATTGAATGTTTATAAAGAATTATTAAATGAAGTCAGAAATCATCAATATGACTGCTTTTCAAAGAAGCATGCGGTGACTAAAGCCAGAAAACTATATTTAAAGAAAGTATCAAAAAAGTACATACAACAGCACTTTAAGGGGTGAAATATGACTTATCAGAGAAAAATTGCCGTCATAGGCGGTGGTCTTGGCGGCATTTCAGCTGCTGTGTCATTGAGACAAAAGGGATTTGATGTGACTGTTTATGAAAAAAATAGTCACATCGGCGGTAAACTGAACCGGCATGAACAGGATGGATTCGGCTTTGATCTCGGACCCTCTTTGTTAACAATGCCTGATATATTCAGAAGATTATTTGAAGCAAGTCATGTTGATATGACGGACTATGTTGATATTGAAGAGATTGAACTTCAATGGCGTGCATTTTTCGGTAAAAAAAACAAAGTAATCGACTGGTATGGTGATATTAATCAAATCAAATCGGCAAATCCTTTTTTACAGCACAAAGATATAAAAGACATTGAGTCCTTTTTAAAGTATTCAAAAAAATTGAATGATGTCACAAAGTCTGGTTACTTTGATGCCGGACTTGACAATCTTAAGGAAATCATCCGTTTTCACGGTCCTTTGAGTGCTTTAAAAGATTTTGATTACTTTCATACGATGCAGTCTGCTATAAATAAAAGAATTAATGACCGGGACTTAAGGGATATGCTTGGATATTTTATAAAGTACGTGGGTTCAAGTGCATATGATGCCCCTGCGATATTAAATATGCTGCCTTATATGCAGTATGAACAAGGTGCATGGTATGTCAAAGGCGGACTGCATCACTTATCTGCGGGTATTGTCCGTCTGGCAGAAGAAATTGGAGTTAATATTTGTACGGGTATAGAAGTGAAAACCGTTATAACAGATGACAGTGACAGAATTAAAAATATTGTTCTGAATGACGGCTCAGTGATTCCTGTGGATTATGTGGTCTCTAATATGGAAGTAATTCCATTTTATAAAAAAGTACTGGACCGGCCGGTTAAGAATCTGCCTGAACTTGAGAAGAAATATCCTCCGGCATCTTCCGGGCTTGTACTGCATGTCGGTGTTAAAGGGCATTATAGACAGTTGAAGCACCATAATTTTTTCTTCTCAAACGACTCAAAGAAGAACTATAAAACGGTGTTTAAGGATAATCAACTACCTGAAGATCCAACGATATATCTTGTAAATACAAATAAAACAGATACATCACAGGCACCGGAAGGATTTGAAAATCTTAAGATTCTGCCTCATATCCCAAATTTGAAAAATACGAATTTTACAAAGGCGGATTATCTTGAATTTCGTGAGCGTGTATTGATTAAACTTGAGAATATGGGGTTAAAGGATCTTCGCAAGAATATTGTGACGGAGTACCTGCTGACGCCACATGATATTGAGCAGATGTATCATTCAAATCATGGTGCAATATACGGCACATTATCGGATCGAAAAGTTAATAAAGGTTTCAAGCATCCTAAACACTCAGAAGAAATTAATAACCTATATTTTGTCGGTGGTACTGTAAACCCTGGAGGCGGTATGCCGATGGTAACATTGAGCGGACAGCAGGTCGCGAAAATGATTGCTGAAGCTGAGGCTCTGAAGTAACGGTAAAAGTGGGTGACATTAATTAATGATGATATTTTTTATAATAATATTAATGATTTTAATCGCATATATCAGCAGTGTGTGTATGTTTTATATGCCGAACATAGAAAAAAATAATCATGGCAGTCGTGAAATACCATTGGTATCGATTATTATACCTGCGAGAAATGAAGAAAGAAGACTGCCTTCTTTGATGAGGTCAATAAGGAAGCAGCAGTTCAAAAACTATGAAGTGATTGTAGTGGATGATGACTCTGATGATGATACTTCAAGTGTTGCAAAATATTATGGGGCAGAGGTGATTCTTGCTCAACCGATAAATGATATGCCGCCTGGTAAACAGAGGGCATGCGCGTCAGGTGCTATACAGGCAAAGGGTGAATGGCTGTTGTTTTTAGATGCAGATGTTAAGTTGGTTTCTGAGCATAGTTTAGAGCAATTTCTGAGTACTTACCACACTTATCAATGTAAAGGGATATTATCTTTACAGCCATATCACCAGACAGGAAAATTCTATGAAAATCTCTCTGCTGTATTTAGTGTGATTGTCATTGCAGGAATGAATGTATTCAGCATATGGCGTGATAAATTTAAAACAGCAGGTTCTTTTGGACCTGTGATTTTATGTGACCGCATAAGCTACTTTCAGTCGGGAGGACATGAAGCCGCTGAAGATTCAATTATGGATGATTTTGCCTTAAGTGACTTGTTTACACGTAATCACCTGCCAGTAAATAATATTTTAGGGTATGGGTATTTTACACTGCGCATGTATCCAGAAGGAATAAAAAGTTTAATTGAAGGGTGGACGAAAAATCTGGCGACGGCATCACAGTCGACGCATCCTTTTATAATGATGTTAGTGATTTTTTGGGTACTGGGTGGATTGATAAGCATTATACCGTTTTTATATGCAGTGATTTATGGTGATGTAATACTGATTATAATTGCGTTTTCTGCATATATATTATTTGGAATCTCTGTTTACAGAAGAGTACATGGTGCAGGGGACTTCAGCAGATGGACGGTTTTGATATACCCACTATTCTTTATGTTTTTTGTGTTTATTTACAGTTATTCGTTTTTTCGGACCCATGTTTTGAAAAGTGTAAAGTGGAAAGGACGTAACATAAAACTTTAGGTAAGGAGAGGCTGTTTCGGTGATTTTATTAATTATCATCAATATTGTAGTCTGGGGATTACTGCATTTTTTAATCTCATATTTATGTTTTATTATTCCGCTTCATATATTTTTAAAAGATTTGTCCATTTTTAAAATCAGCAGATTTGAAAAAAAGACACAAATCTGGCAGCGGATATTTCTTGTTAAAAGGTGGAAAGATCATATTCTGGATGGTTCGATGATTGTAAATAAAAGTTTTGATAAGAGAGTACTAAAGGGGAAAAACATCAATGTAATTATGCACTTCTCTGCAGAAACGAAACGGGCAGAATTGACACACTGGTTACTGATTCCTCCTGCATTTCTGTTCTTTTTATGGAATCCTGTATGGGCAGGGTGGATCAATGTATTATATGCTGTTTTTGCCAATGTTCCATTTATCATTGTTCAGAGATATAATCGTGGGCGTATAGAACGAATGATCAGTAGAGTAGATGTTTAAATTTTATGAATGCATTTCTGTAATAAGTCATTCTTTCATGAAACGGTTGTGAATGAACAGAGGGTTACTGACATAAAATAATTTGACCGATCATTAGAATTTCATGGCAGGGAGGCCGTTCATTATGACAATAACAGAGAGTCAGAGAATTTTCTTTCAAACAGGACAGACACTGCCGGCTGCATGGAGGAAAAAACAGCTGCGTGGACTTTTAAAAGCGATTAAAACCCATGAGAGAGAACTTTATAGCGCTTTTGAAAGTGATCTACGTAAAAGCAGATTCGAAACAATGCTTACAGAAACGGGACTTATTAAAAAAAATATCAGAGACACTATTAAGTCCCTGGACGGTTGGATTAAACCAGTAAAGAAAAAGACACCTTTCTTTCTTTTCGGAAGAAGCAGTTATACAGTTTATGAGCCTTATGGTACCGTTTTGATTATTGGACCGTTTAACTATCCGTTTTTATCTGTGTTCGAACCGTTGATAGGCGCTATTGCTTCAGGGAATACAGCAGTTGTAAAACCCTCTGAACTCACACCTAATATCAGTAATGTCATCCGTGAAATCATTGATACAGCTTTTTCTGATGAATATGTGTCTGTTGTGATAGGTGGAGCAGAAACGACCACGGAATTATTAGAACAGCATTTTGACTTTATCTTCTTTACAGGCAGCCCGAGAGTCGGGAAGATTGTCATGGAGTCAGCATCAAAGCATCTCACTCCTGTGCTTCTTGAGCTTGGCGGTAAAAGTCCGGTCATCGTGTGTGAAACATCCGATATTAAGTGGGCGGCCAAACGAATCATATGGGGGAAACTCTTAAATGCAGGCCAAGTCTGTATTGCACCAGATTACTGTTTAGTACCAGATAAATTAAAACAATCTCTGATAGAAGCAATGATAACCGAGATTAAGATGCTGTATGGTGAAAATGCAGTACATTCAAAAGATTACGGAAGAATTGTGACTTTGAGCCATGCAGACCGTCTGCATAGTATTATTCAAGCACATAAAAAAGATATTGCTTACGGTGGGAAACGTTCGGGGACATTTATTGAACCGACAATTTTAGATATCACATCAATTGATTCTAAAGCAATGGAGGAAGAAATATTTGGTCCGATACTGCCCGTTATCGGTTATGAATCAATTGATGAAATGTACGATATGATTTCGAAAAATCCAAAGCCGCTCGCCTGTTATGTATTTTCAGGTAAGCGAAAAAAAGCAGAAGAAATTATTTCAAACATACCCTCAGGCGGTGCAATGATTAACGACGTGATTTTGCAGGTGGTTAATCAACATATTCCTTTTGGCGGTGTCGGGAGTTCTGGAATGGGCCAGTTCCACGGTAAATACAGTATAGAGGCCTTTTCTAATCAGAAGTCAGTTATGCGTACATGGTTCTTTGGAGGTGCCCGTTTGACTACAGCACCGTACTCTAAAAAGAAACATTTAATTTTCAAATGGTTTCTCCGCTGATTATAAGGTTCAATATTATGGATGTACTGAAATCAGGCGTTATATAAAAGTAGAATATACCTTTCATCTGAAAGGAATAAAACCTGTGCCGCACTTGAACATTCTCAAGTGCGGCGCAGGTTTTGGGTTTGGAAGTCAGTGGGTATGTCTCAACCCCATGAACGGTACTTTAACGGATATTCTGTGTCAGAGAGCTATTTTACTTTTTGGTTTCTTCTTTTTTGGGTAATAACAATGGCACCTGCAGCAACAATACCAGCCATTATTAATATGATTAATGAATAATTATTATCGTTGTTTACAGCTGTGTTCGGCATCTCATCAGGCATATTAGATTCAAACATTTCAGGGTACTGCATCACAATTGCGTTTGTAAGTCCTTCTGCCGGTCCGAGCATGTGGTGATATGCCTCACGTGTTAGATCGTATGCAGTTGCATAGTCACCTGAGTTGTATGCTTCGAAAGCATTGATTAACTGATCCACATGCATTCCGAGTCCTTCTGCAAGATCGTCTTTAGCGAAATTTCCTTCAGTAGCAGTGTCCATAAAAGTAGAAAACTCATCCTGGTAATCAGCGAGGTTTTCTAAAGCTTCTTCTTTCCCTGCTTCATCTTCTTCTGCAGTGGCGTTCACATAATCAACGAAATAACCGATATGATCACTCCATAATGTGTTAAATTGCTCTGCACCCTCAGGACCGTACACATCTTCAACTGCAGCTGTAAGGTCTTCAGTATTTTGATCTAATGCCATGGCTGATGCTTCGAAATCTTCAGCACCATCAATACCATTCTGCATTGCGATAACAGCAAAACCGGCATGTTCAGTAAACAGGTAGTTAAGTTCACTTCGTAAATCAGAGGCAGGTGTTACTGCTTGGGTATGATTGAATTCCTCAGGAAACTGTTCAGTAATTGCAGTGGAAAGTCCTTTTGAAACCATCAGCATATGATGAATTGCTTCACGCTCATAATTATAGCTTGTTTCATAGTCTCCCATGACATATGCATCAAAAGCACCAACCAATTGGTCAACATGCATTTGCAGTCCTTCTGCTAAAGCTTCGGCTTCTAAACGTTCTTCGGTTGCAGTTTCAAGGAATTGTGAAAAATCTTCTCTATATTTACCCAGTGCTTCTAAAGCTTCTTCTTGTCCAGCTTCATCTTCTTCTGTGACTGCAACGACATAATCAACAAAAAATCCAATATGATTCGTCCACATTTCATTAAATGAGTTTCCAGCGTCTTCACCGTAAACACCTGCAATTGCAGAAGATAATTCTTCTGTATTTGCATTTAATGCATTGACGGAGCTTTCAAAATCTTCGGAGCCGTCAGCGCCATTCTTCATCACTTCAATCGCCAAAAATGCATGTTCAGTTAAAAGGTGATCAAGTGAAGTACGTAATTCAATTGCTTCGGTTTGAATGTTCAATTCATCCATCTCATGGTGTGAATCAGCTGATGCAACACCTGAATTTACAAACAGCAGTGTTGTTACCAGTGGTAAAGTTAAGAATTTTTTGTAGTCCATATTTCCATCTCCTTTTGCTTTATACTAGATATACGCATGAAGTTCAGAAATGGATTACTAAATTTTAAAAAAATAATTAAGTGTGATTTATTAGAAGAAAAAAAGAGAAGCTAATTGAATTAACTTCTCTTAAAAATATATATTTGGTTATTTTATGAAGGGTACTACATCTCTGAACTCATGATAATATCACCTTCAGGCAGTGAGTGGTGCGGCGAAGTTTCTATGGTCACAGCAAGCTGGTCCCAGTCGACATCTTCTACATCATCACCCAGAGTGTAAAGAATAGTGACTTCACCCTCGTCATTTGGTACTAATGTACCTGCACGATGAGGTGCATCATCTTTAATCAGCCATAATTGATATACTTGTCCAGGTTCTAAATTTGTGAAATTATAGGCATCTACTGAAACAGCCTGACGCCCGTTATCCAGCTGATGGAGTTCAACTTCAGCATGCATTTCTTCCTGTTCTTCTGATTGAATATTAATGACTTCTATTACATTATCATCAAGTGTACTGCTTGAAAACATAAAGTAGGCATTCCCGGCGAGTGACAGAAGAAGCGCGGCTGCAAGACCGATTATCCATCCCCGGTTAAACATTTTTTTGTTTCTGGTATTTTCGACTATATTATCTTGCGGTAAAGCAGTTTCATTTTCATCGACATCATCGAAAATAGAGGTTAAAATCCGGTCTTCCATGCCTTCTGGCGGTTCAACCAATTCAACATCCTGGATGGATATGTGATTTAATTCGTGAAGCTCATCAAGAAGTTCTCTGCATTCCGGGCATTCGTTTAAATGCTTTTCAAAAGCTTCACGTTCTTCTTTATTTAAATGACCATTAAAATAATCAAAAACATTAATGTGACTGTTATGCATTGTCATTCTGAATGCCCCCTTCCTGATTAGTTTTAATATGTTTCTTCAAATGTTTTAACGCCAGCCTGAGCCTGCTTTTGACCGTTCCAAGTGGAAGGTTGAGTTCATTTGATATTTGTGACTGTGTTAGTGCTCTAAAATAAAATAGTTCAATCATTTGCTGCTGCTCAGTGCTTAAGTTTTTTAGTGCAGTAGAAATGATATGTGAATCTTCATTTTGTATGACTTTTGATTCAGTAGGTGACTCAGCATTTTTGTCTGATTCAGTCATGGAATCACGTTCCTCATATTCTGAGAAATCAACTTTCTTTTTTCGGAGTTGATCTACTACAGAATTTCTTGTTAGTGTAATCAACCAGGTAGAGAGACGGCCTTTATCAGGTTTAAATGCACCTTTTTTCTGCCATACTTTCATAAAAACATCCTGCACGACTTCTTCTGAAATTGAGGTATCAGAGGTCATTTTGTAAGCGTAAGAAAACAATAATTTTTCATATTTCCGATAGAGTGTTTTAAAGGCTTCTTTATCACGGAGCTCTACCATTTCATACAGTTTCTCATCAGTTTGTACCATACACCACGCTCCATAAATTATTTATTCTTCAATAATTATAACGTATAAAATAATTTATTAGGGAATTTTATATTATTCTATAAGCTCCGAATAAACTACCCATCGGTTTGGTGTACCCTCTATTTCATCAATCCAAGGGCCTTCACAAGTGATTAAATTTAAATTACTTCTATGTGAATATCCAAATATTTTATCAACAGGTGCATCATCTGCATTATAAAGTGACTTATCAACGACTTCAAAGGCTAACATATTATTGTTGTTGTCATACACTTCAATAACATCTCCAGGTTCAAGCAGATGCAGGTCGTAAAACACTCCGGGTGTTACCTGGTCATCAACATGTCCGGCAATAACAGAGTTGCCGGGTGCACCCACGCTATATCCCGGTTCAAACCATGATGTTTCATGAATGGACTCCGGTACTGACATTTCTCCATTTTCCTCAAGCCCTAAATGTAGAACGTCGGCATCTACATTAATAGCTGGAATGACAATTCTGTCAGGAATCAGCCCGTTACGCTCATCTTTTATAATGTCAACTGGTGTTTTATTTTCCTGAGAAGAAACGTTGTTATCTTCGTCCGGATTACTGTCTTTGTCATCCAGATTACTGTTGTTTTCGTCCGAAATCTGTATATTTTCTCTCGGTGATGCTTCATGTGGCTCATCTGAATTTTCATTACTACAGGATGACATAATAACTATAATTATAAGCGAAAAGAAAATTTTCATAATTATCCCCAACCTTCCAGTTAAATTAATTATATAATATACGGTTTAAACGTCAGTATGGATTACTTTGTTTAATACTGCCTTCAAAATACAGTTAATTTTTATGGTCCGGGATAAGTAAAAGAGCAGAGATTCATTTGGAATTGAATTTCTGCTCTTTTGAAGTGAGTATTTTAAATGATTAAAAGTAATTCAAATTTACGATTTTATACTTCCGCCGTTTGTAGCGATAACATTTTTATACCAGTCAAAACTTTTTTTCTTGCTTCTTTTTAGTGTACCGTTGCCTTCATTGTCTTTATCCACATAGATAAAGCCGTAGCGTTTTTTCATCTCACCTGTGGATGCACTGACAAGGTCTATCGGTCCCCAGCTTGTGTAACCGATGACTTCACAGCCGTCTTCAATGGCTTCACGAAGTTCGTGTAAATGCTGATTCAAATAATCAATTCTGTAATCATCATCGATACTGCCGTCCGGGTTTACAGTATCTACTGCACCGAGACCGTTCTCTACAACAAACAAGGGTTTCTGATATCTGTCCCAAAGCTGGTTGGTTGTGATTCTGAAGCCTTTTGGATCAATAGTCCATCCCCATTCACTCACTTCTGTATAAGGGTTTTTGATTGATCCAAAGACATTTCCGGCAGTCATATCTTTTAATACTTCAGGATCTGCACTTGTTGTACGGCTGGAATAATAGCTGTATGAAATGAAATCGACAGTGTTTTCTTTTAATACTTTTTTGTCATCTTCAGTGATATCAAGTGTGATATTGTTCTCCTTTAAGAAACGTTTCGCGTAGCCCGGATATTCTCCGCGTGCCTGAACATCGATAAAGAAATAAGATTCTCTGTCCTTATCCATCGCTTTAAATATATCGTCAGGCGCCGGTGTATACGGATAAAACATGCCTGCTGCAAGCATGCAGCCGATTTGTCCGTCAGGGATAATTTCTTTCATCGCTTTGACAGCTTTCGCACTCGCGACGAGCTGATGGTGTGCTGCATTATAAAGGACGCTGTTACGGTCTTCATTCTCGTTGATCGTAATTCCTGCACCCATAAATGACAGGTGAAGAAGCATATTAATCTCATTGAATGTAATCCAGTATTTAACCTTATCTTTATATCTTTCGAATAAAGTAATCGAATATTTTTCAAAGAAATCAATCAGTTTACGGTTTTTCCAGCCGTCGTAATTTTTAATCAGTTCAACCGGCACATCAAAATGAGCAATAGAAACGAGTGGTTCAATGTCGTATTTTTTTAATTCGTCGAACACGTCGTCATAGAACTGAAGTCCTTTTTCATTCGGTTCACTGTCGTCACCATTTGGGAAAATACGCGCCCATGAAATAGACATACGGAATACTTTAAAGCCCATTTCGGCAAACAGTTTAATATCTTCTTTGTAAGTGTGATAAAAGTCAATCGCTTCATGGCTTGGATACATGTATTTATCCTGAAGATCCAGGCTGTTGATGTTTCCTTTGGCAAATGTAATTCTGTCACTGCCTGTCGGCATTAAATCAACGTTAGTCAGTCCTTTGCCGTCAGCTTTGTATGCTCCTTCAATTTGGTTTGCGGCTGTTGCGCCGCCCCATAAGAACCCTTCCGGGAATTGTTTGTTTTCAGTCATAATGATCCTCCTAATTATTTTTCTCTTTTGTAATAATAATAAAATCTTCATTGGTTACACTGTTACTTGTCGTAATTTCCAGTTCTTCATAGTCATTTGTATTTGTCAGAATCACAGGTGTAACGACAGAATATCCGGCATCCTCAATTGCGGTTATATCAAACTCTACCAGCAAATCACCCTGCTTAACTGTATCACCTTGAGCAACATGTGCAGTGAAGTGTTCTCCTTCAAGTTCTACAGTATCCATACCAATGTGAATTAAAACTTCAGCACCGTGATTTGTTGTAATACCGACAGCGTGTTTTGTTCTGAACAATGTCGTCACCGTTCCGTCTGCCGGGGCATAGACTTTACCTTCAGATGGTGATATGCCGATACCATTTCCCATAGCACCTGTGCTGAACACTTCATCCGGCACTTCAGAAAGTGGAATCACAGCGCCTGTTAAAGGACTGTTTAAATTTTCTGCGGATAAGGTTTTTGTTCCGGAACTTAAAGTATCTGTGTCTTCTTTTAATGCAGATTTTTCAGCCTGTTTGTTAATCTGACCGAAAAAGTAGGTGAGCAGGAATGCGATTACGAAAGCTATAAGTATTGCGATGAGCATACCGTAAAATCCGCCGTCAATGCCGTGTTCCGGATGAATATAAGTTGGTATTTTAAATACTCCGAGAGGTCCTGCACTGTATAGTGCGGCGCCTGTAACAGCAATAATCGCACCGCCGACTGCGGAACCGATACAACTCATCACGAACGGCGTTTTTAAAGGCAATGTCACACCGTAAATGGCAGGTTCTGTAATACCAAAGAAACCGGAAATGAAAGCCGGGAAACTTAAGCGTTTCAATTTTTGGTTTTTAGTTTTAATCCAGACCGCAAGCACTGCACCAATCTGTGCGAAGGATGCGGCAAAAGTCATGGCAACCAGCATATCAAACCCCTGTACTGCGAGATTATTGTAGTAAATAGGGATAATTCCCCAGTGTACGCCGAAAATGACAAGGACCTGCCAGAAGCCGCCGACAACCAGTCCGGCAACTACAGGTGCTAATTCATACGATGACTGTATTAATGCGCCGAGACCTTGTGCAAGCCATGTAGACAGCGGCCCGATAATAATAAATGTTAAAGGTACAATAACTAATAAAGTCAGCATAGGAACGATAAAAGATTTAATGACTTGAGGAATAACTCTGCTGAAGAATTTTTCGATTTTCGCACCAAAATAGGCTGACAGAATAATCGGAATTACAGATGATGTATATGTCATTAAAATAATTGGAATACCGAGAAATGATACTTGAATCGGTGATTCCAGAATAGTTCCGCTGAACAGTGTCATATAAGGTTCACTGTCACTGATGCCTGCAAGATTCGGATGTACCAGGGCAGCTGCGATTGCCATCCCGAGGAACGGTGTGCCGCCGAAGCGTTTCATCGCACAATAGCCGAGGAAAATCGGCAGGAATGTAAAGAAGCCGTCGCCGATCACATTTAGAATCTGATATGTTCCACTGGTTTCAGAAAGCCACCCGAACGCAAGGAACATGGAGTTAAATCCTTTAATAATCCCTGTAGCCATAAGGAAAGGCAGAACAGGAAGAAAGATGTTTGAAATAATATCAATAAACTGTGATAAAGGCCCTTTTTTATCCTCCTCATCCTGTGCATCTTCTTCGCCGTCTTTTTCTGCTTCGAAATTTCCTTCCTGTACAACTGCTTTGTAGACATCAGGCACATGATTGCCGATAACTACCTGATACTGTCCACCGCTGATTCTTACAGTGACAACACCGTCGTGATTTTCAAGTGCTTCCTTATCTGCTTTACTATTGTCTTTAAGAACAAAACGAAGCCGGGTGATACAGTGACTGACACGGTTTACATTTTTCCTGCCGCCGACAAGTTCAATAATTTCTTTTGCAAGTTGATTATATTCCATTCATTAATGCACCTCCATTTTTGAAAACTGATAGATGAGACAAAATAAAAAGACCCAAACCAAAGATATTTACAGCAGTCATTTACTGTAAATAATCATCGATTTAGGTCTTGCCCGTTTCACCGGTAACAATCCTATTTATCAGAATTGATATTTAGTTTTCTTATCCAATTCAATATAGCATTAGCTCAAATGACTGTCAACGCTTTCATTTTAGGTTTGATATTGTATTAATTGTTTGTTGTGAAAAGAAATAGTCTGTGATATATTATATGTAAACGTTTACACAACGACCGGGTGATTAAAATGACAACAATTAAAGATATTGCAAAAGAGGTCGGTGTCTCTGTTGCAACAGTATCAAGAGCTTTAAATGATTCAGGATATGCAAGCAGCGGTGTAAAGAAGAAGGTACTTGATGCTGCCAGGAAATTGAACTATGTGCCGAATGAAGTCGCACGGTCATTATACAATAATAAATCACGTGTCATTGGTGTGCTTGTACCGGATATTTCAAACCCATACTTCCCGAGAATGATACGCGGTATTGAAGATGCAGCTAACGAAAACAACTATCGAATCCTTTTAGGGAATACGGATCAGAATATAGATAAAGAAAAAAAGTATTTAGAAATATTTCATCAGAATAACTGTGCAGGTATTATCACAGCCACATGGACAGTGGAGAAAAGTATTCAAAATCTGAAAGTGCCGGTTGTTATGATAGACAGAGTAAATGACAAGTATGTATCAGTAGAAGCGGATAATTTTAAAGGAGGGAGAATTCAGGCCGATCATTTAATAGAACAGGGTGCAAAACATATTTTGATTATTGCAGGCCCTGAAAAATACAGTTCATTCAGAAACCGCACCATTGGTGCATCTGAAAGACTGAATGATTTAAAGATAAACTGTGAAGTAAAAGACAGTATCTCTGTAAGAACACTAATGGATAAAAGTGATGTGAAATTTTTTAGAGGATTTGACGGGATTATCTGTCCCAATGATATGTATGCATATGAAGTATTAAGCTTTCTGAATGAAAATAATATTAATATTCCAAGTGAAATTAAAATTATTGGTTTTGATGATCTTGAATTTTCCAAATGGGTTTCACCTGAATTGACAACTGTAAGACAGCCGATTTATGAAATGGGAAAAGAGGCATTTGCTTTATTAATTCAGGAAGATGAAAAGAATAAAAGAAATATACTTGATGTAGAGTTGATTCAAAGAAAAAGTACTTAAAAAAGGAATGGTTCGAGTGAGTATTGTAGTTATTGGAAGTTTATCAACAGATTTTATAGTACAGGCTTCACGTATGCCGGAGAAAGGTGAAACGATTTTAGGTACAGATTTTAAAACGGCATTTGGAGGTAAGGGTGCCAATCAGGCGGTGGCGGCAGCGCGGCTCGGCAGTGAAGTATCATTTATAGGAGCAGTTGGCGGAGATAGTTTTGGAGATAAACTAAAGAATAATTTGCGTGATAATGATATTTTTTGCGAAAACATGGAAACGTTTGCAGATTCAAATAGTGGAACTGCACACATTACTATTTATGATAACGATAACTCAATCATTGTTGTTCCCGGTACTAACGGTATGGTTACACCAACAATGATTAATAATAAAACAGATGTCATTTTAAACGCTGATTATGTTGTCATTCAAAATGAGATTCCTTTGGATACAACAAAATACATTATTGATTTCTGTTTTGAGAATCAAGTTAAATTGATTTATAATCCGGCACCGTTTGTAGAAATTGAAATTGAGTATTTAGAGAAATGTTATATGATTACACCGAATGAAATTGAGAGCAGAGAATTATTCAAAGAAGACATAGAGACGGTCATCCGCAAATATCCGAACAAATTAATTGTGACTTTGGGAGAAAAAGGTGCAGTTTATTTTGATGGTGAGAAAGAAGTTCGTGTACCTGCTGTACTGACTAATCCCGTGGATACGACAGGAGCCGGGGATACGTTTAATGGTGCGCTCGCTGCATTTTTAAATAAGGGATATTCATTGAGAACTGCTGTTGAAGCCGGCAATAAGGCGTCATCTATTGCTATTAAGAAAATCGGTGCACAGACAGGGATACCAACTTTAGAAGAATGGGAGAAAGCAGATGTATAAAAAAGTGACTTTGAACAGTGAGATTTCTAAAGTGTTATCTGATTTGGGGCACGGAGATTCCATAGTGATTGGTGACTGCGGGCTGCCTGTACCTGCAGGTGTGAAAAAAATTGATATATCCCTAAAGCAGGGAGTCCCTTCTTTTAAAGATACTTATGAAGTAATTAAAGAAAGCATGCACATTGAGAGGCAGATATATGCTGAAGAAGTAAAAGAGAAAGCATTGCTGCATACATTAGAAAATGATATTCCAGCTGAGAAGGTCACACATGAAGAATTTAAGGAATTAACTAAAGGTGCGAAAGCAGTGATTCGTACCGGGGAGACGACCCCGTATGCAAACGTCATTCTGGTTTCCAATGTCTTTTTCTAAAGGAGGATGAACAATGATTAAAATGGAGAATATCCATAAAGCATTTGCTGCAAATAAAGTGTTAACCGGTGTGGACTTTACATTAAATGATTCCAGTATACATGCATTGATGGGTGAGAATGGTGCCGGGAAATCAACATTGATGAAAATTCTATCGGGAATTCATTTAAAGGATCAGGGACAGATAACAAGAGACGGCAGTGATATAGAGTACAACAATTTGAAAGACGCTGAAAAAGACGGAATTATTTTCATTCATCAGGAATTGAATATCTGGCCGGAGCTGACAGTCCTTGAGAATTTGTTTATAGGTAATGAAGAAACGAAATTCGGATTGTTAAATTCCAGAGTGATGAAGAAAAAAGCAACGGAAGTATTCGAACGTCTTAACTTTAAAATTGATTTGAAAAAACGTGCAGGCGATTGTTCAGTCGGACAGCAGCAGATGATTGAGATAGCGAAAGCATTGATGATGAACACTAAAGTCTTAATTATGGATGAACCGACAGCTGCATTAACAGACAGAGAAATTGATGTGCTTTTTGAAATCATTGAGGAACTTAGAGAAAGCGGCGTCTCTATCATTTATATTTCTCATAGAATGGAAGAAATATTTAAGATATCAGATGAAATTACAGTACTTCGTGACGGTAGAAGTGTGTTGTATGAAAAAACGAATGAGACAAATTATGAGACATTAGTGAGGGCGATGGTCGGCCGCGATTTGGAGGATCAGTTTCCAGACCGTTCAAACACAAAAGTGAATGAGGACATATTAAAAGTTTCAAATTTATCGAACAAGAAACATAATGTGAATAATATCAGCTTTTCCTTAAAAAAGGGTGAGATACTTGGCTTCGCAGGTTTGATGGGTGCGGGGCGTACTGAAATTATGCGCGCACTGTTTGGTGTTGACCCTGGTGATAAGACTGTAGAAATTGAAAATGAAAATGTATCTATTAAATCGCCTGTAGATGCGATTAAAAACGGACTTGGTTTTATTACAGAAAATCGTAAGAGTGAAGGATTAATCCTGGATTTCAACCTGGTGGACAACTTAACACTTCCATCCATTAAAAGCTTTTCGAACTTTGGATTCATGAAGCGGAAGGATGAGAGAGAATACACTGATTTAATGATTAAGAGACTTAATATTAAAACAGGAAAAAATTCAGTCATGACTGAATTATCCGGGGGGAACCAGCAGAAAGTAGTTATTGGAAAATGGATTGGCAGTCAGCCCAAAATTCTTATTCTGGATGAACCGACAAGAGGAATTGATGTAGGTGCAAAACGTGAAATATACTACTTAATCAACGAGCTGACAGAACGTGGTATGTCCATCATCCTTATTTCTTCTGAACTTCCGGAAATTATAGGATTGAGTGATAGGGTGGCAGTCATGTTTGAAGGTAAACTGACAGGGATTCTAGATAGAAACGAAATTGATCAGGAAAATATTATGACATTGGCTACAGGAGGACAAATTAATGAAAAAACTCACACTAAATGATGTTGTTGACCGCTTTTTACCGCTGCTCGGCTTAACGATATTAATCATTGTGATTACAGTAATGAATCAAAGTTTTCTATCCCCTGATAATCTCATGAACTTGTTGAGGCAGGTATCAATCAATGCACTGATTGCCTTTGGGATGACATTTGTAATTTTAACAGGGGGAATTGATTTAAGTGTCGGCTCTATACTGGCATTGTCCAGTGCGATGACTGCACTCTTAATTACTTCAGGGATTGACCCGGTATTTGCAATGCTGCTCGGTTGTCTTGTTGGACTTTTATCAGGTGCAATTAACGGCTTTTTAATCGCAGTCGGTGGAATGGCGCCGTTTATCGCGACCCTGGCAACAATGACGATTTACAGAGGAGCCACCTTGGTTGTCACCGATGGACGACCGATTACAGGACTCAGCGATAGTTTGATATTTCAATTGTTCGGGAGAGGTTATTTCTTTGGTATTCCTGTTCCGGCAGTAACAATGCTTGTTATATTTATTATTTTGTACATTGTATTAAATAAGACTGTTTTCGGCCGGCGTACATATGCAATCGGCGGTAATGAAATGGCTGCGAAACTTTCCGGGATTAAAGTCAAAAGAACTAAGATTATGATTTACGCACTGTCAGGTCTGATGTCGGCAGTTGCAGGTATCATTCTTGCCTCAAGATTGAACTCGGCACAACCGACGGCAGGTGCTTCATATGAGCTTGATGCCATTGCGGCGGTTGTACTGGGAGGTACTTCACTTATGGGAGGTAAGGGGAGAATCATTGGGACATTGATCGGTGTCCTGATTATCGGCGTATTAAACAATGGTCTGAATTTAATTGGTGTCTCATCATTTTACCAGCAGATTATTAAAGGATTAGTTATAGTAGTTGCGGTCTTAATTGACCGAAAAAATAAATCTTAATTAAGGAGTTGTTTTTAAATGAAGAGATTTTTACTGTTTTTAGGATTACTGGTATTTGCTGCAGGATGTTCAATGGACTCACCAACATCAGAAAATGAGAGCGGCGGAGATAATGGGGAAGGCAGTGATGAAGATGTGGTTGTTGGTGTGAGTATTTCAACACTGAATAATCCATTTTTCGTTACACTGCGTGATGGTATTGAAGAAGCTGCGGAAGAAAGAGGATATGAGGTCAGGGTTGTTGATGCACAGGACGATTCATCTAAGCAGGTAAATGATATTGAAGATTTAGTTCAGCAGGGTGTTGATTATTTGATCATCAATCCGACAGATTCATCTGCAGTCTCCGGCTCAGTTGAATCAGCAAACAGTTCTGATATTCCAGTTGTTACAGTAGACCGTTCCGTAGACAGCGGTGAGGTTGCAGCGTTTATTGCTTCAGATAATATTGAAGGTGGAGAGATGGCTGCACAATTTATTGTTGATGAACTTGGAGAAGGTGCAGTTGTAGCAGAATTAGAAGGTGTACCTGGTGCAAGTGCGACGCGTGAACGCGGAGAGGGATTCCATAATATTGCAGACGATGCGCTTGATATTGTGACAAGTCAGACAGCAAACTTCAATCGTTCAGAAGGATTGGATGTTACACAGAATATTCTGCAGGCGAACTCAAATGTCGAAGCAATCTTTGCACATAATGACGAAATGGCTTTAGGTGCGCTTGAAGCTGCAGATGATAATGTTCTGGTAGTCGGTTTTGACGGTACAGATGATGCGAGAGCATCGGTTGAAAATGGAGAACTTTCAGCAACTATTGCACAACAGCCTGACTTAATGGGAGTAACTGCTGTTGAGACAGTGGAAAGTTTAATCAATGGTGATGACGTTGACGAGGAAATAAAAGTAGAATTGGAATTAGTATCCCAGTAATAAGATGAGGACAGTACAGCATATTGCTGACTGTCCTTTTTTGTATAACAAATATTACAGTTTCTGATTTTCATTTGAAGATTATAAAAATCAGAAATACTAAATTTAGTAATATAATAATCGAGCCTAATACTTTATTCTTCTTAAAAATATTACAGCCGTAAATAATGAATGCACAATGAATAATCACAAAACCAATTATATTAAAATCAATTAAAATTAAGAACACAGCCATGGTGGCCATCAAAATAATGAAAAAATCACTGACAGTATTTTTATCTTTCACATTTTCTCATCCTCACTTTTAAAAGTTATTCAAGACTGAGTGTTTCTGTATTATATATATTAATTTGTAAATTATTGTTATAATGAATATTAACTTCTATTCCTGAATCAATTTCTAATTCTCTCGTTTTAATAACAAATCAAAAATATAATTTAGGGGGTGATTGCTTTGTTAAATAATATATACTCTGTTCTTTTAGTGTTAAGTGGTATTATCCTTTTTTTAAATCCGAATATTATAATTAATCGTGATCTATATTTACTGGATGGAGATGCTGCTCCCATTGTTTATATTTTAATAGCAATTTTTTCTCTTTTTTTAGTTTTAAAGGGTATTGATAGACTTTTAGAAAAAAATTAAGACTGGGCGGGCCGGGACATTGATATGCTCCCATGCCCGCCCTTTTTTAATGTAGAATGATTCATAATTAATTATTATTTTTCTTAATATCTTTATTCCGTGCATACCTGGTCATAATATAACCAAGTATAGCCATGAATCCGACTAATAAAGTATTCATCATCTGATTATCCCCAATATAATTTGGCAAAACATAAAATACACCGACGCTCAATATAACCAAAAATAGTAATGAAGCGATTATACGATATTTCATAAAAATACCTCCTTATTTTGGGTGGACTTCCAATGCTTGGTATAATATTACTCCCTTTCCTCTTTTTTTAACATCTTTTTTTGAAATATTTTGCAATTTATATATTTATTCCAATTTTGATTATGTCTTTTTATATTTCTCCCAAGGTACGTATATTTCAAGAGCTTCATGTTGATGTGACAATAACGCTGATGGAATAACCGGCTGAGAACAAATTTATACTAATGGTATACCGGTCTTTTTTAGTGTTATATTAAGTAATAAACACAGGAGGGATAAAGAGATGGAGAAAGTGATTTTAGATGTAGATACAGGGATTGATGATGCACTGGCAATACTGTATGCAGTAGAGAGCGGGGCACTTGATATTCTAGGAATTACGGCAGTAAACGGAAATGTCCCGCTTCAAAATGTAACAAAAAACACTTTAAAAGTGTTACAGCTCGCAGGACGGCAGGATATTAAAGTATATCCCGGTGCTTCAGAGCCGTACTTAAAGGAAGCGCAGCATGTCTTTCATATACACGGGAAAGACGGTATCGGGAATGCACTGGATGATATGACTGTCGAAGGCACAGAAGAAAATCTATTTGCGGCGGACTTTATTATAGAGAGTGTCAATAAATATCCCGGAGAAGTCACTATTATTTTAGTGGGGCCTTTAACCAATTTAGCACTGGCATTGAAAAAAGCACCTGAAATTGCAGGTCTGATCAAACGAATTGTTGTAATGGGTGGTGCAGTTGATTGTCCGGGAAATATTACGCCGGCGGCTGAGTTTAATATTCATGCGGATGCAGAAGCGGCGAAGGTTGTCTTCCATAAGGGGCTGGATATTACACTTGTTGGTCTTGATGTCACAAGTCAAACGATGATGGATTTAAGTGATATTGAGACACTGGCAGGGACAAAATATTATGACTTTATAAAACAGTCTACAGATGTTTACAGAAAATACGGAGAAGAGTTATACGGGCGTAATTCCTGTGCCCTGCATGATCCACTCACGGTCGGGTATGTACTGGATGAATCCCTGATTACCACCCGTGAAGTGTATACTGATGTTGAAATAACGGGAGAACTCAGTTACGGTCAGACCATCGCAGACTTTTCCAACAGGCTCGGTCAGCAGCCGAACATGAAGGTTTCATTGGAAGTTGACAGCGGGCGTTTTGTGAAGCATTTTATAGATACACTTGGTAATCAAAAATCTTAAGTAATTTAAAGGAGTTATATATGAATATTAAATCATTTCAATTTAAGGTAATTGACGGTGATGTGAAAAAGAATATATCGAAAATTAAGGAATTGTTTAATGATACTGACTTATCCGGAACAGATGTCGTTGTTCTTCCTGAAATGTGGACGTCCGGTTATGACCTTGAAAATATCCGGCAGCATGCGGAACATAATCTTTACCCGATACTTGATGTAATAAAAAAACTGGCAGCAGAAAATAATGTGAATATTATTGCCGGTTCGGTTCCTAATATTAAAAAGGATGAAGAAGTTCTGAACACTGCTTTTGTTGTCGACAGAAAAGGCAGTTTAGTTCATGAGTATTCAAAAATACATCTGGTTCCGATGTTGAATGAACCTGAATATCTTTCAGCAGGGGAGGAACGTGCAGAAGTGTTTGAACTGGAGTCCGAGAAGATGGGTGTCTTAATCTGCTATGACTTGAGATTTCCGGAATTATTCAGGGATCTTGCATTAACAGGTGCCAAGGTGATTTTTGTTGTCGCCGAATGGCCCGCTGAACGCTCCGATCACTGGCTTACACTGCTTAAGGCACGCGCAATTGAGAATCAGTGCTATATTGTTTCCTGTAATACTTCCGGAAGTCAGAGTGATGGTACAACATTTGCAGGGAAGTCACTAATCGTTGATCCGTTCGGCGTAATCATCAGTGAGGCCGGACATGACACAGAAGAAAATATTTCTGCCGACCTTGATTTGCCTTATATTGACCGTATCAGAAGAGACATTCCTATATTCTCAAGCAGAAGAACTGAATTATATAGACATCTATAAAACAGAAACCTCCGAATTCATTATGAGTCCGGAGATTTTATGTTAAATATCATTCTTTATAAACTGTCCTTTTCTGACATCCGACACATCATAGACAGCCATGAAAACATGAGGGTCAATTGCAATCATCAGTTCTTTCAATTTTTGTTCTTCGAGACGGTTGATAATACATGTGATTTCAGTAAAAGAAGTGTGTGTGTATCCACCTGTCACTTTTTTATATGTACATGTCCGGCCGAGTTGTGTCTGTATTTCTTCTATAATGGGTTCCGGATGAAGTGTCATAATCGTTACTGATTTTGAACCACTGAACCCTTCTTCAATTAGAGTAACAATTTTTGAGGCGATAAAATAGGCGATACTGGATAGGATTGCGCCCTGAAACCCGAAAACAGTTGAAACGAGTATAAAGACGAAAGAATTTAAGAATAGAATCAAATCACTGGTACCAAAAGGGAGTTTTTTTGATAACAGGACCGCAAGCATATCAATGCCGTCAAGTGCACCGCCGTTTCTAATCGCAATCCCCATACCGAAACCGAGTATCACACCGCCGACAACTGTGACAAGCAGTGAATCACCGTCAATAATGGTAGGGACGTGGTGCATAATTGATGTAAAAAATGACAGGGACATGATACCCACAATGGACAGGATTGTAAACTTCAAGCCGATTTGTTTGTAGCCGAGCCATAAAAAAGGGATGTTAAGCAGGGCGATCAAAATGCCGAGCTGGATATTGAAGTGATGTGAACCGACAATACTGATTCCTGTGACACCGCCGTCTGAAACCTGGTTTGGAATAAGGACAGATTCAAGACCGTATGCCGCGATAAATGCACCAATAACGATGAGAATCATCCGTCCGGCAATGGAGAAAATATGAACAGATTTGAATGGTTTTTTCATAAAAGACCTTCTTTCTGTATTTATCAGAAGCTGGATTTTAAATTTGGAATAAAAAAACGGAGCAGATTTAAAATGCTCCGCCGAATTTCATATTACTCGCTGAATACAATATGCCATTCATCTTTGCCGGCGAGTGCTTTTTTCGCAATTTCTTTCGCACCTTCAAGGCTGTGGCTTGCAGCCCATCCGCACTGAACTTCATTACATGCAGGGACTTCAGTCGCTTCAAGAACGTCATTTAAAGTGTTCTCGAGAATATTTTTTACTGTATCGAAGTTGTCTTCATTTAAAAGGGACAGGTAAAAGCCTGTCTGACAGCCCATAGGGCTGATATCAACGACACGGTCGTGATGATTGCGGACATTTTCAGCCATCAGGTGTTCAATGGAGTGAAGTCCCGGCATTTCCATATGCTCTTTATTCGGCTGACAGAAGCGTAAATCGAATTTAAAAATTTTGTCTCCATGCTCGCCTTCGGATGTACCGGCAAGACGGATATAAGGTGCAGTCACTTTTGTGTGATCCAGATTGAAACTTTCAACGTTCATTTTCTTCATAATGGTCTCCTTTTTGATACATACTTTACTCTATGATAAAACATTATGACGACGGACTCAAACAGAGATGTGTTTTGTATTTATGATTTTGGGATATTATATAGGGAATAGTGTTTAAGATTGTGAGGAGAGATGAGATGAAAACGAAAGTCTATGGTCATAGAGGTGCAGCAGGAACTTATCCGGAAAATACAATGCTTGGTTTTACAAAAGCAGTGGAAATGGGGATAGACGGCTTAGAAATCGATGTACATTTAACAAAAGATAAAAAAGTGGTTGTCATACATGATACAACATTAGACCGTACGACCAGTAGTTCAGGCCGGATTAAAGAAACTAAATTATATGAGATGCAGCATATTGGTATTAATCAGATGTACAAAAGTTTTGAGAAATATGATAATACATGGGATAAAGAAAGAATACCGCAGCTGAATGAGTTTTTAACGCTGTATAAAGATGAAAATGTCGATATTAATGTCGAACTGAAAACACGTGCAGAACATTATCCGGGAATTGAAGAAGAGGTATATCATGTTGTGTCTTCTTTAAAATTAATTGATCAAGTTGTGTTTTCATCATTTAATCTTGAAACACTGGTTAACTTAAAGAATCTGGATGAATCAGTCAGAGTCGCTTATTTAAGTGAAGAGGTACCGGAAAATCCGGGTGCATTCATAAAGGAGCATGATTTAGAAGCACTGCACCTGTCATTTAACGATGTGATGGAGAAAAAAGAAGAGCTGACAGAAATTGCAGAGTCTCTCCGTGTATGGCTTGTTAATGATGAAGAGAGTGTTAAGCCGCTGCTTCAGATGGGTGTCGGTGCGATTATTACGGATTATCCGGAAATGGTGTTAAAAATAAGGTCCGAGTACTATTTATAGTACCGGACCTTTTATGTTAATTCGCAGCATTCTCTGCATGCATCACAGTGGATTTTTTCTTCAACGGCCTTACATTAAATACGATATTTAATACAATAGCAGTTAAACTTCCGATAACAATACCGCTTTCGGAAATGACTTTTAAACTTTCCGGAACAATTGCAAACAATTCAGGGACTGCAGTAACGCCTAGACCCATACCAATTGAAATGGCAACAATCATAAGGTTGTTCTGGTTATCAAAATTAACGCGGCTTAACATCTTAATGCCGTAAGAGACAACCATACCGAACATTGCAAGCATTGCCCCTCCGAGAACAGATGTCGGGATTGCGATAGTGACAGCGCCGATTTTCGGAACAAGTCCGAGAAGGACGAGCATCCCGCCTGCAATATAAATAATCTGCTTACTCTTAACACCGGACAGCTGAATCAGACCGACATTCTGTGAATAAGTTGTATAAGGAAAAGCATTAAATAGTCCGCCGAGAATGATCGCAATACCTTCTGCACGGTATCCTTTTTTCAAGTCTCTGCCTTTAACTTCCTCATCGCAGATATCCCCGAGCGCGAAATAAACACCTGTTGCTTCAACAAGGCCCACTACTGCGACCAAAATCATTGTCGCAATCGGCACAAAATGAAATTCCGGTGTACCGAAGTAAAACAGCTGGGGAAGGTGGAACCAGCTCGCTTCTCTAACAGCAGAGAAATCAACGAGTCCGAAAAAGCTGCTGACAACAGTCCCTGCGACAATACCTGTCAAAATAGCAATAGATTTTAAGAATCCTTTACTGAATCTGAAGAGAATTAAAATAATCACAAGTGTACCGAATCCGAGAAACAGGTTTAACGCAGAACCATAATCCGGGCTCCCCATTCCGCCTGCGATATCATTCATGGCAACAGGAACGAGTGTGATACCGATAGTAGTGACAACTGTCCCAGTAACAACCGGCGGGAAAAACCTTACGAGCTTACTGAAGAATGTGGCAATCAACAGTACAAAAATACCGGTCACAATAATTGCACCGTAAATTGAAGGGATTCCGTAGGTGTTCCCAATGACAATCATCGGTGTGACAGCAGTAAAAGTACAGCCGAGCACTACAGGAAGTCCGATACCTGAAAAGCGGTTGCTCCATACCTGGAGGAGTGTAGCGATACCGCACATCATAATATCAATAGAGATTAAATAAGTCAGTTGTGCCGGTGTCAGACCAATGGCTGCGCCGACGATTAATGGTACGACAACCGCACCTGCATACATCGCGAGAACGTGCTGAAATCCCAGTGATAACTGCTTCGGTTTCGACATCTGCATTATTGAACAGCCTCCGAAAGAAATTTGATTTCTCCGTTTTCGAGAGATTCAATACGTGCAAGAGAGTAAACATCGTAATTTTCTTCTCTAAGTGCAGTACCGCCTTTTTGGAAAGCTTTCTCAATCACAATGCCGATACCTGAAATATTTGCCCCAGCCTGATTAACTACATTAATCAGTGCATTTGCAGCTTCGCCGTTAGCTAGGAAGTCATCAATAATCAGAACGTTATCATCTTTTTTCAGGAATTTTCCTGCGACCGCAATATTGGATGTTTCCTGTTTTGTGTATGAATATACTTCTGCAGTAAGAAGGTCTTCATTTAACGTGAGTGATTTTCTTTTACGGGCAAAAACGACAGGGACACCCAGTTCAAGTCCAGCCATTACACTCGGTGCAATACCGGATGATTCCAGTGTGAGAATTTTAGTGATATTTTTATCTGAAAAATAGTTTTTAAATTCTTTTCCGATTTCAACCATCAACTCAGGATCAATTTGATGATTCAGGAAGTTGTCCACTTTCAAAACTGATTCAGAAAGGGCAGTTCCCTCACTTAGTATTTTCTGCTTCAATAATTCCATGCATGCCACCTCGGGTAATTTTTTATTTTATTGAATAAAAACACTCGTACTACATCATGAAGTAGCAATGTATGTGTGACACATGCAAAGTACTCATAGTCAGAGTATTTAAGGTACTCTGGTAGAAACTTATCGGCCGTATTCCGAAGATTATATGAGTGATTTATCAATTTGACGATTACTATCATAACATAAAAGACGAACTTTTCAACTTGAAAACGATTTAAAGTTCATATTTTAAGTGGTGTTTTGTTGTTTATAACGGATGACTTTCGGATAAAGGTTTTTATTTGTATAATAAGAATATTAAGATAATGAACAATACTTTGAAGAAGGTGCATAATTGTGGGTAAAGAAATTGTAGTAGGCAGCGGTCCGGGTGAGATAAAAATGGAAGAGATATTTACACATGCAGCTTCTGGAGACCATGTGAAATTTAAGCGGATTAACGGCTTCCATACACTGCCGGCAGGAATGAATGTACCGAAAGATTCAACATTGACTTTTACAGGTGCTGCAGATGACCGTATTGTAAAAGTGAGTGCAGGTATTACTGTCTACGGTGAACTGACACTTGATAATTTAACACTTGATTTTGGTTTGACCGGATCTGATACCGGAGAACGGATTTATGTTGCCGGTGGTGTATTGAATTTAAAAAATCTCACTGTGCTCGGATCGGATAGAACAATCAGTCCAGTTCTCGTGGACGGCGGTGTAATTAATATTGATGACACGGAAGTTTTGAACCGTGCGGAGAACGGTTACGGTGTGGATATTCAGAAAAGTACCGGAAAAATGACAACATCATATACAAATGGAATCAGTCTGGATGGCTCTGTTCTCTCGGTTACAGATTCTTCTGTTCTCGGCGGCATGCAGCTGAAAGAGAGCGCGGAATTAACGGCGTCGCATACTAAATTTAATTTTACTGATTCAGTGAACCCAAGAAATATTATTTGTACGGACAGTAGGATGAAGTTATTTAACTGTGAGGTCAAGGGTGACAAAATTGATAATCCAATTCGGGCGTTCAATTCCAATTTGGAACTGAACGGATTTAAAATCCGTCAGGTAAGAGATAATGGTTTTGGAGTGGAGATTAATGACCATAGTGAAGCGGTAATCAGTAATTCGGATATCAACGGCTTATACATTAAGTCGTCCCGGGCTGAAGTGATTGATAAAAGTACGATTTCAGGCTTCTTTGAGCTGTTTGAAAGTAGTACGTTTAAAGCCCGTCATCTGGTGAACCAGACAATTCCACCGAATTATACGATGATGCTCACAGGCGATTCAGCTGCAGATATAGAATATTTTGAATCCAGCTATAATCCAATGTTTAAAGTGACGGATTCTAATTTGAAAATCGATGAACAGAACGTACCCGATGAAAATTCAGTTACTGCTGAAGTGTACGGCGATTCGAAAGTGACCGGAGAAAATATTAAATGTATTGAATATGACCAGAACCAGGGCGACAGGGTGACGGAAGTGAAAGAAACGTATTCAGACAGTGTGGAAACAGCAGAAGATGCTATGGCATCTTTAGATCAGCTTGTCGGGCTTGATGAAGTTAAACGTGCGGCAAGGAAGTTTATTAATGTAACCAATGTGAATAAAAAGAAAGAAGAGCAGGGAATTCCCGTTAAAAAAGCATCACTGCATTCGATGTTTCTTGGTAATCCGGGAACAGGGAAAACAACTGTAGCCAGATTAATCGGGAAAATACTTTCACAGAACGGTGTTCTTAAAAATGATCATTTTGTTGAAGTTTCAAGGCAGGATCTTGTATCCGGTTATATTGGAAAGACGACGGAAAATACACTTGAGAAATTGAAGGCGGCACACGGCGGTGTATTTTTTGTAGATGAAGCATACACATTGAATTCAACAGAGGGGACTGCTAATTACGGGCAGGAAGCACTGGATACTATACTTAAATATATGGAAGACTACCGTGATGATATTATGATTATCTTTGCAGGCTATACGAAAGAAATGTTTGATTTCATGAACATGAATCCAGGTCTTAAATCAAGGGTACCCCATTCGTTTGACTTTGAAGATTACACTGTGGAACAGCTGGTGGAGATTGGTGTTAAGGATCTGGAACTCCAGCACTATCAATTTGACCACGACAGGTACCATAAAGAATTATCAAAAGCCTACCGACGCTCAACAGAAGGCAGTAATGCACGCTTCGTCAGAAATTTTAATGAAAAACTGGTCATGGAACAGTCCAACCGTGTGGAGGAGACCGGCTTGACAGAGAAAGAGGATTTTCTGACTATTAATGACGAAGACTGGGACAATATGTTCGGAAATGATGATAATGATACTCAAAAAGCATTAAATGAACTCCTTGAGGAACTGAACCGGCTGGTCGGTCTTGAAAATGTTAAAGCACATGTCACCCAGCTTGTGAAGGAAGCGCAGGCCAATAAATTATTTGAAGAACGCGGCATGTCTTTTGAACAGTCGACGTATCATATGGTGTTTGCGGGTCCTCCCGGGACCGGGAAAACAACAGTGGCAAGGTTAATTTCAAAAATATTCTGTGCACTGGATATTCTGAGTAAAGATACACTGATTGAAGTAGACCGCGGCGATTTAGTCGGTTCTTATATCGGTCATTCTGAAAAAAATACGAATAATGCCATTGACCGTGCTATGGGCGGGGTACTGTTTATCGATGAGGCGTACCAGCTGACGGTGAATGACAGTGATCGTGATTTCGGTCATCAGGTGGTGGATACTCTGATTACTGCGCTTGAAAATCACCGTGATCAATTTATTACGATTTTTGCAGGTTACACGAATGATATGGAACGTTTTCTTGAGGCAAACGACGGACTGAAATCAAGAATTCCATATAAAATTGAATTTGATGAATATTCGTCAGAAGAAGTGGCAGAAATTGTTATCCGCAGTTTAGATGGTAAATGGCGTTTCAATGAAGACTTTCTTAGAATGACTGTTACGGGAAAATATGATACACTGCCGGATAATGAAAAATCAAACGGACGCTGGGCAAGGAACTTTACACAGAAGTTACTAATGCTTCAGAAAAATTATATTGTGTCTGAAGATGTCCCGCCGGATGATTTTGATTTTATTACGGATAAAGTGATTTATGAAATGGGTCAGATGAATATTTAATGGAGGGAAATCATGATTCATGCATTAAAAGATTTTTTTAACAGGGCATTTAAATTTAAAGGCAGAACAACAAGAAGAGATTTTCTTTGGATTAATGGTATTGGATTTGCGGTAGGTATGCTTTTTCCTGAGAAGGGTGTATTGAACCGAATCGGCAGTGCCGCTGCAGCAGCTCTCTTCATCCCTTTAATATCTTTAACATCCAGACGGTACCAGGATGTCGGGATTTCCGGCTGGTGGCAGCTTATTTTATATATTGTCTTTTTGCCGCTCCTATTGATTAAAGTGGTGTCAAAACCTGTACGTATCTTTCTTATTATCATATTTATCATAATTCAGCTCGCCGGTTTCGTTATTTCACTGCTGCCGGCGGATGCATTAAAGAGAAAAAGGTGAATCACCAGTAAAAGTATCGTGCCTACGATGAGCACGATACTTTTATGTTTAATACTATCCTTCAATCACTTTGATAAATATTTTTCGGGTTCTCGGACCGTCAAATTCTGCGAAGTAAACACTCTGCCATGTACCATACAGTATGCTGCCGTCTTCTAAAATCAGCGTTTCACTTGCACCTGTCAGAGAAGATTTCATATGAGAGTCAGAGTTGCCTTCAAAATGACGGTACTCTTTTTTATTATCAAATGTCTGATTCATACCGAAAACAAGATCCTTCACCACATCGGGGTCTGCATTTTCGTTGATTGTAATTCCTGCAGTAGTGTGAGGGGTGAATACTGTGATAATACCGTTCAGAATACCTGACTTCAGTCGTGCGTCTTCAACATATGAATCGATATTTACGAATTCATTTCTTTCATGTGTTGTCACTTCAAACTTAAATAACATACGAATCCCTCCATTACTTTTTGTGTATTCGGGTATTATATTACTAAACTTTACTCAAGGAGTGAAATAAATGCCTTATACAATGAATGATTATCCGGATTCTCTAAAAAATCTGGAGCGTCTTGAAAGAAGAAAAGCGATTGATATTATTAATGCGATGATTGAAGACGGTTATGATGAGGATGAAGCGATTCCGATTGGTACACGTCAGGCTGAAAAGTGGTATAAAGATGCAGACTCGGACGCGTTGAGAAAACTTGAAAATAAAAATATTCAAAAGCATGAAGAGAGTGACAGCAGAGGATCCGACCTCATAAATAATGATGTGGAAGTTTATTTTGAGGATGATGAATGGAAGGTGAAGACAGAAGGTGCAGAACAGGCATCCAAAACATTTAAATATAAAACAGAAGCGGTGGAATATGCTGAAGGTATCGCGGAAAACAGAGGGACAAAGACAAATATTCATAAAAGAGGAGAATCATAAAAAGCGGCCGACGGGCCGCTTTTATTTTCATGATATTTATTTTGAAATTAGAAAAACTGAAGTAACAGGATACCCGTCACAATCATTGCGACAGCAGCGAGTCTTCTAGCATCAATTCTTTGTTTCGGGAGACCAAAGAGGCCGAGCTGATCAATCAAGAGACCCATTAAAATCTGTCCCACAATGACCGCCATCATCGTTAATGTTGCCCCAAGTTCAGGCATTAAAAGAGCGTTAAAAGCGAGGGTGGAGGCACCGAGCAGACCACCGAGAAAATGCCACAATTTAAGTTTTTCTGTCCCTGCCTGAAATTTCAATGAAATGCGCTTTTCAATCAGGAGCGACAGTATTAACAGTATTGTAGTGCCGACTGTAAATGAAATCAGGGTTGCAAATACAAATGAACCTGTCTCTTCATTTAAAGCCCCGTTAACGGCAGTCTGCATTGGTACAAGCGTGCCGGTGAACAGCCCGAATAAAATCCATATTCTGGAGTTCGCCCCCGGTACAGCAACAGTGCGTCTGGCATTCATAAAAATAACACCGAAAATTAAAAGCAGAATTCCGACGATATGCATAAGATGAACATCTTTCGGAGAAGCATTGAACCAGCCGAAAGTATCGATCAGGAAACTTGAAATCATCTGGCCGCTCACTGTCATGATAACTGTTAAAGAAGCGCCGATTTTCGGAAGGAGGATGATATTGCCGGTTAAAAAGATTACACCGAATATTCCGCCGAAAAACCAAATGTAAGAATAGTTTTGAGACATGAAGAAGTCTGTTGAAAAGTAACCAGGATTAATGAAAAGATTGGCCAGGAACAAAAGGGTTGTTCCCACTAAAAATGAGTAAAAGGAAGTAATAAATACTGAGCCGGTAAATTGTTTCAGTCTGGTATTAACTGCAGTCTGTGCAGGTATAAAAGTACCGCCGATAATTCCAAGAAGTATTAAAGCGTACAATAAAAGTCCTTCTTTCTGTGTTTGAATAACATTAGAATTTTAACAGAACAGCATAATGATAGCAATGTAATTTTTCTTTAATGGTGCTTTTATGCTTAGTAGGTCAGCCTTCTTTTTTTCTTCCTAAATAGTTTGATATAAAGACAATAAAAGTAATAATGAATGTAAATAAAAATGTTCCTGTCCAATTTTGCTCGGAACTAAATAAAAAGTGAAAACCCATTATTAAAAAGTATCCCGTTATATATACAGGGATATATACAATTAACATATCTTTAAGAAGACTATCCATTTAAATTCTCCTCATCTTAAATTTATATAATGACACTTTAACAAACTCATTTTTTTATTCCAATAGCTTATAATATATAGGTGAAGCGTTTGGACATCAGTATCGAATTACAGTAACTTCGTATATAATAGAGGTAGAAAAATCTGGAGGCGTTAATGTGACAACAAATGATATAAAAGAAAAACTGATTAAATGGAGACGTCATTTTCATCAGCATCCGGAGGTCTCCTATAAGGAATTTGAAACATCCAATTACATATATAACACGCTCAAGTCTTTCGGCAGTATTGAAGTCAGCCGTCCGACGGAAACGAGCGTTGTCGGGGTATTAAAAGGCAGGAATGATGGGGACGGTAAAACAATCCTTCTTAGAGCTGATATTGATGCACTGCCGATGCAGGAGATGACAGATCTTGATTTTAAAAGTGTGAATGACGGCGTTATGCATTCATGCGGGCATGATGCTCATCCTGCGATGCTGCTTGGTGCAGCGGAAATTCTGTCCGGTGAAGATTTTTCCGGTGAAATCCGTTTTGTCTTCCAGCATGCTGAGGAAGAGTACCCGGGCGGTGCCCACGAACTGGTGGATGCAGGAATTACAGACGGGGTGGACTATGCATATGCCCTTCATGTATCTCCGGATTATCCGACAGGGACTTTTTCAATCAAGGAAGGCCCGTGGTGTGCGGCTGCTGATGAGTTTTATATTACGATTCACGGTTCCGGTGCCCATGCGGCACAGCCTTTTAATGCGATTGACCCGATTATTGTCGGAGCGGAGTTTACGACTGCTGTACAGTCCATCGTTTCAAGAAAAATATCACCGAACCATACACCTGTAGTTTCAGTGACAAATTTCCATGCAGGGGAAGTTGTGAATGCGATCCCCGGCAGGGTGGATATTTCAGGGACAATACGTTCGCTCGATGAGACATCGAGGGTAACAGCACGTAACGAACTTGAAAGAATTTTGAAGGGCGTGACACTCGCTCATAATGCAGCTTACGATATTAAGTGGGATATTGGATATCCGGGTGTTGTGAACGATAAAGACGCAACGGAGATTTCAAGAAAAGTATTTGAAAAGATTGTTGGTGCAGATCATATTATTGAGGGGGAATACCCGTCATACGGCACAGAGGATTTTGCTTCATTCTCAAGCGTGGTCCCGGGGTCTATGCAGCAGATTGGTGTGTACAGTGAAGCACTTGATAATAAACATCCGCTTCACAATCCTGAATTTACCATTGATGAGGATGCACTTTTACTGGGCACAGAGTATTTTGTGGAAACTGCACGCGCTCTGGTAAAATAAAATTATTAATAAGCAGAGGAGTAATCATATGAATATTTCAGAGGCAATCAGAACACGTCACAGTGTAAAAATATTTAAAGATACAGAACCTTTATCAAAAGAAACGATTGAAGAACTGCTGGAAGCAGCAGTATGGGCACCGAACCATCACCATACAGAACCGTGGAAATTTTTTGTGTTAACAGGTGACGGACGTTATCAGCTGGTGGACGCAATGAAAGAATGGGCGCATACACGTGTTGAAGATCCGGAAAGTGAATCCGGTAAAAAACGAATTGAGAAAATCAGCAGAAAACCTTTAATTGCACCAACTATTATTGTCATTGCCCTGTCACCTAAACAGGACAGTAAGAAGGCGATATACATTGAAGATGTATCTGCCGTATCTGCAGCCATTCAGAATATGCTGCTTGAAGCACACGGCAAGGGGCTTGGTGCGATTTGGAAGAGTGGTCCTGCATATTATGCGGAACCGGTTAAGGACCTTTTTAACCTGCGTGAAGATGAAGAAATTCTTGGTGCTGTATTTATAGGAGAATCCGATATGAAAAAAGAAGTGAAGAGAAAGCGGATTCCATTCGAAGAAAAAACAGTCTGGTTCACTGATAAAAACGGGGAAGGTTAAACATGAAAAAAGCTGCTACGTTATGTTTTTTAGTGGGGACACTGCTGATGTTTGCCAATATGACCGTAATTGACGGTGGATGGCGTCTGGTTTCTTATTTTGCAGTTGCTATTTTGTTTATTGTCGGACTGTACTTGAGTTACAGTGCAGAGTTGTAAAGACGGCGACTGATTGAGGTTGAGATGCTGAAAAGATAAAAACACGGTTACCGGATGCGTCCGGTAACCGTGTTTTGTATAAGAGGTCTTTTAACGTTTTACTTCTTTACTGCCGTCAAGAATATCCGACATATTCTGAATATCTTCTGCGAGGAAATCTCCTGTGATGGTATGCTTGTACAACATATTTCCAAGTGCTGTTTTTAAAGTGTGTTCAGCTGGGTGCTGATGGATTAAGCCGTAAAGAACACCCGCAGTAAAAGCATCACCTGAACCGATTCTATCTAAAATATCGACTTCATAGGCGGCAGTTTCGGTGATTTCTCCTTTATTGGAAATAACGCCTTTAATACTGTTTTTATTACTGTTAATCACAGTTCTTTGTGTGAAGGCGATGGTTTCTATACCGTAGAACTCATGAATTTTATCAAGAATGGGTTTTAGTGTATCGGCATCCGGGTTACGTTCCAGACCGTCCTTAATATCCTTGTTGTCTTCAATCAGTTCAAGGGGCTCGTAACCAAATAATACGTCACAGTATTTCACGAGCGGACTCATCACTTTTCTAGCCTCTTCAAAACTCCACAAGTTACCCCGGAAATTTAAGTCGGCACTGATTTTCATGCCGCGTCCTTTAGCTGCTTCCAATGCCTTTAATAAGGCTGCTTCCAGTTCTTTAGTCAGGGCAGGTGTAATCCCGCTGAAGTGGAACCAGTCAAAACCTTCAAAGATTTTTTCAAAATCGTAGTCATCCGGACCGGACTGGTTAAAGCTTGAATGTTTTCTGTCATAAACAACAGAAGTGGAGCGGACACCGAATCCGAGTTCCATAAAATTAACGCCGATTCGTTCTCCCTGATATTTAATGGATGATGTATCAATATTATGCATTTTCAAAAGCTGTGTGACTCTTCTGCCGAATGCATTACCGGGAAGTGCCGTTACCATTGAAACATCGACACCGGAAGAAGCAAGCCCCATGAGAACGTTCATCTCACTGCCGCCGATATTCACATCAAATGACGGGTTGTTCGTTAAAGTTGCCTGCGGGGGCGTGGAGAGTCTCATCATAATTTCACCAAATGTAATGAGTTTCATTTTTAATTCCCGCCTTTTATCGCATTTTTATATGCATTAACAAATGATTTTGTGTTATCAGTAATAACGCCCGTATCTGTCCCGTCGAAGCCTTTTGTCAGCGCACTGCCGATACCGACTGCGAATGCACCGTTTTTAATCCAGTCTCCGATATTGTCTTTGGACACACCGCCTGATGGCATGACATTGGCGTGGGGAATCGGTCCTTTTACATCTTTGATGAATGAAGCGCCGAGTACACCGCCCGGGAATAATTTAACAACGTCTACACCTGACTTAAAAGCTTCAGTGACTTCAGTAACAGAGCCGCAGCCGGGTAGATAGGGGATATGGTACAGATTGCATATTTTAGAGATTTCAGCATCAAAATGCGGGCTGACCACATAAGCAGCCCCGTTTCTGATTGCTTCATCGGCATTATGTGCCGTCATCACAGTACCTGCACCGACACATAAATCAGTGCGGTCCCTGAAATGGCTGATTAATTCACTCGCCCGGGGCGTAGTATATGTGATTTCAATATTTGAAATGCCGCCTTCCAAAACAGCTTCAATAATTTGAATGGTTTCATCAAATTGTTTTCCACGGACAACTGCAACAAGGTAATTTTTCTGTAATTGATTTAGAATATCGTACTTTTTCATTTAATTTCCTCCGTAATCTAATATAAAGAAATTTTACGTTTTAACTGTTCGCCGGCAGAGGCTGGGTCTGCGCTTTTAGTAATGCCGCTTCCGACAATCACAACCTCGGGTTTAAGCTTTAAATAGTCATCAATGTTTTCATTATTGATGCCGCCTGCAACATAAACATTAAAGTCAAAGTTATGAATATGACGGGACAGCGGGGAAAATACTGCACCGTCTTTCTGCTGGTCTTTTCCGATATGCAGACTGACACTTGTAACGTTGATGCCTGCAAGCTGGTGTAAAGTCTCTTCCGACTGATTATTCAAAAGATCCACGACTGTTTCCCGTTCGTATTTTTCAGCGTTTTTAACGCACGCTTCAATAGTGGAGGGATCTGCGAATGACATCACAGTAATAATATCGGCACCGTATTCAAAGGCATTACGGCTTTCACTTTCCCCGGCATCACATATTTTCAAATCAGCGAGAATTTTTTTATCAGGATACAGCTGCTTAATATCACGCACCAGTGACAGACCGTATTCATTAATGACACCTGTACCGATTTCAATAATATCAATGTGCTCTTTTACTGTGTCGATTACTTCAATACATTTTTCCCTGCTCAAACGATCAAGGGCAATTTGCAGTTTCATGGACGGCTCCTTTCATAAACAGTTATTCCATTGTCATCGAAACTGACAACCTGCTTAATATAATGGTTGAATATACCTGTTTCTATTACACCCGGGATATTCAGCATTTGATTCTGCAGGACGTTCAGATCATCAATCTTTTCAAAAGTACAGTCAACAATATAGTTTCCGTTATCGGATGTAAATAAAGTATCTCCATCCATTCTATCAGAAAGGGAGGTACCGTAATTCATGATTTCCAGTTTGGTTAAATTCATCAGAAACGGATTGATTTCTACAGGGATTTTAACACCTTCAAATGAGGGTGTTTCTTTTGTTTTTTTCGCGGCAATAATAATATGTTTTGAAAAATATCCAATCTGTTTCTCCCTGAGCAGTGAACCGCCGCCGCCTTTCACGGCATTTAAATCAGCAGTGAACTGATTGGCGCCGTCAATCGTAAAGTCAATTTCTTCAGTATCAAAAGTAACTTTAAGCTGCTGGTCGTGTAATGCTTTTTCTGTCTTTACAGATGTGGGAACGAACTGTATGTTGAGACTATTTTCTTCAATATAAGCCCTGGCCGAAGGGATATACCCCTCGATTGTAGATCCGGAGCCCATGCCGATGACTGTGCCGTCTGTTAAAAACGTATTCAGGTGCTGATATAATTCTTTCATTTATTCTGCATTCCCTCCTATTAAATCAGGTATAAAATGAATGATTGACGGAACAAAAGCAACGAGCAGTAAAACGGCAAGAATAATGAGCAGGTACGGTATGACTGCAACAAAAGACCTTTCTACGGATAGACCGCCTATTTTACTGGCAATCAACAGGCATAGACCATATGGTGGTGTTGCGAGACCAATCGCAAGAGTAATTACAACGATAATACCCAGGTGTACCGGATCAATGTTAAACGCTGCTGCTGCAGGAAGGATTACCGGAACAAATAAAATCATGGCAGGTATGGCATCCATAAATGTACCGATGATTAAGAAGAAAGCAATAATCAACAGAATAAACAGCCATTTTGAACCAATGTTATCAGTAAAGAAGTCCTGTGCGAGTGTACCGAGCTGGTAGTAACTGAGCAATTCTCCAAGTGCACTGGCAGTCGCAAGTGCAAATAAGGATAATGAGCTCAGAGCCAGTGTATCAAAAATGATTTTCGGTAAATCTTTTAATTTTAAAGATTTATAGTAGAACATGCTGATTAAAAATGTATAGATTGATGCGATGGCTGCAGATTCTGTCGCAGTAAATATACCGGAAGTGATTCCTCCGATAATAATGACAATCGTTAACAGGGCAGGCAGTGCATCTAAAAATTTGGCAGTGATTTCTTTACCGGCAAGTTTCTTTGATGTCGGATAATTCTTTTTCCTGGCCAAAAAATAAACAAAAACCATCATCGCAAGACCGATTAAAATCCCGGGTATAATGCCTCCTAAAAATAAAGCGCCGATTGAAGCATTGGCAATTCCGGCAAAAATAATCATTGGAATACTCGGCGGTATAATGACACCGATTGTTGATGAAGCGGCGGTCACACCGACAGATGTTTCTTTGCTGTAACCATTTTTAAGCATGCTCGGGATTAAAACTTTCCCTGTACCGGCAGTATCTGCCTGTGCGGCTCCTGAAACGCCTGCGAACATCATAGATACGAGGATGTTCGACTGTGCAAGACCTCCTTTTAACGGACCAACAATCGCAAGAGCGAGATCTATCATTTTCTCAGAGATTTTACCTGAGTTCATAATGTTTGCAGCGAGTATAAATAAAGGCACGGCAAGAAGGACAAAGGAGTCGAGGCCGTTAACCATCTTCATCGGTACAATCACCTCAGGAAGATCCGGGATTGTCATAATGCCGAGCAGCGAGACGATACCGATAACAAAAGCAATCGGCACACCAATAACAAGAAGCAGAACAAAAACTAATACAAGCAGGATACCCATTATACAACCTCCTTTTCAGACCGGTTTTTATTATTTTTTACCCGCTCAATAATATGGTGGAGTGAATAAATAATCATACTTACAGCCATAACAGGAATGACAAGCCATACATATCCCATTTTCATGAAAGGCACAGTCTCCCATCTGTAATTCCAGAAGTGGTTGATAATTGTAATACCGTAAGAAACGATAAAAAGATTGAAGGCAATTAATAAACTGTCAATAAACATATTTAACCGGTTTCGGTTAATCTCGGAAAGTTTATACTGCAGTGTATCAAACGAGAAATGTTCTCTATGGTTAACCATCACACTGGCACCCATGAACATTGCCCAGATAAAACTGTATGTTGAAACTTCTTCAGTCCAAAGAACAGACCATCCCAGGTACCGGGTTAAAATTTGAATGAGAATAGCAGTAAAAAATATGAGCAGGGCAATAATACCAATAGTGACTTGAATTTTTTCAAGTGTTTTAACAAATCGACTCATTATATTCGTCCTCTCTTAGTTTTTTCTTAAATTTCGGATTTCTTCCAGTACATCAATCATATCCAGTTCTTCAGCAAGACGGTCCTGAATTGGAAACGCAACTTCCTCAAGCTCTGTTGTATCGATTTCATTTACTTCCGCACCTGCGTCCAGTGCAATTTGTTTATACTCTACATCCTGATCAATAATCGCCTGTCTTTCGGCTTCAACGGATGCATCAGCTGCTGTTTGTAATATTTCCTGGATATCTTCATCGTATTCATCAAATCGATTACCGTTCATTAATAAAAAGCGGGTAGTAAAATCATGTGCAGTTTCAGTGATGAACTTACCGTTCTGAGTAGTATGGTGATTCTGCTGAACGAAGTAAGGATAAGAGTTCTCAGATGAATCTACAACATTCTGCTGAAGTGCCTGATAGAGTTCACCCCAGGATACAGAAGTCGGGAGGGCACCTGTAGATTCCCAAAACTCAGAAACGACACCGGATGTCTGTGTTCTGATGCTTGTCCCTCGTAAATCTGCCATTTCCTCTACAGGATGTTTACCGTAAAAATGACGTGCACCTGCTGACCAGTAGCCCATAATTTTAAAGTCATTTTCTGATTTTTCATTTACAAGTGTTGAGATTTCCCGGCCGATTTCGCCGTCTACCACTTCTTCCCAATGGTCATAGCTCTCAAAAAGATAATGCAGTGCAAAGAAATCAAATTCTTCAATACCTGTTGCTGTCATGAATCCTGGAGAAACCAAAACGACATCAGCTGCACCAATCACAAGTTTTTCAATCAACTCTGATTCTTCGGTGCCGATGGTACCCGCATGAACCTCAACTTCAATTCTGCCGTCTGATAATTCTTCAGCGACTTCTTTAAACTCCAGTAAGCCATCCTGATAGGGGTTGTCGGTAGAAGTCTGGTTGTGAGCGGCAATAATTTTAATCGGATCTTCTACAGTGCCTTCTTCCACATCTGTGACACTGCTGCAGGCACTTAACATGAGGATAAACATTAAAAGCAGTGTGATTTTTAATCTTTGTTTCATCATTATCTTCTCCTTATTCTAAGTTAAAGTGTCTTACTTTTAGTTCATTATTCGAGGTGTTTGTATTGATATTAAGAGAAACGATTAATGCATCAAGAACAATGTGCATTGCCTGGTCAAACTGATTGCCTAGAGGCTGAATCGTTTTAATATTATTATGTTTTGTACTTGCCTTAATGAAAATTGATTCATCAAATTTATCTGTAACTTCAGGATCATCAGCTGCTGTAACGAGAAGTGTACAGCCTCCGATCTGCCTTACTTTTGAAATCATTTGATCCAGGCTGCTTCCTTTTCCGGATCCGCTTAATATGATCAGTAAATCATTCTCTGTGAAATTTGGAGTCGTGGATTCTCCGACGACATGTACCCGGTATCCGCTGTGCATGAGGCGCATGGCTGCCATTTTTCCGACCAGCCCGCTGCGTCCATTTCCCTGGATAAATATATTTTCCGCTTTAAGAATCATTTCTGCTGCTGCATCAAGCGATGATGCGCTGACTTGATTTAATACATTGCCGACTTCTTCAGACAGCGTTTGAAGTACTGTTTCAGTTTTCATGTTTAACTGAGCTCCTCTCTATAAACTGGTGGTTAAAACGATGGGTGCTGTAATCCGTATGTTCATGATTAATAGTGTGAAATAAACCCCTTGCTGCGGCTTTACCGATTTCAAAAGTAGGCTGCGCGATAACTGTTAAACTGGGATTAAAAAATTCCGTAAATTCAATATCGTCAATACTTATAATGGATAAATCTCTTGGAATGACAGTACCGGTTTCTTTTGCTGAGCGGAGCACCTCGAGTAGTGCCAGATCGTTCGCAACGATGAGTGAAGACGGCATTGTGTTATTTTCTAAATGATTTTTAATTTCCGTATGAAGATTATCAAGTGAAGTTGAAAGGGTAAAAGGCTTGATACCATGTGTCTGACATGATTTTAAATACGCATTTTTCCGTTCAACACGTGGTGTGATATTTTTCACCGGCTGGGAAATAAAGCCGATTTCTTTATGTTTTTTTTCAAGAAGATAATTAAAAGCGTTTTCAATTGCGAGCGCATTATTTAAAAGGTAAGAAGGAATAGAAAGACCTTCTATGTATCTGTCGATAAAAACAACAGGAAAATTTTGTTCATATAAATCCTTAAAGAGAAGCTCGTTTTCCAGTGTTGGAATGACAATCAGGCCGTCCACCTGTTTTGACATGAGCATCTGAACGTAGCTTTTTTCTTTAACAGGGTCGTCATCTGCATTACAAACAATAACGTGATAGTCCTTAGTGTAAAAATAATCCTCAATTGCTCTGATAATTTGTGTAGAAAAGCTGTGAAGAATGTTGGCAACAATGATGCCAACAGTCATAGTCTTTTTATTTTTAAGACTTTTAGCGATAAAATTCGGATTATAGTTTAATTCTTCTACAGCTTTTGCAATACGTTCTTTAGTATCACTCCCCATATAGGAGAACCGGTTGTTCAAATAATGAGATACTGTGGATTTAGAGACATTTGCTCTTTCAGCAACATCATTGATGGTAATTCTCTTCATAAAAAATTCTCCTTGTAATTAATTACTAAACCGGTTTAGTAAACCGATTTAGTAAGAGTATAAATTAAATGAAACCGTTTTACAATACTACGTATGGAATTTATAAAAAAACACCCGCATTGAGCGGGTGTTAAATTAATCTATCAGGCATTCCGGGTTTTTAATTTTTCTGTCCGCTTTTTCTCCGACTGATCAATCAGGACTGCAGCAGCAGAGTCACCGGTCACATTCATTGTTGTATACGCCATATCGAGTAAACGGTAAATAGCAGCAATCGGCCCCATCAATTCAATAGGAAGACCGAGCAGTGTCAGGAATGAGGCACCGAGTACAATCCCACCGCCTGGAATTCCAGGTGCTGCCATGTTTAAAACTGTTGCGATTAGTACCAGATATATAATCTGTCCGACACCAAGCGGTATGTTATAAAAATCGGACACAAATACGGCAAGTAAACTGAATGATACAGCACCGCCTGCCATGTTGATAGTTGTGCCGAGAGGGACTACAAAGTTCGTGACCGGTTTTGAAACTTTAAAATCATAGCGTGTAACTTTCATCGTAGTCGGCATAGTTACAGCAGAACTTGTTGTGGATAATGAAACAAGCCATACTTTGTAAATACCTTTTATAAAATCAACAGGTCTGACTTTCCCGTAAAGCCATACCGGAATCAGCATCACAAGTATGAATACAACAATACATGCGAAATAAGCGGTAAAAATATACAGGCCGAGCGCTGAGAAAATACCTGCGCCGTATTCCGCAACAGCAAATGCCATCAGTGAAATGATTCCAATCGGTGTCAGTTCCATAATGAAATCAAGAACTTTAAAAATGACAAGTGATAAGCTGTTGATAAAGTTTTTTACAGGTTCCGCTTCTTTTCCAACCACGACAATTGCGACTGACAGTACGACAGTAAACAAAATGGTTGCGAGAATATCGCCTTCTGAAAAAGCCATGAATATATTGTCAGGAACAATATTCATGAAAAAATCAGATAAAGTGGGTTCGGCGACTTCCCCGTCGTATCCGGAAGCTTCAACGTCTATTCTCTGACCGGGGCGGATAAGATAAGAGATGATTAAACTGATTGCTGCAGTTGTAATGAACATCAATACAAACACAGAAACACTTTTAAAGCCGATACGTCCGAGATCACTCGAATTTCCGATGTTAATAATACCGGTGGATACTGCAACAAAGATGACGGGAATAATCATCAGCTGAATCAGGTTTAAGTAAATATCCCCGATGAATTTTATTTGTATTGAAAACTCCGGAAGTAATATTCCGAGAAGAATACCGAGTACAAAACCAATCGCGATCCGTGTGAACAGATGCTTTTTAGCTGTTAATATTTGCTTCATTTTGAATAACTCCTTCATAAGACGGGATGATTCCTTCCGGATAACTTCCCAGTATATTGATATAAGTACATATTTCTTTTAATTCTTCCAGTGCTCTTGAAAATGCGGCGTTGCCGAGGCCGCTGTCGACATCGATAAAAAATCCATACGAGAATGGTTTTGCCTGAATAGGGCGGGACATTAAGTAGACGAGGTTATTCTCGTGTTTCTTAAAGATCTGCAGCACATCACTCAATGAACCGGTACTGTGGCCGGTTTCTATATAGATGGATGTTTTATCCTGCACCCGGTTGATACGGCCGTTTTTCTTCTTAAAGAATAAGAAGCGGGTGGTATTTAAAGGATTGTCACTGATATTTTCACGAATGACAGTCATATCGTACATTTCTGCCGCATGGCTGCCGGCAATACTTGCGATGGTTTCATCTTTTGAATTCTTCACCATTTCTACTGCACCCGCTGTATCCCTGTATTCGAGCACCTCGATATTCGGATACTGGCTTAAGTATGTATAACACTGCTCCAGTGCTTCCGGGTGGGAGTATACTTTAGTAATTTTTGATAACTCAATCGGATGTTTTGTAATTAAGGCATGATCAATTTTTACATATACCTCGTCTGTTGCTTCAACATCCAGATATTTCATTAAATCGATGGTCCGGGTAATCGGACCACTTGTAGAATTTTCTACAGGCAGTGCGATGTAGTCCACTTCATCATTTAACAGTGCATCCACGAGCAGCCGGAACGTAAGGAAACCTTTTGTATGATCTTGATTCTCCCCCATGAATTTTTGACACGCAACCGTACTGTAACTGCCTGGAACACCTTGATAGCCAATTAGCAATATATTCACTCTCCCTGATTAAAAATAAAAAAGACCATTTACAGTTTCAACCCATCAAGTGAGAGGAACATAAATGGTCGGACAATCATATGGTACAGCCACTTAAGATTTCTCACGTGACTGGTTAACATTCTGCATGTTGATCAGCCATCATAGATATAAGAACGTCTATATCCGTGATGGGGTATAGACGCTATCTAAAATAGCTGAAAAAGAAATGATTTAATTGTTGAGAAGTATTGTAAGACATAACATTCACTCAAATCATTTTAAATATTGGTTAAATTCTAACAATTCGCCGTCTGCTTGTCAATAAAATTTTCATTTGGCAGACGGCAGGTCACAGGGTATTCCTGTTATGTTGTACGAAACTGTGCGTCATGCAGTGATTTATAAATACCGTCATCCAGATTGAGCAGTTCATCATGCTTTCCGCTTTCAGCAATGCCGTCTTTCGTTACAACCATAATTCTGTCGGCATTTTTAATGGTGGCGAGTCTGTGTGCAATCACAAGTGTCGTACGCCCTTCAGCCAGACGGTTCAGTGCTGTCTGGATTTGGATTTCCGTTGCGGTATCGAGTGCGCTCGTTGCCTCGTCCAGAATAAGAATCGGCGGATTTTTTAAGAACATCCGGGCGATAGCAATCCGCTGCTTCTGCCCGCCGGAAAGTTTCACGCCGCGTTCACCGACGACAGTCTCGAGTCCGCGTGGATATTCATCGACAAGTTCCTTAAGCTGTGCCTTTTCAAGCGCATCATAAATTTCTTCATCTGAAGCATCCGGGCGGCCGTATGAGACATTATCCCGCAGTGTACCTGAGAATAAAAAGACATCCTGCTGAACAGTTCCGATATTCTTTCTGAGTGAGTGAAGTGTGTAATCACGGATATCTTCACCGTCAATGGTAATCTGTCCGTCTGTCACATCATAAAATCTCGGCAGGAGTGAGCACAGTGTTGTTTTTCCGGCACCGCTCGGTCCGACAAAGGCGATGGTCTCACCGGGATTAATGGTTAATGAAATATCTTCCAGTACCGTTTTATTATCATATCCGAATGTCACGTTCTGGTAAGAAATGCGGCCGGAAACATCTGTCAGATCTGAAGCATTTTCCCGGTCGGCAACATCAGGTTCCTCACGCATAATCTCAGTAAAATGATTAAACCCTGCGATGCCGTTTGGATATAATTCAATAACGGCATTAATTTTTTCCAAAGGTTTGAATAAAATATTGGAAATCAGAATGAATGCTGCAAACTCCCCGAATGTCAACTCGCCGCGCATTGTATAGTATGCACCTGCAATCAATATAAAGACGGTAACAAGTCTCATTAACATATAAGTGGATGAGGTGTTCATTGCCATTATTTTATATGCTTTTAATTTTGTTGTTCTGAATGCCTCGTTCAATTTTCTGAATGAAGTCATTTCACGGTCTTCGTTGGCAAATGCCTGTACAAGACGGATACCGCCGACTTTATCTTCAATCATATGGTTGAAATCTGATACGCGGCTGAACAGTTCGCGGAATGCCACTGTCATTTTCTTATTAAAGTATATCGCAATGATTAATATGAGCGGTACGATAATAAATGAAATAATAGCCAGTTCAACATGGATATTCAGCATGATTAAAAATGCGCCTAAAAGGGTCATGACGGCAATAAACAAGTCTTCCGGACCATGATGGGCCATTTCACCGACATTCATTAAATCATTGGTTAAACGTGTCAGCAGTTTACCGGTTTTAGTATTATCAAAAAAGCGGTAGGACAGCTTTTGAATATGTCCGTATAAATCATTACGTATGTCACGCTCTATATTTGTGCCGAGCATATGCCCCCAGTATGTAACGACAAACTGTAAAAATGTATTAAAGAAATAAATCACAACGAGCCCTGCCGCAGCAAGTATAATCCACCGCCAGTTTCCGGACGGCAGCAGCTCATCGATAAATAAGTTTACAATGAGCGGAAAGGCAAGTTCTAATAATCCTACAACTACCGCACAGAAAAAATCGACAAAAAACAATAATTTGTACGGAGCATAATAGGAGAAGAAACGTTTCACGAAAAAACCTCCTTAAATTTGTTTGTCTATATACGCATAAAAACGATTATACACGACTCCGCTCTTCAGCGGGAAATCTTTACGGGGTTAATATGAGCAATCCACCCCGTTAAATGTTAAAATTTTAAATGTAATGACCCATTTTTAAATATAATATAAATTAGTCAGTAAAGAGATACGACAAAAGTAGTAAATTGCGTTGTAAGCTGGACAGTGGAGTGAATAATATGAGTAAATTAAATATAGGAATACTATATGGTGGAAAATCAACCGAACACGAAGTGTCTTTACGTTCGGCAGAAAGTGTACTGAAAGCGGTGGATCATGATAAGTACAACATATCACTGATCTACATTTCAAAAGACGGGGAGTGGATGCTTTCCAGGGATTCAGAGGAAATCAAAATACTGTCGGAAGATAACACTGAAGCACTGACTCTTATCCCGTCCAAGCATCTCGCGGCAGGAGATACACCATTGAAACTGGACGCAGTCATCCCGGTACTTCACGGTACTGCCGGAGAGGACGGCAAAATACAGGGTGTCCTTGAACTGCTTGATATCCCTTATGCCGGCTGTAATGTGAGAAGTTCTGCAGTATGCATGGATAAGGATATGACGAAGCGGCTTTTAACTCTTCAGGGCATTGATGTAGCTGATGGTACCGTCATCAAAAGGCAGCACAGGGACCAGGTGAAATTTGAAGAAGTTAAAGATAGTTTCGGCCTGCCGATGTTTATCAAACCGGTGAACCAGGGTTCATCAGTCGGTGTATCCAAAGTGACCGATGAAAAGTCTTTTTATCAGGCACTGGATGCTGCATTCTCCTTTGATACAAAGGTGATGATTGAAAAGGGAATCGACGGACGTGAAATTGAAGTGTCGGTACTTGGTAATACGGATATATTTGTTTCACTTCCGGGTGAAATTATTTCGTCGACAGAATTTTATTCCTATGATTCAAAATATATTGACGACGATGGTGCAGTCCTTCAAATTCCTGCGGAACTGAGTGATACAGTCACTAAAAAAATTCAGCAGGTCGCAGCAGATACATTCAATACACTCGACTGTGAGGGTATGGCAAGAGTGGATGTGTTTTTAACAGAGGATGATACTGTGATAGTTAATGAAGTGAACACACTTCCGGGATTTACAAGTATCAGTATGTATCCGAAACTTTTAGAAGTCAGCGGAGTCGGGTATAGTGAATTAATCGACCGTTTAATTGAACTGGCAATTGAGCGTCACCAGCTGGAAAGCCGTTTAAAAACAGATAGATAGTTGTTAAATAAGATGGAGGGGTTAACATGACTTTATTAAATGTAAGAAGAGCGAATCCCGGGGACGCTGTAGATATCGCAAAGACTCAAATCGGAAGCTGGAGAACCACGTACAAAGGAATCGTGAGCGATGAGTATCTGGACAGTATGAGTGTTGAAGACCGTACTGAAATGTGGCAGCAGGCCATCCGCCAGAGTAAAGTGTACGTGCTTGAAGAAGATTCCGGAGCGACTGTCGGCTTTGCAGCAGGCGGTGCACACAACAGTACAAAATTTGAAGACTATGACAGTGAACTTTATGCCATGTATTTATATAAAGACTCGCAGAGAATCGGCGGTGGTAAAAAACTGTTCAATACAGTGATTGCCGATTTAGTTGAAAAAGGGCACAAAAATATGCTGCTCGGGGTACTTGCCGATAATCCGGCATGTGCGTTTTATGAGCATATGGGCGGTACCGTAATTGGTGAGGAAACGGTTGAAATCGGAGATGAAAAACATAAAGAAGTTTACTATGGCTGGAAAGATATAGATAAAAAATAATCTGCATTGCTTAGAAAACAACTTAGGAGATGTCAAGGAATGAAAGAAACATTAATCGAGCGTTTAACGCGTTATGCAAAAGTGGACACAGAATCTGATCCGGGCAGTGCGTCTACACCGTCTACTTCAAAGCAGTGGGATTTAGTTCACATGCTGGAAAAAGAATTGAAAGAAATCGGTATGCAGGATGTGTCAGTGGATGACAAAGGATATTTATTCGCAACACTTCCTAAAAATACCGAAGGTGTGCCTGTCATTGGTTTCCTTGCACATATTGATACTTCACGCGATTTTACCGGTGCCAATGTCAAACCGCAGATTGTAGATTATAACGGCGGCGATATTGTTTTGAATGAGGCGTTAAATATTGTACTTTCACCGGATGAGTTCCCGGAGCTTGAAAATTATAAGGGGCATACATTAATCACCACAGACGGCACTACTTTACTGGGTGCGGACAATAAGGCGGGAATCACTGAGATTATGACTGCTGTTGAATATCTGATTAATCACCCTGAAATTAAACACGGTGATGTACGTGTTGCGTTTACGCCGGATGAAGAAATCGGCAGAGGGCCGCATCATTTTGATGTTGCACGTTTTGGTGCTGAATACGCATATACGGTTGACGGCGGTCCATTAGGGGAGCTTCAGTACGAAAGCTTCAATGCGGCAGGTGTCCAGGTGAAATTTATCGGCAACAGTGTGCACCCTGGTACTGCTAAAGACAAGATGGTCAATGCCAACAGAATGCTGTCGGAATTTGTTCTTAAGTTTGATGAGAAAGATACACCGGAACATACATCAGGTTACGAAGGATTCTTCCATCTTCATAATGTGTCGGGTGATGTTGAAGAAACACAGGCAACGTATATTATCCGTGATTTTGATAAGGATAAGTTTGAAGAGCGTAAAGCATTCATGGAGGAAAAAGTGAAAGAACTTCAGGATAAATATGGTGAACACCGTGTGATTCTGGATATGGAAGATCAATATTACAATATGAAAGATAAAATAGAGCCGGTCATGCATATTGTAGACAATGCGCGCCGGGCTATGGAGTCATTGAATATTGAGCCGGTGATTGTACCTGTAAGGGGCGGAACTGATGGGTCACAGTTGTCATATAAAGGACTACCGACACCGAATATTTTTACAGGCGGTGAAAACTTCCACGGGAAGTTCGAATATGCTTCCGTAAATGATATGGAGAAATCCGTAAAAGTCATCTCGAAAATTATTGAACTCGCAGCAGAATAAAGCTGAACAGTTTCAGTTTATAATAAAAAACCATCCGGACGGATGGTTTTTTTGTTATACATTATTCTTTTTCAATCTCAATTTTTTTAGTACGTCCGAGTGACTGGGTGCTGGTTTCACTGGATGTCACTCGTTTTAAGAAGAATGCCATAATCAGTGAAACAGCCATCAAAATAGTTGAAATGAAGAATGAGAAGTTAATTCCCGCAAGTGTGGCTGCGTTAACCATTGTTTCAGTCGGTGCAGAAACACCTTTAAGCTGTGCATTGGCATAGGTCTGCATCAATGTAATTAAAAGCGCGATACCGACAGCGCCGCTGACCTGCTGAAGCATACTGTTTAATGAAGAGCCGTGCGGTGTTAATTTTGCGGTCAGCTGATTCATTCCATTTGTCATGACCGGCGTGAAAACAAGCGTTAATCCGAAAGCACGTACAGAGTACAGAATCAGCAGTGTTGAAAAGCTGGTTTCCAGTGTCAGACGGCTGAAGAAGAATGTTGTCACGACAGCAAGGGTCAGGCCTATGATTGCCAGCACCTTAGGACCGAAAATATCAAACAGACGGCCGGATACAGGACTCATGAATCCCATAATTAAAGCACCCGGCAGCAGGAGAAGTCCTGTTTCAAGAGGTGATATCCCCTGAAGATCCTGAAGGAAAATAGGCATCAATATCATACCGGAAAACAATGCGACATTCGCAGTACCGACAAGCATAGCTGCAAGTGCGTACATTGGGAATTTGTATACTCCAAAATCCAGTACCGGATCATCCATGCGTGTTTGTTTCGTTACATAGAAAATTAATGCAGCCGCACCGGCAGTGAGTGAAAGAATGACATCGATAGAGCCCCAGCCGTTATTACCTGCAGAACTCAGGCCGTATAACATACCGCCGAAGCCGATTGTAGATAATATGATTGAAGGAATATCGAGTTTGGCATGATATTTATTCTGAACTTCAGGTAAAAGAAAGTATCCGATAGCGAGAACAATAACAAGTACAGGCACCATCATGAAGAACAGCATATGCCATGAATAACTTTGAACGATGAACCCGGAAAGAGTCGGGCCGATTGCAGGAGCAAAGAACATGACCAGACTGAAAAGTCCCATAGCAGTCCCGCGCTGATGGGGCGGAAAGCTTGTAATCATTACATTCATGAGAAGCGGCATTAAGATAGCCGACCCGGAAGCCTGAATCATACGGCCGATAATTAAGACGATAAACGTTGGAGAAAAGCCCGCGATGATAGTTCCGGAAAGAAATAAAAGCATAGATGTCAAAAACAGCCGTCTCGCACTGAATTTCTGCATTAAGTAAGCAGTCGTAGGAATGACGACACCTGAGACAAGCATGTAGGCGGTGGAAACCCATTGAACAGAAGAAGTTGAGATATCAAAATCATTTTTAATAGAAGGCAGTGCAACATTTAAAAAAGTATTTGACAACAGCGCAACAAAAGCACCAGATAACAGAATGACAATCAGACGGTAATCTGGTTTTGTAGATATTTCAGGCACAAAAAGACCTCCTAAATTTAGAATAATACACTAATTATATTCCGATTTTCGAAATAATCAAGTGATTTGACCATATTCAGCCAATTCTGTTATCAATGAGTGTGTAGATATAGAAGCCTGCTGTGACACCAAGAAGTATGGATATTGGGAGACTGTAATTGCCGAGACTCGGGACAAAGGTGGAGAATACCCAGTTTAATAGAAGTACAAGAATACCCATAATAATTAAATTTAATAAAAGTCTAGTCATAAAATACTCCTTACTAATTTTTATTTAGTCTTCATTGTACGATAGTAAAAACAAATATGAAACAATGGTGCCGGGAGGATCTTGATTCACTTTTAAAGTTTATAGTTTCTCATCTATTTTTTAGTGTAGTATAGTAATTAAATAATCAAATATTTGGAGGCATAATAAATGACAAAAGAACTATTACATTCACAACTTAAATCCGTAAGAAACTGGGTGCTTAAGGCATATGAAGATACAGATCAAAGTCTGATAGATATTGTACCGGCAGGGTTTAATAATAATCTGCACTGGCAGTTCGGTCATGTAGCGGATAACATTGAGGGAGAACTTGTCCGCCTTCTTGAAAAAGATGATTCCGACCAAAAGCGTTTGAAGAAATATTTCGGTTACGGTACATCACCGGATCAGTTTGATGATGAGACACCTTCTTTTGAAGAGATCAAAGAAATACTCGATAGACAGGTGGATGAATACGGTGAAGTTCCGGAGGAAAGACTCGAAGGTGAGCTGGATGAAGCTGTACTTGGAAATTCAAGAAGTGATACACTTTCTGCTTTTATCATTGCACACGAAGCACTTCATGCAGGTAAAATTCAGGAGATTAAGCGTCTGCTTGAGGAGACTTATTAAAATATTAGTAGAAAGCACTTTTATATTTAAATATAGAAGTGTTTTTTTTTATGGAAGAAGAATGAAAAATGAAGTACAATAGACTAGGAATTTTTGATAATTATTTTGCAAATAAAATTTACTTAATGTTAAAATATTAACATGAGAGGTGGTCATTAATCATGGTAACAAATTACGATCAAATTGCAGACGCATATATTGAATCACGTGATGATATTCCAGAAGCATTTATTGATAACTTAGAGTTGAGAGGAATCAATATTTCCGGTGCAAAAATTGCAGATCTTGGCTGCGGTCCGGGATATTTAAGCAATACTCTGTCAGAAAAAGGTGCAATTATTGATGCAGTGGATCCTACGAAAAAATTTATTGAATTCGCAAAGAAGGAATTTAAGGATAATCAAAGGGTACAATTTTTGGAGGGTACTGCTGAGAAAAGCGGTCTTCCGTCACAGACCTATGACATTGTTATAGTAATGCGTGCATGGCACTGGTTTGATCGTGATGAAGTGATTGATGAGGTTAAACGTGTATTAAAACCCGGCGGATTTCTTGTGATCGGTGATGCAGGTTTTACAGGTGCAACCAAGGCAGTAAAAGAGTCCATGAAAATCATTAGAAAAAATGCTCAGAAACATTCAGTGTCGTCACCGGGTACAAAGTCGTACGCAGATCAGCTGATTAACAACTTTCCGGTGGAGTGGTTTGAAGAGTGGCAGCTTGCACGGTTTGATTTAGTTGAACTGTTTAAAAAAGAGTATAAAGTGAAGTATAAGCATGAAGACTGGATGGGGCGTTTAAGTTCGGTGTCTTCACTTGCTGCTTTCAAAGAGAAAGAAAGAAAAGAGACATTGAAAAAAATTGAGAAAAATCTAATTGAAAATGTCGACAAAAATAAATATAAAGTACCGCATCTGATGAGTGTGGCTGTTTTAGAAAATAAAAATAAAAACTAACATATAAAGAACGGGAAGAGCATTTACTGCTTTTCCCGTTCTTTAGTTTCCTCAATTAACCATTTGTTTTCTTTAGAAGCATATTTTTCTTCGGATCGTTCCTTATTTTCCTCTTTGATTCTGTTCAGAGTAATTCGCATTTCTTCATTCTCAAGTAAATAATTCTCCTGTTTCAACTGTTCAAGTTCAATTTCTTTATCGAGTTGCTTCAGCCGCAGTTTTTCTTTTTGATTCATTCGCTTTAAATAATCTGTAATGACTCCGGCTGCAGTACAAATCAGTACAATATAAACAATCCACATCATATAATCATCTCCTCATACAAGTTGTGATGTTGTAAATAGTAATTTAAGTGGATGTATTTCATAGTATTTTCTAAAGAATATTCTGTTTTATTCTACCATAAATATGAATTATTAATAAAACATTCATGAAAACGAATACAATATGAATATTCATGCTGCTAATATCATAAGTAATGATGAAAAACTTTCTGTTTGAAATTATATATCTTTTTATTCATTTTTAAATTGAATTTATAGAAAATTTTAAATTGATGTACTTTAGGAATTTAATCACAAAACCATTGATAAACGTTGATATGACTGATATTATAATTTGTGAAGATGATAGATAAAGCATCTGGATAAAAAATAAATTTCAATTTAAGGAGTGAAAAGCATGTTTTCTACAGATAGATATTCAGCAGAGAGAAGAATTAATGAATATAAAAACATCGCACTAAATAATGCGAAGTTAGCATCAAAAGACAAAAAAGCTGTGAAAAAATCAGCAGTTTCTAAATTAGTCAGCATCATCAGCCTTTAATAAAAACAGCTCCTGATTAGAAGAGGAGCTGTTTTTTATTGTCTAAAATTAATCTGCCAGCAAACACCGTATTGGTCCTGAACCCATCCGAAATAGTCGCGGCTGCCATAATCATCAAACGGTACCAGTATCGCACCGTTTCTTTTCAGCTTACGATAGTAATTTTCTGCTTCATCAAGAGTGAAGGTGTCTATTAAAAATGACATGCTGGGTGTGAATTTAAATTCATTTGGTATTTGGTTGTCATTCAGCTGGATCATCTGGCCTTGGACAGACAATACAGCCTGCATGACCTGCCCGGACATATGGGATTCTTCATCATGCATTTGTAAAAGCTTGAGTTCAGCATCCCTGAATGTGTCCTGATAAAAATGGACTGCCTCCAGTGCATTCCCGTTAAAGGTTAAAGAAGGTATAATGGATTTCATAAAATATTCCCCACAATAGATTTGATATACTCATTTTACTATAATTTCAGCTTTCATATAAATGAAAAATCCGCTAGAGAGTAATCTCTAACGGATTTTTTTGGTTCTATGCATCAGCAGTTAATTCATCAAATTCTTTCTGGTTATACAGCTCTTTATCAAGTGTGCCATCTGTTTTGGATGTTACTGTTCCGGCAACCATTGAACCGCTGACGTTTACAGCTGTACGGCCCATGTCAATCAATGGCTCCACTGAAATGAGTACAGCCGCAAGTGCAACCGGTAAATTCATTGTAGATAAGACAATGATGGCAGCAAATGTTGCACCGCCGCCGACTCCGGCAATACCGAGTGATGCAATTACAGTGACTGCAATCAGGGTGATAATAAACTGTGCATTCACTTCAACACCTGCAGCAGGTGCAATCATAATACCGAGCATTGCCGGATAGATGCCGGCACATCCGTTCTGCCCGATAGATAAACCGAAACTTCCTGAGAAGTTCGCAACACTTGCCGGTACACCGAGACGTGTTGTCTGAGTCTGGATATTAAGCGGCAGCGTGCCTGCACTTGAACGTGATGTGAAGGCAAAAAGTAATGCCTCGGATGATTTTTTAATATATTGAACCGGATTTAATCCTGTGACTGATAAGATAATCAGATGGACAATATACATTGCGATTAATGCTGCATAAGAAGCAATAACAAAGAGTCCAAGATCAACAACTGCTGAAAAGTCTGAAGTTGCGACTGTAGTAGTCATAATTGCCAAAATACCGTAAGGAGTCAATCTTAAAATGATTTTAACAAGCTCCATTACCCAGTCGTTAATATTTAATATACCGTTTCTGACGGATTCACCGCTGTCCGGTTTTTTGCGCAGTAGTCTCACCAGGCTGAAGCCGAGGAACACTGCAAAAATCACTACAGCAATCGTTGATGTTGCGCGGTCACCTGTAAAGTCCAAAAATGGGTTTGCCGGCAGCAGTTCAACAATCTGCTGAGGCAGGGTTGAGTCTTCTACAGAAGAGGCTGTTTCTTCAATTGATAATGCACGGTCATTTTCTGCATCGCCAAGGTTGATACTTGAAGCATCAAGGTTGAAGGCAGAGGCTGAAATAATACCGATTGTAGCAGCGATGGCAGTTGTACCAAGCAGAATCACGATGATTTTAATTCCTGATTTAAGGAACCGCTCCTTCACATCCATTTTTGCGAATGCAGCCAGAATGGAAATGAAAATCAGAGGCATAACAATCATCTGGAGCAGTCGGACAAAGCCGTTGCCGATCATGCTGATCCAATCTGTAGTGTTGGTAATGACTTGACTGTCGGTACCGTATATCAGTTGAAGCATAGCACCGAAGACGAGTCCGATACCGAGACCAATCAGAACACGGTATGAAAATTTAATATGTTTTTTATTTAGGAAAAACAGTGAACCGATTAGTGCGGCAAAGACAACAAGGTTAATAATGATAAGTAGTGTGTCCATATATAATCTCCTTTAAAGTTTTGAATACTATAAAAATCAACTTATATAGTATAGGACACTATATCCTACTTGTAAAGTATGTTTTACTGTTATTTTATATTGATCAGGTGAAGGTGTCTGGTTGCTCTTGAAGCGAGTACAAAATTAACATGTGTCTGATCTTTGAATTGATCCGCACCATACACAATGACAGTATTATATTCAAAGCCTTTGCATAAATAGAAAGGAAGAATAATAAAGGACTGCTGGTAAAGTGTATCTTCTTCCTGAAGATTTTTGAATTCAGGAAACTGTGTTTTTAACTGGTGATACAGTGCATCTGCACTTTCTCTTGAATCTGTAATAATGGCGGTCTGTTCACGGTGCTCATTCAGTATGTCGAGGAGATCTTTGTACGGGTCTTCACTGTTAATCACATTAACATCATCACCGTCTACAGAAACAGAGTGTATGGTATCCGGGATTAATTCATTCAGGTACGTATTAATTTGATTGGTGGACCGGTATGAGTTTCTGAGCTGTTTAGTGACATGATTTTTAACAATAAGCTGATCTTTTTCTGCAGGATGTATCAGCTGGTTTAAATCTCCGAGACTCGTAAAAGTCGCTTTTCTGTAATAGTGCTTCATCACATAGTACTGAAGATTCGAATAATCCTGAACTTCATCAACGAGAACGTGTTCAATAGCCGTGTTTGAAATATTAAGAAGATGAATGTAGATATAAATCAGCGGTGCAATATCTTCATATTTAAAGTGATTGTCTTTAATCGATTTTATTGTTCTGTTTTTAACAGCGGAGTGATTCAGTGACTCTGCATATATTTTTTCAATATGGATAAAGCGATGACGTGTAATCTGCCTGTGGGCGCTCTGTGTCTTTTGTTTGGCGTATTCATGTGCCTGCTGTTTTAATTCGTGCGCCTCACCGACGTAAGTATTTTCTTCTGTCAGTGACTTCAGTTTTTCTTTTTCAAGACGCTTAACAGTGCTTTGATATTCACGCAGTAAAAATTCCTTTATTTTCAAGAGGCGGCGGCTCGTCTCATGTTGTCGTAATTCATGATAGAACATATGTGAGAGTTTCTCTTTTGTAATTAAAGTACCGCCCTGATATTTGACATCCCTGAAATGAAAACCGTTGTCCTGTAAGCTTTTTAAATAAACATGAAGTTCTTTAAAATAGCCGAGTGAATTTTTAAACCGGTAATCATCATGGGGTTCATGCTGAAGCCTGCTGATGTTGTCATAGACATTTTCAAACCTGCGTCCTTTAAAATACGGAAACTCTGAAAGCATTCGATAGAAAGTTGTATTCTTAACATGATTTTCCCCGAGTTCCGGCAGTACATCCGACAAATAGTCATTAAATACTTCATTTGGAGAGACAAGGAGAATATTCTCAGGCTTTAAAATGTCTTTGTACTGATAAAGCAGAAATGCAATACGCTGCAGGGCGAGAGATGTTTTACCGCTGCCCGGCGGACCGTATACAAGTGTGTCCTGTTTCAAGGGCTGCCTGATAATATCGTTCTGCTCCTTTTGAATGGTCGCAACAATATTCTTTAATTTTGACCCGGATGAATCAGTCAGGATATTCTGCAGAACTTCATCTCCGATATATAAATCACTGTCAAACATCTTCAAAAGTCTGCTGTTTTCTACAATGAACTGTCTTCTGCTGCTGACATCCGCTTGAATGATTTCCCCGTTTGGAATTTTATAAGAAAGAGAGCCTGTCTGGTTCTCATAGAATAAGCCGGCGATGGGTGTCCGCCAGTCATATATGATAATATCATTCTCACTGTCTCTGATTGTTCTGTTGCCAATATAAATTTCATCCCCGTCCACAACGATCTTTCCAAAATAGGGTTTAGGTATCATGGATTTTGTCATTTCGTGCATTTCTTTAATATAATTAAAATCAAGCTCCGACATCCTCAGTTCCGGAAGCAGGGTTACAAATTCCCAAAAGTTTCCGTCATCAAAATCAACGACTAAATGACTGAGTTCTTCACTGATTTCCGTCCTGCGGGAGCGGATACCATCTGTTTTATCCCCGAGCTTTAAACTCAAGTCCGCATGATAGGCTTTTAAAAACTGTACGGTAAATGACAGATGATTTTCTTCTTCAAAAAAAGTTGTATTAGACAAAAAATCCCCCTCTTTCTGTTCGAATACATATCGTACAGTAAAAATCCGGTCATGAACAGTCTTATATCACAGAGCTGTATATGCTATAATAGACTTGTAGAATCATTAAGAAACCTTTCCCAAAATGAAATAATTAAAATAAAAACATACATATATAAAAAGGAGTATAAAAGCCGCTGCCGTGAATTGTGCAGCGGCTTTTAGTTATTTTATACGAATTTTACAAGGGTTATCTTCCTTTATTTCCATTAAATTTCAGCATAGTGAAATTGGTTACAAAAAATAACGCTTCCAATAACTGAAAAATGATTTTTTTCTGAAAAATATCTTTTAAAATGTTCAGAAAATATGTATAATTCATTCACTGACTTTAAAGTCGATTTAAATTGAGATGGGAATGATTGATATGATACAGGAACCAATTATTGCCACGGTTATGGTGTTTGCACTTCTCGTGTTTGGTGAAGTACTCTCCATAGTAACACGTGCGCGGATTCCAATGCTGATGACAGCAATGCTGGGATATTTAATTTTGACATGGACCGGCGTATTTCCGGCGGAGATACTGGAGTGGTCGACACTTCCTGCACTTGGTGCAATCCTGATTGGACCGCTGATTGTCCATATGGGAACTTTGATGAGATTTACGATACTTAAAAAGCAGTGGCGGGCTGTGATTATTTCGCTGTCCGGACTGATTGGTGCACTTACGCTGGTTTTAACAATCGTTACAATGGTGTTCGGTTTCCCGACAGCAGCAAGTGGTGTTGGTCCGTTATCCGGCGGAGTGGTGGCACTTTTAATTACAACGGAACGCCTTGAAGCACTTGGTCTTACGTCGTTAATTGTTATACCTGTAATGGTCCAGGCGTTACAAGGTGCAATCGGTATGCCGTTGTCTACTTTCTTTATGAAGAAGTACGGAAAGAAATTTGTGAACGGGGAAGTGGATATTGCCAAGACTGTTGGCAGTGTTGATGAGGAAGAAAAGCCTGTACGGATTAAGCTGATGGCGAACAATATAGTCAAGTTATTCTGTGTATTTCTTCTGGCGGCCTTCGGAGTTTACCTTGGTGATTTAACAGGGATTCACTTTACAATATTCTGTCTGGTATTCGGTATCCTGGCATTGAACTTGAATCTGTTTCCGAAGAGTGTGTTAAACAGTGCCAATTCATTCAGTTTCATGATGGTTGCTTTAATCTTTGTTATTATTGGTTCCATGGGTGGTATTTCACCAAGTGATGTGGTTGAGAATATCCCTGGTGTCGCAGCTATACTTGGTTTAGGTATTCTGGGTATACTCGGCGGCGGTTATATTGCGTCCAAACTTGTCGGCTGGCACCCGTATAAAGGAATGCCTGTGGCATTGACTGCATTGATCGGTTTCCCGGGAGATTATATTATTTGTGAGGAAGTATCAAGAAGTGAGGGGCGTACGCCTGAGGAGCAGGAAGCTTTATTCCAGGAACTCGTCACACCAATGCTAATCGGCGGTTTTGTAACGGTAACAGTGGCATCTGTATTTATCGCAAGTATTGTTATGAATTTAATATAAAATTTAGAGGTGTAAAGAATGGCAAAGTTATTGATTAAAAATGTGAATCTTATCGATGGAACAGGTTCTGAAGAAATTGTAAAGACTGATGTTCTGGTGGAGGACGGCAGATTTACTCAGATTAAACCGGACGGTTTAGAGGACGGAGGTACAGAAATCATTGATGCAGAGGGCGGTTACATGCTCCCTGGTATGATTGATGCCCATGTGCATATGATGTTCGAGCTGAAGCCTTTGGAACAGCGTCTTACAACACCGTTTTCTTATAATTTTTATGCAGCTGCACAGTATTTGAAAACCACTTTGAATGCAGGTGTGACTTCAGTCAGAGATGCCCTCGGCAGTGACTTAGGGCTAAAGAAAGCAATTGATGACGGTCTGATCGATGCCCCGAGAATGCAGATTAGTGTCAATGCATTAACGATTACAGGCGGTCATGGTGACGGCTATAATTATTCAGGAGTTAATGTTGATATTCTTCAGCCGCATCCGGGGATGCCGGCAGGAATTTGTGACGGCGTTGAAGAAGTGAGAAAGAAAACACGTGAAATGCTGAGAGCAGGAGCCGATGTGATTAAAGTTCATGCGACAGGCGGAGTATCCAGTCCGACAGACCATCCAAAATTTACACAGTTCTCGCTGGATGAGCTTAAAGTCATTGTAGAAGAAGCACAGTTTAGAAACGGTGTGAAAGTGATGGCACATGCACAGGGACTTGAAGGTATCAGAAACTGTGTGGAAGCGGGCATTCATTCTATTGAGCATGGTATCTTCCTCGACGATGATATTATTGAAAAGATGAAAGAAAAGGGCACTTACTTAGTACCGACACTTCTTGCACCGGTTTCAGTGCTGGAGTTTTCTGAAGAACTTGGTATGGCACAGACATCAATTGATAAATCGAAAGAAGTCCTTGAGATTCATAAAGAAAGTTTTACAAGAGCTTATAAAGCCGGCGTGAAAATAGCAATGGGTACTGATGCAGGTGTATTTAAGCACGGTACGAATCTTCGGGAACTTGAATTAATGGTTGAATGCGGCATGACACCGATGGATGCGATTGTTGCTTCGACAAAAGTTGCAGCAGAATGTATGGGATATGAGGATATCGGCTTAGTCAAGGAAGGCTATACAGCTGATTTCATCTTAACTAAAGAGAATCCGCTTGAAAATATCGGTATTCTTAAACACCATGATGAGATTAAAGTTGTAGCAAAAGATGGTAAAGTATATAAAAATATATTGGATTAAAAAAAGCGGGGCAGTTCAAATGAACTGTCCCGTTTCTATTTAAATAATGCTCTTAATTTCTTTGTGCGGAGTTCAACGAGCGGCTGGGTCAGCGTCAGTATGAATTGACTCGACAATACAATGACGATTAATGCGGACATAATGATGATAAACACAAAATCATACCACTGATTGACTGACAGAATATCGAACTGTCTTAAGAATTGAACGATAAAGCCGTGCAATAGGTAGACGTATAATGTTTTTGCACCAAGCCCTGTTATCCAGCCGAGATTTTGTGTCGGAACAAAAGTGAAGATACTGAATGTCATGAGCGTGGCTGCAATATAAACAGTAAAGCGGATGATGCCGCCTTCGTTATCTGCACCAAGATCACTGTAGGATTGTGAAGCAAGAAGCCATCCCGTATCAATATCCGGCATGAAGTAAACTAAGCCGAAGAACATTGCCATAACAGCAACTGCAGCAATTTTCATAAAGTGTTTTTTAACCACCATGACATGACTGACCGTCAAAAAGTAGCCGGTAAGGAAGAACGGGAAGAACACGAGTGTTCTTGACAGACTCAAAGTCTGACCGATTTCTCCGAAGTAGCCCGCAATAATGCCGACAAGAACAGCGGCACTGATACTAAAGCCCATTGGTATTTTCTTAAAAACAATCAGCAGCATATGCCAGCTGAACAAGCTGACAAGGAACCATAATGACCACTGAGGATCTAAAATACTTGAATCCCAGTCCGGCTTGCCGATACCGAAGTAATAGAACGTATAAACTAGCTGGAATATTAAATAAGGTATTAGAATTTTTTTGAATAAATTCCATACATACTTCATATCTCCAATTCCCTTGGCAAAGAAACCTGCCAAAAATATGAACGCAGGCATATGAAAAATATAAATCCATGTATAGACTGCATTAATTGTATTTGAATCAGCCGCAAACGGCTGAATCATATGACCGAACACTACAAGGAAAATGAGAATGACTTTTGCATTGTCAAAAAAAGCATTCCGTTCGATGATAATCCCCTCCTAAAAATTTACGTATGTATAGGTATGTCTGCATAGGAGACAATTGACGATAAAAATCATTCTACAAAACTATTGATATAAATGCTTGAATATTTGTGCTGTTTTATCGAATTGTAATTGCTGTGTTATACTCGTGTAAAATATTGATATAAAGTAAAGTGAGTGTAATATTTTCGGTGTATATATACTTATACCCATAATTAAAAATGTAATCCGAAACTTATTATATATAGATATTAAAGAAGGGGGATTGAAAAGTTAATGGGTGACAGCAGATGGCACAGTGATTTTAGTCTGTGTTTTTTATAAAACCAAAGATAACTGATAATTCCGATAAAAAATATCTATTAAATAGGTAGGAATTATATTATAATGTATAAAATAATGATTAGGGGTGGGACTATGTCAAGAGTGGTAGATGTTATTAAGGCACTTGGACCGGGGATGGTTATTACTGCGTCATTCATCGGCCCGGGTACAGTTACAGCAATGACGCGTGCAGGGGCAGGATTTGGTTATAGTTTAATCTGGGCTGTATTATTTTCGATCATTGCAACAATTATACTTCAGGAAATGATTATCAGGCTCGCACTTGTGACACGTCAGGGTCTTGGAGAAGCAATTTCAAATTTGTTTGCAGGGGGAATTGGGAAATTTCTGACAGTATGGATTTCAATGGTTGCCGTTGCAGTCGGATGTGCGGCATACATGAGTGGTGATCTTATCGGGACGTCCCTTGGATTAAGCCATTTAACAGGGATACCGACACACTTTATAGCTCCTGTTGTAGGTGTGATCATATTTTTCATCGGTATATTTGGAAATTATAAGCTGATTGAAAAATTATTAATTTTCCTAATGCTGATAATGGGGATTACCTTTATTACCACAATGTTTGTAGTGAGCCCGGACTGGGGAGAGATTTTTGGCGGTGCCTTTGTACCATCGATTCCAGACGGCTCGATTATTACAGTGATTGCATTAATCGGAACAACAGTTGTTCCTTATAATTTCTTTCTGCATGCCAGTGCAGTACATGAACGATTCAATGGGATGAAAGACTTAAACCTGGCACGATGGGATACAGTAATATCGATTACCATTGGAGGAATTATTTCAGCAGCAATCCTGATTTCAGCAGCAGCATTGATATATGGTCAGGAAGTAAACAATGTGGTTCAGCTGGCAGCACCGCTGGAAGTGGTTTTAGGTGAATTCTGGGCACCGATATTTATCAGTATCGGATTATTTGCAGCAGGCTTCTCCTCGGCAGTTGCGTCTCCCCTTGGTGCAGCGGCAACTGTAAGCAGTTTCTTCAAATGGGAAGGCGGAATGAAAAATCGAAAATTCAAAACGATTTTCGGTATTGTTATTTTAATCGGCGTCATTACGTCTGCGATTGGTTTTGAACCGCTTGAGGTTATTTTAATTGCCCAGGCATTGAATGGTATTATTCTTCCGATTATTGCGATTCTTATATTTGTTATTATTAATAAACGCGGCCTGATGGGGAAGCAGGTAAATACATGGAAACTAAATATAATCAGCGGATTTGTTGTAGTAGTAGTATCGTTCCTCGGTGTATACAGCTTGATTGATGCAGTGTCATCGTTTATCAGCTGAACATGAAATATGAGTTAAAAACAGAGGAATTCGAGATTTTAATCTGGTAATTTATTTTGATAAAATGAGAGTAAACTAATGGAGTGATTGATGTGAGCGTCTTTGAAAAGCTCGTTAAAACGTATGATAAATCTTTAAATTATGATGGTGTGGACGGGGAGCGTCTGGCAAACCGTATTGATACATTGTCTAAAATAGGCGCTTCACCCGGCGGCGGAGTGACACGTATCGGATTTTCTGATGAAGAAAAAGAGGCGAAGGCCGAAGTGATTACATGGATGAAAGAGGCCGGACTTACTGTTGAAACAGACGGTGTCGGGAATGTGTTTGCCCGTTTTAAGGGTAAAGATGATCATTCATCCATTGCTTCAGGCTCACATGTAGACAGTGTACCCGAAGGTGGTAACTTTGATGGACCTCTCGGTGTACTGGCAGCGCTTGAAGTAGTTGAAGCGTGGAAAACAGAGGGCTTTATACCTGAAAAATCTTTTGAAGTCGTTATCTTTTCCGATGAGGAAGGTTCAAGATTTAACAGCGGAATATTCGGCAGCCGTTCATATATGGGACTGGTTGACGAGGCATCACAGTCTTTATTAAAAGATAATAACGGCAGGACTTTAGAAGAAGTACTGGACCATTACGGGACATCAATTGATGAATATCGTTCTGTGAAAAAACGGGACTGGGAATTCTTCGCGGAACTCCATATAGAGCAGGGGAAAGTTCTTGAGAAAAATAATCAGCCGGCAGGTGTAGTCAGCGGTATTGCGGGTCCTGCATGGCTTGAAGTAGAATTTAAAGGTGTTGCCGGACATGCCGGTAATACGCCGATGAACGACAGAAAAGATGCCTTAGTCGCAGCGGGTCAATTTGTAAGTGAAATTGAATCGCTCCCGGGAACAGTGAGTGAGACCGCAGTGACGACTGTAGGGAAGCTTGAAGTATATCCGAACGGTGCGAACGTTATACCTGAATCAGTCAAAATGATTGTCGATATACGGGATATTTTTAAAGAAACACGGGATGAAGTTCTGAAGCTCGTGGAAAATAAAGCACAGAACATCAGCGGTCAAAGGGGTATAGAAGTCAGTTTAAGTACGACCACAAAAATCACGCCGGTACCTATTGCTGAAGAATATAGGGCTGAAATTGCCGGTATACTTAAAGAAATGGAAATAGAACCGCTTGAAATTCCGAGTGGTGCAGGTCATGACTCAATGATTATCGGTTCTGAAATTCCTGTTGCCATGATATTTGCACGCAGCGAAAACGGCATCAGTCATAACCCGGAAGAGTGGACGACATTAAATGACTGTGTCACATCGGTACATGTATTAAAAGAATTCATCGAAAAACAAATGACAAAGTAAAGGTGATGCCGCTGTTGCGGCATCATTTTTTTGACAACTTTTAATGACAGATTTTTTAGATTATTAAGAAAACTGGGTTGTTTAGAAGCGGCTATTTATATATAATAGGACAGGTAAAAAAGAGGGGGATTTAAATGAATAAAAAGTTTTACTTATTGTTTTTAGTTCTTGTCATGTCGGCAGTAATTGCTGCATGCAGTGATGACTCGAATGTCGAAGAAATGACAGGTGAGGAGGGTGGCTCTGGAACGGGTGATTTAACCATCGGTATGATGGATGAACTGGTGACACTGGATCTGCACGGTTCCAACGATTCCGCATCGGGGCAGGTCAGAACAAATATTTATGAGTCATTAATTGATTCTGATGTAAATATGGAACTCGGACCGGGACTGGCCGATGAATGGGAACAGACAGAGGATACTGTATGGAACTTTAAACTGCGTGAAGATACATTATTCCACAGCGGGGAAGATTTTACTGCTGAAGATGTCAAAGCAACCTTGGATCGTGTGAGAGATCCTGCAGTGGCTTCAACAGTTGCATTTTTATTTGAGATGATTGAAGATGTTGAAGTTGTCGGGGACTATGAAGTGAATATGCATACGGAGTATCCGTTTGCACCGCTGCCGTCTCATTTGGCACATGGAACTGCCGGTATTATGAGTAAAGAAATTATTGACCGGGATTATCAGACTGCTCTTGATGAAGCTGGTGTTGATATGACAGCGGATGAATATTATGAACTTCGTGAAACAGACGGAGAGGAATATGAAGAGATAGTAGATCAAATATCGGAGTACACGGGTCAGGTCCTTGGGTCTGAAACAGATGGTACAAACCACCTTCAATTAGAGTCACGCAATGCAGGTGACAGTGTTGAATTATCAAAATTTGAAGATTTCAGAGGCGGAGACCGGAACTTTGAAACGGTAACATTCCGGGTAATCCCAGAGTCAGGTGCCCGTCTTGCAGAGCTTGAAAGCGGAGGAATACAGATTGCCACTGACGTTGACTCTTCAAATGCTGAGCGTGTATCAAATGGTGCAGAAACATCGCTTGTTGAGAGAGAATCTGTGAGGATGACATACCTCGGCATGAATACAGAGCATGAACCGTTTGATGATGAAAGAGTAAGACAGGCAATTGCTCATGCTGTAGATACAGAAGCGATTATCTCCGGAGTTTATGACGACATGGGAATACAGGCAAAAGGACCGCTGGCTCCTGATGTATGGGGCTATAATGAGGAACTTGAAGGTACGGAGTATGATATTGACAGAGCGAAAGAACTTTTAAGTGAGACAGATGTTGCGGATGGCTTTGATACAACACTCTGGATTAATGATGATCAGCAGATTGTGGACACAGCAGTGTATATTCAGGAAGCTTTGGCCGAACTCAATATTAATGTTTCGATTGAACAATTTGAATGGGCAGCTTATCTTGAAACACTGGCAGAAGGAAATCATGATATGTATATCTCAGGCTGGACAACAGTGACTGCTGATGCAGATTATGGTCTGTATGCGTTATTCCACCCCGATAGTATCGGAGGCACAGGAAACCGCATGTGGTATGACAATCCTGAGGTTGGAGAATTACTCGATGCAGGACGTACCGCAACAGATGAAGACGCACGGTACGATATTTATACAGAGGTTCAGGAAATTCTAAATGATGAAGCGCCGATAGTACCTATTTTTCATACAAATTTTGCCATTGGTGTCAATGACTCACTGGTAGATGGCGTGGAGGTGGACCCGACAGGTTCTCTTGAAATTGATAATATAGAGTTTAAATAAAGTAAATCACTGTACAGACGATTCTGTGCAGTGATTTTTAAATAATTCAGCCGGTTCTAAATTGTTATTTTAGTATTGTCGTTTATTTTTTGAAAACTTAGGCTTATTCTGATAGTGTTGAAAAATTTCCCTAAAACCCTTATGATATATCTTGAGTCTCAAGACGAGTACAGGAATAATAGAGGAGGGTCAATATGAAAATAAGAAAAAAATTAAGAACGATGAACTTTGATAAGAGAAAACTATCTATAAATCCTAAGGTCACACAACAAACATTGATTAATATCTTAACAATAATTGTGGGGTCTTTTTTATTTGCGATAGGCGTAAATTCGTTTATGATTGCAGGTAATCTTGGTGAAGGAGGATTTATTGGTATTTCCATCATCCTCTATTATGCATTTGATATTTCAACTGCATTGTCCAACTTTATATTAAACTCTCTCATATTGATTGTCGGATTTAAGTTTTTGGGAAAACGGGCAATGTATTATACGATTTTTACAGTTCCAATGACTTCACTGGCATTGTGGCTGACGGAAACATGGCAGGTACAGACAGATGAGATACTGATTAATACAGTCTTCGGAGGTCTATTGATCGGTACTGGTATCGGTCTGATTCTTCGTGTGGGTTCTACAACGGCAGGTACAACGATTCTTGCTAAAATGGCAAATAAATACATGGATGTGAACGTATCTTATGCACTGCTGTTTTTTGATTTAATCGTCATTACAATTGGATTGACTGTCATGTCGCTTGAGCAGGTTCTGCTGACAGTGATTGCGCTCTATGTTGCGACCAAAGTGATGGACTTTATTATCGAAGGTATGAATCCGAAAAAAGCAATTACCATTATTTCAGAACAGCCGGATACGCTCGGCAAGTTGATTAATACCGAGATTAAACGCGGGGTTACCATTATGGACGGCCGCGGATTTTATTCTAAAGAAGATAAAGACATTCTCTATGTCGTTATTAATAAAAATCAGCTGACCCGTTTGAAACGTTTGATTAAGAAACAGGATGAGAACGCATTTGTCGTGGTGCACGATGTAAACAGTGTGCTCGGTAATTATTTTATATAGTGATAAAACCCCGCCCGGGGTTTATCACTTTTTTTTATGGAAAATATACATACCGTCTTCTTTAGAACGGAGCAGGAAGCCTTTATGTTCAAGCCATGTAATCATATAAGTGTTCTGGAAGCGGGATTTGGAAACGAGAAGATATTCCCGCACATCCGGTGTTAAGCTGAAATAAGTCCGGATCAATCTGGATGAGATACCTTGTGACTGGTAGTCATCATGGACCAAAAAATCGGTAATCACCTGAAGGTAGTTCTGATCACCGGATGACCGTATCATCCCGATTAGAGAATCATTGTCCCAGGCAGTGACGCAGTAGTCAGATGATGTAACTGCGTCAAAGCGGTTTTTTAACTCCGCTTCATCCATATTTTCTGTATATAAATACTTTAAATCAGGCAGTTCAGGTACGATGTCATGCTTGAAGTTATACATATGTTTCCCCCCGTATGATATCTTTTTTCTTTATAATAATAAAATATTTCGGTAATTGAAAGAAATAATTGCCAGACTTTTCAAAGTTTTTTATACTGTATATATGATAATTTTTAAATTTTTTGAATTTATTTACAGAAATGAGGGTTAAGGGCGATGTTTTTCACCGTTTTTAAAGAGACAGCAAAGAAAATTGTGAGGAATAAGAAAAACAGACTGATTGTCATTCTGTGTTTACTGGCTGTTTTCTTATACGCGTTGTTTTATCTGCCGTCATATAATCATCCGGCGTCGATAGATACTGAACAGCTGATTTTAGAAACCGAATCAGAATACGGCATGAAGGAGTCGAGGCTCTCACAGGGAGATATTGCGATTAATTCTTTTACAGGTGTCGATACATACAGTCTTGCCAAATGGAATTATGAAGCTTTGTTTGAGTACAGAGATGCTGTTGATAAAGGGGATTTCAACAGATTAATGGAAGTCACTGCTGCATGGGGGCTGCCGGAATTTGCCGCCGGGGAGTTGAATGATTACCTTGATGAGACAATCGGCGGGGATATTCCTTCAAAAGATTATATGCGGAACATATACACACAGCATATAGAAGAGGTTGCTGCACTGGAAGTGCCGACACCTCATATTTTTAATGAAAGAACAGGTATTCAGCAGGTTTACAAATTCTTTTTGAATTACGGACCTTTAATTATTTTATTTGTCACAATATTTGTTGTGAGTGATGTTTTAGTCAGCGACCGGCATCACCGGACGATAAAAGCGGGGCAGCCGATTGGCTGGAGAAGATACGTATTTTATCAGTCGCTTTCAGCGTATATTATTTTATTGGTCGGAATATCCGCCCTTCTGGCAGTATTTTTCATGGTTACGGGTCTCTTATACGGTTTCGGGGACGGATCAATGTCAGTCCCGCGTTATTCTTATGAAGAGGGTTACAGGGGTGAAGCTTTTAATTTTACAATTGTTCCTGTTGTCGATTTTATCGTTCAGTCACTCGTATTCAGTGCGGTATTAATCTATTTCTTTATAAGAGTCAATGCTTTTTTATCGTTAATATTCAGACATGATGTAGTGGTAATGATTATCTCGTTTCTGATGATTGCATTCAACAGAATATACAGCGGTGGTGCTGAAAATATTATTCTCGGGATTCCGTCTCATTATTTTCCTCAAAATTATTTTGAATTTGGAGATGTACTCGGCGGGCGTTTGAATTTCCTGAATCTGAGCGATGCATTTACATTTATGCAGGGGATGATTGTAACCTTTGCAGCGATTGTGGTATTGGAAATCATTTTATGGGCGGTTCAATCAACAGTGACCCGTCAGAAATTTGAAAGAGGGTCGGCGTAGATGGCACTATTCAAGTGGAATGTTTTAAAAATGGTGAGGGACTGGAAAATACGTATTATACTTTTGGCATTACTGGTGTTTCTTGCATCGTATTCAACACTATATCAGGAGCGTTCGATTGAACTGCCGTTAGATGAGCTGCGGGAAGAATATTTAAACACAGAACAGATATTTAAAGCGATACCTTCAGAAGACTTTGAAACAAAAGAAGGACAGGAAATTTATGATAAGCTTGCTGATCAGCAGAGAATTCTCGGCATGCAGCGGTATATATTGAGTGAACAGGAAGGAAACACTGTTGAAGGTTTTGAAAACATTGTCAGTGACTATGTGGATCAGGGGATTGAAATGACAGAGAACCAGCTGTCATTTTATCAGGCGGATGAATTTGAATCGAGAGAGCTGCTGCTTACTTTTATGCCGCCTGAGGAGGAACTTCGTGAAACACTTGGTTTCTTTAACTATCTCAAAGAGAATAATGTAGAGATTGACTGGAATCCGATGTCACCTTCTCTTGTACTGATGAATTTAGTTAATGTGATGGCAGGTGTATTTATTTTTATCATCGCAGCAATATTCGGTGCGGACAGATTCAGCCGTGACCAGATGTTTCACTGGAGTGTGTCACAGGGGCTGCCTTATACAACATCGTATCAATGGCGGCAGAGAACTTTTATCAGCTGGGCACTCATATGGTCAGTCATTATTGTGGGTATTTCATTGTCATACGGGATTAACCGGCTGACAGTCCAAACAGGTTCTCTCGGTTATCCGGTACAGATATACAGTGGGGTAGATGCAGAATTTATCAGTATTCTTGAATATACAGCAGCCATTATTTTACTGACAATGCTGTTAAGTTATGTAGTCATCAAGTTATCAACAGGTCTGAGCTGGGTGTTCAGGAATATATATTTAACGATTACAGTCGTTGTCGCGGTATTTTATATTCCGTATATCTTTACAGTGATACCTGCCGGAGGAAGTTTTAATCCGTTAATCTACCTGCAGATTCTTCCAGTGGTCGACGGTATGTGGTCAGACATTGGCAGCGTGAATATCTGGAAACTGTTTGTCAATATCCTTCTTCTCTATATCATAGTCGAAGTGATATTTCATTTTATATTTAAATTGATTCCGACCCGGACGGGGAAACTTGAGAGGAGGAAACAGTGATGACACTTGAAGTCAAAGATTTAACGATAAGCTATGGCAGAAAAACTGTATTGAAAGATATTAATTTTAAAATCCCGGATAATACAATTATTGGTCTGGTTGCACCGAACGGTACAGGTAAGACAACACTGTTCAATGCCCTGATACGATTTATCCCGCTTGAAAAAGGAGAAGTCATCATTGACGGGGTGAAGTATTCAAATGCATCTAAAGATATTAAAGCGCTCCATAAAAAAGTGACTTTTTTTCCGGATCAGGCTGAATTGTATGATGACTTCAGCGGGTATGAGCACATACAGATGTACAGAGATATCTGGAATAAAAAAGAGCGTGACATCGATGGTATTATTGATCGTTTGAATATGAGTGATTATGTGATGAATAAAGTAAAGACATATTCTCTTGGAATGCGTCAGCGTTTATGTTTTGCCATGATGATTGCAGCAGATACAAAAGTAATGTTTATGGATGAAATTATGAACGGGCTTGATCCTGTAAATGTTGAACTCGTCACGAGTGTACTTCAAGAGATAAAAAAAGACGGGAAAATCATTATTGTTGCGAGTCATCTGCTTGAGAATCTGGATGATTATGCGGATGAAATTTATTTTTTGAATCATAAAGATGTCTATTACACTTATGACCGTAAAAAGGAAGTAGATGAGTATGTTAAAGGATATATTAAGCATGATGATGTAAAGGATATTCTTCCGCTGCCTGAAGGTACAATGTATCTGGCAAACAACCGGGTCTGTATACCGACTAAAGACATGAAAAAAGAGGAAGTATTTCATATCATGCAGAGACTTCGTACTTTGAGCAGTGATTCAGTGAGCTTAGGCCCTCTTGGTACCAATGAACACTATTTGAGGATTTATAAAGGGGAGCAGGCGTATGAAGAAAGTTAGTCTGATACTCATTCTGCTTTTTACTTCCGGCTGCAGTTTTAACGGAATAATGCCGCAGACATATGATGATGAGACGCTGACGGAAAGTGAAGCGGATATCAGTGACTATCAGTCGGCGCATTTAATCAATACAGAGGGCATTGACGAGAGGTATCCGTTTACGTTAAGTGAAGAAGTACTTGGGAAGTCAGGTCTTGAAGGGGAAGGAACTACAATCAGTCCCGGGACATACACGGCCGGTGAGGACATTGAACCGGGTGAGTATTCACTTGAAATTCTGGACATGGACGCAGGCGGTATTACAGTGAATGACAACAGCGGTGTCAGGTTATTGGAGCTTGCGGTAAATTATAATTTAAATCAGGCTGTTGTTGATTTGAAGGAAGGATTTGAAATCGAATTTAAAGCCCGTTCCGGCACATTGACTCTTGAGCCTGCCGGTGACACAGCTGAAGAAAATGAAGTGCTATATCTGCCGGCGGGAATGACTGAAGCAGGGAGTGATATCCCGGAAGGCAGCTACTATTTAGTATCTGGTTTTCTGCCGTTAATGCGTTCAGACGGTCACAGTGAAGTATACGTCAATTACGAGGGAAGATTTGCCGGGCAGGATCAGCTGGACGCTCTACTTGAAGAAAATTCAGTGGAAAAAGATGATATTCAGCTTGTTGAACTGTATGATGGTGATATGATAGTAAGTGAAGAAGAAGTTATTTTAAGGAAAGAGTGAGACGATGGAAATATATAATTATCACAACAAACAGCTGGATGCACCACCTGAAAATGTATTTAAGGTAGTGAATGATGATGCCGCTTTAAAGAATGTTTTCGGTATTATTGAAAATATTGAATATCATTCTGAAAAAAGACGTGAGACAGGCACAAAGTTCAGAACAACTCTAAAAGTGGCAGGTAAGACGTATGCTTTCAGAAGTGAGATTACGGATTATGTTGAAGCCAGAAGAATAGAGGTTAAGTCAAGATTAAAACAAGGTACTGTTGTCACACAGTTTACAGTTGTCCCTGTTGATACAGGGTCTGAAATTACAGTAAAGAGCCATCTTGAGGGCTCTAAAAAGGGTGCCGGCATTATTGTTGGTGCCATGAAACCGATTATTAACCGGGTAATGAAAAAAGAATTAAAGAAACTTGAAGAAGAAATTTTAAATGTTTAATAACAGTAATCTCGTCTTTTTGGAGGCGGGATTATTTTTTATTTTAATGCAGGTATAAATATTCAAAAAAATGTTAGATTATTTAACGTTAATTCGAATAATTCAGAATAATCATGTTAGAATAATACTATACTTAGAGGACGTAAAAGGGGGACGGCAGTATGGAAATTAAACAGTTCAGTGAAAATACAGTTACTGTTTATCTCGGGGATGAAATTGATGAAAAAATTAATAGAAAACTGGTGCAGCTTAAGCACCTGATTGAGGAAAAAGAAATTGACGGTGTCGATGAAATTATTGTGTCATATACAAGCCTGATAGTGAATTTTGATGTTATGAAAACATCTGCTGCGGATCTCGCAGGTATTATTGAAGGGGTTGATGTCGACGCACTGCTTGATGCACCGTTTAAATATAAAGTGATTGAAATACCTGTCTGTTACGGTGGTGATTATGGACCGGATCTTGATCGTTTTGAAGAGACCGGACTATCACCGGATGAAGTGATTGAGCTTCACAGCGGCCGTGAGTATCTGGTATACATGCTTGGGTTTATGCCGGGCTTTCCGTACCTCGGCGGGTTGGATGAAAGATTATACAGGGACCGTCTTGAAAATCCACGAACAAAAGTGCCGAAAGGTGCTGTGGGTATCGGCGGCAGACAGACCGGAATGTATCCTTTTGAATCGCCCGGCGGATGGAATCTGCTTGGCAGAACACCTATTCCGTTATTTGATCCAAAAAGGGAACGTCCGATTTTATATTCGCCCGGCGACCGTATTGTATTTAAACAAATTGATGAAGAAGAATACCGGAAGATTGAGGAAGCAGTTAAGAAGAATGATTACAGTGTTTCGATTTCAAAGGAGGAGGAGTCATGACATTTAAGGTACTTAATCCGGGTCTTTTTTCAACCATTCAGGATCTTGGAAGATATGGCCATCAATCAGAAGGGTTTTCACAGGCAGGATCAGTGGATTATTTGTCGCATTCTCTTGCCAACCAGCTGCTTGGTAATGAAATCAATGCACCGGCATTAGAAATGACATTTCAGGGAGTATCGCTGAAAGTGTTAAAAGATACAGTGATTGCAGCCGCAGGCAGTGATGCAGAGTTAAAAATTAATGATGAATCATATGATTCAGGTTGTGCAGTGCATGTATTTAAAGACGATGAAATATCCATTGGGAAATGTTCAGGCGGTGCCCGTATATATTTAGCGGTATCGGGCGGCTTTAAAGTACAGGAGGTACTCGGAAGCAGTGCAACACATACAAGAAGCGGCATCGGCGGTTTTAAGGGACGGACATTAAAAGCAGGTGACGTACTAAGAACATTAGAAGGTAATGGTGATATCCCGGAAAAAACAGTTAAGAGGGTTGTTGATGAAAGCAGTCATGTCATCAAGGTAATTCCGGGACAGCAGTTTGAACGTTTTACCGAAGAGAGCAGGACCGATTTATTCAATAAGGACTTTGAAGTGACAAAGGACAGTGACCGGATGGGAATGCGTTTAAGCGGGCCTGCTCTTGAATCAACCTCAGGCTATGATGTGTTGAGCGAGCCGACACAGCTCGGCAGTATACAGGTGCCGAAAAACGGGCAGCCGATCATTCTCCTTAATGACAGACAGACTGCAGGAGGATACGCACGAATCGGTACCGTGGCATTGTGTGATATACCGAAAGTTGCACAGCTCGTGCCCGGCAGCAGTATATCATTTGAAGAAATCACTGTAGAAGAGGCAGCAGAAGAATATAAAAAAATCCTTGAGAAGATTGAGACGGGAAAATATTTGGAGCAGTCAAATCAATTCAATCATGTGCGGAGAGTCTCTGCACAGAAAATACTAAATTTAATGGGGTAATGTTATGGATATTAAAACAATAGAGGAAATTGTGAAGTTGTTTAACAAAGAAGGGCTCACAAAGTTGAAAATTCAGGGAGAGGACGGCTCGATTCATATCGAAAAAAATAATACGGTATCATCAGCAAATGAGCCTGCGGCCTCACCTGAGCAGTCCGGCACAGAAAAATCTTCAAATTTACTTGAAATCACTGCAGAACAGGTCGGCACATTCTATACGAATAAGGAAGAGGGCAGTGATGAAACATTCGTCAGTGTGGGTGACACAGTGAGCAAGGGAGATACAGTCGGACTGATTGAGGCGATGAAAGTATTTAATGAAATTACAACAGAACATGAGGGAACGATTGAAGAAATTCTTGTTGAACATGGTGATGTGGTTGAATACGGACAGGTGATTATGACAGTGAAGCCGGAGGAGGGATAGATAATGAAAAAAGTCCTGATCGCAAACAGAGGGGAAATCGCAGTGCGTATTATCCGGACCTTAAAAGAAATGAATATTAAAAGTGTTGCGGTATATTCGACAGCGGATAAAGGGGCGCTTCATACTGCACTCGCAGATGAATCATACTGTATCGGCCCCCCGAAAAGTTCGGAAAGTTATTTGAATATTGACCGTATACTTGCTGCATGTGAAAAAAGCGGTGCTGACGCGGTTCATCCGGGGTATGGTTTTCTCTCTGAAACGCCTGAATTTGCAAAGAGGTGTGAGGAGGCAGGGATTATATTTATCGGCCCGACATCAGAACTGATGCAGAAGATGGGAGATAAGGCAGAGGCGAGAGCGACTATGAAAGAAGCGGGTGTTCCGGTTATTCCGGGCAGTACGGGTGTTGTAGAAAATCTTGATGAAGCTGACAAGGTTGTTGAAGACATTGGATATCCTGTAGTGATTAAAGCGGTATCCGGCGGCGGCGGTAAAGGGATGCGTTTTGTACATGACAAAGAAAATTTTGAAAAGAATTTTAAAGATGCCAAAAAAGAAGCGAAGAATGCTTTTAATGACGACAGGGTGTATATAGAAAAATATATCCCGAAAGCACGTCATATAGAAGTTCAGATTATCGGAGACGGCCGGGGCGGTGCCGTTCATTTATATGAACGCGACTGTTCCATTCAAAGAAATAACCAGAAATTAATTGAAGAAGCACCTGCCCGGATTTTATCGGAAGATTCGAGAGCATTTATTACAGAAACGACACGTAAAGCGGTTGCAGCATTAAACTATCCGGGTGCAGGGACTGTTGAGTACTTATATGTGGAAGAGGAAGATGCATTTTATTTTATAGAAATGAACACAAGGGTGCAGGTCGAGCATACGATTTCCGAAGAAATTACAGGTGTGGATATCGTCCGGGAACAGCTTGAGGTGGCATTTAATCAGAGGCTGACGATTACCCAGGCGGACATTAAGATTAACGGATTTGCGCTTGAATGCAGGATTAATGCTGAAAATTCATCCAACAATTTTATGCCGTCACCGGGGCCCGTAAAACAGCTCCATTTATCACTCGGGAGAAATGTTAGGGTGGATACACATATTTTCACTGGATATAATGTACCGCCGAATTATGATTCAATGATTGCCAAAATTATTGTTCATCATGATTCAAGAGAGGCTGCGATTCAAAAAATGACACAGGTGCTGGATGAGACTGTGATTGCACCATTGAAAACAAATTTAGACTTTCAAAGCTTTTTAATGCGTCATGAGAATTATTTGAACAACAATGTCGATATTAAGTTCCTGGTGAATAATAAAATTATTGATCAGTAGGAGGAATTAATTATGTTAAGTGTGGATTTAAATGCTGATTTAGGAGAAAGCTTCGGTAACTATTCAATAGGAAACGATGAGGAGATTATTCCTTTAATTTCTTCTGCCAATGTTGCATGCGGTTTTCATGCAGGTGATCCGCTTGTAATGCTCGAAACTTTGGAGCGGATTAAAAAAAGTGGTACAACCGGGCTCGGTGCACACCCAGGTTTCCCGGATATGCAGGGATTCGGCCGGAGGTATATGGATTTAACGATGCCGGAAGTGCGTGGGATTATGCTGTATCAGATGAGTGCACTGGATGGTCTTGCCCGAACAGTTGGTCTGACATTAAATCATGTCAAACCCCACGGCGCTTTATATAATGCGACATTCGATAATTATGAACTTGCGGAAACGATTGCTGCAGCTGTAAAAGAGTTTAATCCTGCTCTGAAATTGATGGGGCTGAGCAATCAGAATCTGGTTAAGGCCGGTAAAGCAGCGGGCCTTGAAGTCAGACATGAAGTATTTGCAGACAGAGCATATGAAGATGACGGCACATTGGTATCGAGACGTAAAGAGGGGGCGATGATTACGGATACTAATGAAGCGGTTAAACGTGTAGTCCGCATGGTAAGTGAAGGCAGGGTGGAAAGTATCAATGGTAATGATATCAATATTCAGGCGGACAGTATTTGTGTTCACGGGGATGGGAAAAAAGCTTTGGATTTTGTCAGAGAGATTCGAACAGCGCTTGGTGCAGATCAGATTGACATTATAACAATGTAAGTCAGGGGGTATGTGGTATGGAAAAGAAACAAAAAATTACAGGGCAGCAGAGGAGATTATTATTCGGTGCAGTATTCCTGATGGCAACTTCTGCCATAGGACCGGCATTTCTGACACAGACGACCGTGTTTACGGAGCAGTTTCTGGCAAGTTTTGCGTTTGCAATACTTGTATCTATTATTATTGACATTGGTGCCCAGCTTAATATTTGGAGAGTGCTGACCGTTTCGGGTAAACGCGGCCAGGATGTTGCCAATGAAGTCGTTCCGGGTCTCGGGCATGCGGTTGCTTTTTTAATTGTGCTCGGCGGACTTGCATTTAATATCGGTAATGTTGCAGGTGCGGGACTTGGTTTAAATGCGATGTTCGGCTGGGATGTAAGACTTGGAGCAGCTTTAACCGGTGCGTTTGCAATTTTTGTTTTTCTAGTGAAAAACGGTCGGGCAGTTATGGATATTGTGACACAGGTACTTGGTGTTTTAATGATTGCCATCACTGCCTACGTTATGATTCAGTCGGATCCGCCTTATGGTGAGGCAGCGGCTAAGATGGTGCTTCCGGATGAACCGTGGACGATGTTTGTACCGATTGTGACGATTGTCGGCGGTACTGTCGGCGGTTATATTACATTTGCCGGTGCACACAGATTAATTGAAGCGAAGATGACCGGGGTAGAGAATCTCCGTTTTGTCAGCAGGGCTGCAAATTATGGTATTTTAACAACCGGCATCATGCGTGTCCTGTTGTTCCTTGCAGTGCTCGGTGTTTTGGCACAGGGGGCAGTATTAAGTGAAGAGAATCCGCCTGCATCAGTATTCCAGTTTGCACTCGGTGATATCGGCATGCGTGTGTTCGGGGTTGTGCTGCTTGCGGCAGCACTGTCCTCAGTAATCGGGTCTGCATATACAAGTGCGTCTTTCCTTAGATCAATGCACACAGCATTTGATAAATACAATAATATTGTCATCGTTATATTTATTCTGACTTCAACATTAATATTTACTTTTGTCGGAAGACCGGTCACATTGTTAATCCTGGCTGGTGCATTTAACGGACTGATTCTGCCGGTAACCCTCGGGGCGATTTTACTTGCTGCGCGCCGTAAAAGTGTTGTCGGCGAATACAGGCATCCAACTTGGATGATTGTATTGGGCGTTATTGCAGTCATATTTACCATTTTTGCAGGTGTAATGTCACTCGGCGGTTTAGCTGATTTATGGAATGGATAAGGGGGATTTTATGGAAGCAAAAGAAATCAGAGAGCGGATCCGAATGAAGGTACACACCGGGCCGACTTCCGGAATTTCCGGTGATAAAGTACAGGCTAATCTTGTCGTGCTGCCGAAGAAATATGCATTTGACTTTCTCTTATTTGCTGTACGCAATAAAAAACCAGTGCCGGTGATTGAAGTGATTGAATCCGGGGAATATGTCAGCACACTTGCAGAAGGATCTGATATCAGGACGGATATTCCGAAATACCACGTTTATAAAAATGGTGAATTTTCTGAAGAGACAGATGATGTGTCAGAAATATGGCAGGAAGATTTTGTGACGTTTTTAATCGGGTGCAGTTTTACATTTGAGCAGGCGGTTCTTGATGCGGGTATTCCAATCAAGCACATTGACCAGGGCAGAAATGTAGCCATGTATAAAACAAATATTGAAACAGTACCTGCCGGTATATTCAACGGCAGTACGGTAGTCTCCATGAGACCTTTCCCAAAAGATAAAGTGGAGCAGGTGATTCGTATCACTGAGGAATTTCCTGATATGCACGGCGGACCGGTTCATGCAGGGGCACCGTCTGAAATAGGTATTGATGACATTAGTAAACCTGATTACGGAGAGTTTACAGAATATAATGAGGATGAAGTGCCGGTATTCTGGGCATGCGGTGTCACGCCTCAAAATGTCATTTTAAATGCGAAACCGGAAATAGTTATCACGCATGCACCGGGATATATGTTTATCACAGATTTGAACAATGAGGCATTCCAGAATAAGCAATAGTGAAAGATGTAAACTAATTCCTACCAGATTAATGAGATTTGTTCTTTATTCTGACCTGAAAACTCGGTATAATAATATACGATAAAATTTATGGGAGGAAAAAAGCATGAAAAAATTATATATGCTTTTATTTACATTATTGTTTGTTCTGGCAGCCTGCACAGACGACAGTGATGTTGAAGAGAATGCAGATTCAGGAGAAAGTGGAGATGAAAGTACTGAAGAGATTAATTTCAGTTTACTGGCACTGCCGAGCTCTTTAGACCCGCATGCAGCAAATGACGGATACTCACTCTATGTCATGACAAACATTTATGAGACACTTGTCAAATTGAATCAGGACCTGGAACTTGAACCGGGGCTTGCCGAGTCTTATGAACAACTGGATGATACGACATGGGAATTCAAACTCCGCGAAGGAATTAAATTCCATGATGGTTCAGATTTTAATGCAGAAGTTGTAAAAGCAAATCTTGACCGGGTACGTGATGCAGAAGTTGGTTCACCGCTTGAATTTTTATTTACAGAAATTGCAGAAGTTGAAGTGATTGATGACTATACTGTACACATTACTACGAATGAACCATTTGCCGCACTGCCTTCACATCTGGCACATCCCGGCGGTAACATGATCAGTAAAGAAGTGATTGATGCGGATTATCAGCAGATGGAAGACGGTGGAGACCCGCTGACAGAAGTGAATAGAACACCGGTCGGCACAGGATTCTTCAAATTTGAAGAAATCTCTGAAGGAGACCATATCACATTGGTCAGAAATGATGACTACTGGGGTGAACCTGCAGAACCGTCACAGGTTACATTTAAAGCTGTCCCTGAAGATGGCACAAGAATTGCAGAACTGACTACCGGAGATGCAGATTTAATCTATCCGGTTAACCCGAGTGACGTCGCACAGATTGACAGCACTGACGGCACACATGTAGAACAGAACCAAAGTGCCAATATGACCTATATGGGCTTTAATACAGAGAAAGAACCGTTTAACGACCCTGTAGTCAGACAGGCTGTTGCAATGGCGATTGATAAAAATGCCATCATTGACGAAATGCTTGAAGGAATCCCGAGTGTTGCAGAAACACCGCTTAACCCGACGGTTCACGGCTACAGTGATGAATTAAATCCAATTGAATATAATAAAGAAGAAGCAGCAAGACTTCTTGAAGAAAACGGCTACGGTGACGGCTTCACTGCAGAGATTGTTGTAAATGACAGAACAAATGCAGATATCGCAACTTATATTCAGGAAGAATTAAGTGATTTAAACATTAATATTGAAATTAATCAAATGGAGTCCGCTGCTTATCAGGAGTTTACGGCTGAAGGCCAGCATGATATTTTCATGGGCAGCTGGGGTACTGTAACTCTCGATGCGGACTATGGATTATATCCGATGTTCCACTCTGATAATATCGGAGCGCCGGGGAACAGAACGCGTTTCCATAATGATGAAGTCAACCAGCTTCTGGATGATGCAAGAACTGAGCAGGATGAAAATACACGTATGGAACTGTATAAGGAAGCACAGCAGATTATTATTGATGAAGCACCGCTTGTGCCGATTTATCATTCTGTGTTACTTGCCGGTATCCAGGAAGATTTAAGCGGGTATTATCAGTACCCAAGCAGTTTTCCTTATTTAAAAGATTTACAGAGATAATATTGTGCGGCTGAGTTTACATGACTCAGCCGTTTTTCTTGTCCATTTTTTATATTGATAAGAGATGAAATATTGCAACAATTCTGTATCTTTATGCAGGATAAAGCGTTATACTGAATGTTATAATAAGGAAAATGGAAGTGAAGGGAGATGCAATATTCATGAAGGATGTTATTAGTGCAATATGGATTGAAACTTTTCAAGGAATAGGAGAAGAGGGTTCGAGTCATTTTATTGAAACGAAACCCGACACAGGAACTCTTGGAACGATTAAGCAGCTGAGTGCTGAGCAGGTGTCAAAAAACATTAATGGTTCAAGTATTGCATCGCACATACACCACACGATGTACCATATTGACACCAGCCTGAGTTATCTGGATGATGTGAGGCCGGACGTTGACTGGTCCATCAGCTGGAACATCGGACCGCTGACAGAAAATGAATGGACAGAACTTAAAAATAATATTGACCATTCATACGGAAAAATGTTGAATTATATGGAATCCATGTCCATTGATAACTTTACACTCAGATTTTTCCTGTCCAGCCTGTCACATGCGGCATACCATCTCGGTGCCATCAGACAGATGATTAAAGCTTTATAGAAGCAGATTAAATATGTTGTGCAGTAATACTTTTAATGAATTCCGCTGATGGAGGATTAAATCCTTTTCATTGGCGGATTTTATTATAATCAAAATAATATGGATAAAGCGTTTTATCTATTGTTATCTGATATAGTAATACTGGAGGGTGATATTGATGAAAAAGTTGTTGTTAACAGGTTACGAACCATTTCTTGATTTTAAAACGAATCCAACTGAGTCAGCCGTTAAATATCTGGACGGTCAAACTATTGGTGATTATAAAATAACCGGCAGGGTGTATCCAGTTGTTTTTGATGAAATAAAGTCTCTGATACAAGAGGATATTGATACCATTCAACCGGATGCTGTAATTAATCTTGGTCTTGCCGGCGGTATTCATACGATCGACCTGGACCGTATTGCGATTAACTGCAGAGACGGTAAAAAAGATAACAGCGGATATAAACCGGATGGTGAAAAAATTGAAACTGAAGGTGCGGATGGTATATTTTCCACACTGCCGTTAAAAAAGCTTGAAAAAACACTTTTAGAGTCTGACATTCCTGCAAGAATAACAAATTCGGCGGGCACTTATTTATGTAATAATTTAATGTACAGTACACTTTACTATCTTCAAAATAAAAATATGAATGTCCCGGCAGGTTTTATTCATACACCTGCAAATCATGAAATAGGGAGCGCGCTTCAAAAGCCGAGCTGGTCACAAAAAGACATCAATGATGCCGTTAAGCTCATTATAGAGTCCTTGTAGAAAACATTGCTGGAGGGTAATCCAAAATGGAAATTATTAACGTACATGATTACGATGAAATGAGCAGAAAATGTGCTCAATTTATTGCTGGAAAAATTACATCGTCTGAAAGAATTGTTCTCGGTCTGCCGACCGGCGGCACGCCTTTGAAAATGTATCATTATCTGGCACAGATTATTAATGAAAATAATATAGATATGAGCCATGTCTATACTGTAAATCTGGATGAATATGTCGGGCTTGACGGCTCACATGAAGCGAGCTACCGCCATTATATGCAGACTGCTTTCTTTGATAAAGTAAATATCCCTGATGAAAATACATTTATTCCTAACGGTAAGGCTTCGGATTTAGAGAAAGAAGCGGCAGATTATGACCGGCTGATTGAAGAGCTCGGAGGCATCGATTTAATGATAATGGGAATCGGGCGTAACGGGCATATTGCATTTAATGAGCCGGGGACGCCTTTTGATCAGGGGACTCATGTGATTCAGCTGACCCAAAATACTATTGAAGCGAACGCAAGATTTTTCGAATCCGATGATGAAGTACCAGGATATGCATTGACTATGGGACTGCAAACAATGATGAATGCAAAATCGATTGTCCTTTTGGCGTCAGGCGAAAAGAAAAAAGATGCACTTTTCCGGATGATTGAAGGGGAAGTTACAGAAGATCTTCCCGCATCCATTTTACAAAAACACAGTGATGTTACAGTGATTACGGATACAGAGATATAACGAAAAACACACATGACGGGAGATTTCCCGCCATGTGTGTCTTTATATTCAATCTTACTGTTTTCTAATGCGTTTTAAATTTTTAATAATCCCTTTTTCAGTGGAAAGAACACTGTTTCTGTAAATACTTGCCGCAAGAAATACAGAAATTACAATAGTGACAATCAGTATTGCGATACCAATCAGAAGTGTTGCCTGACTGGTTTCTCCGTCAAGTATCCGAAGCGGCATGACGAATGGTGTGAAGAAAGGGAAATAACTGGTGATTTTTACAAGTAAAGTGTCTGGCGTCATCAGGTTAAACATCCCCAGGTACAATCCTGCAATGGACATGAAGGTGATCGGCATTAATGCCTGTTGCAGATCTTCCATCCGGTTAACGAATGAACCAAGCATTGCAGAAACAGTCAAGTACAATACAAGACCGAGTACCAGGAAGATGATGCTGTAAATCAGCATAGGCACAGTATTGTCACTGACTTCAAGTCCGAATTCATCAAACACTTCATTTAAATTAAATATATAGATTGCTGATACAATGGCAATAACAATGACAAACAACTGTGTGAAGCTGACGAGTATGATTGCCGATATTTTCGCAAGAACATGGCTGACAGGCTTCACGCTGGAAACAATCATTTCAATAACACGGGATGATTTTTCCATGGATATCTCCATCGCAATCTGACTGGCGTAGTTAATGATAATCATGAACATACCAAGAACTGCGATATAGAAAATTACAATATTTAACGGCTCCATCCCGGACTCATCTGCAGCACTGCTGTCGTCTGTTTCAGAAGTGACATCATACTGTACGGAAACTTCCGATGTTAAAAGAGCGGCATCTTCTTCAGTCAGTTCGAGAGAATTGATTATACTCTGCCGGTTCAGTTCATTCAATGCAAGCTCAATTTCGGAAGACTGGTTTGAAGAGATTTCATTCTCACTTGATACTTCTGCAGATAACGGCTGACTGTCTTCAATAGTTACTACAGCATCCCCGTCTGCATCTACCACTTCGATATTATCGCTCATACTGCCGAGCATTGCTTCAAACTGTCCGGCAATATTTTCATCTGCATTCACTTCAACAGTCGCGATATCTTCACTTGAATCAAACAAATCGATAATTTTATCAAAGTTCGCTCCTGCAAATACAAGGAGTACAATTAACAGTGTAGTAAATATAAATGATTTAGCACGGATTTTACTAATGTATGTCTGAGAAAAGGTTGTCATAAACTTATTCATATTTTTCACCTACTTTAGCGATAAATATATCGTTGATTGAAGGTTCCTGAACCTGGAATCGTTTGAAGTAGCCGAGCTTGATGACTTCATTGAATATTGGTTCGGCAAACTGTTCATCCGCAATTTTTACGGTGGTTTTATTTCGGACACGTTTTACATCAAGAACGCCGGGCATTGCTTTAATGAAAGACACGTCATGATCGCCTTCAATGATGATATCTTTTTGACCGAAATCATCTTTAATCTGGTCAATGTTTCCGCTGACAATCTGTTTACCTTTATTAAGAATACAAAGTTCTTCACATAGTTCTTCAACATGCTCCATACGATGTGTACTGAATATTATTGTCGCACCGTCTTTATTCAGCTCTTTTACTGCTGATTTGAGCATTTCTACATTTACGGGGTCGAGCCCGCTGAATGGTTCATCCAGAATAATCAGTTCCGGGTTATGAATAATTGAGGCAATTAATTGAATCTTCTGCTGGTTACCCTTAGACAGTTTTTCAATCTTTTTTTCTCTGTTTTCAGGAACTTCAAATCGTTCCAGCCAGTAATCCAGTTTGTTATTTACTTCTTTTGTGGACATTCCTTTTAATTTGCCGAGGTATTTTACCTGTTCGGAAACTTTGAGTTTAGGATGAAGCCCCCGTTCTTCGGGCAGATAACCGATTTTATCAGTCATTGAGTAATCGATTTTCTTGCCATCATAGGTAATCTCTCCGGTTGTTTGTGTCAGAAGCCCGAGAATCATACGGAACGTTGTTGTTTTACCTGCACCGTTTCCCCCGAGAAAACCGTACATGCTTCCTTTTGGAACATCCAGATTAATATCATCAACTGCCGTGTTGCTGCCGAATGTTTTCGTTAAGTGTGTGAGTTTGAGGCTCATAGTTCAGTTCCTCCTTATATTGTGATTGATACAAATCTTAATTTCTTTTTACCCGCTGGTATGTGGACATAATCATCCAAACGACTGCCGGGAAGCCTACTGCACCTGCTGTCATGTAAACCAAAAGCTCCACAGATGAGTTGAGAGAGTTAAATGACAGCAGAACAGAAGTGGCAGTAAGTATGATGACAAATGGTATTATTTTAATCAGTAATACCGGTATTCGTTTCCCTTCCGCTTTCCATTTGCTGTGCCAGGAAGCAGTAAGTGTCATTGCCGCCGGTACGGCGATAATACTTAATACTGCGGCAGTAATCATAAGTACAGTACCCGCGGTTCCGGAAAAGGATAATGCAAGAATCCAGGCTGCAGCAGTAATCAAAATAACAGGTATGGCGACAGCCGCTGTTGATCTGCATGAACGTTTATACTTTTGAACTGAAGTGTCAGAGTCTGTATAAATCGGCTTTGTTTCAGGGGATGCCCGGAATAAATGAATATTGTCTATAGATGTCACATGAGTCCAGCCGGAGGCGGAGAACAAATTAATATATTCTTCTTTCTCGTCTGGTGTTATGCTGTGATAATCTAAATTATAGATATAATCTTTTTTGATTCCTTTAGTCAGTGTGTAGCCAAGAAAGCTGAAGCTGCTCAAATGCCAGCCTTTTAATGAATATTTTCTTAACTTTTCCATATCCTTTGATTCAGAGAAAGCCAGTCCGCCTGACATGATATATTTCTGTTTGGTCATTCTATTTCCTCCTTTAACTCTTTTTCTGCAGAGTTGATCATCTGTTTCCTCACTTTCAATTCTGCCTCAAAAACTGTTCTGCCTTCATCTGTAAGGAGATAAGTTTTACGTCTTGAATCGAGCCCGTCGTACAAATAAATCCATTCCAGCTTCAACAGCTTCTTAATAATTGTATACATTGAAGCGGGACCGATTGTAATTGCACCGTCCGTTGTTTCTTCAATTAAATTCATAATGGCATAGCCATGTCTCGGTTTAACAAGAGCGGCCATAATATAAAACATTGAGTCTGTAATCTGGTCTTTATTTTTCACTCTGTCACCTCATTTTTATTATATCACTTTATGATATATCTACATTTAATATATCGTAAAGTGATATAAGTGTCAAATATGATTTCAGTAATTTTATATTGAGTACTTTGGTGTATATTACAATAAGATGTGGAAGCATAATTATCTTTTAAAGAAAGCGTCAGTTTAATCACTGATAGTTTTTGTGGAATCATGTATAATATTTAAAAGTGATTATAATAAATGACACAACGGGATACAGCTGTGAAAGTACAAGAGGCAATTTATTAAAGATTAGAGGGAATTTTATTGAAACAATTGTATAATGCTTTTGAACCTGTTATTCCTATATTTATAATGATATTTGTCGTTGTCATTATTCTTTTTCTGTTTTTAAACAGAAAATCAGGTTATAAATTAAATTCAAAAAGACGGCAGTTTACGATGCTGATATATATAGGCATGATTTCGACAGTTGTCGGAATGATTCTTGTAACACTGATACCGGCAGGGTACCCTAATGATTCACTGCAGTTGGTTCCATTTGAAAGTATTATTGAGACATGGGAGCTTGCAACAACACGCGCGATCATTAATTCATTGATTATGAATGTTCTGCTGTTTGTGCCGTTTGGCTTCTTTCTTTACCTTATTACCCGTAAGGAATTTTTGACGACAGTGGCTGCTTCTTTAACATCAATTTTGATTGAAGCACTGCAGTTTATCCTGCCTGTCGGCAGAGGAACGAATATTGATGATGTAATATTAAATACTGTCGGAGGTATTATCGGAATGCTTTTAGGGGTACTCGTTTTAAAATTGGAGATTGTTTACAATATAATCTCTAAGGGTAATAGTTCAACAAAAGAATAAAGGGGTTGTGCAATATGCGTAATAAAATAACTGACTTATCAGATGTTGCACTTTTTGAGAACGAAGTAACGGGAACTGAACTTGCAGGTACTATTGAATTTGAGATTAATGAGCAGCACATATTCGAAGGGGCACTTGTCCCGACAACCAGACGCTTATTTGTGAACGTATATGATAGATACGGTAATGTTTTAAAACAGAGTATCCGTCTTGAAGATATTACAGATATCAGACAAAGCAGACAGATACTTCTTGGTAATATACTTCATATATGGGTGGGCAATGAGGTCTTAATCACAATGCACGGTATCCCACAGATTAAACTTGAGAAATTTGTAAGATTTTTACGTAAGTACCGCGCAAAAGCAATGCATATTGAAGACTATGGAACTGTAGTATAGACGATTAGACTTTTAATACGGACCGGTCTCAAGCCGGTCTTTTTTATGAGCATAACAGGAAAAGGTTAAAGGCAGGGTTTAAAGATGAAATTAAAATTTTGTTGTGTGATTATACTGACTGTGATTTTATCTGCATGTAACAGTATAAGGGAAACAGGAGTTTCAGAGGATGGAACAGTCAGACAGGTGAGTATACCGGTCATCGGGGAGATGGAAATTCCTGCGGAACCTGAACGGGTGGTCTTGATGCGGGCGATGGATGCTGGTAATGCGTCGTTATTAGATGCGGATGTGGTAGGTGTTAACGCATCAATAGAAAACAGTGAATACATAGATGATGATTCAAATGTGTCTTATCTTGAATATGGAGATGTCGATGCGTTAAGAGTGCTTGATCCGGACTTAATCGTTACATTTTCAGCAGATGAGTATATTGAAGAATACCAGGATATTGCGCCTGTAATTCCTTTAAATTACCAGTCGGATACTTTGAATAAATTCCGTGAAAGAATTTATTTGAACCAGCTGTTGTTTTTAGGTATTGTTTTAAATCAAGAAGATACTGCTGAATCACTCGGTCATGAATGGGTGGATGATTTAGTGTCCTACCGCAGGGAAATGACGGTTGATACCAGTACGCTTGATGCATTGGTTCTCGTACAGAATGAATCTGAATCCGGCTTTTATGTTTACGGGCCGTATCAATCTTATGGAACAGAAGTCGTTTATGATGTGCTTGATTTTAATATCACTGATTCTGTATCAGAGTTAATCGAGCAGGGTCCGGTAGTCGAGCATGAAATGGCAGATTTCAGTGCAGTGGACACTGATTATGCAGTCATTAGTGTGAGAGATTTATCAAAAAGCAGTGAATTAAAATCCAGTTTTGCAGAAGTGCTTAATATAGATGAAAGCAGAGTCATTTTAGTGAATTTTGATAATTATATTGCGAATGATCTTCAGTCAATTGAAAAACAGACAGAAGAAATAATCGAACAGATTGAAGAGGCAGAACATTAGTTGATGTGCTGTCTTTTGTTTTAAAAAATTAGACTGGAGGCTGCAGGATGCGTATATTTCCTGAGGAGTTTGGCTATTATTTTTCAGAAGGGGCATTTGACCGTATATATGATGCAGCAGTGGCCAGCTTTAAAGAAAAGCTGAGTAGAGAGGTATTTATTAAAGAAGCATCGTCATTCCGTGAAGGTACCGGCCGGTTTGAACTAATCAATCAGAATCAGCTTGAGCCGGGTGTGAAACGCTATCAGTGGGTGGACCCAAAGTCAAAACGAATGATTATTACAGCCTACAGTACCGGTCTTGAAATTATAGGGATTCAATTTGGCGAGCATGAATCGTTTGAGAGTGATAATAAGTATACTGTAAATAAATACAGTATGCCGTTCAAAGGTAAGTGGTTTATATTATGGGGCGGTGCTGACAGTTTTTTGAATTACCATTATCCATACAGTCACCAGAGGTATGCATATGACTTTATTCGAAAAGAAACAGGCATGTCCCACAGCGGAGAGCGTGAAAACCTGACATCATATTATGCATTTGGTGCAGCAGTCACAGCGCCTGCACGAGGCAGAATAGTCCGGGTCTTGACAGGTATTCCGGATAATCCACCGTATGGTATGAACACAGATGCACCTGAAGGAAATGCGGTAATCATCGAACATGATAATAATGAATACTCACTACTTGCACATTTAAAGAACGGCTCTCTAAATGTCAGCCCGGGAGATATGGTTGAAAGGGGAGAGATAATTGCACAGTGCGGAAACAGCGGCGCTTCAGACACACCTCATCTGCACTTCCATGTCATGAACGGTATTGAACCGCATCATGCGGATGCGGTCAGAATTCGGTTTGAAGACGGGTTGGAACCGGTCCAGGGTGAGACTGTATATGGTGATGTTCTATGAAGATACAGGCGAACGGCGCATTTGATTTTCAGCAGTCCTATCAGTATATGCAGCGGCAGAATGACTGCCTTTATGAGGTGTCGGGCGGGAAAATCCGTAAGGCTGAAAGACTCGAAGGAAATAAAGTACTGTTTGAAGTGACGGGCAGGCCTGACGGTGTGGAAGTTCAGATACTCTTAAATGAAGGTGTCAGTGATGAAGCGGTCCGGAAATATGTAACAGAATGGCTGGACCTGGATTATGATGTGGCAGGTTTTTATGAATGGGCGGAACATGATGTCAGACTGAAAGATCATATAAAAAAGCTGTCAGGCTTTCGAATGACCGGATATCCGGATATTGCGGATGCGTTTTTATGGTCAGTACTGGGGCAGCAGATTACGATGCACTTCGCGTATATATTAAAAAAACGTGTGGTTGAGTATTTTAATCACCATGTCACTTTTGGGGGAAACAAGTATTTAATGATGCCGGCAGCAGGTGAGATTGCGTCACTATCTGTAGATGTCCTTCGTGAAATGCAGATTTCCACAAGGAAAGCAGAATATATTAAAAATATTATGGCTGAAATAGACAGGGGCGTTTTATCAAAAGAAAATCTTCTTAAATATCAGTCATATGATGACGTTTTGAAATTCCTTACTTCATTCCGCGGAATCGGGCCATGGAGTGCCAATGTTGTATTAATGCGGTGTCTTAAATACAGAAATGCGGTGCCGATAGGTGATGCAGGGTTAAAAAATGTATTAAAAATAACAGATGATATAGAAAAACCTTCTGTAAAATATGTGGAAGAAGAGATGAGGCATTACGGCGGATACGGTATGTATGCTACGGTTTATTTATGGGAGATGCTGAATTAAGGAATGTCTGATACGAAGACAGTGCCGGCAGTGAACGAATATTTAAACTGATGAACGCTGTCTAACGTTCATCAGTGTTTTCCCGCTTGAAAACGACAAGCAGGGATAGTGCAGCAATCAGAATAAGCGCAATGACGAACGGAATTTTGAATCCTGACGGTATTGAATCATTAAGGAAATAGTAAATCGCACCTACAGCGATTAACGTGAGTATGAAATTAAGCCATTTCATAGATTTAGCATCCAAATAAATCACCTCATTATTCGATTGATAGAAAAATCACTTATTCTCATGTTATCATATAAAGAGATAAATATAGAATGTTTACAGGGGGAAATGAAACTATGAACTATACAATGTCAATTCAGCTGCTGCCGCACCATCCGGGAAACAGTGACAAATTTTCATATATATCAAGCAGTATTGAGATTATTGAAAACAGCGGTATGACTCATTTTGTCGGACCGACGGAAACGACAGTGGAAGGTACGCTCGATGAGTTGTTGAATTTAGTAAAGAGACTGAATGCACATCTCGCTGACGAGGGCTGTGATGAAGTGATTTCAAATATTAAACTGATCCAGTCGGAAAGTGATGATATAAAAATTAAATCATTACTCGCAGACTATTATGAGTTTGATGAAAACGAATAGTTAAATGAACTTTCTCCCGTATCTTTATAAGATGCGGGCTTTTAGTATTAAAGAGAACTTTAACTATTTGAGTGAGTATTTTATAATTAGATAAGATATGAAAATTGGAGGATAAAGTATGGGGACATGCCCGTTTTGTAAGCATCAATGGACATATAAAGAAAAGGTGCTTGGGTATTCGTTGAAGCCGAGAACCCGTATTAAATGCCCTGAATGTAAGTCATATATTGAACCGTCTACGTTAACAATCATTTATGATTACATCGCGATACTTTTAGTGGCGGCATTTGTGTTTGTTTTGATACCAATCTGGCACTTATCCATTAATGTGTCAATCACACTCAGTGCCTTACTGTTAATAGCATATCTCTTCCTCTTTCTCCCGTTCACACTTCGTTTTAAAAAGTATGACTATAATATAAAGAAACGATAAAATAACACCCGTCTCAAAGTTAATTTTGAGACGGGCGTTGTTTTACTTACTGTATACTTCTTCACCGCGGATAAAAGTTTTCATCAGCATATGCTGATCATTGTAAAGAACTAAGTCAGCATCAGCGCCTTCTTTTATAACTCCTTTTTCAGCAGCTATTCCTAATGTTTTCACAGTGTTGTATGCGGTCATTTTAACAATATCAATCCAGCCGCAGTCAGTGAATTCAAACATATTTTTGACCGCCTGGTCCATTGTCAGTACACTTCCGGCAAGAGAACCGGAAGCAAGCCGTGCTTCATTGCCTTTAACATGAACATCCTGACCGCCTAAATCATAAACGCCGTCAGGGAGGCCCTGTGCACGCATGGCATCAGTAATTAAAATCATTCTGTCGGAAGTAATGTTTTTGTATGCAAGGTTCACCATGACAGGCAGGGAATGAATCCCGTCAGCAATGATTTCCACATTGGCATCACCGAGATAGCTGAATCCTACAACGCCCGGTTCTCTGTGGTGCAGCCCGCGCATGCCGTTATATAGATGTGTAATATTCTGCATGCCGTTTTGATGTGCATGAGTCAGCTCCTCGAAGGTGGCATCTGTATGTCCGGCAGACGGAATAATATTCAACGCGTTCATTTCCTTAAGAAAACGGCCGTCCTTATCCTCTTCGGGTGCATAGGTCATCAGACGTATTTTGTTACCGGAAATTTCCTGGAGTGCCTTAAGTTTTGTATGATCCAGAGGACTAATGTGTGCCGGATCCTGCGCTCCGGGGTGTTTCTTTGAGATAAACGGTCCTTCCTGGTGGATACCGAGCATTTCGGCGCCGGATTCATAACGATAATCCTGCAGGTTTTTTAAAGCTTTTTCAACATTTTCAAGCGGTGCCGTCATAGTTGTCGCAAGAAATGAAGTGACCCCTGTAGAAGGCAGATGACTGCTGATTTTATGAATGTAATTTTCATCGGCATCCATCGCATCCACCCCGAAAGCACCGTGAATATGCTGGTCGACTGCCCCGGGAAGCATAAAATGATTTTCTCCGTCTATCGTCCGGTCCGATTCGGGGTGAGCACCTGAGCCGATTGCTTTTATTTTAGAATCTTCAATCAGCAGCCAGTGATCCCAGAGAATCTGTTCATGGGTGACAATATTCACATTTTTAATTAGTAATTGCATGATATAATCCCTCATATTCTTTTATAGTCGCCTTAAATTATACTCTTTTTAAATAAAAAATTCATATCATAAATTGTCAATTAATTAATCATTATTCTGCATGTAAGTATAAAATTAATATACTTTATGAATTGTAAAAATGTTATATTAAAGGTGCAGTAAAACAAAATTTTAATACATAATTATAAACAAGGGGAGGAATGGAATATGCTTAAGTATATTCAAAACATGGGGCGCTCATTTATGTTTCCTGTATCAGTACTGCCGGCAGCAGCACTGCTTGTCGGTATCGGATTCATACTTGTTGCGGTCAATGATTATTTTATAGGATGGGAATATTTAAACGTGATTGTCGGGTTTATCCAGTCCGCAGGGCTCGCAATACTGGATGCGCTCGCTATATTGTTTGCGGTAGGTCTCGCATTCGGTATGTCAAAAGACAAGAGCGGTGCGGCAGCAGTTGCAGGGCTGGTATCATTTACAGTTGTAACATCCATGCTGCAGCCGGAAAATGTTGCAGCACTGCAGGGGATTGCGGTGGAAGAGGTGAATGCCGCATTTAATGTTATTAATAATAACGTATTAATCGGTATCGTCACTGGACTGATTTCAGCGGCGTTGTACAACAGATTCAGTGAAGTGAAACTGCCGGATTATCTGTCATTTTTCAGCGGCAGACGCGCAGTGCCGATTATTGCCGCATTTACAATGATTCTTGTGGTTGCGGTACTGTTGTTTGTATGGCCGGTTTTCTATACACTGTTATTTAATTTTGGACAGTGGATCAGCGGACTTGGTGCGACAGGTGCCGGCTTGTACGGCTTCTTTAACAGATTGTTAATTCCGACAGGACTTCATCACGCACTAAACTCAGTATTCTGGTTTGATACAGTGGGAATTAACGATATCGGAAACTTCCTTGCAGGTGAAGGAGAAAAAGGTTTAACCGGACGTTATCAGGCCGGCTTCTTCCCGATTATGATGTTCGGTCTGCCGGGGGCGGCTCTTGCGATGTATCATACAGCGAAAACACAGTATAGAAAAGCGGCAGCATCAGTATTAATGGCAACAGCTGTCACAGCATTTTTAACAGGGGTTACAGAACCGCTTGAGTTCTCATTTATGTTCCTTGCACCGTTATTGTATGTGGTCCATGCACTGCTTACAGGGGTGTCAATGTTTATCGCAGCGACATTTGAGTGGACAGCAGGATTTTCATTCAGCGCAGGATTTATTGATTTCTTCCTGAGCTCATTCAACCCGATTGCGAATCAGCCTTATATGCTCATTCTGCAGGGACTGGTGTTCTTTGCAATCTATTATGTACTGTTTAGAATAATCATCACTAAATTCGATTTGATTACACCGGGACGTGACGCGTCAATTCTTGAAGAAAATGAATCAGCCGGCACTTCCGAAGAAACAGCAGCACAAGGTGCACCTGCTGATAAATACGCCAGAAAAGCAAATATTATTCTTGAAGGTCTCGGCGGCAAAGAAAATATTGAAACACTGGATTACTGTACTACGCGTCTCCGTATTAATGTGCGGGATAAAGCAGTAATAGATGAAGCGAGAATTAAAAGCTCGGGTATTCATGGAATTGTTCATCCCGGAAAGACAAACATACAGGTGATTGTCGGTACGGAAGTGGAACATGTTGCTGAAGCGATGAAGAAGAATATGTAATAGAAAAAAGCACCTTTTGAGGTGCTTTTTCTATTGTATCCATTAAAAAATAGTATAATGACATCAAGGAGGAATGTTCATGTTCACATTTAATCATCCAGTAAATATTCATTTTGGGGAAGGTGAATTTTCCAGGCTGGACGCAATTCTTGAACCATACGGTTATCAGAAATATGTTGTTGTTGCCTCGAATTCGCAGGTGAAAAACGGCACTGCCGCGTTAATAGAGTCTATGCTCGGTGATGCTGTAAAAGCTGTTGTTACGGGCATTGAACCAAACCCGACCATTGAAAATGTCGAGGCGGTCATTGATGAATTAAAGGCACAGGATGCAGAAGCCGTGATTGCAATCGGCGGGGGATCGACCATGGATGCAGCAAAAGCAGCTGCAGCAGGTTATGTGCAGAATGTTGAAGTGATTGATCTGTTAAATCATCAGGATTTTACTTATGCACTGCCGGTAATTGCGATACCGACGACAAGCGGATCCGCTTCCGAGGTGACTGCATCAAGTATTATCAGTAACAAAGCTCTTGGTCTTAAAGTCCCTCTGATTGGTCCGGGATTATATCCTGAAGCGGCAGTTGTCGACCCTGAGCTTACGATTACATGTCCTGAAAAAACTACTGCAGTTTCGGGGATAGATGTGCTGTGCCATGCACTGGATTGTCTTGGTTCTGTAAAAAACAATCCAATGTCAGATGCACTCGCCATCCGGGCATCAAAAATTGCCTTTCAAAATCTTTTGACTGCATTTCATGAACCCGGAAATAAAAAGGCGCGGGAAGAAATGGCACTCGCAAGTATGATGGCAGGAGTCGCATTTTCCCAGACAGGTACATCAGGTTCTCACGCGATGAGTTATTATTTAACCTCACATTACGATGTGCCGCACGGTGAAGCCTGTGCATTTTCAATGGATCAGTGGTTTGTGATTAATGCGGAAGTGAATCCAAAACTGAACGCGCATGCCAAAGACATAGGATTTTATTCAGCAGCGCACCTTGCAGAACGCTTCAATGAGCTGAAGAAAGAAATGGGTCTCGGACTTAAATTATCGGATTTTAATATTCCGGAAGATGATGTGGAAATCATTGCAGAAAAAAGTTTAGAACCTGCAAATATGAAAAATAATATTGCACAGCTCACAAAAGATGAGCTGGTTCAATTTTTAAAAGAAAAGATATAAGTTAATTTGGAGGCATATTGAGATGAAGAAGCATATTCGAGTCGTTGGGGCAGTCATTCTGGATAAAGATGACAAAGTGCTCTGTGCCCAGCGTCCTGAAGGTAAAAATTTAGCATTGAAATGGGAGTTCCCGGGAGGAAAGATAGAAGACGGTGAGTCTGCATCAGAAGCGCTTATCCGCGAGCTGGATGAAGAGATGGGCTGCCGGATTGATGTGAAGGATAAAATAATCACGACAACATATGAGTATGATTTTGGAGTGGTTGAGCTGACCACATATTATTCAGAAGTCATTTCAGGAGAAATTAAACTATATGAACACGTTGATATGAAGTGGCTGAAGCGGGAGGATATTCATACTTTAGACTGGGCACCGGCGGATATTCCGGCAATTGAACTTATCGCATCCGGCAAAAAAGCATAAACAGGATTCGTATTACCGGAAGACTAAGAAAATATTATGAAAAATATTTTCTGAAAATGAATTTATTTTTGCAGAAACGGGTATAAATAACGACTGAAAAAGGAGGAGATATCAAATGGATTTAATTAAAGGACTGCTCGGCTTTATATTTAAACTGCTTGTAATCGGTCTGGCACTGTTTACAGTTTTAATTGTTGTCATTGGATTTTTACTTAAAAGAGATGTGGATGAGATTAAGGAATTCACGGAGTCTTTAAAAGAGAAAGTTTAGATTAAAAAAACGCTGATGAGATATTCCTCATCAGCGTTTTTCTTAATTCAGTGCCTGTTCCAAAGTATCAATGTTTTCATTCATGATAGATTGATATGTTGCATTTTGATCATCTTCATCAGTCAGCACAGAGAGGTTATGGAATGGAAGCATCTCAGTGCCTGTTTCTTTTTGGATGGATTCTGCAATGCGTGACGGAATGTTCTGTTCATATAAAATATAGGATACGTCATTCTCTTCAATTTCATCTATCATTTCAGTCAGCTGATTCTGGCTCGGCTCTTCATTGTTGATACCGCTCATTCCGACCTGGTTGAAATGGTAGCGGTCTGCTAAATAACCGATGGATTCATGTGAGATATAGACACTGTCTCTTACGGCATTATCAGTAATGTCTGTTAGTGACTGGTCAATGTCATCAAGATCCGAAGAAAGTGTATTAAAATTCTCAGTGTACAGTGCTTCTTCATCAGGGTTTAATTTAATCAACTCATCTTTAATGGATTCGGCCATAGATTTTGAGAATACAGGATCCAGCCAGACATGGGGGTCCCCGGACTCATGATGGTGTCCGTGTTCATCTTCATGCCCTTCATCATGTTCATGGTCATCGTGATCATGACTGTGCTCTAAAAATTCTTCTTCTGAGATGTTATCCGCAGCTGCAAGAAAATTTGTATCTTCTTCTATAGAAGATTTGATACTTTCTGAAACGGAATCAAGTGATTCAGAAGTGAAGATAAATAAGTCGCCGTCTGCATATTCAATCATATCTTTTTGTGTTGGTTCATACGTATGGACATCAACACCGTTTGGATATATAGACTCAACTTCGACAGTATCTCCGCCGATCTGTTCAGCGAAACTTGTGAGAGGGAATACAGTTGTATAGATTTTAATTTTATCATCACTGCCGGCTGAATCAGAGCCGTTGCTGCATGCAGACAGTATAATCATCAATACCGTTATCAACGGTAAAATAGTTATTTTTTTCATCAGGAAACTCCTTCAATTTAATATGCCTGCTTATTATATCGAAATCATTACGTTTCATCAATATTTTTATACTGCATAAGGGTAATAATTCTTCATGAATCGTTTATAATTAACATAATACACCGTTTTTAAGCAGGCAAAGGAGCGTTATTTATGAACAACAGTCAGAAAATAATTCTAATTGCTGCAATGGTTCTTTTTGCTGCGGTTTTGTTTACGATACCGTCTTCTGTTGAGTGGCCGGCACGAAGTACAATTGCGGTAATGGTTTTCGGCCTGATCCTATGGGCATTCGCACCAATCCCGCTGGAATTAACGTCGGTTATTGTGATAATGCTGCTGATGGTGATGCGCCCGGTTGAAACAGAAGTGATATTCAGCGGTTTCAGCTCACCGGCGACATTTTTAATCATTGCAGGTATGATGATGGCAATCGGCGTGAACCATACGCTTCTGGTTAAACGTATGACCTACGGGCTCCTTTCGCTTACAGGCAGGACAACGAAAGGGATTTTTATCAGTTACTTTGTCCTTATTCAAATTCAGGCATTTTTTATTCCCGCAACGGCGGTCAGAACTTCAATGATGCTGCCGATTGTGGAGAATATAGTGAAAGAAACAGAATCGGATAAAGAGTCGAATTTCAGTAAGCTTTTATATATCGGTGCGGCATTCGGCAACAATGTCAGTGGTGTCGTTGTATTAACAGCTGCTGTTGGAAATATTTTAGCTGTAGAGATGCTCAGAATCTATCTCGGAACCTCTGTTTCTTATGTTGAGTGGTTTATTTATGTTGTCCCTATATGGTTCCTTTTAGCAATTGCGGTCATGTTTATACTTTGGAAATGTTTTAAGCCGGAAGTTCAGACTTTTCCCCGTCTCCAAGAGAGTATGAGAGAGAAATACATGCAGCTCGGAAAATTAACTTTATCTGAAAAGAAATGTATCATCATTCTTGGTGTAACTATTTTAATATGGCTGACTGAATCAGTGCACGGGTATCATCCAACATTCGCAGCACTGCTCGCTGTAATACTGATGTCGATGCCCATCACCGGCATTGTCGAGTGGAATAAGATGATTAATATCAATTATGGAATAGTTCTTCTGGTAGGCGGGACACTGTCTCTCGGTTATACATTGGTTGAGTCAGGTGCGATAGAATTACTCGAGAACCTTTTGTTTACAGAAACAGTGATTAATATTTTCAGTAATCCTTGGACTGCTGTACCACTGGTGATTATTTTCTCTCAAATTTACCATCTCGGAGTGACTAATGTACAAACTGCAGTCGTCACTTTAGTGCCGGTTCTGATTAGTCTGTCGCTCGAGGCTGGGATTGACCCTGTAGTGGTGACGGTTGCCGCTGCTGTATCTATCCTCCTCGGTTTTATACTGGTCGTTGAAACGATGCCGAATGTGGTTGTGGAAAGTACCGGCAGAGTGACGCAGCAGGATTTTATAAAGCCGGGTATTTATATTACAGCTGCAAGTGTTATCATTATGATTGCGGTCGCATTTACGTATTGGCGCTGGATTGATTTTTGGCCGTAGGAATGAAGTCCTGTCATGATATTTTAATAAGAAGTTGAAATATTAAATAGATGCCTGTATAATAGATAAGGCGGTTTAATTAGAAGATAGATCTATTATGATTGAAGTTTCATCCTGACTGCAGGATGATCAACTGGCCAGTTGATTGATTGATCTCACAAGATGAGGCCGTATAACTATAGAATATTAAAGGAGGCGTAAATCATGAGAGTAAACGTTACACTTGCTTGTACTGAATGTGGAGACCGTAACTACATCACTACTAAGAACAAAAGAACAAATCCTGAGCGTATCGAAATGAGAAAATACTGCCCAAGATTAAACAAATACACGCTTCACCGTGAAACTAAGTAATCGTTTGAAGCATGTATAAAAGCCCGTGACGGATTTCCGTTACGGGCTTTTATTATTTTGAAAGAACTTAACGGGACACTGAAGGATAACATAACACAGACAGCCCCTTTTCAAAACACATGTAAAAGAGTAGTCTGATATAATGTAGATGAATTCAAATCATGCAGTGGGGGAACGTTTTGATGACTATAATTATGGATGGTAAAAAAGTAGCGGGCGCATTGTCCGGGAAAATAAAAAATGCACTGGAGCAGTCCACGCGTCACGGCATTACACCGAGGGTTGCATTTGTCCGTGTCGGGGATTTATCGGATGCTGTTTCTTATGAGAACGCTGCGGTGAAACGTTTTGAAAAACTAGGTATTGATACAGAACGTTTTCACTTCCCGGAAGATGTGTCTGCCCGTGCGTTTTTATCAAAATTTAAGGAAATTAATGAAGACTACTCAATTAATGGAATTCTGCTTTTGCAGCCTGTCCCGAAGCATATTGACATGAAACGTGTGATTGAAATTATGAATCCGATAAAAGATATTGACGGAATGACACCGATTAATCTCGGAAAGATACTGACGAAGGAAGATGACAGGCTCGAACCCTGTACACCATCGGCAGTGATGGAGATGCTTGATTATTATGAGATTGATTTAAAAGGTAAAAATGTCACGGTGGTCGGTGCCAGTGCAGTTGTCGGTAAGCCGTTGTCACTTCTTTTAATGAACCGGGATGCAACAGTGACTATATGTAATTTATATACGGATGATGTTGAAGACAAATGCAGCAGTGCAGATATTATTATCAGTGCAGCGGGTGCTCTTAATCTGATAGATGAAGCACATGTCAATGAAGGTGCGGTTGTTATCGATGTGGGTATCAATTTTACTGAAGACGGGAAGATGACCGGGGATGTCAATTTTGATGCGGTGAAAGAGAAAACATCTTATATTACACCTGTACCGGGCGGTATCGGTGCGATTACAACCACAATGCTTGCCTATAATTTGATGCGTGCAACAGACCATCAAAAAGAACCGGTATTGTTTTTGGATCAGGCATCAGATTTTAATGAATAATAAAGGAGCAGGCACTTGTTTTTACGGTGCCGGGTTTTATCCATGAAAAAAATATTAATTATATTAACACTTGTTTTGATTGTTATTTTAGTTCTGACACTGCCGATTGCAGATGAAACGAGTGATTCAGAGCGGGTCATCGTAGACCACACATTGAATGTCATTGTACATCCCGCCTGTTTTGATGATGAAGATTTAACGAATTATATTGATGAAGTATCATTCTCCAATGCAGTGGATAACTACGAATATAATATTCAAGGTGACTGTTCGAAGGAGAGATTAAAAGAAGGAAAAACGAGTATATTGAAAAAGATGTTAGATAAATAAAAATATAAAAACTATATTGATTTTTCTGAAAATAGATGATATATTATTTTCATACCATTTTTTCATTCTTTCAACTATTATTTGGAATAGCCTTCCAATTAAAAAAGAGCCCTTAAGGGCTCTTTTTTTATGACAATGCCTGTGTAATATTCGGTACAACCTGTTTTTTTCTGGAAACAACGCCTTCCAGTACAGCTGTGTCCTGGTCCAGAGTAACATCAAATGCTTTTTCAACGCTCAATGCATCATGTCCGAGTGCAAGTACTTTAGAGTTTGATTTCAGAATATCTGTAACCACAAGGATGAACAGATCGTAGCCTTCTGTTTCGATTTCTTTATTAATTGCCGCTTCAATCTCTGCTTTTCGTGCGAATACCTCATCAACATCCACAACATTAATCTGTGCAATACGTGAGTTTTTATTCCCCATAGCAAATGTTTTTGCATCTCCAGTAATTAATGCTTCTGCAGTTTTATCCTTTGTAGATGCACCTGCTTTTAACATTTCAATACCGTATTCATCCGCATTAACCTCTGCGATTTTTTCAAGTTCTTCAGCTGCAGCGATATCTTCATCTGTTGTTGTCGGGGATTTAAAGAGCAGTGTGTCTGAAATAATTGCAGATAACATCAGACCAGCCATCTGTTTTGATACAGTGAGATTATGCTCTTTATAGATTTTGTTTAAAATCGTTGCTGTGCAGCCGACCGGCTCTGCACGGTAGTACAGTGGTCCTTCTGTCTGGAAGTTCGCAATTCTGTGGTGGTCAAACACTTTCAGCACAACAGCATTTTCAATATTTTCTGCTGACTGTTGGAATTCGTTATGGTCGACGAGCATAACCTCGTCATTATCGTTTACTGAATCGATCTGTTCAGGTGCCTCATGATTAAAGTAATCGAGTGCATATTTGGTTTCTGCGCTGATGCCGCCGAGGCGTGTGCTGACGCAGTCGTTTCCAAGCTGTGTTTCAATGTCACAAAGGACAATTGCAGATGTTATTGTATCGGTATCCGGATTTTGATGTCCAAAGATTTTAACGCTCATAAATGAAACTCCTTTATTCTTAATTTATATACAGTCATTATTTTATCACTTGACTGCGATTTCTTCTAGGTGTGAATACTCAGTCTGTGACTGAAGGTGACTCTTTATGCTTCATCAAAAACAACAGATTCAGAAGAAATACAATGCTGATGATGACCGCAAAGAAAGAGAAATAATAACTGCCGTCTGTATAGCTGATGATACTGCCGCCGATAATCGGTCCTGAGATACTGCCGATACTGAACAGCATTCCGGCGATTAAATTACCGGCAGGAAGATTGAATTTCGGTGTAACGTCCGCCATATAACTGATGCCGAGTGAATACATAGAACCGACAAAGATACCCGACAGGATAAATAAAATCACCATCATAATCAATGACTGGTTAAACACTTCAAGAAGTGCAAATGATACTGCACCAAGGAGGAGCAGAATACTGATGAGTCTGCCTCTGCCGACTTTGTCGCCAAGCATGCCGATCGGAACCTGCAAAAGGATTGCACCCAAGCTGAAGCACGGCAGAATCCATGTGATCTCAGCAATCGAGAAGTCATTGCGGAGAGCAAAAACCGGGAAGTTTGTATTCAGTGATCCTTCAAAAACACCAAACAGCATCGGCATTAAAAAGCATGCCCAGCTGGTGATTAACACAGCTTTAAAGTTTTTAACAGTATTAAAGAAGCTTGCGGGAACACCTGAATCAACCGGTTTTGCACTGCCGGAATCTTTCAGTAAAAATATTAAAGGCCAGGCAAGCATGGTCAATAATGCCGAAACTAAAAACGGCAGAAATTCAGCGATGGTAACGAGTTCACTGACTTTCGGACCAATCATGAAGCCGAGCGAGAAAAAGAGTCCGTAAAAAGCAATGATGCGCCCGAGCTTTTCAGGCGGTGTCGACTGGGTCAGCCATGTCTGTGTGCTGAAGTGAAGTGCGTTATCCGCCACACCGACAATCAGTCGGAGAACGAACCAGAACCATATCAAATCAACGAGCGGAAATAAAAACAAACAGATGCCGACGAGTAATCCGCCTGCGACAATCATCGGTCTGTAGCCGTATTTCCTTAAAGGTGCCTCGATAAAAAGAGCGGACATGAAGACGCCGATGTAAAGTCCTGATGCATGAAGTCCGCTTACTGTCGGACTGACACCGCGGCTTTCGAATATAAAAGAAATCAGCGGGAGCAGAAGCCCTTGTGAAAACCCTGAGATACATACGATAATTGAAAGTATGATAAAACGTGCTCTAAAGCTGTCAAATTGCATGATAATCCTCCATTGAAATTGTAGTACTTATTGAATATTCCGTGGTAAACTGATTATAACTGATTTGAAGAGTAAACAGGAAGGGTTGAATGGAATGTATCAATACGATGATGATAGTTTGATGCTTCATACAGACTTATACCAGATCAACATGGCGAAAACATATTTTAAAGAAGGTATAGCTGATCGTCGTGCTGTATTTGATCTTTATTTTAGAAAGATGCCGTTTGATAACGGTTATGCTGTATTTGCGGGTCTTGAGAGAATCATTGATTATTTGAAAAATCTAAAGTTCAGTGAATCGGATATTGAGTATTTGAGAACACTTGATTATGAAGAGGACTTTTTGGAATATTTGAAAGCACTGAAGTTTACAGGGAATGTCCGTGCAGTAGAGGAGGGACAGGTGGTATTTAATAATATGCCGCTTGTTCAGGTTGAGGCGCCGCTTGCTGAAGCCCAGCTGATTGAAACGGCGCTTTTGAATGTTGTAAACTTCCAGACGCTGATTGCTACAAAAGCGAGCAGAATCCGGCAGATTTTACCGGACGGTCAATTGATGGAGTTCGGTACACGGCGTGCACATGAATTTGATGCTGCCATGTGGGGAGCGAGAGCGGCAATTATCGGCGGTTTTGACGGAACAAGCAATGTCCGTGCAGCAAAATTATTCGGAATTCCGCCGAGCGGCACGCATGCCCACGCGATGATTCAAGCTTACGGTGATGATTATACGGCGTTTAAAGCCTACGCCTCGACACATAAAAACTGTGTGTTTTTAGTGGATACATTTGATACGTTAAGGTCAGGTGTGCCGAATGCGATTAAAGTAGCGAAAGAGATGGGAGACAAAATTAATTTCCTTGCCATCCGCCTGGATTCGGGCGATATCGCATATTTATCAAAAAAAGCGCGCGAATTACTTGATAATGCAGGGTTTACGGATGTTAAAATTATTGCATCGAACGATTTGGATGAGTTAACCATTCTGTCCCTCCTCTCGCAGGGGGCAAAAATTGACGGCTGGGGTATCGGTACTAAGCTGATTACAGCTTATGACCAGCCGGCACTCGGTGCTGTCTACAAACTTGCTGCGATTGCGGATAAAGACGGCGTCCTTGAAAACCGTATTAAAATTTCAGGGAATGTCGAGAAAGTGACGACACCTGCAAAAAAGGATGTTTACCGTATTATCAATACGAATACCGGTATGGCGGAAGGAGAATATATCACGCACTCCGGTGAACAAATTGATGAGACAGAGCCGCTTCTGATGTTTGATCCGGTGCATGTAATGAAAAGAAAACTGGTCAGAGCCTTTAAGCCTGTCGAACTCTTCAAAGATATATTCATTGACGGGGAGTGTGTATACACGTCGAAAAGTGTACCGGAAATCAAGTCGTTTCTGGAATCGAACCTCAACACGCTGTGGGAAGAGTACAAGCGCTTTTTAAATCCGGAAGGCTATCCTGTGGATTTATCAACGGAATTATGGCAGATTAAAAAAGATTTAATAGAAGATGCAAGCAATAAAACTTTGGAGTGAGTCAATGAATAGAGTACAGCAGTCCATTATCAATGAATTACATGTGAAACCATCCGTTAATCCTGAGGAAGAAATCCGTGAAATCATCGATTTTATTAAAAGTTATTTAACAGAGCATCCGTTTATCAAATCTGTAGTGCTCGGCATTTCCGGGGGACAGGATTCGACACTTCTCGGGAAACTCACACAGACTGCGGTCAATGAACTGAACAGTGAGGGCGGTACGCTCGAATTTCATGCAGTCAGACTGCCGTACGGGAAACAGCAGGATGAAAGTGATGCTGAAGATGCACTTCGGTTTATACAGCCGACACGTTCTGCAGTAATAGATATCAAGCCGGCGGTTGATCAGAGTGTTGAGACATTGAAACATGCAGGCTATGATCTGAGTGATTTTATTAAAGGAAATGAAAAAGCGCGTGAACGTATGAAAGTGCAGTATGCGATTGCTGCTGCATCAAACGGCATCGTTTTTGGAACTGACCATGCTGCTGAAGCGGTGACCGGATTTTTTACAAAACACGGCGACGGAGCATGTGATGTGACGCCTTTATTCGGTCTGAATAAGCGCCAGGGGCGTGCGCTCCTGGAATATCTTCAAGCGCCGGTGCACTTGTATGAAAAGGTACCGACTGCAGATTTGGAAAGTGACCGCCCGCTGTTAAGCGATGAGGAGGCACTTGGTGTTACGTATCATGCGATTGATGATTTTCTTGAAGGAAAGAAAGTGTCTGATGAAGATGCTGAAACAATTGTCAGCTGGTATATGAAGACTGCACATAAGCGTACGACGCCGTACAGTCGGTATCATTTACCTGAGTGATCAGTGAGGGAGTGTATTTAGAATGCTAGAAGCAGTTTCAAACAGCGCATTGCTGATGGTTCTTGTAATATTCGTTATCAATATTTTTTATGTCAGCTTTCTAACGTTAAGAACCGTGGCAATTACAAAAGGCTACCGCTACCTGGCGGCAGGTGTCAGTATACTTGAGACATTTGTATACGTTATTGGTCTTGGTCTCGTACTGGATAATCTGGACCAGCCGCTAAATGTGATTGCTTATGCCCTCGGGTTTGGTGTCGGTGTGTTATCCGGACTTAAAATTGAAGAAAAGCTTGCTCTCGGGTATATCGTGGTGAACGTGACGACAGCAGAAAGAGACAGGGATTTTCCGAACCACTTAAGAAATCTGGGTTACGGTGTTACACACGGTACACAGTGGGGCCGTGACGGTGAAAGAACAACCATGCAGATTCTGACACCGAGAAAATATCAGATTAAACTGATAGACACGATAAAAGAACTCGATGAAAAAGCATTTATTATTGCATATGAACCAAAAACAATTAACGGCGGCTTCTGGACTAAAGGTGTCAGCAGACGTAAAGTGGCAAGTTATGAGCCGGAAAATGTTGAAGAGGTGTTAGAAGAAATTTATGAACAGGAAGAAGCAGAAGAAACAGAACAACAGGACATTAGACCGGACACAGACGGACAGAAAAAAGTTTAGTGTGCTGCCTGATGAAGACATTCCGGACTGCCTTGAAAGAATGCGGCAGGAAGGCTACACACCTGTCAGGCGGAAAGAAGTACCTGTCTTTAAGAAAGATAGTAACGGAATGCGGGTCAGCCATCAGGAGATTATTTTTGAAGGCAGATTAATGAAATAAAATATGAAGTAACAGAGCGAACATTATTAATAATGACAATTATGATGTTCGCTTTTCTGTTATAATAGTGAAGGATTAATAATTAAGGAGCGAATATGACATGATTTCTCGTTACTCTCGTGAAGAAATGACTCAGATTTGGACTGAAGAAAACAGATTTAAGGCCTGGCTTGAAGTCGAAATATTAGCTGCAGAAGCATGGGCTGAGCTTGGATTTATTCCAATGGATGAAGTAAAAAAAATTCGTCCGAATGCAAAAATCGATGTAGACCGGATTAAAGAAATTGAACTTGAAACACGACACGATGTTGTGGCATTTACACGTCAGGTTTCAGAAACACTCGGTGAAGAGAAAAAGTGGGTGCACTACGGACTAACAAGTACGGACGTAGTGGATACGGCACAGAGTTATATGGTTAAACAGGCGAATGATATTATAGAACGTGATATTGAGCGTTTTATCGAAATTCTCGGTAATAAAGCGCGTGAACATAAGACAACATTAATGATGGGAAGAACGCATGGTGTGCATGCGGAACCGACATCATTCGGTATTAAAATGGCGCTTTGGTATACAGAAATGAAGCGTAATTTAGAACGTTTTAAGCAGGTCAGAAAAGAAATAGAGGTCGGAAAAATGAGCGGTGCGGTCGGTACTTTCGCAAATATTCCGCCTGAAGTGGAAGAGTATGTCTGTGAGCACCTTGGTCTTGGTTATGCGGAAGTATCAACACAGACGCTTCAACGAGACCGGCACGCACACTACATCAGTGTTCTTGCTTTAATCGCAACATCTGTAGAAAAGTTCGCTGTGGAAATCCGTGGTCTTCAAAAAACAGAAACACGCGAGGTGGAAGAAGCGTTCGGCAAAGGCCAGAAGGGCTCAAGTGCGATGCCGCATAAACGTAACCCGATCGGCAGTGAAAATGTGACAGGACTTGCACGTGTAATCCGTGGTTATGTAACAACGGCATACGAGAATGTGCCGCTCTGGCATGAACGGGATATTTCCCATTCATCTGCAGAACGGATTATGCTGCCGGATGTAACAATTGCTTTAAATTACATGGTCAACAGATTTGCAGGTATCGTTGATAACCTGACAGTGTTTAAAGACAATATGAAAGCAAATATTGATAAGACGTTCGGTCTTGTTTATTCACAGCGTGTGATGTTGACGCTGATTGATAAAGGATTTGTCCGTGAAGAGGCGTATGATCTTGTACAGCCGAAAGCGATGGAATCGTGGGAGACAAAAGTACCGTTCAGAGAATTAATCGAGAAGGACAGCCGGATTACTGAAGTACTGGCACTTGAAGATATAGATGCATGCTTTGATGAAAATCATCATCTGCAGCGTGTGGATGTTATCTTTAAACGTGCAGGACTCGAGTAGAAAAGGTGGTTTTCAAGTGAAGCGGATTTTATTTGGAACGGCCTTAGTACTTGCTTTATCCGGCTGCTCCGGAGATGCTGCAGAAGTATCGGACGCACCGCATGAGTCACCGGGAAGAACGATGACCCATCTGACTGTTGAAAATTTGGACATCCTGCCTGAAGTTGAAGTGATTGACGGTGTCACATATATGGACGGAATTTTAATCGTCAATGAAGACTATGAACTGCCGCAGGATTATAATCCGGGTCTTCTGCAGGAAGTCATTGATGCATATACAGAAATGACGAGTGCGGGTGCTGATGAAGGCTTGCAGTTTGTAATGGTCAGCGGCTTCAGGACATATCAGGAGCAGGAGCAGCTGTACAATGATTATGTAGCGCGTGAAGGGCAGGAGGAAGCAGATCAGTACAGTGCGCTGCCGGGACATTCAGAACACCAGTCGGGCCTTGCGTTTGATATTGGTTCGACGGTGAGTGCTTCCACGATTGATGTATCATTTGAAGATACACCTGAGTATGAATGGATGAAGGATGCCGCGCATGAGTACGGTTTTATTATCCGCTATCAGGAAGGCAAAGAGGATATTACAGGGATTAATTTTGAACCCTGGCATTTAAGATATGTCGGTGTGGAAGCGGCAACTGAAATGTACGATGAGGGTCTGGTATTGGAAGAATATTTAAGAATACGTTAGTTTCTAAAGCGCTTCTCGTTTGAGGGGTGCTTTTTCCTGTGCATGTAAAAATTAATATCATTATGAACATCGTAGAAGTGAACAGAGTACGCTGTAAAATGATATAATATTTCTATCGTAAATTATAGAGAAATTAATAGGAGTTTTAGGATGTTAGAGGATGTAAAACATATATTTAAACTGGACCCTGCAAAGGACATCAGCGATGAAGATTTAACTCAAATATGCGAGTCGGAAACGGATTTAATCATTATCGGCGGAACAGACGGTATCACTGAGGATAACGTGCTGAACTTAATGTCACGGGTCAGACGTTTCAGCATTTCTGTGGCACTTGAAGTGACAGATAAGGACGCGGTCATTCCGGGTTTTGATCATTACTTTATCCCGGCAGTATTCAACACCGGGAATATAAAGTGGCAGCACGGTTTAATGCTTGAGGCACTTCAGGAATACGGACAGCTGATAGATTTTGAAGATCTGTCGCTGCTGCCGTATTTAATTCTGAATGAAGAATGTAAAGCCTTTAAGAAAGCGGAAGCTTTGGAAGTGACGGCGGAAATGCTGCCGCATTACATTAACATGCTTGATAAAATGTACCAAACAAAGTATATCTATATTGAATACAGCGGCAGATACGGTGATCCTGAGTTGATGAAAACCATCCGCAGTCATGCAGAGAACAGCCGTATTATATACGGCGGCGGCATCGACAGCCGCGGACGGGCGGAAGAAATGCGTACATACAGTGATACCATTGTCGTTGGCAACATTATTTATAAAGACGTTAAGAAGGCATTGAAAACAATTATTAAATAATACTGGAGTTTTTATATTATGGATTTATCTTTAATGAATAAAGAACAGCGGAAAGCAATTGAAACCACCGAAGGCCCGCTTTTACTCGTGGCGGGTGCGGGAAGCGGGAAGACACGTGTGCTGACCCACCGTATCGCTTACCTTCTCGGTGAAAAAGGAGTGCCGTCATATAATATTCTGGCAATCACCTTTACGAATAAGGCGGCAGGGGAGATGTTGTCCCGTGTGAACAGTTTAATCGAGGAGGATGCCGGGCATATGTGGATCTCTACTTTCCACTCAATGTGTGTCCGGATACTGCGCCGTGATATTAATCATCTGGGTTATGATAACAGCTTCTCTATTCTTGATCCGACAGACCAGCAGTCTGTCGTAAAAGGCATTTTAAAGAAAAGGAATCTGGATGTTAAACAGCATCACCCGAGAAAGATTCTGAATTTTATATCGGATAAAAAGAATCAATTGATTACAGCAGAAGAAGCTTCAAAAGAGGCTGAAGGATATCTTGACGGTCTGTACAGCGAGATTTATACGGATTATCAGGAAATACTGTACCGTAACAGTTCACTTGATTTTGATGATTTAATTATGCTGACCATTGACTTATTTGACAGAAATCCGGATGTATTAAAATATTATCAAAATCGTTTTCAGTACGTACATGTGGATGAATACCAGGATACCAACCATGCACAATATCAGCTCGTGAATATGCTTACCGCCAAATACCGTAACATCTGTGTTGTCGGTGATTCCGATCAATCCATCTACAAATTCAGAGGGGCGGATATTACCAACATCCTGAATTTTGAGGACGACTATCCGGAGGCTGTGACGATTAAGCTTGAGCAGAACTACCGCTCTACAAAAACAATTCTTGATGCAGCCAATGCGGTAATCAACAATAACTCTGAACGTAAGCCGAAGGAACTCAGAACAGAGCGTGACGGCGGTGCAAAAATAAAGACAATCCTCGCGGATTCTGAACGCGCAGAAGGACAGGAAGTTGTCCGCAACATCAGGGACCTTTCACGGAAATATGCCTACAGTGATATTGCGGTATTGTATCGTGCCAATTCACAGTCGCGTGCCATAGAGGATGCGCTTGTGAAATCAAGTATCCCGTATAAAATGATCGGCGGCATGAAGTTCTATCAGCGTATGGAAATTAAAGACTTGATGAGCTATTTAAAGGTCATTCAAAATCCGCATGATGATATCAGCTTTACCCGGATCATCAATACACCAAAACGAGGTATCGGTGCCAAAACAGTGGATAAACTGACGGCCTACGGCGGCATTCACGGAATCAGTATATTTGAGGCCATCAATGATGCTGATTTTATAGGGATTCCTAAAGGTGCAGTGACAACATTAATGTCTCTCCTTGATAAATTAAAAAATTTAAAAGAGAAATCAAAATATATGTCGGTTACTGAACTGGTTGATGAAACACTGTATGACACAGGATATCTTGATGCGCTGGAAAAAGAGAATACGCTCGAATCCAGAAGCCGTATTGAAAACCTTGATGAATTTAAAACAGTGACACGTGAATTTGACAATGAACGTGAAATCAATGACGAACTTCTCTTCGAATTTTTAAGTGAAATGGCACTTGTGTCTGATCAGGACGGTGTAGAGGCCAATGCAGGCGTTACACTGATGACAATGCATGCTTCAAAAGGACTGGAGTTCAAGGTGGTCTTTATCGTCGGACTTGAAGAAGGGATTTTCCCGTCACAGCGTGTGATGTATGATGATGACGAGCTTGAAGAGGAACGGCGTTTAATGTATGTGGGGATTACCCGTGCAGAGGATCAGTTAATACTATCCCGTGCAGACTCAAGAATGATTTACGGTAAATATGAATCAAATCTTCAGAGCCGTTTTCTTCAGGAAATTCCTGATGAGCTGATTGACGGGGAAGTGATTGATATCAACACTCCGTTTTCAAGACCGAAGCAGCAGGCTAAAAGTACAGTACGTCAAAAATCCCGTGTCATGACGAATAACAGCGGTGTGTCATTCAAAGTGGGTGATAAGGTTACGCATAAAAAATTCGGCGACGGTATTATTTCAAATATTAAAGGTGACGGTGATTCTAAAGAACTGGATATCGTTTTTACAAGTGAGGGACCGAAGCGGCTGCTTGCAAACTTTGCCCCAATTGAGAAAAAGGAGTAGGGTCATGGAAGAAAAAATTAGAACACTGCAGGATAAATTAAACCGATATAACTATGAGTACCATGTCCTCGACGCACCGACAGTGCCGGACGGAGAGTACGATAAAATGATGAATGAACTGATCCAGCTGGAGACGGAACATCCGGAATTTAAAACAAAGACGTCTCCTACTGTCCGCGTCGGCGGGGAGATACTCAAAGGGTTTACGAAAGTTGACCATGATACACCGATGCTCAGCCTCGGCAATGCATTTAATGAGGGAGACCTCCGTGCTTTTGACAAGCGTGTACAAGAAGCAGTCGGCCGGGTGGAGTACATGTGCGAATTGAAAATTGACGGTCTTGCTGTGTCTTTGAAGTACGAAGACGGTTTATTTGTGCAGGGTGCAACACGCGGTAACGGCACAACGGGTGAGAATATCACTGAAAATTTAAGAACTATTAAAGCGATACCGCTGAAAATAGATGAACCCCTGTCATTTGAAGTCCGTGGAGAGGCCTATATGCCGAAAAAATCATTCCAAAAACTAAATGAACAGCGGGAGTTACGGGAAGAAGCCTTATTTCAAAATCCAAGAAATGCGGCGGCAGGATCTCTAAGACAGCTGGATCCAAAGCTTGCAGCAGCAAGGAATCTGTCAATATTCCTGTACAGTGTCAACGATTTAACAAATATTAATGCTGCGACCCAGAGTGAAGCCCTTGAGGCGCTTGACCGCCATGGTTTTAAGACAAACAAAGAACGCCGTACTGCACAGTCTATCGACGAAGTCATTGAATATATCGATTACTGGACGACTCACCGTACAGAGCTTGATTATGATATTGACGGCATCGTGATAAAAGTGAACGATTTAGATCATCAGGAGGAGCTCGGATTTACCGTAAAATCACCGAGATGGGCAATTGCTTATAAATTTCCTGCAGAAGAAGTCGTGACAGAAATACTCGATATTGAGCTGACTGTCGGGCGGACAGGTGTAATTACACCGACAGCAATTCTGACACCTGTGAAAGTGGCTGGAACAACAGTCTCAAGAGCCTCTCTTCATAATCATGAATTGATAGAAGAGAGAGATGTCCGCATTCATGACAAAGTCATTATTAGAAAAGCAGGGGATATTATCCCGGAAGTTGTCCGGGTATTGTTTGATGAACGGACCAGTCAGGAAGTCTATCATGCACCAACCGAGTGTCCAAGCTGTGGTCAGGAAGCGGTTAAACTCGAAGATGAAGTGGCAATCAGATGTATTAACCCTGCGTGTCCCGCACAAATTGCAGAAGGGATTATTCACTTTGTTTCCAGAGTTGCGATGAATATTGACGGACTCGGGGAAAAAGTGATTAAACAATTATTTGATGAAGGATTAATTAAAGATATCGGAGATTTATACAGCCTGAAGTATGATGATTTAATCGAGCTTGAACGTATGGGAGATAAGAAAGTGAATAATCTGCTCCAGTCGATTGAAGCTTCGAAAGAAAATCCATTAACGCGTGTATTAATCGGTCTCGGTATCAGGTTCCTCGGCGCAAAAGCATCCGGTTTGATTGCACAGACTTTCGGCAGTATCGATGAAATAATGAAGCAGCCTAAAGAACGGTTTGTAGAAATCCCTGAGATTGGTGAAAAAATTGCAGATTCAGTCGTCACTTATATGCATAATGAGGATTTTATTCATTTAATTGAGAAGCTGAAAAATGCCGGTGTGAACATGACTGAAGAAATTTCAGTACCTGAAAGTGATGAATTTACCGGAATGACATTTGTACTGACTGGAAAGCTCGGTGAATTAACCCGCAGCGAGGCGAAAAGTATGATAGAAAATGCAGGCGGGAAAGTGACTTCCAGCGTATCTAAAAATACAGATGTTGTACTTGCAGGTGAGGATGCGGGAAGTAAGCTCGAGAAAGCTGAACGCTTAAATGTTACAATATGGGATGAAGATGAATTTATTCGGAAGTTGGGGCAATAGATGAAGAAAATATCCATTTTACTTATATCAGCAGCTCTATTTTTGGCTGCATGCAGTGAACCGGTTGATATGGCTGAAAATGATGAAGAATCAGGTGTTACGAATGTGCCTGTAACAGAGCAGGAGGAGCAGGTAACCTCCCGTACGGAAAACAGAACAGATTATCAGACAGTGATTCCCTACCAGATTTCGCCGTCCAGAGGGTTAACCAGTACGAATATGGTATCCAGCTACAACATAGAGGCATTTGAAAAGGGATTATTTGATATCAGTAAGGAAGTATTCAGCCCCGATGATTATATTTTCAGAGAAGGGCAGATATTTACTGAAGAGATGGTGCGGGGCTTCTTGAACCGGACATATACAAGAGAAGAGATTGATGAGATGACAGAAGAGGAGCTTGCTGACGGCACTGCCTTCAGTAATCTCGGATTAAATCCATCCACAGGCGGAGAAACAGATCCGGATGTCATTGCTGAAGAGGCACCGCTTTATCTGTCTCATTTACTGGAGCAGAACTATGTTGTTGAAGATGAAAATGGTGATATGCAGCTTGAAGGAATGACTATCGGTCTTGCTATGAACAGTGTGTATTACTATGAGAATGATGATGGAAGCACTGAATCTGTTTCGCTTGATGCTGCAACAGTGAAAGAAGAAGGGGAACAGATGGCTGAAGAAATTCTCGAGAGAATACGTGCAAATGAACAGTATCAGGACATAACGATTACGTTTGCGATTTTCATACAGTCGAACGATACTTCTATCGCTCCCGGGAATTTTGTTTCATACAGTGTTGCGGATGCAGGTGAGGGAGAATTATCTTCATTCACAAATGTGAATGAGCAGAATGTATTATTCCCTTCAAGTGAGGCAGAAGAGTTGAGTGAAGAAACAAATAATGACTATCAGTTGTTTAACCGTAACTTGTCCTCATACTTTGACTCTTTCACAACATCTGTAGGACAAGGATATTTTAAGGATGGTAATTTAGAACATTTATCCATCGAAATTCCTGTGGAATATACAAGCCGCGGTGAGATTATCGGCCTGAGCCAATATGTCAGTGATTTACTATCCAATCATTTTGCGGGTGTCCGTGTGGAAATATCTATAGCGGATAAGAGCGACACTTATGCATTGATTACAAAAACTTCGGATGGAAACATACAGACGCATATATATGAATAAAAGCAATAGTGCTGTAGAAAAGTCTGATTGAGTATTTATCAATCAGGCTTTTTTAAATAGCTGAAAATCAGCAGGATAGATAATGTTTTTTAAACAGTGACAAAAAACCGGGACTTAATTAAAAATTTAGTCCCGGTTTCTTATAAACAAATTTGGAATCTTCAAGTTGCACAGTTGACTGACACAGCTGTTCTCTTCTGAGATGAAGTTAATCTTCTTTCAAAATACGTTCTGTTTCGGCAAATTCTTTCTGAATTGCTTCCTCATTTCCTTTATTGCTGGATGCTTTACTAACTATCACAGCAGCAAGAGTGGAAACAATGACACCTGGAATCATTTCATAAATATACTCATCAGGCATGAACGGAAGTGTTGTAAATCCTCCGAAACCGATCCAGATGATGACTGTTGCGGCACCACCGATAATGGCTGCAACTGCCCCGTTACGTGTCATACCTTTCCAGTGAAGTGAAAGGACAACAAGTGGACCAAACGCGGCACCAAAGCCTGCCCATGCGTTGGCAACGATATCTAATATTACTGAATCTTCGTCCCATGCAATTCCAATGGCAACAATGGATACAACAATAACTGCGATTCTGCTGGCAGTGACAAAAAGTCGGTCCAGCTGTTCTTTTGATTTTGTTTCCTCTTTTACAACGACACGGCGGATCATTTTATAGAAATCCTGAACCAAAGAACTGGACGTTACCAATAATTGAGAAGAAACTGTACTCATAATCGCAGCCAGTATTGCTGCTAAGAAGAATCCACCGATTAATGGATGGAAGAGTACCTGACTCATCAGTATTAAAATAGTTTCAGAGTCTGCAATTTCATTTTGAGATACATCGATGAATACAACACCTAAGAGACCGGTTAAAGAAACACCAATCAGGCCGATTGCCATCCAGGAGATACCAATACGTCTTGCCATAGGTAATTTTTTATGTGATGTAATTGACATAAATCTTACGATAATATGCGGCTGACCGAAGTAGCCGAAGAACCATGTGAAGTTACTTATAATCGTAATAAATGAGACACCACTGATAAATGAAAGGTAGTTGACATCATTCAAGGCACCGATTTCTTCCAGTCTTACAAAAGGTTCGGCAACTTGTCCTGTAAGGTACTGCCATGCGACAATAGGGATTAAAACAATCGCGATAAACATGATTGTACCTTGGAATAAGTCTGTCAGACTAACTGCGAAATAACCACCAAGGAAAGTATAGAAAATAACAACACTTGCTGTGAGAATTAATCCCCAATGGTAATCCATATTAAATGCGTTTTGGAACAGTTTACCACCGGATACCATTCCACTTGCAGTATAAACTGCGAAGAATACAACGATAACAAGACCGGCAACAATTCTTAAAATATGTTGTCTGTCCTTATACCTGTTTTCAAAGAAGTCCGGCAGGGTGATAGAGTTTTCGGAAACCTCAGAGTATACACGAAGTCTTGGTGCGACAACGAAGTAGTTGACGTACGCACCGAGTGTCAGACCAATACCCATCCAGGCAGTTGAAAGTCCTGCATCGTACATTCCGCCGGGAAGCCCCATCAGCATCCAACCGGACATATCTGATGCACCTGCTGATAATGCTGTTACCCACGGGCCGAGGTTACGTCCCCCGAGAGTATATTCATCCAGACTGGATGTTGATTTTTTGTATGCATAGTAACCAATGTACAGCATACCTGCAAAATAGATGGCAATCATTATAAATTGTTCCCATCCTGCAGTAAATGTGAAGTTCATATTACTAAGTATCAAATTTTTCCCCTCCTAAATTAAACACTATATTAAACACCATACATAAACGATATTTCTATTGCAACTTGATTTGTTGACTATTCCCCACCAGCAATAAGCTTAAACACTGATATGACAGGATTTTCAATGGTGTAAAAATATACCATTAAGTCGGTTGAAACTAATTATACCGATTAAAAAATAAAAAACAACAGTATTATTTAATACTTCTGAATACACAGATGAAAAAAGGCCGTCTGTAACCGGTATCATGCAGAAAGATTAGATTTTTCAAGTGATTTTTGATAAGATTTATATGTTCTATTTTAAAAATGGAGGGTTAATATGTCTGAAATTAGTCTGGACACAGTAAAACATATTGCACATCTCGCGCGTATTGAAATTCAGGATGAAGATAAGGCGCAGGCAATGCAGAAAGAATTAGATGAAATTGTTGTATATGCAAAGCAGCTGGAAGAAGTAGATTTAGCCTCAACAGATCCAATGTTTCATGCACTTGATTTAAATAATGTACTTCGTGAAGATGAAATTGAAACACCAATCTCTCAGGAAGACGCATTAAAAAATGCAAAATCCACTCAGGACGGACAATTTAAAGTCCCTAAAATGCTGTAAGGAGGCCTACTGTGAATATACATGAACTGACAGTCGAAGAACTGTACGATAAGATTCAGGATAAAGAAATTAAGCCGTCAGAAGTGATTCGTGCGTATTATGAACGCATTGAAGCATCAGATGAAACCATCGGCTCTTTTTTATTTTTAAATAAGGAAGATGCGCTGAAGCAGGCAGAACATTTAGATGCACTTCAGGCAGAAGATAAAATGGACGGAGCATTATTTGGTATTCCAATGGGAATTAAGGATAATATCGTCACTAAAGATATTTTAACAACATGTGCGAGCCGCATGCTTGAAGATTTTAACCCTGTTTATGATGCAACAGTGATTGAAAAATTAAATAATGAATCCCCTGTCCTGATTGGTAAACAAAATATGGACGAGTTTGCGATGGGCGGGTCCACGGAAACGTCTTATTTCAAATTGACAAGAAATCCATGGGATACAGATGCAGTACCGGGCGGCTCATCCGGTGGCTCGGCAGCAGCTGTTGCAGCAGGGTTTGCACCGTTTTCACTCGGTTCGGATACAGGCGGGTCAGTCCGTCAGCCGGCAGCATTCTGTGGAGTGGTCGGTATGAAACCGACATACGGCAGAGTGTCACGTTACGGTCTCGTTGCTTTCGCATCGTCACTGGATCAGATTGGTCCAATCACAAGAAATGTGCGGGATAATGCGAAAATTTTAAATGTCATTCAAGGTCAGAGTGACTATGATTCTACAAGTATGCCGGGAATCGATGCAGATTTCCTTGACGGCATTGATAAAGATTTAACAGGTCTAAAAATTGCCCTGCCTAAAGAATATACAGGTGAAGGTATTGATGATGAGGTCAATGAAGCCGTTCAAAATGCAGTTAAAACGTTTGAATCTTTAGGTGCAACAGTGGAAACAGTGTCCCTGCCTCACACTAAATATGTTGTATCCGCGTATTATTTAATTGCGTCCAGTGAAGCGAGTGCCAACCTGGCAAGATTTGACGGTATCCGTTACGGACACAGTGCAAAAGACGCTGAAAGCCTTGAAGATTTATATAAGAAAACCCGTGCAGAAGGATTCGGTGATGAAGTTAAACGCCGTATTATGCTTGGAACTTTCGTGCTGAGTGCCGGTCATTATGATGCGTATTATATCCGTGCACAGAAACTGCGCAGCCTGCTCGAGTCTGAAGTGAAAAGTGTCCTGTCGGAATACGATTTAATCATTGGTCCGACAACGACTTCACCTGCCTACAATATCGGTGAGAAAACTGATGATAAACTGAAAATGTACAAAGATGATATCCTGACTATTCCTGCCAATCTGACAGGGATGCCTGCATTATCCATTCCGTGCGGCTTGAGTTCCAATAAACGCCCAATCGGACTGCAGATTTTAGCAAGTCATTTTGAAGAGAATAAAATTTATAATGCAGCTTATAAATTTGAAGAGAAATGTAATTTACACGAAGAATTAAAAGAAATTCAAAAGGAGTTGAGATAATGCATTTAGAAACAGTCATTGGACTTGAAGTCCACGTTGAGTTAAAGACAGATACTAAAATGTTCTCAAGTGCTCCTGCTCATTTTGGTAAAGATCCGAACACGAATTTAAGTGTGGTTGATTTAGCGTATCCGGGAACACTGCCGGTGCCAAACAAAGAAGCAGTCAATTTTGGTATGAAGGCAGCTATGGCATTAAATATGGATATTGCCGATGTGACTAAGTTCGACCGTAAGAACTATTTCTATCCGGATAACCCGAAAGCATATCAAATTTCTCAGTTTGATAAGCCGATTGGTGAAAACGGATGGCTTGAAATCGAAATAGACGGTGAAACAAAACGAATCGGCATTACACGCCTCCATCTTGAAGAAGATGCAGGAAAATCATCACACAAAGATGATCATTCACTTGTAGATTTAAACAGACAGGGGACACCGCTCGTTGAAATCGTGTCAGAACCGGATATCCGGACGCCTGAAGAAGCATATAAATATCTCGAGAAATTAAAATCCATTATTCAGTACACAGGTGTATCTGATGTAAAAATGGAAGAGGGTTCACTTAGATGTGATGCTAATATTTCCCTCCGCCCGTACGGTCAGGAAGAATTCGGAACAAAAGCGGAGCTTAAAAACTTAAACTCGTTTAACTTTGTAAGAAAAGGTCTTGAACATGAAGAAAAACGCCAGGAACAGGTATTAATGTCCGGCGGTGAAATTGAACAGGAGACCCGCCGTTATGACGAAAAAACGGGTGAGACTATTTTAATGCGTGTTAAAGAAGGTTCCGATGATTACAGATATTTCCCTGAACCGGATCTGGTGGATATTCATATCGACCAGGTGTGGAAAGACCGTGTACGTGCAAGCATCCCGGCACTTCCTGATGAGCTCAAGGAAAAATACGTTAACGAGTATAAGCTGCCTGAATATGATGCTGACATCTTAACGATGAATAAAGAGACATCTGATTTCTTTAATGAGATGATTGAAACACACTCAGCCGATGCGAAACTGGCATCCAACTGGCTTATGGGGAACGTCAATGAATACTTGAATAAAAACCAGACAGAATTAAGCAGTGTTGAATTAACACCTGAGAATTTATCTGAAATGATTACATTAATCGAAGACGGCACGATTTCAAGTAAGCAGGCGAAAAAAGTGTTCTCTGTTCTTGTTGAAAAAGGCGGAAAAGCTAAAAAAGTGGTTAAGGACCTTGGTATGGAACAAATCTCAGATCCTAAAATTTTAACTGAAATGGTTACAGAAGTGCTGGATCAGAATGAACAGTCCATTGAAGACTACAAAAACGGTAAAGACCGTGCTATCGGATTCCTTGTCGGCCAGATTATGAAAAAATCAAAAGGTCAGGCAAATCCAAAATTGGTTAACAGTATCTTAATTGAAGAAATTAATAAAAGATAATACAGTTTAAAGCAGTATATTTAAAGCATGTATGATTGAACCTGATCATACATGCTTTTTTGTATTAAATTTTGAGTGGATTAACAGTTGGTCTAAGGGACACTTAAAGCTCTGAACGGCGCCGCAGAAGGTATTTAGACCTAATTCTATTAGTGAATGCTTCAACCTATGACATCAATCAGAACTTATGCCGGCATTTTGATAAAAAAACAGAAATTCATATTTATCATGAATTTCTGTTCTAAAAGTTCTATTCAACTAAATAATCATATATGTTCTGGATGATTTGATCTTCTGCTGAAGCTGATATCAATTCGGCATCGTAATCATAATCTTCACTGACTTCAAGGTCCTGATTATCAATATAATAATAATCATTCTCCGAGAAATAATCTGCATCGTCTTCCAGAACACCGGCAAGATTTTCATGTTCGTGAACATTTGGATTGCCGAGAATGTACGCAACGCGGTCATCATTGAAGATATTCAGGTAGACATCTGTAATGTTGCCCTCACTGCGGTCGAATAATACTTCATCGTTATAATCCTGAATTTGAAGTGCATCGATAATGACTGCATCACTGTTATCGCTGATGGATACTTCACTTAAGTCAGTCGAATTAACATCCAGTTCCTGACGGTTGAATTGTACATTATTGGAGCCGAACATCTCTGTCAAGCGATCCGTAAAATCATCATTATAGTAGGATGGAAGCAGAAGATCGATAATCAACGGTTCGTTACTGCCAGCAGCATCTTCAAACTTTTCATTTAACGCCGGCTGACTGAAAGTAACAGCTTCTGCCGCACCATCATTGGAAGTACTCTGATTACCATTTTCAGAATTATTTTCATCCGTGTCTTCGTCTGTTTCATTCGTACTCTCTTCAGCACTGTTGTCATTTGAAGAGGTCAGTGACAGCTGGTCGAGCGGGCGGTCTGCCCCGAAGTTCAAATACACACCGATAAAGAAAATTACGAATAAAAGAACAACTAATATTTTTTTCATCTTAATCCTCCGAGTAGTGGTATATATTTTTCATTTAGATATGATATAATATGAAAAATATATAAATATCATTTTTTATTATACACAAATTACTTTTCATTAGTAATACTTAGGGATGAATAATGATGAAAAAAAACTCATACTATGATTTAGCAAAACAAAAATACGTTGAAGCTTCACTTCAGATGCTTGACCATTTTAAATCCAATGTGATTGAAGTACATCATATCGGATCATCGAGTTTTGCATCGATGGATACACGTGAAGATATTGATATTCTGGTAATATTAAAATCACAAAATCAGGTGGCCGAACTTCCTGATGTCTTAATGGCGGAAGGATATGAGATTGTCCACAGTTTCTCGCCGTATTATTCAAACGAAACAATTGTGAGAGGCAGTTTTGACGATGATTCTGTGAACTTTATATTCATGGCACACGGGGAAGAGCGGAAAGAAGAGATACTGGACTGCAAACTATCCATTAACAGTGATGAATCAGAATTTAAAAAATTTATAGAATTAAAAAAGCAGCTGAATGATTTACAATTAAGCAGGGAAGAATATCAGCTTAAAAAAGAGGCATTGTTTTATAATATTATGAGTGCACGCGGGAATCGGAATGTGGTTTAAATTTGTAATTATTATAAACTGCCTTTTAATCGGAGGCTTATTTGTTTTGTCGATGACTGAGTACGAGACATTGATGAAAGCTGTTCAGCTTGCTGTATTTGTGCTGAGCGTTTATCTCTGTTACACATATGCCGGACGTAGAAATAGGAGAAGAAAATGAAAACTGTGAGAATCATTTATAATCCAACTGCAGGTCGGGAAGTATTTAAGCAGATACTGCCTGATGTATTGATACGCTTGGAAGAACAGGGCTATATTACCAGTGTGCATGCGACAAGGTATAAGGGAGATGCTGTCGATGCTGCCGCTTTTGCATGTGAACATGATTTTGATATTATTATTGCGGTCGGCGGTGACGGCACAGTCAGTGAAGTCATTAATGGTGTTGCTGCGAAAGAAAACAGACCGGAACTCGGTATTATTCCAATGGGGACGGTAAATGATTTTGCGTCTGCATTGTACATACCAAATCAGGTGATGGAAGCGGTCGATAATATTGTGAATGGTATCCCGATGAAGCTCGATGTCGGTTACATGAACGGTAAATATTTTATGAATATTGCCGGAGGCGGTAAATTAACAGAAGTATCCTACGAGGCGCCGAGTAAATTGAAGTCGATTATCGGACCGCTCGCATACTATGTAAAAGGAATTGAAAAGCTGCCGCAGATGACGAGTTCAAATATCCGTCTGGAACTGGACGGTGTGGTTCATGAGGGTCAGGTGATGATGTTTTTAATCGGTCTGACCAATTCCATCGGTGGTTTTGATAAGCTTGTTCCGAATGCGAAATTCAATGACGGATTGTTTTCAGTACTGTATGTAGAAGAAGTGACTTTACTGGAACTGGCACGGATACTTTCTATGGCGACACGCGGAGAACATCTTGAGCATCCAAAAGTACACTATGTAAAAGCAAGAGAAGTCAGTGCATCTTCCTATGAAGACGTACAGCTGAATTTAGACGGTGAATTCGGCGGCGTGCTCCCTGCACGGTTTGAAAACCTGCAGCAGCATTTAACCATCAGGGTGCCCCGAAAATTTTATGATGAGCACAATAAGTAGTCAAGCAGAAGCTTGGCTATTTGTTTGTTATAATGAAAATATTGAAGATGTCTGAGAGGAATAGATATGAAAACAGTGGTAAAAAACGAAGTATATACAGGGACTGTGACAGATTATACCCATGAAGGAATGGGTGTCATCAAAGTGGACGGCTATCCGGTATTTATTAAAGATGTGTTAAAAGACGAAAAGATTCAATTTAAAGTGATTAAAGCAAATAAAAATTTTGGATTCGGAAGAAATTTAAATATATTAGAGCCGTCAAATAACCGTGTAGAGCCGCCGTGTGAATATTATTACCAGTGCGGCGGCTGTCAGATTCAGCCGCTCAGCTACAGTGAGCAGCTGAATTTTAAAAAGCAGACTGTGGACCGTAATATGAACAGACAGGCAAAGCTTGATATTGAGACGTTTGATACAGTCGGTATGGAAGCACCGCATCATTACCGTAACAAGTCACAGATTCCTGTGAAGAGAGTGAACGGCAAAGTACAGATGGGCTTCTATAAGCCGCGCAGTCATGACATTGTGGATATTAAAACCTGTTATATTCAAAAAGATCTGCACAATCAGCTGATGAATAAAATCCGCCCGTATCTGGACAGTGTTTCAATATACGATGAAGCGACACATAAAGGACTGCTGAGGCATCTCGTTATCCGTTCAAACCATGACAATACAGAGGTGCAGGTAGGCTTTATTACAAATGGCAGAAAGAATCAGTTTCAGGATATTATCCAGATGCTGAATAAAGAATTCCCTGAGGTCGTGAGTATCATTCAAAATATTAACACGAAGAAAACCAATGTTATTTACGGCGATGAGACAATCGTATTAAAGGGTCATGCATATATTACAGATGAGCTGCTCGGCAAAAAATTTAAAATCAGAGCAAAATCGTTCTATCAGGTGAATCATTCCCAGACTGAAAAACTGTATCAGAAAGCCATTGAAGCGGCAGGTTTGACCGGGACAGAAACAATTATGGACACATACTGCGGTATTGGTACAATCGGTCAGTGTGCCGGAGATTATGCAGAGAAAATTATTGGTATTGAAGTGGTGGAATCGGCAGTTGTGGATGCCAGGGAAAATGCTGAACTGAACGGTATTCATCACGCAGAATATTATCTCGGAAAATCCGAAGAAGTGATGAAAGAACTGGTCAAAAAAGGCATTAAGCCGGATGTTGTATTTGTTGACCCGCCGAGAAAGGGATGCCATGAAGCATTTCTCGATAGTCTTGTTGAAGTACAGCCTGAGAAAATTATATATATTTCCTGCAATCCGAGTACGCTGCAGAGAGATTTGAAATATTTAAACAAAGAAGGCTATCAGGTCAGTCCGGTAACACCGGTGGATCTCTTTCCGCATACAAATCATACAGAAGCAGTTGTTCTGCTTGAATGGGAAACTACGTAGAAATCCTTAATTTCAAGGTGTTTTACTAGCATTCTTACTTTAAGGCAAATGGTGAAAATGACAGAAAAAAGTGTTAAAATACTATGTTGAAGTTTCAGTAGGAATTGACCTGTTGCGAGGAGACATGTGAAATTTAATATTCTACTTTTAATTTGATGCCATACTTTTAGACGTTCAAATAAACTGAACGTCTATTTTTTTGTACAAAAATAATTTTGTGAAGATTCATTATATATAAAATTATTCGTAATGAGATTTGTGAATAGGGTGGCGATTATATATGACAACACTAACACTAGGAAATCTCTTTGATGGTATAGGTGTATTTCCTCTCGCAACTTATCGTCATCGAATTAAACCCGTATGGGCGAGAGAAGTTGAGAAAGCCCCTATCTCTATTACACAAAGCTATTTTCCTAACATACTTCATTTAGGGATATTACAAAAATAGATGGTGGGGAAATACCACCTGATCATATTATTACATTTAGTTCTCCATGTCAGAACTTATCAAATATCGGAAGAAGAGAGGGGTTAGACGGAAAGCAATCGAATTTGTTTTATCAAGCATTCCTAATAGTTGAAGAAATGAAGGAGGCATCCAATGGAACATATCCAGTTATCGCTGTTTGGGAAAACGTCATGGGAGATTTTTCATCAAATGACCGGATGGATTTTAAAGCCGTCCTGGAGTCCTTCACAAATACCGAAATTTTAATGTCTCCTTTGCCTCCTTCTGGAACATTGGCCAACGCAGGAATGGAGTAAGATTGATATGTGCTGGCGGCTCTTGGACACCCAATATTGGGGAATACGCACTCGCGCTCAAAGTATCTTCCTCGTGGCAGATTTTAGGGGGAATCGTGCCAAAGAAATACTATTTAAATCCGTGACCTGCAGCCGTTTTCTGCGTCTCGCGGAAAAAACAGGAGGCCGCTGCCGGAGCCAGTCGAATATCTTTTGAAGAAACGGGGGAGAATACCCGTCATCCGTCCCTTTCAAGAAAGACACATGCAAAGTGCAGCAAAAACCAAAAATCAAAACGAATTCATTGGAAGTTTCGGCCGACCAAGTGACCCTTTTCCAACTTTGCTAGCAGCAGAAGTGAATTATTTCTCTTTTTGATATGAAGGGAAAGAAAAAGAAGGATTTATCCGACAGCTGACACCATTGGAATGTGGGCGTTTAATGGGATTGCCTGAAGGATGGACAGCCTATGATTATGGGGGAAAAGCAATTAGTGATAAAAGCACTTGGAAATTCGATTGCTTTACCATGTGATCAATATATAATGGCTGGAATTGCGGAAAGTTTATAGAAAATCAATTTTTTTGCTTGTTGGATTATTCTCATCTGACACGTTTTTTAATGGTTTAAAAGCAGAAAAGGAGAAAGGTATATGATGTCTCTAGAGGAACGGGAAATATACGAAGAAAAGGTAATGGAATGGATTGAGGATTATTTTGTGCTGAATGAGGTTGAAATTGAAGAGTATCCGTTTTTTCTTCATGGAAAATTAGTTCGGGACAAAAAGGAGAATCCATGATTGTTTTTTTGGTGTGTAATATACGGACATGTTGATTATCGTTTTCAAGACGCGTAAGGAGTGATTTATATTGACTATTTCTCGCTCTCTTCACATCCAGTAAATTTCTATTTTTGAAAAATTGGATTAACAAATTTATAAAATTACTATTTTTTAACGAAATTGAATTAGAGTTATTAAAGTCTGAAATAATTACAGATATTTTACTGCAATTTTCTTGTACTTCAAAAAATAGGTAAGTATAATTATAAAATATTATTGAATATAAAAAAATTGAAGCAAAAAGACTATTTTAACTTATGAGAGTCAAGTAAAGAAGTTAGTAGATAAAAAGTGAAATAAACATTTACAAATGAGGTGACATTTTTGTATTTATCAGAACTTCGGATTTGGAATTTCAGAAAATATGGGCAACAAGAAACAGAAGATGGAATATTTCCAGGCATTTCATTGAAGTTTAATAAGGGTTTAAATTTATTAGTAGGAGAAAATAATTCAGGAAAAACAGCAATAATTGATGCAATTAAATACACTATACTAACCCAAAGTTATGAGTATATTAGGATTGAGCAGGAAGATTTTAATTTGCCAGTAGGTTATGATGAGAGTAAAAGAGCTTCTGAAATACGTATTGAATGTATTTTTAGAGGTTTTAACAATAATGAAGCAAAACATTTTTTAGAATGGTTAGGTATTGAAGATATTGGTGGTAAATCTCAGTATTTTCTAAAAGTATTTTTAATTGCAAAACGTAAAGGAAGAAATGTCTATTATGATATAAAAGCTGGACCAGATGAAGAAGGCAAATTATTGAGTGGTGAGACAAGGAATTTACTTCGTTCAATATATCTTACTCCATTACGGGACGCAGAGAGAGAGTTAGCTCCTCGTAGAAATTCAAGACTATCACAAATTTTAGATAGTCATGAATCTTTTAAAGATAAGGAAGAAGAACATTATCTTTTTGAGATAATGAAAACAGCCAACAAAAAAATAAAAAACTACTTTGAAGGTCTAGACGAACATGGGCAAGCTTTGGAAGACTTGCAGGGAGAGGGACTACTTAAAGAAATAAATCAGTATTTGGGAGAATTTTCGGGGATTAAAAATAAATTAGATTCTAACTTTTCAATTTCAGATTTGAAATTGAAAAATATTCTTGAAAAATTAAGATTAAATTTAACATCCACAAAAGCTGGTTTAGGCTCGCATAACTTATTGTTTATAGCAGTAGAACTTTTATTATTAAAAAGAGAAGACTATTCAGGGCTAAAACTCACTTTAGTAGAAGAGATTGAGGCACATATACACACACAAGCTCAAGTTAGATTAGTTGAATTTCTTCAAACTGAATCCGAAAAATCTGATATACAATTAATTCTCACAACACATAGTCCTGAATTGGCTTCAAAAATAAGTTTGAATAATTTAATTGTTTGTAAAGACTTTAATGCTTTTCCAATGGGGTCATCATACACTGAGTTGGAAAAAGGAGATTATCTTTTTTTGGAAAGATTTTTAGATTCTACGAAGGCAAACTTGTTTTTTGCTGAAGGAGTAATTTTAGTTGAGGGTGATGCTGAAAATCTACTTATTCCAACTATAGCTAAAATAATTGGAAAACCGCTTGCCAGGTATGGTGTTTCACTGGTTAATGTTGGTAATACAGCATTTCTTCGTTACTCAAGGATTTTTAAAAGAGAAGAACAAAGGAAAGGTCTATTGAATATTCCTGTTTCATGTATAACTGATAATGATATAAAACCAGATATCTATAAATTAGTTAAAGATGATGTTGAAACCAAAAAAGATAAAGAAAATATAAAATCAATTGCCCAAAGAAGAAAAGAAAGAAAAGAAAGAATAGAGGGACAATATGTAAAATTATTTATTTCTCCAGAATGGACTCTTGAATATGATATTGCTTTAAGTTGCTTACAAAAAGAACTCTTTGAAGCAGTGTTATATGCTGAGAAAATACAAAATAGTAATCGTTATGGTTTAACAGAAGAGAAAATACAAGGAGTTGGCGAAGTAATAGATAAACAATATAAAAAATGGGATGAGTTGAAAACTTCTAATGAAGAAAAAGCTTTTTATATTTACTATAACTTAATGCTTGAAAAAGACATTTCAAAAGCAATTACTGCACAATGTTTAGCTGGAATTTTAAATGAACTTAACCAAGAAGACATAAAGTCCCGTATTCTATCTGATAAGAAATTAGATTACCTAGTTAAGGCAATATTTCATGTGACAGAAGAGGGAGATAACGATGATTGAAATAACTGAAGCTGATATACAATATGCAGAAAGCCTACTTTTACCTGAAGGAATTACATTTAATGATGAAAGAAGAGATATTATAAAATGTTTAGAAAAAAAAGATATTAGAGCTTGTCCTGGTAGTGGAAAAACAACAACTTTGTTGGCTAAACTAGCTATAATCTCTAAGAAGCTGCCTCTTGAAAATAATGATGGTATATGTGTATTAACCCACACAAACGTAGCAATAAATGAAATTAAAACAAAATTAGGTATAAATGGACTCAAACTTTTCAGTCATCCAAACAATTGCAGTACAATTCAGTCCTTTGTAAATAAATATCTAGCTATACCCGCATATATAAATATACTCGGGAAAAGACCGAACAGAATTGATGATGAAATTTATAATGAAACTATTCGAAAAGAATATTATCAAATGGTACCCCAAAGATACCGTTATGGAATAGAAAAAAAGATTCAAACTTAATTTATAAAATGAGATTTACCTATGATAATGAAGAGATTAATATAACTAACGGAATGTATGGTAATCTGATTTATAAAGATAAAGATACGGCTTCTTATCGATATCTAAAAAAATTAAAGTTGAAAATGTTGAAACTTGGAATTTTATGCTACGATGATGCTTATTTTTTAGCAAATTATTATGTTACAAAATATCCGCAAATAAAAGGAGTTTTTTCGAGAAGGTTTTCATATGTTTTTATAGATGAAATGCAAGATACTATGAAACATCAAAATAATCTTTTTAATAGTTTATTTGATAACTCAGTTATATTGCAAAGGATAGGGGATCAGAATCAATCAATTTATGATCTTGATCAAGCTATAGGGAATTGGAATGTATTAGAACCGTCTTTATCAATATCAGATAGTAAACGTTTTTCACCGGCGATAGCCAATGTTGTAAAGAATATTTGTGTTAGTCCACAAAATTTGACAGGGAATTTGAGTATTCCTGATATTTCACCTACTATTATTGTATTTAATAAAGAAACGATAGATAAAGTACTTCCTCATTTTGGCGATATGATATTAAAATATGAATTAAATAAAGTGCAAAATACTACTTTTAAAGCAATCGCATGGGTAGCAGGGGAAAATACGAAACAAGATACTCTTTTAGATTATTGGAAGAGATTTAGTAAAGAACTTAAACAAAGAAATGACTTTGATTATTTATATTCATATGTAACACAATTTCCTAACGAGAAAACGAATGATATAAGTGTTCCTCTATATAGGAAATCAATCTTGTGTGGGATATTAAAATCTTTAAAAATAATGAATGAAAAAGATGAGAATAATAATTTTTTTACGGAAAAATCTTTATTAAATTTTCTAAAAGAGAAAGACGAGGAAACTTATCAAGGTTTGTTGTTAAATCTGGCAGATTGGTGCTTGTCCATCTCAAACGACAAAAATATATATGAGGATGTAAAAGAGTTTATTAAAATTAGACTTAAAGATCTCTTTAACTGGCAAGATATTGACCAATTATCTACTTTTTTTATAGAAGAAAAAGAGGAGAGAGAAATAACCACGCCCTTAAAGTCTAATATTTTCACACACGAAAAATCGGAAAATGATATTGAAATTGAATTTGATACTATACATGGAGTTAAAGGAGAAACGCATACCGCAACACTTTATCTTGAAACATTTTATTATGAATACGATGTTCATAGAATCTTAGATTATTTTAAAGGGAAACATAAACCTACGAAGAAGAAACGTACATTACAAAATCTAAAAATGACTTATGTTGGGCTTACAAGACCTTCCCATTTGCTCTGTGTTGCAGTACATGAAGAAACAATTGTGGATCATGAAGAAGATTTAAAGGACGCTGGATGGAATATTGAATATGTAACTATGGCCGATGAAAAACATGATTAAAATAATACCCTTATAAAATTTTAGTTTCTAATTCTGATATGTAGCATTTTGTACTACAAGAAATAATAATAAATTTACATCCGCATAGAAATTTTTATTTGAAAGCTTTTTTTAAATTTAGGTGTATAGTACGAAGGAATATCTGCTATTTTTTCGAAGGAGGATATAAATTGTATTATCAAATTTTAATAGAAACTAAAGAAAAAATAGGAAAGTCTAAGACAAATAAGGTTGTGGCAAATATTGATGAAACGGATAAAGATGAAATAATAAAAGATGTTTTAATACCTTATCAAAATAGTGAGGAATTTATTGTTAATGGATATGTATTAAGAAAAGAAGAAATTAACAGGTTAAAAATTGTTACAACTGAAAAGTCTGCCCGGGAATTATCTGAATATGAAAATGATAATATGCCTACAGGTTTGATAATGTATATATCTCCAGAAGATATATTGCACTATGATAAATATACAACTGATATAACTAAGCAATTAATGGCTGAAGCAAAAGAAATCAAAGAAAATGTGGAGGTTATTGAAAGAAAGAAAAAAGTAGTTATTGATAAAGCGAAAGTTTTTATTGTTCATGGACAAGATAATGAGCTTAAACTTGAAATAGCTCGTTTTATTGAAAGAATGGGATTTGAGCCAATTATTTTACATGAGCAAGCTAGCAACGGAATGACAATAATTGAAAAAATTGAACAATATTCTAATGTGAGTTTTGGTATTATTTTATATACTCCATGTGACATTGGATATCAGAAGAATAATGAAGATAAAAAGTTATACAGAGCTAGACAAAATGTAGTGTTTGAGCATGGATATTTAATAGCAAAGCTTGGAAGAAATAACGTGTGTGCTTTAGTAAAACAAGAAGTTGAAACACCTAATGATATTTCAGGTGTAGTCTACATTCCTTTTGATAAAAATGGTGGGTGGCAGATCCCCTTAGCAAAAGAAATGAAAGGTTCAGGATATAATATAGACTTCAATCTAATTATGTAATTTAATGTAATATTGGATATTTTAATCAAATTAACAATTATATAACTCTAATTATTTTCAGAAATATAAAACGTATATCTCTATATTTATTATGCATAATTAGACTCAGAAATTAATAATAAGATATGGAGGAACTGTATTACTCAGTATCAGCTATTACTATTAAAGCTTTTGCATCGATGTCATTGGATGGGTATACATCGACAAATGACATTTTAATATCATCTAAAATGTGAAGTAATCAAAACGAAATATAATATTATTTTTGTATATCCACCTTGACGATATAAACAAAGTAAAAGATAAAGTGTTGCAGATAACCATTATTGAATCAGGAATTTAAATGGTATGTGCAACTTACCTATTAACACTATCTCAAACAAAGATAGTGTTTTATTTTAGTGGCCATTTTTCCCATTATTGTAAAGAAGCTTTAGAAATTTTAGATGTTTGGGATAGGCGCTTAAAATCGGACATGTCTCTAAAATATGTTTAAGCATTTCTTTCGATAAGAAATCATTGGAAATTAGATAGCCAAAAGTTGAATAAATAAGATCATCCCTCAATTCGCTGTCTATATCTCCAATGTTTTCCTGCATTTGTTTTATGAGATGCTCAATATTTATGTCTTCAGATAATTTATAATCATTTTCTCTTAAGTTTTTAAGTTCTTCTTTTAATAACAATTTTCCACCTAATTTCTAAAATGTTTGTTTATCAAAAATATCATGCTAAAAACCACCCTGCATATTAATTTATGAAGGCGGTTTTTACTTATAACAATGTTCATTGCTAATTATAGAATATATGACACAATCAGCGTAATTAATTGCAAAATATTATTTACAAATTATACATTATAAGTGATTAAGTGTATACGAGGCTTTCAGTAGTGATGATGTAGTTAAAAAAGAAACGGCAGATATAAGTTACCGTTACCTCTAAAATTGATATCAGACGTCCAAGCGGGCGTCTTTTGTATTTACTGATATTTCATACTTCATGATAAAATGGAATCAGCAGTCTATTTAAAGTAAATGACATAAACTAAGGGGCGGTTCTTTTTGAAAACTTTGTTAAAGAATGTGCGTTTGGAAACGGGTTACCGTTATGATGGATCATTTGTCACAGCGGCAGAAACAGAGATTTTTGATGTTTTAATGGAAGACGGTGTATTTAAAAAGATTGCACCTGAAATAACTGAGGATATAGAGACGATAGATGCAGAGGAACAGCTGATGGTTCCATCGTTCAGAGAAATGCATGCGCATATCGATAAAACTTATTTCGGCGGGGAATGGAAAGCACCTTCACCGGCATCAGAAGGAATATTTACACGTTTTAAAGAAGAGGAGGTGTTACTGCCGGTACAGTTGAAAACAGCGGAAGAACGGGCGCATAAAGTCATCAAACATTATATCCGGCACGGACACACCCATATCCGGACGCATGTGAATGTGGATCCACACATAAAAACAAAACATATGGAGATAGTGAGGCGTGTTCTCGAGAGCTACAAGGGGCAGATTACATACGAAATTGTAGCATTCCCTCAGCACGGACTGCTGCGTAACGGTGAAGCATTTATGAGTATATTTGAAGATGCTTTACAGATGGGTGCCACACATGTCGGCGGGGTGGACCCTGCAGCGGTGGATAGAAGAAGCAGTGAGGTGATTCAAACGACTTTTAATCTGGCTGAAAAATATCATCTCGGTATCGACTTTCATCTGCATGAACCGAATACGCTCGGGGCATTTGATATTCAGCAGATTTTAAAAGAAATAGAAGTGCGGTCTTTTCAGAATGAAGTAACGTTGAGCCATGCATTTGCACTGGCTGATTTAGATGAGCAGCTGCTCGATGAATTAACCCGAAAGATGTCACAGCACAACGTCAATATTACGACATCTGTACCGATCGGTGCCGGTCCTGTTACGATTCCTGTAAAGTATTTATTTGATAACGGAGTGGGTGTTTCAACCGGACATGACAGTCTGGTCGATCACTGGTCGCCGTTTGGCAGCGGCAATACGGTTCGAAAGTTAAATCAGTTGGTACAGCGTTTCAGCTATATTGATGAATTAAACATCGGTCAGTCATTGAAATATGCGACAGGCGGTATTACGGCACTCGATGAGTCCGGAAATATGAAGTGGCCGAAAGTCGGAGATCCTGCGGACGTGCTGCTTGCAGATGCAGTGAGTTCCGCGCATTTAATCGCCAGACAGTGCCCGGTCACTGCCGTTATTTCTAAAGGCAGTGTGATTCACAGGGAAGCGTATGATTTAAAGGGGGAATTGCGATGAGCCGCTGGCTGAAAAATGTGCGTCTCGAAACCGGTGAATCGAGACATTCAGACGGTACTGTTAAAACAGAAACAGAGTTGTTTAATATAGAGATTTCAGAGGATGGTGTAATTCAGACACTCGTTCCGTCACTTGAGCACACAGAAACAGACGGAATGGATATGGGTGGAAGACTCGCACTGCCGCCGTTTAAAGAGATGCATAATCATCTTGATAAAACATATTTGTCACTCGGTTTTAGGGCATGCCGGCCGGTGAAAAATTTATCCGAGAGATTAAAACTTGAAGCAGCGGAACTGGAAACACTCGCAGAGACGGTTGAACAAAGAGCATCCGCAATGATTGAGCTGCATTTAAAAAATGGTGTCAATCATATTCGGACGCATGTAAATATCGATCCTTTTATTAAATTAAAAAATTTAGAAGGGGTGAAGCGGGCTCTGGAATCTTATAAAGAGTATTTAACATATGAAATTGTAGCTTTCCCTCAGCACGGACTGCTTCTTCATGAAGAAATGCCCGATCTTCTTAGAGAAGCACTTCAGTCCGGAGCAGGGATTTTAGGAGGTCTTGATCCCGCGGGAATAGACGGAAATGTTGAGAAATCACTTGAAATGACGATGGAAATCGCAAAAGAATACGGTGTGGATGTGGACATGCATTTTCATGACAGAGGCCATATCGGATACTATACAATGGATCGATGGCTCGACATGGTGAGTGCGGAAGATTATCAGGGGAAAACGACATTCAGTCATGCATTCGGTCTGAGTCAACTACAGCCCGGCGTGCAGCAGAATTTTGCACGGAAATTAAAGCAATATGATGTATCGATTATGTCCACCATACCGATTTCTGTGAATCATAAAGTGATACCGATTGATATTTTAAAAGAGAATGGTGTCGCTGTCGGTCTGGGATGTGACGGTTTTTATGATTCCTGGAGTCCGTTTGTTTCAGGAGATATTATGGAGAAGGTGAATCACTTTTGTGATTATACGGGAAAATCAACTGAACGTGTATTACGGAACAGCCTGGGACTGATTACTGGCGGGATTACACCATTAGATGATAAAGGGAATCAGCAGTGGCCGAAACCTGGTGATGAAGCGAGCTTTGTATTTACAGATGTGAGCTGCAGCGCAGAAGCGGTGGCAAGACTGCCGGAAGACAGACAGTTAATGCATAGAGGGATTTTATTTAATAAGGATTAATTTCGTGAACGGGGGTGTTTCTATGAGAAAAATGGACAATGTAGAAATCAAGACACTGAAATGTAAAGATGACGGATCCATACCCAATCATCCTGAGCTTGAATTGTTGATATACAAACATGCTGTGGATCCTGAAGATGATATAAAAAGTATTTTGAGTGAAAACCGCTGGCTCGGTATTTGGGAGAATGGTATTGCACCGTTTCATCACTATCACAGTAATTCTCATGAAGTTCTGATTGTCACCGGAGGGAGTGCAGAGGTCCAGTTCGGCGGTGAACACGGCGAGAAAATCCAGCTTGAAAAAGGGGATGTAGCGATACTGCCGGCGGGATTCGGACATAAGAAACTGAATGCGGATGATGACTTTACTGTAATCGGTGCATATCCGGAGGGTAAAGAATATGATTTTTGTTATGGAAGACCGGCGGAGCGTCCTGAAAATCTCAAAAATATTAAAAATGTGCCGCTCCCTGAGAATGACCCATTATACGGCAGGGAAGGACTATTGTTTTTATACTGGAAGTATAATCGGTGACAGGCGGGAAAGAATATTATAGACTTAAATTCACTATAGTATTTAAATTAACGACAGATGAGGAGAATAACATTGAAACTAATCTCATGGAATATAGACTCACTGAATGCAGCATTAACAAGTGATTCTGCAAGGGCGGAATTATCAAGAGATGCATTAAACACTGTGGCAGGGGAAAATCCTGATATCATTGCGATTCAGGAAACAAAACTGTCTGCAAAAGGTCCGACAAAGAAACATGTAGAAATACTCGCGGCACAGTTCCCCGACTATGAAATTGTGTGGAGAAGCTCCAATGAACCTGCAAGAAAAGGCTATGCAGGGACAATGTTTCTGTATAAAAACCATTTGACACCTAAAGCATCATTTCCTGAAATCGGCGGTCCGGCAACGATGGATTTTGAGGGCAGAATGATTACACTTGAGTTCGATGATTTTTATTTGACGCAGGTTTATACACCGAATTCCGGATCGGAACTCGTCCGTCTTTCAGAAAGACAGATTTGGGATGAAAAATATAAAGAATATTTAGCTTCGCTGGACCAGGAGAAAGTAGTGCTTGCGACAGGTGATTTTAATGTTGCACACAAGGAGATTGATATTGCCCATCCGGACAGAAACCGGCGTTCTGCAGGCTTCACTGATGAAGAGAGGAAAGGATTTACAAATCTGCTGTCAGCAGGTTTTACAGATACATTCCGTCATGTAAATGGTGATGTTACTGGTGTGTATTCATGGTGGAACCAGCGTGCCAAGACAAGTAAGATCAATAATTCCGGTTGGAGAATTGATTACTGGCTCATCAGCGACCGTGCCAAAGATAAAGTTGTGAAATCCGAAATGCTTTCTTCAGGTACAAGACAGGATCACACGCCGATTTTGCTTGAAGTGGATTTTAATTAAAATATGAAGTCTGGAGATGATGCGATGATTAAGGGTGTTGAATTTGATTTTGTAGTTAAAGATGTAAAAGCAGCTTTGGAGCAGTACAGAGCAATATTTGATGTTGAAGTCATTGAAGAAACGAATTTTAAAAGAGGCAATAATGAAATAGTATTTTCTACAGGCGGTACACGTTTTCACATGCTGGATGAAAATCCGCCGTATCAGTTGTTTGCGCCTAAAGAAGGAGATAACCAGTCATTTTGGTTTAATGTGCTTGTTTCAGATATCCAAAACACGTTCGACAAAGCGATAGCTTCAGGTGCAAAGGAGGTTCAGCCGGTGACATATATGGAAGCAATGGGTGTGACAAACGCAATGTTTTCCGATAATAACGGTTATGTATGGATGCTCCATGAAATCCACCGTGAAGTTTCATTTGAAGAACGTATAGATTTTTTAAGTAAGGAATTCGAATAAATGACAGCTAAAGTGTTTGAATATGAAGCTGAAATACAAAAAGTTCCGGATATTGATGGTGCATATGTTGAGTTCCCTTATGATATAAAAGAAGAGTTTGGAAAGGGACGGGTTAAAGTCAGCGCAACATTTGATGAAGTCCCGTATGACGGCAGTATTGTTAATATGGGTGTTAAACGTCATGACGGTTCAATATGTTATATTATCGGTGTCCGGAAAGATATACGGGAAACAATCGGTAAAAGACCTGGAGATGTGATTAGGGTTACTGTTGTTGAGAGGAGTTAATAGTATGGAGCTTACAGAATTGTTATCAAGAATGAACGATGAGAAACTGCTGCCTGCCGGTTCAGAAATCAATCAGGAGATGAATAAGGTCTCGATGCAGACCAGGCAGTTATGTGCCGCGATGAACAACGGTGTATTCACTGACGAAGAGGTTAGAGTGGAGATGTCGAAAATCATCGGGCAGGTACTTGATGAAGGGTTTAAGATGTTCTTACCATTCACCTCTGACTTCGGAAAAAATACATCTATAGGAAAGAATGTATTCATCAACTCAGGATGCAGATTTCAGGATCAAGGCAGAATTTCGATTGGTGACGGCAGTTTAATTGGTCATAATGTTGTGATTGCAACTATCAATCATGATTTTGCACCGGATAACAGGGGCACGATGTATTTAAAGCCTGTGACCCTCGAAAGGAATTCCTGGATTGGTTCAAATGCAACCATTCTGCCGGGAGTGACAATCGGAGAAAATTCCGTCGTTGCTGCAGGGGCAGTGGTGACAAAAGATGTGCCTGAAAATACCATAGTCGGCGGTAATCCGGCAAAAATTTTATCCAGTCTTGAAGATAAGATTAACAGATAAAACAGCGTGATATAAAATGAGCAGCCTTTTGAGGACTGCTCATTTTTATTGTGATCCGGAATCATCAGACTGACCGCTGCGCCATACTCTGTAAGACATCATTATACTTAATATAATGAAAGGTATCCAGAAGTCCATACTTCCGGTATCATAGACTGAACTTACAGGAGGACCGAATATGAGCTTCAATATTGAAGCGAGGAGAATAACATAAATCAGGAAAAGAGATGTTTTTACGACATAACCAAAGTCTGCAGGCGGCTCTTCAGTTGTTTCATCCTCGGAATCTTTGTCATCTTTCTGAAAAAAATGTTCGTATCCAGCCATAATAATAACAACCACGATAAAAGTTATCATTGGACCATACTGCAGGTAGCCATTCATAAATGCGTAATCATATAAAAATGAGCCCGTTATTATTGCTGTTAAACCTATAGTTAGACCGATTCTGATTATTAAATCTTTCATGTATTATTACCACGTAAAATGTTTAGAGTTCAAAATTCTATCCGGAAAATTCCTGTGTATCTTTAGCTGAAACTTCCAGCTTCAGCATACAAATTCCTACAAAAAACACTGCTAGAAGAAAAGGCAGCATAATCAATAGACGCGTCACTCCCTCAATTGAAAATAAGAGTGGTATCAGTATCATCATTACCATGAGGACAGGCCCGATAATCATATTAAACTTCCTGAAGCTGATTTGTACATGATCACCGTCCGAGACAGTGACTTTATTACTGATTATAAGAAATTGACTGACACTGAGTTCTGCTTCACGTTCAGGCAGGTCAACATCCATTTCTTCTTCATACGAAAGTGCACCGATCTTTTCACCGTTCAGCTTTACTTTTATATTTGAGGCGATTCCGTTTAAGGATGAATCGGGTATTCTTTTAATTTTTACCGGCATATCTATTCTCCTTATCTCAAAGTATCAGTTAATCATGAGTCATTATTTTCAGGGACTTCTTCACGTTTTATTTCAAATTTGTACATTCTCCTCGCCGACAGAAAGCCGATAATTATAAAAGGCAGCATATAGACCAGTCCATTGGGGAAAACGACTGGCTGCCCGGACAAAGAACTGAAAAGTGTCGGCGATAACCCAATCATCAAGAGTGAGATCCAGCATAATATTATATTCACTCGTTTATTCTTCAAAATGATAAAGTCACCGTCAGATACGGTCTTTCTATCACTTGTAATTCCTGATTGCGATGCCCTGATTTCCATTGAAGGTTCAGAAAGGCTGATCTTTTTTTCTTCGCCAAGTGAAATCTTTCCGGCTGTTTCTCCGTTCAATTGAATTTTGGTTTTTATCATGGCCCCAATAAACCCTGTTTCTCTCTTAATTGTAATATGCATCTTACCTCCACCTTACTTAGTACTGTCGTACGTGGATTTTGATACGACTTCTACTTTATTGGGCTTCATGCCAACTATCAACGTAAACAATATCAATGGAATTAAAATGAGATAGGGAATAAAGAAATTTTCCTGCCCTAACATATATGAACGATGATAATTCGTCATGTACAGAAATATCGAGGAGGCAATCATAAGGATGGAGAGCCCCAGTAAGTGTGCGAATGTCATGATTCTTCTACTGGTAATCAGTACGTGGTCACCGTCAGACACACTTATTTTATTACTTAAAGTCGCAAATTGATCGGTTTCCAATTCCATATTGTCTTCCGGCATATTAATTTCTACTTCTTTGTGGTCTTCAAGCTCTGAGACTTTTTCACCATTGAGCTTTATTTTTATATTATAAAAAACATTGTACCACCGGGTTCTTCTTTTAATTTTAAGTGTCATAATCAATCCTCCTGATTGAATTTTCTGGAGCAGATCATAGTTACAACAAGAATTACGAAACGTTACGGCCGGATGTGACAATATCAAGTCTGTACATATGGATACCTGAAAGTGATAATGTAATCAAAAATACTGCTACAGCTGAAATATAAGTGTTGAAAGGAACGACATCATATAACAAGGCTTGATTCAGTTGTGAAACACCAAATAATACAGGCGTGACAATGAGCATAAAAATAGATAAGAAGTAGATTAATTTATTTATTTTCCGGCTGGTCAACTTTACTTCATCCCCGTCTGAAACAGAGATTTTATTACTGTTTGATGCAAAGTGTGAAGCGCTGACTGCAGCCTTTTCCTTCACCGAACTCATTTCCAGCACCTGATGGTTTTCAATTTCTGAGATCTTTTTATTATCGATTTGTATATTCATCTTCTTCTGAGGAGAGGGGAATCTGCTGTCCCTTCTAATCATTACTTTCATTAAAATCACCACAATATACTTTTACCATATATTTCTATAGTTAAACATTCATTGGTTTTTTAGAATATTATTCATTAAGATAATTTTTATCATTTATTCCGAATAGTGAACAAGAACTTTAATCGGCTGTACGGTCTGATTGTCGAGATGCTCAAACAGAGTGATTAAATCTGTTTGATGTACTTCCATATCAAAAATATTATTAAGTTGTTTTAATTTATTTTGTTCAATTGAAAATAACCAATCGGCATGGGCATGATAATTATATCCGTCATTTGATTTTACGATGCTCAGCTCCTTATCAAAGAAGTCTTGAGATAAGTTGAATGAACCATTGTTTCCGTCTGATAAGACACAGATTGCAGCGTTAGGTTTTACTAATTTTTGAAGATGTCTAAAAGCTGAATCATTATCAGAGCACTCAAATCCTGTATCATATGTGTTTTCCAATCCATTGGGGCTGTATGTATAAACTTCATCAGCATCTAATAATTCTGCAGCGGTTAGTCTTTTTACATCCGGATCAATTATATCCACTCTTTTTATGTGATATTTATTTTTTAAATAGAATAAAGTAAGCAGTCCCATCGTTCCAGCTCCGGTAATGATCACATGGTCATCTGTTTGAGGATTTATTTTTACGGCACCTTTTGCTGAATCGCAGGAAAGAATGGCAAGGAGGGCAGTTTTAGTTGAAATATCATCCGGAATTTTAATGATTTGATTTTCATTTAAAACTGAAAATGTCTGGTGTCCATAGAATGAAAGTACACGGTCGCCAATCTTAAATAAGCTGATATCAGTTCCAACATCTACAATGATTCCAACACTCTCATAGCCGGATTGAACAGGTATTGATGTATTATGATTGTTGTAAACAGCGAGTTCCGAAGCAGTACTTACAGCAGTGGCGGTGGTTTTTATCAGTATCTCATCAGCCTTTAAAGGCGGTATGTTTTCTTTTTGCCAGGCCATCTCCTTTTTATTTATTACTTTAAGACTTTCATTTATGTATGAAATCATAGTCAGAGCTCCTTTATCATTTTAAATTTATTAATCAGAGTATGAGTAGTGTGCAGGCATAATCCATGAGAAACATTACCATGAATGATAGCATAGTATTTAAATTCATTGGAAGCGGTTAGAAATAAGAATGATTTATTTCCAATTGAAGTTATCGAAGACATTATGGAGGTATGGGAAATGAAAGTATTGGTCATAGGTGCAAACGGTCAGATTGGAAGTCATCTGGTTAAGAAATTGAGCGATTCCAATCAACATACACCAATCGCAATGGTCAGAGAAGACAGTCAAAAGGAGACATTCGAATCAGAGGGTGTTGAATCAGTAAAAGCTGATTTGGAAGATTCCATTGAAACACTTGCTGAAGTGTTTCAAGGAGTGGATGCTGTTGTTTTTGCAGCAGGTTCCGGCGGACACACAGGTGCAGATAAAACAATGCTGATTGATCTTGACGGGGCAATTAAGTCAATGGAAGCTGCGAAGAAAAAAGATGTCAAACGTTATATTATGGTGAGTGCACTGGGCGCACATAAATGGCACAAAGATCCTGATGCATTAAAAAGTAAAGGGTATTACAGGGCTGCTAAATTTTATGCAGATGACTGGCTTGAAAAGAGCGGGCTCGAGCTGGACTACACAATCGTCCGTCCGGGCAGACTCTTGAATGATGCGGGGACAGGGCAGGTAACAATATCCGAAAACCTGGAACATGACACGATTCCAAGAGAAGATGTTGCATCAGTCATTGTGTCAGCTCTCAATAACACAAACACAATCGGCAAATCATTTGATGTGCTGTCAGGCAGTACATATATTGATGAGGCAGTAAAACAAGTGTAATTAAAGAGACGGACTGAGGGTCCGTTTTTTTAATGGAATAAATTACGGCTAATATATATTAAAAGAGGGTATGTATGAAAGAAATCAATATAGTCAGGCGGGATTTCTATTGTATGAGAATACACACCAAACATTTTTTAAGGAAGAGCTTGAGAAGATATACAGAACAAAGTTTTTATATTTTATGATTCCTTTAATTCTATTGTCGATTGCGGGTGTTATAGACAGCTTTTATGATACTGCGGGCAGTCGTATACTGGGAGCTCTGCCGATACTGATACCTGCTTTTTTATCTTTATGTTATACTGCGTCCATCATGTGGGATAAGGATCTTAATTTTCCGCATATTATACAGCGTATATTTTTCGGCGGGTTTTTAATTGCACTGCCTTTGATTACACTAAACTTAATGGTTATTCTTGGGACCTGGCTGTTTCCGGGGCCGCGTGCAGCAGTGACAGATACATTGAACCACTATTGGTGGCAGGAAACACTGCTGTCACATTTCTTGTTAACCGGCCTGGTCAGCTTTTTTGCCCAGGCAGTTACGGCAGTGATTTGTTTCTTTATTATTGTGCTGCCTGTACTGGCAGTCAGACGGTTTCATGTTTCATCAAATAATCACTATTTACGGAAAGTGAATCGGCTGGCACCAGTACTGTTTTTCTTAGGCCTCAGTTGTTTTCTGACAGGACAGGCTGTAAATACGTACGTATTCAGAACGTTGGAGACAGGTCATCTGTTTGACATTGTCAGAGGGACACTTTCGAATATTGTATCCGGGAATATATCACAGCTGCCGGAATTAACAGGTTCTGTACTTTTTTCAGCAGGAATTATTTTATTTATTATATCGTTGATACAGGTGGTTACGCCGAAAGTTCAGGAAATTAGAAATTCCCGCAGTGAACAGCCGTGACTGTAATGCCTTAGAGGAGATGATGATGTGAATAAAGATATTGATGAGATGTTCAAAGAGCTGGATGCGGTAAGGAATCAATACTTCAGCTCTGAAATATTCAACGGAGATATTTATAAAAGAGCAGAAGCGGATAAGTGGAGTGTTGGTGAAGTGGTGTACCACTGTTATCTTCTGTTAAAATTAACGCGGATCGTCTCTGAAATCTATCTGCCGGTTTCGAAAATGATTAGGAGGATTGGCGGGTTTAAGGTTAAAGCAATTCATGATACCATGGATAATATTTATGCGGGGCAAACGATGAACGCACCACGAATACTTAATCCTTCGATGAAAAGAGAATACTCAAAAGGCGAGCTGCGTCTGATGCTCGAATCGGAAACAGAAAAAATACTTAATATTATCAGGCGTTTAGATAATGATGACAGACTCTGGATCCGGTATCCTGACCCCGTACCTGGATATCCGAATGTGATTCAGACCATCATGTTATTGAAAATACATGAAATGCATCATTACAGGATAGTTACAGAAAGAGAAAAAAGTCAGGAAAGGAAGCGTAATAATGGAACCGTCAAGTAACAACTTTGAAATTAAAGAATTGAAAGTGAAATACCCTCTGTTAAATGATATTTCACTTCTGCAGGAAGTATTTTGGATTAATCCAAATATTAAACCGATGGAAGAGGCCCTCAGGAATCTATATTTCGGTAAAGCTGAAATTGCTGACGCAGAGAGAAGACTCGAACGTTTTTCACCTTATGTCATGAAGGTATTTCCAGAAACACAGGAGAATAACGGAATCATTGAATCTCCTTTAGTGGAGATTAAAGACATGAAAAAACGTCTCAATCAATCATTTAAACATCCGGTGCAGGGCAGACTGCTTTTAAAAGAAGACAACTTACTCCCTGTTTCAGGATCAATCAAGGCACGCGGCGGTATATATGAAGTGTTTTATATTGCCGAAGAAATTGCTGTAAATGAAGGACTTTTATCCTTGGATGATGATTATGCAAAGCTTCAGGATGAAAGATTTAAGCAGTTGTTTTCACAATATACAATTGTTGTCGGATCAACAGGAAATCTCGGCTTGAGTATTGGGATTATCAGTTCTGAACTTGGATTTAACGTTACTGTACATATGTCTGAAGATGCGAAAGCATGGAAGAAAGACCTTCTTAAAGAAAAAGGCGTAAAAGTCGTTCAGCATGAGAGTGATTACAGTGAAGCGGTTTCCGGCGGCAGGGAGGCAGCACTCGATGATGAGTATACGTATTTCATTGATGATGAAAATTCCAAAAATCTGTTTCTTGGTTATGCAGTGGCAGCATCAAGACTGAAACAGCAGCTTAAAGATATGAAAGTGAAAGTAGACAGCAGTCATCCGCTGTTTGTTTATCTGCCCTGCGGAGTCGGCGGTGGCCCGGGTGGTGTGGCATTTGGTCTCAAAATGGCGTTTGGTGATAATGTACACTGCTTTTTTGCAGAACCGACACACTCCCCATGCATGCTTACAGGACTGTTAACAGGACTGCATGATGGAGTATCAGTGCAGGATTTCGGAATTGATAATAAGACAGAGGCAGACGGCCTTGCTGTCGGCAGACCGTCAAGATTTGTCGGTAAAGTCATGGAGAATATGATCAGCGGATCATACACAGTCACAGATGAAAATATGTTTAAACTATTGGCACAATTAGCAGACACCGAAGGTGTGTATATGGAACCATCTGCTTTGGCAGCACTTAAAGGTCCTTCTGCCTTGTTCAATTCGAAAGCAGGGAAGCGGTATTTAGAAAGTAATGACATTACGTTTGAAAAATTAAAAGGTGCAGCACATATTTCATGGGGAACAGGCGGAAGTATGGTACCTGATGATTTGATGAACGAGTATTATGAAAGAGGAAAAGGATATATTGAATAGTAATCAAATAATATCATTATAAGAAGTGTAAAAACGGGGCTGTTTTCAGTCCCGTTTTTTAATGGCGAATTAAATATGCTGATTCTTTTTATAACGTATTACATATGAATCAAGGAGTATTCTGCTCAATACTTGAAGCGGCAGACGTGAGCGTACTTCATATTCCGGAAAATAGCTCTGCTCTGATTTATAGCCGAGAAGAATAATATCTGTCAGAGAATACAGATGCCCGTTTTTGTTTGTAGTCAACAGTATTGTTTTAATATTGTGTCTGTGGCATATTTCTGCTGACTCGACAAGTTCTCCGGTGTTGCCACTGAGAGATATAAAAATCACCAGGTCATCTTTTCCAAAATAATTAGATTTCAAACGAATAATATTCGGGTCACTGTGCATTTCACAGTGTTTATCCAACAGCTGTAATTTTGTTGTCATCTCTTCTGCAATCATTTCTGAGAAGCCCCGTGCAAAAATAGTAATTTTCCTGCTGTAGTTAATCGCTTCAAGCGCATCCTCAATAATCACCGGACTGATGAAACTCAGTGTATTTTCTACTTCCTCCTTATTCTTTAATATTGCGGTCTCTATCTGTTTATCAATATTTTTAAAATTTAATATGTCATCTTTTCCTGCATCGGAATTCTCTAAAGTAATTTTAAATTTAAAATCCGTGAATCCTTTGTACCCCAGCTTTTTCATGCATCTGACAATTGTAGATGTTGAAACATTGGACTGTTCACTCAGTTTTACAATGGAAAGACTGTTTATACTGCGTATATTCTTCTCAATAAAATCCACTAAAAATTTTTCGCTGTCGCTTAGATAATCATGTTTTTGGAGTACTCTTTGATTAAAGTTCATATATTCCTCCTGATATTGTAAAAGTTTTTCATGTTTTTAAGGTAATTCTATAGATTATTGAAAACATTTTCATAGTTCTCTGACTCATAATATAAGTATAGAGGATATGAGGTGAATAATCATGATATATACGTGTACGATGAATCCTGCGATTGATCTTTTTGTTGAAATGGATACATTTGTCGCAGATGAAGTGAATAGAAGTAAATACGAAGAATACCAGCCGAACGGCAAGGGTGTGAATGTATCCCTGATTTTAAAGCAGTTGAACATTGAATCCACGGCACTCGGATTTTTAGGCGGTTTCTCGGGTGATTTTATAAAGAATGAACTTGATAAAATCGGTGTGAATAATGCGTTTGTCGAGGTGGACGGTATTACACGTATTAATACATTTGTTCAGTCTGAAAATGGAGAATTTAAAATTGTAAATCAGGGTCCGGTGATTGATGGAGATGCACAGGATATGTTAATCAGCACGCTCCAAACACTCACTGATGAAGATGTCCTGTTTGTCAGCGGCAGTCTGCCGCGCGGAGTGGACCATTCGATATTAATTCAGATTGCCCAATTATCGAAAGCACAGGGATTTAAACTGATATGGGATATCAGCGATCCGGTTTTAAAAGACCTGGTGAAGTATCGGCCGTATTTGATTAAACCGAATATCGATGAGTTCCGGGAGATTTTCTTGGAAGGCAGAAAAACCGGTGAAGGTGAAATGGTTGAAGCGGCTGAATCGCTGATAGATGAGGGTGTCGAAAATATTATTATTTCAAACGGCGGCAGCGGTGCATGGCTGATTAATGAAAATATAGTGATTGAAGCAGATGCGCCGGAAGGGACAGTCGTCAATACAGCCTGCTCAGGAGATACTTTACTCGCAACATATTATGCAGTGTTTAAGCGGACCGGTGATGAGAAAGCTGCTTTGAAAGAAGCGGTCGCAGCGGGTTCATCTACAGCATTCAGGTCAGGTCTCACTGATTTTTCAGATGTCAAAGCGTTAATGTCAGAGATTAATGTAATAGATCATAAAAGAACAGAGGTGTAGATATGAAGTATAAAATATTAGGGGTTACCGGCTGTCCTACGGGTATTGCACACACGTTTATGGCTGAAGAAGCATTAAAGAAATCTGCAGAAAAATACGGAGTGTCGATAAAAGTAGAAACACACGGTCAGCAGGGTGTACAAAATAGTTTTACACGCCAGGAAATAGAAGATGCGGAAGTCATTATTGTCGCAGCAGATAAAAATGTAAATATTGAAAGATTTAACGGTAAAAAAGTGATTAATGTACCGGTCGCAAGAGGAATGAAAAAATCAGATGAGCTCATCGAGCAGGCATTAAACGGTGATGTTTCTGTATATCGTACAGATAAATCAAGTGTGGATGAGGAAACTTCTTATGGTTTAAAACAAAGCATCTGGCGGCAGATATATGTTCATTTAATGAATGGTGTATCCCATATGATACCGTTTGTTGTTGCGGGCGGTGTCATGATTGCAGTGTCATTAATGTTTGGTATTTACTCTGCAGATCCAAGTTCGGATCAATATAATGCATTCGCTGCACAGCTGAATACAATCGGTGGTGTCGCGATGGGACTGATGGTACCGATACTGAGTGCCTATATTGCACAGTCGATGGCAAACCGGCCGGGTCTTATAATTGGTTTTATTACAGGTATGATTGCATTCCAGAATGAAACAGGATTTTTAGGCGGGATTGTCAGTGGTTTCCTATCCGGACTAGTACTGATTGCCCTCGGTAGAGTATTTCAAAAACTGCCGAAGCAGCTGGACGGCTTAAAATCTATTTTCTTGTTTCCTGTACTGGGGATTTTTATTGCGGGACTGATTATCTGGTGGCTGTCTGTACCGATGGAAGCAATCAACCAGACAATGATGGACTTTATCGCTGGTTTCCAAGGATCGAATCCGATTATTCTCGGTCTTTTAATCGGTTCAATGAGTGCGTTTGATATGGGCGGCCCTGTCAATAAGGCGGCTTATGTTACAGGTACGGTTCTTCTCGCACAGGGAAATTACGCGTTCATGGCCGGAGTATCAGCGGCATGTATTGCACCACCCCTTGCGACAGGTTTCGCAGTATTATTCGGCAGAAAGTATTATCCGCAGAATGAAAGAAGTGCAGGGCTTGTGAACTTCCTTCTCGGGTCCACACATATTACAGAAGGTGCTATTCCATTCGCAGCGAAAAGACCGTTGACCATCATTCCAATTCTGATGCTCGGTTCATCTATTGCGGCGATATTAACTTATTTATTCGGTGTTGAAGTACCGGCACCGCACGGCGGATTTATTGTACTGCCGGTTGTTACTGGTGCATTGCAGTGGATTCTTGCTATTCTAATCGGTTCGGTAGTTGCGGGTTATTTGATGAGTCTTGATCAGAGACGTTCTGTAAGAAAGATGGAGAATAGTGATTTAAAAACTGATTCCGAAAACGTACCGGAAGGTCACGTGAATAATGATTCTCTCATTACACCGTCCCGGATTTTCCTGGATCAAAATTTAGAAGATAAAGAAGCTGTACTAACTTTTATATCAGATATGGCTGTAGAACAAGGCATTGCTGCTGACAGCAGGGCTGTACTTGACGGCTTTAATCAAAGAGAGGAACAGGGCAGTACCGGCATGGAGAACGGAATAGCTATCCCGCATGTTTCAAATGAATCAATCAACAAACCGGCAGTGATTGTAGCACGTTTAAATAATGGTGTAGAGTGGCCTGCAATGGACGGTAATGCAACGACATTTGTTATTTCAATACTTGTTCCTGAAAACAGTGGCAGTGAGCACCTTAATATTCTTGCGGATATCTCAAGAAAACTAATGGATGAATCACTCGTTGAAAGATTAAAACAATCGAATTCTGAAGAAGAAATTAAAAATATTTTACTTGGAGTGGAATCATGAAAAATTTAGACAGATTAACTGATAATCATATTATTTCAGCATTGGCAATTGATCAGAGAGGTGCGTTAAAACGTATGCTCGGAGATGTTAGCGAAACTGACATCAGCCGGTTCAAAGTTTTAATTTCAAAATATTTAACACCTTATGCAAGCTCAATATTACTTGATCCGGAGTACGGACAGGATGCTGCCGGTGACAGAGATTCTGAATGCGGCTTATTAATGGCATATGAAAAAACAGGATATGATAAAACGGAGCCGGGCAGACTGCCTGATTTACTGGACGAATGGTCTGTCCGTGAATTAAAGGATAAAGGCACTGAAGCAATCAAACTTCTTGTGTATATTGATCCGGATGAAGAAAGAGAAATTAATATACAGAAAGAGAGTTTTATTCAGAGAGTAGGTTCTGAGTGCCGGGGTGAAGATATACCGTTTTTCCTTGAAATCATCACATACGACAAAGATATTGAAGATGCGAAATCCAGAGAATTTGCAGAGAAGAAGCCTGGAAAGATACTGAAAGTGATTGAAGAGTACGGCAAAGAGAAATACGGAGTGGACGTGTTTAAAGTTGAAGTCCCTGTGAATATGAATTATGTTGAGGGGTACTGTGAAGACCCGGTATATACAAAAATAGAGGCTCTTGCACACTTTAAAGAACAGTCGGATGCTTCAGGCGTTCCATTCATATTCCTGAGTGCCGGCGTGACTTCGGAAATGTTCAATGAGACATTAAGATTTGCGAAAGAAGCAGGCTCTCAGTTTAACGGTGTACTCTGCGGCAGAGCTACATGGGCAGGCGCGGCAGATGCCTATCATGAAGGCGGATTTGAAGCGGTTGAGGAATGGATGAAAACGACAGGTACAAAAAATATTCAGACATTAAGAGAAGTAGTGCAGGAATGTGCGTCACCTATTAAATAGAAAAAATCCCGGATTTCCGGGATTTTTTTAATGGAACGGACATTTATTTTCGTTTTTTCTGTATAAAAAGTTTGGTGAACGCATTGTATTATCGTAGCCCTGATGGTAGTTGTGAACTAAAGAGGGTGACAGAGGCGGTGCGAGCCAGCTCCACTTGCCGGTTACTTTCCGGTCTTCACGTAATTCCTGCCGCTCAAACTGTTTAAATTGTTTGGATGCCGTAATATGGTCAACGATTGAAACACCTTCATTTTTGAATGAGTGATATACGGCATAGTTAAACTCCACCAGTGCCCGGTCCCGCCAGTAAGTGGTTGTGGAAGAGGTATCAAGATTAAAAGATTCAGCAATCTCACGAAGCTTGTTGTAGCGGTACTCATCCGTGAAATTCCGTACACCGATTTCAGTCTCCATATACCACCCATTGAAGGGGGAAGTATGATAATACAAACCACCGATTTCTAAATCCATATTGGAAATAATCGGTACAGCATACCATTTTAAATTCAGTGATTCCAAACACGGATAATCATCGTGTCTGATAGGTACTTCTTTAATGATATTTTTGTTCAGTTCATGATAAGTTACAGGTGAATGAGGAAACTTATAAATTAACGGAAGTATATTAAAATCATCCGGTGAACTCTGCCAGCCGATATGACGGGCAAGGTTGGTTGTTTCTACAGACTGCGGATCACCCGCTTCACTGTATCCTGCGTAGCGGATCAGCTGTTCGTTGTATATTTTAATATCATTTGAAAAAATTGAAATCATCGGCTTAATCTTACCGTTGTTTGTAGTATCATCTATATGTTTTTCAATTGATTGAATAAATGACGCTTCATCATCAATATGTCTAAGGTCTCTGACCTCTAAGTTATTCCAGAATAATCTCCCGATGCACCGGTTGGAATGCCGCCAGGCAGTTTTCGCACCGAAAATCAGTTCTTCTGTTGTGTGAGTGTAAGTTCCGTTTTCTCTAATTTCATCTTTAATCTCTTTTATCCTCTCATGTGCAGCTGAGGGATCAAATTCAAGCTCCTGATGCATGTGATTAATAAAACTTTCCGCTTTTTCAAATAGCATAAATACACCTCTTTAATATAAGTATAAATCCCCTGTATATGATAACAATATGATATTCGAAAAAATTTATGAACTTTATCGGTATATAGAATCTAGTTACCTCTCTAAATTTTTAGATTACATTAATAAGGTACGTCCATCACAATATAAAAAGTATCATAATATGAGTTGTGATGAATGGTAAGTTTGGTCGGAATATTCTGATTTATAATATAAGTGTGCACAAATGGGGGGAGCGGAATGAATAAAAAATTGGAAAAAATAATTGGGAATCTTATTATGGAAGATTATATGATTATTGGCGACTTATCAGAAAAATTTAATTTGGATACCACCAGTATGATTCACTCCATTGATGAGGTGAACAGTAATTTCAAATCGGAAAAAGTGATTATTTCCAATAAAATAATATACATTCCGTATGAGTATAAAGTAGATGTAGCGCAGTTATTTCATATTCCCATTTATGAAGTGACGCCTATATACAAGCCGCAGGTCAGAAGGGATATTTGTTATTTAAAGATAGCTTTGTCAAATGATTATTTGTCTCTGGATGAGCTGGCTGAACACTGTTTAGCAAGTAAGAATACATTGACAAATGATATTAAAGAAATTAATAAAAGCTTAAAATTTAAAAATGTTTCAGTTGAATACTCCAGAAAAAACGGATTTGTGATTGATGGTGAAGAATTAAGTATACGTGCAGAAATAATCAACATCGTTGACCGTATGTTTATTTATCAGAACGGGCGTAATTTACTCGAAGAAAAAGCCATAAAAGTTAAAGATGACTATTTTCTTCTTACAGAAAGAATTAGAAGTATGGAAGAAAAGACGAACATTACTTTTAGTGATGAGTACCTTTCGAAACTGCCGTATTTAATTTTAATAATGATTAAGCGTTCTGAAGTCATCAGCAGTACTTGGGATTTATCTATAAAATATCAGGATCTAAGTAATACAACTGAATTTAAAGAGATTGAGAATATTCTCTGGGGATACCCGGATTTATCCAGACAGGACATCACTTATCTGGTCATGGTTTTCCTGGGAGCAAATCAGCTGAATTTGAAATCAGAACTTTTTCCTGAAAGTGAAGTCAAAAATTTCGTAGATTTTATCATTCTCAAACTGGAAGATAAGCTGGTATTGAATTTTAAAAATAGTGAATTTGAAAGAAAACTGCTGGCACATTTAAATCCGGCACTCATCCGAAAAAGGCTGGGGCTGACATTAGAAAATCCTTTAAAAACAGATTTTATTAACAGATATTATCCGGTCTATGAAATCGTGAGAGAAATTGTCTGTCAATATGAAAAGAACAGTTTGAGTGAAGATGAAATTGTCTATCTTTCAATGATTGTTCTTGGACATATGTACTATGTAAACAATGATGAGTATCGTAATAATGCTGAAGTCAGTGCAGCAGTAGTTTGTCACAGTGGAACTTCAATTTCAGAACTGATGAATGTCCAGCTCAAAGGTATGTTTCCAACGATTAAATTTCTCGGAACATACAGTGAGAGAAGATTTTACAGTGAGGTACCCAATGCAGATATTATTTTTAGTACAAAACCATTAAAAACAACAAAGCCGATATTTATACTGAAAAATTTGTTCGATGAAAATTCCCGGGATGTATTTAAAAAGAGAGTACAGAAATTTATATTATCTGATCCTCAAATTAAAACAAATCAGCTTATGAATTTTTTATATGATGTGATTCCAAAAGAAAAGTTTGAACAGATTAAAGAAAAAACACATATTTTCTTCGAAGAAAATGAAGAAAAATCTGATCAGCTTGAAAAACTAATCCAGGATTATCAAGTGAATTACACAGAGTCTTTAAATATATTTCAAATGACGGAACAAGGTCTCAATCAGCTGATAGAAAGGAAGTCAGCAACGGAGAACTATAAACAGGAAACGATGTCAGTATTCAGAGAACGGTATGAAGTGATGGTCATAGGTCCAAATGTATATCTGCCTCATGCACATTATGATGACGGGGTATTAAAGGAAGATTTTCAATTATTAATTGATAAGACAGAGGCATTGTGTGTGCTTGTGCTTTCTCCTTCAAAGGACAACAAACATGTAAAAAAACTACTTCATTTAAATTCTTTATTTACAAATGAAAATTTTATGAAAAAACTTTTCAACTCAAATATAGAGAATGTAGTAGAACTTATTGAAGGGAGTTATAGAAATGACTCATGAAAAGTTATTTGATAAAGAATTGATGATGCTGGATGCAAATTTTGAAAATCAACGTATCTTATTCAAAGAGGTGTCTAAAGATTTACTGAAAAAAGGGTTTGTAACAGAAACTTATGCAGATGCATTAAATTTAAGAGAAAAAGAATTTCCAACCGGATTAGAGACAGCACATTGTAAAATTGCAATTCCACATACTGATGTTAAACATGTAAAAAAACCGTTTATCTATCTGGTAAAGCTGGACGAAGAAATTGTATTTAACAATATGGGGGATATGAGTCAAAGCTTTGGGGTTAAGGCTGTACTCTTTTTAGGTATTAAAGAACCGGCAGAACAGATTAAACTGCTTTCAAAACTAATGGAAAATTTCATTGAGAAAAGTTTTTCAGACTTAATATTTGAAGAAAAAAACAAGAATGAATTGGAAATAAAACTAAATAATTTTATCTAGGGGTGTAGATTATGAAAAATGTAATAGTAGCATGCGGCAGTGGAGTCGCAACAAGCCAGACGGTAGCTTCGAAGATTCAGAGAATACTTGAAGAAAATAATGTAAGAGCAAATGTTGAAGCGGTGGACATCAAATCAATTGAAAGCTATGTGAAGACTGCGGATGTATATGTATCAATCACAAAAAGTAAAAAAGATTACGGTATCCCGACTATTGACGGTATTCCATTCTTAACAGGTATGAAACTGGAAGAAGAGAAAGAAAAATTGATTAATATATTGAAATAATAAAGTGGGTGAAACGATGGAGTTTTTACAAAATTCTGTTCAATTTATATTGGATATGGGTGCACCGGTATTTGTGCCTTTGATTATGTTGGTAATTGGTTTAATAGCAAGAATGAGATTTAAAAATGCATTAAGTGCAGCAATTATTTTTGGTGTCGCATTCTCAGGAATGAGTTTAGTTGTTGATTTCATGCTTTCATCAATCAGTCCGGCAGCCCAGTCATTCTCGGAGAATACGGGAATTAATCTTAATGCGGTCGATGGGGGATGGACATCAGCTGCGGCAATTACCTGGTCATGGGCCTGGGCGTTTCTGATGTTTCCAATAACGGTATTGATTAACCTCGTTATGCTGGCATTCAAATGGACCAAAACATTGAATGTTGATATGTGGAACGTATGGGGGAAGGTTTTTACTGCTATTTTAGTAACATTCATTTCAGGGAATTTGGTTCTTGGATTTATAGTGGCGAGTATACAAGTCATTATTGAACTGAAAATTGGAGATATATGGGGAGAAGAAATTGAAGATCTAACGGGTATCCCGGGAGTTACTGTTCCCCATCATATGACGATTATTGCTTCGCTGCTCTATCCAATAGATAAATTAATGGATAAAGTACCTTTCTTGAACAAAAAAATGGATGCCGAGGCACTGAGAGATAAAATCGGTGTATTTGCAGAAAATCACATCATGGGTGCAATTATTGGTTTTCTTCTGGGCCTTGCGGCGGGTTATGGTGTACAGGATGCTTTAGTTCTCGCTATACAGGCAGCAACAGCGCTAACTTTGTTTCCAATGGTGTCAAAACTATTTATGCAGGCATTATCACCAATTTCAGATGCAATATCAGAGTTTATGAAGAAACGTTTTGAAGACAGAGAAATATTTATTGGTTTGGATTGGCCGATACTCGCCGGAAGAAATGAAATATGGGTATCAGCAATTATATTGATCCCAGTATTACTGGTATTTGCTATTGTACTTCCTGGTAATCAGGTTCTGCCTTTTGGGGGAATCATTAACCTTTCAATAGTAGTCGGTGCCTTACTTCTAACACGCGGCAACCTGGTCAGAATGGTCATCTATGGAATTATTACAGCACCGGTATTCCTGTATATATCGACATATTTTGCGCCGCATATTACAAGACTCGCGGATAGTACAGGAGCAGTAAATATTGAAGAAGGCAGTCTTTTGACATGGAGTACGATAGAGAACGGTGAATTTAAACTTGTATTTGCTAATGCTATGGCTGGTGAATGGTGGGGTATAGCAGGTGCTGTAGTGTGGATCGGTTTATTCGTAATATTCTATTTCGGCAGAAAGCGGGATAATGTGCGTTATTTTAAAGAGAAGGCAGAAAATAATTAAGGAGTGGAAAAATGGATAACATTTTAAAATCAAAGACTCTTTGGATATTCATGGTAGTACTTGCAGCATTACTAATGATTATTGGATTTTTCACTAGAGATTTAACTATGTGGGGAATTGCTTTCATCATCAGCATAATGATTCGGTTATATGCCTATGATCTTTTATTCGGGAATTATAAAAATCGCCTTGAGAGTCTCAGAGGCAGGCATGGATCAGTAAAGGGGTGATGATGTGATATATACCATTACATTAAATCCTGCAATTGATCGAATTATTCGTTTGAAAGAAAATCTGCAGCTTGAACACAATAATAAAACGAAACAGAAGTATATTGATCTTGGTGGCAAGGCAACACATGTATCAGCAATATTAACACAGCTCGGAACTGATAATTTAGCCATGGGTTTTTACGGACAAAATAATAGAGATGAACTTGAAGTGATATTTGATCAGTATAATATGGACCATGATTTTCACGAGATTTCAGATCAATCTACCAGAGAGTCGACAGTTGTTATAAATAACAGCGGAGGCAGTTATATGATTACAGAAGAAGGACTGAATGTCAGTGAAAATGATATTGAAAAACTGTACAGTAAAATTCGGGAGAAAGTTAAAGCAGATGACATTGTAGTAATAGCAGGAACACCTCCGAAAGGTTTTTCGCCCCGAAATTTGGTGGAGCTGATTCAAATTTTGAAGTCCAGACAAGCATATATTGCTGTTGATTTATCAAAAGAATATCTAGAAGAGGCAATTAAAGCAAAAGTGAATTTTATTAAACCGAATGAACATGAATTAAATGAAGTCTACACAGGCAGCTCATCGGTTGTAAATAAATTCAAAAATATTTCTAATGAAATCGAGGATGTGCTCTGCACACTCGGTGAAAAAGGTGTTCTTTTCGAAGAAGGCGGGAAAGTTTATCAAGCAATCCCGCCAAGTGTTGAATTGAAGAGTGATACAGGTGCAGGTGACGCTTTTGTTGCCGGTTATATTGATGCCCTCAGCCGGGGGCTTGATAAATTTGAAAGAATCAGGTTTGGTATACAGGTTTCTGCCAGCAAAGTACAGCAGTACAGCAGTTGTTTGATTAACATAGAAGATTTTGAAGAGATTAATAAAAATATTCAAATCATAGAGGTGAGTTAATGTTATATCTTGAAGAAAGAAGAAAAATGTGTGAAACAGTAAAGACGATGTTCGACCGGTTTGAGACTAACGCGGCTGGAGGGAATCTAAGCTTAAAAGTGAATGATGAGCATTTTATTATGACACCTACATTGATGTCTCAAAACTATTTATGTGATTTAAGCCCATTTCAAATTCTTGTCGTTGATTCAGATTTGAACATTATAGAAGGTGAAGGCAGACTGACGAGAGAAATTAATATGCATATGGCTGTTTACAAACAAAATCCTGAGATTAAAAGTGTCATACATGCTCATGCTAAAGAGTCGATGTTTTGGGCATCATTAGGAAGGGATATGCCTAATATTACTGAGGCGACTCAGAAACTCGGTGAGATTAAATGCCTGGATTATGAGCCTGCTACAACTCCGGAACTTGCTGAATCCGTCAGAAAATATGTAGAGCACAGAAAAGGAGATATTCCACTCGCTGTTCTTCTTGAAAGGCACGGTTTAATCGTGGCTGATAAATCATTGGAAAAGGCATATGACATGGTTGAAAGGCTCGAGTATAATGCTGATGTTGCATATAAAATGTGGGTTCTTTCAAAATTAGGGGAAGAAGTTGGCTTTACTAAAGATTACGCTTATAATACGGAGGAGTAAATAAAGAAGCGGTGGAACTGCTGATTAATATTGGAGGACACAATGAAAGAATGGTTAATTGCTTTTGACATTGATGATACGTTAATAACAGATGAGGGTAAAACTAGTACCCGGTTAAATAAACTGCTTTTGGAGCTTCAGGAAAATAATACGTTATTATTTTCTTCCGGCAGACCATATGAATCGATAAAATCTATTGTTGAAACCATTGGACTGGACTTTGAAAAAGTTTATATTTGTGCTTTTAATGGATCATTATTGATGAAAGGGAACGATGAAATTTATTCTCACAGTATAGACGGGGATGATATTAATAAAATTGCCTGTTTTTACCGTGATAATCATTTGTACGTGCAGAGCTATGATGACGGCTTAATACTGTTTGAAGAACCGAATGAGTATACAGAGCTTGAAAAAGAAATTACTCAGCAGGATACAAAACGTGTGGAGGATATTCCTTCATATAAAACAACAGTCCCTAAAATGATGGGGGTGGGCCATGAAACGAAGGTCAAAAAAGCATTTGAAATCATACCTGCAGATTTAAGGAGTACATTTCATTTTACAATTACTAAGCCCTTCTTTCTGGAAACGATGGCCAAAGGTATATCAAAGGGCGAAGCGATTGAGTATTTTATAAAAAATGAGTTAGTGGGTTATGAAAGGACAATGGCATTCGGCGACAGTTACAATGATATTGAAATGCTTCAGCAGGTTAAATATTCAGTGTCAGTTGATAATGCAGTGGATAAAGTAAAGGAAGTCGCAGAGCATACAACGAAATCCAACAACGATGACGGTGTGTACTGCTATTTAAATCATTTTATAAGGGGGATGTCATGACGTTATTTTATTTTGTGAGACACGGAGAGACTGATTTTAATGCGAATGATAACGCGTACTGCGGCAGGAGTGATGTGTCTCTGAACGACCTCGGTATTAAACAGAGCAGGGCGATGGCAGCACAGTTAGAAGATATCCGTTTTGACCATGTATATGTCTCACCACTTGAGCGCGCAGTCCAGACAGCATCTTTTGTATCCGATGATTTTGAAGTGGATGAAAGGCTGCTGGAAATTGATTTCGGTAATTGGGAAGGTCTGAACAAGCAGCAGATATCAAAAAAATACAGTGAAAACTGGAATGACTGGCAGACAACAACGACAGGTGATGTGGCTGCGGGTGAGACCGGTGAGACAATGATTGAGACTTTTGAAAGAATTAATGACTTGATTAAAGCGTTAAATAACCAGCATCCTGACGGTAAAATACTTGTGGTTGCACATAATACTATTATCCGTCTCCTGTTTACAGGACTGATTCAGGGCAGATGGTCGTCATACAGAAGTTTTAAATGCGGCAACACTTCAATTTCAGTATTGAAATATACTAAAGATGATTTCGAATTTATTACTTTAAATGATAATCATCATTTGAAAGGGGTCCTGTAGTTGCCTGTTTTTATTGGACTCGATTTAGGAACACAGGGAGTAAGAGCGACTGCAGTTGATGAGAACGGTGCACTGGTATTTGAAAGTGATATGAAGTTTGATTCGGACATGATTCAAAATGAAATCCAGGATATAAAAATCTGGGAAGAATATATTATAGTATGTTTAAAACGTTTGAGTGATGGAATTGGCAGAAGGAATGATGAAATTCTTTCGATCAGTGTGACTTCAACCTCCGGGACCGTTTTTGCGGTGGATTATCAGTTTAATCCGGTATTTAATGCAGTCATGTATCATGACCGTAATCATAGAATACAAAAAAACAGCTTATTGAATGAAAACTATCCTGCACTTGAAAAGATGCTTTGGATTAAAGAGAATAATGAATCCGGAAGCATATATAAATTTTTGCATGCGAATGATTTTTTAATTCATATATTAACCGGCGAATATGTGACGGATTATTCGAGTGCTTTAAAAAGCGGCTATGATGCAATCAATGAAAAGTGGGCTGGTGCAGTGACGGATCATCTTTCTTTGAGTGAACTGCCTGAAGTTAAGTCTCCCGGTGAAATCGTGGGCATAATTTCTAAAGACATGTCGAGCGTGACCGGGTTACCGGGGAATATCAAAGTGGTGCTCGGCATGACAGACGGATGTACAGGACTTTTGTCCACAGGCTGCAGTTCCCCGGGAGAATGGTGTACCACCATTGGTTCTACATTGGTAATCAAAGGAATTTCCGAGTCGCATATCAGTGATGATATATTTTACAGCCACAAACACCCGGAAGGATACTGGATGCCGGGCGGCGCCTCAAATACCGGGGCAAAATGGGTATCGGTATATGGCTTTGAAGACAGTCTGCAGGAGCTGACTGACTATGCAGGCAAAAATATGCCTTCTGAAACTTTTCATTATCCGCTGACAGGCACCGGCGAAAGATTTCCTTTCGAGAGTGACACTATTCAACGAATCGACTGTTCGACAAATAAATACGATAGTTTTCTTGCGGGCATGGAGGGCGTGGCATTTATTGAGAGAATGGCATATGAAAAGCTCCAGGAAACATTCGGTGTCCGGATTGATAAAATTTATACATCAGGAAGTGCCGGTAAAAATAAGGTGTGGAACACAATCAGAAGTAATATTTTAAATCGTCCGATCGTGCCGTCGAATAACAGAGGCAGCAGTTTCGGTGCGGCTGTGATTGCGGCCGGTGCCGTATATTATAAAGACATCCAGGAAGCGAGTATAAATATGGCATCAAATGACCGGGAAGCGCTAATCAGTCATTTTGAGTACTCAAATATTTATAATGAGAAATATGAAAACTTTAAAGCGCTGCTTGAACAACATTACGGCCAGGGTTTTAAAAAATAAAAAGATGCAGGGACCTTTCATTAGTTAAAAGTTCCTGCATCTTTTTTATTTCAGAACATCTGAAAATGAACGTGTAATCAGCTGCGGCCGTGTAATTGCACTGCCGACGACATAGGCATGACAGCCGATTTCAGAGACACGTTTCAACATTTCCGGTGTTTGGATATTGCCTTCTGCAATCACCGGTGTATTAATTTTTTGATTGATATCCTTTAAAAACTGGAAGTCGTTATGGAATAATTTTTTATCACTTGTATATTCAGTATAACCGTGAAGTGTGGTACCGATATAATCAAAACCGATAGATTCAGCATATAGTGCCTCGTCGACAGTTGAAATATCCGCCATAAGTTCAACGCCCGGATATTTGGTGCGGACATACGTGACGATTTCATCGAGAGTCTCTGCCGGACGCTTTCTGAAGGTGGCATCGAGTGCAATGATTGTGCAGCCGGCTTTTAATAGTTCATCTACTTCTGTTGATGTAGCTGTAATGAATACATCCGAATCATCATAAACACGTTTAACAATACCGATGATCGGTACATCTGTGTATTTTTTTATTTCTTCAATATCTGCACCGCTGTTTGCGCGTATGCCTTCTGCACCGCCTTCAATGACTGCCAAAGCCATTTTCCCCATAATATATGAGGAGTGGAGGGGTTCTTCCTCCAAAGCCTGACAGGAGACGATAAACGTATTCTTTTTAATCTGTGTCATTTTCTTCATCCTTTTGTTGAGATAAATATTCTTCCAGATCATTTTTAATATTGCTGACCTGAGGACCGTAAACAATCTGTACACCATTTCCTTTTTTAATAATACCATTTGGTCCTGTGGATTGAATCAGTGATTCATCCATTTTCTGAACGTCATTCAAAGTGACTCTTAGGCGTGTTGCACAGTTATCAAGTTCTGAAATGTTTTCTTTGCCGCCGAGTCCTTTCGCAAGTGTGAGGGTTTTTTCATCGGCGTCTACAAGAACCGTCTGTTCTTTATCTTCTCTTCCCGGTGTTTTTAAGTTCATCTTTTTAATCAGGAATTTAAAGATAAAGTAATAGATGAAGAACCATAAAATGCCGATAGGTATAACATAGATAAAGTTTGTCTTGTCATTTCCCTGGAGTACACCGAATAATATATAATCAATAAAACCACCGCTGAATGTCTGGCCGATAGTGATATTGAAAATGTCTGCCATCATAAAAGCAAGACCGTCAAAGAAGGCATGAATGACGTATAGAAGCGGTGCAACAAACAGAAACGAGAATTCAATCGGTTCAGTAATGCCGGTGAAGAATGAAGTTAATCCGGCTGACAGCATTAAACCGCCCACAATCTTTTTATTCTGTGGTTTTGCGGTATGATAAATAGCAAGACAGGCACCGAGAAGGCCGAACATCATAGTGATAAATCTTCCGGACATAAATCTTGAAGTGCCTTCGTAAAATTGCTGGACATCAGGATCTGCAAGCTGTGCGAAAAATATATTCTGAGTCCCTTGTATAATCTGCCCGCCGATTTCCAAAGTACCGCCGAGTCCTGTCTGCCAGAACGGCAGGTAGAAAATATGATGCAGGCCGAATGGACCGAGCAGTCTCAATATAAAGCCGAAGAAAAATGTGCCGATGACACCTGTTCCTGTTACTAAATCACCTGCGCTGAAGATGAGTGACTGTATCGGAGGCCAGATGAAGTACATAATAATTCCAAGCCCGATAGAAAATAATGAAGTAATAATCGGTACAAAACGTGAGCCGCCGAAAAAGCCGAGAAATTGAGGCAGGTTAATTTTATAATATTTATTGTGCAGTATCGACGCTAAAATTCCGACCAGTATCCCGCCGAATACACCGGTCTCAAGCGACTGGATACCAACAGTCATTCCCTGACCAACAGTAGCGAGATTTTCTTCTTCAAGACTGCCTGTAATAATGAGCATCGCATTGATGGTTGCATGCATGATGAAGAAACCGATGACTGCCGCAAGTCCGGCAGTTCCTTTATCATTTCTTGCGAGACCGACGGCAACACCAACCGCAAAAAGTATAGGTAGGTTGGCAAACACAATGTTTCCGGCGGAAGCCATTATACTGAACATATTCTGAAGCCAGCCGATATCAAGGAACGGATACGCGCTGATTGTGTTAGGATTGGATAAAGCACCCCCAATACCAAGTAAAAGACCGGCTGCAGGAAGGATTGCGATTGGCAGCATAAATGATTTGCCGAAAGACTGCGCCTTAGAGAAAATATTTTTCATTAAATTCACCTCTTGGAAATTATTTTATTTTAATGGAATATACCATACATAATAATTTTAGTAAATAAGGAGTAATGAGATATGAATTTAACGAATCGAGTTCAGGTTCATCAAAACAATTTATCTAAAAATGAGAAAAGAATTCTGTCGGAGATGAATGAGAAAGAAGTTTTAAGCGACAACATTAAAGGATTCTCCGAGTCATTCGGTGCATCACCGTCATCCATCAGTAAATTATCAAAGAAACTGGGGTATAAAAATTTTCAGGACTTTATTCTCTCTGTAGATGCCGAAAGAAGTACTGTAAAACACAGAAGCAGTTCCAGTAAAGCGATTCATGAATACTATAATCGTCTGATAGACAACACGAATGAAATGATTCATGAAGAGATGATTCATTCGCTGATTTCAAAAATTATGAACAGTGGTCTGGTCGTTATTATCGGAATTGGAAATTCCGGTTTCAGTGCGATTGAATTTGCATCAAGACTTGAACGCATGGGTATTAAAGTGAAAGCAATGACTGATCCTCACCAGATGAAAATGCAGTCGGGTATTTTAAATCATGAAGATTTGATTATCGGCATTTCAAACAGTGGTGAGACAAAAGAAATTGTAGATTCCATCACACTGGCAAAGAAAAACAACGTTTCAAATTTTGTTTTCACCCATCATAATGAATCCAGTTTGAGTGATACAGCTGATAATGTCATTATCGTCAGCAGCAATACGCAGGTGAATGATGAGAAATTTATTAATTCCCAGATATCCAATTTATACTTAATCGATGTCATCAGTTATGAAATGCTTGAACACGATGAGCTGCTGGAGTATAGAGAGAAGACGCTTGATGTTTTGAAGAAATTTTAAAACGGATACTGGATGAACAGCAGGTATATCTACCGGGGAGGTTTGTCCGTCAGGGAAAAGAGGGTGAGTAATGAAAAGTATTGATGTTCTTGTATATAAATATAACGGTCAGAAACATTATCAATGGGAAACTACATTGTTAGAGCATCACAATGATTATGTACTGGTAAAGGGTGATGTGGGAAGAGAATTAATACACCATACAAAGGGAAAGACTTTTATCTGCGGTACGAAGTCACTGGAGTTTTTTTCAACAAAAGAAGGATTTACAGTCAATATCGATATTCATGACTCCGGAGAAATGGAATATTACTGTAATATTTCTTTACCGGCTGAATGTAATATGGAGCAGAATATTATTTCATTTGTCGACTTAGACTTGGATTTAATCAGGGATAAAACTGGCCGGTGGAAATTAGTAGATAAAGAAGAATTTATAGAAAATGCTGAGAGGATGAATTATTCGAAAGATACTGTTGAATTTGCAGAGAATAGTTTAAAGGAGCTTCGCCGGAAAATTACAGAAGAATACTTTCCTTTTGATGATTTTTTTGAAAAATATGCTGATAGAATGCTGTGAACAATAAAAAGAGCAGGAAGTCTTTAACTCCCTGCTCATTATTCTTTTCATCATCTTACAGACTGAATACAACAGGCATCCAGAAGTATATAGCTGCAGTGATAATAATGACAGAAACGATATTCAGCCATACACCAGCTTTGGCCATATCTCCGACTTCCAGATAACCGGCGCTGAACACGGCGGTGTTCGGCGGTGTGGCAACCGGCAGCATGTAGCAGGATCCCGCAGATAAAGCTGCTGCTGCCATGAGCGGCAGCGGATCAATACCAATTGCGATTCCGAGTCCGACTGTAAGCGGAAGAATCAGATTTGAAACTGCAGTATTTGAAAGGATTTCTGTAATACTTAGGACAAATACTACCAGTAGAAGCAGAACGAATATATACTGCATACCTTGAAGCATTTGAAGAACTTCACCAATAGAATCATTCAGACCCGACTCTCCGAAAGCTGCAGCAATTGACATACCGCCTCCGAAAAGAATAAGAATACCCCACGGCAGTTCTTTCATATCCTCCCACTCAAGAATGCGTTCTCCTTTATTAGAGCTCGGGAGGAAAAAGAGTAACACAGCTCCGAATACGGAAATAGTTGCATCATCCAAATCATCAAAAAAACCGCCGATGCTTTCCGGTATAAAACCGATTGAAGAGATGAACGGAGAGACAATCCATAGAAAAACAGTAATTGAAAATACTGCAGCCACTTTTTTCTCATCTGATGTAAAGTCACCGAGCTTCTGTATCTCTTCTTTAATAAAATTCATTGTTCCTTCAGAATCTTCATCATCAGAGTCTACTTTAAACTGTATTTTAGTAAGGTAGAAGTATACAACAATTAATAAGACAAGGGCAACGGGTCCGGCAAAGAAGAGCCATTCTGCAAAAGTCACTGTCCGGTCAAGTTGTGATGATGCTATACCGGCAAGGAGTGCATTTGGTACTGCCGCTACAAGTGTTGCGAGCCCTCCGATTGTTGCAGCATATGCTACAGCAAGCAGAATTCCTTTTGAAAAGTAATCGAAATTCTGTCCCTTGAGTATTTCTTTATTTTTAACCTCATCAATTAATGCAATAGCGACCGGCAGCATCATTAAGGCGGTTGCTGCATTGGAAACAAACATGGAGATTGCTGCTGTAGCTATTAAAATTCCAAGTATCATCCGATTGCTTTTTGTACCGATCATTTTGATGATATTTAATGCGATTCGTCTATGTAAATCCCATTTTTGTATAGCCAGAGCAATCACGAATCCACCGCCGTACATAAAGATTACGGAGCTTCCGTAAGCAGGTGCAACTGTTCCAATGTCGACGCCGTTGAATGCTGGAAACAGTACAAGAGGAAGCAGTGATGTCGCAGCCATTGGTATAGGTTCTGTAACCCAGAAAGTAGCAACTAACAGGGTAACACCAAGAACCACTTTGGGTTCGTGGGATAAAACGCTTTCAGGTATAAAAAAATAAATACAAGCAAATAATAATGGTCCTAATATTAATCCGACCCAGTTCCTGGTCGTGTAATGCTTGTTATTGTTCTTTTCTTTGGAAACCATGACAAGCCCTCCGATTATTAAGTAGGTTTAGTGAATATAATATATGGCATATTTGTGACACACTTAGTATTTTACCTTATTTTAGATAAAAGATTAAGCGATGTAAGTATTCGGGAGTTCTTTTTACTTTTAGAGAATATAGATGACATAAAAACTTATATATGATAATATAATCATATATTGAAAGTGTGGAGTGATTATAATATGGAAGAAAAAAGGGATGCAGGCCATACAGTAAGAGAAATTGATGAGGAAACACTATTTATCGTTACTCAGACGTTTAAAGCACTGGGGGATCCGACACGGGTCAGAATTCTTCATTTATTATTTGAAAAAGAATATTCGGTGAATGAAATTGCGGAAACATTAAATATGGGACAGTCAACTGTTTCCCATCAATTGAGATTCCTGAAAAATCTGCGGCTGGTCAAGTTCAGACGTCAGGGGACGACATTGTATTATTCTCATGATGATGAACATGTGATGAATACACTGGAAGAAATGATTAATCATGCATGCCACAACTAAGCTTAATCAGGAGGTGTCATTATGGCACATACCCACGGGGCAAATAAAAGAATACTTCTAATCAGTTTTATTATTATTACGGTATTTATGATTGTAGAGGTCATCGGAGGATTGTTGACCAACAGTCTGGCACTGCTCGCAGATGCAGGGCATATGCTGAGTGATGCCGTGTCACTTTTCATCGCTTTAATCGCATTTAAACTGGGAGAGCGGTCCGCCAATTATGGTAAAACATACGGATATAAGCGTTTTGAAATTTTAGCGGCTGTAATTAACGGCGCAACACTTTTGGCAGTCGCAATTTTTATCTTTTACGAAGCGGTGGAAAGAATATTCAATCCACCTGAAGTGGCATCCTACGGCATGCTGATTATTGCGGTCATCGGCTTAATTGTGAATATTATTGTGGCATACATCATGCACCGGGGCGGTGATACAGAAAATAACTTAAATATGCGTGCTGCTTTCCTTCATGTTATCGGGGATCTGCTTGGTTCAGTAGGTGCCATCATCGCAGCACTGCTCATGATATTTTTTGATTTTACATGGGCGGACACAGTAGCGAGTGTGCTGGTTGCAGTGTTAATTTTAATCAGCGGTTTCAGAGTGACTAAAGCTTCACTGCATGTGTTAATGGAAGGCACACCCGCGAATGTTAATCTGGAAAAAGTCATTGAGAAGATTAAGACGCTTCCTGAAGTGGAGTCACTGCATGATTTACACGTCTGGAGTGTAACGAGCGGACAGAATGTACTATCGTGTCACATAACTGTAGACGAAAAAATGACAGTCGGAGAAAGTGAGGGCCTGCTGCGTGAACTTGAACACGCACTTGAACATGAAAATATTAAGCATGTAACAATTCAGGTAGAGACCGGCAGTCATCCTCATGAGTCATCAATTTTGTGCCGGCATAACTACGAAACTGAAGAACACCATCATCATTAAACTATGATAAAGATGTCCGCTGTGCGGGCGTCTTTTTATTTAGAAAAATATAAAGATTAATGTTGATGGGGAAGTGGTCGGTAATAGTTGTTGGACGTATTCAGAAACGATTATTTTATTAAAGTGATAATATCCCTTGACAATACCCTTTGGGGGTATGTTAATATAGACTTAAGATTACTAAGGAGGCATTACAAATGGAAAATATCACATTAAATGTTGAAGGTATGTCATGCGGTCATTGTGTCAGTGCGATTGAAAACAATGTCGGTGAATTAAACGGCGTGGATTCTGTAAAGGTCAGCCTGGAAGACGGCAAAGTGGATATCGCTTATGATATCAGTAAAGTTGAATTAACTGAAATTAAGGATGTCATTGAAGATCAAGGATATGACATTGCATAGATAAAGTGAATCGTGCCGTAACGGCGCGATTTCCTTTTAGATTATTACATACCCCAAGGGTGTATAGAGAGGTGAAAATAATGAGTTCAGAAAAAGAGGTTAGTCTGCAGATTCAGGGAATGACGTGTGCAGCCTGCGCCAACAGAATAGAAAAAGGATTAAATAAAATTGACGGTGTGTCCAGTGCAAATGTGAATTATGCTGTTGAGAAGGCGAACGTTGTTTTCAATGCAGAAGAAACCAGTGTTAAAGCATTTGAAGAAAAAGTAGAAAAGCTTGGTTACAGTGTTGCACATGATAAAGAAACATTTGAGATTTCAGGCATGACATGCGCGGCCTGTGCGAATAGAATCGAAAAAAAGTTGAATAAGATGGATGGTGTGTCCAGTGCAACGGTGAATTTCGCACTCGAGAATGCGAGTGTGCAGTACGATAAAAATCAAGTGACTGTAAATGAAATGATTCAGGCCGTGGACAAAATCGGATACAAACTAAAAGTGCCTGTATCAAAAGAAGCGTCTGCAGGCAGTAAAGAGGAGGAAATTCGTCATCAGACCGGGAAATTCATTTTTTCTGCGATTTTAACATTTCCGTTATTGTGGACGATGGTGACGCATTTTGAATTTACATCATGGATTTATTCTCCGGATATGCTTATGAATCCGTGGGTACAGCTGGCTCTTGCTGCTCCGGTGCAGTTTATAGTGGGTGCACAGTTTTATAAATCTGCATATAAATCATTAAGGAACGGCAGTGCCAATATGGATGTTCTTGTGGCACTCGGGACTTCTGTCGCATTTTTCTACAGTATTTTCTTAGGGTATGAATGGCAGATCAGCGGACAGATTGGTATGCCGGAACTGTATTTTGAAGCTGCGGCAGTCATTATCACTTTAATCCTGCTCGGTAAGTTGTTTGAAGTACGTGCCAAAGGCAGAACCGGTCAGGCCATTCAGAAGCTTCTCGGCATGCAGGCGAAAACAGCACGTGTAAAAAGAGATGGTGAAGAAATAGAAATTGCGGTTGAAGAAGTAACTACAGGTGATATTGTCTTAGTTCGACCGGGTGAGAAAATACCGGTGGATGGTGAAATTATTAAAGGTGAGTCCGCAGTGGATGAGTCGATGATTACAGGAGAAAGTATCCCTGTCGATAAAAAAGAAGGGGATACTGCTATTGGATCAACAATTAATAAAAACGGACTATTGACGATTAAGGCAACAAAAGTTGGGAAAGACACGGCACTTTCCCAGATTGTTAAAGTCGTTGAAGAAGCACAGGGCAGTAAGGCGGATATTCAGCGTGTGGCTGACCGTGTATCCAGCGTATTTGTTCCGGTTGTTGTCGGAATTGCATTATTAACAGGTCTTGTATGGTATTTCTTTGTCGCACCGGGAGACCTTCGCTCTGCACTGGTTCCCGCGATTACAGTACTTGTGATTGCCTGCCCGTGTGCACTCGGCCTTGCGACACCGACTTCAGTGATGGCAGGCTCCGGAAGAGCAGCGGAACTGGGTGTTTTATTCAAAGGCGGAGAGTATCTGGAACATACACGTGATTTGGATACGATTGTTCTGGATAAAACAGGTACAGTTACAAAAGGCGAACCTGAACTGACAGATGTTTTCCCGGAATCCGGGTTCTCCAAAGAAGAAGTGCTGAAACTTGTAGCTTCTGCTGAAAACAGTTCGGAACACCCGCTTGCTGAAGCGATTGTTAAAGGTGCAAAGGCATCCGGGATTGAAATAAAAGAACCCGAAACTTTTGAAGCAGTACCCGGATACGGTATTAAAGCAGTTGTTGACGGTACTTCGATATATGTTGGTACAAGAAAGTTGATGGCGCAGCAGGATATTGAAACAGAATCAATTGAAGAGACGATGGCCGGATTGGAGTCGGACGGTAAAACCGCGATGCTGATCGGCGTCGATCAACAGCTTGCCGGTCTGGTGGCTGTGGCGGATACAGTAAAAGAAACATCCAAAGCAGCGATTGAAAGAATGCATGAGCAGGGACTCGAAGTTATTATGCTGACTGGTGATAATAAAAGAACAGCAAATGCAATCGGCAGAGAAGTCGGCATTGACCGTGTGATTGCAGAGGTGGTCCCGGAAGAAAAAGCAGATCAGATTAAAGCACTTCAAAAAGAAGGCAGGAAAGTCGCAATGGTCGGGGATGGTGTGAATGATGCACCGGCACTGGCAGTGGCGGATATCGGTATGGCAATCGGCACGGGAACAGATGTCGCGATTGAAGCAGCGGATATCACATTGATGCGCGGTGATTTGAACAGTGTGGCGGATAGTGTATTAATCAGCGGTAAGACGATGCGCAACATTAAACAGAACTTATTCTTCACCTTTTTCTACAACAGTGCATCAATTCCAATCGCAGCAGCAGGCTTTCTTGCACCGTGGGTGGCAGGTGCCGCAATGGCGTTCAGTTCGGTTTCTGTTGTACTTAATGCATTAAGGCTGCAGCGTTTGAAACTTAAAGGAGGCGAATAAAATGTCTATCAAAAAGTGGGTGATAATGGGTGTTGTGTATGTCGCAGCAGTGTTCATCGTATTTACTTTAGTGACCGGACAGAATCCTTTTTCAAGCGGTGGTATGGAACATGATGAAGAACACAGCGAAATGGACCATGGGGGTAATGATGATCATGGAGATATGGAACACTCTGCAGAAGAAATGTCCAGTACAGGAGATGTGCCGGACGGCCTGACTGAAGCTGATAATCCGGAATTTCAAGTAGGCAGTAAAGCTGTAATCAACGTAGATCATATGCCGGGTATGGATGGTGCTGAGGCAGAAATTTCAGGTGCATTTGATACAACGGTTTACACTGTTTCCTACACGGCGGAAGACGGAACTGAAATCACAGATCACAAGTGGGTAATCCACGAGGAACTTGAAAATCCCGGTGATACACCGCTTGACCCCGGATCAGAAGTTGTTTTAAATGCGGGACATATGGACGGCATGGAAGGTTCAGAGGCAGTCATTGACTCTGCACAGAATACAAGAGTGTATATGGTTGATTTTGAAACGACTGATACAGGAGAATCTGTAAAGTATCATAAATGGGTAACAGAAGAAGAACTGTCGCCGGCTGACTGAACAGCTTATAATCATTCATTTTCACAGGTCGGGAAAACAGTACACTTTAAAGCATTGTAATGAAATATATTTTAAGAAATCAGGCATATGCAGATATGTCTGTTTTTTTTTATTATAAAATATTAAATAAAGTGGTTGACCTTTACGCTGCGTCAATCTGTATAGTCATATTTGAAAGGAGGAATGACAGGTGAAATACTCTGTTAAGCATCTGGCTGAATTGTCTGGTGTCAGTACACGGACACTCAGGTATTATGATCAGGTTGATTTATTAAAACCTGCAGGATACACAGAGGCCGGCTACCGTGTTTACGGTGAAAGTGAAATTGACAGGCTGCAGCAGATTCTTTTGTACCGGGAACTCGGGATGAAACTCGATGACATTAAAAAGATAGTAGACAAGCCGGATTTTGATACGTTACATGCGCTTCAAAATCATTATAAAGCGCTGCAGGAAGAGCAGAAGAAAATAAATCAGATGATCGCGACTGTCGAAAAGACGATTCAACATCAAAAAGGAGAGATTGAGATGACGGCAAATGAAAAATTTGAAGGTTTTAAAAAGAAACGACTGGAAGAGAATGAAGAAATGTACGGTGAAGAAATACGGGAGAAATATGGTGAAACAACTGTAGATGAATCCAACCGGAAGTTCATGAATTTGAGCGAGGCGGATTTTAACCAAATGCAGGAGATTGAAGCGCGTTTATTTGATGAGTTGGATGTATTATCAAATTCCAGGGATTTAACATCACAGGAAGCAGAGAATGTTTATCTGCTCCATAAAGAGTGGCTGATGTATTCGTGGCCGGAGTATTCAACTGAAGCACACCGGGGGCTTGTTCAAATGTACATGGCAGATGAGCGGTTCCAGAAATACTATAACGACCGTGCAGGAAAAGAAGCAGTATCATTACTGCATGATGCTGTGATGAAATATACAGAAGCCGATGAATAATATGAAGTCCCGCTTTGGATATTCCAAAACGGGACATTTTTTATTTTACTGGAACCCAGATTTCGACGGTGTAGTCATCTGCTGTCACATCACCGGGATGGTACAGCTCAAACTCCGGAGCATCCCGCAGTTCATATTCTGAAGACGGCATCACGTTTTGAAAAATTTCATTAGTGACACGCTGCAGTTCCGAGGGTACAGGTCCGACAGCATCAAATACCAGATATCTGCCGCCTGTGACTGTAAACGTTTTGAATGAAGAACTGTCATCACCCGTGACCCCGATGACATACTCCATGCCGCCGTCTTCATCCGGAAAACACAGCCCGAGCATTCCAGGAAGCGTATTATTTTTAATGTTAATCAGTTCATCACTTTTACCTGACTGGTTGACTTCTGCCCAGAATGCAGGAATCTCATTTTGAGCTTCTGTCATTGTGGAATATGTTCTGCTTACACCGGTGATTTGAAAGGAATCCATAGTTTCTACACGATAGTTCATTTGATATCCTCCTCTAATCTCAACTGAGATTGTTAATTTTGGAAAGGTCGGCAGTATGACCGGATGCTTTCTGAAATAGCCGGGTGTATAACCGTAAAGTTTTTTGAAACTTGAACTGAAAGAATCGCTTGATTCATATCCAATGTGATATGCAATATCGATGATTTTCATGTCAGTCTCCTTAAGCAGATACACGGAATGGGACAGACGTCTGTTTCGTACATATTCACCAAAAGGAATGCCGGCTAAAATACTGAATACTTTTTGGAAGTTGTATCTTGAAAGGCATGAAATCTGTTCAATTTTCACGAAATCAATATTCTCTGTAATATGTGCCTCAACATATTCCAGTGCGTCGTTTAAACGCTTCACATCCATGTCATCACCCCTTTCCTTATTGATATCATATAATGTTCAACGAATGAGAACCCGTTCTATTGTGGCAGGAAATCACTGCCAATCACTTTAAATTATATCATGCATTATAATTTTTCTTTCTAAAGAGAAAGAGTGATATATTTGAAAGCATCATTCGGTTAAAGTAAAATTACTTTAAAGATATTAAGGAGACCGAAAGAAATGAATATTTCAAGGTTGGATCATTTAGTTTTAACAGTGAAAAATATTGAAGAGACATGCAGGTTCTATAGTAATGTTTTAGGAATGAAAGAAATTACTTTTAAGCAGAATAGGAAAGCATTACAGTTTGGTGAACAGAAAATCAATCTGCATGAGGCAGGGAGAGAGTTTGAGCCTAAGGCATTGAAACCAATGCCTGGAAGTGCAGATTTATGTTTTATCACAGAAACAAAAATACCGGATGTATTTATACACTTAAAAACTTTAAACATACCAATTGAAGAGGGACCTGTAGATAGAACAGGGGCACAAGGAGTAATTTCATCTGTATATGTCAGAGATCCTGACAATAATTTAATTGAAATTTCTAATTATTGAACTTATAAAGGATATATAAATTAAAAAATGAAGTTGGAGCTGGTATTTTGAGACTGAAAGATAAAGTTGCCGTTGTGACCGGCGGCAGTAATGGAATAGGTAAAGGCATTGCGAAACTGTTTTCAGAAGAAGGTGCAGTGGTTGTAATTGCTGATGTCGACCAGGATGAAGGGTTGAACACAGTCAGAACACTCAATCCCGAGGGGGATAAAGTTTATTTCTTCAAAACAGATGTCGGGAATGAAGAAAGCGTGAAACAGTTAATGAATTATACTGCTGAGACTTTCGGACGTCTGGATGTTCTTGTGAATAATGCAGCGGTTAATTACAGAAAGGCGGTTCATGAAACATCATTGGAAGAATGGAATCAATTGATGGGAGTGAATCTGACCGGGCCGTTTCTATGTAGTAAGTATGCAATACCCGAGATGCAGAAGCGGGAGGCATCTTCTATTATTAATATGGTATCCTGGCATGCGGAAACGACAATCACAAGGCTTGCAGCCTATGCAAGTGCGAAAGGCGGACTCACAGCACTGACCAGGCAGATGGCGCTGGACTATGGTAAATATCAAATTCGTGTTAACGCAGTCGGCCCGTCAACGGTTGAAACACCAATGCTTGAAAAGACATTCGCAAGTCTTGAAAATCCGGAAGAAGCTTTTCAGCAGTCATTGGAATTTAATCCAATGGGTCGCTTCGGTACAGTTGAAGATATAGCGAAAACATGCCTCTTCCTTGCTTCTGATGACTCAAAATATATCAGCGGACAGACAATAATGGTGGACGGCGGTCAGATTAATAAAGTTTCAAGACCGATATCATTTGATTAAGAAAAATAAGGCTTCAGATTTTAGTTACACTTGATTTTGTTGTATAATATTTCGATAATATACTTCAAAGAAAACAGAAGGAGAACACAATGGATAAATATATATTACTCGCACAATGCAAGGACCAGCTGAATGTTACAGCTTACATCTCTTCAATCATTTCAAATCATCAATCTAATATACTTCATATTGATCATTTTACAGAATACGAAAAAGATTCTTCGGACGAGGGTGAACTGTACCTCAGATTCGAATTTGATAAGGCTCCGGATGTAAAAGAAGCACTTGAAGCAGGCCTTCACGAAAGAGGAATTACATACAGACTGTATGATTCAGCAGAAAAAATGAAAATTGCTTTGTTTGTATCAAAGGAAGATCATGCATTTAATGAACTGCTTCTAAGAGTGGAACGCGGTGAGATGCCGGCTGAGATTGTTTGTGTGGTCAGCAATCATGAAACCAATAAACACTTTGCAGATAATTTAGGTATTCCGTTCTATCATGTCCCAAGCGGACGGGATAAAGATATTGTGGAAACAGAAATTATTGAAATCTGTGAGAAGTATGAAGTGGACTTAATCGTTCTTGCGAAATATATGCAGATTTTAACCAGCCGTTTAGTAACACGTTACAAAAATCAAATTATTAATATACACCATTCATTCCTGCCTTCATTTATCGGTGCAAACCCATATAAAAAAGCTTGGGAGAGAGGCGTGAAGCTCGTAGGTGCAACCAGTCATTATGTGACGGAAGATTTGGATGAGGGTCCGATTATTGAACAGGACGTAATCAGAATTAACCACCGTTATAATGTAAAAGATCTGCGTAAAATCGGCAGGCATATTGAGTCGACTGTACTTGCGCAGGCAGTGGAGTATCATACAGAGCATAAGGTGATTATCACCGAAGGAAATAAAACAATTGTATTTAACTAAGCAAAATGCCGGAATAATATTCCGGCATTTTTGTATACTGCTGAAAATAGATATCAGAAAAGTCTTTTAAATAATTTTTATGTATGATATTATCTATTATATTCATATTTTTGCATAATTATTTATTTAAGGAGAGGTTATATGGATACAATTGTGTCAGTTGCAGATTTCTTGTGGGGGTATCCCCTGATTATCCTGCTGTTCGTAGTGAGTATTTACTTGACTGTGAGACTGAAACTATTTCAGTTTAGACATCCCGTATACATATTTCAACAGACTTTAGGGAGAGTTGGAAAGAAAACAAAAGGTGATGGAACAGTTACACCCTTTCAGACACTGACAATGGCACTATCTTCGACAATCGGTGCTGCTAATATCGTTGGTGTACCTGTAGCAATTATGCTTGGTGGTCCCGGAGCGGTGTTTTGGATGTGGATTATCGCTCTGTTGTGTATGGCACTTAAATTTGGAGAAACAACACTTGGTGTCCATTATCGTGAAAAAAATGAAGCAGGAGAATATGTCGGGGGACCGATGTATTATATGAAAAAGGGAATCAAATGGAAGACTTTAGGTACATTTCTCGCAGTGTGGTATGCAGCCGTATTAATGCTTGAGCTCATTCCAAGTATTATGGTGCAGAGTAATTCTGTCGCAAGTACGGTAAGTGATTCATTTGAAATCAATCCGCTTTGGACAGGTCTGTTTATCGCAGCTGCAACGGCAGTTGTTGTATTCGGCGGTGTTAAACGAATAGGTACTGTTACATCATGTCTGGTGCCGTTCATGGCTTTATTTTATATTATTGCGGGTTCAATTATTATATTTATGCATGTAGATTTAATTCCCGAAACATTTGCATTAATCTTTACTGAGGCGTTTAATCCGAGTGCTGCTTTAGGCGGCGGTGCGGGGGCAGTACTTGCAGAGACAATCCGCTGGGGATTTGCGAGAGGAATATACAGTAATGAAGCGGGGCTTGGTACATCACCAATTGCCCATGCAGCAGCGAAAACAGATCACCCAATCAGACAGGGGTTATGGGCAGTCATTCAAATTATTGTGGATACGTTGGTTATTTGTACGATTACGGCTTTAGTTGTGTTGATGACAGGTGTATGGCAGCATGATGATGCACATCTTGACAGCTCAAGAGAAGCACTTACAGCGAGGGCATTCACACAGTCATTTGGTGATATAGGAAGCTATATTGTTACAATTGCACTTTTCCTGTTTGTATTTTCGACGATTACAGTTGTAGTATTTTACGGTGCAAGACAGGCAGAATTTCTTTTCGGATTGTGGGCAGGAAAAGTGATGAAAGTGGTGTATGTAGTATCGATTGTAATCGGAGCAGTCGGCGGTGCAACGTTCTTATGGTCACTTCTTGATTTAATGCTGTTCTTTGTTATTCTTCCTAATATTATAGCTGTACTGATTATGTCACCGAAAATTATTGAACTATTTAAGGAGTTCTTTAATACAAAAGGAAAATATTATTTAAAGGATATTGAAAAGAAAAACTGATTATTCTTCATATAAAACTCCATTCTCTAAGAGGGTGGAGTTTTATATGACTATAAGAATTTTTATGGGGTGTATTAATATGTTTCATATTATAAATAAATGGGAATAGGGGTTTGTTTATAACTACAGAAAGAGATGATTGAAATGCCAGGTGAAGGAAAAAGATTTGACTGGGGCTCATTAATACTCGGTGTGATTTTTATTATTGTTGCACTGTTGTCATTCAGTAATCCGGGTTCAAGTGTAATGGCAGTCGTGATTATATTTGGTATCGTAGCGATACTTAAAGGAATATTTGAGCTGACAGTAAGACGCAGATTGAAGCCGTATACGGGGCAGGGCAGCACAATGCTGATTATTACCGGGGTACTTGATATCCTAATTGGTATCTTTATGTTGTTTAATGTCCAGTTCGGTATGATAGCTGTAGCTGTGCTATTTGCTTTTTGGATTATTTTAGATTCCGTATTTATGCTGATTACTTCCAGTTATATCAAAGAATTTAACAGAAACCGTTTCTGGTTTACAGTAATTCTTGGAGTTATTGGACTGCTTATCGGTATTGTATTACTGTTTAATCCATTAAGCGGTGTTGTAAGTATTGCATTTATCATTGGAATCTTCTTTATGATTGCCGGTATCGGCCATATCCTTGAAGCCTTTGATTCATAGAAAATAAGCGCCGGTCCTTTTAGGACAGGTGCTTATTTTTTGATAGTTTTTATTGTAAAAATCCTTCATTTTTTAAACGAATCAATGCACGTTTCAACATTTCGATACCGTCATCAATCTGTGATTTAGACACAGTTAATGGAGGTATCATACGGATTACTTCTCCTTCATTACCGCAAAAGTAAAACAGTACACCTTCTTCCAGTGCGTAATCCAAAATTTTTGAAGCAAGTGTTCCGTCTGCTTCACCAGTATCAGGATTAACAATTTCGATACCAATCATTAGTCCGAGTGCACGGATATCTCCGAGCACTGGAAATTCTTCTTGAAGTACTGATAGTTTTTCCCTGGCGTAGCTCCCAATCTCACGGGTATTTTCTAATAATTTTTCTTCTTTGATTACTTCAATTGTTGCAAGTCCGGCACAGCATGCAATAGGGTTGCCGCCATACGTTGTGGCATGGCTTCCAAGCGGCCATTTCTGCATTAATTCATGATGTGCGACTGTTGCACTGATTGGCTGTCCGGAAGCCATAGCTTTCGCAATTGCCATAATATCAGGAACAACATCAAATACATCGGCGGCAAACCATTCTCCTGTGCGTCCGAAGCCGGTTTGCACTTCATCAAATATCAGCAGCAGATCATTTTCATTACATATTTTACGAATTTCATGAATCCATTCTTTTGGTGGGACAATATAGCCCCCTTCACCGAGTACAGGTTCTAAAATGACGGCAGCCACCTCATCTGAACTCACTTGATGCCTGAATAATTCATTGAAATCATGATTGAGTTTTCCAACAGCCTCTTCCGGAGTATCTTTTGGGTCAAAATATCTGACTTGATAACTTGAATTGACCGGCTGCCATTTTCTATACTTACTTTTTGAAGTGCTGATACTCATTGATCCGACAGTACGGCCGTGAAAGCAGCCGGTAAAAGAAATTACATACGGTCTCTGCTTCACATGTCTTGCAAGTTTCAAAGCACCTTCAACAGCTTCAGTCCCGCTGTTACCGAAAAAGAAACAATCCAAATTTCCAGGCATCACTTTTCCAAGTTCATCAGCATACTTTAGTATAGATTCATACTGAATCACACCGATTGGACCGTGAGTCAGCTGATCTGCACCATCTTTAATTGCCTGTACTACTTTAGGATGCCGGTGTCCGACATTCGTAACAGCAATCCCTGAGGTATAATCAAGATACTTTTTACCATCGATTCCATAGTAATAAAGTCCTTCTTCTTTAACGACTGGAAGGTTTGGATGATCTTTTGCCATACTCGGAGCCAGAAGCTCCGGTATTCTGTTAATTAGTTGATTCCATTCTGCGGACATAATAATGTCTCCTTTCAAATAAGTAAGATTCTAGAATATGATAAAGTGGGCAATTGCCGCTACTATTGGTAAGGTGATAATGGTTCGAATAAGGAAAATCATTAACAGGTGCCAGAAATTCACTGGTATCTTTGAACGGATGAGCATTACACCAATTTCAGAAAGATAAATCAGTTGAGTTAATGACACTGCTCCGACTACAAACCGGGTAAGTTCACTTTCAATACCACTGGCAAGAAGAGCAGGCAAAAACATATCAGCAAAACCGACCAGTAACGCAGGTGCAGCTTGAGCAGCTTCAGGTATTCTCATCCATTCCAAAACAGGAATCAGAGGATAGGAGATAATATCAAAGAAAATGGTGAATTCTGCGATTATCAAGGCAATGGTTCCAATCCCCATAATTACCGGCAGCATACCGAGCCATATATCTGCTGCACTGTAGAAGCTTTTCCCGATTAATTCTTTAGGGGAAGCAGCTGATTCTGATTTTTTAACCGCTTTTGTATATGCCCATCCTAATGTATTATGTCCCTCAGGAACATCTTCTTCTATTTTCCTCTCGGCTTCTTCATAATAATCATTTGAAATCCTTGATAGTGGAGGAATCCTGGGGCAGATGACTCCTGCGATAAATACGCCCACTAAAACTGTAGTATAAAATGGAAGGAATAGATGTCCGAGATCCAGTATTGTTGCAATAATGAGTGCAAATGCAACAGATGTAATTGTAAAGTTAGTAACAATTACTGCCGATTCCCTCTTTGAATAGTAACCGTTCTCATATTGGTTAATAGTGATTAAAATGCTGACCATATTATTTCCCATCCAGGAAGCAAGACCGTCAACCGCAGAACGCCCGGGAAGTTTAAATAAAGGACGCATTACTTTTTTAGCCATTGTTCCAAGCCATTCCATAAGGCCGAATTCAATAAGTAATGGCAGCAGCATCCCCATAACGAGTGTCCAAATCGCAAGTATAGGCAGTAACCCTGTCAGTACTTCACCCCCGGTTGCATCACTCGTAATCCAGCCGGGACCAACTTGGAAATAAACCATTACAGCAAAAACACCGCCAATGACTCTAATAGAAAGCCAGAATGGATGCACAATAAATAATTCTTTCAGCTTACTTTTATTCAGAAGCCATTGAGGTTTGGTAAGTGTTGCCAGGGTAGACAATAGTGCAGATAATACGAGTACAATTAAAATCATTTCAACCAGAATCGGTGAAAGTGACTCTTGTACAAATTCCGATATAATTCCAATGCCGACAAGCCATTCATCTCCAACAGGTACTGGGATTAGAAAAAGAATTACACCAATTATCGATGGGATAATGAATTTCCAGGGTGTGCCTGAAGGTTTTTCAGAACGACTATTGCTGTCTTTCAAAATATCTGATGTCATATTTTACCTCCTTATACAGTAATGAGTATATATTGAATATACTAAAGTAGAAAATCAGAGTCAAATAAATATCAGATTATTCACTCTTTTTGAAAGGTGAATAATTTTAGGATCTATATGTTGCTGCAGTGAATATAATTCATTGCAAAAACCTGTATATACAAGTATATTTACAATATAAATATGATTCGGAGGGATAAAGATGTCCGAGAAAGAGAAAATGATTAACGGGGAAATATATGATCCGGGTGATACTGAGCTGGTCAACGATAGAAGAAATGCGCGGAAAATGACCAGAATGTATAATCAGACGACTGAAGATGAAAAGGAAAGAAGAATATTGATGTTGAAGTCGCTGCTTGGTACGACAGGGCAGAATCTTTCCATGGAGCCGAATATCCGGTTTGATTATGGATATAATACGCATGTAGGGGAGAATTTTTATGCTAATTTTGACTGTACAATTTTAGATGTATCAGAGGTTCATATTGGCGATAACTGTATGCTGGCACCAGGAGTCCAGATATATACTGCGGCCCACCCGATTGATCCAGAAGAACGTGTCAGCGGGGTAGAGTTTGCCAAAAAAGTAACGATTGGAGACAATGTCTGGATTGGCGGCAGTGCGGTGATTAATCCGGGTGTAACGATTGGAGATAATGTTGTAGTGGCATCAGGGGCAGTGGTTGTTAAAGATGTTCCTGATAATGTGATTGTAGGCGGAAATCCTGCCAGAATTATAAGAAAGATAGATTAACAGAGATTGTTCATTTAAATATAATAAACCCATCCGGCCGGATGGGTTTTGTTGTTACAGTAATTTTTTATTTGTTGTCTTGTTGTAGATCCATCTTATAAATAATGCAATAGTGATAAACATTCCGATATACCCAAAGATTGGATAGAAGAAGTTTACTAAGTCAACAAAGCCGATGAAACTTACAAGATACGCAACAACCAGAGAAATAAGAAGTAATATTTTATATTTTGGTGAGTATTCAGCTGTAAATCGTTTTAGAAAAGGGAATAAAACCCCGATAACGCTGTTGAATATAACACCGACCATAACAACAGCCATTAATATTCTTACTCCCGGATGGATTTGGTCTGCTAGAAGCAGTGTAGGCAGTTCTGCAGCATTGGCAACTTCAAGATTGGCAACAAGTCCAGCAGTCATTAGTACAACAAGCCCGGTGAAAATCAATCCGCCGATTAAAGCTGTACGCTGAGAAATAAAATGATTTCTGCTTTGACCGCCGATAATTACCATAAAGCTGAAGCTGTTGGCGACGACCAACCCTGCGTATGTTATGGCGTCCCAGATCCATACACCTGATGGTGTTCTTGAGATATCAGTGTACTGATCGACTTCGCTCAAGGGAATTGTAGGACTGATTACATTATATCCTGCAATAATTAATACCGCGATAATTAAAAATGGAGTGATAATTCCAAGAACTTTTACAATGTTTGTAAAGTCAAGCTGCATGACGAAAAACAGAACGATAACAGTAATGAGTGTACCAAGCCATGTCGGGACACCAAATCCGTCATATAACCCGGAACCTGTACCTGCAATCATGATTACAGATAAACCATAAAGAAAGAAGATAAGTATATAGTCAAAGATTTTTGCCATGAATTTACCGAATATATTTTCCAGAGCCACTTCATAGGACTCGGTTTGAAGAACATACCCTAATTTAGCTGTCTGTCTAGTAATGAACGTAATAATCAGTCCGGCAACCAGTGCGGCAAAATAACTCCAGATACCATAGTTTGCAAAGAACTGAAGCAGTTCCTGACCGGTAGCAAAGCCGGCCCCCATAATAAAACTGATATAACCAAAGGCAAGAATAATCGCAGTACGATTTGTTTTATTAAAGATAATATCATCTCCCAGTATTTTATTTTTTAATAACCTTTAGGAAAAAATTACCCTTGGCACGTTATATAGAGTAGCACTCAATTGGAAGTAAGTAAACCCTTATTAGCGATAAGGAATATATAAGCTCATAAACACCTCTGTCTTTTTGATATTTATTAATCCTTTTATAATAAAATGATTTACTTCATTCCTTTTTAGTGATATTTTGACAATATATCATTTGTAAACGTTTTCAAAAATGTTGGGAGGAATTAAAATGTTAAAACCTTATGGAATGATTCCGGCACTGCCGACGCCTTTAAATGATGATTATTCAATTAACTTTGAAGGTGTTACAGAAGTCGTTAATCACGCAGTAGATAATGGAATGGACGGTGTCCTTGTCGGTGGAAGCACCGGCGAATACTCTCTGATGAGTGTCGAGGAACGTAAATCTGTCATTCAGCATGTATGTGAAACAGCTGGAAACAGAGTGCCTGTAATGGCAGGGACCGGCTGCCACAGAACTGAAGATACGATTGAGCTTACACAGTTCGCTGAAAAAGCAGGAGCATCATTTGCACTTGTCATTAATCCGTATTATATGCCGACAAGTGATGAGGGGATTATTGAGCATTACAGACAGGTTGCAGAGAGTGTTGAAATCGGCATTGTTATCTATCATTATCCGGATGCGACCGGTGTGACCATGCCACCGGAATTATTGAAGAAAATTAGTGAAATTGAGGGTGTAGTTGGTATTAAAAACACAGCCGACGGTCAGCACACTTCAGAATTGATTGGATTGACAAAGGACGATGAGAACTTTTCGGTATTGACAGGTTTTGAGCATTTAATACTTGCCACGTTTGCCATGGGTGGTCACGGTGCAATCGGTGTAGTGCATAATTTAGTTCCTAAAGAACTTTCGGAATTATATCAAAGTGTGAAAGATAATGATTTAAATAATGCAACCCGTATTAATCAAAAGCTGCTCCAGGTATATTCCGCAATGGAGGCTGAGCCGGTGCCGGGTACTGTTAAGGCAGGACTTGAAGCAATCGGACTGCCGGGCGGGCCGAGCCGAAGACCACTGGTATCAGCATCAAATCATTTTAACGAAAATATATCAAAAATTCTTTCCGAACTGAACAATTAATATATAAGTAAAAGAGGGATTCGTATGAGGGATGTTGTGGTTGTTGGTGCAGGACTTGCCGGCCTTTCAGCAGCATGGAAGCTTCAGGAATATGATATAGAAGTAATTGAGTATGCTGACCGTACCGGCGGCAGAATACACTCGGAAAAGCGGGGCGATTACTGGTTGAACTGGGGAGGGCATGTATATGCCGGTGAAGGATCCGCAACGGATAATCTTTTTAAATCTGTCGGTGTCAGCGCTGAACCAGTGCCGGGGACTTTATCAGCAATGTCCCTGAATGGCAAATTACTGTTGAACGGCAGGGTCGAATTTTATCCTTTCAGAGTACCGATGTCATGGAAATCAAGAATTTCCTTACTTTTTGCAGGTGCGAAAGTCAGGCTTGCAGTAATGAAGTACGGTAAAGCGGCTGAACATCGGAAAGGTGAAACATATTTTGAGTATCAGCAGAGAATACTTGAATTTATGAATGATAAAACATTCTCAGAATTTACGGGAGACCTCCCGGAGGATGCTGATGCCATATTCAGACCGACTGTAAGCCGTTCTACAGGGAATCCTGAAGAAATTTCCGCAGGTGCCGGAATTGGTTATTTTCATATGATATGGAACAAAAAAGAAGGATTATCCAGGAATATTATCGGCGGCCCTTCCGTACTGACTGAAAAAATATCTGGGGCATTAGGTGAGCGGTTGAAACTATCGGCGAAGGTGGAACGTGTTGTTCAATATGATAACTATGTCTCGGTCACTTATATTAAGGATGGTGAAAGAAGAACAATAGAGGCTGAATACGTTATTATGGCGACCCCTGCGCCGATTACAAAATTAATTGTAGAAAATTTTGAGAAAGATCTTTCTCAGGCTCTTGGAGAGATTAAGTATGGTCCGCATGTGAGCGCTGCTTTTTTAACTGATGAAACAGATGAACAGGTATGGGATGACGTATATGCTTTTGCAACGCCGAAACGTTCTTTTGATATATTTATTCACAGTTCAAATATTGTGCATTCAAAGAGTAGTGAAAGAAAACAGGGAAGTACGTTCATGACTTTTTCTCCGGCAGCAAGAGGCAGGCATTTACTTGATAAAACAGATGAAGAAATACTTGAGATGTATTTAAAAGACTTGAATGAAATACTCCCCGGATTCGAAGAAAAAGTAATTGAGGCGAAGGTGGAGAAGTTTCCGCTCGGCTCAGCATATGTATATCCCGGCCGTGCCGGTATTCAGGCGTGTTTAACAGAGAATAAAGGACGTATCTTTTTAGCGGGAGACTACCTCGGGACGCTTTATACGGAAACGGCTGTACAGACAGGATTTAAAGCATCAGACGAGATTGAACAATTGTTAGAAAGAAAATAACACTATAGACACTGCATCTCATGGAGGTGCAGTGTTTTAGTATTTCTCAATCTATGATAGATTAATAGAAAACAATAATGAGTGTGATAGAGATGTCCAAAGATGAAAATTCCAATTTAATCAATAGAATAATAGGGACTAAAGATACACTTCCTAAAAAGCAGAGGTACTTGTGTGATTATATTCTGAAGCATTACCAGTCCCTTGGACTTGTAACGGTTAAAGAGCTGTCAGATCAGGCAGGAGTGGGTGTGTCTACTGTTATGCGGGTGCTTGATGCACTGGGATATGATACATTTAATGATTTTAGAAAAGATATATACACCGAGTCAGTGCCTTCAAAATGGACATTAAAAAATTCCCTGATTCATTCAGGAGATACTTCTGAAGAATCGAATACATTAGCGGATGTTTTAGAGGAGAATATTGAACTGCTGAACAATACACTGGATCAGGAGCTGTCGGAGCAGTTTACTCTTGCGGTGGATATGATATTAGAATCAGATTTTATTAATATTATCGGTACACGTCCGTACCGGGCAACAGCTGTTTATTTAGAGCAGCTGCTGGGGGAGTTTTTTTCAAATATCCGTCAGTTAAGTCAGGATATCGATTTATTATATGATAAAGTACTTCAGTTTAAAAAAGGTGATATATTAATTGTCTTTGCTTTTGAGCCGTATACACAGCTGGTAGTAGACGCTGCAAAGATTGCTCATGGGCAGGGGAATAAAATTATTCTTGTTACAGATTATATTTCCTGCCCTGTAACACCGCTTGCTTCTGCGGTTCTCAGGCTGCCGGTCAGCACAGAACAGTTTTCAATTGTACCGATTATATCGTTGATTGATGCGGTTGTGATTGAAATTGGAAAACGGTCGTCGGAAGAATCGATTGAAAAATTGAAACGTCTTGAAACAGTACTTAGAGAACATAACATTATACACGATAAATAATGAAATTATTCCGCGGGAAGTATTAATTAATTTTCAAAATATTGTATACTTAGTAGTAAGAGGATGATACGTTGATGAACAAACATTTGAAAATCAGACAGGTGAAGGAAGATGATGCAGAACAGTTTGTGAATCTGCAGGAAGATTTGGAACAGTCGGGCTTCATGCTCCATGAACCGGGTGAAAAAAAGCGCACAGTTGAAAGTGAATGCGAGCGTTTGAAAAAAATAAACAGGCTTGAATTTACAAACGTCTGGGTGGCGGAAATGGATCAGCAGATTGTCGGACAGATTACAGCAGTAAGAGGCAGGGAGCTGAGAAACAGACATTCGGTATACATTGCACTTGGAGTTCACAGCAGATTCAGAGCGAATGGAATCGGCGGGTCACTCATTGATTATTTGTCGGACTGGGCTGAAGATTCAGGGGTGCTCAGGCTCGAATTGACAGTAATTAAGAAAAACGAAAATGCAGTAAAGTTATATCAGAAAAAAGGGTTTGAGATAGAGGGAGAAAAGGTGAATTCTTTATTGATTAATAATCAACTGGAGAATGAATATTATATGTATAAACTAATTAATTAGATTCAACGATTCACATTAATCATACTGAGGGGATGGTTATATATGGATATCAATCAATTTATTAAGAAAAGCCGTTCAATTACAGGGGATTTAAAAAATTTCAGGCTGGAGGATGCGCCGGACAGCCCGTTTGATTTATTTACAACATGGTATCAGTATGCCTACGATTATGGTGTTGAAGAACCGCACAGTATGACTTTATGTACGGTTGATGCAGACGGCTTTCCCGATTCGAGGGTGTTAATCTTAAAAAAGATCGACGAGCGCGGGTTTTATTTTGCATCAGGCAGTGAAAGTGTCAAAGGCAGACAACTTGATAATAACCCGAAAGTTGCACTGAACTTCTATTGGAAAGAGCTCGGGAAACAAATCCGTGTCCGCGGCACTGCAGTTGCGATGGACAGGGAAACAAATATCGGGGATTTCTTAAACTGCGGTCAGACCAAGCGGGCATTTGCGCTCACACATAAGCAGAGCCAGCCTGCCAATACACTTCAGGAAATTGATGAGAAACTTCATGAAAAGGAACAGTTTCTTTTGAAAAATCCCAACGCCATTAATGATAACTGGATTGTTTACAGAGTAGAGCCGTTTGAAATAGAATTTTTTCAGGCACGGATGGATTATAAACATGTCCGTATCAAATACTCTCTGCATGAATCAATATGGGAAAAGGTACTGCTCTGGCCATAAAGGAGGAATATAATGGATGAATTAACCGCTGAACAAAAAGGAAATTTACTGCGTTTAAGAAAAAAATTTAATACAGGAAAAAGAGAACTTTTCAAGGCATTCACTGATGAGACGCTGCTGTCAAAATGGTGGGCACCTGAAGGTTTTCTTACAGTCACCCACAGTATGAATTTTAAAACCGGCGGCAGCTGGGAGTACTCAATGGAAGATGAAGAAGATACTGATGAAATAATGTATTGTGCCATGGAATTTACAGCTGTCAATGCACCGGATTCATTCAGCTATAAAGATTATTACACAGATGATACTTTTAAGTTTGACGCAGATGACTATGTAAATCAGACGACAGTGGCGTTTGAAGAAATAGATGGTGTGACTGAAGCTGTGATGACTATTGAATTTAAGGATGAAGAAAGCCTTGAAGAAGAAATTGCGGCAGGAGTCATAGAGGGAACTGAAATGTGCTATAGAAACCTGGAACGTTTGATAGAAAAATAAATCATCCGGAATCAATAGTTTGCTTTTTATATCAATATCGAGTACGGTTGTTTACGTGATAAATCTGTATACATAACATCACGATTGTTATTATAAACGGAGGCACTGAAATGAAGAAGTTGATGTTACTCATCATATTGTCTGTTACGCTTGCAGCATGTTCAAATGAAGCGTCGCTGAATGAGGAAGAAGTCGGTGCATTATCTGAGGATGTGCAGCAGAACATTGAAGAGAACGTGACGCATAGAGGCGTTTATTTATATGAATTCAGTGAACGAACACCTCTTCTGGTGGCAAGGGTCAGTGAAGGGTCGAATGTCGAACTGACAGAAGTTGAAGAAGGTGTCATTGGTGTTGAGGTCGATGAAAACACTGAAACAGAAGAAGATGAACTGAGAGTTTTCCGTATTAATATGCCGAATGATGTCCATGAAGTGAAGTTGTTTATAGACGGACTTGAAACTCATTTTGACGGTGTTCAAAGATAATATTTGATTGAGAGTGAATGACTGGGGGAGTCATTCACTTTTTTAGTTACTTTACATGTTTCTGAATATACCGGATAATGGTTTCAAACAATCAGTTTGATTTGAAGGGATGGGTGAAGTGAATGGCCAAGAATGAGAAAAAGCTTTTGAAGAAAGCATGGAAGGAAACGAAAAGTCTGCATGAAGGGGAAACGTTTTTGCTGAAGGATTTGTTTAAAGGGTATAAGTGGAACAGACTTGCTATAGAACAGCGCGTGGTACTGGGACGTTTGTTTTTGGAAAAAGTGAAAGATAAAAAATCAGTACAGGCACTTGAAAAGAATTCATCCAATCAACAAGTATATCAAAAGATGGAAGAATAGTTTAAAACGACAGCTGTAAAACCGGACGTTTGTGATTTTTACATTCGCCCGGTTTTTATATTTTCGGAGAGCTCTGTTGCATTGAGTAAAAACAGATGATAATATAAAACATACTAAATAACTATGTTTAAAAAGGATGTATTATCACTGACTTGAGGAGTGTTTTTATTGTCGAAAATATATGTTTTACATGAGAATGATGAATGGACACGTCATCTGACGAAACGTTTTGAAGAACTCGGGCTGCCGTACGAGCTGTGGCATTTGGATAAAGGAACAGTCGACTTGACATCAGTACCGCCGGAAGGGATTTTTTACAACCGAATGAGTGCATCGTCCCATACAAGGGGGCACCGCTATGCACCGGAACTTGCTGGAGCTGTGATTGACTGGCTTGAGAGCCACGGCAGGAAGGTGATTAACGGATCCAATGCACTGCAGCTGGAAATTAGTAAAGTGAAGCAGTATACAGCACTTGAGCATGGTGGTATTCATACACCAAAAACAATCGCTGCATCAGGTCAGCAGCATATTGTTGAAGCGGCACGGAAGATTGGAAAATCTTCATTTATCACAAAGCACAACAGGGCGGGTAAAGGCCTCGGCGTTCAATTGTTTAACTCTGTTGAAGCACTTAATCAGTATGTAGAGAGTGATGAGTTTGAAGCACCTGTTGACGGTATAACATTAATCCAGGAATATATTCAGGCACCGGAGCCCTTTATTACCCGTGCGGAATTTATCGGCGGTAAATTTTTGTATGCAGTCCGTGTGGATACTTCCGACGGTTTTGAATTATGTCCGGCAGAGGCATGTAGAATTGATGATGCCAATTGTCCGACTGGTGAAAGTGAGTCTCCTGCAATGTTTGAAGTCGTTAAAGAGGGAATAGATTCGGAACAGATTAAAAAATATGAAGCATTTTTAAAGACCAACAAGATTGATGTGGCAGGGATTGAATTCATCAGTAATGAAGAAGGGAACGTATTTACGTATGATGTGAATACAAATACGAACTATAATTCAGAAGCTGAAGATAAGGCAGGGCAGTACGGTATGCTCGAGCTTGCCAAATACCTCGGAAATGAACTAAAAAACTAAATGATTAAAAAAAGAGCTGTTCCCACGCGGGAACAGCCTTTTTAATTGAACGTCTGGGTGATTTTCCCTCTACCTGCGGTTGTTTCAACGGTCGCAGAAGCACCGTTAATCAGGGTGACCTGCGGCGGGACATGACCGCAGTCAATGTCATAAATAACAGGAATATTCAACTCGTCCGCAATATCCTGATAGACATCATATTCTGTATAATCTTCCGTCACTTTTCCGGACTCACTTCTGCCGAACATGATACCGGAAGTATTATCAAACCAGCCGGAAAGTTTCATTTGAACGATGGAACGGCGGAGTCCTTTAGCACTCATATCACAGTTTTCAAAGTACCAGAGGATAGGTTCATTATCGATAAATGTTTCACTGAAATGTTTTACGTCACCGAACGGTGTGCCGGCGAGGTGATGAATAGTATCGATGCATCCACCGAGGAGGCGGCCGGTGACTTTCACATCTTTGTTACCTGTTGTTTTCCATTTAGTATCTTCTGTTAAATGAAAAATATGCGGTGTAGGATTTTCATGCTGCCATTCTTTTTGGTATTTTTCAGATGAGTACTGGGTGACAGAATCTCCATATTGTGTCGACAGTACTTTTTTCCATCCTGCAGTCGTCGCATCTGTATCCTTGCCGCGAAGATCTACCAAATTGGTGCCGTGTGCGGTGGCAGTTCCTGTCGTTAAAGTCATGGCGAGCAGCAGCAGGCTGGTATCAGAATATCCTAAAATCCATTTTTTCTTAAAGGAATTAAAATCTAAGTGCTCAAGAATTTCAATCAGCAGTTCACCGCCCCAAGGAGGAATGATGATGTCTGTCTGTTCATCCGTGATCAGTTGTTGAAGTTCTTCTGCACGGACAGCGGCAGGTGCGGACTTAGCTTTACTCTGAATCCAGGGTGTATCAAGTACATTTAGGCTGAATTCTTCTTTTGACAGAGTGTCTACAGCTTCTTTTAAAATTGGGTGCAGTGCTTCAGGAACGCCTGAAGACGGGGCGGTCACACCAATCACTGCATTTTCTTTTAACAACGGATATTTAATCATGGCGGACCTCCTTTTTAATTTCATCAACAATAATATGTGCCGGCGCTTCTTCCAAACGGTGAATATATTCAGATATAAATGAAGGCTGGATATCCATTGAAGGAAGATTATTAATATGGAACCAGCGGTATTCAATAGGGCGTCCGCCCTCATCACCGATGATGGTTTTTCCTTTATTCCAAAGCGCTTTTGATCCGGCTAAATAGTAGACAGCCACTTCGTGGTGCGGGAAATCATGGCGGCTGTAAAATGTTTCAGATGTAAATAAGTGCCTGATGACATCGATTTCTTCTCCGCTTTCTTCATAGATTTCTCTCTGAACTGCTTCAAAACTGTTTTCCATCACGGAAATTTTACCGCCGGGCGGTGTCCAGTAATCATACACTTTATGTAAAAGGATATGATCATTTTCAATAATGACAGCGGCGCATCTATATTTAAAACGGGCATCCCCGTCGAAGAATTGAACATCCATTGTATCGTCCCCTTTTCGTTTAAACCTCTATAATGATTTTACCATTTTCAGGAGCTGTTCATTACTTAGAAGTTGATTCGAAGCCATAAATAGAATGCCGCGTATCCGCCATTTCTTATGGGCAGTGTTAAGCATCAGTTGATAAGAAGCATTTCTGTCATACCCCTTCATCAATGATTCTGTCTCAGCATGATTAAGATTGAAAGATTCGATGATTGCAGCTAAGTCAAAATAAGGACTGCCCGGACGGACATCCGCAAAATCAATGAACTTTATACCGTGGGGTGAATAAAGAATGTTCCAGCTGCCGAGATCTCCATGTATCAGAGAACGACTGCTTTCTTTAAAATAAGTATTCCGGCTTAAATATTCATTTATTTCCTGTCTGAGTGCATTATTTTCTATCTGACCGGCCATTTCCTGTTCATTAAACCGGTCGTCCCGGCGGGGGATATCCAATTGCTTTAAAATTTGATGCATTTGCCGTACAGTGCTGCCGAGAAGTTCAAAATCAATGTCATTTTTAATTGATGGAATCGACTCAAGATAATTCATTAAGAAGTAAAAATCATTTTCAATTTGGATAATCATTTCTCCGGCAGCCGTTTTTAACGGTTCAGGTGCCAACCCTTCTTGTGATAATATTTTGAGACATATAAACTCAGCTTCAGCAAGAGACTTTGATATATTAGATTTAAGAACGAATTCCTTTTTAGACGCAGTTATTTTATAAACATTCGAGGTGGTTCCGGTATTTAAAGCTTCAACTTCAGTACAATGTAAGTCAAAATGTTCTTTAATCAGACGTTCAATCATAAATTAAATCCGGTCTCTTCCAGATATTCATTTTTAATGACACCTGACCAGTCAATCACAGTGCCAAGGAAGTCAGTAATATCGAGACCCGGCATTTCATATGTATCATCGGTATTTACCGAACCGCATAAATCTTCGATGACAGTCACATCGTATCCTCTGTCTGCAGCAGCAATGGATGTGAAGAGGATACAGAATTCCATATTAAAGCCTGTAATATAGAGTTTTGAAATATTATGTTCATCAAGATACGCCTGTAATTCTGTTTCTTTAAAAGAAATTGGATATTTCTTTTTAATAATCACATCTGCAGACGCAGTAATAGATTCGTGTATTTCAGACCCCTCAGTACCGGCTTCAATGGGGCTCGATTCAGTGGAATCAATATGCTGAAAGGCAATTACTTTTCCGTGTTCGCTGCTGAAGTGCTCTGCGAGTTTTGCGGTTTCATTGACCAGTGATTCATATCCTTTTGTAAATCCTTTTTGAACATCAATAACGAGTAATGCTTTCATATGTATTCCTCCATTTAATGTGTTAGTAAATCCAGTGTGCCGCTGACAGAATTAAACACGTACAATGATTCTTTGAGTGTTTTACTGCCGAGGTTCAAATCAAAATCACGAACATGGACGGCACCGTATTTTTCATAAAAGTATTTTGTTTTATTATCTTTTAATACTTCAACATACACTGAGGCGGCACCGTTCTTTTTAAAATGCCGGAATATTTCATGAAGCAGCTGCCTGCCGAGACCTTTTCCCTGATACTCTTTTAACGTATATATTGAAGTAAGATGATGGGAGTATGTATTTTTATTTATAAGGCGTGCTTCAGCTGCGGCATATCCGACAATTTCCCCGTCTGCTTCCGCAACAATGATAAATTGACCGGAATCTTCGATATTGTTCTGCCATTGTCTCGTTTTATCTTCATATTTTAAGTTGTTTAAAATATCATCGGGTACGATTGTTTGATATGTAGTTCTCCAGCTGTCGACATGTACCCGGCCGATTCCTGATGCATCGTTCAGCACTGCTGTCCGGATTTTCATAATGGAATCCCCCTGAGAGTGTAATGTTGGTTATAATTGTATCATAAGTTATTTTATTGAAGTATATAATATTCAGATAAATATAATAAATAAGGAATGAAAATATGGATACAGAATATTATTTAAAACACTGCACCAAAGAAAACTTTATCGGCAGAGGATCGACAAGAAAAGCATATAAAGTTGATGATATGGCGGTGAAAATCCATCTTCATCCACTTGGCCGAAGGCAGTCTGAAAATGAGAGGGATATCTATCAGTATATGAAGGGGAGAGGGTGGCATGAGTATTTTGCGGAAGTATACTACACTGATGAGACGATGAGTATACAAAAATATTATCCGAACCTGGAATTGATTGAAGGACAGTCCTATGAGTTGAACAACAGAACACACAGGGATCTGCTGCCTGAACATTATGATGAAGCAGTACAAATATTGGATGAGACATTTGATATTTTTGATATTAAAGAGAGCGATAATTATGGGTTAAATCAGGATAATAAGGTGGTCTTCATTGATTACGGGATGACAAAGGAATTATACAACTCTGACTGGAGACCACTGGCAGAATCCGGTGTGCTGCCTCAAGTGGAATTCACAACATGTACAGAATGTCTCAGAGAGAAGGAAATCAGGGTATACGGTACAGACACAGGGCGGATTTGTGCGGAGTGTGAGGAGAGGTTGAATGGATAGACTGAATAGTTATATTGAGCGGATTAATGATGCAGTGAAACAGGTTTTAAAAGACAGGTATATTGGTGTTTATATTCACGGCTCTGTTGCAGAAGGTACCTTTAAGTGGGACCGCTCGGATGTGGATGTTCTCGTGATGATGAGCGGTGGTTTGAACAGCAGTGAAAAAATCAGCCTTTTACAGCTGTTTAAAGAATTGGAGAGTGAGGGTACTGAAAAAGGACTTGAAATTTCTATTTTAAATAAAGAAATACTTGAAACGGCTGATTACCCATTACCTTATGAATTTCACTATTCACCATACTGGTACGAGTCTGTGATGTCTGACGGCTGGGAGAATTTAAATCCGAAATTATTGAAGGATGAGGATTTAAGCAGTCATATCTTTAACCTTCATCAAAATCATATTGTGGTTGAAGGGCCGCCTGTATATGAAGTGTTTCCGGAAGTATCCGAAAATGATTTTATGAAAAGTATTGAGTATGATCAATATGATGCCGCAGTGACTTCAGTGGACACTGTAATGAATCTCTGCAGATTCGATTATTTTCTAAACACAGGCCGTCTGGTGTCAAAGGCAGAGGTTTTGAAGCATGTATTAAAGCGTTCAAAGGCGTATAATGAGTTTTTGAAAGTGGTGGAGTGTCTGTATAATCATAATAAAAGATATCTTCCTGCAGAATATCTAGAGGAAGCATCACAGTTCAGACAAGATATAAACCATAAAAAAGAAATATAATACAAGGAGTTTTACAGCATGAAAGATATTGGATTGGTACTTGAGGGCGGCGGCCTTCGTGGAATTTATACAGCCGGTGTACTTGAATACCTGATGGAGAATGATATTTATATTCCATATGTGATTGGTGTGTCGGCAGGTGCATGTATGGGTGCATCATATTTATCACGGCAGCCTGGAAGAAACAAGACAGTCAACCTGGATTTTCTCCATGATAAACGGTATTTATCTTATTCAAATTATATAAAGAACAGGGAACTGTTCGGCATGGATTTTATCTTCGATGAAATTCCAAACAAACTGGTACCGTTTGATACCTCTTCATTGATTGACGGAAAAGAGGAGTTTGTGATCGGTGCAACAGATTGTGAGACAGGGCGTCCTGTTTATTTCAGCAAAACAGATTATGATGAAAAATTGGTCGGGAAACTGCTCCGGGCGACCAGCTCACTGCCGTTTGTTGCGCATGCGGTTGAGCATAATGGAAGACAGCTTCTTGACGGCGGTATTGCCGACCCGCTTCCAATCAGAAAATCGATTGAAGACGGCAATGATATGAATATCATTGTATTGACCCAGCCGAGGGAGTATAGAAAATCTCCGAGCAGAATGTCGAAAGTGATGCGTTATAAAAAGCATCCTGAAGTGGATGCACGGTTAAAGACAAGGTATAAACATTATAATGAGGATTTGCATTTTATTTTTAAACAGGAAGAAGCAGGGAAAGCATTTGTGTTTACGCCGAGCAGAGATTTAAAGGTCAGCCGGACTGAGAAAGATAAAAATAAGCTTGAAACACTGTACATGCTTGGTTATGAAGATGCGAAGCGGCAGGGAGACAGTTTAAAAGCGTTTATCTCGGAGGGCTGTACCACTTCGGAATCACTCTCCTGAAATCATCATAATGATAGAGAAGACTGCTGTACTGGTCTCTCATAATATCCATCTGTGCCTCCCCGTACTGTCGCGCCCAGGGCAGTGAAGATAAGGTGTTGCTTGAAATATACAAAATGAGCAGCTTCCAAAAACGCTCCGGCACATTATCATTAAAGTAGCCGTTAATCCGGCCGCTTGCGAATAAAGGACTTCTGTCACTGCACCAGACAATCCGATTAAACTCTTCAAACGGCTCGCCGGTATCATGACGGTCAAAATCAATGATGTACAGTTGATGATTTTCATCTATCAGCATATTACCGATATGGAAATCACCGTGATGCTGAACGGTGCTGCTGTCTTTTAACAGGTGGCGGTACTGCTGAATATTTTCGAAAAGAATTTCCCCGTGCGCGTATTTATCGGAGGAGTTCTGATACATTTTTATTTTATTATCCAGTTTTTTATTGAAGCGGACATCCCATGTTACCCGAAGTGCGTCCATATGCGGATATTGGTGAATTTTTTGAAGCAGCTGTCCGGCAGTATATCCGAGCCGGTACTGTTCATTATCACTCAGATGCTCTATTCTTGTCTCCAGGTCTTCCGCTTCAATCCAGTCCATTAAAAGATAGACATACCGCCCGCCGTCATATTGACCGATATCAATGACGGAGTGGGTTGGTATGTTTTTTTCTCGGCAGTATTTTAATAGGTTGAAATGTGTCTTAAATGATTTTAGTTTATGACTCTCTCCTGTTCTAAGCAGGTACTTGTGGCTGGAAGCATCAGTGATGATAAACTTTTCATCTGTAGACCAGCCTTTATTAAAAGGAGAAATATCGGTAATGTTTTGTAAGGGAAGTTCATGAAGCAGAGCGTTAATATCCATAGTTTTCTCCTTTGTTAAAATCAATATTCATTTCAGCCGTTAGCCGTTCAGTTTTTCATCTATTTGTTCGAGGTGGTGCCGGTCGTGTTCAATAAACATTTTCACGAAACTGTCTCTTGAAAAACGTCTTTTCCCGCTGCCGATAGTGAAGCGGGTGTCGTCATCAATTTCTAAAAGCGCATCACAAACTGCTTGGCGCATATCGATAAAAATGTCCAGGACTTCCCCGGTCGAAAAATCATTGATATGTGACATACCTTTTTTATTGTGCATATCATGGTCCGGGAAGGCAGGGAGCTTTGATTCTGACATAGCTGGTACACAGTCATTTAAAATCAGCCGGTCCCAATAATACATATGGAAGACGATCTGTTTAATGGACCATTTATCAGGCTTAATCGGTTCGTTCAGTTCAGTTTCAGGGATTTCCCTGAGTTTTGAAATATATTCTGTCGTATCAAGGTAGCGGGTTAAAGTTTTATTCATCACGAGCCTCCAGTGAATATGTCATTAAAATTGTTGTTACAAGTAGAGGAGGTATCCTCTTGAAGGATAGACCCGGTCGATATCAATAGATTCAAGGCCTTCTTCAGTAAAGACTTCAAATTCCGACTGGCTGACAAAATGGCGGCACTGACTGCCGTCTGCATGTTCCACTTTAAGTCTCTTGTTTTCAATGCCGGTGATGGTAATTTCATCATCCTGACTTTTCAGATTCCCGAAGACATCATAGGACTCATACTGAAGCTTAAAGCCGAGTGACTGGTAAAGTGAATTTGCGGGTGCATCCCCGCGTGTGTACAATTCTATAAATTCAATGTCTGTACCTTCCAGTCTTTTAAATGCTTCAGCCATCAGTTGTCGGGCGATGCCCTGCCCCTGATAATCCGGATGAACGGCAATGGTCTGTAAAAAGGCACCCGGTCCCTGGCTCAGAAATGATGTTTTGATATGTTGTGAATCCAGAATCATGTCCATTATGCCGACAACGTGTCCGTCGTTTAAAGCAACAAGTTCAATGGTGTCTCTGTCAGGGAAATGCGGTTTTTCTGTTACGACATCTTCATACATGGAACTGTAGAAGTAGGAAAGCAGTCTGCACCGGAGCCATTCGTCTTCATATTTTTCTTCGTAATTATTAATTGTAATCATGTGTCCCTCTTTTTAAATAGTAGTTTTTAAAAACTGGATAAACTTTTCTTCTTCTTCAATATCAGGGTTATGGTTGCTGAACTCAAATGTCGTTAATGAGCCGTTTGGCATTAAATCCGCCGCCTCCAGACTGAATTCATGCGGACACTGTGCATCATGCCTGCCGCAGTATATATACGCCTTCACCGGTGATACCTTCAGTTCCTCTCTTATATCGTAATCTCTCAGTTCAGATGTGAAATAATCAATTTTTTTAGTCAGTGTCCGGCCGCTCACTTTCCGTTTAAGCATGTCGTAATAGGCGTCTTTTCTATACAAAGACATCATAATCCATTCTTTAGCGAGCGCAATCCGCCGCTCCCGTGATGTACCGTCTTCTCCAAGCTCTGAAAAAATTTCCATCACCCGCGGATGATTCGGGTTCTCTTTACAGTAAATACTTTCAGAGTGATTCATATATTCGTATGAAGCACATAAACCGCCGCAGATAATTTTAGTTAAACTGTCCGGATACATAACAGAATACTTTAATGCGAGAAATCCGCCTGTGGAATGTCCCCCAAATGCCCAGCGTTTAATATCGAGTGCTTCTCTTAATGCATCAATGTCATGTACCGCATCATCCATGCTGTATGTATAATCTGCATCCGCATCATTAGACGCGCCGGTCCCTCTCAGATTGATAATATAAACAGTGTAAAGTTCCGATAACTGCTGTGCCATAATATTACCGTTTTCATTGAACTCGCTGTACAGGTGGGTAAATGCAAGCGGTGCCCCGGAGCCGTGCTTAAACACTTCAAACGTTCCGCGTTTTGTTTCAATTAATTCCCTCGTAAACATGTGATGACCCCTTTTTCGAATTTAAAGAATATTCAAATACTACAATACTATAAATTTCCAAAGTTGTGAATAAAGTATACAGTCATTTGACTTGGGTGTATATATTGTATATACTGTACATACACACTATTAACAGGAGGTGGTTGTATTGAACATTAAAATTTCGAATACAGTTGATATTCCGATATACGAGCAGCTCAAAAATGAAATTATCCGTTTGATTATGACCGGCGAGCTGAAGCCGGGGGATTCATTAATGTCCATGAGACGGCTCGCGAAAGAACTCAAAATCAGTATTATTACAACAAAACGTGCCTATCAGGACTTAGAGCAGGAGGGTTATGTGTATTCTGTCGTCGGTAAAGGCACATATGTCAGTGAACAGAATGCAGATATACAAAGAGAGCGTATACTTCTCGATATTGAAAAAAATATTGAGGGATTAATGAAAACCGCCCGGCAGATTAATGTATCGACAGATGAAATCATTGAAATGATCCGTATGATAGAGGAGGAAGAATGATGAATGCGATTGAATTAAAGCAGCTCAATAAAAAAATGAGAAACTTTAAACTAAAAGACATTAATTTGAAAATACCTAAAGGGTATATCACAGGTTTTATCGGCGAGAACGGATCTGGAAAAACGACATTGATTAACCATCTAATCGGTCTGAAAAAAGAGGACAGCGGAACAATTGAATTACTCGGCTTTGAAGATATTGAAAGCAACCGCGTGGAACTTTTGAACAGGATCGGAATTGTATTTTCAGAGGATAACTTTCCGCAAAAAGAAACGGCGGTGTCGCTTGAAAAAACATTGAAGATGTTTTATAAAAACTGGAACTCAGATCAATTTTATCAGTATTTGAAACGGTTTGGTGTGGAAACCAGCAGCAAAATCGCGCGTCTTTCCACAGGAGAGAAAGTCAAACTGTCTATCGCCGCAGCCCTCAGTCATGAAGCGGAACTTCTTATTCTGGATGAACCAACGTCGAATCTTGATCCGACATTCCGTATTGAGTTTCTGGAGCTGCTGCAGGAATTAATGATGGATGAAGAAATGACGATATTATTCAGTACACACATCACCTCCGACTTGGAACACATCGCGGATTATATCGTAATGATTGATGACGGGGAAATTTTATTCAACATGGAACTGGAAACACTGACGGAAACATATAAAAAAGTAAAGGGACCGTTTGAGGTGCTTGATGATGAGATTAAGGAACTGCTGATTGGTGTAAAAACGTCGTCGCTCGGTTTTCAAGCCATGACGAAAGAAAGCCGTATACTGGAAGAGCTCTTCGGCAGCAAGGTGTTGATTGAACCGGTAACCATTGATGAAGTGATGTATTATATCAAACATCAAAAAAGAGGTGGATGAAATGATTAATCAAATTAAACTGAATGTAAAAGTAACGAAAGGAATATGGATATTCGCAGGGGTGTCATTACTGGTCAATATAATTTACATTGCAGTAGGGGACATGTTAGCCAAAGAATTGCCGAACCTGCTCACGCTGCTTTCCGTATCACTCGTATTAACTTCGCAGCTCGAGTATCACCGTTTGTACAAGCAGAACGAGGTATACCGTTTGTATTTCACAATGCCTGTAGAAAAGAAAGATTTGATAAGGGCGGATTATTTATATCACCTGATGATAATTGTATCTGTGTGCGTATTGTTTACGACATGGGCGTTCGCAACAGAGCAGCTTTATATGATGCCATTCCTCGCAGTCATTACAGGTCTAAGCTTTATTTTAAGCAGTGTTTATTTGTATCAATACGGGAGAGAATGGTTTAGAACAGTTACTGGTGCCTTGGCAGTTGTTTATTTAATCATTTTCATAGTGACAATGATGTTTTACTTCTGGCCGTTAAAGAACACAGCAGAGATGAACCTTAACTTGGGAGAAGGATGGATGTTTTATTTAAACTCCATGCCGTTTATTCTCATAGTGATAGGGGTATCCGCAACTATATGGAGTTATTTTACTGTTACAAAAAATATAACTAAAACAGATATTGATTAAAGAGGTGAGTGGATGGAACTGATTAATGTAAGTAAACGATATGGTAAAGCAGTTGTTTTAGATGATGTAAATATTAAACTGGATTCAGGAATTACCGGACTGATTGGGAAAAATGGTGCAGGGAAGACGACACTGATGAAGATCCTATGCGAAATTATTCCGAATTTCACAGGAGACCTCGAACGGAATCCTGAAAGCCAGGTCGGCTATTTAATCGAAGACCCTAAATACTATAAATCGAAGTCGGGAATGTTTAATATTAAATATTTCTCAAGAATTTACAGTAGAAATGTGGATCAGGATCATATTCAATCGCTGATTCGTGATATGGGAATGGAATCATATATTCATAAGAAAGTGAAGACGTATTCCATGGGGATGAAGCAGAAGCTTGGACTGGTCATTGCCCTGATCCATAAGCCGAAGTATTTAATCCTTGATGAGCCGACCAACGGTATGGATCCTGACGGCTCGATTGACGTACTCGGTATTATTAAACGTCTTACAGAGAAATATGATATCAATGTTCTGATATCGAGTCATAAACTTGAAGATATCGAATCAGTGTCTAATGACATTGTGTTCATCAGCGACGGCAGACTGGGTGAGAAGAAGGCAGTGAATGATTTAAATGTCGGTGCTGTCTATGCATTTACTTTTGACAGTACGGATTGTGAAGCTGCAGAAGCGGTGTTCAGTTCACTGGGACTGGATACTGTAAGGAATGATGATGTACTTGCAGTCAACGGGTTGAATGACTTTCAAATGGTGATGAGAGTACTGTCTGAAAAAGGAATTTTCCCGGCAGATGTTGAAAAAAGCAGACACTCTGTAAAAGATTTCTACTTCGAGCAGATGAGGGGGACCAGTGCATGATTTTCACAAGACAATTAGCATACGATATTAAAGGGATACTGACAGACTGGGTGTTATATTTTGCGCTTGTGATGTCGGTACTTCCCGCATACGGTATATTATATTCAATTGTAAACTTTCAGGGGCCGTTTAATGTGACACAGGTCACGTATTTCTATGCATTTTTCGGCAGCGTATTAAGTATTATTGTTGCGATCAGACCATTTGTGAAAGATCTTCAAAATAATACTATTGTCCTCTTTATGAATAAGCGCAGTAACCGTTATAAATATTATGTTTCCAAATTGACTGCAGGTGCAGTGACAGGACTGATATTCGGTGTCTTCTGCACATTTGTGTTAATGTTTGCTTCCGGTTATGCCGACCTTGAAATTCAGAGTGCATTGTATTTTGAAGTGATAGTTCACTATATTTTATTCACTTTATTTTATACCAGTGTATTCCTTGCGATGAGCACCTTTATCAAAGGGCCGATTGCATTGATTGTCTCGGCAATATTATCCATCATGCTTCTGCCGACACTGCTGCAGGTACCGGTATATATTGAACAGACACCGGAAGCAGTCATTACTTTTATCAATGACTATCTGCCGTTCAGTTTTGCACCGGATGTGATTGGATTGCAGGATTTCACGACCGGTCAGTATGTTTCAACAATCGCTTTTATTGTCCTGTTTATTTTGCTTGGTGTATTTAAAGCAGGACGGACGGATTATTAAATATCAGAGAGCCTTATAATATTGTTATATATTATGAGGCTGTTTTTATATATTTCTGAAATAAAAATAACGTACTTTAATATATTCATAAGAAAGGATGTTTCTTTTGAAGTACTTAATCAGTGTATTACTCGGTGTTGTGATGTCTGCTTTAATCATTATTTTTATTGAAATAACCGGTTTTGAATCATCTGTGCTTGGCATTTTAGGTGTGATTGTTTTATTTGGTGCTATCATAATGTGGCAGTATGCACTAAAGAAGCTGCCCGGGAAGGATGAGGAATACCCCGGAATCTATTATGCTGTGAGTGTCTTTACAATATTGATTACAGGTGCTTTATATATGCTCATATTATTGTAAACTAAAAATAAAATTTTATTCTGTCGTGGAATAATTTATTTATAAAATTCAAATAATTAAATTGATCTCATGGATATGATTTGAAAGAATATTTTCTATGATGTACAGTGTATTTAAATCGTTGATTAATACTTCAGGAACTTCACCATGATATTACACTGCTTTTTAAAATAATGGAGGTTTTACAATGAAGAAATTTCAAAAGTTTTCTTTGTCAGGTGCAGTAGCACTGACAGTAGCGTTCGGTGTCAGTGCAAGTGTGGATGCAGACAGTAAAGATGTGAAAGATGAAGAAGAGAATTACTATTATTATGAAACAGATGAGAATGGCGAAAAAACAAAATTAGTTGATGGTCTGACGAAGGAAGAACTTGATAAAAAGCTGGAAAAAGCTGAGAAAGATTCTAAAAAAGCAGATCAAAGCTACTATTACTATGAAGTAGATGAAGACGGAAACAAGACAGTGTATCAAGACGGCCTGACTAAAAAGGAACTCGAAAATAAATTGAGTCAAACGTATGAGTACGGCTATAAACAAGATAAAGACGGTAAAAAAGATAAAAAAGAAAAACGTGACTACTATTACTATGAAGTCGACAAAGACGGTAAAAAGACTTTCTATGAAGATGGATTAACAAAGAAAGAACTCGAAAATAAGCTTGGTCATTCTTTCGAAGACGGATATAAAGATAAAAATAAAGGCAAAGATAAAAGTAAAGACAGTAAAAAAGAAGATGACAGCTACTATTACTACGAAGTAGATGAAGACGGTAAAAAGACAGAATATATTGACGGTCTGACTAAAAAAGAATTGAAGAAAAAACTGAGTAAACTGGACAAGGTCCATGTAAAATAGTGAATACATTAAGAGCCGGAACTTAAATTTAAGTTCCGGCTCTTTTTACCATCTGAAATAATACAGCAGTGCCAGTACAGCAAGACCTGCTTTCCCTTCAGTCTCGGAAATTGGAGATTTGAGTTCTGCTGTCTCATTATTCATATCTCTGAAAATATAATGGTATTCCACACGGTTTTTGAACGATGACAGTTTCATCAGTGAGCTCTCTGCATCTTCAAAAAATATTTCGCTGGATATTTGATATGTTCCATTTTCTGTGAAGGCATGACCGCTGAATTTAATGAGTGTTTTGAATTCGTCAAATTCAACTCTGCCGATGCTTTCGCCGTCCGCATCAAAAATATTTACGACAGCACTTTTGAAGCCGGCTCTTTTAAACATACATATTACATTGCCTTCATGATCGTAAATTCTGTACAACAGAGGCACTATAATATTGTAGTAGGATAAGTGTGATAAAAAGAATGATTTGATGCCGTTAATATCTATTTTTGTCATGCCGACATATTTCCCGTCAATATCAAATATCAACAGCCGTTTAAAGAACCAAACGTCTGTCTTGACGATAAACCGGTCCAATGTACTGTAGTCAAGTGCCCTGAGCCCGGGGTCATATTTTTTGGTGGAAAAATAGCAGAAGACCGAGTAGAGCGTAATGATGATTATGGATGCTGCGGTTACTGCCCAGCTGATGATCAGGGTGATGACAGTTTCTGAGTCATTAATCAAAAAAATCGGCAGCAGTATACCGGCACTCAGCGGTATGATTGACAGCAGTGAAATACAGATGATTCTAAAATATCGTTGATGTATCATGCAACCCCTCCGAATATATAATATTAATTATAGGGCAAATTAGTCGGAATTAAAGGGTGAATTAAAAATCTTATGTTAATATAGTAGGGAAATGATTTTTAGGAGGCACAGCATAATGACAGAAGCAGCACGTTTTACAGATGTTCAAAATGCAGCCGGACAATTTAAAGAGAATGCCCGGATGCACGATGAAAACAATACATTTCCGGTGGAAAATATTGAAGCATTGAGGGATATCGGATATTTTAAATACACCATACCTAAAGAATACGGCGGAGACGGTATTTCTTTATCTGAAATGCTGAAGCACCAGGAGACAATCGCAACATTCGACGGAGCGACTGCTTTATCAGTCGGCTGGCATATGGGAATTATCATGGAAATCGGTGAAAACCATATCTGGGAGGAAGAAAAGTATCAGGCGGTTGTTGATGATATTATCGAAAACGGTGAACTGATTAATAACATTGCATCTGAACCTGCAACCGGCAGTCCGACAAGAGGGGGACTGCCTGAGACTGTTGCAGAAAAAACAGAAGACGGCTGGATAATCAACGGACATAAAACATTTGCCACATTATCTCCTGTTCTGAAATATGCGGTTGTCAGTGCAACACTTAAAGGTACAGAAACAGTCGCAAACTTCCTGGTTGATACATCACTTTCAGGTGTTGAAGTAGAAGAAACATGGGATTCCATCGCAATGCGTGCATCAGGGAGTCATGATTTTTGGTTCAAAGATGTCCATGTTAAAGAAAGTGACTTAGTTGCCTACAGAAACAGGGCAGAGCGCACACCTGCAGGATGGCTGCTGCATATTCCGGTATGTTATCTCGGAATTGCACGTGCTGCACAGGGGGCGGCAGTTAAATTTGCGAAAGAGTATTCTCCGAACAGCATTAAAGGTACGATTTCAGAACTGCCGAATGTGCAGGCTAAACTCGGTGAGATTGAGCTGAAACTTCTTGAAGCAGAGCGTTTTTTATACAGTGTTTCAAGAGAGTGGGATGAGTCTGATATGGATCACCGCATGACGATGGCACCTGTTCTCGGCGCTGTAAAAGTATCTGTGGTGAATAAAGCCGTCGAAGCGGTTGATCTCGCGATGAGAGTCGTCGGTGCAAAGAGTCTATCAGAAGAAAACGAACTTCAGCGCTATTACCGTAACGTAAGAGCAGGGCTGCATAATCCGCCTATGGAAGATATGGTCATCATTTCACTCGCGAAACGTTCCATAGAGCGGTTGTGATTAAGTTCTAATTAAACAGCGAAGCAATATATTCAATCAAAGACGTCACCGGATTGCCGAAAAGTCCGGTGATAATCACTGCTGTGATGATACCCAACAGAAAAATCAGAACAGTCTTACCGCCATTTGATTTATCGGATTGAGTGTTTTCATTCATATTAGTACCCTCCTGCCGTATGATAGTGATGCTGAAAATGGTAGAATTGATATTTTATAATTCCCCTTAATTGTGTATATATAAACAAAAATGAATTTTATTCCATTTTTAGGCATGGTATGATGATGTGAAGGGGTGAAATCATGATTCAATTTGAAGAAATTACAGAAAATAATTTTTGGCAGGTTACTGGACTGAATGTTAATGAGGAACAGAAGAAGTTTGTGGCACCGAATATGCAGTCACTTGCGGAGTGTTACTTATACAGGGAAGCGATGGATGTGTTCCCGTATGCAGTCGTGTATGAAGGTAAGGTCATTGGTTTTATATTGATAGATATTGAAGAAGAAAAAAGAGAGTACATGATCTGGCGGATGATGATTGATAAAAACTATCAGCGCCGGGGATTTGGGAAACAGGTGGTTGAACGGGTAATTCAGTCTGCGAAAGATTCCGGAGAATATGACGTGTTGATTGCGGACTATGTGAAGGGGAACGACGGCATGGGTGTTTTACTGCGTTCACTCGGTTTCAAAGACCATTCGTTTGACGAAGAAAATAATGAATATGTCCTTCACTATCATTTAACATAGAAGGCCTCACTCAAATGAGTGAGGTCCTTTTAGTTTTCCAGGAAGTTTAATTGATTCAAGGAAAGGTTGCCGCCTGAGATGATGAAACAGATCTTTTCATCCGGTTTAAATTTAAGGGTGCCTTCAAGGACAGCGGCGATACCGATACAGGAGGAGACTTCCGATAAGATTTTGCCTTCAGTCAGTAATAGTTTTTGAGCATGCTGCATTGCACTGTCAGACACTGTGACACATTCGTCGACATATTTTTGTACTACAGGAAAATTTATTTTTCCAGGCTCATTAACAACGAGTGCATCTGCGATTGTCGGGGCTGTCGGGACTTTTGTCCGTCTGCCGTTCTTCAGGCTTTCACTGTAGCGGGGGAGTGATTCAGGTTCTGCACCGATTATTTTCCCTGAAAAGCCGCTTTCTTTCAGAGCAGTGGAAATACCGCCGATTAAACCGCCGCCGCTGACCGGTACAATGACAGCATCAAAGTGTTCATCAAGAATCTCAAGGCCGATTGTGCCCTGACCGGCAGTAATATGCGGGTCATCAAACGGTGGAATAATGGTGTAATTGAACTTATCGGATAATTCACGTGTTACTTTGAAGCGGTCTTCAACGGTTGAGAAGACGACTTCTGCACCGTGCTGCCTGATGGCATTGATTTTAAACTGTGTGGCTGTTTCCGGTATGACAATAGTTGCATGAATGCCGAGTTTTTTTGCTGCGAAGGCAACGGCCTGTCCGTGGTTTCCGGAAGATGATGCAACAATACCGTTTTCTTTTTCTTCATTTGTCAGGCGCAGAATTTTATTCATCGCACCACGTATTTTAAAGGCATGTGTGTTCTGCATGTTTTCAAGTTTTACATAAACCTGTGTGCCCAGAATTTGATCAAGCGGGTGCAGATGAACGAGCGGCGTCTTCACAATATGCGGTGCAATTAACTGTTCTGCTTCCCGGATATCTTCTAATGTAACTGTCATATAATCATCCTCTCTTTACATTGATTATATCCATTTACTTGACGGAAATAAAAATATACGTTATATTTATCTCGAATTCGAAATAAATGAGGTGGTTGTCTGGATAGAGAGACGGAATCATTAAAAGCATTTGTCGGGATTAAACGCACCAATGAATACTTGGAACAGGTGGTAAAGAATGATGTGAAGTGCCACGGGCTTAATATTACTGAATTCGCTGTTCTTGAGCTGTTGTATAACAAGGGTGAACAGCCGATTCAAAAAGTAAAGGAACGTATTTTAATTGCGAGCAGCAGCACCACGTATGTCATTGATAAACTGTGCGGTAAATCGCTGGTAAAAAGACGTCAGGATACGGTTGATAAAAGAATCAGTTTCGCATCATTAACAGATAAAGGTACGGAGTTGATGGAAGAAATATTTCCACTTCATGCGGCAAAGATTAAAGAAGTATTTAATGTTCTGGAAGATCATGAACTGGAGGTCCTCAGAACTGCATTAAAAAAAGTGAGTGCCGGAGTATGAACAGGCACTTTTAATCGGGATGATATCTCGAAATCGAAATATTATTAAAGGAGAAATTATAATGACAGAAGGATTGTTAGGTATTCATCATGTGACAGCAATGACGGATGATGCAGAAAGAAATTATCAATTTTTTACAGAAGTACTTGGGATGAGACTGGTAAAGAAGACAGTGAACCAGGACGATATTTACACGTACCATACCTTTTTCGCAGATGATGTCGGTTCGCCAGGAACAGATATGACATTCTTTGATTTTCCGAATCAAATGAAAGGGCGTGCAGGGTCAAATTCTATCTACCGGACAGGGCTCAGAGTACCTGATGACAGAGCACTTGAATATTATAAGAATCGTTTTGATGCGTATGAGGTCACTCATGGTGAAATCGAAACTTTATTCGGCAGAAAGACATTGGCATTTGAAGAGGCGGACGGGCAGAAATTCCGTTTATTTTCAGATGAGAATAATGAGGGGGTTGCCCCTGGGACACCGTGGAAAAATGGTCCTGTACCTGAAGATAAAGCAGTTTACGGACTCGGACCGATTGAAATTCACATTAAATACTTTGAGGACTTTAAAAAAGTGCTGACGAGTGTATACGACATGAAATTGACTGTGGATAAATCTGATGCTGCAGTATTTGATGTCGGCGCCGGCGGTAACGGCGGTCAGGTCATTCTGATTAAGGACGAATCACCTTCATCCAGCCAAGGGTACGGTGAAGTACATCACGTATCGTTCCGCGTTAAAAATCACGACACGATTAAGAAATGGGAAGAAAAATATAATCAGATGGGGTTACAGCACTCCGGAAATGTGAACCGCTTTTACTTTGAGGCATTATACACAAGAGTCGGTCATATTTTAATTGAACTTTCAACAGACGGACCGGGTTTTATGGATGATGAGCCGTATGAAACGCTCGGTGAATCACTTGCACTCCCGCCGTTCCTTGAAGAAAAACGAGAATATATTGAAAGTGAAATCAGACCATTCAATACTACACGGAAAAAGTAAAGGAGGATAATTTATGGAACACATATATATAGAAGGTAAAAGTCCTTATGTTTTTGTACTGCTGCATGGTACAGGCGGAACAGAACATGATCTTCTGCCGCTTGCGAAAACATTAAACCCTGATTTCAGCATTCTTTCAGTACGCGGTGAAATTCAGGAAAATGGCATGAACCGTTTCTTTAAGCGTCACGGAGAAGGAAAATATGACCTTCAGGATTTGGAAAAACGCGGCGAATCATTATTTCAGTTTATCAGGGAACAGTCTTTGAAACATGATTTTAAAATGGAAAACGTTGTGTTTGTCGGTTTTTCAAACGGTTCAAATATTGCGGTTAATATGCTCTTAAAGGAAGAAGCAGAGTTTAAGCGGGCAGTTTTATTTGCACCGATGTACCCGGTGGATATTACAGAAAATACAAAAGATATGAGTGAACTGAATGTGTTTCTCTCACTTGGCAATAATGATCCAATGGTGCCTGAAGCAGAGAGCGAGCGTGTCATCCGTTTGTTTAAAGAACGTCATGCAAAAGTGAGTACAACTTTTGTTGAGGGGCACAGGCTGACAAAAGAAGCAGTGCTTAAAGCACGTGAATGGTTAAACAAATAATGAGCTGAAGGTCCTTCCGGAGAGATTCGGAAGGGCTTATTTTATTTAATTATATAAAATTTTATTCAATACCTTGCATTATTCAGTAGTAAGTTGTATATTACTATTAAGTACTGAATAATAAATAGTAGTGAGCAATAGTCAGGAGGGTGAATATGAATACTCAATTTAAAAAGGGTTCACTTGAGTTATGTGTCCTTGCATTCATTAAAGAAAAAGAGCAGTACGGCTATCAGCTGGCACAGAATATCGGCAAGTATATCGATATTGCGGACGGTACACTGTACCCTTTGTTAAGACGGCTGGTTAAAGAAGGATATTTGAGAACATACTTTGAAGAATCTACAGAAGGACCGGCACGGAAATATTATGTTTTGAATGAACAGGGAGAAACGAGACTCGAAACAGTTCACAGTGAATGGACAGTTTATGTGAAAGCAGTGAATCAGTTACTGGAAGAAACATTAACACAAGGGAGATGAATAAAATGACAAGAGATTTTATTAGAACACTTGAAAGAGAATTAAGAAGTCTGGCACCATCAGAACGTAACGAGATTTTAAACGAGTATCAAAGTCATATTGATGAAGCGCTGAACAATGGAGAAAGTGAAGCGGAGATTTTAAAGGAGCTTGGAGATCCTGAAACGGTCGCAAAAGAGATTCTTTTGATGGAAGAAAATGAAACGGAAGCGTCCGTACCGAAATTCACTGTTTCAAATGTACCTGAGGATTTTAATCCTGAAGATATCAGTGAGATAGATATAAACGGCGAGTCGTTAAAAGTGACAATTGTTCAAAGTGAGTCATTCGACATGGAGTTTCACAGTCATTCGGAAAACGGCCGGTTTGAATACACGGTGAATCAGAATGTACTGGAAATTAATCATAAAAATGCAAGAGATGAGGCGGGGCTTGGATCATTTTTTAAATTGATCAAGCAGCGGGGATCCTCTCAAAATGACAGACTGACGATTTACTGGCCGGTAAATCTGGAGAATTTAATGATAAAAACAAGTATGGGGTCCGTATCAATTGAAGGGCTGTCAGCAAAACAGTTTAATATCAGAACGGATATGGGCTCTATTAAGACGGATAATCTAATTGGTGTCAGAGGTGTGTTTTATACCAATATGGGTTCTGTTAAAGTACAGTCCGGTACATTTGATTCCATACAGTCGGAATCAAATATGGGCAGTGTGACACTCACTGATGTGGATGCGAATGCATATGACCTTCACACAGATATGGGGAAAATTGATGCATCGAACTTGAATCCTGACAGTAATATTAAGGCAAAGACGAATATGGGTGCGATTAATGCACACTATAGAAAAATGCCGGAAAATACGAGAGTAACGACAAAAACAAATCTCGGTAAAGTACAAAATGAACTGGATTATTCATATTCCCAAAATGCAGACTATACTGCAGAGTTTCATACAGATATGGGTGCCATTAAAATTAAAGCAAACTAATTCAATTAAAGCTGCCCCGTCAATTTGAAGGGACAGCTTTGATGTTATTCTGTAATGTTTTCAAGACGTGCTCTGTCCATTCTGGACTGTAAAACTAAAATAATAATACCTGCGAGCAGCATAATCAGTCCGGTCCATGAGTAAAAGTCCAGTACTTCCCCGACAAGAAACACACCGAGGATGGAAGCTGTCAAAGGTTCAGCGAGTGACAGTGTCACGGCAGTTGATGCCTGGACATTTTTGAGTCCGACGCCGAATAAATAATATGCGAGGGCGGTTGCGATAAAACCGATAAACAGTGCGGAACCGATGCCGGCAGATTCTGTTATCCATGAGAAATCTATAAATAACACTGTCGGTGACAGCATTATTGCACTGACTGTAAACACTACTCCCATACATGCGATAGGGTCCTTCTTTCTGACAATCCTTGAATTTGTTAATGTAAAGGCTGCAAAAGAGATACCCGCTCCGAGCCCGGACATGACCCCGAGAGGATGAACGGTGACAGACGCCGAGTTAAACATCAGAATGATACATCCCGTAATCGCAAGTAATGTCGAAAGGTACCAGGTGAGTGCGGGTTTAGTTTTAAAAAACAGCCATTCAATAATACCTGAAAATACCGGGGCACTGCCGATGGAGACGACTGTACCGACGGCAACCCCTGTTAAATCAACAGCACTGAAAAAGAACGGCTGGAAAAGCGCCATAGAGAGCGCAGCGGTGAAAACAATATGTAACGGCCATCCTGAAAAATCGAGTTTCCCCATCAATCTGCTGACAATAAGGAGGGTAAGTCCCCCGAATGCGAGCCGGACAACACCCATTGAAATACTGTCCACATCTTCCGGACCGAATGATTTGGCTGTCCCTGTTGTTCCCCACAGTACTGCCGCCAGAAGTACGAAAACCGGCGCAAAGTTTTTTGTCATGAATGAGCCTCCCCGTAAGTATATTTCATCAATTTATCCCAATATATCACAGGACAGTCCATATTCTAAAAGAAAAATGTCCGAAAACATTTAAGAATAATTTAATGGAATAGAGATAGCCAGTTATTTATTTTCAGAATATTGATAACTGAAAGATTTCCTATTATAATATAGTTACTATAATTATGAACGGAGGTGTTTTAGATGTGTTTACTTGGTGATATCTGCAGCCGGTTTTTACAAACTGTCCGCAGTCAATTTGCGATTGCTTCCTCTAAATTGGCGGAGTCTGTCTTTTTTAATTATCAAGTGATGAGGAGCATCTAAAACACAATGCTTCCTCATCCAAATTTGGAGGAAGTAAATAATGAATATATTAAATATGTCCCAGGTGTCAAAAGATTACACGGGAGATAAGATTTTTGAAGATATTAAGCTTGAGCTTAATAGAGGCGACTGTATCGGGCTTGTCGGCAGAAACGGCGAAGGAAAAACGACATTGTTGAAGATGATGGCGGATATTGAACCACCGACAGAGGGGTGGATCAGCTGGGGAAGAGAAACGACAATCGGTCTTCTGGACCAGATTCCGGAGTATCCAAAAGACCAAACAGTCTATGAATGTCTGGGTGAGGTATTTCAGGCGCTGTTGGATATTGAAGCGGCAATGGCTGAGCTTGAAGAACAAATGACTGATACAGATGCAGATTTAGAGAAGCTCTTGAAGCGCTATTCAAAATTACAGGAATCATTTGAAGAAAAAGAGGGATATCAAAAAGACAGCCGGATCAGGCGGGTTGCGCACGGCTTAAAGATAGATCATCTGCTGGATGCGCCTTTTGAAAGGCTGTCGGGCGGTGAACGGACCAAGATGGGGCTGGCGCAGATTCTTCTTAGAGAGCCGTCACTGCTACTTTTGGATGAACCGACAAATCATCTGGATATTTCATCTATTGAATGGCTGACTTCATTTTTGAAACAATATAAAGGTGCGGTTGTTATTGTTTCCCATGACCGTTATTTCCTCGATGAAACGGTTTCTCAGATTGTTGAAATCGATCAGGGAAAGCTGCATGTTTATCACGGCAGCTACTCTTTTTTCATGAAAGAAAAAGAGGCACGGATTTTAAGAGAATTCGAATCTTATAAAACACAGCAGAAAAAGATTCAAAAAATGAAGCAGTCAATTAAGCAGTTAAGAGAGTGGGCGTCACAGGCGAAGCCGCCGAATGCGGCAATGTTCCGGCGGGCGAAAAGTATGGAGAAGGCGCTCGCGCGTATTAAGCTTCTGGATCAGCCGGTGATGGAAAAGAGAAAAATGAATATGGCATTGAAGGAAGGGAAACGGGTATCGGATGATGTATTTTCATTCGACAGCGTTTCAAAAATGTATGACACTATCTTATTTGAAGATATTGATATGCTGGTGCGCCGTGGGGAACATGCTGCTGTAATTGGAGATAACGGTACCGGTAAAAGTACTATTTTAAAGCTTCTTCTTAAAGAAGTGGTGCCGGATGAGGGCACAGTCTATGCTGCCGGGAATATTAGAGTCGGCTACTTGTCACAGCATACTTTCAGTGATACAGAAGATATGTCAATCATCGAAATATTCAGGGATACCGTGAGTGTGACAGAAGGCAGAGCAAGGTATCTCCTCGCACAGTTTATGTTTTACGGGGAAGATGTCTTTAAGAAAGTCAGTCAGTTATCCGGTGGTGAGAAGATGCGTCTCAGGTGGGCACAGATTGTTAATCAGGATTTCAATGTTTTAATACTTGATGAACCGACGAATCATCTGGACATTGAGGCAAAGGAAACGCTTGAAGATGCGTTAAGTCAATATGACGGTACCATGATTGCCGTCAGCCATGACAGATATTTTCTGAACAGACTGTTCGATACGACATATTTGCTGAAAGACGGACGTCTGCAGAAGTTTGAAGGCAATTATGATTATGCGAAAGAAAAAATGAAGTAATTATTCATCACTCCCGGAGATTCTCCGGGAGTGATTTTCTGGCGGCTCGAGTATTTAAGCGTTATAATCAACACTTACAAACAATGAAGGATGACTAAGGAGTTTTACAGTAATGGAAATATTGGATTTATATGATAAAGACAGACAGAAGATGGATGAAACGATGGTTCGGGGCGGTACATATTTAGACGAACGATACCACCTGGTCGTTCATGTCTGCATTTTCAGTAAAGACGGACAGATGCTGATTCAGAAAAGGCGCGACAGTAAAGACAGATGGCCCGGTCTTTGGGATGTCTCTGTCGGTGGTGCTGCTGTGACTGGTGATACTTCAGAAACAGCTGCCGAGCGTGAAACACTGGAGGAGCTCGGTGTCGAAATTGATTTGAAGGGAATCCGGCCGCATTGTTCCATTAATTTTGAACGGGGTTTTGATGATATTTATCTTGTAGAAAAAGAATTGGATATCGCAGCACTCGAACTGCCGACTGAAGAGGTGGAGGCTGTACAGTGGGCGGAATGTGATGAAATTATGGAAATGATTGATGAAGAAACATTCATACATTATAAAAAAACGTTCATTAAAATGCTGTTTGAAATGCGGCATAGTTACGGAACAATTTATGATTAGGGGAGATAGAATGTTAATTGAAGTGATAGCAGTGACGCTTGATGATGTTTTGGATGCAGGAAGATACGGGGCAGACCGAATTGAGCTCTGCAGCAGTATGGATGCGGACGGTTTGACACCGAGTATCGGTCTGATCCGTGCGGCATCCACCGCTTCAAACATTCCGGTAAATGTCATGGTCCGCAATCATAACGAGTCTTTTATTTACAGTGATACGGATAAGGCTGTCATGCTTGATGAAATTTCGTTTATTAGAGAGACAAAGGCGTCCGGTATTGTCATCGGGATGCTGAATGAGAATAACGCAGTCGACGAAACTTTTTTAAAGGCGGTAAATGATGTGGCAGGGCACCTTGATATTGTATTCCATAAAGCATTTGACCAGATCGATGATAAGGATGCAGCACTTAAAACCCTTGGTAAATATCCAAAGGTAAAAACGATTTTAACTGCCGGAGGCCCGGGCAGTGCGGGTGATAATTTTAATCTGCTTTCTGATTTACAGAAATCTGCAGATACATATGGTATTACCATCATGCCGGGCGGTGGTTTAAAAGCAGATGCTGTTTCTCATTACCGTGATACATTTACGGCACTTCATTTTGGTACAGGTGTCAGGGAAAATCAGTCATTTGCCGGGCGGTTGTCACGAGAGCAGTTAAAACAGCTTAAAGAATTGTAAGGTGTGTCACTCTGAAGTATTGAACGACAGCCGGCATTAAAAGGATTTTATATATAAATAATAATTGACTTTATAGTAGGAATGAAATAATATTTAAATGATAATGATTCTCATTGTCGCTAGTGTGTTTAAGGAGGTCTTTTCGTTTTGAGTACCATAGATGTGAGCGAACTAAAAGTCGGGTACAGTGAACGGCTGATTATCGACGGATTGAATGTTTCAATACCGAAAGAGAAGGTCACGACTATTATCGGACCGAACGGCTGCGGAAAATCAACTTTTCTAAAGACTGTTGCACGGGTGTTGAAAAAAACTGAAGGAACGATTCTTTTGGACGGGAAATCCATTGAGACGATGGATACAAAAGAAATCGCGAAACAGATGGCCATACTGCCCCAGACAGCCGAATCACCCGGCGGATTGTCTGTATTTGAACTGGTATCCTACGGTCGTTTTCCGTACCGTCGGGCGATGGGTTCAATGAGTAAGAAGGATTATGAGTATATTAACTGGGCAATTGAAGTGACAGGTCTCGAAGCATTTAAAGACCGACAAATCAGCGAACTGTCCGGAGGCCAGAGACAGAGAGTGTGGATTGCGATGTCACTTGCACAGGATACAGATGTGCTGATTCTTGATGAACCGACCACTTATTTAGATCTGGCGCATCAGCTGGATATTCTGCTCCTGCTTCAAAAACTTAATATTGAAGAACACCGCACAATTATTATGGTGCTTCATGACTTAAATCATGCATCAAGATTTTCAGATTATATGATTGCGATGAAGGACGGACGGCTGGTGATGGATGGTACACCTAAGGATGTTATGACTGTTCAGAATTTAAGAAGTGTCTTCAATATCGAGGCTGATTTGATGGACTGCCCCTACAGCAGTAACCCCATCTATTTGTCCTATCACCTGAGTGATAAATAATGACACAGCACTCCATACTGAAGAAAGGATTAGTGACATGTATACATCAAATAAAAAACAAAGCAGCGGTGAACAAGTCAAAGCTGTGAAGAAGACTGCCCGTCCTGTGCGCGGGATGGTCATTATTATATTCGGGTTAATCGCACTGATGATTTCATTTGTGATATCCATTTCACTGGGTGCGGCGGATATTGATACGGGAACTGTCGCAGAAGCGTTATTCCGTTACGACAGCTCCGTGAGCCAGCATCAGATTATCTGGGAGCTCAGATTTCCGAGAATTATAGGCGCCGCAATGGTCGGTATGGCCTTTAGTGTCGCAGGTGCTTTAATGCAGGGGATGACAAGGAACCCGCTCGCTGACTCAGGTCTTCTCGGTCTAAACTCAGGTGCTGTCTTTATGCTCGCAATCAGTTTTTCATTCTTTCCAGGCCTGTCCTATGTATATACAGTACTGTTTTCATTTGTCGGTGCTGCGATTGGGGCAGGACTCGTTTACGGTATCGGTTCTCTCAGTAAAAACGGTCTGACACCTATCAGGCTTGTACTTGCCGGTGCTGCTGTCAGCGCCCTTCTTGGGGCATTAAGTGAAGGGGTCTCACTTTATTTTAATGTCGGACAGGATATTGCGTTTTGGTTTGCCGGTGGTGTGTCGAGCACAAGATGGGAACATCTTATGGTGATTACACCGGTACTTCTCATCATGCTGGTGATGGCAGTTATCATTTCCCGGTCGATTACGATTTTGAGTCTGGGTGAAGAAGTTGCGATCGGGCTTGGCGAGAATACTGTGAAAACAAAGATTATCAGTATTATTATCATTGTGATTCTTGCCGGACTTGCGGTATCTGTTGTGGGTGCAGTAAGCTTTGTCGGGCTCATTGTACCGCACCTGACCCGTAAACTGGTCGGTTATGATTACAGATGGATTATACCTGTCAGTGCGATTCTCGGTGCACTGCTCGTCGTTGTCGCAGACTTATTCGCAAGAACATTGAACGCGCCTTATGAAATACCGATCGGTGCCTTGATATCTTTAATCGGCGTGCCTTTCTTCTTATATCTGGCACATAAAGGAGGAAAGGAACTATGAATAAACAAAATCAGCAGCCTGAAAGTGTAGTTAAGAAAAGGAAACGTGCATTGGTGGTTACGGTCATTGCGTTAATTTTGATGGCTGTGATGTTTTTAATCAGTCTGAATACAGGCTTTATTAAATTATCACCGGCAGAAGTATTTCAGACCGTTCTCGGACAGGGGGAAGACCGTCAGGAATTAATACTGTTCCAGTTCAGACTGCCGCGTATGATTATAGCGATACTTGTCGGAATGGGGCTTGCGGTATCAGGTACTGTGCTGCAGGGGATTGTAAGAAATCCACTCGCAGACCCCGGTATTATCGGTATTAATGCCGGTGCGGGAATGGCTGTAATGATATTTATCTTCTTCTTTTCAACAGAGGTGGGCGGTTCTGTATTTCTGCTGCCGCTCGCAGCTTTTGCGGGTGCCGGACTGACAGCTTTTGTCATCTATGCACTCTCCTACAAAAGAGGGGAAGGAGTTTCTCCAATTCGTCTTATACTGGTGGGTGTGGCAGTGGCAGCAGGGATCAGTGCATTAATGATTGTCCTGACCTTGAAGCTCGACCCGAGGACATACCAGTTTTTAGCAACATGGCTTGCGGGGAGTATATGGGGATCCAACTGGAGTTTTGTATATTCTTTACTGCCATGGCTGATTATTTTAATTCCGTTTGTGTATATGAAATCTTCAGTGTTAAATGTGCTTAATCTCGGTGATTCAACCTCTGTAAGTCTCGGTCTGAATCTTGAGAGAGAAAGAAGAGTGCTGCTTGCCGCCGCTGTCGGACTTGCTGCAAGCAGTGTATCAGTCAGCGGCGGCATCGGATTTGTCGGGCTGATTGCACCGCATATTACAAGACAGCTTGTCGGCAGCAACCACCACTATGTTATACCTGTCAGTGCACTGCTCGGTGGACTCTTAGTCCTTATTGCAGATACAATCGGCCGTGTGATTCTGCAGCCTGCAGAAATTCCGGCGGGAATTATTGTCGCAATTATCGGTGCACCGTACTTCTTGTATTTACTGGCAAAACTTAATGATTAATATCATATTATAAAGGAGATAAAAATAAATGAAATTTAAATTTGCGGCTTTACTTAGTGTTTTTCTAATTGCTTTCGGATGTCAAAATGAAGGGGCATCGGAGGATGAATCTGCTGCAGAGTCAGGATCTGAAGAGACTCAGGAAGAGAGTGGAACAATCACGCTGACAGACGATGCAGGAAACGAAGTTGAAGTACCTGAAAACCCTGAAAGAATTATCAGTTCTTACTTGGAGGATGATGTATTGACTCTTGGTGAAACACCAATCGTACAATGGTCTATAAACGGTGGAGAAGGTATTCAGGATTATCTTCAGGCAGAGGGACTGGAAGGACTGGAAACCATTCCTTTTGATCTGCCGTATGAGGTAATTGCCTCTCATGAACCGGATCTCATCATCACAAGTTCTTCAGAATTTGCAGAAGGTGAATCATACGAGAATTATTCAGCCATTGCACCGACTTTCGTACTTGAAGCGTTTAACTACGATGACTGGCGTGACCGTCTGAACCGTGTGGCTGAGATTTTCGGCAAAGAAGATGTTGCAGCAGAGAAAATTGAAGAGTATGAAACGCTTGCCCAGTCAGTCAGTGAAAAACTGCCGGCAGATGAAACTGCGATTGCACTCTGGCAGACCGGCGATACGTTCTTTATTTCTAATGTAGATAAATCAAGCGGTGAAGTACTGTACAATGATTTAGGGCTGTCAGCACCTGATTTTGTTGAAGAATTATCAAGCGAAAATGAAACACCGTGGCTTGAAGTGTCTCTTGAAACTTTAGCTGAAAGTGATGTTGACCACATTTTCTTTATCGGTGAAAATGAAGGCGACTCAGAAACAGCATTTGAAGAATCTGTATTCCAGAATATCCCGGCAGTGGCTGAAGGAAATGTCCATGAATATACAGGTGACAGCAGCTGGCTCTACAGTGGATATATTGCGAACACTCTGATTATCGAAGATGTTGAAGCGGCACTTGCCGAATAATCTTAATATATTTTGAAGAGATATTTCTCCTTGCTTAACTTTCTGTCAGTCAGTACAATTAAACAGATGTTAAGAATAGCGGGGGCTAAAGAAATGTCTAATGAAATTAAAGAAACATTTATTACAAATATCGAGACGCTGGATAAAAAAGGTTCCGGCAGAGGTGTTGTGTGGAGAGATAACGGCGGAGAGAATCCGAAGAAACTGAAATTAACAGTACCCGAGACTCTTGTCGGTGAAGAGGTAAAGGTCACTGTACCGAACCCGGACCGGAAACGTGCAAAAGTGCTGCCGGACGAAATTCTGAAAGCGAGTCCGGACCGGACGGTACCGCCGTGCCCGCACTTTGAAATGTGCGGCGGCTGTGTGTGGCAGCATTGGAATTATCAGAGTCAGCTGAATTATAAAACGTCGGAAGTGAAACGTTTTTTAAATGAGAAGGGCTTTGATGAAAATATTGTGCAGGATACGATGGGAATGGACGATCCGTTTTATTTCCGTAATAAGATGGAGTTCACGTTCTCAAAAGACGGGAAACTCGGTCTTCATGAACTGGGGAATTTTCGTAATATCATTGATCTTGATACGTGTTTGATCGCAAGTGATGACATGGTCCGTGCAATGAAAGTGGTCTCCGAGTGGACGGCGGATCACGGATTAATCGGATATGATAAAGATAATCACACCGGGCTTTTGCGCCATTTAATGGTCAGACAGTCGCAGGTAACGAAAGAATTAATGATTGCTGTATTCGCAACGGAAGGTCCTGCCGGCGGTTTGACCGAAGCGGTTCAGGATTTAGTGACAAGACTTGTTTCCGGTTTTGAGAATCTTGAGAGTTTAATGTGGATGGAAAACCGTGACATGGCTGATATGGCACAGTCGGAGGAAACACATATTCTTCACGGCCGGGACTATATCCATGAAGAGATGTCCGGTTATCAGTACAGAGTCTGGTTCAATACATTTTTCCAGACAAATCCTTCACAGGCGGAAAAACTGGTCGAACTGGCAGTTGATATGGCAGAAGTACATGAAAGTGAGACGATGATTGATTTGTTCTGCGGTGTCGGTACGTTTTCTCTGCCGTTCGCAGAGCGTGTGAAATCACTCGCCGGTATAGAGATAGTCGAGTCTTCTATTGAATCGGCAAAAAGAAATGCAGAAGACAATGATATTGATAATACGTATTTTCTTGCGAAAGATGCACGCCGGGGAATGGATGAAATCCTTGAAACATGGGGCATTCCGAATCTTCTGATGCTTGATCCGCCGCGTTCAGGTGCAGGCGGTAAAGTGATGAGACGTATCGGCCGGCTGGGTACGAACCGTGTGGTTTATGTATCATGTAATCCTGAATCGTTCGCAGATGATATCACATGGCTGAGAGAATACGGCTATGAACTGGAACGTGTTCAGCCTGTCGATTTGTTTCCGCACAGTGTTCATGTGGAAGTCGTTGCACTCCTCAATAAAGTAAACTAATGTCAGGGGACGGCCGGCCGCGGCCGTTCTTTTATCTATGTAATTCGCAGAATATTGGAAAATGTACGCATTTTCTTTAATTTATATAAAATTATATGTGAACTGTCTTTATTCATTGCTGAGTAAGGTATATAATGATGTTAAGAAATGAGGGACATTTATGCGGGAGTTTTTCTATAAAATTAGATTTAGTGATTATGAGGAAATTGTCACAGTTGAAGACTCTGACAAAAAAGTTGCCGGAGTCATTGAACGTGGTGTCATTCGCGGATGCGAAGAGGAGACAACGTATTCATTTGTCAGTGCTGAAGGGGATAAAGTGACTGTCGGTATGAAGAAGCGTAAGTTCCGCGACATGAATATCGCAAGGTTCATCATCTCAACTGATGCCGGGGAGTTTAAGATTAAGGAACGTCCGGGTAAGAGCCTGATTAAATTTAAGGTTTATGGATCACTTGATGACAATCTCATTTTGATTGAGGAAAATTCCAATGGTGACATGAATGTTTATTACAATAAAAAACATCTCCTCTCAGTTGTTGAAGTTAAGAAGGGCAGGAAAACAAAAATCAGCGCTGTGGATAATACAGATGTTAATTCTGTTGAATTTGCGGTCGGGTTATTGATGTTTTTTATGTATAAAGTCTACAAACGCGAAAAATGGAACATAGAACAGGTATTATAGTTGGTTTAGGGGGATTTAATTGGATTCGTTGCATGTCATTCGACTGATTGTGTTATCGGGAATATGGGTGGTACTCTTTTTCCTGATCAGAACTTTGGATAAGCGGCTGCAGTACATATTTTTTATATACTTTGGAATGTTAACAGCAGTATTTATCAGTGGTTATATTTTTTATTTTGTAAAATATGATATGTATGCGACACCTGTGCCTGAAGCAGTTTATGATTTCGGCAGCTGGGTATATACATTTTCAATATTTCTTACTGTACCGTTTGTATTTCTGCTGGTGGTTATTCTTTATCGTTTTGTGAAGCACTTTCCAACAGTCCAGAAAGTAATTTTAGGTATCGCTGCAATTATAAACGGCGTGATACTCAGTTATATTTTAGGCATGATATTTATGTTGATTTTTTATGGTTTTGCACCATAAAGCTTAATAAGGGGGAGTTTTATGCTTAGAGTTTTTTGTGCAGTAATTCCAGTATTAATCATCATCCTCCATCTTGTATTTGACCAGACAATCTTATGGATCCTTACACTTTTGTTCGGCATACTGGGATTAATGTTTGCGAGTGTCAATTTCAGATTCAGGAAAGATAGATTAAGTGTTATTTTATTGGCGGGGAATGTTATTACGTTTTTATATTGTGTGATTATCACGATTATTGAATTTACCGGTTAAAAATGAGGCGGGATTTCCTGTCTCATTTTTAACCGGTATTTAATTTCACTTTGTCATCCGTTAAACATAGTTGTAGTCTTCGAGATTCAGTTCTGTATCAAGCCCCATCAGACTCCGGGCAACCTCTCTGCCGATGACAGGACCTGCAGTCAGCCCGGTGGCACCGAGACCATTCACAACATATACTGAATCGTCAACGTGTCCGATAAACGGCAGATGATCCCGGGCGTACGGTTTTAAGCCGACAAGCATCTCCACATCTGTAATTTTTTTGTCAGGAAAATAACGTTCGGCGAGCCCGCGCAGATATTCATAATTTTCTTTACTCGGAACAGCCTCAAAAGAGTCAGTGTCGATATGTGTGGTGCCGATCGCAAATTGATTCAAGTCCATCTCCACAATATATATTGGACCGAGTGCCATAATCACAGGAGTGTGAACTGGAACGTCACTGTCCACTTTAAAGTGAAGGACTTCAGAACGCTGATGACGGATATCAGGACCGGAGTTTTGGTATCGTCCCCACGCACCTGTAGTGTATATTTTATAACCGTCTAAATCATCCGGGATTTCCTGTGTGAGCCATTTACCGCCTTTTGATAAAAAGGCTGTTTTCAGTGCATGAAGCAGCAGCCGGCCCTTTACCTGGCCGCCGCCTTCTACGAATATTCCTGGATACTGATTATTCAAGTCCGGGTGAAAGTGGTTAATGTCTTCTTTAGGTATGATTTTGACTTCACCCATTTCAGGTGAATCATCTTTCTTTTTGGAAATTCTGTTATAACCGAGTGCAAGCTTTTCTTCATTCTTAAATAAAGAAATGGAGCCTCTTCGTGTATATCCTGTATCGAGTCCGGTTTCATCTTCTAATGTTTTGATGAAATCCGGATAATATTTTGCACCTGTTGTTACAAGCCGGTACCATTTCTTATTGCGGCGCTGACTGATCCACGGACAGATAATACCTGCTGAAGCATTGGTAGCCTGACCGCTGTCTTCACGGTCGTATATGGTTACTTTTGCACCGAGGGAAATCAGGTGGTAGCCGATGGATGCGCCGGCAATTCCGCCGCCGATGATATTATAATGCGTCATGTTTATGCTCCTTTAAGATTTGTTAAAATAAATATATTACAGATGGAGGTGTTGATATGAAAAAATATGAGCTGGATCTTTTTAAAGATGAAAAAGTATTAAAAACACTGGTGCTTTGGAATATCATAATCACAATTGCATCGATTGTCCCATTTTACGCCCTGGAGCGTTTATTCTCAAGTCAGCCGGCATTTTATACCCAATTAACATTCTCATATATCATATGGTCAATAATTGCTGTTGTTCTCGGGAGTGTTTTGATTATAGTATTTCATGAGCTGATTCATGGTATATTTTTCAAGTTGTTCAGCCCGTCGGGCAGGGTAAAATACGGCTACAAAGACGGGATCTTTTATGCCACTGCACCTGGAGAAATTTATAACAGAAAACAGTTCGCCGTAATTATTTTAATGCCTTTTATCATTTTGACACTGCTGCTCCTTATATGCCTTTATTTTTTAAATTATACAGCTGTTACGGTCATATTGATATTTCATACAGGTGCATGTGCCGGAGATTTTTATTTTATATACTTAATCTTGAAGTATAAAAACCTTAAATATATTGAAGACACTGAAAGAGGAATTACGATGTATGAAAAGCGTTCTTCTTAACTAGAACGTACGTTCTGTTTATGGTAGAATGAGTATATTAAAGTGTTGAAGGTGAGAGTATGGAAAGGCGGATTATTCATATAGATATGGATGCATTTTATGCGCAGGTGGAGCAGCGTGATGAACCGAAGTACAGGGGGAAGCCTGTGATTGTCGGGGGACGCTCGGAAAACAGGGGTGTCGTTGCGACAGCGAGTTATGAAGCACGTAAGTTTGGTGTGCATTCTGCGATGCCGATGCGGACAGCGTATAAACTGTGTCCGGATGGTGTATACGTCCGGCCGCGTTTTGATGTGTATAAAGAAGTGTCGGCGAAGGTGATGGATATTTTTTTGAAGTACTCAGAAGTCATTGAACCGCTGAGTCTGGATGAGGCTTACCTTGATATTACACACCTCGTATCAAAAGACAGAACTGCAAGATCAATTGCGCTTGAAATACAGCATGAAATTTATGAAGCAGTGCACTTGACCTCATCAAGCGGAATTTCCTACAATAAATATCTGGCAAAGATTGCATCGGGTATGAATAAACCGAAAGGAACAACGGTGATTCATCACGGCAATGTTCAGGAAGTGTTGTTTTCTTTGAAAATCGGTGACTTTCCGGGAGTCGGCAGAGTGACAGAAGAAAAGATGAAATCACTCGGCATTATGACAGGAAAGGACTTATATGAATGGTCTGAAGCAGACTTGATATTTGAGTTTAAAAAGAGAGGGACATCACTGTATAAAAAGGCGCGAGGTATCGGGACAAGTGAGTTGAGTGTGGAAAGAATCCGGAAGTCAATCGGCAAGGAAACAACTTTTAACTACGATATTAATGAAGATGATATAATATTAAAAGTACTTGAAGAACTATGCGGGAAAGTCAGTATGAACCTTGACCGGAGGCAGCTTGCCGGCAGAGTGGTTACGGTGAAACTGAAGACTTTAAATTTTGAAGCACATTCCAGACAGATGATGGCGCCGAACCCATTATTTGAAAGCGATGAGATATTTCATTATGCATATGATTTGTATCATAAAGTGAAGTCACCTGAAGAACCCATCCGGCTGATTGGTGTGACACTGTCGCACCTCGAGGAAAGAACGTATCGAAATTTGACGATATATGATTTTTTATAATAATATTGTTACTAAACTATGTAAGAAGAAGGTAAGGTATTCCATGATCATTAAAACAGAAGAAGAACTAAAGGCGCTCGAAGAAATCGGACAGATATGCGGTCTGGTTTTAAAAAAACTGGTTGATTATACGGAAGTCGGCATGACAACTAAAGAAATTGATGAAGAGGGCGGACGTCTGCTTAAAGAATATGGTGCAGAGAGTGCACCAAGCAGTGAGTATGACTTCCCCGGTTATACTTGCATCAGTATTAATGAAGAAGTAGCGCACGGTATTCCGGGACCGCGTAAAATCAATGACGGAGATATTGTCAATATTGATGTATCAGCGAAAAAGAATGGTTATTTTGCGGATACAGGTATTTCATTCATTGCCGGGGAAAATGATGATCCGTTAAAAGAAAAAGTAATCGATGTTTGTGAGATGGCTTTTGAAGCGGCTCTGAAAAAAATTAAGCCGGGCTCAAAAGTCAGTCAGATTGGCCGTGCAGTTAACAGTACAGCCCGTAAAAACGGATTGAAAGTGATTAAAAATTTAACAGGTCACGGCGTCGGGAAAAGTCTTCATGATGAACCGCAGCATATCATGAGCTATTTTGATCCTACAGATCATCAGCTGCTGAAAGAAGGCATGGTGATTGCGGTTGAACCGTTTATCTCTTCAAAAGCAACATTTGTTACCGACGGTAAAGATGAATGGGCATTTGAAACAAAGGATAAGAGCTACGTTGCACAAAAAGAGCATACGATTATAGTAACTGAAGATGGACCGAAGTTAATTACAAAAATTGAAGATTAAAGAAAAAGCAGTAAGGACCTTGGCCCTTACTGCTTTTTAGTTACTCATTTAGTTTTTATAACCGTCAACGATTAAATCAACTTTCCCGTTATCCGGGTTGATTACAAGTCCGTGAACCGGTACATCTTTTGTGAGAAGCGGATGAGTTTTAACAGTATTCACGCCTTCAGTAACACTTTCTTCTACACTGTTGAAACCTTTCAGCCAGTTATCAATATCAATACCGGCATGTCTCAGTGTATTCAGTGTTTCATCTTTGATGCCGCGTGATTTCATCTCTTCAAGCATCGGCTCAGGCTGCAGGGCACCGAATCCGCAGTCATGGTGTCCCATAATGACAACTTCATCTACACCAAGCATGTATACAGCAACGAGAATACTGCGTATAGTACTGCCGTAAGGATGTGAAATAACCGCACCGGCATTTTGAATGTGTTTGATGTCGCCGCTTTTCAGCCCTAAAGATTTAAAGGACATTTCAGTCAGTCTTGTGTCCATACATGAAACGAGTACCATTTTTTTCTTCGGAGATTTTTCAACAATGTAATTCTCGTATTCTTTAGTTTCTACAAATTTTTTGTTGTACTCCAGTAATTCATATAATAATTCCATTATTCTTCATCCTCTTGATTAACGACATGTTTGACGTGCATAATCGCATTAATCTGCGCGCCTAATATAATAATAACACCAGTGATATATAACCAAAAGACTAAAATAATTGCACCGGCAAGACTCCCGTAAGTGGCAGAGTAATTACCGAAGTTTGAAACGTAAAAGCTGAATCCCCAGGATGCAACAAGGAACATGACTGTGGTAAACACAGCACCCGGAAGGATAGATTTAATATCCAGTTTAATATTTGGTGCAGTTAAATACATCACCGAGAATACAACGAATACTAAAATAACAGGAAGAACATTTCTCACAAGGCTCCATAGTGTCTCAAATTCAGAACCGAGTCCGATAGTATCAAACAGCAGTGTACCAATTTGGCCGCCGAATACCACCAGTACAAATGTCAATAACACAGATAATGCCAAAATGACTGTAAATACTAATGAAAGACCTTTTGCGACAAGAAAGTTTCGGTTATCTTCAACATCATAGGCAACATTAAATGCGTTCATCAGTGCAGTCATACCATTCGATGCCGACCACAGGGTGGCAATTAAACCAAAAGATAACAGACCGCCGTTTGATGACGCCATAACATCCGTAATAATTCCTTCGAGTGTTCCGGCAATATCAGATGGAATGTAGTCTCTGATCATTCCGGTCAAAGATTCCTGATCAATTTGAAACAACGGCAGAAGCGTCAACAGGAATATGAGCAGCGGGAAAATTGCAAGTAAGAAGTAATAAGCGAGCTGCGCTGCCATCCCGGATGTATTATCTTTGCCGAATCTGAACATTAACTTTTGAAAAAAGTTCGGGTTATCGATCAGTGGTGCAGGTTTATTGATTTTGGATACATAAAGTGTCTGATTTTCTTTATTCGGTGTTTTGGATTTAAATTCCATGTCCTCAACAAAAACATCATCTTTATTGAAGAGTTTATGCTTCTGTTCATCAGATTCTTTATTGATCTGACTCAGGTATTTTGATTGATTTGATGTTTTTTTCGCCATTTTCATCCTCCTTATTTAGCAGAAAAGGACTAGTCAGAAGCTAGTCCTTTTAACAACATATTATGAATTCTTCTGTTCGCGGAGTTCTGCAAGTGTATTTTTTGCATTGATAATCGATTGTTCAAGTTCTGGATTATTTTTACGGATTTCTTCAATTGTTTCTTTCCAGAAGAGAATTTCATCTTTAATCTGGTCAAATTTAGACGGCTCGTTTGACTGCGTCTGAAGTTTGTTTTTAATTTCATCAGGGTGTGTTGCATAATACTGAATGTCTTTTCCCCCTTGAAGCACAGAATCACGTGTACTCTTATCAATTAAACTGAGTGCAGCCCCGATACCGGCACCAATTAAAATAGCAGGGATAAGTTTGTTCTTCATAAAAAATCTCCTCTCGATTGTCCTTATAACATGATATAACCATTTTAAAACAAATCTAAACTTATATACATCATTATATATTTAAATATTTAATTTTTAAATATCAATCATATTTGTTATATTATTTATGTACATATATTGACGGTATTGAAGGGAAGAGAAAGTATGAATAAAACTGAGATGTTAGAGGCGATTGAAGAACGTTTGAATGTAGTGAACAAAGGACTGTTGCGTCCGGAGGATTTCAATGATGAATATCTGGAGGAAATTACGGAATTCTATAAGATGGTGACAGCCAGAGGAGATATTACGCCGAGAGAACAAAGTGCAATTATAGAAGAACTGTCTAAACTTAGAAAGTAAAGGGGAAAAATCATGAGTGAATTAAATCAGAAACTGGAACAGTATGCATCACTATTAGTTGAAGTCGGTCTTAATGTGCAGCCTGACGGGAGAGTATTTATCCGAACATCTTCCGATGCGCTGCCGCTTGTCAGACTGGTGACGGAAAAAGCATACAGTGCAGGTGCAAAAGAAGTAAAGGTCAATATCAGCGATGATGCTTTGACAAGACTTCATGTTGAAAATCAATCAGCGGATGAACTTTCAAACGTACATCAGTGGGCTGTTGATGAAAGAATGTTCTATTCAGACGAACGTGCAGGATTTTTAAGTATCACATCGTCATCTCCGGAACTTTTAAAAGGTATTGAATCTGAAAAACTTCAAAAAATGCAAATTGCACAAGGGAAAGCATTTAAAGATTTCTCAGAGAGAATCCAGTCGGATTACCACAGCTGGTGTGTTGCCGGTTACCCTTCTAAAGAATGGGCAAAACTGGTTTATCCTGATAAATCTGAAGAAGAGGCATTAGAGGCACTTTTGGATTTAATTCTGTATACTGTCCGTGCGGATCAGGAAAATCCTGTTGAGGCATGGGAAAAACATGATAAAACACTTCATGAGAAAGTGGATTATTTAAACGGGAAGCAGTTTGAAGCATTGAGATATGAGTCACCTGGAACAAACTTCACTATGGAACTGCCTGATGGTCACATCTGGGCCGGGGCATCCAGTAATAATGATGAAGGCGATTCATTCATGGCAAATATGCCGACTGAGGAAGTATTTACTGCACCTAAGAAAACCGGCGTGAACGGATACGTGTCGAATACACTGCCGTTAAGCTACGGCGGCAATATTATTGATGATTTCAAATTGACATTTGAAAATGGGAAAGTCGTTGATTATGAAGCAGGAGAGGGTTATGACATCCTGAAAAACATTCTTGAAACGGATGATGGTGCAAAACACTTAGGTGAAGTGGCATTAGTGCCGGATGACTCACCGATTTCAAATACAGGCATTTTATTCTATAATACGCTGTTTGATGAAAATGCTTCATGTCATATTGCTTTAGGAAGTGCATATGCTTTTTCAGTCGAAGGCGGAAAAGAGATGTCCCGTGAGGAGCTTGAAGCAGCAGGGCTGAATGATTCCATTACCCATGTTGATTTTATGATTGGTTCGAAAGCTCTGAATATTTATGGTGTTTCAAAGGACGGAGAAGAAACACAGATCTTTAAAGATGGGAACTGGGCATTCTAAAAAGCACTCAACAATTCACTTTATTTATGATAAAATATGATTAATATGTAAAGTCTATTAGAGGGGGAAGCGTTATGAGTTTTGGAATGATGGGTTTAATCTTCCTGGCATTTATGTTTGTCATTCTTACTTTCGCCGGTGTACTTGGCTATTTTCTGCAAAAAGCGTTGCCAAGCAAATCTTCAGTTGAAGTGGATACACCTGAGGAAGCATTGAACAGAAGAATATAATTTTAAATTTTATAGAGATAATGGAGAGGATAGTATTATCCTCTCTTTTTAAATGGATTTACTTTCCGGGGTGATGATATGAAGATTCAAAAAGTTGAAGCAGCAAAAAAACAGATGTTTATCGTTCATTTGAGTGACGGACAAAAATTCCGGGCGCATGAAGAGTCCGTCGTAAGATACCGTCTGATATCCGGCCGTGAACTGGATGAAGATGAATTAGATGAAATAATGGAAGGTATCAGTTACGATGAAGCATATATTAAAGCGTTGAAGTATATCAGTTATAAACTCCGTTCAAAATACGAAGTAGAGCAGTATTTATTAGATGGAGATTTTATGGAACAGGTTGCTGCACATACCGTTGACCGTCTGATGCAGGAGGGTTATATTGATGACAAGAGGTATGCAGAGGCGTTAAAAAATACGATGCTTAACACCACACTGAAAGGGCCGGGTCTCCTCCAGAGGGAGTTGAAGAAACACCGGTTGAATCAGTTTTTAATTGATGAGGCAGTGCGTGATTTTGATGATTCAATTGATGCGGACCGGATGAACAAAATAAAAGATAAAGAACTGAAGAAGTACAAAGGTGCTTACAGGCAGTTCCAGATGAAACTTAAAGAAAAAATGATGGTGAAGGGGTATATGAACCACCATTTTGAATTGATTGACTTCAATGATGATTTTGATGATACTTCTTTTTTTGAGAAAGATTTTGAGAAATATTATAATAAATACCGGACTCGTGAAAGCGGCTGGAAATTAAAAAGTAAATTGATTCAAAGTTTACTCAGAAAAGGTTATAATTATCAATTGATTGAGGAAAAGATAGGCGGAATTGAAGATGAAATCTTTGAACATGATGACTAGAAGAGAAATTGAGTATTATATCGGTGATAAAAGAGAAAAGATGCGGAAAGCCGAGATGATGGGAATTGAAAATGAGTACCGTGTACTTGAAAGACAGGTGCTGATAGCAGAAAGTTACTTGATTGATTTGTCACAGATTGAAGCAGGCAAAATATATAAAGTCATCGGTAATGAGGAGCAGTATTTTAAGGTGGAACACTTGAAAGGTATTTTCGCGTGGGGGTTTTTTATTGGAGGTACGGACAGTGAAACCGGAATTCCTGTGAGTATGCTTCAATTAGGCCGGAAAGGATAAGCAATGCAGGATATCATTTTATTAAGAGGACAAAATTTATCTTATGCAAAAGAAAGAGAATCCATCAAAGACCGGATGCTTGACCGGGATGATGAGCTTCTCTTAAAAGATGTTTCCTTTACTCTTTATAAGGGCGAAGTGCTGGGGATTTTGTCTACATATGAAACACTTTATTATATTAAAGAGATTGTCAGCGGTACAATTCGTGCTAAGACGGGCAGGGTAAAAGCGGAACGTCCGGTTTTATCACTCGATGTAATGGATCATGTGCAGAATCCACATCATTTGAATTTGTTTTTAAATGAGCTTCTGGACGAATACTTGTCCCCGCAGCAGATTAATGAAACACTTCAGCTGTTAAAAGAGTACAGCTATATCCGAAAAAACTGGAATACACCGGTCAAGAGTCTCTCAAGAAGAGAGCTCGCTTTAATTCTGCTTGAAGTGTCATTGAAGATAGAGGATTTTGAAATTATTGTTCTCTGCAACATCTACCACCATCTGACTGAAGCAGATTATCCGCGTTTCAAAGAAGTGGTCCGGAGTCATGAAGCGGCGGAAAAAGGTATATTGCTTCTTGATAGTGACGTTCAAGCCATTAAGGAAAGTGCGAATTATTTTCTGTGGCTGAGTTACGGTCAGGTGAGGTATGACGGCAGTGTTCAAAAGGGTGTCAGCCGGTATCAGGAATATTTAAGGGTGAAAAGTCAGATTAAAAATGTTGATGAAGAGGCATTGTTTGATTTGGACTGGAAGCAGAATATATCGGAATATGCCAGGTATAAGTATGATTTGAAGCGGCTGAATATGACACAGACTTCAGTGATTGACGGATTGAATGTACGGCGTATCATTGTGTCACTAGTACTGTTTTTTATTATGGCGATGGCATCACTTGTTGTATTTATGGAAGTTGATTTTACAGGTACAGGCGCAGATACAGGCGGGGATGTCAGTATAGTAGATACATCAGAAGATACCGACCGTCTGGCGTATGGACTTGTTCAGGGAGACAGTATGTCAATCGGAGGTACGGAAATACCCAACATGACACTGCTTGATGTGGTCGGTACAAATGATGACGGGACATACACTGTTGAATTTAATGATGAAACGTTTGATGTGCCGGAGGACGATATGATTTACTTTAATCCGGCAAGTTTATATCCTGAAACGACGCTGGAAGAATTAATACCGTATACGAATCCGAGCTTTGGAGACAGTTATTTGTATTACACAATGTTTTTAAACCGCAGTGAAGAAGAGATTATTAATAACTTCACGATTTCTTCTTCAAATGAATACCAGGTATCACTGTCAGGTCTGCCTATCAGTTACCACCTTAGAAATGGTTATGTTCTGTCGATTACAACGACTGCAGTCGATCTTGAGGAACTGTATAATGATTTTAATCTGACATCAGATGTCCAGATATTCAGGCTGCCCGACGGATATATGATACTGGATCGTCCAAATAAGCTGTGGACGTATATTAACAGGTAGGGGGATGTTATGAACTTTAATATGAAGTACTTAATCAAGCATTTTTATTATCAGATGAGTCATTTTAAGATGCATAACTTAACTCCGCTGCTGTTATATTTGATCAGTCTGTTGTTTTTAAGTATTGGGTTGTTTACACTGAATGACTCTGACTCCATGCGTTATTTATATATTGTAATAGGTTTAAATACAGTGGTCTGGTTATTCAGCATGGTGGTATTGAACCGCAATACGGCATTTTATAAGGATTCTATTGTAAAAGTGAATTACATGCCGATATTTTACCGGATGATGCCTGCAGTGCTGTTCCAGACATTTGTATTTGTATTGATGCTTTCTATCACTGTCAGTACAGCATCACTGGTTATTGGCTTTTGGCAGATGAATATATTTTCGCTGTTGTACTATGTAGTAGTGGGCGTTCTTTTAATTATTCCCTTTACTCTGTTGTATTTAATATTCGGAAATCCGAATGACAGAGTAAATATGGCAGTGTTTGCAGTACTGATCATATCAGTACCGATTATTTATCTCCCTGAAAACCTGCCGAATTTGTTTAATGATATACTCAGTCTGAATCCGTTCTATTACATTGTGAACGGTCTGCAGTTAAATACAGCCGGGATTTCCTGGAATGTAAACAGGCTGCCGCATGATGTACTGTTTTTTACACAAATAGCGGTCATTTACTTATGGATATTTAAATTCTATGAGAAGATGAAGTTTAATATTTATAATTTCAATAAAAAACGACAGGATTAAGTATCCTGTCGTTTAATTATTCATCAGCTTCTGCTGGAGTTTATTTTCGGTAAATACCCAGCCGGTATAGCTGTGGATAATTTCATTTGTATATTTGTCTACATTTAAAATGCAGACAAATGGGTAGTGGCCCTCTTTTAAATACCTTAAATCAATGTAGCGTACTTCAATCATGTGCTCACTGATATTTTTTGTTTCATAACGGTAGATGGAAGAGAAGAAAGTAAAAGCTTTGAAATTCAGGTCTTCCCTGATACTGTTATACAGTGCATCGGGCATTTTTTCTTCGATATTAAAACGGTCATAAAATATGATGTTTCCTCTGAAACTGCGTCCGACATAGTATGAATTTTGTGCCACAACGACCACGCGCCATTCGAAAAAGTGAATGGTCGGCAGGCAGAAGACTCTTTTGATATATTCTTCAGGCAGCTGCTGCTCAACTTTCTTCTCCAAATATCTCTGCATTATAAATCTTGCGGTATAATAGACAAAGAGTGTGACATATAGAATGATAAATAAAGTCACCGGATTGAAGCCGAAGAACCATAGTATGAAGAATAAGGCATGCATAACGATAATCGGGACGTCTATGGTATTGATGACCCCGAGTTGAATCCATGTGTGATTCAGCGGCCGGAGTGCCTGGGTGCCGTATGAATTAAAAATATCTACAAACACATGCAGGAATACAGCGAGCTGGACCCACAGATACGTATTCATAAACGGCAGATCAAATATCAAACCGCCGAGCAGCGTAATTAAAAGCGGCCATATTAAAAATGTGAAGGGCAGAGAATGCGTAATTCCGCGGTGATGGGTAATATATACTGCATTGTTTTTCATTTTCATCACAGTATCGATATCGGGAATCAACGATGCGCCGACAGCAACAGTGACAAAGCCGACCGACAGTGCGTCAAATGTCGGATCAATCGTTGCAAGGCCGACAAGTGTCCCGCCCATTAATGTATGTGTTAAAGTGTCCATAGCTCTGCCCTCCTGAAAGTAATTTTATATAAGGAACGATGATATGTTTAAAAAGAACGATTTTAATAATAACTTACTTGAATGGTATCAATCAAATAAAAGATCTCTTCCCTGGAGAGAGACAACTGATCCATACAAAATCTGGCTGAGCGAAGTCATGCTTCAACAGACTCAAGTCATTACTGTTATACCCTATTATAAAAAATTTATAACGAAGTATCCACTTTTAACAGATTTAGCCGATGCTGATGAAGAAGCACTTTTAAAAGACTGGGAAGGACTTGGATACTATAATAGAATTAGAAATTTCCAAGCGGCTGTTAAAGAGGTAAGTTCCAAGTACGATGCGAAAGTTCCGGATCAGCCGGACAAATTTTTTGAACTGAAGGGTGTCGGACCGTATATCGGCGGTGCTGTTCAAAGTATCGCATTTAATCATGCACTGGCGGCAGTCGACGGCAATGTTCTTCGTGTGATGTCAAGATTGAATCAGGACGCCCGGGATGTGACTAAAGCAAGTGTACAGAAATCGATAAAAGAAGAAATTGAGACGCTGATTCCTCTGGAAGCAGGTGACTTTAATCAGGCTTTGATGGAGCTTGGAGCAACAACGTGTACACCGCGTGCACCGAAATGTGTAATCTGTCCTGTCCAGGAACACTGTGAAGCATACAGCAGTCATTCAGTGTTTGATTTCCCGGTGAAGAAAAAGGCGAAAAGAAAAAAAGAAGAATCGTATAATATCTTTTTTATACTGAATGATAAGAATGAAGTGCTGCTGAGTAAACAGGAGGATAATCTGTTGAAAGGAATGTATGAATTTCCGAAATATGATGTGGATACTTCAATTGAAAATATTGAAGAGGACTTGAATCTTTCACTGGATCAGCCGAACATTCATGCAGGCAGTGAGAAGCATGTGTTTACACATAAGGTCTGGTATATGGAAGCATATATTTTATATACTTTCTCACCGCACGAAAATTTTGTTCCGCTGAAACAAGTGAGAGAACTCCCAATGAGTAAGGCGATGCAGAAGCTGTTTAATCTGATTGAAGTATAAGTTGCCTGAACTGTAAAATGGATATTCCTGTGCTATAATATGAGAGGATTATAAAAAAGGTGGGGTGGAATATGGGGATTGAATCCATACCAAAAGAAGGTAGCAAGGTGAAAATCCAAAGTTACAAACATGATGGAAGTATCCATCGTGTCTGGAGCGAGACAACCATCCTGAAAGGTACAAATCATGTCATTATCGGTGGAAACAATCGTACACTAGTGACTGAAAGCGACGGACGGACATGGGTGACAAGAGAACCTGCGATTGTTTATTTTCATGCGGATTACTGGTTCAATGTCATCTGTATGTTCAGAGAAGACGGTGTGTATTACTATTGTAATCTGTCATCACCGTTTGTTTCAGATGAAGAGGGTTTGAAGTACATCGATTATGATTTGGATATTAAGGTCTATCCGGATGGGAAATATCACTTGTTGGATGAAGATGAGTATAAGTTACATAAAAATCGAATGAATTATCCTGAGGATATTGATTTGATTTTGAAGCAGAATGTAGATATATTACAGCAGTGGATCGAGCATAAGAAAGGTCCGTTTGCACCGGATTTTATTAAAGTCTGGCATCATCGTTTCAACAGTGATTTTAAGTCATATTAACCAATCAACAAATATTGTTGATTGGTTTTAAAATTGTTAGGAGGATATATTTTTGATAAGAAGGTATTTAAAATTCGTTAAGCCGTATAAATGGCTGATTATGTTAACGATTTTTATCGGTATTTTGAAATTCGGTATTCCTTTACTTATACCGTTGCTGATAAGACATACAATCGATGATATTATCATGCCTGAAGGGCTCGCAGCGGATGAAAGGATTACAATGCTGGTGCAGATTATGCTGGTATTTGCTTTTATATTTCTCATCATCCGGCCGCCGGTTGAGTATTTCAGACAGTATCTGGCCCAGGGCACAAGCAACAAAATTTTATATGATATCAGAAAAAAACTTTACGGACATTTACAGATGTTGAGTGCGAAATTCTACTCCAATAATAAGGTTGGAGAAATTATTTCGAGAGTAATTAATGATGTTGAACAGACAAAAGACTTTATTATGACCGGTCTGATGAATATATGGCTTGATTTAGTGACAATATTTATTGCTTTAACGATTATGTTTACTTTAAATCCGCGGCTCACAATGTATTCCATCATTATTTTTCCGTTCTATATATTCAGTGTCTGGTTTTTCTTCGGCAGACTGCGTATGTTTACGAGACGCCGTTCGCAGGCACTTGCAGAAGTTCAAGGATTCCTGCATGAGAGAATACAGGGCATTAATGTCGTAAAAAGTTTTGCTGTAGAGAAAAATGAGGAAACCCGTTTTAATAAATCCAATAAAAACTTTCTGGAAAAAGCGACAACACATGCCAGATGGACGGCAAGAAGCTTTTCAGTAGTCAATACGATTACTGATGTCGGGCCGTTAATCGTTATTGGTTTTGGTGCGTATCAGGTGATACAAGGAAATTTAACTGTTGGAACGCTGGCTGCTTTCATTGCCTATCTTGATCTCTTGTATGGTCCTTTGAGACGTCTGGTTTCCTCTTCAACACAACTGACACAGAGTATCGCATCAATGGACCGTGTATTTTATTTATTTGATGAAAAATATGATGTGACAGACAGTGAAGGTGCAGAACCGCTCGGCAAAGCAAAAGGAAATATCCGGTTTAATCAAGTTGGTTTCAGCTATAAGGAAAATTCAGAAACTGTACTCCAAAATATCAATCTGGATATTAACAGCGGTGAAACTGTTGCGTTTGTCGGTATGAGCGGCGGAGGTAAATCAACGTTGGTCAATTTAATCCCGAGGTTCTATGACGTTACCAGTGGTGAAATCACACTTGACGGTTCCAATCTTAAAGACTATACAGTTGAATCACTGAGAAATAACATTGGAATAGTGATGCAGGATAATATACTGTTCTCCGACTCGATACTGGAAAATATTATGCTGGCGAAACCGGGAGCATCGTTTGATGAGGTTGTGACCGCAGCAAAACGTGCGAATGCGCATGATTTTATTACCGATCTAGAAGAAGGATATGAAACTCAGGTAGGGGAGCGCGGTGTTAAATTGTCAGGCGGGCAGAAACAGCGTATCGCAATTGCACGTGTATTTCTGAAAAATCCTCCAATACTGATATTGGATGAGGCAACGAGTGCGCTGGACCTTGAAAGTGAACACATTATTCAGGATACTTTGCTTGAACTGTCAGAAGAAAGAACAACATTGATTGTTGCACACCGTTTGTCTACAGTGACGCATGCAGATAAAATATATGTGATGAATAATGGAGAAGTCGTTGAATCAGGAACTCACCAAGAGTTAATGAAAGCACACGGCAGGTACCATAATTTATACAGCATTCAGGATTTGTAGGTGGAAATATGAATTCAGTCGATTTTTCATTTTTGAAAACGGACACTGCTGCTGCTGCAAAACAGCTGCTTGGTATGGAAATAATCACCCATATTGATGGTGTGACGACAGGCGGCTATATTACAGAGGTTGAAGCGTATCTGGGATTGAATGATAAAGCATCACACACATACGGTGGTAAAAAGACAAAAAAGAATGAAATGATGTACCGCACATACGGTCATATATATGTGTATTCGATGCACGGGCACCACTGTATGAATATTTTAACCGGTGAATCGGAAGAAACACCGGAAGGAATATTAATCCGGGGTATTGAACCGAGCATTGGCATCGATATCATGAAGAAGCGGCGGGGGCGTGATACCCATTTAACTGACGGCCCGGGAAAGCTGACTCAGTCTATCGGCATCAACCGTATTGATCATAACGGTATGACATTGAATAATAATGTTTTCAGCATTAGAGCAGGTAAAACGCCGAAAAATATTTTGCCTACGAAAAGAATTGGTATTGATTCAAAGGAAGAGGCAGTGGATTATCTGTATCGTTTCATAGTTGAAGGCAATCCGAACGTCAGCCGGTTTAAAGGCAGACCTGCTGAAGATTACGGGTGGAAATAAAAAAGCATTGTCAGATATTCTGACAATGCTTTTTTATATATCCAGGGTTTCATCCTGAATGTTAATTTTATTTTGTTCTGCGTGATATTTGAAGAAACTGCTTGCCAGACGGTTCAGTCGATCAAGTGAAGATGAGTATTCATAAATCGAAGCCAGCAGCTGAACAATATTTGTATACTGCAGCTTTTCATCTTCTGTCTCAGCCTTGTTGTATAATTCATTAAACTCATCGAGCAGTGAAGTGTCATATTCTCCTGAATCATACAATTCAATATCTACATCAGGTCTAATTTTCTGAGTGACTTTCATGAAAATCTGCTCATGGAAGGTCATCAGCTGTTCAAGTTCAAACCGAATTCTTTGTTTGTAGTCTTCATCCAGATGTACAAAATCATTTTCAAAACGGTTCATTTTTCTTAAAAGTTCAAATGACCGCCTGGTTGAAGAAGTAAGATGTTTGAATAATATTTTTCTGCGTGCTTCCCTAAAGTATCCACGTCTAAAATAGTTTTTCTCTTCTTTATACCATAAATACATTGTTTCAAGAGTGATGACACGGCTTCTAAGAGATTCGATGTCGTTTTTAACAATCTGGTATTCGCTGATGGAGCTGAGCTCCAGACGAATCCATTTGAATATATCACTCGTGATATTAAAACAGTTATGGTAAAGCTTTGTTTCATATTTAGGCGGAATAAAGACCAGGTTCACAATTAGTGAGGAAAGCACCCCGATCATTACTAATGAAAAACGAATACCGGCAGATTCCAGAAAGTCAATCGTTGTTGCGTTGACCTCTGTAAGCTGGGGTGCATCCATAATTGCAATCACAGTGACAACGGCAAGGGTGGACACACTTTGAAGTTTAAAAAATAAAAGTGTTGAAAGCACGAGTACAACGGTCAATCCGATAATCAGTACATTATTACCGAAGAGAATCGCCATGATAATTGCAGCAATTGCGCCGAGAGTATTCCCGCGGCACTGATTCCAAGTGGTCATCAATGAACGGTGAACATTCGGCTGCAGTGCAAATACAGATGCGATGCCGGCGATAATACTTGGTCCGAGACCGATGAGATGGGTCAAAAGCAATGTTAATACTACAGTAATACCGGTTTTAAACACTCTAGCACCGAGACGCATTGAACCATCTCCTAAAAGTCATTTTTAAACACATCTTCAACTATATTCAAGGTTTCTTCAATATCTTCCGCCGTATGCTCAGTAGTTAAGAACCAGGCTTCATATTTTGACGGTGCAATCATAACACCGCGGTTGATTAAACCATTGAAGAATTTGCTGAATGCTTCGCCGTCGGTCGCCTCCGCAAGTTTGTAGTTATCCACTTTTTCATCTGTGAAATAAATGGTCAGTGCGCCGACAAGACGATTAATGTTTGCTTTAATATTATACTGTTTGATTAATTTGAGCAAACCGTCTTCGAGCATTTTACCGAGTCGTTCCAGTTCCTGATAAACACCGGGTTTCTCAAGAATTTCAAGACAAGCAATTCCGGCAGCCATGGATAAAGGGTTGCCGGCCATTGTCCCGGCCTGATAAGTCGGACCGAGCGGTGCAACACCTTCCATAATATCGAGGCGTCCGCCATAAGCACCGATTGGTGTACCGCCGCCGATGATTTTACCCATAGCAGTCAAATCCGGAGTGACACCAAGCATATTTTGGGCACCACCGTATGAAAATCTAAAGGCAGTGATCACTTCATCATAAATAACAAGGGAATTATTTTCATGTGCAACTTCATTTACTGCCTCAAGGAATCCTTCATGTGGTTCAACAATACCGAAGTTTCCGACAATCGGTTCAACAAGTACAGCAGCAATTTCGTCACCAAAGTGTGAGATGGCTTCTTTTAAACTGTCGATGTCATTGAAGGGAACAGTAATGACATCTTCTGCAACACCTTTAGGCACTCCGGCAGAGTCAGGTGTGCCGAGCTGGGAAGGGCCGCTCCCTGCAGCCACAAGGACGAGGTCGGAATGTCCGTGATAGCAGCCTTCAAACTTGATGATTTTGTTACGCTTTGTATATCCGCGCGCGACACGGATGGTGGTCATTACAGCTTCTGTGCCGGAATTCACGAAACGGACCCGTTCTAATGAAGGAACGGCAGCCTTAATTTTTTCTGCAAATTGAATTTCCAGTGCTGTTGGTGCGCCGTATAAAATTCCGCGGCTGCTCTGTTCTACAATGGCCTCATGTATACGCGGGTGGCTGTGTCCTGTAATCACGGGACCGTATGCTGCGAGGTAGTCAATGTAGCGGTTATCATCAACATCATATAAATAAGCGCCTTCTCCCCGGTTAATGACAACAGGCGCACCGCCGCCGACCGCTTTATAAGAGCGGGAAGGTGAATTAACCCCGCCTAAAATTACATCATCTGCTTTTGATTGAAGTTCTTTTGACTTATCATGATTGTACATCTTTTTCATCCTTTAATTCTTAAATTTAGTCACTACACATAATAACATAATTCACCATTATATTTAAGAAAAGCACGATGTACTTGAGCGTAGGACGGGAGTTATGTATCATTTAAATTATCAGAAATAATCAGGAGGATGTAAGATGGAAAAATTTCCGGAATTTGCACTTGAAAATCAGAATGGTACAGTCATCACCAATAAAGATTTAGACGGAGTGACGATTATATATTTTTATCCGAAAGATAATACACCGGGCTGTACGACACAGGCATGCGATTTAAGAGATAATATGGATGATTTAAATTCATTAAATGTGACTGTATATGGTGTAAGCGGGGATTCAAAAAGAAAACATCAGAACTTTATTGAAAAGCAGAACCTGAATTTTGATTTACTCGTTGATGAAGACTTTAAACTGTCAGGTGAACTCGATGTTTACAAGTTGAAGAAGGTTTTCGGAAAAGAATCAATGGGGATTGTCAGAACTACTTTTATAGTAGACAAAGACAGCAATATACTGAAGCGGTTTGATAATGTAAAAGCAAAAGAACATATCAATGATGTGAAAGAATTCCTGAACGAGGTGGGCTGAATGGGAAGGATACTTTCAAGTGTCAGATTAAAAGAAGATATGCTTAATACACTGAAGGCAGATTTTCCCCGCTGGGATTTTAAATATGTCAGCAGAAAAGATATGACCGATGCAGACAGGGAAGAAGCGGAAGTTTATGTAACTTACGGCGGAGATATTACTTCCCAGGATGTTCTGGCGTTTAAAAAATTAAAATGGTTAATGGTCATGAGTGCAGGGGTCGATGATGTACCTTTGAATGAATTGAAGCATGTTCCTGTAACAAATGCGACAGGTATTCACCGTATTCAAATGACGGAGTATACGCTAGGGTTGCTATTGAATCATTATAAAAACTTTACTCAATTAAATAAGGACCAGGAAAATAAGTTTTGGCGTAAAAATGCTAAAACCGAAGAAATCTACGGTAAAGAAGTGCATATCCTTGGTACTGGTAGTATCGGAACCCGTCTTGCGGAAGTATTTAATGTACTCGGTCTTAAAACAGCTGGATATAATACAAACGGCCGGGAAGTGGCGCCGTTTCAGGAAACTTATCCGCTCAGTAATCTGAAAGAGACGATTCATCAGGCGGATATTTTGATTAACATACTTCCCGGAACAAAGGAAACAGAGTACCTTCTGACAGCCGGACATTTTAAAAAGATGAAAGATACAAGTGTGTTTATTAATATCGGCAGGGGAAATATCATGTCTGATGAAGAAATTATCGAAGTACTGCGCAATCAGTATATCAGCCACATGATTCTGGATGTCTTTAACACAGAGCCTCTTCCAGAGGATCATCCTTTTTATCAACTCGGTAATATAACGATTACACCGCACGCTTCATCTAAAACAGATCAGTACCTTGAGCGGGCATTCAGCATTTTTACAGAGAATCTTAAGGCGCTTGATGAGGGTGCTGAAATGATTAATCAAGTATCCCATGACAAAGGTTATTAAGAATGATTAAAAACTAATTTGACATTTAATTTAATTATTCAGTACAATATAGTTAATACAGTAGTCTATTAATAGAAAGAAGGTATCGGTATGAAGATGATTGATGCCAGCAAAATTTTTGATGAATCATTGGAGGCTTTGAAACAAACCGGTGTAAGAATTACACCGCAGCGTAAAGCAGTACTCCAGTATATGATTCATACAGAAGAACATCCGACTGCTGATGATATTTTTAGGGCTTTGGTTGATGACTACCCTAATATGAGCGTAGCAACTGTTTATAATAATTTGAAATTATTTAAAGATACGGGACTAGTCAAGGAACTCACATATGGAGATTCTGCAAGTAGATTCGATTTTATAACAGATACACATTACCATATCATCTGCAGTAATTGCGGTAAGATAACAGATTTCCATTACCCCGGTTTGGATGAAGTAGAGCAGCTTGCTGGAGCTGTCACCGATTATAATGTAAGTCATCATNGTCCGGATTGTGCTGATAAATAAAAAAATCCGCCGGCTTGTTTGATATACAAGCCGGCGGATTTTTTAATGAGGAAGACCTTTGATAGACTCTGGATTAATTTTTTTCTTCTGATTCTTTCTCTTCTTTAAATTTTTCGAGACGGTGATCAACATTGTAATCAATATTGAAAGCTTCACCTTCCAGGTCTTTATCAATTGTTAGAGGCTCCTTACATATTTGACAGTAATCAACCTTACCCAGAATCTTAGTATAGTTTTCACAGTTGGGACATTGGACAGTAATTGTTCTGGTGCTTACAAGACCCACCCAGAAATAAATAACAAAGCTCAATATCATCGGGATGAAGCCGATGAAGATAAATAATCCGAAGAGCCAGGGCGTTTCCCTGAAGAACACACCGAGATACATAATAATCATACCTGCAAATATTAAGGCGAGTGCGTATCCTCTGATGCGCTTGATTTTATTCGTTTTTTTCATTATTAAGCCACCTTAAGAAAATATATATTCATAATAACATATATATAGTAGTTTATTATTTAAGACTTAGTGACAACTTTAAGTCCCGTCAGGAAATTAAAAAATAGTATATTTCTTATTGACGTTATGAATAGAACTTGCTATTATATAAAAGTCGCAAAAAACAGGCGGCATTCAGGAAATTAAAACAACTTATAAAGTGTAAAAGTGGTACTTGATAGTCTCGACTAATTGCTTTAAAGTTGTAAGGGTCGTTTTGAACAACTCAGAACTGCTGCTTGAAAATAAGTTGAAGAGTGTAAAAATAACTCTTGCAAAACAACTTGCTGTAGAGTAACATATTAAGAGTCGCAAAAACGACTGAACAAAACGAATTACGAGGGTGTAAAATTAACTCTTGCAATCGAAAATGAGATGCTTTAATATTTTAGGAGTCGCGAAAAACGGCTCACGAGAAATTCAAGAAAATCTACAAAGTGTAAAACTAACACTTGAAAAGATTTCGAGATTCTTGTAAGATAGAAAAGCAACACAAAACGAAGCACATTGAAAACTGAATGACAATATGTCAACGTTAATTCCAATAAA
>NZ_JBHUOQ010000004.1:0-597129 GCF_042686195.1 Corticicoccus populi | reverse complement strand
TTATTGGAATTAACGTTGACATATTGTCATTCAGTTTTCAATGTGCTTCGTTTTGTGTTGCTTTTCTATCTTACCATTTTCTGAATCGTTTGACAAGTCTTTTTTCAACTTTTTTTCAGTTGGTTTGGACTGTCTATTCACATCGCTCTCTCAAGCGACCCTTACTATATTACGTTGTTACGGTTTGAAATGCAAGGGGCAGTTTTACACCCGATAATCATTTCCTGCCGCGTCGTTTCTTCACGACTCGTCCTATGTTACACGCTCGAATCCGTTCAAGCAAGTACCACTTTTACACTCTGTCACGCTTGTGCATCGTGTCTGTCGGACAGCGACCGTTTATATACTACACACTTTTTCAGCCTCACTCAAGTGTCAATTTTACACCCCGGAATGTGTGCTGCCATGTAGTTTTTTTGTGCCGGCTGTTTCGCTCGACAAGATAATACTATACAGGCATATATCATCAAGTGCAAGCATTTTTTATCATTTTATTTAAAAAATCCGTAAAGCACTGATTTGACAGTACTCACGGATTCTCTACAATTCTGTTCTGTACTCTATCGCTTTCGACAAAGTCACTTCGTCAGCGTATTCCAAGTCTCCTCCAACAGGCAGTCCATGGGCGAGACGCGTGGTTTTAATCCCTACAGGTTTAACCAGTCTCGATATATACATTGCAGTTGACTCACCTTCGATATTGGGATTCGTTGCAAGAATCAGTTCTTTAACTTCTTCATCTTTAAGACGCTCAATCAATGAAGGTACGTTGATATCCTCAGGCCCTATGCCGTCCATCGGACTGATGGCTCCGTGCAGTACATGATAAAGACCCCGGTATTCCCGCATCTTTTCCATCGCTATGACATCTTTTGTATCCTGAACCACACATATGACACTGCGGTCCCTTTGCTTATCACTGCATATATAACACGGATCTACATCAGTAATGTGCCCGCAGGTTGAACAAAACTGCAGCTCTCTTTTTACTTTCATCAGACTTCTCGAAAAATCTACTACATCATCTTCCTTCATATTAAGAACATAAAATGCCAGACGCTGGGCGGTCTTAGGCCCAATGCCCGGCAGTTTCATGAAGCTGTCAATAAGCTTAGATATCGGTTCGGGATAATGCATACTACATCATTCCCGGGATATTTAAACCTTGAGTGTGCTTGCCTAATCTTTCACTTGTTAATTCATCGGCTTTGTTCATCGCTTCATTTGTTGCCGCAACAATCAAATCCTGAAGCATATCAACATCATCCGGATCAACCACTTCTTCTGCAACTTCAACATCCAGCACTTGCTTGTCTCCGGATACGATTACTTTAACCATACCGCCGCCTGCAGAACCTTCTACTTTTTCTTCTTTTAATTTTTCCTGTTCTTCCTGCATTTTCTTCTGCATCTTCTGCATCTGTTTCATCATGCCCTGCATATTATTCATTCCGCCACGCATTTAAAATTCCTCCAATTAATTTATCTTTTACTATTATATATGATTGTTGCTGTATTACAAAATGAAACTATTCCCTTGTTTCAACAATATCCGCTCCGAACATCTCTTTTGCAAGGTCCGACGGTTTTTTCTCATCGTTTTCCGGCTGTGATTTCGGCTGCGGCTTCTTTTCCTTAATATAATCCGCTCTCACCTGCTGCCAGCTTGACTCAGGTACCCCGACTACATCAACAGACTTTCCTATAATAGTAGAAATAACGGATTCAAGTTCCCGCTTCTTGTCTTCATTTGTATTGATTAATTCTGAATGAATATCATTATCGAGCTTAATCAGTACATGAGTGTCACTCGCTGCAACCGGAACGGAGTCTTTAATTAAAGATCTCAGTGACTGCAGATTTTTATCCGAAACATGCTGGTAGACTTTCGGCCAGCCCTCTTTAAGTTTCGCAATGTCTTCCTTATTTGCTCTGTCGAGCACCTTTTCTATCTGACTGATTGAATAACCTTTACCCTTCGAAACGGTACGTGTCTGTTTTTCAGTTTTTTGAGCTGCGGGCACTGATTCAATATTCTGCAGTTTCTGCTCCAGTGATTTAATCTGATTCTCAATATGAGACAAATCAACGTTCGAAGCCGGAAGAGCTTCCCTCTGTTTATTCAGAACTTCAATCAACTTGACGATAACCACTTCCAGATGGACACTTGTATTGACTGAAAAACGCATCATCACCATCGCATCATTCAATACATCTATCATCTCATATAGAACCTTATCATCCGCGTTAAAAAATGCAGTACTCTCATCTGCTTCATTGGAATGCTTCATCAGAATAATATCCCTGATATAATATACCAGCTCATGTACAAGGCGCGTCGGATCTTTACCTTCATCTATAAACTGATGATATTTCAAAAATGCTTCCTTGGAATTCTTTTCTTCTATTAACTTCAGCCATTCATTTAATTCGACAGATTTAATACCGCCTGTAATCATCACTGCATCATCCAGAGTGATTTTTTCATTACTGTACGCAATCACCTGGTCCATGATACTGAGTGCATCCCTCATCCCGCCTTCAGAAGTGCGTGCGATATATTCAACTGCCTCTGTTTCATATTCAAGATTTTCTTTCGATGCGACATATTGAAGTCGGTCTATAATTTCATTTAATTCTATTGCCTTGAAATCAAAGCGCTGACATCTGGAAATAATCGTTGCCGGTATTTTGTGCGGCTCAGTGGTCGCTAAAATAAACACCGCGTGCCCCGGCGGTTCTTCAAGTGTTTTTAAAAGTGCATTAAATGCACCTGTCGTTAACATATGCACTTCATCTATAATATAAACCTTATACGCCGCCACTGAAGGGGCGTATTTTACTTTTTCACGAATGTTGCGTATTTCATCAACACCGTTGTTACTTGCAGCATCTATTTCAATCACATCATTCGCACTGCCGTCCGTAATACTCTGACATAAGTCACACTCGTTACACGGCTCTCCGTTCTCCTGGAACTGACAGTTTAATGCTTTCGCAAATATTTTTGCAATACTAGTCTTCCCTGTCCCTCTGGGTCCGTTAAACAGGTAGGCATGTGATTCTTTATTTCTGACGATTGCATTTCTCAGTGTTTTAGTCACATGCTTCTGGCCGACAACATCGCCAAAAGTCTGCGGCCTGAACGCCCGATATAGTGCTTGATACTCCATCCAGCAGCACCTCCGAAAATTATCAATTACGCTGTTCATTATATCATAATACACTGCTTAATTTTTTCCATAAAAAAACCACATCCAAAGATGTGGTCATAATATGTAACCGTGCACCGCTTCCTCGTAGAATCAGCACAAGCGTTACTTGAAACACCAGCTCAAACCCGGCTGCCCTACGGCACATAGAATGGGCCACTTAATGCTGCTTCCTTCCGGACCTGACATGGTTCGTGACGTTCTATTGCATAGGACCGGATTCTCAACACCGGTAATTTCAAGGCAGTCCTCACACCGATTCTCCTCAGAAGCGGAATTCAGCTCTGCTGGAGCGGATTGCAGATACAGGGCACCGCTAATTCCCCACTTAGCACGGCACGTTAAATAATATCAAATTAGAGACGCTATTGCAACAAGTTCATATCATTCTCCTGTAAACCGTCTTGAAAAGTCTGTAAATTTAAATTCAGACGCCAGGTGCTTGGATACGTTATATTGAAACGGCTTCGCTTCATTAAGGTATACGACTGACTTCACAGTTGCTGCGTACTGTGGTGTTACCGGGCCGAACAAATCAAGTTCTGCCGCTGTCATCGGTTCAAACGTAATTTCTTTGTACGCATAGGCAATCGACAGACCGAGTCTCTCTTCTATATACTGATATGTCGACTGTTTGGCAACTTCCTCATTCAATCCCGGCATCAGTTCATGGAGAAAGAAATCCGTATCAATAATATGTGTCTTGCTGTCATGAATCCTCTGTCTGACCAGTTTCCAGATTTTATCTTTCGGATAGAGCCCGAGCGCCTTCTGCACTTTCGGCACATCTTCCGCATCATAAACTGCAAGTTCTACAACATTTGTCTCGTATCTAATGGATTTCATTTCCTGAATCTCTTTAAAGCTGGTTAAGTGGGAAACTGTAAAGTCCATCGTATGATCATAAATTACCACAGAACCTTTGCCCTTCACTTTTTGAATAAAACCATTCTCACGCAGCATATTCAAAGCTTTACGCACCGTCTCACGTGAAACACTGAACCGTTCCACGAGCGCATGCTCTGACGGCAGGTTTTCCTGATTCTGGTATACCCCTTCAATAATTTCACCTGACAGCACTTGATAAATCTGATTATACTTGTTGATATTCATTGTCGCCACCTGCACATCCTGTATGTTTTAATCATACATTTTAATATACGTCACCTATTCTGTTCTGTGCAACAACTTCGCTTCAAAAGGCCGTAGTACATCAACTGTATCATCGTAATTTGAAATCAACACTGACCCGTCGATACTGATGTTCTCCGGATAAGGTACTGATTTATTGGAATAGTTGGCAACAGCAGTCAGTACTTCACCATCAAGGATACGCTTGTATACAAATAAATTCTGATCGTTCATTAATAATGGTTCAACGCTGCCGTACGTAAGGATATCCGTTTCATGTCTGAGTTCAATCAGTTTTTTATATGTGTAGAATACAGACTCTTCGTCCTTTAATGCAGCCTCGGCGTTAACAACGGATGTATCCGGTGCGAGGTCAATCCATGGTTCACCGTCAGTGAATCCTGCATTTTTGGAATTGTCCCACTGCATCGGCGTCCGGGAATTATCACGGGATTTTTCAGATAAGATTTTCAAGACTGCATCCGACGCAGTACCTTTTGCTCTCAATGACTCATAGGCATTCAAACTTTCTACATCTTTATACTGATCAATACGTGAGAACTTCGGGTTCGTCATCCCGAGCTCCTCCCCCTGATAAATATAAGGGGTTCCTTTCAGGCCGTGAAGTGAAATCGCAAGCATTTTGGCACTGAGTACTCTTTCTTCATCTGTACGGTCACTGCCGAAACGCGAAACGACTCTCGGCTGATCATGATTGCACCAGAAAATCGCATTCCAGCCGCCGCCCTGATCCATACCTTCCTGCCATTCCATCAATATCCGCTTCAATTCAATAAAATCATACGGAGAGGATGTCCATTTCTCACCATTTGGATAATCCACTTTCAAATGATGGAAGTTAAACACAGAACTTAATTCCTGACGTTCAGGCTTCGTATATTTGATGCAGTGATCAATTGTTGTTGAAGACATTTCCCCGACGGTCATAATATCTTTCCCGCCAAAAGTACTGCGGTTCATTTCATGAATATAATCATGTACTTTCGGCCCGTCTGTATAAAATTCTTTACCCGGACCGTGCACCGTATTTTCAAAATCGCCTTTCGATATCAGATTGATGACATCAAACCTGAAGCCGTCTACACCAAAATCAATCCAGTAATTAATCATTTCATACAATTCTCTCCGCACAGCATCATTCTCCCAGTTCAAATCCGCCTGGGTGACATCAAACAATCTCAGATAATACTGGTTACTGTCATCATCATACTGCCAGGCATTACCGCCGAACTTAGACTCCCAGTTGGTGGGCGGAGAATCATAATCCCCGTCCCGCCAAATATAATAATCTCTGTAGGGATTGTCTTTTGACTTCTGTGCTTCCACAAACCACTCATGGGATGTAGAAGTATGATTAATGACAATATCAAGCATGACCTTAATCCCTCTTTGATGTGCTTCCTGAATCAATGTTTTAAAATCATCAATATTACCAAACCGTTCATTGATCTTATAGTAATCACTGATATCATAACCATTATCATGCATCGGTGATTCATAAATTGGTGTGAGCCAAATAAAATCGACCCCGAGAGCCTGCACGTAATCAAGCTTCTCAATAATTCCTCTGATATCCCCCATACCGCTGCCGGTCGTATCATTAAATGATTTAGGATAAATTTGATATACTACTGACTTTCTCCAGTCGCTGACTGCCACGACAAAAACTCCTTCTTTTTATAAAAATTAATCGACATCTACCATTTCTTTTGCTTCTTCTTTTACAAATCTGCTGAACAACAGTGTCAGCAGGAACGGCACAACAATTGCAATTGCCATACCAATAGCGAATAATCCCCAGAATCCTCTAGTGATTGATATAACACCCGGCACACCGCCGACACCAACACTTGCTGCAGTAAGGGCGTTCAATCCAAATAATGCACCCACAATTGAAGTGGTAATAATTGCTGCGATAAATGGATATTTAAGCGGCAGGTTTACACCAAACATTGCAGGTTCTGTAACACCGAGCCAGCCGGAAATTCCGGAAGTCATTGCAAGACCCTGCTCTTTTTTCTTTTTCTGACGTCGGTAAATTACATAGGCACCGAATGCCGCTGAACCCTGTGCAATGTTTGAAATTGCAAGAATCGGCCACAAGAATGTTGCTCCTGTCGTACCGATCAACTGAAGATCCACTGCAAGGAACATATGATGAAGCCCTGTAATTACAAGCGGTGCATAGAATAAGCCGTATACTGCTCCGCCAAGCACACCTGCTGTTTCAAACAACCATACAATGCTGTCGGAAATAATTCCGCTCATCCACAATGTTACCGGACCGATCAGCATATACGTCAGTATGCCGACAACAAGCAATGAAATCGGTGCGACAAGCAGCAGTTTAAACATATCGTGTATACGCTTGTTCAAAAATCCTTCAACTTTCGCAAGCAGCCATGCTGCGGCAAGTACAGGCAGAACCTGTCCCTGATAATTCAGCTGCTGGACTTCCAGACCGAATACATGCCATGTTGGAATTTCAGCGAGCTGACCCGCCTCCTGGTCAAATAAACCATACTGACTGGCAAGATCCGGGTGACACATTAAAAGACCGAGTGCTATACCAAGCAGCGGGTTGCCGCCGAACACTTTCATCGCAGACCAGCCGATTAACACCGGCAGGAATATGAACGGTGCGACCGCGATAAAGTTAATCATGCTTGCGATTCCTTCAATTCCCGGGAAACGCTGTACAACAGATTCGTCGAAGAATAATCCTTCGATTGTTAAAATATTATTAAGACCAAGCAACAGACCTGCTGTTACAATCGCAGGTAAAATCGGAATAAAAATATCACCGAGCATTTTAACAAAACGCTGAAGCGGGTTCATCTTACTTGCTGCAGCTTTTTTCACTTCTTCTTTTGAACCGCCGCCCTTGCCGGTTTCCGCCTCAAATATCTTAAAAGCTTCATCAACCGTTCCCTGGCCGATGACAATTTGGAACTGATTATTCGCTGCAAAAGAACCTTTGACTAAATCGATGGAATCCAGTTTATTCTTATCTACTTTACTCTCATCTTCAAGTGCCAGACGAAGACGCGTGACACAATGTGTTGCGGCATTCACATTCTCCGCTCCGCCGATTGCTTCAATAATCGCACGGACATCATCACGATTTACTGCCATATTATTCACTCTCCTTATTATGAAAACGTTTCAATCAACTTAAATATAGCACAACAAACATGTATAGACAAGTGGTGGATAATTTTTCAATTTTTAATATTCGATACCAATCAAAAAAGCAGCCCGGCTTCTGCCGGACTGCTTCAGTCTACGATCTGATTCTTTTTAATATGAACACTGTCAGTCCTGTAATTGAAAAAATAATACCGATTCCTATCAACGTCCAGTCCATAGGGCTTAAATGACCGGCTGTTTCCCCGGAAACTTCTTCCCCCGCATCAACTTCACTCGGCGGCAGGGCGATTTCTGTTTCTTCTTCTGAAAGGGTCAATATCACCCCTGACTTATTACGGTTGCCGACACTGAAAGATTCTGCTGCTTCATCGACAGCATAACCTTCCGCTTCCAAAACAGTAAGCTCATAATCCCCGCTGTCCACTTCTTCAAAAATAAATTCTCCCGCATCGTCCGTCACCGCTTCAAGTGCTGTTTCACCTGTTAATGACAGCTTTACACCAACGACCGGATTATTTTCTTCATCAACCACACGGCCGGTCACTTTAACACTCTCTGTTTCCAGCTGATTAATTTGAATTTCAACCGGTTCCTCAGGTTCTTCCGGCTCTTCATACACTTCAACAGGTTCTGTTATTTCGGGTTCAGGTTCAGGAATAATCTCAGGCTCGGGCTCAACCACCTCTTCCTCAAATGCAGGCTCTTCTGTATATTCATCGCTGTATTCATTACCGTCATAATAATCATTATTGTAACTGTCATCTGAATATCCGTCGTTATACCCATTATCGTTATACTCATTAAAACCATCATTGTAATTGTTAAATTCATCATTGTTGTACTGGTTCTCATTATAACTGTTATCTTGATTCTGATCCGTCCCGTTAAAGTCCTCCGACGGTTCATTATATGTATTGTTTTGGTCTTCATTGAACGAATTATCTTCAAATGTATCTGCATAACTGACTGAAGATAAACTGAAAACACTGATGAGCAGTAAGGCTGACGCCTTCTTAAACATTAAACATCCCTCCGTATTGTTCTAGATGATAGACATCCACGGGCGGTTATTTTCCCAGTGGATTTTTACAGGAATTTTATATGTGTCACTCAGTAACGATGAGGTTAACACGTCTTGTTTTGGACCCGCTGCTACAATTGTACCATCCTTTACCAATAATACATGAGAAATTACATCTGTAATCTCTTCAATATGATGCGTCACATAGAGCATGTGGCAGTTCATTGCATGAATATCCTTTGTAATATTGAGAACATCCTCCCTTGAAAGTACATCAAGTCCGGTACAAGGTTCATCAAGTATGAGCAGTTCCGGCTCCGCCATCATTGCCCGTCCGATTAATGCCCGCCGCTTTTCTCCTTGGGACAACACTTGATACGTTTTTCCCTTAAGATATTCGAGACGCAGTCCTTTCATGATATCAAGTGCTTTTTTCTCATCATTTTCATCGATTTTCTGATAAATGCCAAATGATGAAAACCTGCCGCTTAAAATGATATTCTCAACTGTTTCTCTGTTCAGTGTACCACTGAATTTATCCAACGCATTGCTGACATAGCCTATTTTTTTACGCATTTCAGGAATGCTCGCCTTACCGAATTCTGTCCCAAGTACATTCACACTGCCGCTTGTCGGGTAATTGTAACCCGTAATAATATTAAGAATCGACGTTTTCCCTGACCCGTTCAATCCAAGCACCGCCCACTGTTCGCCTTCAGTGACGTCCCAGCAGATATTCTTTAAAATATCCTGTCCTTCACGCCGCCAGCATACACTGCCCATATGTATAATATGTTTCATTATTTCATCCCCTTTCCGTTTAAAGGAATAAAGTGCTCCAAAAATTACCGGAGCACCTCATATCTACTCTTCTGACTCACCTTCATTGGTCACTTCGTATCCCTCATCAATCAGGTTCGCTTCAGTCTGCTCCATACTGATTGTATCGGCATCTTCTTCACCTTCAATTTCAATGCCGGCAGAACGCAATTCAGACAGTTCAACTGTATTATAATCAATTTCCAGTGTTTCGACTGCTTCAGTTTCACCATATTCAAAATTGTACGTTACACCTTCCACACCTTCAAGATCCAGCGCAAAATCAGCAAGTACAGACTCTGCATCTTCCTGTGACCTGAGGCCGAGTGCTTCATATTCCAAAGTCGTTGTGGACACTTCATTTTCTACAGTATCCCCATTATAGGTAAACGTCATTTCCGACGTCAGCCCCTCCTCCTCATATGAAAATGTTTTGGTACTGCTGCTCCCACATGCTGCTAAAAGCAATGCGAATGACATCACTGCCAAAAGAAGAACTTTCTTCATTATTCCACACACTCCCAATATATATTAAATAAACCCCAAAGTATTATTTTGGGGTTTATTCCGCAGATTTTCAATCTTCTTCTCAATTATTCCTGAAGTTGATAACCGCTGTTTAAAAGCTGCTGTTCAGTCTGTGTCATACTGATAAACTGCGCTTCATCCACGTCACCTTCAAATTCAGCACCGTCAAGATTCGCAACTTCTGCGATACTTGCTATTTCGTAGTCCACTTCCAGCGTCTCATGAATTCCAGTATCATTATAATCGATATTATGAGTAATACCTTCAGTATTTTGATATCTTTCAACAATCGGGTCAAGCTGTGCTCTTGCAGATTCTTCATCTGTCGCTCCTAATGCTTCATAAGTCGCTTCTGTTGCTGAAGTCTGAACCAGCACACGATCGTCTACATAAGTATATTCCAAAGTATTGGTCATGCCGTTCTGCTCAAGAATAAATGTTTTTGTTTCTTCCTGACCGTCTGTCATATTCTCATCAGAAGCTGCTGTTTCTTCTTCTCCAGCCTCTTCACCGCTTGTGCTTGAGTCGTTGGAGTCTTCCCCGTCAACTTCTTCCGTTGAAGTTTCTTCAGACGTTTCGCCTTCAGTTACTGTCGTGTCTTCCTCAGACTCTTCTTCCGCCGTGTCATCTGTTCCGGAATCAGTGTCTGTTTCCTCTGTCGCCGTTTCCTCCGTATCTGTCTCTTCTGTTGCTGCGTCATCATTTGAATCATCATTGTTTCCGCATGCTGCAATGACAAGAACCAGACAAGCTGCTGCAAGCAATTGTAATAACCGCTTCATAAATCACATCTCCAATCTTTAAATATGTCCTCTTTTACTATGTAGTAAAGGGTTTCAAAACCATACCCTAATATTTTGAGCCACAAACAAAAACAATTCAAAAAATAAAGATTATTTAATATCTGTGAAAAACACCGGACTTAATCAACTGTCTGCTCAAGAGCATATATCCAGTCTATAATTTCCGAGGCCGATTCATCAGCCGTAAGGTGTGTCACATCAATCTTTAAATAATGTTCCGCCGCGACTTCACCCGGGTTAGAATTCAACCTGTGATTCTCTGCTGAATGAAGCAGTTCCTGCCGCGAAAATTCAATGTTCCGTTTCGATGGTTTTTTGGACAGCCTGTACTCCGTCTCATTCCTTATCAGCCTTTCCTCAATATCTGCTTCCAATTCAACAAAATACATTTTCTGATGACTTTTATTAAACAGTTCCCTGATACTGTCCACGTACTCCCTGTCTTCTTCACTGCTGAAATCCCAGACAAAAGTAAACACAATTCCCGGATGATTTTCTTCATCTGCGATATGATTGAAAATCCCCATTCTCAGCTGCTCCGACAGCTTAAAAGTCGTATCATTCCATCCGATATAAGGCCACACAACATCAAGTGTCACATGATTATAAAGGAGGGGCAGTTTAAATGCATCGGCCACTTTCCCGCCTATAGTCATCTTGCCTGATGCCTGCGGACCGAAAATCATAATAAATTTCAATAGATTACCTCCAAGTGTATTTCTCTCATAATAAAGATATCAAATCCTGACGCTGCCTCAAACAGAAAATTGAATTTAATTTAAAAAGGCAGGGAAATCATCCCTGCCGTAAATAATAAACTATATTCTGTAATAATCTGCTGCAACATATGCGGCAATTTTTTTCACATGATTCTCAATGATTTCATCCACTGTATATTCTCTGCCTTCTGCGGTATATGAAGCTTTATCACCGGTAACTGTGATTTTAAAGGAAGGAAGAGCAATCTCACCGCCGAGGTTAATATAATACGCCGCTTCTTCTTTATTATAATAGAAACGGTAACTGATCAGCGTATGCTCCTTATAATTCACACTCAACTGCTCATAGTCTGCAACCTGTCTGACATCGGAAATCGCAGAATAGTGACTTGAAATATATTCTGTAATCGGTCTTAAGCCCGCTTCAATTTCTTTCAAATCTGTTTTTATCAGGCTTTTAACGTTCTGGTATACTTCTTTTTCCTTTTCGAAGTTTTCTTTATTACTGTCTACTTCTTTCAAAAATAATTCAACATATTTTTCAGCCATACATATATGCTCCTTTAACTTTAATATCAATCATTATACAGTGAACCACCCACTACTTAAACTCACAAGCCTTCAGGCATGTGTAAATACCTCTTTACATCAATACGTCTGATTAATTTGAATTATTCCGGTTTTCAAAATATTATGGTATTATTGAAAAGAATATTACATAAGGAGTGTTTAGATGGAAGCATTATACTCAAAACTGGATGCTGTTTACGATGAAATTGTTGAAATCAGACGTCATCTTCATCAAAATCCGGAATTATCATTTGAAGAAGTAGAGACCCCGAAATATATTGCAGCATTTCATGAAAAACTCGGACATAAAGTCAGAACAAATGTCGGAGGTAACGGTGTTGTTGCTTATTTGGAAGGTGCCCACGACGGACCGACTGTTGCACTGCGTGCAGATTTTGACGCACTGCCGATTCATGAAGAGACGAATCTTGAATTTCAGTCTGTTAACCCGGGTGTGATGCACGCATGCGGACATGACGGACACACTGCGACACTGCTCGGTCTCGCTAAAGTACTCAACCAGATGCAGGATGAGCTGAAAGGGAATGTGGTATTTATTCACCAGCACGCAGAAGAACTGCCGCCGGGTGGTGCGAAACCAATGATTGACGACGGCTGCCTTGAAGGCGTCGATGTCATTTTCGGTACCCATCTACAGTCACAGACACCTCTCGGTGAATTAAATTATGCGAAAAAAGAACTTCAGGCATCGTCGGATGCATTTGAAATTACTGTAAAAGGACGCGGCGGCCACGGTGCAGCGCCGCACAATACTAAAGACAGTATTTTAATTGCGTCTCAGCTCGTTGTGAACTTACAGCAGATTGTCAGCCGTAGAATCGACCCGCTTGACCCTGCCGTTATTTCAGTATGTTCATTTGATGCGAAAGGACCTTATAACGTCATCCAGGATACTGCTGAAATTAAAGGAACAGTACGTGCATTAAGCGAAGAAGTCAGAACTCAAATTGAAGAGGAAATTGAACAGGTCGTTAAAGGCACGGTAATGCTCTCAGGTGCGGATTATGATTATGATTTCCAACGCGGCTACCCGGTGACAATCAACCACGAGGAACAGGTGGAGTTCGCAATGGACTGCGCGAAAGATGTTCCCGGGGTCAATGAAATTAAAGAGGTATCACCGATTATGGGCGGGGAAGACTATTCCTACTACCTGCAGAAAGTAAAAGGCGCATACTTCTTTACAGGTGCACAGCCTGAGGGCGTGGATGATCCGTACCCGCACCATCATCCAAAATTCGACATTGACGAAAAAGCACTGCTTACTGCCGCAAAAGTCCTCGGTAAAACCACTTTAGAATATATGGAACAAAACTAATAAAAACGGCGACTTTTTCAGTCGCCGTTTTTTTACCATTCTGTATGGAATACTCCGTCTTTATCATTACGCTGATACGTATGGGCACCAAAATAATCACGCTGTGCCTGAATCATATTCGCACCGCTCTCTGCAGAACGGTAACCGTCATAGTAAGTTAATGACGCAGTCAGACACGGTACGTAGAGACCATTTTCAACTGCCTTCACAACAATGCGGCGCAGTGATGATTCATAATCATTCACTTTATCATTAAAGTAAGACGCCAGCAGCAGATTATTTAAATCTTTATCTTCATCATATGCTGCACTAATCTGGTTCAGTATAGATGCACGGATAATACAGCCGCCGCGGAAAATCAGTGCAATTTCGCGAAGGTTCAATTCCCACTGATACTCATCCGATGCCTTCTTATACTGCTGGAAGCCTTGAGTGTAGGCATTAATCTTACCGACAAACAATGCCTGCCTTAATATCTCAAGCCATTCTTCCCTGTTAGTTTCAAGTTTCGGTTCAGGACCGTTCAGCTTCACAGCTGCTTCTACTCTTTCATTTTTCAAGCTGGATAAGAAGCGTGCGAATACGGACTCTGTAATAATAGACAGCGGTACACCTAAATCAAGTGCATTCTGGCTCGTCCATTTTCCAGTGCCTTTCTGTCCGGACTTATCCAATATCACATCAACCAGCGGACGGCCTGTGTCATCATCTTTTCGTCTTAAAATATCAGATGTAATTTCAAGCAGGTAGCTTTCAAGTTCTCCCTGATTCCATTCTTCAAAAATATCCGCAATCTCTTCAACTGTATAACCGAGTATATTTCTCATGATTTGATATGTTTCTGTAATTAACTGCATATCTGCATACTCGATTCCGTTATGAATCATTTTCACATAATGTCCTGATCCTTCTCTGCCGACATATGCACAGCAGGCTTTGCCATTCACCTGTGCTGAAATTTTTTCAAGCACCGGCGCCACTTCTTTATAAGCCGCTTCATCACCGCCCGGCATCAGTGCCGGCCCCTTCAAGGCACCTTCCTGACCGCCGGAAACACCGACACCAAGGAAATGTATTCTCTGTTCTTTCAGAGCATGATATCTGCGGTTCGAATCAACAAAATTAGAATTTCCGCCGTCCATAATAATATCGCCTTTATCGAGCAGAGGTGAGAGTGATTCAATCACTGAATCCGTGACAGAGCCTGCGGTCACGAGCAAAAATATTTTACGCGGCGTTTCAAGTGATGACACAAAACGCTTAAGGTCGTAGTGCAGGTCTGCATTCTCATGCGGAAAATCAGATTTAAACTTGTCCGTTAAATCCGGTGTATGATTGTAAACAGCGACCTTCTCGCCCTTATTCAGCATATTGCCGGCTAAGCTCGCTCCCATAACACCCAGTCCATATAATCCAATTGTATTCATCTCTTATCCATCCTTTACACAAATATGCTTAATATAAGTACAAACACAAGACCTGAAACTGAAATTACGGTTTCAAGCAGTGTCCATGTTGCGAATGTTTCTTTCATCGTTAAATCAAAATACTCTTTGAATATCCAGAACCCTGTATCGTTGACATGGGAAGCAATCAAACTGCCTGCACCCGTCGCAAGTACCATCAACGCCACATTAACATCCGATCCCTGCATCAGCGGAATCACGAGCCCCGCTGTTGTCAAAGCCGCTACTGTCGCAGAACCGAGCGCAATTCTTAATACCGCTGCAATCAGCCATGAGAGAACAAGCGGTGACATCGCAGACCCTGAAAAGAGTGCTGCCACAGAATCACCGACACCGCCGTCGATCAACACCTGCTTCAATGCCCCGCCGGCGCCTGTAATCAAAAGAATCATGCTGATAGCACGAATCGATGATTCCGCGGATTTCATCAATTCCGTCATCGGGATTTTTCTCGCGATTCCCATCGTATACACTGCGATTAAAAGAGAAATTAACAGTGCCGTCGTCGGCTGTCCGATGATTTTGATAATATCAAAGAATAAATGACTGCCGGCACCTGTCATTTCCTGTACCAGTTCAACAACTGTTGTGACCGCCATCAAAATCACAGGCATTAATGCTGTCAGTGCACTGACGCCAAAGCCCGGTGCTTCATTTATATCATCGAATGTTTTCATACCCCCGAGTGCTGTCAGACTGCCTTCTTTATTAAATGCATCCGGCGCAAGTTTTTTTGCCAGTTTTGTAAATAAAGGGCCTGCGATCACGACAGTCGGTACCGCAATAATAATACCATAGATTAATACCATTCCGACATTTGCGTCATACTGCTCTGCGATGACAGTCGGTCCCGGATGCGGCGGCAGGAAGCCGTGTGTAACTGACAATGCTGCAGTCATTGGAATTCCTAAATACATCAGCGGGACTTTAAGCTGTTTTGCAATCTGGAACACAATCGGGATTAACAGCACCAGACCGACTTCGAAAAATAAAGCAATACCAATAATAAATGATGCCGTCACTACGGCCCATTGAATACGTTTTTCCCCGAATTTATCAATTAAAGTCACCGCAATACGCTGTGCGCCTCCGGCATCAGCCACGAGTTTACCGAGCATTGCACCAAATCCGAATATTAAAGCAATACTGCCGAGGGTGTCTCCTAGACCGCCCTGAATCGAATCGACCACTTCATCAAGCGGCATACCGAGCGCAACCGCCACAACAAATGACACGATGATGAGCGCGATAAATGTATTGATATTTAATTTCATAATCAGGATGAGCAGTAAACCGACGCCTAAAGCGATAATAATTAAGGGTAAAATATGTTCAAACATCTTTATTCTCCTAACTGACCAGTATATAGACTCTGATATTCGGCAATTTCTTTATATTCCTGTTCGAGCACTCTCGACATACGTATAAATATCGGAATCAACTCCTGATACAGTCGTGTATGATCGGGATTCGGTTCGTGGACATGTGTGTGTCCGACCAGTTCTTCCAGGACATCGAATGAATCGATTTTTTCTAAACCGTACAGACCGAGCATACATGCCCCGAGGCATGAAGACTCATGACTTTTTGGCACCACTACATTTTCATCAAAAATGTCCGCCATCATCTGTCTCCATAGTTCTGATTTTGAAAAGCCCCCGGTCGCTTTAATTGATGTGACAGGGGAATCCATCACTTCAACCAGTGCCAGATAAACTGAGTACAGATTATAAATCACACCTTCAAGTGCCGCACGTACCATATGCTGTTTCTTATGATTCAGTGTCAGACCGAAAAATGACCCTCTCACATCTGCATTCCAAAGCGGCGCCCGTTCTCCTGCAAGGAACGGATGGAATAAAAGACCGTCCGCTCCGGGTGCAACCTGACTTGCAATCTGAGTCAGTACAGCATACGCATCAATATTAAGGCGTTTCGCCGTCTCCACCTCACTGGCTGCAAATTCATCACGAATCCATCTCAGCACCATACCGCCGTTGTTCACCGGACCGCCGATGACCCAGTGATTTTCAGTCAGTGCATAGCAGAAAATTCTGCCTTTCTCATCTGTTCTCGGCTTCTTAATGACTGTTCTGATGGCACCGCTTGTGCCGATTGTCACCGCCACTTCGCCTTCTTTGACCGCATTCACACCGATATTGGATAATACGCCGTCACTTGCACCGATGATGAATGTCGTATCTTCTGCTATTCCGATTTCTTTCGCGACAGACGGATCACACCCTGAAACAGCGGCTGTTGTCGGTTTTAATTCCGACAGCATATCCCTCGAGATACCTGCAACAGTCAATGCCTCCTCATCCCAGTCAAGAGACTCTAAATTAAATAATCCTGTCGCTGAAGCAATAGAATGATCGATCATATACTCACCAAACAGACGGTAGAATACATACTCCTTAATTCCTATGTACTTAGAGACTCTTTTGGATATATCCGGCCGGTCATGCTGCAGCCAGGCAATTTTAGTAATCGGCGACATCGGATGAAGCGGGGTCCCTGTTCTGCGGTAAATCTCATGCCCGTTGAATTCATCTTCAATGCGCTTCGCCCATTCCTGACTCCGGTTGTCCGCCCATGTAATACACGACGTCAACGGAAATCCTTCATCATCCATCGCAATCACACTGTGCATCGCACTGCTGAAAGAAATAAATGATAAGTCTTTAATGTCTATTAAAGATTCTCTCACGGCCTGCTTGATACACAGCTTTACTGCCATAAAAATTTCAAACGGATCCTGCTCTGCTGTGAAAATATCCGGTGTATGGAGGTCATATCCGTGATTTGCCTGGGAAATAATCTCACCGGTCTCTCTGTATAACACTGCTTTTGTACTTGTTGTGCCGATATCCACACCAAGCATATATTTATTCCTGTTCAATGCTCTCCCTCACAATCTTCATCATACTGTCATCCGTCCAGATTGCTTCAACCTGACCTCTTACATCATTAAAATTTTTATTAAATGCCTCGTTCATCATTGTTTCGTCATTGTTCCGTATAGACTCAATAATCAATTCATGGTTTTCGATAATCCGTTCAAAATCACCTTCATCCATGACCATGCGGTAACGCATGGACAAAAGAATCAGACATTCCAGAACCGGCTTCAAACGCTGCCAGAGCATACGGATATAATCGTGGTGAATCGATGACACTATTTCTTCATGAAACTTAATATCCAGAAATGAAAACTGATTCACATCTTTATACTTCAATGCAATTTTCATCATTTCCACATTCTTTTCGAGCTCCCGTATCAGTAGTTCTGTATCCATTTTCAACAGTTTTTTAAATGTAAATGACTCAATCATCAGACGGACATCATAAATTTCTTTAATGTCTTTCTCCTTAATACCAATCACAACAGCACCCATCCGTTCAAGACGGAGCAGATTCTCATGCGATAAAGTTTTAAGAACCTCCCTGATTGGTGAGCGGCTCACTGAAAATTCCTCTGCCAGTTTATTCTCGGATAGTACAGCACCCGGTGCTACGGCTTTTGAAATAATACGCATCCGCAGTTCTGATACAATCTGGTCCCCTTTAGAACCTGCCGACAAATATGCTTCAGGATAGAATGTTTTCATGAATGTCATCCTTTCTCATCTTGTATACAAGTATACTAACACTGAGATTTATTTTTGTAAACGCTTTATTTAAAAACAATTTAAAAGCCGCTACCCGGTTTTCCCCAGGTCACGGCTCGCATAAAGTTCTTCTATTCAGTTAAAGAAATCCTATAAAGCTTGTCATCATCCGGCTCACCGTCACCCCGGCCGTCCAGATTATTTGTGATAAAGAACAGTTCATCCTCCTCGATATAAACATCACGCACCCGGCCGTAATCTGTCACCAATTCAGTCGGTGAAGTCTCTTCAAGATTAAATTCCAGCACTGCATTACCGCGGAGTGCAGCAGTAAACAACCGCTCACCGTCATTGTCCATACCGGACGGCGCCCAGGTGTAATCACTCCCTGAAGTAAACAACGGTGTTTCCATACCATCCTCTGTCTCATCTCCTTCAATCTCCGGCCAGCCATAATTTCCACCCGCCTCAATCAGGTTAATCTCGTCATTGGCATTATCACCATGCTCACTCGCATACATGCTGTCGTCCGGCAGCCACGTTAGCCCCTGCGGATTCCTGTGCCCGTAGCTGTAGACCAATGAATCATCAAACGGATTATCATCAGGTACTGTACCATCCAGGTTCATCCTTAATATTTTCCCGCCGAGTGATTCCATGTCCTGTGCAGTATCCGGGTCTGCGGCATCTCCGGTAGTCGCGTAGAGCTTTTCATCCGGACCGATTTCAAGTCTTCCGCCGTGGTGGACACTGCCGCTCGGGATATCATCAAGCAGTACCGTCCGCTCTTCCCATCTGTCATCAACGTATTCAACAGTAACGATTCTGTTAAACTGCCCCTCATTATTTTCATATGTGTAATATGCATAGGCTTCATTACTGCTGTCAAAATCAGGTGCGAGCACAAAGCCGAGGAGCCCTGCTTCCGATGCTGTCGATACCGTCTCCTCTAAATCAATGTCCTGGCGCTCACTCTCTCCCGCCTCGACCTTCACTACCGCCCCCGGCCGCTCAGCAATATAAAACACATCGTTATACCTCACAATATTCCACGGAATATCCAGTTCATCCGTAATCACTTCCGCATCACCGGATGGATTTGATTGCGAATCTGCACCTTCTTCCGTCGGACTTTCATTTCCGTTCGAGCACCCAAAAAGACCGGCTGCAGCGGTTAAAATCAGCAGCATTCGTTTCATTCATCCCACTCCCTCATATTTTAATATAACGGCTATTTCTTTTACTCATACCACTAAACCGATATAATTAAAGATGAAATTATAAATGATTGGGAGTGCTGACACATGATTAGAGTAATTAACCGGCTGCAGATTAAAAAAGGGCATCTGAATGATGTACTCGTCCGCTTCAGTTCACCGAAGGCAGTTCATACATTTGACGGCTTTGTTTTTATGGAAGTTCTTGAAAAGAAAAATGTTGAAGATTATGATGAACTTCACATCGCAACGACCTGGGAAGATGAAGCTTCCTTTGAAAAATGGCGGGACAGCAGAAAAAATGAAAAGGTCCACAATCAGGAAGAAAAGAAAGACAGCGGTAAAAAGGAAGACAGTCCGATCATCGATTTTGAAATCTCTGTATATGATATCCACCACCGTCATCTGCCGGAAAACTAAAAAATTCCCCGGGAAATATTCCCGGGGAATTTTTATGTGTAATCCCGACTGCCTCTCACTACTGAAACGACGAAACTGACAACTAAATATAATATTGTCAGTGTAACAAAGTGACCCATTTTAAAATAATCGGGCATAAACCATAACAATGACATAATCACAGCAAAATACATTAAAGATATGAGTATATCCAGACGGCTGAGCTGCATATGATCCTCTCATTTCATCGTATATTTATTGTTATTATACCCTTATACTGTTAATTTATTCTTATTAAAATGAATAAAGTTCACGGATGGCAGTTTCAATCGCTTCTGTATCCACCATAAATTCTTCTTCCAGCGTTTTTGCATACGGCATTGACGGCACATTAGGTGCAGCCAGTCTTCTGATTGGTGCATCCAGATCAAACAGACATTCCTCACTGATTACAGCAGATACTTCACTGATAACACTGCCTTCTTTATTGTCTTCTGTAATCAGCAGTACTTTACCGGTTGTTGAAGCCGCTGCCTTAACCGCTTCCTCATCAAGCGGATATAACGTCCTAAGATCCAGTACATGTGTACTGATACCGTCAGCTGAAAGTTTTTCCGCTGCTTCCAGTGCAAAATTAACACACATTCCGTACGTAATGACGGTCACATCTTCACCCGTCCGTTTAATATCCGCCTTCCCGATTGGAACAGTATAATCTGTTTCCGGCACTTCTCCTTTTACCATACGGTATGCCCGTTTATGTTCCAGGAACAATACAGGGTCGCCGTAACGGATGGATGATTTTAAAAGCCCTTTTGCATCATAAGGTGTTGAAGGTGCCACAACAGTCAGTCCCGGCTGATTGGCAAAGATTGATTCAATAGACTGTGAATGGTATAAAGCACCCTGCATGCCGCCGCCGTACGGTGCACGGATAGTGACCGGGCATGTCCAGTCATTATTCGAGCGGTATCTGATTTTTGCAGCTTCAGAAATAATCTGGTTCACAGCAGGCATAATAAAGTCCGCAAACTGCATTTCAGCAACCGGACGCATCCCGTACATCGCTGCACCAATTCCGACACCTGCGATTGCAGATTCTGCAAGGGGTGTATCAATCACCCGGCTTTCACCGAACTGCTCGTAAAGTCCTTTCGTTGCACGGTACACGCCGCCTGCAACACCGACATCCTCACCAAGGACAAATACTTTCTCATCCCGTTCCATCTCTTCTTTTAACGCGAGAGTGATTGCCTCCAAGTAATTCATTACAGCCACTTATTCCACCCCTTTTCCGTATACATAGTCATACACTGTTTCTTTATCCGGCAGCGGCGCATTTTCCGCATATTTCACCGCATCCGTCACAATGTCTTTAATACGTGACAGCATGTCTTCTTCAATACTTTCATTCAAAATGCCTTCTTCTCTTAAGTAAACTGCAAAAATCTCTATTGGATCCTTTTTCTTTGCAGCATCAATTTCCTCACGTGTTCTGTAGGATAACTCATCATCATTACTTGAATGCGGTTTGAAGCGGTAGCATAGAGTCTCGACCAGCGTCGGACCTTCGCCGTTTCTCGCACGGTCCGCTGCCTTTTTGACCGTTTCATACACTGTCAAAAGGTCGTTGCCGTCTACCGTTTCGCCCGGCATACCATAGCCGATTGCACGGTCGGATACTTTTTCACACGCCATCTGCTTATGCATTGGTACAGAAATTGCATATTTGTTGTTTTCACACAGGAAAATGCAGGGCAGCTTATGAACCGCCGCAAAATTCAATCCTTCATGGAAGTCCCCCTGGTTTGAGGAACCTTCACCAAACGTCGTAAATGTAACAAAATCTTTTCCTTCAATTTTTCCGCCGAGCGCAATTCCCGCAGCATGGGGAATCTGCGTTGATACCGGTGATGACTGGGTGACAATTCTGTTTTCGCTCTGTCCGAAATGGTTCGGCATCTGTCTGCCGCCTGAATTCGGGTCCTCAGCCTTCCCAAAGTTATTCAGCATCAGTTCACGCTCCGTCATACCGCAGGCAAGCACTACACCGACATCCCTGTAGTACGGCAGAATATAATCTTTCGAACGGTCAAGTGCGAATGCTGCACCAATCTGTGCAGCCTCCTGCCCCTGCCCGGAAACAATGAAAGAAATTTTTCCTGCGCGGTGTAAAAGCCATAACCGTTCATCCAGCTTTCTCGCCCGCAGCATCAATTCATACATTTCCAGCACATCTTCATCCGTAAGTCCAAGTGACTTGTGACGTGATTCACTCATAATGTCCTCCTTAAAATAATGATATATATAATTGAAATATTCAGATATTTATAAAGTGAAATAAAAGCTTTACAGCTGTTAAAATTAGTACCTAGTAATAATAGTTTATTATAATAATAGCCGATAGATTAGTAAAGTAATTAAGGTTCGAATCCGGAGAAACATAAAAAATCCATCCCCATATCAGGGACAGATTTTACAATGAATTCTACTGTGCGGTATATCCGCCGTCTGCAAGCAGTGTAGTCCCATTAATGAATGAAGATTCATCACTCGCAAGAAATACCACTGCCTTCGCAATTTCTTCAGGTCTTCCGAGTCTGCCTTCCGGGTGAAGGGATTTAAGATGATTTAAACCGGCCTCATCCACTTCCTTTAGAAGCGGTGTTTCAATATAACCCGGGCAGATTGCATTTACTTTAATGCCTTCTTTTGCGTATGCTGTACATAAATTCTGAGTCAGCAGTTTTACTCCGCCCTTGGCAGCAGAGTACGCTGTCGGATTCGGCAGTGATACGAAGCTGTGGATGGAACCCGCATTCACAATAGTGCCGCCCCCGCCCTGCTTTTGAAACTGTTCAATCGCATATTTATCTGACAGAAATACACCAGACAGATTTATATCAATCGTCTGTTTCCACTGTTCGTAAGACAACTCCGCTGCCGGTGCATCTTTTGCGATACCTGCGTTGGCGTACATGATATCAAGACGCCCGTATTTTTCAACTGTTTTCTCAATTAAATGCTTTGTCTGTGATTCACTCGTCACATCCGTTTTAACAAACAGCGTATCGTATCCGGCGGCATTTAATTCATCAGACACTTCCTGACCGCGTTCAGCAAAATCTGCGATTACCACTTTCGCACCTTCATCTGCAAAAGCACGGACAGACGCTTCACCAATACCGCTCGCTCCACCTGTAACAATCGCGACTTTGTCTTTTAATCTCATCATAAGATCAAACTCCTCATTCATTAATATAATGTCTCTCAACAGGATATTATACGCTTTTTTATGATTTCATGAAATTAAAATACATCATTGTATATTTATTCGAGAATTAAAATTCCGTTATTTTTATAGATACAGTAACACATGTTTTATTACTCAATGTTCAGGCAATATACCATTATATACAATTTGAGGAGGATTTTACGATGAGTGACAGACTGATAAGATTCCTCAGCTTCTTTCTCGGCATTGTTTTTTTCATTTTCTACACATTTATTTTCGAGGATTTTCTTAACCTGAACATCTTCGGTTTCCCATACATTTTTCTAACCACTTATCTTTTTCTTTCCATATTCATTTACCCGGCAGTAAGTATAGAAGCGGGTGAAAAGACAAAAAATCTGCCGCCGTTATACGCCGTCATGACTGCTTATTTTATCTCTCCTGTATGGCTGATTGTAAACAGTTTTAAGGATGAAGAGCATCAAGACTAAAAAACTCCGGACAGGCAGGCCCTGTCCGGAGTTTATCTATTCATTCGTTATCTTTATAATGCATTTCAATAATAATAATGATCTCATGAAGCAGATGAACTTTAAAATCATTTTGATGAATTTCGGTAATATTGATTTTTTCATTCAGAAGAGACAATCCTTCACTGTCAAATTGCCCGTCTTTCAACTGTTCACTTAAAGAAAGCAGTATTTCTTTTTCTTCATCATCAAGCTGTATCGAATCTGTATCCGGCAGATAAATTAAATTCCCGATACGTGTCAGGAGCATTTTTTCATACTGCAGATCATGCTCAATCTGGTGAAGCTCGCGGAGTTCAGTCCTTTTTGATTTATGATACCTGTACTCCTGCTGCTGGTACTGAATTAATTTCTCCGATGCGTTCAGCTGCTTTTGAATGGCGCTGTACTTTCTTTCGATTTTCACCGATGTATACCGTTCCCGGGCAATTTCTTTCAGCCTGTCCCTGAATAGTGCTTCTGTATCTTTTTTCGCTTTTGCCACCTGGAGTTTAATCTGCGGTGTATATTTCGGCGGCAGGACAAAGTAATTAATCAGGGTGCTTGTCCCGAGTCCGATGGTTGTGGTGGCGAGGCGTGACACAAAATTATAGACATATGCATCTTCTACTGACGGAATCATGGCGACAGAAGTAATCGCCGCCACCAGCATACCGTCATATAATTTTAACCGGTATGTCACAAAAATAGTGAGTGTTGCACTGATGGCGTATGTAAAGGCATTTTCACCAATCAAATATAATGAAACGACTGCGATAAATGCACCGATAATCGATGCGGGAAATCTCACAAATGCCTTTTTAATAGATGCCTGTGCGGTCGGCTCTATTGTGACAATCGCAGTAATGACCGCAAAAATCGGAGGCAGATTCAACAATATGCAGATTAAGGCTGTCAAAAACGTTGAAAGTGCCGTCTTTATCATTCTCGGACCGAATACTTTACGTATATCAAACATGTCATAACTTCTTTCTAATGAGGGTTACACTGATTATATCATTCTATATTCCGGAAGAACCGGCTTAAACGAGCTGCATTGTTGTGATGCACGTATCATCACCTTCAAATGTTGAAATTTCTGATTCAGACGTTTTACCGTCATGTTCAATTTCGACAGTGAATGTCTGTTCGCGCGGCAGCCATAAATCAATAAAGCCGTTTTCAAATGATGTCATCTCTTCATCCACTACAGTATTTCCTGATTCATCCGTTATTTTCACATTGAATGTCTCTTCTGTCATCTCGCCCTGACAGCCTGTTAAGCTGTGGACTGCACAAGGATGAGTCATCTCAACAAAAGGTGCCACAGAAACAAAAAATTCATCTTCAGGCAGGCTTGTTTTCGTCACTTCATCACCGTCGGTCACAACCAGCTCTTCCGATGTAATAGATGCCTCTATATCCCCGTGATCTTCTACACTGTATGAATGCACCTGCTCTTTAACATCCGCCTGTGCATCTCCTGTATCGTTACCACATGCGCTTAAAACCATCATCAGAAATCCAGCCGTTAACAGCATACACTTCTTCATTTATGATCGACTCCCTGTATTTTAATATCTGTCTTCAGTGTAATATAAATTTTTACATAAATGAATGTCCACATTGTGAATTTTTAATAAAACAAACCTCCCAGACTGTCTTGAAGCTTCAGACAGACGGAAGGTCTTTATTATCATATATATTTTAACTGAGCTTATTCACTGCACATTCAAACATAATTTTCGCCGCAATGGACGAGGTAATTTCACGCACATCATACAAGGGATTTACTTCAGCAATATCAAAAACATCCACCTTATCATACAATTCTTCAAGCATCGAGAATGCCTGAACCACTGTCAGACCACCGGGTTCGTTGGCACCTGTGCCGGGTGCAAGACCCGGCTCCAGTACATCCATATCAAAAGTTAAGTAAATATGGTCGACATCTTTTAATTTCTCTTCAAGAATCTCTTTAACAATTTTTTTAGGATTCCCGCTGTGCACGTCTCTTGCCGTGTACTGAACTACACCCGCTTCTTTTAAATATTCCGCATACCATGGATAATTAAAGCTTCTCACACCAATCTGAATCACATGCTCCGGACTGATTCTGTCCAGTTCAATCGCACGCCTCATCTGACTGCTCTGGGAAAACTTCCCCTGCACCGGAGAGTTGTCGACGAGATCCAGATGCGCATCAAACTGAATGATGCCGATACGCCCTTCAGTGTGCTCATGCAGTGCTTCGATGATCGGATAGGAGATTGAATGGTCACCGCCGAGTACAAAAGGAAATACCCCCGCTTCAAGCATATCGAGTGTCTGCTGTCTGGCATTTTCAAATGTTTTTTCCGTACTGTATGCCGCAATGTCAATATCTCCGAAGTCTTTAATACTTCCTTTATCCAGAGTGTAAAGTTTCCTTTTGTCCACATCATACACTTGATTATTCTCAATACGATTTTCAAACCACTGATAGGCCTCTCTGATATTTTTCGGTGCAAACCGTGCACCCGGCCGGCCGAGTGATGCACCGCCGTCCCATGGGAACCCTAAAATACCAAATGTCGTTTCCGGCATAATTCAAACCCCTTCCAATCTTTATTTCAATTCATTATCCTTCAAATAACCCGGGCAGCCAGAGTGACAGCTGCGGTACAAATGCAATGACCAGCACTGCAATAATCATTACGATAATAAACGGTACAACAGCGACAACAATTTTCTCAAACTTCACCTTGCCGACACTGGATGCGACAAATAAATTCACACCTAAAGGCGGTGTAACAAATCCGATTGCGAGTGTCGATACCATAATGACACCGAAATGGACAGGATCGATTCCAACAGATGTCACAACGGGTAGAAGTATTGGCGTCAGTACAATTAATGCTGAAATCGTATCGATAAACATACCGACAATCAGTAAAAACAAAATAACAATCAATAAAATGAATACCGGGTTCTCAGTAAAGCTTGTCATTGCGGATGCGATACTGCCCGGAATCTGTTCGAGCGTCATAAAAAATGCGAATGAAACTGAGAAACTGATAATAATCATTGTCGTTGCATTAATGACCACCGTGTCGAGAAAACATTGATACATTGTCTTTAAATCCAGTTCTTTATAGACAAAAACGCCGATAATAAGTGCATATACCACTGCCGCAACCGCCGCTTCTGTCGGAGAAAATATCCCGCCGTAGATTCCGCCTAAAATAATCACAGGGATAAAGAGCGCCCATTTGGCTTCCCAGAATGCTTTTAATACATCTTTCGCCTTAAACTCTGCAGCATCTTCAGATTTGTATCCTTTTCTTTTTGAAATGACATATGCCGTGAGCAGTATCACAAGACCGACAAGAATACCGGGTATAATACCTGCTAAAAACATTGCACCGACAGACACACTGCCGATGGCGCCGAATAATACAAACGGAATACTCGGCGGCAGAATCACACCGATTGATCCTGCTGCTGCAGGCACTGCTGCAGAAAAGCCGACATCATATTTTTTCGCAATCATTGCCGGTATCATAAAACCGCCGATAGCTGCAACAGTCGCAGGACCGGAGCCTGAGATTGCTGCAAAAAACATACATGCAACCACCGTCACCAGCGACAGTCCGCCTGTTATAAAGCCGACAAGTGATGATGCCAGGTCGAGCAGCCGTCTTGAAATCCCGCCCTTCCCCATCAATACACCCGCAAGCATGAAAAATGGAATGGCAAGAAGCGGGAAAGAATCGAGTGATGTAAATGCCTTCTGTGCAACAAGATCAAGCGGTAAATCCGTGCCGAAATAGATTGCTGCAATGGCTGCAACACCCAAAGAAATCGCAATCGGAACACCAATCAAAAGGCAGACAGCAAGCGTCCCGAAAAGTATAAATATTGTCATTGGACTGCCTCCCCTGCATCTGAATCTTTCTCTGTCTCTTCACCTTTGTAAATACTCACAAGCTGTAAAATCAGTCTGACTGCCATAATGAAAGCACCAATTGGAACAGCCAAATAAGGTATCCAGAACGGAATCTGTGACGCTGGTGACAGCTGACCGTACTGGAATGTAGACATCACAAGCTGCATACCGAATACTGCTACAAACAGAACAAGCAGAAACCATATAATGACGGCCGCCATGTCCATCATCTTTCTTACTCTCCCTTTAAACAAATCAATAAATGCATTTACTTTAATGTGCTCCCTCAGTTTCACCGCATAGCCTGCACCAATCCACACTTGAAAAATATGGATATACCGGGTCGCTTCCTCCGTCCAGCTTGGTGCACTCTGAAACACATACCGTCCAATGACCTGTCCGAATATCAGGAGGACCATCACAGCCAATGTCAGAACAAGAAAACCTTCTTCAAGTCGATTTAATTTTTTTAACATACTGCACCCCCTTATTGATCTCGTGCCCGGTAAAATTCTTCAAACAATTCGCTGCCGAGCTTCTCTTCATATTTTTCATATACCGGAACGGATGCCTCTCTGAACTCATCCAATGCTTCATCGCTCAGTTCGTTGACCTCCATGCCGTCTTCAACAAGCACTTCAAAATACTCATCATCCTGTTCACGGGCGAGCTTCCGCTGTTCATCCCTGAACATCACCGCAGCCTCATCCACCACCTCTTTTAAATCATCCGGCAGTTCTTCATAAAACTCATTATTCATTAATAATGCAGTCGGCATGTAATAATGATTCGACAATGTCAGATAATCCTGAACTTCCTGAATGTTGCTCGTGTAAATTAACGATATCGGCCCCTCCATCGCATCATATACACCCTGCTGAAGCGCAGAATACATTTCACCGAACGCGAATGGTGATGCATTTGCCCCAAACGCGTTATAAACATCTGTCTGCACCGGACTCTCAAGTGTTCTGAATTTCTGCCCGTTCAAATCGGACATTTCTTCAATCGGCTGAACATTATTTGTAATGTATCTAAAGCCGTTCTCTCCAAATACCAGACCTTTTAAATTATATTCTTCCAGTCCTGCGAGCAGATTTTCTCCAAATTCGCCGTCGAGCACATCATACACCTGCTCATGATTTTCAAATAAAAACGGCAGATCCAAAATCATAAAATCCTGATCAAATGATGATACTGAAGCAAGTGCCGGAATCGTCATCTCCACATTGCCAAGCTGTACAGATTCGATTGCCTCTCTGTCTGAAGGAAATAAAGAACCACTTGGATAAATTTCCACCGTAATCCTGCCGTCCGAGTTTTCCTCGACCATGTCTTTAAACTCCAGTGCCACTAAGTGGCTGGAATGAGTTTCAGCCACCACATGCGCGAGCCGGATGGTATACACTTCATCATCTTCCGTCGGTCTTCCGCATGATATCAGCACCATCACTGAAATCAACAGAATCAACACACACTTTTTCATCTCAATTCATCCCTTTAATATGTAATCAACAATATAAATATTATTTATACACTATTAAATATAAATATTCAAATTGATTTTTCACAATTCTGTCTTTTCATCCATGGATTCCACAGCCAATAAAAAAACTCCCGTGTAATATCCTGAAAGATACTTACGGGAGTTTTTACTGCCATTTATTTTTTATTCAACGAACCATTGAATCGCTTTTTCAATTCCTGTATTCCAGTAATCCCAGTCATGATCACCCGGGCCGTCTTCATACTTCAAAGGAATGCCCTTTTCTTCCAGAAACGATTTGAACTCCAGATTATCCGGATAAAGCACATCTTCAGTACCGCACATCATATAAAGCTCCGGAACAGTATATTCTTCCGCGAGCGCCCGGTTTACAAGAAACTTCAAATCAAACTCTGTGCCCTCTATACTCTCACGGTCACCGATAATTGCACTGCCCGAAAAGTCAAACCAGTCATAATCCAGCAGATTTTGAAAATTTGCCGCACTCGACATAAAACATGCTTTTTGAAACCTGTCACCTTCTGTAAATGCAGCCTTAATCGTACCGTATCCGCCCATGGAATGACCCGCAATAAAATTATCCTCCCGTTTTTTCGATAACGGCAGAATCTGGCGGGCGTAATCATGCACTTCAAGAATATAATCATAATAACTGTGACCATGTGCCATGTTCAGATAGAAGCTGTGGTCCGCACTCGGCATAATGACAGCGATACGGGCTTCATTCGCAAATCGTTCAATATTGGTGTACCGCGTGTACACAGTATCATCATTCGATAAACCGTGAAGAATCATTACTGACTTTAACAGGGGAACCTCTTTCCCGGTGTTATACTGTGCATCTTCCTCCGGCAGGATTACTTTAAAAGAATGGTGTTTGCCGAGTGTTTTAGTGTGGTGATTGATTGAAATCAGCGCCATATAATTCCTCCTGGTTTAATATGATTTTACAGACAAATAATTTAAGTGAAATTTTATTTCTTAAGTATAATTAATAAATTTAATATGAATTATAAAGGATTTTTTCAGAAAAACAATTGGAAAGCGTTTTATATACGCTCATTTTGTAGCACAGTTTCAATTACATCGATATTTGTTATAATAGGACAGTAGTAACAATTTACAAAAAACGTAAAGGAGCAACATTATGTTAAGGATTAAAGGATTGACTAAAGTCTACCAGGGAAACACAAAAGCTGTCGATGATATGACAATTGATGTTAAAGACGGGGAATTTGTCGCCTTTATCGGAACATCAGGCAGCGGTAAAACGACCGCCCTCCGCATGCTGAACAGAATGATTGAACCGACTTCAGGAACGATTGAAATCGACGGCAAAGACATCAGCAGAATGAACCCCGTTGAACTCAGACGGAGTATCGGTTATGTCCTGCAGCAGATCGGCCTTCTGCCTCACATGACAATACGGGATAATATCGTCCTCGTGCCGAAACTTCTCAAATGGGATGAGAAAAAGAAAAATGAGAAGGCAAAAGAACTGCTTAAACTCGTCGACCTGCCGGAATCCTATCTGGACCGCTATCCGGCCGAACTTTCCGGCGGACAGCAGCAGAGAATCGGGGTCGTCCGCGCACTTGCCGCCGAACAGAATATCATTTTAATGGATGAGCCTTTCGGTGCACTGGACCCGATTACACGGGATACCCTGCAGGATTTAGTGAAAGAACTGCAGCAGAAACTCGGACGGACGTTCATCTTTGTTACACATGATATGGATGAAGCTATCAAACTTGCAGATAAAATCTGCATCATGTCAAAAGGGAAAGTCATTCAGTTTGATACGCCGGACAACATATTAAAGCATCCCGCAAACGACTTTGTGCGTGATTTCATCGGTGAAAACCGCCTCATCCAGGACAGCCCGAACATCCGCACCGTTGAAGATGCGATGATTCAGCCGATTACCATCAATGTGAATGAATCATTGAATAACACAGTAAAACTTATGCGTGAAAAACGTATTGATACGATTTTTGTAACCAATACCGACAACAAGCTGCTCGGTTACCTGGACATCGAAGAAATCCGGGACGGAATAAGAAGCGGAAGTGAACTGATTGATATTATGGAACGTGATATTTACCGCGTCCGTCTCGATACCAAACTTCAGGACTCCGTCCGTACCATTCTGAAACGGAATATACGTAATATTCCTGTCGTTGATGAAAATAACGTGATCAAGGGACTCATTACCCGTTCCAATCTTGTGGACATTGTATATGAGTCAATCTGGGGCGAAGAGGAAGCCGCAGGAGTTGATAGCCAATGATGGAATTTTTAAATGAGTACGGCGGTGAATTGTTTGATAAAACACTCGAACATTTTTACATCTCAATTATTTCACTCTTCATCGGTATTTTGATTGCTGTACCTCTCGGGCTCTTGCTCGCGAAAAATAAAAAGCTCAGCAGCGGTGTACTGACAACTGCAGGCGTACTGCAGACCGTCCCGACACTGGCAATTCTTGCACTGATGATTCCTTTATTCGGCGTCGGAAAAACACCCGCTATTATTGCATTGTCCATCTACATTTTACTGCCGATATTAAATAACACCATTCTCGGCGTTCAGAATATTGACAGTGATGTTAAGGAAGCCGGGAAAAGCATGGGGATGACCAAGTTTCAGGTTATGCGTTCCATCGATTTTCCTTTGGCACTGCCGTTAATTATGTCCGGCATCAGACTGTCGAGCGTCTATGTCATCAGCTGGGCGACGCTCGCAAGTTATATCGGGGCAGGCGGACTCGGCGACTTTGTATTTAACGGACTCAATCTATATGAACCGGCAATGATTATCGCAGCAGCTGTGCTCGTTACAGCTCTTGCACTGCTTACCGATTTTATCCTTTCATTTGTTGAGAAATGGACAATACCTAAAGGATTAAAAGTATCCAGATAAAAGGAGGACAATAGACAATGAAATCATTTAAAAAATTATTCATCGTGATGTTTACAGCCCTCCTGGTACTTTCTGGATGCGGCCTGCCGGGACTCGGCGGAGGTTCTGACGACCCGGTAAGAATCACATCATTGAATACAAGTGAATCACAAATTATGGCGCATATGGTACGACTGATGATTGAACATGATACAGACGGTGAAATCAATCCGACCATCATCAACAACCTTGGTGCTTCAACACTCCAGCATAATGCCGTGGTGAACGGGGATGCGAACCTGTCCGCCATCCGTTACTCGGGAACTGAGATGACCGGACCGCTTAACCATGAACCGGTTCTGGACCCTGAAGAAGCCATGACTGTTGCACAGGACCTTTTCCAGGAGGAGTTTGATCAGACTTATTTCAATTCATTTGGTTTTGAAAATTCATATGCCTTCATGGTGACAGAAGAAGTCGCAGAAGAATATAACCTTGAAACAGTGTCAGATCTTGAAGAATATCAGGACGAACTGCACCTCGGTGTCGACAGCTCATGGCTGAATCGTGAAGGTGACGGCTATCCTGCATTTGTTGAACATTACGGCTTTTCATTCGATTCTGTCAGCGCAATGCAGATCGGCCTGGTCTATGATGCACTTGAGAGCGGCAGCCTGGATGTAACGCTCGGCTATACCACTGACGGTCGTATCGCTGCCTACAATCTTGTCATACTGGAAGATGATCAGCGGTTCTTCCCGCCGTATGACGCTGCGCCGCTCGCAACTGACGAACTTCTTGCAGAGCACCCTGAAATCGGGGATATCTTGCAGAAACTTGAAGGCAAAGTATCGACTGAAACCATGCAGGAACTCAACTATGAAGCAGACGGTGAAGGTAAGGAGCCTGCTGTTGTTGCGGAAGAATTTTTAGAAGAAAACAGTTACTTTGAAGAAAGTGGGGATGAGTAATGAGTGGAAATACACTAGTCGATTTTTTCAATTATTTCACTGTAAACGGCAATTACCTGCTCGGATTATTCTTTGATCACCTTCTGATGTCCGTATACGGCGTGCTGTTTGCTTCAATCATCGGAATACCTGTCGGTATTCTCATCGCAAGATTTTCAAAAATTTCAGGTCTCGTGATTACTTTGACTAACATTATCCAGACGATTCCTGTCATTGCCATGCTTGCTATTTTGATGCTTGTCATGGGACTCGGCAACACTACCGTTGTTGTTGCAGTATTCTTTTATGCACTGCTGCCGATTATTAAAAACACTTATACCGGTATTGTCAGTGTCGACGGTAATATTAAAGATGCCGGCAAAAGTATGGGTATGACAAGAAATCAGGTCCTCCGGATGATTGAACTGCCGCTTGCACTGTCTGTTATTATCGGCGGACTCAGAATCGCACTGGTTGTTGCGATCGGGGTTGTTGCGGTCGGCTCATTTATCGGAGCCTCTACATTATCTGATGTCATCATCCGGGGTATTAATGCATCCGACGGCACTGTGTTCATACTCGCAGGCGCGGTTCCAATTGCGATTATCGCCATCATTATTGACATCGGATTGAGACTTATCGAACGAAAACTTGATCCGACAAATAAAAAGAAATCAGTCAGCGAAACAGACCCTGAGGCCCAGACGATTAATTAATATACCGGGGTATTTTATTCCGACAGATTCTAAATGATTCATATTTAAAAAGAAGCAGAAATTCATGTAAAACTGAATTTCTGCTTCTTTAGTCTGTATAGGGATAAATCAATCATCGTATGCAACAGGTTATGCCGGCCTGCTGCTTGACCCGTTCAGAATACCGCATGAATCTATTTTCCACTGCCCAGACGGTCGAGTACCACTTCACCAAGTGCCTTCGCACAAATCATGAGTGACTCTTCATTCACATCAAACTTCGGATGATGGTTCGGATAGGGTTCCGTCACCCCTTCAGGTTTGGTGCCGACATTGATAAATGTTCCCGGCGCCTTCTCAAGATAATAAGAAAAGTCTTCCGAGCCGCTGGAAGGTTTTGAATGCACGATTTCATTAAAATATGTGCCTCTGCTCTTTTCCAGTATTTCTTCCACATGTCTCGTTTCTTTCGGATGATTGTATGTGACCGGATAATCATATACATAATCCAGACTGCACTCAACTCCGAATGACCGCTCAATACCTGCAACAATATCCGACATCGCATCATACGCAGGCACTTTATTCTCCTCTTCCAGATAGCGGACTGTTCCGCGCAGCACCACTTTATCCTGGATGACATTATAGCCGCCCGGTGCATCAAAGGCTGTCACAGAGACAACCACACTGTCCATCGGATTCATCCGGCGGGATACTATTGTCTGTGCTTCCGTAATAAAGTACGCCCCCGCTACAAGCGCATCTCTTGTTGACTGAGGCACTGCACCGTGCCCGCCTCTTCCCTGAATTGTCAGATCAAAATTAGAACGTCCCGCCATCGCATTCCCTTCAATCAGACCGATAGTTCCTGTATCAAGCATCGGGAATACGTGAATACCATAAACTTCATCGAGGTCATCAAGAATACCTGACTCCACGATACTTTTGGCACCGCCCGGCGGCACTTCTTCTGCATGCTGATGAATCAGTTTCACTGTGCCTGACCACTCATCTTTCAGCTCAATCAGTGCTTCTCCGAGTGTGAGCAGGTATGACGTATGCATATCATGGCCGCAGGCATGCATCACACCATCGTTTTTAGATTTAAACGGTACATCCGCTTCCTCCTGTATCGGCAGTGCATCAAAATCCGCACGGAGACCAATAGTTCTCCCCGGACCACGGCCGTTAATTTCAACGATAATACCATAACCGTTGCCGACATTGGAAGTCACTTTAACATCCTTGTCTTTATAGAAATCTTCAATTAGTTTCGCTGTATTTTCTTCCTTAAACGATAACTCAGGATTCTCATGAAGATAACGTCGTGTTTCAACCATCTGTGATGCTTTTGCTTCCAGTTTTTCAAATAATTTTTCCTGCAGACTCATCAAATTCCCCCCAGTAAATTTCATATGTATTTTAACATTATGAAATCCCGTACTCAAATTATTTATTGAATTTTAAGAAATCTTAAACACCCTGGTCGTATGAGATGAAAAATAAAGGCCTCTGCACTCAAACGGTACAGAAGGCCTTTTATTCTAAGCATTACTGGATTGGAATGTTTCTTCAGAAACGTTGTCATCATCTGATTTGATGCCGCGTTTCAGGAAGAAGGACAAGATGAGTGCGACGACCGCAAAGATTGTGGAAACCATAAATGCATGGTTAATCCCTTCCACCTGTGCAAGATTCATCGCATGCACCATATCCGCCTGATTTTCAGGATTGAACTGGTGTTCAACAATGATGCCTTCAATACTGTTTCTCGCATCATTTGTCATTAAAGTGACAAGCAGTGCAGTACCGATAGCACCCGCAACTGCTCTGACCGTATTCACCATCGCCGTTCCATGCGGATGCAGACTCTGCGGCAGCTGGTTTAAACCTGCTGTCATAATCGGCATCATAATCATGGACATACCGAACATACGGATGGTGTAAATCGTAATCAGGTAAGAGTAACTTGTTGTATCTGTAAGCTGTGTAAATAAATACGTTGTAATCACCGTAATTAAAAGTCCGACAATCGCAAGTGGTCTTGCTCCAATTTTATCGAATATTTTACCTGTAACAGGTGACATAATACCCATAATAATCGCACCCGGCATCAACATTAAACCGGAGTTCATCGGTGATACACCCAGAACATTCTGTAAATACAGCGGTATTAAAAGCATCGGCGCAAACATTGCGACAGTCACCGCAATATTAATCACAGTTGTCAGTGAGAAAATGCCGCTTTTAAATACCCGGAAGTCGAGCATCGGACGTTGCGCACGAAGTTCACGGACGACAAACAATGCCAGACTGACAAAACCGACGATTAAACCGGTCACTACAGTGACGTCACTCCAGCCGTTTGATCCCGCCGTACTGAAGCCGTATAAAATACCGCCGAAGCCTAGTGTAGATAACATTACTGCAATCACATCGATTTTAGGGAAAGTTTGTTTTGTAACGTTTTTCAGGAAGAAAATACCGAGTACCAGGCTTAATACTGCGATTGGAAGAATAATGTGGAACAACATTCTCCATGTATAATGCTCAACAACAAACCCTGAAAGTGTCGGTCCGACTGCTGGTGCGAAAATAATCGCCACACCAATCAGTCCCATAGCACCCCCGCGTTTTTCAACAGGGAATAAAGCGAGTACCACTGTTGTCAGAAGCGGCATCATAATACCTGCACCCGCTGCCTGAATCACACGTCCGGTCATTAATATCGGGAAATCCGGTGCTATGCCGCATATCAGCGTACCAAGTGCGAATAGTCCCATTGCTGCGATAAACAGCTGTCTGGTCGAAAATCTTTCCATTAAAAAAGCTGTAACAGGAATTAACACCCCGTTAACAAGCATAAATCCTGTCGTAATCCATTGTGCTGTACTTTCTCCAATTGATAAATCCTCCATAATTGAAGGCAGGGCAACATTCATCAATGTCTGATTTAACATTGATACAAATGCACCCAGTATCAATACTGTAAGTATTGGTCCTTTTTTTATATTCTGCATTGAATCGTTCATACTGCTTGTTTCATCTCCTAAATTCTTTTACTTATAATCTCTTCATTGCTTTAAGCAGCTTCTCAAGCTGCTTCATCAGCCCGCGGTTAATATCAAGCGCGTTTAAATACAGGAATAAAGCCTTGATTAAAAACAGCTTCGGAGTCTCTTTCTCGAGCTCTTGCTCAAGCGCGTTCACTGCTGATACGTATTCTTCATGCTCTAAAGAAGCTTCTGTTCCCGGCGCTTTCCTCCGTAATTCATCAAGTAAATCAAGCATCTGCTCTTCAGGCGACCTGGATTTTATCTCTGTCTTAAATGAGATGTATTCTTCCATTTCCTCTGTCGTCAGAACAGGCTTAATATCCGCTGGTCCTTCTACAATCGTATCGAAACGAGCGACGATAAATCTGGCCACATCTTCAAACGACATATCTTTCTGATCACGGAATATCAGCGTGGCATATTCTTTCATAATCCCCTGAAGCATTAATGCCAAATCCCAGATATACGGCTTCACTTTACTGCCGTAGGCTTCAATCAGACATTCTTTATACCAGTTCATCATCGTAAACTGATTTCGTTTCATCATTAATAAAATTTCAGGATTGTCATGAGGCGGGAGCGCACTGAGCAGCATATGCATATAATCTTTGTTTTCACGGATACCGACAAACTGCACGACAATTTTTTGAACCAGCTTTTCTTTCTTCGGCAGTGTATCATCCAGATTCAAGTTTTCAGCCTGTCTGAGCATCTTCTTGTAGTTATACTGAATCACTTCAATTAACAGTGCTTCCTTGGAATCAAAGAAGTTATACAATGTGCCTTTTGAAATTTTACATTCGTGTGCAATCTCCTGAACGGATGTCGATGCATATCCTTTTTCAGAAAACAAATGAATCGCAGCCTGCATAATCTCTTCTCTTTTATCCATCTCTTCACCTCTCCAAAGTAAAATTTTATTTCCATTATGACTAGGTAGTCATCAAAGAACTACAAAGTCATCTATGAAGTCAGAACTATATTGTAAGTGACCGACGGGTTCTCTGTCAACCAGCGGGTACTAAAATTTTATTTCTTTATTTTTAATTTTTGTAAAAAATGACAGCTAACTTAAAAATTGTAATAACTTTATTCAGCAGAATCTTGAATACATTAAAACAACGACCTGCTCAGATGATTAAAATAAAAAAATCCCGGAAATTCCGGGATTCACACTATAATTCATGTTTAAATACGTAACTGACTTTATCGTAGTTCATTTTGTCTTCATAAAAACGATGGGCATCTGTCCGCTTCAGTCCGGAGGACAAAGCGACACTTTCATAATGATTCTCTTCTGCCCACCGGTGGATATAGGAAAGTAATGTCTCACCATATCCTTTGGAGCGTGCCTCAGGAGCAGTTACTAAATCACATACCCATACAAACCGTCCGTAATACAATGTGATCATCGGCTTAAAACCCGTGACCGCGACCATGCTGCCCTCATCATATAGTGCATATAAATGATAAGAATCTTTCTCCATCGCTTCATTGACCAGTTCCAAATACTCTTTTTCTGTTAAATGTGTACGGAGTGTTTTCATTATTAAAAAAGCACACAGTATTTCTTCCGATGTTTTCAACTCTTTAATCATACATCAGACCTCCTATTTTCTCTGTGATAATTCTTCACTGATTACCTTCTTGAAAATACCAAGAAAACTTTGCTTATCCTCTTTTGACAACGGCTTCGGACCTTTCGTTCTGCCGCCGCCCTTTCGAATCATACTGCCTATGTACCGTGTTTCGAGCAGGTGATTCATATTATCTCCAGTGTATTCAAAGCCTTTATGATGAAGTACTCTGCATTTTTTCGGCAGAAGAAGTGATGCGAGGCCGTAATCCTGCGTCACCGCAATATCACCTTGATCAATCAGTGCCACAATTTTAAAATCTGCTGCGTCACTGCCGCTGTCAACATAGACGACACTGACATGTTCATCCAGATCTTTTGATGAAAAATGTGAAAAACTCGACACAAGTACGACCGGAATATCTTTTTTCTTTGCTTCTTTAATGATGATATCCTTCACCGGACACGCATCGGCATCTACAATAACTTTCATCTCTATATGCATCTCCTTTTGTCTTTCGTTTTATTGTATACTAAAAAATAACATATAAAAAAGAGTTGATACATATGGAAGCTGTGCTTCACGGAATTATTCTGGCTTTCGGGCTGATTCTGCCTTTAGGCGTTCAGAATGTTTTTGTTTTTTCACAAGGTGCCACACAGCAAAGCCTGCTCCGGGCCGTTCCTGCCACAGTAACCGCAGCAGTTTGTGACACATTATTAATACTCCTTGCCGTCCTCGGCTTATCGATGGTTGTGCTGCAGTTTGAATGGCTGAGAGTCGGATTAATGAGTGCAGGGATTTTATTTTTATTATATATGGGATACAGTATCTGGCGTACACGTCCTGCTGCGATGAGAACGGGAAAGGCATTGAACGGGAAGCAGCAGATTGTCTTTGCATTATCTGTTTCTCTGTTAAATCCGCATGCAATACTTGATATTTTCGGTGTCATCGGAACAAGTGCACTCAGATACACCGGCTTTGAGCAGTTCCTTTTCACTGCCGCATGCATTATTGTGTCATGGTTGTGGTTCATCGGTCTCATGCTTGCAGGCAGCACCATGCAGCGGATTGATGACAGCGGACGCTTAATGAATATATTTAATAAATGCTCTGCCGTCTTTATATGGGGCACTGCCGTATATTTATTTTTCGGGCTGATATAAAAAACATTCATCCGCCGGTATATCCATACCGCCTTGGATTGAATGTTTTTTTACGTCCTTAAATTATTTATAAACGGCCAAATATGTCATAATAGACTGTAATCAAAGCAGAGTATTTCATTCAGAAATTAAAACCAAGGAGGCGTAATCATGACATCCCCACTCCCCTTCCAGCAAGTTGACGTTTTTACTGCGGTTCCTTTTACAGGGAATCCTGTTGCGGTTGTACTTGAAGCAGACGGCCTGTCCGCTTCAGAAATGCAGCGCATCGCTCACTGGACCAATCTGTCAGAAACGACATTTGTATGTACACCTGATCATCCGGATGCAGATTATAAGCTCAGAATCTTTACACCCAACAGCGAACTCCCCTTTGCAGGACACCCGACACTCGGGTCCGCTCACGCTGTACTGCAGCACGGCATCAAACCTAAAACACCGGGACGGCTTGTACAGGAATGCCGAATCGGCCTTGTGGATATCCGGATAGACCATGATGAAATATTTTTCACGCTGCCAGAGGCAGAAATTAAAGAAGTAGATCCTCAAATGATGCTTTCACTGATGGATGCATTGGATATTAACGCAGATGACGTGAAGTACAGCAGGGTAGTTGATATCGGTGCTGTATGGGTCACACTTCAGCTTCCGAGTGATGAAATAGTCGGAAAGCTCATTCCCGATATGCAGAAATTATCGTCTATAATCCCGGACGGTATTACCGGCGTCACTGTCTTCGGCGAGACGGACCCCAACAGCAGAACGCAGTTTGAAGTCCGCTCATTTGCACCGAACGAAGGTGTCCCCGAAGATCCGGTGTGCGGCAGCGGCAACGGCTGTGTGGCAAATATGGTAAAACTGTTCAATCTGATTAATGAAGACCGTTATACCGCATCGCAGGGTTCACGTGTGAAACGAGACGGCTATATTGAAGTCCGTTTTAAGGAAGACGGCCGTATTGAACTCGGCGGACATACTGTAACATGCGTGGACGGAACGTTGAACAGCTGACAATGATGCCGGTCATCAACTGAATAACACGAAAAATGCGGGTGCCCGGCACCCGCATTTGATTTATCTATTCTTTAATATAAATGCAATAAAGTTCAAAATTACGAGAGATGCTGTCCGCGTTGTCGTATCCGTCGGATCATACTGAGGCGCAACCTCCACAAGATCAAAACCTGCGACATTCCCTTTCTTTGAAATACCCTCCAGGAACTCAATCAGCCACTCGAAACTTAATCCCCCCGGTGACGGAGATCCTGTTCCCGGCGCAATGGAAATATCCAGTCCGTCAATGTCTATTGTGACAAAACAATTTTCAAAATCCGGAATTCTATCCATTAATGTATCCACATCCATTGTTTTCGCTTCCTGTGCCGAAATTAATTGACAGCCATAGTCCCGGGCATCTTCATAATCTTCTTTTCTACTGCTTCCCATGCCTCGTAATCCAATCTGAACAATATCACCAATATGAGACATTTCAGACATTCTTCGAAGCGGGCTCCCGTTTCCATATTTCTGACCGTCTCTTGAATCCGTCCAGTCCAGGTGCGCATCAATTTGAATGACAGTCAGATTTTCATATTTATCAAGCGCCTGTGCAACAGGGATTGAAATCGAATGGTCACCGCCGAGCACAACCGGCAGTGTGTCAGAAGCTGCTATCTTTCTTACGCAGTTTTCAATATTTGAAAGCGTCGCTTTTAAATCTCCTTGTACAAGCGGGGCATCTCCGCAGTCCACAATATTATTTTTTCCTGCCAGATAAGTTTCATCTCTTTCCGGATCATAAAAACCCACTTCACCTCTGCCGTATTGTGTAGACGCTTCCCTGATTCTTCTCGGACCGAGTCTCGTTCCCGATAAAAACCCAACACCGATATCGCTCGGTGCACCAAGAATTCCGACTTCAGCTTGAATATTATCCAAATCATCACATAACGGATAACGTCCGAAAGTAGCAATCCCCGTAATTGGCAGTGTCATATTATCACCCTTTTATCATCTGTAGTTTTACCCGAATAAATTGATAAAGAATACAATAATCGGGATATTAATTGTATCAATCAAGAACGCACCGACAATCGGCACGATTAAAAATGCAGTTCTTGATTCACCGAATTTTTTCGTCAAAGCATCCATATTAGCCATCGCTGTCGGTGTTGCTCCGAGACCATGGCCAATCATACCATTCAACATAACAACTGCATCATAATTTCTTCCGAGTACTCTGTAAACTATGAAAATAACGTATAAAATAATAAATAACACATGCATTGAAACGATAAGCAGAATCGGTAATGCAAGATCTGCAAGTTCCCACAATTTTATACTCATTAAAGCCATGGCTAAAAAAATACCAAGGGATACTCCTCCAATCGAATCATTCAGAGTGGTATCAAATTCAAACGAAATACGCTCCTGTCCGGCATCAATCAAACTTCTGATTAAAACGGCAATCAGCATAGCACCTACATAATCCGGGAGCACAAAACCTGTGAGTTCAGAAAACCTGTCACCAATGAATGTCCCCAGTGCCATTGAAAACGTAATAATTCCCAGGTAAACGAAAAACTGAGTTGTTGAAACTTTCTTCCCTCGAGCCTCATTAAAAGTGTGCGCATCAATATCATTCTGTACTTCACCCTTTAAATGATGTTTATTTAATAAATATCTTGCGACCGGACCGCCAACCAAACCACCGGCTACCAGTCCCAGTGTTGCAGCAGCAATACCTACAGCTACAGCACCATCAACACCAAGTCCTTCAACTGTTGCGCCAAATGCTGCCGCACCGCCATGGCCGCCAATCATAGCAGGGGAAGATGCCATAAGCCCAAGCAGTGGATGTATCCCGAGAAGACTTGCAATTGTAACGCCCATCGTATTCTGTACTAAAGATAAAAAACCTGCTGCAAGCAAATAAATAATTAATAACTTACCGCCCATTCTGATAAGTCTGACACTCGCACCAAGCCCTACCGTTGTAAAAAATACCAGCATAAATAAGTTCTGCAAAGATGTATCCAAAGTGATTGTGATAATACCTGAAGCATGCATCACAAATATCAATAACGCAAATACCAGCCCGCCAGCCACCGGTGCCGGAATGGAAAACCGATCCAGTAACTTAATGTGTTTTACCAAGTATGCACCTATAAGAAAAACCAACACTGCCAAGAACAATGAAGTAACCTGATTAAACTCCATAGACATCCCCCCTAGAGATTTTAAAGAAAATTCTCAATATTATTATAATATAGCGTTATAATAGATACCAATACTATTTATCTATGTTTATATAGAAGGAAACTATGAAGGGATGGGGAGAATGGATATAAGAACTATCAAATACTTTGTTGCATTGGCAGAGCATGAAAATTTCACTAAAGCGTCTCAATCGTTAAAAATTGCACAGCCGTCATTAAGCTACGCAATTAAAAAATTAGAACAGGATACAGGGACCCAGTTGTTTGAAAGAGAAAAGAAAAGAGTCATATTAACTGAAATAGGCCAACAGTTTTTTATTTTCGCCAAAGAATTTCTAAACCATCATCAGTCATTGGAGAAAAATCTTGAGTACCTGGGAGAGTATGGGACAGGCGCTATATCCATCGGTATGATTGAATCAGTAAAAAACTGGCTGCCGCAGATTATTGATAAGCACCATCAGAAATACAAAGATCAAAAATTTGAGCTCTATGAGATAATTACTTTGAAGGAGATGAATAATGCTTTAAAAACCAGCAGTCTTCACCTCTGCATATCTAATCATAAAATGGAGGACGATTTAATTAATTGTGAGCTTCTCTATGAAGAAGAATTCATACTTGCTGCAAGGGAAGAAATTTTCGGTAAAAGAAAAGCAGTTGTGTCTTTAAAAGAACTGAAAAATATCCCGTTGATTATCACACCGAACAAATTTCTGACACATCAGGATATACTTACAGTATTCGAAACTGCTGGTATTACACCACTCATAAAATATGAAGTGGAGCGCTTTGATACCGCCTGTTCTCTTGTCGAATCAGGGCTTGGTGTCACCTTTCTTCCGAAAAGTTATGTAACCATTCCCGGCAGCAATACTTTTCAACAGATGGAAATCTCAGATTTTACTCCAAAGCGGAAAGTCTATCTGCTCTATAATAAAAACCGGGTATCTATCAATTCTGTTAGTCATTTCATCTCACTATGCAGATCATTTTCAAAAAAATAATATCTTCAAATATTTCTACAAGAAATTAAATTCTAAACATTAAACCAAACCTCAAAACTGTGATGATTTCAATATTTAAATTGACAGAAAATTTATGTTGACTTATTTTTATAATGAAACTAATATAAATCTATAATTATGCGTTTGGGGGTATAATCATGGATAAGAAATTACGTAATAAAGTACTCACTGCAAGCTTAATCGGGTCATCTATTGAATGGTTTGACTTCTTCCTTTATGCTGCAGTCGCAAGTATCATCTTCAATACGCAGTACTTTGTAACAGAAGATGCTTTTCTTTCAACAATACTTGCTTATTTTGGTCTGGCACTTTCGTTTTTCATTCGTCCTTTAGGCGGCGTTGTTTTTGCTCACCTTGGGGATAGAGTCGGACGCAAAAAAACACTTATCATCACGCTGACATTAATGGGGGTAGCTACAGCGGGAATCGGTTTTCTTCCAACGTATGCGCAGATCGGTATTGCAGCACCTTTACTTTTACTGCTGTTCAGAATCATTCAAGGACTTGGTATCGGCGGCGAATGGGGCGGTGCACTTTTACTGGCAACAGAATATGCACCTAAAAACCAGCGCGGCTTCTACGGCAGTGTGCCGCAGATGGGGATTACCATCGGTCTGGTGCTGGCATACGGATTTTTCTTCCTTTTAACTACTCTTCTGCCGGAAGAAACATTTTTAACATGGGGATGGCGTATTCCATTCATTTTCAGCCTGCTTCTCGTCGGCTTTGGATTATGGATACGTAAAGATTTAGATGAAACACCGGCATTCAAGAAAATGAAGGAAGAGGCGGCAAAATCCGATCAGGTGCCAAAGCTTCCAATTGTTGAAACATTTCAGAAACACACTAAGGAAGTATTCATTACTTCAGCGGCAAAATTTGTTGAAACGGGACCGTTCTATATCTTCACTACATTTATCGTAGGGTATGGTACTGCACGTCTCGATGTTTCATTTGAGTTTATGATGTTATCAGTCATGATTGCGGCATTAATTACAACATTTCTAATCCCGGTTTTCGGAAGTCTGTCAGATAAATACGGCCGCCGTAAAATGTTCCTGATTGGGTCCACTGCAATGTTAATTTATGCATTCCCGTATTTCCTGATTGTCAACACACACCAGCCGTTCCTTATGATACTGGCAACATTAATCGGTCTTTCCATCATATGGCCGCCGATTACCGCTGTTCTTGGGACAATGTTCTCTGAAGCATTCAGTAAAGAGGTTCGTTATACAGGCGTAACGCTCGGCTATCAGATTGGTGCTGCACTGGCAGGAGGTAGTGCACCAATGATTTCAGAATTTTTAATGGAACAGTTCAACGGTTCAAGCATTCCTGTATCCATCTACATTGTCGCAACTTCCATTATCTCTATTATTGCTGTATGGTCAATCAAAGGCGTTCAGGCTCAGGATTTGGATCACGAGTAATTTACTAAAAACAGCACTGGTTACCGGCATTCCCGGTATCCGGTGTTGTTTATTTTTAAAGTAATTTAAATCTGCAGGTCCTCATTAACAGTCGTTATTTTTTTAATAAAAATACAGAAACGGAACCCGCTTCTGTACTTCACTTCTTCTATTCATATTTAACAGATACAATTATTTCCCGGAATTTTTCTTTGACAGCTTCATTCGTCTGATGACGATAAAAATGATGAACGCGAGAACCAGCATGATAACAAATGACATGGGGCTTACTGCTCCTATAATCACAGCACTTCCTCCTACACTCCCATAAGGGAATCAATTTTCAAATCATACTTCTTTTATTCTTTAAACGACCGTTCATAACGAAAGCGCTGTCTGTACCCGTACGTACTTTCTCTGATTAAATCACGGTCCTGTATACCTGCACCAATGGCTCCTGCAACTGTTGACAATGACGCTGCAAACCACGCAAGTTCCAGATAAAAACCCGGGCCGATATTATCGACACCAATTGTGGATGCCACATAAGTGGATGGTAATAATATAACCCCCGCACCCAAAAACATCAAATAAAGTACTGTATAGTAAAAAAATAAAGAAATGATAAGCGTCAGCACTGTGGTGCTGTTATATAGTCTTACGATATGTTTACTTCGCCCGCTCCCCGGCGATTCCCAGAGACTGTGTGACACAATAATCCAAATAACCATACCGAAAACCGCAAGCACACTGACCGCTGCGAGCCGCCATAACGGAAAATGATAACTCAAATTCCACATGGTTGAAAAAATCAGACCGAATGAGCCTGTCGCAAAAGCAATCGCGATTACACCGCTCAGACTCCGCATCATGTTAAACGGATTATTTGTCCATGCCATACCGCCCATTAAACGCAGAGTGCCTCTGGTATTATTATTTAAATAATATAATGCCCGGCTGTCTGAACTGTCAGGGTTGTCTGTCGTATACTGCAGTCTGCTTGTCGGAAAAAAATTCTTGAATAGACGTCCATGCCTCGTTTCATCATAAATACCATCCATCATTTTAACAATTGAAATAATCGAACGTTCAACTTTCTTTTTCACCGGCGGGAAACCGTAGGAAGGAGTTGAAATGATTGCGGCCTTCCTTGTCTTATTAACATCAATCGCAATAATTTTTTCTTTCTCGTATACAGGCAGGTCAGTGACTGTAATCACATAATTCCATCCATTATCCTCAAAATATTCTAAAGTTTTTTCATAAATCTCTTCTTTTGACTCCGCAAAACCTGTAAGTGGATCTGTCACCACTTCCACCTTCCAGTCGACTGTATCCGATACTCCTTCTGAAAGCTGATTCGGCAGTTTCTCTTTAAATGTTTCAGTCACATTTCCGAGTGCACCGGGTGCTATAATCACTCCAACACATTTATCCGTCATATCATTCAGCCTCCTCAGATTCCCGGTGTGCTTGTTTTTGACCTTCATATTCTTCAGTCTCTTCCTCTGATTCATCCTGGGTTTTACTCTCACTCTCCCCGGATTCTTCATATGACTCAGTTTCATCCTCTTTTTCAATCTGCTCGTGACGGTACAGCTGTCGGTATGAATAGGTTACATTACGAATTTTATCTTCGTCTTCAACAGTAGACCCGAGTGCGCCGGCAAGTATTCCAAGTGAAGAAGCAAACCAGATTAAATTAAAGTAATCATTCCAGCTCGTATTCGGGTCGGCAGGGGTCCAGCTGCCGAACAAGTCCGGCGGTACAAACAGAAGAATCGATATAGTTAAAAGTACAAAAACGATAGCGTAATTCACAAGTGTCACACTCGTCACTGTAAGGAGTGTGGTTAAGTTATAGAGGGAACGGTACAGCGTCTGGGAATTATGGGATTTCTTTTCCCAGAGCCTGTGTGCATAAATCAGCCATCCAGTCATGCCTGAAACTGCGATAAACATCCCGAGTAAAAAGCGCCAGAGCTCATATTCAAGACTCAGCTCCCATGCACCTGAGAATATTGAAATATACGTTCCTGTTGCGAACGCCAGGGATACAATAGTTTTAAAACCAGTTAAAACAGTCCAGGGCTCATTAATATATGTCATACCTACAACCAGACGACTCCACCCTGTCACAGTGGATTTAATAATATAACGCTTTGAACTGTCATTGTCTTCTTCCGGTGTCACACTCGTAATCTTATCAATAAACTGCGACTTCACCTCGCCGTTTTCTTCAGAAGAGCCGCTGCCGTATAGAATTTCCACATGATGAATAATCAGATTCTGGAGTTTCTGCTTCAGCTTAAAACAGCCGAGCGCAGGCAGAGAAATAATCGAAATCCCCTTTTCCTGATTAAACTCTGAAATTACCACTTTCCGCTCGGATAAACTCGGCAGATCCGTTACGGCAATGACCATATCCCAGTTGTTTTTCCGCCGTATGTCGTCTGCCCGGTCGATATTTTCGTTGATATACTCTGATGAACTTGCCAGAGTATTTGTCTCACATTCTATTTCCCAGGAAATACGATCATCCACTACACGACTCAACACTTCGGGCAGGATTTCTATTAACTTTTCAACTAATTTTTCAGGTCTTCCTGGTGCCGGCACCAGCCCGAGTGTTCTTTTTGACATGGCAGTCTCCTTCTCAGTTATGATTTAAGTATTAATTTCATTCCTTCGTGACTTGCAGTGAAGCCGAGTTTTTCATAGAAGCGGTATGCATCAGGGCGCTGTTTATCAGTCGTTAACTGCACAAGTCCGCAGCCCTCGTCTTTTGCGATTCGAATCGCTTCAAGAAACAATGCCTCACCTATTTTCCTGCCTCTGTATTTTTTATCCACACGCACCCCTTCAATTTGAGCACGTTTCATGCCGAGTCTTGCGAGACCAGGAATGATTGTAAGTTGGATACACCCTAACACATTCCCACCTTCCACTGCGAGTAAAATCTCGTTCCCTTTCTGCGCCTGAATTGCGGAAAAGGCGTCATAGTATTCTGCAGACAGCGGATGTTCGTATTTTTCACGTGATGCACCAAGGTCATCGTCCGCAAGCATTCGGACAATTTCTTTTACATCACTTTCTTCTGCTTTTCTAAAATCCATCTCTGCTCACTTCCCAATATTTATTTTATTAATTATTTGTTTCATTCCAATTTTTTAGTGAATATATAGTAATAACAATCTAATATTACAAGGAGCTGATTCAATGTACCGGTTTTTATTTATATTATTCACAACCGTATTCCTTGCCGCCTGTAACACCCAGTCGCCTGAAGATATTATGAGTGAAACACGGACCGCTTCCGACGATGTATCCTCTTACACCCTGAATCTTGAATATACTTATGAAGATCCCGTCAATGAAGAAACATTCGAACGGTATTCAGGCACTGTCGATGCATCAATTGACTCAGAACAAAATACGGGCAGAGTATATTTTATCCAGCAGGATGATGAATATGACTACTACTACGACAATGATGATACATTTGAAAATATTTTGTCATATGAAGAACCTGAGTGGAAAACATCCGTATTCTCTGTGGACCAGATTAAAGAACTCTACTTTACAGAATATGAAATTGTCACCAGCATCCTCTCTTTAATGGAAGATGAAGAAATACGACTCCATGGTGAAGAGGACACGATGTATGAAGCCTTTTATGAAATCGACGGCGAACGCGCCAAAGAAGTTGTCGACGCGATTGGTGTTGAATTCCCTGAAGAAGAATCGACCACCGGCGGCACAGTCAGAGTCGGTGTTGATAAGGACTCTATGCAGACAGCCTATTTAAATGTGACCTACACCACAACATTGGATGACACTGAGATGTATCATGAATTGACTTTCAACTATTCAGACATCAACAGTGATGACATCGTTGAACAGCCTGAAGATATCGATAACATTGAATAACGACTCAACCCTCCAATCATTCACAGGAGGGTTTCTCATTTGATGAGGCACTGTGACTGTTTGAAATTTTAATTACATGTCTTGTGAGAGTGATCAACTTCGCCTCCAATGACATTCATCACCCGCTGATTATACCCCGGCACATGTGATGATGAATTTAAAAATGATTCAACAGCCGCTCTTTCAATCCATTGATATCCCATGGTTTCACCGTCCTGCAGCTGAACCGCTTCTTTTTCTACATCCACGTCTGCTTTGTAACAATGATAAATCGTCTGCTGTGCTTCTGACACTGTGATATACTTCAGTTCCATATCTTCAATATGTATTCCCGTCTCTTCACCCGCTTCACGAACGGCACCTTCTCTCGATGTTTCGCCTTTTAATACGCTTCCGCCGGCAGAAATTTCATATAAGCCGGGATATGTTTTTCTTGTGTCCCTCTGCATCGCAAGGTAATGCGTTCCTTTATTCAATATGACCACTTCTGATACTAAGTGATAAGATCCCGGAGGTATTGACTCACCTCTCAAAAGTTCCATACTCTGCTTCTTCCCATTACTGTCATATGCATCCCAGATTTCCATCAAGCAGTCCCCCAATCTTTTTGTAAATACCCTTTTTTATCTGTTGTAATCTCAATTTTCCATCCTTCAGTAACACAAAACTGTTCTGAGTATAGTATATTGAAGATATAACGGCTGGGGGCGCACGATGTGCTGAGAGAGAAATCAACCCTTTGAACCTGTAGGTTAGCACCTGCGCAGGAAAGTCTTCGATTTTCTGATGGATGATATCGGAGCTTCGAGTGCAGGTGGCGTTATCACAGCCTGTAAAGGAGTGTTTAAATGAAATTCACAGACAGATTATGGCCGAAAGTAGAACATTTGTGGGACAGCTATCTTGATCATCCCTTTGTCAAAGGAATCGGTGACGGCTCACTTGAGACAGAGAAATTTCAGCACTGGCTGAAGCAGGATTATGTTTACCTTGTGGAGTATGCACGTTTAATGGCAGTAGGTGCAGAAAAATCTCCGGATTTAGAAGCAATGGGGATGTTCACTGAACTTCTCCACGGGACTTTATTTGTAGAAATGGAACTCCATAGAAAATTTTCAAACGCATATGATATTTCCGTAGCATCACTTGAAAACACCGAAGCTTCTGCAGTAAACACTGCCTACACAAGCTACATGCTGAATCATGCCCAGCGTGGTGATGCTGCCGTGGCAACGGCATGCCTGTTATGCTGTGCGTGGAGCTATAACTATATCGGCAAAGGACTCAGCGGGGGTGACGGATACAATGTCAGCAACCCTTATAAAGAATGGATTGATATGTATGCCGGCGAAGAATTTACAGACCTCACTCAGACGGCATTGAATTTGATGAACAGACTCGCTGACGGTAAACCTGAAAGAGAACTTCAGCACCTTGAAGAAATCATCATTAAAACCGGGCTCTATGAATATATGTTCTGGGATATGTGTGAACAGAGAGAAGAATGGCCGGTTAATATATAAAGAATCAAAAATAAGCTGCAGCCGATCGGCCGCAGCTTTTTATTACGATTATTTCTGACTCAACTGATTCACTGCAAGAATGGCATCAGCGACATCTTCTGCAGTGACTTCAGACGACAGATTGCCCATCGTCTCGCCTTCTTGTGTGGCCGCTTTACCTACTTTAACCAAATCTTCGTAAGACACATTTTCTAAATGCATATCCTCCAATGTTACAGGCAGTCCGAGAGACTGATAAAATGAGATATACTTCTCAATTTCCGCTTCGGGATGCAGTTCAAGCACCAGCTGTGTCAGTGTACCGTATGCTACTTTTTCACCGTGTGTCAAATGATGGATGTCCCCGTCAAGTACTGTGAATCCGTTATGAATAGCATGTGCTGCTGCAAGTCCGCCGCTTTCAAAACCGAGCCCTGACAAGAGTGTGTTGGCTTCAACAACTGCCTCCACTTGTTTCGTAACAAGACCTTTCTCAACAGCTTTATACGCTGAATGACCGTATGAGAACAGTGTTTCTTCACACGCTTTTGCGATTGCCGCCGCTGCGATACTTGTTTTTCCGCCGGCCATCGCTTCGCCGTTACTTTTGATTGTTGCTCTCGCCTCAACCCATGTCGCCATAGCGTCCGCAATTCCTGACGCAAATAATCTCGGCGGGGCACCCGCAACAATTTTTGTATCAACTAATACGAGTTCCGGGTTTTTATTATAAAATTTATATGATTCAAATACACCGTCATCATTATAAATTACGGATAATGCACTCGTCGGTGCATCCGTTGAAGCTGTTGACGGTACTATGACAATACTTTTACCGAGTTCATCGGCAACAGCTTTTGCTGTGTCGAGTGTTTTCCCGCCGCCGACACCAATGACAAAATCCGCCGCTTCGTTTCTGCCTTCTTCTGCGATTCTCTCTATCTCATTTAAAGATGCTTCACCGTTAAATAATACATAATGAAAGTCAATGTCCTTCTCTTCAAGACTCTTCCCGACTGTTTCACCGGTAATTTCCCAAACTACATCATCTGATAAAACCAACGGTTTTCTGCCGATGGATTCCACATTTTGACCAAGCGTTTCGAGAGCTCCTTTGCCCTGCACATATTTTGCCGGTGACGTAAAAATAATGTTTGACATCCAATCACTCCAATAAGTTTTTACTGCCTGATTAACCCGGGCAGTTTATCCTGTACACTTTAATATTTCCCGGGAATCTTCACCACAAACGTGAATAATATAGAAAACTATGACCATTTTATTACAACTCACCGCTTCAGTATTTAAAATATCAACAGGAATTTCATTATTTTATTCGGCGGGTATTGAAATACCGTATTTATAGATGTTAGTGTGTCCGGTAGACCTTTTTTTATTTCAAAGAACAAGGGTCACTATCTTAAATAAATCGTATAGAATAAGGCGGTGTTAAATGCTTTTTTTCGAATGTTCATCATGAGATTGCATCAAAACTAACAGGAGGTTTTCACATTGAAAAATAAGATGAACGTTACAATTGTGTTCTGGATTGCCATCGCAATCGCAGCACTTTTTATTTTATGGGGTGTTTTCCTTCCGGAAAATGTTGAATCCGTACTTGGTGTAATAGACGGATTTATCTCCACAAATTTCGGCTGGTTTTATATGTTATCGATGACCGGCTTTGTACTCTTCGCAATTTTTATGGTCTTCAGTCCATTTGGTAAAGTTAAATTAGGGAAACCGGATGAAAAGCCGCAGTACAGCTATTTCACATGGTTTTCATTTTTATTTACAGCGGGTATGGGTGTCGGACTTGTCTTCTTCGGTGTTACCGAACCTTTAACGGACTTCCACTCCCCGCCGAAAGCAGAACCCGGAACTAATGAAGCAGCGGCTGAAGCCCTGCAGTACTCAATGTTTCACTGGGGTCTCCATCCATGGGCTGTGTATGCTGTAGTCGGACTGGCGCTTGCTTACTTCAAATTCAGACACCAGGCGCCGTTATTGATGAGTTCTGCCCTTTCTCCTATTTTAGGAGACCGTACAAAAGGCGCACTCGGTCATGCCGTAGATGTACTCGCCGTTTTCGGAACCATCTTTGGTATCGCGACATCCCTCGGGCTCGGTGCTTCTCAAATCACTGCCGGACTCAGCTTCAGCTTTGAAGGAATAGAAAATAATATTCTGACACAGGCGATAGTCGTACTGATTATTACGGTTGCTTTTGTCACTTCTGCAGCGACAGGTGTAAATAAAGGTATCCGTTATCTGAGTATAACGAATGTCATCATCGCACTCGGTCTGATGGTGTTTATACTCATTACAGGGTCGACACTGCAGATGTTCGAATCATTTATGTCAACTGCGGGGAACTATTTCCAAAACCTCCCAACCATGACTTTTGACATGAACACATTTACAGGAGACAGAGACTTTCTGAATGACTGGACACTGTTCTACTGGGCTTGGTGGATCGGCTGGTCTGCTTTTGTCGGCAGCTTTATCGCACGCGTGTCCAGAGGACGTACAATACGTGAATTTGTAATCGGTGTTGTTTCTGTACCGTTTATATTCAGTTTAATATGGTTCTCAATCCTTGGTGTTGCAGGTATCGAACTGGATCAGTCATTAAACGGTGCTTTATATGACCTTGTCGTTTCACAGGGTGATGAAGTCGCACTGTTTGCATTCCTCGAGAACTATCCATTCGCACCTGTTGTACTCGGTATCACTATACTGTTAATCGCATCATTCTTCGTCACTTCTGCAGACGGCGGTACCTTTGTACTCGCTATGATGTCAACAGGCGGCAACATTAATCCGTCTGTCAGAATCAAGATTATCTGGGGTGTAATACTCTCGGCAACTGCACTTGTCCTGCTGTTCTCCGGCGGACTTGAAGCACTCGAGATGGCAATGCTGATTGCAGCCTTCCCATTTACTTTTGTGGTCATTCTGCTGGCTGTATCCGTCATTAAATCATTGAGTAACGAATATGATATTCTGACGATGGAAAGAAAGCAGCTCGAGCATGAACCTGAATATTTAGAACAAGCTCAAAAAGAACTCGAAGAAAAACGTGAAGAATTCCAGGAAATTCTTCCGGATGAAATGCCTGAACCTGAAGAGGAAGATCATCAGGATCAGAAAGAATAAAATATTTAAAGACATTAACCCCCGGCGGCAATGAGATTCACTTCATTGCCGCCGGGGGTTACTCAATGTTCAAAGCCTTCAATCGTCTGGATTGGCGCTGATACATTCCAGCCGGAACATATCTTCCGAGTCATAATCTTTCCGCATTGCGTTAAACTATTGTACACTAATAAACCACTTATCGTTTTAATATTTATTTTCAACCCGGAGGGTCAAATGAACAATACATTTAATAATATGGCAGAGAAATATGATACCAAAGACCGTAAAGCACTGGCAGATGTGATTACCGGAGAGATTGTTAAAGTACTCAATCACACACATTATTCATCCCTGATTGATTACGGCGGCGTGACGGGACTCGTCGGCTTAGAGCTCGCTGATTATTTTGAAACAGGGGTGCTGATTGACGCATCTCCCGAAATGATTAATATTGCCCGGCAGAAAATCACCTCACAAAATATCAATCACTTTGAAGCAGAGGTATTAAATCTTTCCGATGAAGATCACTTGAATGTTCAGGCGGATGTGATTGTACTGTCCCTCGTTCTTATTCATGTACCCGATTTTAAACACCTGCTTAAACAGCTCAGCAGAAACCTTAACACTGACGGGCGTTTTATCATTGTTGATTTTGATAAAAACCCGCGCGTCACACACCCAAAAGTTCATAACGGTTTTAACGAAACAGAATTAAATGATGCACTCACCGAAGCGGGTCTGACCCCTCTCGAGCGCCGGACCTTCCACCACGGAAAAAACATTTTCGTCAAAGAAGACGCTTCTCTCTTTATCTCAACCAGTACCAAATAGAAATTACCTTAAGCTGCCGGAGTTCCGGCAGCTTTTTTATCATCTATGCTCGGTTTAATCATCGTCTCGTCCCTGTCAATATTGATTCTCATCAACGGCATATCCATCATGTACTACCGTAAAAAAATATAAGTGCAGTAAAATAAGCAGTGCCCGGAAGTCAATCTCCCGGGCACTGCTTTATATTATATGACTTTCAAAAGGACAACAGTCCTTTATTCCCAATCTATTCATCTTTAAATTTGTCTTCACGTTCTTTACCGCCCGGCATTCTGAACGGCCACCAGTTACCGCGGTTAAAAGTTACAATCAGTGCCGGTACAAGCAGCGGCAGGACGATAAATGCATAGAACAGTAACGCAAAGATGATGATACTTGTTACCTGCACGAGAATCACAATTCCTGACGGATACAGTGCTGCGAATGTGCCGGATAAGATAATCACAGCTGTAATGACTACCGTTCCCATACGGCGGATGGCAATTTCAATCGCACCCCGGATGGAATGATTAACGAGTTCCTCTCGGAAGCGGTCGATGATAAATATCGAATAATCGATACCCAGCGCTGCAAATATAATCAGGCTGAAGAACGGCACTGCCCAGTTCAATGTGTCGATTCCAAAGAGTGACAGGATCCACTGCGTCATCGTAATAGATGCAAAATAAGTTACAAATATTGATCCAATCATTGCGACAGGAAGGATTAATGATCTGAAGAGTACAGCGAGAATCACGAATAATGTTGCGATGAAAATGATAACAACATTTGTGTAGTCCTCACCTGTAATCTGGTCTAAATCCCGGTTCATGCTGGTAACACCGGAGAAATAGGCATCCGTTTCCGTACGGTCCAGACGTTCAAGTTCTTTGTGAACCGTGTCTTCAATATCATTCAGTACCTCAATCGCTTCAAGACTGTATGGATCCACAGACAATACGACATTCATATTTACGGCGGTATTTTCACCAAAAGCATATTGATCCAGTGCCTGGTCGAGCGCTTCATTCTCAAGGAACTCGGCCGGCACATTGATTCCGGTGCCGTCGACAGCCGTATTTTCATCAATGCCTGTCATGAGTGACTGCAGGTCTTCAATACCCTGATTGATTTCATCAATGCCTGCAGCCATTTCGCTCAGACCGTTGGACAACTGACCGAGCTGCTCAACCGCCGCTTCCTGCTGCGCCGACAGTTCATTATTGGCTGCTGTCATTCCCTCACTCAACTGGCCGAGACCGTCTTCCAGCTGACTCAGCTGGGCAGCGGCACCCTCAGCATCTCCTGTCGCCTGAAGGTATTGAGAGACACCTGAAACTCCTTCACTGATTTCCGAAATTCCGTTCTCAAGTTCACTTAAATCACCGCCGCCCGTATCCTGGCCTGAAAGTTCGGTGCTGACAGCAGTTAAGTTCTCTGAAATTTCCGCGAGGCCGTCAGTAATCTCATTAAGCCCCTCTTCCGACTGGGCAATCTGACTTCTGACTTTCAAATCATCAATCGGTTCGCCCGTCGGACGTGTCACAGTCTGGACTTCCGAGACACCTTCAATTTTTGTCATCGTTTCACTGATTGATTCAAGTCGTGACAATCCTTCTTCCGTAATCAGGTCTTCTCCATTTGAGAAAGTCACCTGAACAGGGAACACTACACCTTCATCGAAGCTGTCACTGATGACATTTGTTGCATGCACTGCACTGTATGAATCATCAAGTTCGCTTAAAGAATCATAGCTGACTTCATCATTTGAGAACCACGCCACCGCAATCAATACTGCAACAAGCGTGAAAATAATGCGTGTCGGATATTTAATTGAAATCAGTCCGAGCGGTGACCAGACTCTGCTTTCATCGACACCTTTTATCTTAATGCTCGGCCAGAATAAATACCTGCCGAGTAATGCCATCAAGGTCGGCAGCACGGTATAAAGCGACAACAGTAAGAACAATACGCCGATTGCGACACCGACAGCGGAACGGTAAATTTCAAATTCCGCAAAGTACAGTACTGCAAATACAAGCGCCCCGGAGATTCCGCTGATAAAGACCGTTTTCCCGCCTGTTTTAAACGTATGGATAATTGCTTCTGTTTTGTCACGGTGCTGCAGCTCTTCTTTAAAACGATTTAAGAGGAGAATACAGTAATCCGTTCCGATACCAAACAGTATGACAATTAAAAAGCTTTGTGTCTGCGGGGACACCGGAAAATCAAACCACTCAACAAACCATGCGATAAACGACTGTCCGATTAAATAGGACAGTCCGACAACAATTAAAGGAACAAACGGCGTAACCACTGAACGGAACATCACGAGAAGCACAACGAGAATAATCACAACAGTGAATATTTCAGTCGTCTGAATACCATTCATCGCATCCTCTTCCAAAGTCCTCTGAATCAGTTCATTGGATGTGATGGAGACCTCGGCATCCGTCACATTCATCTCTTCAATCTCATGTGCTGATTCCAGTATTGTTGTCTCATTCCCTATGTATTCCATTGGAATCATCATGACGCCTGTGTCATCATTGATAAAGTTCTCCTGCATATCTGCATCAAAAGAGAACGGATTGACGATATTCTGAACTTCATCAATCGTTTCAAGATCACTGATATAACTTTCGATATCTGACTGATGTTCACTCACACTGCCGTCAAACTCGAGAACAAGCGACATCATCTCCTGGTCTTCCCCGTGGCTTTCAAGGAAATTACGGGCTTCTTCACTCGCCGAATCCGCCGGCAGCTGCACATCTCCTTTTTCTGTCGCGAGCTGATTTAAATCCGGTGAAAATATGAAGGACAGCACCGCAAAAATAATCATTAATGCAGTCACCGGCCACTTAAACTTCAATATATATTTCATCCTGCACATCCTTAGTTTTATATGTGATTATGTACTTTAAAACGATATTTCAATGTAGAATCATACAAAAAATGAGTCAGTATGATAAATTACTTTAGCATGTGCACATCATTTGTTCAAAAGATATCATTAAAGTTTTTCATTTTTATACTTCTTTCCTGCACAATAAAAACCTCAGGGCTCCCTGAGGCTTCAAGTTAACTGACAGGTGCAATCGTAACCCCGTCTTCATCTTTTGACAGATTCCAGTTTTGTGACAGCAGTGCTTCAAGCTCTTTTGTCTCGTCATCAGAAATTTCAAGACCTCTGACTACAAAATCATCAAACGTGAAATCCTCATCCGCTTTTTTATCGTACTTCATACGAATTAAGTTCTTCAGTCCGTTTGATGTCAGGAATGTCACCTGATAGCCTTCTTTTAGAATACTTTCAAGATTTCCTGACGCTTCAAGTAATTCCAGAGTTGTAAAATCCATATTTTCTTTAACAGATTGGAATGTCTCTGTATTCTTATTTTTTGTTTCTTCTAAAATTGTTTCATTACTCACGCCGTGACTTCTTAACGTTTCAATAACGTAAGCATCCATTAAATTGATTGAATGCATCGTAATTCCTCCCAAATATTGATTGTCTGTTACCATTATATTTTAAAGTCCACTGTTTGTCCTGTCGTTCAACTTACGGGAAAGAACGCTGAACATCAGACCGATAATAATAAAGGCTGTACACACCCCAAACAGATTCAACATAAAGTAATTCATATCACCCATGTTATGCAGGAACGGCCGCTCGTTCGTATAGAAATAGTTGCCGCCGACCATATTGCTGAATGCCGAAACAAGCGGCATGTAAACCGCAAATAAGAGTGCAGATATCACTGCACCCTTTAGATCCGGTACAAATCCTGAGGTGTAGTGTCTGATTAACGGAAATACTATAATCAGACCGTGCAGAATGACAAAAGTAATCCCCGTAATATGTACAGGACTTGAAATATCCACCGGGTAGATAAATGATCCATAGGCAAATAAACCCCAGTAAAATATCACCTGGTCGAGCCATTTATTTCTGATAAAAAACTGAATAATGATGAACAGACAGACGAGGCGGCATATGTAAAGAGGCAGTGCTTCATCAATCGGGTAGCCTGCTGAAAAAATGTAATAGCTATTGCTCAGCACACGCTGAATGACTGCTGTAATCAATACTGCAGTCATGACGCCCTTATGGTGTCTAATATAATCCCTGAAATACACTATGACTGCGAGCAGGCCGATAATTAAGGCAAGATATATAAAGTGTTCTGTACTTCCAACATCAATCACCGGCGGTACACGGCTGAAAAACCCGTCCATCTTCTCACCTCTTGTTTACTTCATTAAACCACAGCCCGATTTCAAAAGTCATCTCTTTCTATCAATATGCTGGACCTTGAACAGTTAATTTATATTTTGACGGAACGATTGTTCAAGAACATATTAATCAGGATTGTTTCTTCTCTTTCCGCTGCTCCAAATAATATATCATTGCGACTGTCAGTATGACACAGGATAATATTTTTAACAGACTTGGGATCGGTGAGAAGAAAATCAGTATCCCAAGTACCATCGCAAGTACACCATACATTGGTGTTTTAAACGCAAACTGTCCGAGTACCGCTCCAAAAATCGCAGGCAGCACAAAGGAAAATGAAGACTGTATAGACTCAGGAATCAGCCCGATGATATACACCCCGCCGACAACCGTCGCAAGAATCACTACAGTATTTGTGAGTGATGCGGATGCAATCCCGAGAACACCGGCGATTTCAGCTTTCTCAGTCCCCGGCTCTGCTCCGACAGCTTTCTGGGCGGCAGAAGATGACGGCAGACATAAGTTTGAGATATTTCCTGATAAGAACGCAATATATGTCCCTGCAATCCCAAGCACGGGGAAATATGTAACAGGCTCAATAAACCACAGTACTCCGATAAACGCTGCATATCCAATGAATCCTGAGAGAATCGGGCCCCAGCCCGGATGTGCACCGACAATAAAAGATAAGTATAAGGGTAACGCCAGTGAGGCGATGATTACCAGTGATAATGTCAGCCTCCCCCAAAAATGCGATTTTTCATGAAAAGCCTTCATCCCGGCCTCCATATGCATCTCTGTATTTGTTTTCATATTAAATTTCCACTCCCTTTAAAATAGAACACCTATAAAAATAACGTTGTAAATACCGAGCCGCCGATCATCCCGCATACCATTGATATCCCAAGAGACCATTCCCTGAGCCAGCTGATATTCCATTTGTCAGACACAATCATCAATGTCACCATTACAGCAAGTGCAAAGACACCGGATGCCGCATAGTTCAGACCGCTGACCATCTGTTCAGCAAGCAGGTAGCCGAATGCACCAAGCATAGCTGCAAGAGATACAACCGCCATAGCTTTTGGATTCCTTCTGCGGACCACTCTCTCGGTTTTACCAAGTGTTTTGGTAAATAATAATGTAAATACGAGCCATCCCATACCGCCTAAACACATCGTCCATACCATCGTCGTAAACGCCTGTGCGTTAAAGTCCGGATCGCCCAGCTCAACTCCGAAAGCATTCGCTCCAATCTGCGCTGCCGCTGTTTCTGTTGCTGCAGATCCAACGATACCGATACGCATTAATGTGACAGGCGCTCCCATAATCGAAATTAAAGAAATAATCACAATCGCAATACCAAATGAGGGTCCGAGTGAACTGATAAATCCTGTTCTTGCCGCCCTCACGACTTCTGTTTTACTAAGTCCCGCTGCAGGTGCAGCATCTTTAGCAATTTTAAAGAAAATAATCGCCTGAAAAATAACGAAAGAAATGACTAATAAGGCGATCATCCAAACCACACCGTCGCCTGCGATACTTAAAACTTCCTCCGACATACATTTCCTCCTCTGAATCTTATATGTACAATTAAAATAAAAAATCCATATCTATAAGATTTTATCTAGTATCATATAATATTTTACCTGTCTATACAATAATAATCAGAATAAAATGAACATTCTTTAATTTTTAAAACGCTTACTTTTTTATTCGAATACATACTGTACTGATATAATAATTTCATAATAATAACTTCTGACGCTGCGTTATACCAGCGTTATTCTAAAAAACACAGCTGCGCAACTGATTCGTTACACCATGCCACTTATAGATTCTGACCACAAGAAAGATAATCATTTACATTCAATATATGAAGGAGGCAGAATGATGGAATTTCATATCAAATTAAAAACAGAGCGGAAAAAGCTGAATCTGTCACAAGAAGAACTTGCAGAAAAATTAAATATCAGCAGACAGTCTATTTCAAAGTGGGAACGTGAAAAAGGATACCCCAGTATTGAAACACTTATTAAACTCAGTGAATTGTTTAATATCACTGTCGATGAACTGCTCAAAAGAGATGATGTTTTGAAAGATCAGATTATAAAGGACGGAAAAAAATTAAAACATCCCGTTCTCTTTAATATTGGAGAATTAATCGGGTTGGCGGGGTTAATATTATTAATCCTGAATTTTGGATTAAGAGGATTAGAACTTGCGACAGGCAGCGATATTCTCCCATTTCTCCAAGGAAGTCTGCCGGGCACTGTTGCGGTTGTTTTTCTACTGTTAAGCTGGCTCACATATGAAACAGCAGGAAAAAGTTATAAATAGCTGGTTACAGAAAATACATCATTCTCTCTTTCACACTAAAGCAGGGACCGGAAATGTTCCGGTCCCTGCTTTATATTTCATACACTTAGTTCTCTATATATTTCTCGATTAACTTAAACGTGTTTTCCAAGGCATCGACATGTGTACGTTCCATGCCGTGACTGCTCGCAACACCGGGGCCGATTAAAGCGGCTTTAATGTTGGCACCGCCGCCTAGCGCAGCAGAGGCATCACTTCCGTACATCGGATAGATATCCACTGCATAGTTCAGACTGTTATTTTTCGCATGATTAATCAATGATGTGGTTAACTCATAATCATACGGACCAGATGAATCTTTTGCACAGATGGATACATCATATTCCGTACATGCAAGATCGAGTCCGATACAGCCCATATCCACTGCCAGAAGTTCAGTAATATCTTCCGGAATCCACGACGCACCATGCCCAACCTCTTCATACACTGTAAAAATGAATTTGAGACTGGTCTTCGGCGTGATACCGCCCGCTTTGATTTCCTTTAAAATACTGACCAATACTGCGACAGATGCTTTATCATCGAGGAATCTTGATTTAATAAATCCAGAGTCTGTGATGTAAACTTTCGGATCATACGCAACAAAATCCCCGTTTTCTATACCGAGCGCCTTCACATCTTCCTTACTCTCCACCCGTTCATCGATTTTCACCATTAAATCATCAACATCCCTGCTTCTTGTACCGGCATCTTTATATACATGTCCGGAAGGGGATTTTGATAAAATAGTGCCTGTGTATACTGTGTCGTCCCGCGTAATAATGTCACAGTATTCTCCGTCAAGGGTCGCCGTTACCGGCCCGCCGAGCTTTGTGAGAGAAAGTGTCCCGTCATCATTGATTGAACGTACCATTAATCCAAGCGTGTCCACATGACCGCTTAACGCACGTGTCACTGAACTATCCTCACCATCAACATGGACAATCAAGTTGCCTTTCGGTGTTGTTTCCGACTTAAATCCAATTTCCTCGATTTCTTTTTTTAGAAAAGCTGTGACTTCCTTTGTATAACCGGTCGGACTGTTGATAGATAGTAAATCTTTTAAAAATGTTAGTGTATCGTCTTTTTTAAATGTCATTTTTTAAAATAAAACAGCTTGTTGGGCTGTTTTATTTATTCCTCCCTGTAAATATTTATCAATCATATTATAATAGTACCTCAATGTCTTCGTACATTCATTAAAAGAAAACATAATATATACTTCCTTCTTTACAAGGAAAACGCTCAATCCTGTTTGAATTGAGCGTTCCCGATATATCACAGTGTTACAAAAACCGTCTCAATGATGTCTTAATAGACGGTATATCTTCCGGGTCTAACTTCTTATCTTCCTTCATTGAACGATACGCCCATTTAGCGAAGTTTTTCGCTTCATCTTTAGTGATTTTACCCGGTAATGGTGCTGCATTCGGATCAACATACACATTCACAAGGGTCGGCTTTTTCTGTTCGAATGCCTTGGTCACTATCGTACCGATATCTTCCGGATCGGTCAGCGTATAGCCTACACCACCGCACGCTTCAGCGAATGCCGCGTAATTCATATCACTGAATTCTATCGCATATTCGAGTTCACCCGCTGCCTGCTGTTCATACTTGATAAAGGACAATTCCTGATTATTCAGGACAAAAATTAGTATCGGCAGGTCGTACTGAACTGCGGTTAAAAAGTCCTGCATTACCATCTGGAATGCACCGTCTCCTGAAATCGCAACCGCCTGTTTTTCAGGATGTGCAATTTTCGCAGCAAGCGCACCGGGCAGTGCACACCCCATCGTGCCGAGCCAGCTGGATATGATAAATCGGTTGGATGTCGCTAAATTCAAATACCTTGTCGACCAGACAGTTGACGTGCCGACGTCAATTGAAAATATCGTTTCATCATTGGTATGACGGTTAATCTCAGCTATTAAACGTTCCGGACGGATGGGTGAACCTTCATTTTCCATATCTTCCTGCATCCACTTATCCCATGTTTTCTTCTGTTTTAAAACATCGTCCAGAAATTCACGCTGACTGACTTCATCGACACTGTTTTTTAACCTTTTCAATGTGTCCGCAGCACCGCCGAGAAGCGGAACATCCACATTGAAGCGGTGACTCATCACTGACTGATCCACATCAATCTGAATACATGGAATATCTTTATCCGGCAGGTAATCGACATACGGATAATTGGTTCCTGCAAGAATCAATAAATCCGCATTCTTCATCGCATTAAATGCCTGCTTCGTTCCAATTTTTCCGAGGTTTCCGATATTATACGGATGACTGTCCGGGAGTATTCCTTTTGCCGGAAGCGTAAATATCGTTGGTATCTTCACTTTTTCGATGAATTCTCTGACCTCGTCCTTTGCTCCCGCTGTACCAAGGCCGATTAACATTACAGGTTTCTCACTTTTATTCAATAAAGTTCCTGCTGCCTGCACTGACGCATCATCCACAACAGGCAGTTCCGGACGCGACGTATCAACAGTACAATCGCCATCTGTTTTTGTTCTGCCTGTCAAAAGATCGTTCGGCAGAGTCAGTACCGCAACGCCTTTTTTAGTATATGCTGTCCGAATCGCTTCATTAACAGTATCAAATACATTATCATCTTCTGTAATCTGCTTATTATACACCGCAACGTCTTCAAACAATCGCGGCAGATTAATCTCCTGGAACCCTTTCGTACCAAGCACATCACTGTCCGCCTGGCCGGCGAGAATCAGCTGCGGTACGTTGTCCATTTTGGCATCATACATCCCGTTTAATAAATGAACAGCCCCCGGACCGCCAATCGCAAGCGCCACACCAATCTTACCGGTCAGTTTAGTGTAGGACGCTGCCGTCAGGCTCGCAACCTCCTCATGCCTTACATGATAAAATTCAATCTCATCTTCCGCTGCCTTCAATCCATCTACGACCGCATCAATGGAATCACCCGGAATACCGTACACATGGTCAATATCCCAGGCTTTCAATGCTTGAATCACTTCGAAATTTGTTTTTATCTTTGGCACTTCATTTCCTCCGCTCTTACTTTCAATATTATGTCGTTCTATAAAAATCCCTTATGCTTTATATACCACGAACGGCACAGTGTGAAACAGAAGTAAAGCTGCGGCTGTTGTAGAAAACAAGCAGGACTTCATTGATTGTAATAGTCATTTAAGGCCTGATCTGCATTTTTGTTATATAATATATGCACTTATACTTCTATATGTAGTAAAAAGGAGATTTTCAATGTCAATGCTTCAATCAGCCGGGGTATTTCTGATGAGTCCCGCACTCACTGCAGTCACGCCCTGGATCATTCTTCTGACGGCTGTCATTTATATATTTCTTCACGGCAGAAGACATAATAAAATAATTGCACACCTCAGTATTATCACAGGTTTTATACCTATTCTGATTCATGAAATCGGCCATGCCGTGATGGCTACAGTAACAAGAGGATCTGTTGGTAATATTTATATGGTACTGACACCTGACAGACAGATGAGAGAAGGCCGGCAGGGATTTGCAGAAACCGGCAGCAGAAACTGGCTATCGAGCGTACTCATTACATTTGCCGGCTACAGCTTCCCGCCTCTCTTTTTTATTGCCGGTGTATTTTTGGCGGTTCAAGGATACAGTATCATATTTATCGGTATTCTGATTTTGATGTTCCTGTACTACCTTTGGCACACATCACAGAAATGGCTGCCTATACTGATTATTATCCTGTTGATTATAGGCAGCTTCAGTATCATCACTTCATCTTCAGGATTTGCAGCAGGCAGCATTAATACCTTCTACAGTATTATACTCGGCCTCCTTCTCGGAGAGATGATTCAAAGCATTATCATCACTGCGAAAATTAACTTTAAAGGCGGCATCGAGTGGGATGGTACAGCCATGAGACAGCTGACTTATATCCCAGCCACAATATGGTGGTTTGTCTGGGCAGTAATTTCGATATGGAGTATGTATCAGTCATTTCAGCTTGTCACACATGCTTTGAACCTCTAATAAGTACTGATTATACAGTCCAAATATCCGCCTTTAACAAAAGCGCCTTTTGTCATTCCACAAAAGGCGCTTCTTATTGATAAAAATAATGCTGTTATGATTTTAAAATGCGTCAGTCCTGGTCTCTTCCGAGGATTTCTTCCGCCATTTTTTCATACTCTTCAAGTCCTGAAGCCATCGCAAATTCTGCGACGGCGACAGCGTAGGCTGCGTCAAGCTCAATAATATGTGCCTTCATATTCGGCCAGTAGATTCCGCCCGCTTCCCGGTAATAATCAATGACTTTATCCAGCGCTTCTTCTCCGAATGCTTTGTACTGAAAGACAAAATCATTGGATATATCCGTAAATGCAGCTTCGGTCCAGTCGATTAAACCCGTGACATCAGCCTTTTCATCTATCATCGTATGACCGGCATGAAGATCTCCGTGCATCAATCCTGTCTTTTCAGGCCACAACGCATCGTTATTTAACCAGTTCTGCCAGCGCTCAATCAAATGCTCCGCCACATAAAACCGTTCTTTCACCTTATCAATACGCTCACGCATCGATTCCCTTGCCTCTTTTGCACTGTACACCGGCAGCCCTGCACCCCTCACCGCTTCTTCCGGTATATTATGAAGTTCGGAAAGGACGCCCGCAAGCGTTTGAAAATGTGATTCCGGAATGTTTTCAATATCCATCTCCCAGACATAATTTTGGATTTCATGATCAATGGTACCCGCCGGGACACCTTCAAGTGTTCTGTATGCGATTAAGTCATTTTCATAAACAGACCAGACCGGCACCTGAAAAGAGACATGCTGATGCACCAGTTCAAGCACCTTATTTTCAAAACCATTGCGTTCCATGACCTCGCTGCGTCTCGGTATTCTGAGTACCCAGTCCTCTCCCACATCATCCTTCGCAAAAGCAACAAGAAAATCAAGTCCCGACTCGTTAAAACGAATAGAATCCTCCTTTATATGAAGCCCGTGTGTTTCAGCCAGTGTCACCACTTCTTTTGTATTCAAAGCAATCACCTCTTCCAACAATCATTGTTTTTATTACCTTACAGATATCTAAAGTCATTTTAACACGCCGTGTGAAATACGTGATTACACGGCAGTGTATCAATAAAAATCATCCAGGGAAAAGTATCTCCGTGGATGATTGTTCTGTGTCATTCTATTTTTCCGGAACGTCCGCATCCGGCAGTTTAAGCTCCTGTCCGGCATGCACTGAATCCGGGTGGAGGATATTGTTTTCCTCCACAACCGCCTGAACAATACTCAAAGTCTGCGCGTCGTCCTCCGTGGAATACTGCTCCCTTACGATACCCCACAGGCTGTCGCCGGATTTAATAATATATGATGCTTCCTTCGGTTTGCCGGAATCTCTATTTTCAACCAGCTGCGTCGTTACTTCCAGTCCGCGTCCGATATCGATACTGCTGTCGCCGAACGTATAAACTGTTGAGAAGTTAGACGGAATTCTATCGTCTTCAATCGCAGCTGCGAAATCACTCTTTGGTCCGTTATAGATTTTTTCAAAAGTCCCTTCCTCTGTCGTAATATCAGAGTTCAAAAGGTAGGTTGCCATGTGTCTGTTGCTTCTGCCTGACAAATGATACTCATCATACGTATAGAAATCATCCGGTTTCCATCCCTCTGCTTCAGGCGTGTAGTAATCACTATCCGTGGAATAAACACCATATCCTTCCTGCACATCCGCTTCACTCACCGGGAAGATGTCACTGTTTTCTTCAGCAGCAAGTCCGTAACCGTAAGCAGGCACCCAGTCTGAAACCATGTAGAATCCCATACTCTTATATCCGAATGCTTCAGGACCCTGTTCATCAATGTTTTCACGCAGCTGGTGATTATGACCGTATATCACCTCAACATCGTCCGGTGTATTTTCATCCGCAAGATAATTTTCTATCTTATTGACGACAAGCTGATTTCTGATGTCTGAAAAATCTTCAAGACCGCTTCTCTCGTCAACAAAACGGTTCGGCAAGAGAATATGCCTGGCACCACTTTCCACAAGGTTTTGTACCATCTGAAGAGAATAATCACTGGTTATATCAGCAGCAGTTTCAACACCAAGGTCTTCCACTGCATAAGCATCATTTCCTCCGATACTGATGATATATAAAGCATCGGGATCTGCTTCTCCATTAACATCATCGAGAAATCGTTCTGTCTGTTCTACACCGCCCCAGCCGTGTATCCACTCAGACCAGTTGGAATGTTCATTACCGCCAGTTGATAAGTCTCCCGAGAATGCACCGCCGACTGCATAGTTAGTTATATTTTCATAATCTCCGGCCAATTCATTTGCCAGATACTCAGAGAATACCCGGTCATTGGAATACCTGCCCTCCCAGTAAAATTCATTTTCTGCCTTAATATACATTCCGTCTTCCGGACTGTACCCTTCTGCCGGCTCTGCTGATGCAGTAGAAGACACGGTCAAAATACAAGCAGCTGCAGAAAGTATTCCGGTTAAAATTTTATTTTTCATTTTTACCCCTTATTTTTAGAACTTTTTGTTCGTTAAATAATATCAATCAATGATTCTTCCGAATAAATCAGTATAAAATTACATAATTTTAAGTATAACATACTTGGAAAAATGATTTTTCGAAGGATTTTTATTTCATTTATCACAACATAAAAATGCGCATATGCCTTTTACATATGCGCAAAAAATTTATTCTAACTGACTGCCGGGAACACTTTTAATTCCATTACTTATACCGCTCTTCCAACTTACCCATCCAGCGGCCGAGCAGAAGACCTGCGAGAAATATCACAACGACCAGAATGTAATCCATAACACCGAAACCTTCATACAGCGACAGTGCAGGTGCAATGATTGCGGTAGATGCGATAACGACACCGAGGATAAAATGAAATACGCCCGCATAGGCAACATCCATAATCTTCCGCATCAATTTTGAGAACAATAACACCACCACAACAGCACCGATACTTACCGGGATAATGACAGAAAAATCCAAAGTCCGTATTCCCTCGGTAAGCGGCTGATACAAATTGAAGTAAATCAGGAAGTTCGACGGACTAAGGCCCGGAACAATCATTCCGCTCGCAAATATTGCGCCGGCAAACAGCCATGACACGGTATTTTGAGCCATATCTATGTTCAGGTTATTATTAGCATAGACTAAAAATGCAAACATTAACACGGCTGTTACAATCGTGATAACAATATGTCTAGTCTCTCTTCCTTCACGACCTGCCTCTTTATATAAAGACGGCAGTGTTCCGACAATCGCACCGATAAATCCCCATAGTACAAAGACAGGGAAAAAGCGCAGACCGTAATCTATCGGTGTCGCAAGAACAAATAATCCAAACAGTCCGCCGAGACCGACAGGCAGAAAGAACATCACATTATTTATAAAATTATTTCTGATATTCGATAAAAAATTAATCAGAGGCTGATACAATCCAAAAATCGCTGCCAGTGCACCACCGCTGACTCCGGGCAGTATGGCTCCGGATCCAATCAGCATCCCTTTTAAAAATTTAATAATCCAATTCATTAATCCTTTATTATTGTTTTCTTTCAAATATATATACCTCTTATTCTTTTCTGATTGATAAAGATAATTTATTCTACACAATATCCGATGATTAAGAAAGAAATTGTATGCCCGCCTGAAATGATTCATAGATAAATACATCAAGCATATGTAATATACAGTCCGAAATATCATTTTTATTTGCACTGTCCGTTTAAGGGTATATAAAAATAACTCAACTGAAAGGAAGTGATTATTTTGAATCCAGAAGAAAGCAGCTATTTCCGTGCAAATACTGCTGAAGACCTGCTCTATGCACTGGAAAATAAAGAAAATTATATCATCGTTACTGAAGATTTCAGGAAAGAATTTGAAAGAAACACACAACTGCCGCTTCCGGAAACAGAACAAATGGGGGCGAACCTCGGCTCCGGCGGTTCAACTGCTGTCACCGGAGAAGTATTATTCCGCATGTTGAATTTTTTCGGAAAAGGCAGCAGGCAGCAGAAAGAAATCAACAAAAAAATCCGCAGCTATCAGTATAAACAATGGAATGACAACGAGCTTCTTTTATACCGTGCACAGTTGGAATACTAGATTGATTCAACACAAAAGATATGCGAATCCCCCACCATAAACAGGCACCCATCACCGGGTGCCTGTCTTATTCATACATTCAACTTTATAAAACTGCTGCAGAACCACCGTCAATGTTCACTGCCGTTCCGGTCACATAGGATGCAAGGTCTGAGCACAGGAATGTAATGACATTCGCCGCTTCCTTAGTGTCCCCGATACGACCGAGTGGAATATTATCACGTCCTGTTACTGCGAATTCCTCCCATGACATCTCAGGTGCCGTTTCTTTCCAGCGTTTCTCAATCTGGTCACTGCGGATGAGTCCGATACAGACCGCATTGACACGGATGCCGTGCTGACCAAGGTCCTTACTCATCGTTTTCGTCAAAGCGAGACCCGCTGCACGGGATACCGATGTCGGTGAGGTATTTGCAGCAGGTGCTTTACCTGCAACGGCAGTCAGATTCAATACGCTGCCCTTACTTTCCTTTAGATAAGGCAGTGCCGCCTTCACCATCTTAATCGCCGAAAGTACTTTTAAGTCAAGATCCCCCTGCCAGTCCGCCGCTTCAACGTTTTCGAAGTTCTCTGCGAATGCACCTCCTGCGTTGTTAACAACAATATCGAGCCGGCCGAATGCTTGAATCACTGCTTCGACAATCACCTCTCCCGCATCCGCATCACTCACATCCTTTACGACATAACTGACATCTCCGAATTCTGAAAGTGTTTCACGTGTCTGAATCAGATTTTCCTCATTACGGGCAACAAGCATGACCTTTGCACCGAGCTTCAACATTTCTTCTGCTGTCTGACGTCCGATGCCTTTACTGGAACCTGTAATCACTGCTACTTTTCCTTCATAACCAAAATTCACTGATATTCACTCCTCTGATAGTTCATTCATAATTCTATTGTAATCAACCCGGCTAATCACAGACAAGTCATCTGCCGCACACTGAAACGACTTTAATGATTCATCCCACTGCTTTGATACGTTTAGGGAAACCATAAACGTGGAATAATATACTGAACTCATTCAGGAACGACTATATGATTTGAAGGAGAGATTAAAATGGCAGTACTCACTGTAGGAGAAGAAAACGGATTACCGATTGAACTGTATTATGAAGACAAAGGTTCAGGTGACCCTGTGGTCCTGATTCACGGCTGGCCGTTAAGCGGACGGTCATGGGAGTATCAGGTTCCCGCTTTGATAGAAAGTGGTCACAGAGTCATTACGTATGACCGCCGGGGCTTCGGAGGGTCTTCACAGCCTTGGAATGGATATGATTATGATACATTCACCAAAGATCTCCACCAGCTGTTGGAACACCTTGATTTAAATCATGTCACACTTGTCGGCTTTTCAATGGGCGGCGGTGAAGTCGCAAGGTATGTATCATCATACGGCACGAAAAGAATCAAAAGCGTCGTATTTGCCGGTGCAGTCCCGCCGTACCTTTATCAATCAGAGGACAATCCGGATGGTGCGCTGGATGATGATACAATCGAAGAATTTGAAAATGCAGTAAAAACAGACCGGCTTGATTTTCTTGAAGGATTTACAAATAACTTTTTTGCATCGGGAGAGGACACCGGACTCGTGAGTGAATCACTCAGACTTTACAATAAAAACATCGCAGCATCCGCATCCCCGAAAGGTACACTCGACTGTATCGCTGCTTTCGGTAAAACGGATTTCAGAAAAGATCTCGAGGCAGTTGACGTACCGGCACTGATTATCCACGGAGACTCAGATGCCATCGTTCCATTTGAAGCAAGCGGAAAACGGACACATGAAGCCATTTCCGGAAGTGAACTCGCACTGATTGAAGGCGGTTCACACGGACTCAATGTGACACATGCCGAAGCGTTTAACGATGCACTGCTCAAATTTTTGAATAAATAATATACACAATTACACTAAATCCCCGCCGGACGGCGGGGATTTTTACATCAGTTCTTTCATATAAGCAGCGATTTTTCTTTCATCTTCTTTTTTGGAAGCTTCCAATTTCTCAATCACACCTGAACGTCTTTCTTCAGAATGGTTCTGGCTCAATTTTGCCTTGCCTTCAATCTTACTGATTTTAATCCTGAAACCTTTAATGGCCGTCCTCATCGCTTTTAAATATCTGTCATCGACCTCGTCCAATTGATACGCACTGTCCGGCGCTTCGTATTTATTAACCAGACGGCTTAAGGATTCTTTTAATTCGCGGCCGCCGATCATCTCTATCAGCCCGGATACATGTACAGAAATATAGTTCCATGTCGGCACTGACCGGTTTGTTTCATACCACGACGATGAAATATAGCTGTGCGGCCCTTGAAAAACAGCCAGTACCGTCTGACCTTCAATATCCTTCCATTGATGATTCGCAACAGAAAAATGTCCGTATAAATACGTCTTATCTTCACTCAGCATCAAGGGGATATGTGTCGCATAAGGTTCACCGTTATGCTGTGAAAACAGTGTCGCAAAACCGTAATCATTGATAATTTCATGATTGAACTGCTCATCCCTGATTTTAAATGCTTTTGGTATATACATCTGTCTACTCCTTATTTTCTGTTAAATTTCAATCACTTGATCCACTTGTGCAAGTTCAACATTCTCTGCCCCTGCCTTCTCTGCAGATTCCGTCAATTCATTCACATCACCGTAATGCGGCAGATGAGTCAGAATCGTCCGCTTAACCCCTGCACGTGATGAAAAGAGTCCCGCTTCTTCCGCGTTCATATGACCGAGTCTTGCGGCATCTTCTCCTTCATAGGAATTACACTCTGTAATTAATACATCCGCCCCTTCAGAGAACTGAACGAGACTGTCCATATAGCTTGAATCCGCGGTGTAAACCAGTACTTTCCCTTCATCATCTGTTATACGCATCGCATACGTTTCCACAGGATGGTTGTTGCGGTGGAACTCAATAGTAAACGGACCGATATTAAGCTGACTGCCGGCATCATACGGATGGAATCGACTCAGTTTCACATCATTAACTTGATCGATGATTTTCTGGTCATCCGGACCGTAAATATTTAATTCTGTATCAATCCGGCCCATAAACATATTAATCATTCTGCCGAATAAAAATGCCCCAAGATCCACCGAATGGTCATAGTGATAATGTGACATTACAATATGATGAAGATCATTCAGTTCAACATAATTCTGCACATGCGCTGCGACACCACTGCCTGTATCCAGTAAAATATGAAACCCGTCCTTCTCAATTAAATAACCTGATGTCGGCTCATCTTCCTCAGGAAAGCCGCCCCACATACCAATGACTGTACACTTCATTTTACTCACCCTTCCATTTCTATAGTTAAACTTGAGTATCCTTTCTTAAATCATATTTCATATGTTCCCTGAAAATCAATGGAGACGTTTAATATCGCCCGATGTATTAAATAAAGTATGGCATAACAAGTGAGACTGGATAATGATGTTTACTTTACCGCAGATCAGTCTATATGTTTACATGAACTATATAGGAGATGATGATGAATGGAATATGTAAAACTCGGCAATACCGGGCTCGATGTCTCCCGCCTCTGTTTAGGCGGAATGGGATTCGGCGACCCGGAAAAATGGATTCATCCATGGGTACTTAATGAATCCGACAGCCGTCCGATTATTAAAAGAGCACTCGAACTCGGCATCAATTTCTTTGATACTGCGAATGTTTACTCGGAAGGTATCGCTGAAGAAGTCCTCGGCCGTGCTTTAAAAGACTATGCCAACCGGGATGAAATTGTCATCGCAACAAAAGTTTATTTCCCGACGCATGATGGTCCGAACGGAAGCGGCCTGTCCCAAAAAGTCATCATGCGGGAAATCGATAAAAGTCTTGAGCGCCTCGGAACGGATTATATTGATCTTTATATCATCCACCGCTGGGACTACAATACACCGATTGAGGAAACAATGGAAGCACTCCATGACCTCGTAAAAGCAGGAAAAGTGAGATATATCGGTGCCTCCGCCATGTATGCCTGGCAGTTCCAAAGAGCAAATCACACGGCTGAGAAAAATGGATGGACAAAATTCATATCGATGCAGAATCACCTGAATCTTCTATACCGGGAAGACGAAAGAGAGATGCTCCCGCTGTGTAAGGAAGACAACATTGCCGTCACACCGTACAGTCCGCTCGCATCCGGCAGATTGACACGCGACTGGTCGGAGACAACAAAACGTTCTGAAACAGATGAAGTTCAGAAATCAAAATATGACACGACAGCCGACACTGACAAAGTGATTGTGGAACGTGTGGCTGAGATTGCCGGGAAGAGAAATGTGTCCCGCGCACAAATTTCACTCGCCTGGCTGCTGCATAAAGAACCTGTGACTGCACCCATTATCGGCGCAACAAAAATGTCCCACCTTGAAGACCCCGTCGCGGCACTGTCCATTAAGCTGACGCCAGAAGAAATCGAGTATTTAGAAGCACCTTATGTCCCCCATCCGGTGGTCGGTGCACACTAAAATAAAATGAAGGATCATTTTAAAATCCTGTACCCCTGACAGTAAGGGGGCAGGATTTTTATTTTAAACCCTGAATTTAAAAAAGCACATACTGGATTTCCCTTAAAACATTCTTTTGATGTATAATTACAGTAAACATTGGGAAAGAAGGGTTATAATGGATATTCGCTGGGTTGAAGAAAGAGATTACGAACAAATCATGACGCTGGAAAATGAAGTTTGGAATGACACAAATACACCGATGATTACTACATACCAGTCTACAGAAGAATTTGCACAGTCTTTGGAATACAGAAAAGTCGCTGTTGCCGTCGAGGATGGTACTGTCCTCGGATTCATCGATGCATTTCAGATGTACAGGGGAATAAACACAAACTTTTCCCTCACTGTCGGCATGGCTGTTTCCCCTTCCGCACGGAGAAAAGGGGTCGCATCCCAACTATTGAAGTGGGTCATTCAATACGCCGAAGGTGAGAACTACAACAAAATTTCCCTGAGAGTCCTCGCAACGAATCCCGCTGCGGTTGCCCTCTATAAAAAGAGCGGCTTTGTTGTAGAAGGAGTGCTGAAGCACGAATTCTTCCTGAACAATCAATGGGCCGACGATATTGTGGACTTCTGTCAAGAATACGGACACAATAAATGGAAACCCTGCAGTGATTTAAATAGAATTGATGTTAGTATTTAAGTATTCATTTTAAATATTTTCATCCCCCTGCATATAACTTTTCAAATTCAATCGGTGACAGATAGCCTAAGTACGAATGAATGCGTCTGTAATTATAAAAACTCACAATGTATTCAAGAATACTCATTTTAGCGATGTCTCTGGTTTCATAATTCTCGTGATGAATTAATTCTTTCTTAATCACACTGTGAAAAGACTCAATGCAGGCATTGTGGTAACAATTGCCTTTTCGGCTCATACTGGTCGTGATGGATTTCTCACGCAGTAATGCTTGATAACCCAGCGATGCATACTGACTCCCGCGGTCAGAATGATGGATTAATCCTGCTTTCGGCGACTGTGTCTGAAATGCGCGCTTCAATGCCTGGATGACCAGGTCTTTTGTCATGCGGTCGGACATCGCCCAGCCAATCACACGCCTGGAAAACAAGTCCATCACCGTTGCCAGATACAACCAGCCTTCTTTGGTGTGTACATAAGTGATATCTGATACCCAGACAGCTCCTTGCTGGGAGACCTTGAAGTTCTGATCGACTAAATTCGGATAGACGGGTAGATTGTGTTTCGAATACGTTGTGGCTTTATATTTCTTCACAGTTTTAGAACGCAGTCCCATCTCTTTCATATAACGGGTGACTGTCCGTTCAGACATGATCCATCCTGCTCTATGAAGCAGAATGGTAATCTTCGGACTGCCGTAACGGCCATGAGATTGTCTGTGAATCATTTTGATTTCACGCTGCAGTGTGGCTTTTCGCTGCTTCTGTGGCGGTGTGGGCTGCTTCAACCACTGATAATATCCACTTTTTGAGACACCCAGGACATGACACATCTTTAATACACTAAATTCGTGTCGGTGCGCTTTGATGAAGGAAAAAATCACTTCTGGTCGTTGGTAAAGATGCGCATAGCATTTTTTAATATCTTATTCTCTTCCTCCAGGTCTCGGAGTCTCTTTTTCAATGCTTTCTCATCCTGTTTCTCCGGTGTCAGATTGCCGCTGCCGACAAATGCCGATGTCCCATTGTGTTTATAATTCTCAATCCATTTGCTGATCGTACTTTTTCGGAATCTCCAACTCACGGGACACTGACGCAATGGACTTCCCATTGTCAATCACTAAACTGACTGCTTCTGCCTTCACTTGCTTATCGTAATTTCTACCTCTTGCCATATAGATGAACACCTTTCGTAAATAATATGTGGATTTAGTATAACTGATTTTGTCCCCATTTACTGTGTCCACTTTCTAGTCTAACTTCATCTTTATCATATCAACAGGATTTATTTAAGGTTGGGAAAATTGGTGATATGTAATGTTTTATCAATAATCTTGATAATTACCTGAGTGCAGAGTAAAATGGAAAACAAATAACGGTGCATCTCTGCGGAATGCACTTGAGGCTGACTGTTGCGACGGTCGCCTCTTTTTTATAAATATGTTTTGTCCCCCAAACTTCTCTTTTAATCTGTAACTATAAAAATAACTCTTCCACCTTTGAGGTTAAACTCAATTTTTATTATCAATATGTTATCAGGCAGCATACGACCAAAGATACTTTTTTGAGATGATCCACATAATTATAAACACAGAATAAATCCAAGACTTATTATTCCAAGGAAGATGTTGTTCCTGTACTGATTGACATCATCCATGCCTTTGAAAGAGAATAGATAGCCATATCAAACATTTTAAAAAGAGAAAGCAGGCACTCTTTTTCATCATAAATCTTCGTAAGTTGAACTACTTGTATTGGACAAATGTTTGTTATACGTTAAATATAGAGTAATCCTACATCATTTTAAATAATTCAATTTTTGCTTTTTTGATGAGGAGGGGTACAGTTGGAAGTTATACTTATTATATTCATATCAGTACTTGGCGTAACTATAGCTAGCATATCAACGTTAAAACGAAAAAAGAAAAATAAATAAAAACTGAATAGAACAAAAATAAGCAGACCTACTGTCTATATCCATAGAGAATATAGACAGTAGGTCTGCTTTATTAAATCAATACATTTTTTCAGCTTACTTTGTCATTTTATCTTTAGACAAATACTGAATCAACATAAAATTAAACATCGGTAATTTATAGAATTTATTCCCACTCAATGAAAATCTACTACTGGCACTTTGCAAGGATTAATAAAAATCCCTTTAAAACAGCATTCTTTAACTGTTTTCTTAGAAAAATTTCCAAGACAAGCTATCCTTTTCCAGATAGTTTGCCCTTTTATTGCCCTGAAAATCATTTATAATAAACTTTCACAGTATGTCTTTGCAGGTTAATGATTTAATTAAACTACTACTAAGAATCGCATTAATAGTTTTAAGAAATGATTTATATTCATATATTGTGTGTTTAGGGTCTACTCTAATCAAACATAAATTTAAGAGAGAAAAATACATCTACAAATTGTTTGAGCGGAAGACTCTTTTTCTAGTTACAAATGAAAATCGTCCGTAAAAGTATATGTAAATAATTGAACGTTCGTAAAATAATTTAGTATGTTTACGACTCTCATTTTGACCTATTCCAAATGTTTTCGAAGTGTCCGTAAAAGTGTACTTTTAAGAACGAATAAATTATTTATCACAATAAAGTTCACTTATGATATCGTAATTTCTTTCAGCTTTATTCCAGAAAATTCTTTATATGGCGAGAAAAACTTATACATATTTATTATTTAAATATCTACTTGAATAAAAAAAACGAGATGATATGCTATACTCAAACGAATATTTGAATGATGAGGTGTATGTATGAATAATAAAGAAACATGTGAAGTTTTTTGTTATGACGAAGAAAAGGTTAACCGGATGCAAGAGAATTTACAAACTGTCGATATTGCTGGTATATCACAGATGCTTAAGGCTATCGCCGATGTGAATAGGGCAAAAATCACCTATTCCTTATGCCGGGAAGAGGAACTATGCGTCTGTGACATCGCAAATATACTCGGTGTGACTGTAGCCAATGCGTCTCATCATTTACGCACACTCTACAAAGAAGGCATCGTCACATTCAGGAAAGAAGGGAAACTTGCGTTCTATTCTCTGGAAGATCAGCATATTAAAGAAATTATGACGATTGCTTTAATACATAGGAAAGAAGTGATGACCAATGTCTGAGGGGATTACAGAGCTGACTGAAGAAGAAAAAAAAGTTTACCGCGTTCAGGGGTTTTCCTGTGCGAACTGTGCAGGGAAATTTGAGAGCAATGTGAAGAAACTACCTGAAGTTCAAGATGCGAAGGTGAATTTTGGCGCATCAAAAATTTCTGTATATGGTTCTGCAACGGTTGAGGAACTGGAAGAAGCAGGGGCATTTGAAAACCTCAAAGTGGTGCCTGAAAAATCTCGAGAAGAAAGTGGACAAGACAAAAAAGAAAAGGAAGTAACCGTTCCATTTTATAAAAAGCACAGCACTCTGCTCTATTCGCTACTATTTATCGCTTTTGGCTTCATTTCAATGTTGGTGGATGGTGATGACAATATTCTTACACCGCTGCTATTCATCACTTCCATGATTGTCGGAGGGGCTTCAATGCTGAAAATGGGTCTCCAGAATTTAGTCCGGTTTGAATTTGATATGCGAACCCTTATGACAGTCGCAGTGATTGGCGGTGTCATCATCGGAGAATGGGCCGAGGTCGCCATTGTTGTCATCTTGTTTGCCATCAGCGAAGCGTTAGAGCGTTTCTCGATGGATCGAGCAAGGCAATCCATCAGTTCATTGATGGATATTGCTCCTAAAGAGGCACTTGTCAGACGCAACGGAAAGGAAATGACAGCGCACGTCAATGATATTGCTGTGGGCGATATCATGATTGTTAAGCCTGGACAGAAAATTGCTATGGACGGCGTAATTGTCAATGGCTACTCTGCAATCAACCAGGCAGCAATCACAGGTGAATCAGTGCCGGTTGAAAAATCGATCGATGATGAAGTATTTGCAGGGACACTGAACGAAGAAGGCTTACTGGAAGTTAAAATCACTAAATTGGTTGAAGATACGACCATTGCCAAAATCATTCATCTGGTGGAAGAAGCACAAGGTGAGCGTGCTCCTGCCCAGGCATTCGTTGATAAATTTGCAAAATATTATACGCCGGCCATTATGGGTGTCGCAGTGCTGGTTGCGATTGTACCCCCGTTATTTTTCGGTGCGAGTTGGTCCACTTGGGTGTATCAAGGGTTAGCGGTTCTCGTTGTAGGTTGTCCATGTGCATTGGTAATTTCCACGCCGATAGCGATTGTTTCAGCAATCGGAAATGCTGCCAAGAAGGGAGTCCTTATAAAAGGCGGGGTCTACCTCGAAGAAATGGGTGGATTAAAGGCCATTGCATTTGATAAGACCGGCACACTCACAAAGGGCGTCCCGGTTGTAACCGATTATCGTTTAATCGACAATGCAATTGATGAAAAGGAAATGCTGGCAGTCATCGCAGCATTGGAAGATCGTTCCCAGCATCCATTGGCATCCGCGATTATAAAGAAGGCAGACGGTTATAACCTTCCTTATTCTGATATCTTTGTCGAAGACTTTTCTTCTATTACAGGCAAGGGGATACGGGGCAAAATCAATAATGAAATGTATTACGTTGGCAGTCCGGCATTATTTGAAGAGATGGAGGCAGCTAATTTCAATGATGCAATTAAAAGTGATGTCAAAACACTTCAAGAACAAGGTAAGACCGTTATGGTTGCAGGAACGAAAAATACAGTTCAGGCAATTATTGCAGTCGCGGATGAAGTCCGCGAATCAAGTAAAGTGGTAATCCAGAATCTGCATCAGGCAGGCATCGAAAAAACAGTCATGCTTACGGGAGATAATCATAGTACTGCCCGTGCGATTGGTTCACATGTCGGTGTCACAGATATTCAATCTGAATTGCTCCCGCAGGATAAACTAGACGTAATCAAGCAACTAAAAACTGATTATCGTCATGTAGGCATGGTCGGCGATGGGGTCAATGACGCCCCAGCGCTGGCAGCTTCCACCGTTGGTATCGCTATGGGTGGCGCCGGTACAGATACCGCTCTTGAAACAGCAGATGTCGCTTTAATGGGCGATGACCTGAGGAAACTGCCCTTTACCATCAAACTTAGCCGTAAAACATTGAACATCATCAAAGCGAATATCGCTTTTGCCATTGGAATCAAACTGATTGCTCTATTGTTGGTCATCCCAGGATGGCTGACACTATGGATTGCGATTCTCTCGGACATGGGTGCCACTTTAGTGGTGGCCTTGAATGGCTTGAGGCTTATGCGTGTGAAGGAAGATGAATTAAGCTTGGGTTCTTCCCAGATAAATAAAAGTACTGATGTCCAAATATTGGAGTTGGAAAAATGATTGTAACGGTATTTACAGCTGCTGCCGTCTATGTAGCGACAGGAATCGACTATCTCGTCATATTGATTCTTCTGTTTTCGCAAATAAAGAAAAGGAACCAGATCAAATATATCTGGATTGGACAATATATTGGGACAGTCATTATTATACTCGCGAGTCTTCTGGTGTCATTGGGCGTTGCTAATCTAGTTCCCCAACAATGGATAATCGGACTGCTTGGACTGCTGCCGCTTTACCTGGGTATAAAAATATGGATTCAAGGTGAAGAAGACGAAGATGAAGGCAACATTCTCTCCCTTTTCTCTTCAGGCAGATTCAATCAATTATTCATAACGGTCACTTTCATTGTACTGGCTTCCAGTGCGGATGATTTCGCTATCTATATACCGTACTTTACGACTTTAAATATGATGGAAATCATTATTGCCGTCATTGTTTTCATGATCATGGTTGGTGTTCTATGTCTAATCAGCTATCGATTGGCTTCCTTGAATTTTGTTTCAGATAAAATCGAAAAATATGAACGTTGGATCGTTCCAATCGTCTTTATAGGATTAGGAATCTATATCCTATTTGAAAATGGCACATTCAACGCTCTGTTCTCATTCCTATTTTAATAGAAAATTTTATAAGCCGATATCTCTCTTTTAATGTGAGATATCGGCTTAATTTTAGTGCAAAATATCACTTAAATAAGTGCAAAATAAAGTCAAAAGTCACACCCAGATTTAAGACAAAGGTCTGCTAAACTTTAATCACCGATTCACATCCGGTTACCCCTTCTGTCACTTTCGTAATTATTCTGCACTAATTCAGACGATAATTTGCATTATAATTAAAGAACCCAGCTTGTCTTCGTAAGAAGACAAGCTGGGTTCTAAAGTAGTATGTGCAAAATAGTATTTAAAATATATGCAATTCATCGGTGAAAGAGACACTCTAGTGTTGTCTATTTAGGATCTGCTTATAATATACAGTTAAAGTTGTTACTATATATCATAAATGTAGGGATATGATACTTAGATTTTGAGTAATCTTTAGAGACAATCTATCCTAGTATTTAAGCATAAAATCTGTGAGTTTATAACGTCTCAAAAACATTCGTTTTTGAGATATTACATATTAAAAAAATTAAAATCAATATATAGACAACTATCTATATAGATGTTAATCTATGTTTAAGAAATTAAATCTATTAATAAGGTGCGTGTCATTATGTTGGAAGTGAAATTTTATGAAGAAGAAATGTGTTGCTCTACAGGTGTGTGTGGTCCATCTCCTGATGAGACACTCATTAAAGTGAATCAGCTGGCTGAATTACTAAAAACTAACAATATTAGTGTAGAAAGATTTAATCTAGGTGGCAATCCAAGTAAATTCATTGAGAACAAAAATATTATATCTAAGGTTCAAGAACAAGGATTAGCAGTTTTGCCGATTACAGTAATCGATGATGAAATTGTGAAAACAGGCGAGTATATGACTGAAGATGAAGTGAATGATATTATCATGGTGAATCAGTTGAGAAATGGAGGATGCTGTAGTAGAGATGGATGTTGTTAGAGACATGCGGAGAATAAACACTAAAAGTATCGAACTCACGAAATATTTGTTTTTCACAGGTAAAGGCGGTGTCGGTAAAACAACTGTATCGTGTGCACTTGCACTTAACCTTGCAAAAGAAGGATTCAGCATTGCATTGATCAGTACAGATCCGGCAAGTAATCTGCAGGATGTCTTTAATATGGAACTCACAAATAAGCTCAACAAACATCCGGACTATAAAAATTTAGCTATTGCCAATTTTGATCCAATGACAGCTGCGCAAGACTACAAAAATAATGTTGTGAAACCATATGAAGGTATCTTACCTGAAGAGACTTTAGAGAATATGAAAGAGCAGCTCAGTGGTTCATGTACTGTTGAGGTTGCTGCTTTCAATGAATTCACACACTTTCTGTCAGATGAAAATATAGAGTCACAATATGACTATATTATTTTTGATACGGCACCGACGGGTCACACATTGCGGATGTTGGAATTACCAACTGCATGGAATGATTATCTGGATACGACAAGTCATGATGCCTCATGTCTCGGGCAACTTTCAGGTCTGGACGACAATCGTCAGAAGTACCAAAGGGCTTTAGAACGGTTACGTGATGAGAAAAGTACAACTATGATGCTGGTTACTCGTCCTGAACTATCCCCGATGAAAGAACTTCAAAGGGCTCAGGAAGAACTGAGAGAACTTTCCATCAATCATTTTAAAATTATCATTAATGGTTATATCGAATCTGTTCATGGTGAGATATCGGAATACAAAAAAAAGGAACAGGATCATGTAATTGAAAGTTTTGCTGATTGGCTGAAGGAAAATGAGGTTTATCATGTTCCCTATAGCGGCAAAATTAATAGTTCAACGCCTGGTTTGATTGGTCTTTTTAGTGATAATACTGAAACTGAAGAAGATACGTTTGAAAGAGAAAATCATCCAACGATTGATGGACTTATAGAAGAAATTGAAAATAGCAGTGTCCGTTATCTATTTACAATGGGTAAAGGCGGTGTTGGTAAAACAAGTGTTGCTACGTTACTTGCAGAAACGCTTGCTGCTAAAGGACATAGTGTGCATCTCGCCACAACGGATCCGACAAAAGAAATTACAGCTGCACAGCATCATGATAATCTGATGACTTCATTTATCGATGAAGAAGAATCTTTACAGAATTATAAAAATGAAGTTTTATCATCCTTAGGACCGAATGTCACACAAGATGATATCGATTATATCGAAGAAGATCTGCGATCGCCTTGTACTGAGGAAATTGCTTTCTTTAAATCATTCAGCGAAGTAATGGAAAATAATAATCAAACAGATTATGTAGTTGTTGATACAGCACCAACGGGACATACTTTATTACTTTTAAATTCAAGTGAAAGCTACCATAAAGAATTAGAGAAACAAGGGAATAATGTTTCTGACTCTGTTAAAACACTATTGCCAAAAATTCAAGATAAAAATTTAACTCAAATGATCATCGTTACTTTAGCTGAAGCTACACCATATTATGAGGCAAACCGATTGGCTGATGATTTAAAACGTGCAGATATTGGACATAAGTGGTGGGTCATCAATCAATCCCTGGTTACACTGGATCAGAAGGATAAATTATTCAGCAATAAAAAAACAGATGAATCAAAGTGGATTCTGATGATTAAAAAACGCAGTGATGCGAACTATCATCTTATCCCATATATGGAGAAATAATAATGAAGAAAATCGTAATTATTGGTTCGGTAGCTGCCGGTACAAGTGTTGCAGCAAAAGCAAGAAGAAATGATGAAAATGTTGAAATTACTGTCTATGATAAAGATACGGATATTTCGTATTCTGTTTGTGGTATTCCTTATTTTATTGGTGGCGAAGTGGAAGAAATTGATGAACTGACACCGAGAGATGCGAAATGGTTCAAAGATCGGTTCAATATTAACATTCATACACAGCATGAAGTGATGAACATAGATAAAGATAATAAAACTATTTTAGTTAAGAATTTATTAAACGATGAGACCTTTGATCAAGACTATGATGAACTTGTTCTAGCGACTGGCTCCAGCCCTAAAGAATTGCCACAATTAGATTCCAGTCATTACAAAAATACGTTCCAGGTCAAAAACATCAATGATGCTAAAAGTATTCATCAATATATTGAATTAAATGGTGTTGAACATATTGCAATTATCGGTGGCGGATTTATTGGACTGGAAATGTTGGAACAATTATCTAAATATCAAACAACGATGATTCAAAGAAGTATCTTTATGAGCAATTTGGATCCTGATATGAGCTATATGATTGAAGAATACCTTAAGGATAAAGCAAATATCGTTTTGGGATATACAATTGATCATGTAGTTGGAGACGACTCCATCAATCAAATTGTTCTGCAAAGTGGCCGGACGATAGACACAGATATGGTGATATTGGCAGTCGGCATTAAGCCCAATACATCATTGGCTGAAAGAATCGGAGTAAAAATCGGTGATACGGGTGCAATTCAAGTCAATAAACACTTAGAAACCAATATTCCTCATGTGTATGCTATTGGAGATGTTGCAGAAAGTTTTAGTATTGTTTCAGGGCAACCTTTATATAGACCCCTCGGCTCAACAGCTAATAAAATGGGAAGAATCTTAGGTGATCATCTCACTGGTGGCGATTTGGAGCATAAAGGAATTTTAGGCACTGGTATTGTACGGATTTTTGACATGACAATTGCACAGACAGGGCTCACTGAAAAAGAAACTAATCGATTAAATATGAATGTTGATGTCATCCACAACATCAAACCAAATCAGCCTGAGTATATGAATGGTAAAGAAATGGTCATCAAAGCGATTATTGATAAGAGAAATTCCAGAATCATTGGTGCTCAGATTATAGGATATGAAGGTGTCGATAAACGTATTGATGTTCTCGCCACTGCAATTACCTTTGGGGCGAAAGTAGAGGATTTATTCCATCTGGATCTCGCTTATGCACCAACTTTCTCTACTACAAAAGATCCAGTGATCTACACTGGAATGATTGGTCATAATATTCAAAGAGGTAGAAAAATCATCACACCTAAAGAACTCACAGAGAGAGCAGAGCAAGGGAACCTCCACATCATTGATGTCCGTTCACCTAAACAATATGAGGCCAATCACGTTGAAAATGCTGTGAATGTTCCTCTAAAAAACCTAAGAGACTATGCAGAAGAAGTAGATAAAGATCAAACAATCGTCACATATTGTAACAAAGGAACGACAGGCAATGCGGCGCAAAATGTGCTGATTAATCTTGGTTTTAAGGATGTCTATAATTTATCAGGTGGTAATAAAAACTATCAAAGGTATGTGAATTTAATTGATAAAAGAAGAGAATAAAGTAAGTTATCAAACTCTGTCGCAGTATTTGAAAGTAATTTCCGATAGTAACCGCTTAGAAATATTGGATTTACTTTCTTGTGGCGAACTCTGTGCATGTGACCTTCTGGAGCACTTTGATTTTTCACAGCCAACGTTAAGCCATCATATGAAATTACTTAGAGAAAATAATTTAATTTTAATGCGAAAAGATGGTACTAAAAATATGTATAGTTTAAATAAAGAAGTGGTTAACAGTTTAATGAACAGATTATCGCTTTTAAGTTCAGATACGGTGCCTTGTATATGTGACAGTATCGGGAAAGGAACCTGCTCATAATGACGATACTTGCATTAAGTATATTTTTAATTACATTGATATTTGTTATATGGCAACCTAGAAATTTAGATATAGGTATTACTGCAATGATTGGGGCATTGCTTGCCATCATTACCGGTGTCGTCTCATTCGGAGATGTAATAGAAGTGACCGGTATTGTTTGGAATGCGACATTAACTTTTGTGGCAGTCATTCTTATTTCATTAATACTTGATGAAATTGGCTTTTTCGAATGGTCTGCCATACACATGGTTAAGGCTTCAAATGGAAATGGCTTAAAAATGTTTATATATATTGCGATATTAGGTTCTATTATCGCAGCATTTTTCGCAAACGATGGGGCGGCACTGATACTTACCCCAATTGTTCTTGCTATGGGTAGAAATTTAAAACTAGAAGAAAAGGTCATTTTTCCTTTTGTAATCGCAACTGGATTTATCGCTGATACCACATCACTACCGTTGGTCGTCAGTAACTTAGTGAATATTGTATCAGCTGATTACTTTAATATTGGCTTCTTAGAATATTTAAGCCGGATGATTATCCCGAATATTTTCTCATTAGTTGCAAGTATTCTTGTCCTTTGGTTATTATTCAGAAAATCAATTCCTAAAACAATTGACCAATCCCAATTAAAAGCACCTGCATCTGCGATTAAAGATCAAAAGATGTTTAAATATTCTTGGGTTGCGCTTTTAATGTTACTCATTGGCTATTTAATCAGCGAATTTATTAACGTGCCTGTGTCATTTATTGCAGGCGGTATTGCAATCATCTTCTTAATACTTGCAAAACGTTCTCCGGCTGTTAATACAAAGTCAGTCATTAAAGGTGCACCATGGAATATTGTTTTATTCTCACTCGGTATGTATGTTGTTGTCTTTGGACTGAGAAATGTTGGTCTAACTGATACTTTAGCAAGCGTGTTAGTCGATATTGCTGAATATGGATTGTTCGCTTCAGTTATGGGGATGGGCTTTATTGCGGCTATTCTCTCTTCAGTAATGAACAATATGCCGACTGTCATGATTAATGCCATTGCAATTGATCATGCAAATGTGACGAAACTGATTCAAGACGGAATGATTTATGCTAATGTCATCGGTTCAGATTTAGGGCCGAAAATTACACCTATTGGGTCACTTGCCACACTGTTATGGCTGCATGTCCTAGCCAAAAAAGATATGAAAATTTCTTGGGGAACCTATTTTAAAATAGGTATCATTATTACGCCACCTGTACTTTTTATTACATTATTAGGGCTCTATTTAACCTTATTAATGTATTAAATAATTTAATAAAAAATCGTGCGCTTATCAAGCGACACGATTTTTTATTTTAACTATTTTTCTTTCTTAGAATCATTATTAGATTTTTCATCTGTTTTTTTTTCTTCAATTTCAACTGAACAACAGTTTTGTGCTTTAGGCTTTAATTTATTAACAAAATCTTTCACACTCATTTTCCCACCTCCTTTTTTTATTATAAGTCTGTATCTTAAATAACTATATTAAGAATCATTCCTGCGCTAATCGCAACCACCAGAATCGCTGTTATAAAAGCGACTAAAAATTTCTTTTTAAATAGTTTGGATAATAACGCAAGCTCGGGAATGCTGGCGCCTGCGCCACCGATAATCAAAGCAATGACTGTTCCGATAGCCATTCCTTTAGTCACAAGCGCATCTGCGATAGGAATCATTGTTTCAGGGCGAATGTACATCGGTATACCTAACACGGATGCAATCGCCACGGATATGAAACCATCTCCACTTGCATAACGTGTCACAAATTCTTCCGGTACAAAACCATAGATGAATGCACCAATGAATACACCGATAAACAGATAGGGGAGTAAAGGATATAAAAATGCCCATGCATCGTTTAATGCTTGTTTCACTTTAGACCCTTTAGCATCAGCAAAAAATCCTTCGCCTTTAATTGTTACACCTTTATAGGTTTCTTCTAAATTAAGACGGGAGAATATGACTCCGACAAGGACACTAAAGATACCAATAACTATAAAATAAACCACAGCTACCTTCCAGCCTAGCAGAATCCATAACGCAAAGATCATCACTGGATTCATTAATGGTGAAGCCATCAAAAAACTCATTGACGGTCCAAAAGGAACTTTTGAGTTCAGAAGACCTGCTAGAATCGGGATGGTTGAACACGAACAAAATGGTGTAATTGCACCGAAGAGAGTCGCTAAAATATAACTGACCGGTTTATTCGGGCGATTTAAGATACTCCTTATTTTCTCTTCTGATACAGTTTGTTGAATCAAACTCACAATAAAACTAATTACAATAAACAGAGCAAGCAGTTCAAAAAATAATATTAAAAATGTTTTCATAAATTCAAGTAATGAATCTGTCATCAATAGTGCGCCTCACTTTCATTAATAGAACTCGCAACTCACTCGATAAATCAAAAATAATTGATGTATTAGTTAGAAAGAGAAGATACTCGTTATAAAATTTTACAACAAGTATCTTCTGATAGGACAACTTGTATTTGTTTTTCATTTATACTGTAATAATTCCATGTTCCATGCTTTTCTGTGATAAGAATATTTGCATCCGCAAGTTTTTTAAGATGATAAGAAATTTTAGATTGCTTTAAATCTAATACTTCTTCAAGATCACAGACACACAGGCTCTTGTCAGAACTCTTACTAATTTCATTCACAATTTTCAAACGTGTTTTATCTGCCAAAGCACTGAACATCTGCTCATAGAATTCAAGTGTCATATCTTCACTAAATTCATTTATATTATCTATTAACTTCATTTCATTCACCTTCTTTAATACATCAATTTTTTTTGATGTATTAATCATAATATTTTATATATAGAAAATCAAGTTTAATATATAAGTTAAATGTGAAATATATATTTTCATTATATTGTGCAAGATACCAGCTAAAATTAGTGCAAATTAAGGTTCAAATTTAAAATTAAAAGTTTAGCAGTTACATCTTCTGTATGATAAGAGTCTACCCTAATCAAGCGAAAATTAGAAAGAAGAAACATCTATAATTATAGATTATGCATTTTTATGGCTCTAAAAATTTTAAGACAAACAGCCAAGATTTAAGAATTAGAGCGTTCAATTAATTTATTTATATGTTTGCTTTAATAAACGCCGATTGTAAAATTAAAGAGGGAAATATTGCAAAAAAGCTTACATTTTTTCTTTGAATTGCTGCGTGTTATGTATTTTAGCCTTGCTTTCGAACATGGTTTTTCAAGTACGATGGTGGGTTTTGATGAATATAATATTGTAAAAAAATGATGAAATTGAAATATAAGGTGGAAGTGATAATATAGTAATATGGCTAAATACATATAAAATGTAATTCATACTTTAGCGACAAAGGGGGTACTTATATTGAAATCACCAAGATCACCAGAAGAGAATAAGAAAAGCTTATATTTAGATGATAGACCAACTGTAAAAGATGAGTTTAATTATGACCAAATAGCCCATTCATTAAAAGAAGTTATCAAACAACAAGATGATTTCCCTACACATATAAGTTTAATGGGAGAGTGGGGTTCTGGTAAATCGACGGTTTTAAAATTGCTGACAGAATCTTTAAAAGAAGAAAGAAGAATAGCAATAAAAGAGTTTAGTGTTTGGAAGTATTCAGATGACACTACAACTTTGCAACGCAGAATCATTAGACAAGTAAAACAAGAGTTAAAATCAGATGCCAAAAAACAGACAGAAAAGGATTTTTCCTCAAAAATGAATGACTCAGTTGAGGAAAACAACGTAACAATGCAAGGGAATAACTTTGGCGCTTTATTAATTGCTCCATTCACAGGCAACATTTTAGTTGCTGTAGTAGTAACCATTTTTAGCCTCTTACAAATTTCAATATTGTTTGCGCAACCTTTTGTTGATTGGATAACTACAAATTTTCCAATGATTATATTATTTTATACAACAGCTGCTATCTTTAATAAGTCCGCTATTACTGTTACAAAAGCTAATAAGACAGCATTGCGTCCAATGGTTTATGATGACCAATTTGAGAATGAGTTTAAATCTACAGTTCAAAGGTATACTAAAGCAAAAAAAATTGATAAATTAGTTTTAGTATTTGATGATTTAGATAGGTTGCCACCAAATCAGTTATATTCAGCTCTAAATACAATTAAGAGTTTTTTAAAGGCTGATAAATGTATATTTATCGTACCCTGCGATGAAAGAGTGCTGCGCGATGAATTGGAGTATGTTTTTGAATCAAGGCAATCGACAGTAGATGTTTCTGAGTTTCTTAACAAAACCTTTGATGTGACAATGAAAATGCCAATGGTTGAAAAAAACAATATGAGAACTTATGCTATGAAACTGTTAGAAGATAATAACATTGATTGGTATCACAATGGGAAGGTGCAAGAACATATTCATTCTATTATCAGTACGTTAATACATTCTGAAATTGATACACCACGTAAAGTCAAAAAGAACTTGAATGCTTTTGCAAGCGATTGGTATTTGGCAGAGAAAAGAGACAATTCAAGTGGAAGTGATATACTCACGGCTCATCCTAGAAAAATTGCTATAATGACAGTCATTAAAACTAATTACTTGAAATTTTACGAAATCATTCAAGAAAATCCTCTTCTTTTTAAAGATGTTGAATCTAGTGAGGATTTAGAAAAATATTTAGAAGAAGTTATTGAAAATACAGATATAAATAGAAATGACAGAAATTCACATCAAATTAAAGAGGATGATGAAGATCGAGAAGAAAGCACCACTAAGAATCAGGAAAGCAAGAAGATTAATATCGGAGAGTATGTATCACTCTCATTTTTGAAAAGAGTATTTCCCCAGTTGCCAAAAGACAGTAGACCTTATCTATATTTTTCCAATAAAACTTTGAATCCAATAACTTCAATTCCTAAACTAAATGAAATGAAAGAAAGTCTATTAAATGCTGATGCTGAAATGTTCGGTAGTTTATTTGAGGACACTGGTGAAGAAGATAAGTGGATATTGTTTAATAGTGTTCCTACTGAATTATTTGGGGAAATGGACGAAAGAAATACATTATCAACTTTAATTTCAATACCTGTCACAGGTACCTATACTCAACAAAATATATATTGGGAAGAAAAATTTCGAGAACACATTGATTACTTTTCAGAACATAGTTCACCTAAAAAAATATACGAGTTTATGAAAGCAATGAAGTCAGATAATTCGACCAAAAAAATCTTAGGAGAATCATTAACTAAAAATCAACCAACTGAACATATACTTGACTTATGGATAGAACACTCGGGTGCTCGTGATACACTTTATCTTGAGGACTTAGAATCCCAAATCTTCACTTACAATACTGAAATGGCTGAAACTATAAACAAGGAATTTACATTACCTAAGTTAATATTTACTCTTGAAGAAGATCACCCTATGACGAAATATTTACATTGGCAGGATATATTAGATGATGTATTAATCACTATTAATAAGCAAAATGATGGAATTAGAGCAAAGAATAAAGAGTTAGAGGATGATGAAAAAGAGCCTTTAAATCAATATACTCCAGGATTTAATTTTGTTGAATGGATACAAGACGTTAATAATAAAACGGGCACTCATATCGATGCAAAAACTCTGAGAAGATTAGTGGTTAAAATACTTAAAAATCTCAATAAAGCCAATTTTCTGGAGGGTGTCGGAGAATACTGGGAATCAGTGGTTCAGCAATCAGATAACGATAAGGAAATAGCTGAAACAATAAACTTTATTAGAAGATACCCAAGGTTTACTGAAAAGTATTTTTCAGATGAAGTATTTAAAATACTAAATTCAAAGTATGCAAGGTACAACCTCAGTGAATTAAATGATGAAGTTAGTGAAGAGATATCTAAGTTATTGTCCTATTATGAGGAAAAAGATGAAGAAAAACTATTAAATGTTCTGGAATTACTAAAAGATATATCAATAGTATCTCAGTGGTCAATTAAATCTATTAGTCTTATCGAAAGCTCTTTAGATACAAAGTTGATAGAGGTAATTAACCACAATGAAAAAAGGATAGAACTTGGTGATTTATATGAAGTTTTAGAGGAGAAATTTGATTATAAGAACTCTAAAGTCGTGAATTCAGTAAAATCACTCATCGAAAACTCAAATAGAATTTATGAATATGGTAGGCAAGAAGGGTACTTCAAAAAATGGTTTGATATTGAAACAAGCGAAAATGTGTTAGACATACATCAAGATCACTTCGAGAATTTTATAGTATTAAAAGGTTATGCTACTTCTAACAAAGAGGAATATTCAAGTTTCTTGGAAGATGTCATTACTACACTGCTTCAAAAATCAAATCTCATAGCAACCAATCATCCAGATGTAAGGAATTTGCAACATAGAGCTCACTGGAAAAAACATCTAAACATCAGCTTCGTCCAACTATCAAAATGTGGAAATTTCGTAGACTGGTCTAGTCTTTTGTCTGAATGGAAGGAAGTTGCATTAGAAGGAAAGCCTCAAACAAGTATTTCAGTAATTAACCAATTAAGCTCTAGTACAATTAATCAAACGTTACCTTTAATAGATGACAACTCGCCTATAAAAGATACAGAAATTAATGATTTAATTGTTAAGCACAGTAACTTGGCGTATTTATCTCATACAAAAGCTATCGTAAATAGATGGTTAGAGTTTAGCCGAAAGCAAAGAAACACAATTATTGAAGGAATGGAAAAAGATTTCTACCAACAATTTATTGAACAATTACTTGCAAAATTTAAAAAGCAACCACATTTAGAGTACATTCAGCAATTGCAAAGTGAGAGTGTTCAAGATGATGATAAACGGCAAATAGTAGAAGCAATTGTAACTAGCAGTAATAACAAGGATCTAGGTAGCTGGGTGAATAAAATTTATGAATTGAAAGAAGGCGAGTTGAACCACTGGGTTTATACGGCATTCGATATTATTGCTGAGAAAAACTCACATATTAGACAAATTGATTTAGCTCTACTCAGAGATTCATTAATGACAAAAAATAATAAAACGATTGTTACTCTAAAGTTAATCCCGTTGATGTACTCAAAAAAAGATGCTGAAAAAGCAAAGCATTTCATTAGAGAAGTATTAATTGGTTTGGAGGAAGATGAGAGGTTTTCTGAGATAGCTACAAGAGTTAAGAATATGTTTGGGTGGAGAAAATCTAAAAGGCATTTTGGTAAAACTAAAAAAAAGAAGATCAATAGTGGAGATTGACAATAAAATTCGACGGTGTTCAACATAATCCTTTATTTTTACACACTTTATACAGTGTGCATAACTGCCATTCTAATTAATTTATAAGGTAAAGAGAGAGGGTACGCCCCTCTCTTTTGATTTAATGGAGGAAAAGGAAAGTAACACTAAATAAAAAAATAGCTAAAGGAAGCCCCTATGACCTGCTACCTCCTAAGTTTACAGATGAAATAAAAAATCTGTAAACTTAGGAGGTTTTTTGTGGCTCGACATAGAAGTTTTGAAGAGAAGATACAGATTGTTGAATATTATTTAAAGAATGGAAACCAAAAAACAACGGTTCAGCACTTTGATATTAGCCGCACCACTCTCAATCAGTGGGTGTTGATGTACCAAGAAAAAGGACCTGAAGCATTAAAGATCCGAAGGTGTCACCATACGTATGCTTCCGGGTTCAAAGCAATGGTCGCTACGGAATATCTGAGCACAGACATCGACTATAGTGCACTCGCCAGAAAATACAATATTCGTTCTCATGAGACGGTCAGAAAGTGGGTTATCGCGTATACTGGAGGCAAGAAACTCAAGCCTACCTTTGGAGGGACGCAATCCATGATGAAATCCAGAAAGACCACATATGAAGAACGATTAAAGATCGCACAATATCATGAAGCCCATGAAATCAGTATCCGTGAACTATCAGAATTGTTTGAGGTCAGCTATCAACAAGCCTATAAATTAGTATTCCAATAAACGACCGTTTATTGGAATGTTGGATAAGAATGAAATATAGTCGATTTCACTATAGATTGTAAGTACAAAAAACCGTACAATTATCTTTGTATAATATTTTATGAACTTATTGAGTTTTTGTACTACAGCCAAGGCTTATGAGTACTAATTAGAGAATAGAATACATATCCCCCTACTAAGAGAGAAATAAGGAGAAAAATTATGAGCAAAATTGGCTATGCCAGAGTCAGTACGAGAGATCAGAATTTAAATAGTCAAATTGATTTCTTAAATGACTATGGGTGTGAGCGAATATTTTCCGAAAAGGTGAGTGGACTTAAATATAAAAGAACAGAGCTTGATAAATGCCTCGACTATCTCCGTGAGGGAGATACTTTAGTAATTACAAAGTTGGATCGGCTAGGACGTACAACGAAACAATTAATAGAATTATCCCAACACCTCGATGAAAAGAATATAGATTTGGAAATAATAGATATGAATATCAATACCAAAGATGCAATGGGGAGGATGTTCTTCACTATGATGAGTGCTTTTGCAGAGCTCGAAGCAAATCTATTGAGTGAAAGAACGAAAAGGATTTAGAATCTGATCGATCAAGAGGTAGAATGGGAGGAAGGCCTAAATTTCCGAAAGATAAAAAGGAAATGGTCGTGACTCTATTTATTTTAAAGATTCTTCTGATCGTACTATCCCATTAGAGAAGTGTATTGCACTTATATTCACAAATAATAAAGATCCGCTTAGAATCAACTTAGAAAAAATTGTATCTTTGAGGAATACTAGTACTCATTTTATTACTGAAGATTATGAAAGAGTATATGCCCCTCTCTTCCAAGCTTGTGTAATCAATTTCACGAATAAAATCCAAGAGTTCCATGGTGTAGATATTACAGAATCAATACCACAAAACTTCCTGACTTTATCAGTAAATTTAGATGATTTAACAGATGAACAAATACGAGCAAAGTACACTCCTCAATTAGCGGAGAAACTAATAATCGACAGAAACGATATCGAAATAACGACGGAAAAAACAAATCATAAATTTGCAATAACCATCCAACAAAATTTATATATTACAAAAAAGAAAAAAGATGCTGATTTTAATATCTCTGTTACACGTGATGCAAATGCTAAGGGAAATATTATTAAAGAATTACGTGACCCTAGTAATACTCATAAATTTTCATTTAAACATTTGATGGAGGAAATTAATAAACAACTTAAAGATCAAAATATCCCATTTTCACATTCTAATTCCTCAGGAAAATCACGAGATAAATTCAACACTCATGATTTAAACGAATTCATCAAATTTTATAATATGAAAAAAGAGCCAAAATACTCCTATGAACATGTAATAGGAAATAGTACTCAATATAGTTATTCATTGGAAGCAGTAAATTTTATAGTAGGAGAAATAAAGAAAAAACCTGAGAGAATTATTTCAGATATTAAAAAAGCAAATAAAAAAAGATAACCCCAGGAGCAAAGGAATTCTCAGGCATTTGCCCTACTCCCATATGGGAACCCAACTTTATCCATCACAAGTTATCTTATAATTAATAATACAATATTAACTGTACATTATCAAGAAAACCTACTTAAATTTGCCCTCAAATTGCCCTTTTTATAGATTTAACATCATTAAAATAACCCTCTAACCACCATGGTTAAAGGGTTTTACTCTTTTATATAGTTATTCCCACTCAATCGTCGCCGGGGGCTTGCTCGTTACATCATAGACTACGCGGTTGATATGCTGGCACTCATTGACGATACGTTTAGAAATTTTCTCGAGTACGTCCCAGTCGATTCTTGCGAATTCGCTGGTCATGCCGTCGATGCTTGTGACTGCACGGATACCGATTGTGTAGTCATATGTTCTGTAGTCTCCCATTACACCGACGGAACGGATGTCAGGGAGTACTGTGAAGTACTGCCAGATTTCTCTTTCGAGTCCTGCTTTTCTCACTTCATCTCTCAGGATAAAGTCACTTTCACGTACGATTTCTAATTTCTCTTCTGTAATTTCACCTAAAATACGGATGCCGAGCCCCGGCCCTGGGAATGGCTGTCTCCACACTAAATGTTCTGGAATTCCGAGTTCAATTCCGAGTTCACGGACTTCATCTTTAAATAAAGTATTTAACGGCTCAATTAACTGGAACTGCATGTCTTCAGGCAGTCCGCCCACGTTATGGTGGGATTTAATGGTTGTTGCTGTTTCTGTACCGGATTCAATAATATCTGTATATAATGTTCCCTGCGCAAGGAATTTCACGTCTGTCAGTTTTGACGCTTCGTCATCAAATACATAGATAAATTCATTACCGATGATTTTACGTTTTTTCTCAGGGTCGGAAACGCCTGATAACTTAGATAGGAAACGGTCTTTTGCATCCACTCTGATAATATTCATGTTAAAGCCTTCACCAAACTGCTCCATTACCATGTCGCCTTCACCTTTACGAAGAAGACCATGGTCAACGAAGATACATGTCAGCTGATCACCAATGGCACGGTGCATCAATACTGCTGTGACAGATGAATCGACACCGCCGCTCATCGCACACAATACTTTTTTATCGCCGACCTGTTCACGGATTTTTTCAACTTCAATCTCAATAAAGTTATCCATCGTCCACTCGCCTGTACATCCACACACACTGCGGATAAAGTTCTTCAGGAACTGGTCGCCGTTTACTGAGTGTTTGGATTCCGGGTGGAACTGAACACCGTAGAATGGTTTTGATTCATGTTTCATCCCTGCAAATTTACATAATGGTGTATGTGCAATCTGCTTAAATCCTTCAGGGATTTCAGTCACTTTATCACTGTGGCTCATCAGTACAGTTTCAAATTCATTCAATCCTTCGAAAATTTCTTCAGATGTATCCACCTGAATATCTGTCGGCCCGAATTCTCTTTCGCTGGAAGGAATCACTTCCCCGCCGAGTGTATGTGTAATCAGCTGCATACCGTAGCAGATTCCGAGAACCGGTATTCCGAGGTCAAAAATTTCTTCGCTGACTTTGTAAGCATCATCCGCGTAAACGGATTTCGGTCCGCCGGACAGGATGATTCCTTTCGGGTTTAATTCTTTTATTTCCTCAATTGAAATACTTGGGTTGTGAAGTTCACTGTAGACACCAAGGTCACGCACACGGCGTGTGATTAACTGATTGTACTGACTGCCATAGTCAATGACTAAAATGAGCTCTTGTTCTTTTGCCATTTCCATGAATAAAATTCTCCTATTCCTATCTAGTATAGTTTGGTGATTCTTTAGTAATCTGAACGTTATGCGGGTGACTTTCAATCAGACTTGCGCTGGTAATTTTAACGAATTTTGATTCATTGCGGAGCACTTCAAGATCTTTAGATCCTGTGTAGCCCATTCCGGATTTCAGTCCGCCCATCAGCTGATACACTGTATCGGCAAGCGGTCCTTTGTACTCGGTACGCCCTTCAACGCCTTCCGGCACGAATTTTTTCGCTTCTTTATCTTCCTGGAAGTATCGGTCTTTAGAGCCCTGGTCCATTGCGCCCATTGAACCCATACCACGGTATGTTTTATAACGGCGGCCCTGGAAGATTTCAGTTTCCCCTGGTGATTCTGTTGTTCCCGCAAGCAGGCTTCCGAGCATGACTGCGTTCCCGCCTGCAGCGAGTGCTTTCACAATATCACCGGACAGTTTGATTCCGCCGTCGGCAATGATTGCTTTCCCGTGCTTACGTGCCTCAGTTGCTGCATCATATACTGCAGTAATCTGTGGTACACCGACACCTGTCACGACGCGTGTCGTACAGATTGACCCCGGTCCGATACCAACTTTCACTACATCAACACCCGCTTCAATCAATGCACGTGTGCCTTCAGCAGTGGCAACGTTCCCGGCGATTAATGTAATATCCGGATAGAGGTCTCTAATATCTTTAATCGCATCGAGAACACCCTGTGAGTGCCCGTGTGCTGTATCAATCACAAGAGCATCTACGCCAGCTTTAATCAATTCATCTGCACGTTTTTTAGTCTCCTTCGCGATACCAATCGCGCCTGCAACAAGAAGTCTGCCCTGTGAATCCTTAGCTGCATTTGGAAATTCAATCACTTTTTCAATGTCTTTAATTGTGATTAAGCCTTTCAGGATATTGTTCTCATCCACAAGCGGCAGTTTCTCAATTCTATACTTTTGAAGAATCTTACTTGCTTCATCCAGTGTTGTATCTGTATCTGCTGTAACAAGATTCTCTTTCGTCATCACATCATCAATCGTTGTTGCATAATCTTCGATGAAACGAAGATCACGATTTGTGATAATACCTATTAATTTTTTCTCTTCAGGATTATTCACAATAGGCACACCTGAAATACGGTATTTCGCCATTAAATGCTCTGCAGCATACACTTCTTCCTCTTTTGTCAGGAAGAAAGGATTCGTAATGACTCCATTTTCCGAACGCTTAACTTTAATGACTTCATCACGCTGCTTTTCAATCGACATATTCTTATGAATCACGCCGAGACCGCCCTGACGCGCCATCGCAATCGCCATTGCCGATTCTGTGACAGTATCCATCCCTGCACTTAACAGAGGAATATTCAACTTCAGATTCTCAGACAGCTGTACTGATAAATCGACATCTTTCGGCAGTACTTCTGAATGTGCCGGTACCAACAGCACATCATCAAACGTTAAACCCTCTTTTTCAAACTTTCTTTCCCACATTATTTTTGCCTCCTGAAAATTGTTAGTCACTTCCAAAAAACTCTTTCAAAAAACGCGCATTAAATGAACACCACTTCCAAGATACACATTTAATGCCAAACTAAAACACGTACAAAACAACCATTTTGACTGAAAAAGATACGTAATTAATTATATTATGATACCAAAAACGTTCAATATACACAACAAACTCATTTTACTACATTTCTGCCGATGTTTATATGCTTTCACGTGTAATAAACCAACTGAAAGGGTATACAGAGAGTAAGATTATGAAAATATGTTTAATTTCGCGATTAAGAGGAGGACTTCCAGATGTTTTACACTGAATTTTACAGCACCCAAGAAGAATTGCTTGAAAGAATTGAAGAATTAAAAGATGAAGATTATTATGAGGAAGACTTACATTTAGCATCTCTTGATAAGGGAGACGATATGAGCTGGCTCGAGTACACCAATATTCATTTTCACCCACATCACGAAGAGGCTTCTGACGGCGGCTTCAAAGGTATTTTTTCAAATAAAGAACCGTCTGCCCGCTATCTGTATAAGACAGGCACTGACGAAGAAACCGTGGAGGAATATTTAAAGCGTCTGTCTAAAGGAGAGTACCTGCTCTGTTACTCAGATCACTACAAAAAAAGACGCGCCGATGATCAGGCCGGTAAAGATGTCAGTTCCGAATCCAACCTTGAAGTGGACACAACCGATTCAGAATATGACTATAAATAAGAAAACGGCAACCCGCGATGGGCTGCCGTTTCTGAATTTTACAGCTGATTTATGATAACGATGTCCACAGTCGTTCTATAAAAAGGCTGATAAAATCCGTGTCGTTATACCTTTAATTTTTTTTCATCCGCCGTTGAGAAAATACATTCAATATCATGTAAGCTCAATAACGAGTTCGCATTGTTCCCTTGCTGATACTGTTTCTGTTCCAGAATCGTATAATACATTTGATACATTCCACGGTAATCCTCTAAAGACCTTATGATTCTATCTGTCTCTTCAGGTATTCCCTTTTGATTATACCGCTTTAAAAAATGATAATATATTAAATGTTTCCTTTCGGAAACATGACTCCCGAAGCCGGAAAAATTGATGTTGTTTCTGCTAAGAAAAGACTCTTTTTCAACCTCGGAAAAATAATTCACAGACCGTTGAATGGTTTGATACATCTCAAGAATATCGTCGACTTCATCTGAAACATCTTTAGATACGGAACCTCCGTTCAGACCGATGTACTCAAATATAGATGGGTACCGTGATTCAATACCATTTGTGATAATATCCATGAACATCTGATATTCTTTACTGCTGCATGGATTTCTCTCTTTTTGATCTTGTAACAGCGTGTATATCACCCAACGCTCTTCAAAACTTTTTAACAAGCCTTCTCCGCTGTTCAGCATAGATTTAATATACAAAATCTATGCATGGAATACTACAGCCTTTTTTAGCTGCCTCCACATCATCAGTCAGATGAGCACCTGTACCGATTCCCAGGATTAAAACCACAATTGAAACTTTCTTCAAAAACCCCTTCATTAACTTTCCCCCTTAATCATTCACTTCATTAACAATGTTCATTTGAACACTTTTTATATTAAAATGAATTATTTGGGAACGCTATCAATTACACTAAATTATTCTCCACAGAATAATCATCTAAGTTCTGAAGCATCCATTCTTTGTTTTTAACTTTATATATGTAATCAATTTTCTCTCGTACTTCCATATATTCTGAATACCTTCCCGCTTTCATAAGAGACAGCATTTTAAAATAAAAAATTTCACATATTAGATATACAGAATCATTATCATCCAGAACTTTAATTGCTTTATCACAGTCCCTGATTACACGCTGATATTCATTTCGACTGCAGTTTGTACGAATCATATTATATAGAATCTTCATTTCCAGCTTATAAATCGTTCGTCCAATATTCCTGTAACTCTCCTCTGCCTTCTTATACCATTCCAAATCTAAGTGATTTTGATCATTATAAAAATTTCCTTTGGCAATATAAATCTCGGGCAGCGATCCTTTCATTAAAAAATTGTCCACGCTCCTGCTGACAGCTTCATCCAGAGCAGCGTGTGCCCCTTCAGAATCTTGATATTTGACATAACGTATCAATCCATGATGCCAGTAAAAATAAGCGTTTAATTCTATTGATGATTCCCAAAAGTCTTTTGCTTTACCTCTATCCAGGATTTCCTCAATATCATCGTACTGTCCTTTACTTCTCAAATCATCCAGCTGCTTTTGAACAGCTGCCGATTCATTTTCAACCTCGCCGTACAATAAATCACTCATCTGCATATTCAGACGTTTTAGAATACTTTCTAAATCACTGTAACCAATATTAAACTGATTATTCTCAAGCCTTGAAATCATCGACTGTGAGCATATTCCCTCAGCCAGTTTCTGCTGAGATATTTTCATGAACAATCGTCTTTCTCTAATGATGTCTCCTTTACTTTCCAACGCTTCTCCTCCTTAATATTTAAATTTTATCACCTTTTCCTGACAATATTCGGAAAAGTTTATATAATACGATTATCGGGAATAAAATAACTAAATCTGCGTCATTTTTATTACAACTGGGGGCGAATAAGCAATGTCAAAATTTGAAATTTTAAATGATGAAATTGAAGTATTGCGATTGATTGATAAACTGCGTATCGAAGATGTGGAAGATGAAGATATTACAGTTATTTATAAAGAGGGATTCAAATACAGTACATTCAGGTATTCCGGTGTTCATTTCAAAAAATCAAGCGGTAATCTATGGGACAGACTCGTATCCCGTCTCGGCGACAGTACGGCTGAAAACCGAGTATTCGGCGAGCTGGATTTATCTCCGGACGAACGGGAACATTACCAGGCTGTTGTAGAAAACGGGCAGTTCCTTGTTTTCGTCAGCAGTTTTAATACGGATTCACTTAATGCACCGGAAGAACAGGAATCATCAATTTCTGAAAAGCAGGACAAAATAGAACCTGTTCATATTAAATCTCAACCAGAAGATACAAAAACAATTACTCCGGAAGTCGCGAAAGCTGAAAACAAGGAAGCCGTTACAGATTCAAACAGTGAAGACGGTGTGACTGTCGACATGCGAAGCTATGTCGTAAGTACACATGACATTGAGCCTGCAGATAATCATGACAGCGAATCTTCTGCACCAGACGGAGAATCATCGGATGAAGCAAATTCCAAAGATGTTCGAACAGTCCCGGAAAACCCTGATTATAAAATAAAAGACAATGTTGTCGATTTAGGGAACAAATAAATATTTCTTTTCTGAGGGCTGTCACACGCCCTCTATTTTTATGTCATTTACAGTGAGTCGGATTCAAATTCAAGGAAATACTTCAGGTTATGTCTTATAATTTAGGGAGTAAATGAAACTTTATCTTTTTAAAGTGATACAGATTATTGATGAGGAGGACACTCAATTGAATATTACGGGTCACCATCATATTTCAATCTATACAAAGAATGCCCAGGAAAATAAATCTTTCTATACCGATGTGCTTGGTCTCCGGCTGGTAGAAAAATCAGTCAATCAGGATAACCCTGGTATGTATCATCTGTTTTACGGAGATGAAACAGGCACTCCGGGAACACTGGTTACTTTTTTTGAAATTCCGACTATTGGAAAGAACCGTCCGGGAACGGATGCCGTGAGTCAGATATCACTGCTTGTGCCCAATCAGTCAGCACTCGATTATTTTCAGGATCGTCTGGAAAAAGAAAATATTCCTGTTTATAAAACACACTATTTAAACCAAAACGCAATAACTTTTCAAGATCCGGACGGCCTCAAAATCCTTCTGATTTCCAATGCGGATTATCATACACCTGCAGCCTGGCGGAAAAATCCATACAGTAATGTCCCTGAAAATTATCAAATTATGGGCCTCGGCCCCGTAGAAATTACGGTGAAAGACCAAGCGCCGACTGTAACGTTTCTGCAGGATATTTTAGGCTATCACCTGCGGGACAGCGAAGAAACGATTTTCACACTTGACGATGACAGTTTATATTCAGATTTAGTCATTATTGAAAATCAAAATGAAACAGCCAGACCTGGACGTGGATTTGTTCATCATATCGCATTAAATACCCCTTCTGATGATGATTTAAATGAAGTCCGCCGCCGGATTAATCATGAATTTGGTGAATATTTAAGGGTGATTGACCGGTACTTCTTCAAATCATTATACTTCCGTCACAACAAAATTATGTTTGAGTTCGCAACAGAATCACCGGGCTTCACTGTAGATACACTAGTAAAGGATTTAGGAAAGTCGTTAAATCTGCCGGATTTTCTTGAACATAAAAGAGCTGAAATAGAATCTCGTTTACACAAAATATAAAAGGATGGTGCCGTATGGCAAAATTAGAAATTAACAAAAATTCACCGCTTGAGTTCGGTCTTTATTCACTCGGGGATCATCTTTTGAACCCGCATAAAGGTAAAAAAATTAGTTATGAACAGCGGATTCAGGAAATCATTGAAGCAAGTCAGCTGGCTGAACAGGCCGGAATCGATGTCTTTGCGGTCGGTGAAAGTCACCAGGAGCACTTCACCACCCAGGCACACAGCGTAGTACTCGGTGCCATTGCACAGGCTACGAGTAAAATTAAAGTATCCAGCTCCTCCACGATAATCAGTGCTGAGGATCCTGTCAGAGTGTTTGAGGATTTCGCGACCCTTGATTTAATCTCAAAAGGCCGGGCTGAAATTGTCGCAGGCAGAGGATCAAGAACCGGGCTCTTTGACTTATTCGGCCTGAACATTAATGACTATGAGGATTTATATGAAGAAAAACTCGATTTACTGCTGGAGTTGAACAAAAACGACCGGATTACCTGGTCCGGAAAATTCAGACCAGATTTAAATAATATGAAAATCTTCCCGCGTCCAATTGATGATACACTGCCGATTTGGCGTGCAGTCGGCGGCCCCCCTGCGAGTGCTGTGAAAGCAGGAAAAAAAGGTGTTCCAATGATGATTACCACGCTTGGCGGGCCCGCTGAAAGTTTCAAACCATCCATTGATATATACCGTAAAACCGCTGCAGATAACGGCTTTAACACATCACCCGGCACGCTTCCGGTTGCGACTGCGAGCCTTTTTTATACAGCAGATACAACCCAGGAAGCCCTGCAGGAATTTTATCCGCATCTAAATACAGGCATGTCCTTTATCCGCGGTGCCGGCTACCCTAAACATCAATTTGATGCTGCACCTGACCACAGAGAAGCATTGATGGTTGGAAGTCCAGACCAGATCATTGAAAAAATATTATACCAGCACGAATTGTACAATCATCAAAGGTTCATGGCACAGATTGATTTCGGCGGTGTGCCTTTTGAAAAAGTCATGAAAAACATTGAAATCATCGGCAGTAAAATCATTCCTGCCATTAAGAAGCATTTATAAGCAGACATTAAAAAATCCAGCTCCCGGCTGGATTTTTATTTCTATATCATTTTCTCTATACTGTCAGTCATTTTTTCCGGACTGGTCTGTGGAGAAAAACGCTCGACGTGATTTCCATCCGGACTGACTAAAAACTTCGTGAAATTCCACTTAATTGACTTACCCATTGCACCCGGTGCCTGTTCTTTTAAATGTGCAAATAAAGGGTCTGTCTCCTTACCGTTAACCACTGTCATCTGATGCATTGGAAACTGAACACCGTATGTCAGGCGGCACGCTTCAGCAGATTCTTCCGCAGAACCGAGTTCCTGCTTAAACTGGTTTGAAGGAAACCCCAGTACAATCAGCCCTTGTTCTTTGTACTTCTGATATAATTCTTCCAGCTCTTTAAACTGACCGCTCAAACCACATTTCGTAGCAGTGTTCACAATAATCACCGTCTGTCCTTTATAACGCTCTAAAGAATACGATTCCCCATTTTCCAAAGTCACCTGAAAATCATAAATAGACATCAGTACCACACTTCTCTCTTCATTAGTTGATACCAGTATATTTTTTAAAATTGAAATCAACAAGAATATAGACTCGCTGACACAAAATATTAACAAATCATTTCTTAAATCAGACTGAAATATAATAGAACCCCTTTAAACCAATGGTTTAAAGGGGTTATGCATATTATTGTTCTTCTTTAACATATGGTAATAATGCCATATGACGTGCACGTTTGATCGCAGCTGTAAGCTGGCGCTGATACTTCGCAGAAGTACCTGTTACACGTCTTGGAAGAATTTTACCTCGCTCAGAAATGAATCTTTTTAGAAGATCTACTTCTTTATAGTCGATGTGTGTAATTCCGTTTGCTGTGAAATAACAAACCTTTTTACGACGACGACCGCCTCTTCTTGGACCTGCCATGAGAAATCCTCCTTTATAGATTGATTGGAAAGCCTCGTGTGTGTGTTCGGCTTTTTACCCATTCGAATCCATAATTTCGTTCATTCGTTACGTGTGTAATATGCCTGTGTGTATGTGCAGAATATACTATACACACATTTTTCAAAGTTGTCAATTAGTGAATTATGTTACATCCGTCACTGGGACTTCAAACGGACGAACAACAGCATCACAAACGAAATGACGATAATAGTAATGACCCATGCCCACGCAAGTATCATATTATTTCCCTGCATCGCGACGTAAATGGCTGTCGGCAGTGTCTGTGTTCTGCCTGGAATGTTACCGGCAATCATCAATGTCGCACCGAATTCGCCAATGGCTCTGGCAAAACTCAGTAACGCACCTGTCACGAGTGACGTTGCGGCCATTGGTATCGTGACTCTCATGAACACCTGAAATTCGCCTGCACCATCAACCCTCGCGGCATTTTCAATGTCTTTATCCACACTGAGGAATCCTGCTTTTGCCGACTGATACATCAATGGAAACGCAACGACACTGCTCGCAATGACAGCACCGTACCATGTAAACATAACCGTCTCATTAAAAACCATCCGGATGATTTCTCCGGCAAAGCCGTTACTGCCGAATATAATAATTAATAAAAATCCGACAACGGTCGGCGGTAGGACCAGCGGCAGCATTAAAAATGTTTCTACAATAATCTTTCCTTTAAACCGGGCATGCGCCATAAATTTCGCAATGACCGTTGCAGATACCACAACAATGGCCAACGCAATCACCGCGACACGGAGAGAAAGCAGAATCGGTGTCAGAAATTCTGCTGTTGTGATATTACTGAACAATAAAGCCATAGTCTTCAAGCACGCCTAAAGCATCTTCAGATTGTATAAAGCGATAGAATGCTTCCGCAGCTTCAGGACTTTCTGTTTCATTCAAAAGACCGACAGGATAAATGATGGCATCATGCGTATCTTCTGCTACCGTATCTACAATTTCCACACTGTCACTCGTTTCCGCATCCGTCCGGTACACTGTCCCTGCGTCAACATTCTCCGTTTCTACATAATTGAGAACGGCACGCACATCTTCAGCATAGACAAATCTGCTTTCGAGTTCATCGTATATTCCCATGGATTCATAAGCTTCCACACTGTATTCTCCCGCCGGCACGGAGTCCGGTGTACCGACCGCAATCCGGCCTGCATTGGACAAATCATCAAATGACGTGACGTTATCCGTTCCACGCGGCACAATCAAAACCAGTTCATTCCCGAGCAGGTCAACCGCATTTTCTTCATCAATAAAGCCCTCATCTACAACAGTCTGAAAGTCACTTTCTGATGCAGAGAAAAATAAATCTGCCGGGGCGCCCTGGCTGATTTGCTGCTGCAGTGCACCTGATCCGCCGAAGTTGTAATCAATCTGGACCTCTGGGAATTCTTCATTAAATAAATCCGCAATATCATTCAATGCATCCGTTAAACTGGCCGCGGCAGAAACCGTAACGGTCCCTTCGACATCCCCGGTTTCATCTGAATCGGCTGGTTCCCCGGTGTTGCCGCAGGCGGTGACGGCAATGCTCAGAAAAACAAACATCATCATCATAAATATTTTTGACACCTTCATTATGTATACATCTCCCAGTATAATTTTACTTACTTCTAATATATCGGTAATATGGACTGGAGTAAATCAACTTTCAAAAGATATGGAGGATTGTCTTGTGACTCAATATGATAATGATGATTTTTTCGAGAGTTATAAAACACTACGCTCAAACCCCTTAAGCTACAATGAAATTGTTGAGTTCCCCGAGATGAAGCGTCAGATGCCGCCGCTTGACAATAAAGATGTCCTTGATGTCGGCTGTGGATTCGGTCATATTCTAAAATATATCAGTACACATCAGCCGAAATCTTTAACCGGCATTGATGTATCTGAGAAAATGATTGCGTTCTCCCGTCAGACACCCGAGCTGAAAAACGCATCGTTCTTTCACGGCGACATTCTCAAAACAGAGATTAATCATACATTCGATGTGATTGTCTCATCACTCGCACTCCACTACATTCAGGATTTCAGCCGGTTGGCAGAAAAATTGAGCCGTCTTTTGAGACCCGGCGGCACCTTACTGTTCACAATGGAACACCCCATCCAGACCGCTTCTACCTCACAGAATATCGTTTTTAAAGATGACTCAGGGCTTTATTTACGCCTCGATCATTACTCTGACGAGAGTGAACGGACACTCTACTGGAGCGGTGCAGACTATAAAGTCAGCAAGTATCATCATAAAATCGACACTGTTATTAATGCACTGATTCAAAGCGGCCTCACCATTCAGTACATTAAAGACATGGGTGATGCGCCGGAAGTCTTTCAGAATTATGATGAAGACCGCATCCATAAACTACAGACATTCCCGCCGTTTTTAATGGTTAAGGCAGTAAAATAACTAAACTATTCATTATTACCCGGGAAATAATTATATTATTTCTCATTACCGGCCGAACACTCTCACTATATTATGTCGGATGAGTTCCACCTGAAAAATCGCCCGGCATTTGATATGCCGGGTGATATCCTGCTTCTTCTACCATAATCTTTTGCTCTATCTACTCTTGATGTTCTCTTAACTATTCTTCAAATTTGAATCATTTCAAAAACATTTCGAAGCCTTTCGGCATCTTCTCTCTTATATATCATGTATATTTCCCGTTCTGGCACTTTCACATCAGATGATAATTTTAGTTGCAATAAATCTCCCCTGTCTATGTAGGGAGCAGCTATGCCCTCTGGAAGAAATCCTACTCCGCCTTCCAATAAAAGATTCATTGCAAGATTTATACTATCCACTCTTACCTGTAAAATATCTTCCTTTCCCACCTCATTTTCAAACCATTCCATGAAACTTTCTCCCCAATTATAATGAATGTAGTTATGTTCCAATAATAACTTGGGTGTTATTGCTTCCTCTTTCTTTCTGCCAACCAAAATCAGATTTTCTGAATAGAGTACTTTTGACTCTATATGAGGACCCGCGGGTTTAATATAAACAAAACCAATGTCCACACTGCCTCTACTTAATCGATTAATAATAGGATGTGAGTGGTCCGTAATCATACGTATGGCTGTATCATTACTTTTAACACCAGCTACTCTTTTAAATAAAGGCCCTTCCCAGATAGATCCCACTGCTGCAAATACATAACGATTTTTATAGTCTTTCTTAGTTCTGACCGCTTCTCCGACTTCATTCATCAATATTACAATATTCTCTGCATAATCGTAGAATACTTTCCCCGCATCACTAATTTCCACACTGCGCGTTTTTCTGTGAAATAATCTCTCTCCAAGTTCTTCCTCAAGCATTTTGATGCGTGCTGTTACTGTTGACTGCACGATATTTAGTTCTTCTGCTGTTCTCGTAAAACTTCTTGTTTTAACCAGTGAATTAAACGTAACAAGCTGTTCATAATCCATATTAATCACCACTTATCAAAAATTTTGATTAATTCCATTTAAAATATTCGTTTTATAAATAAATTACTTATCACTATTATAAACATAAAGGAGGGGGTTCTTTTGAATAGACAAGCTTATATCATTGCCGGCTATATTTTCTTGTTTTCAGCAGGCGGTTATATGGTAATGCCCTTATTTCCATTACTTACTGATTCGCATAATATTTCTATTGTTCAAGCAGGAAGTCTCACAGCATTCTATATCTTTTTTCAAATGTTTCTATCAGTCTTATCAGGACAAATCGGTGATAAATACGGATATCGTAATATCAGTTCGATCGGTGAATTAATTCGCGGAATAAGCTTTATTGCGATTGGTTTTGCAGATGAATATATTCTATTACTATGCTTTTCAATACTTTCAGGCATTGGAGGCGGTATCTCCACACCTTCCCTGCAAAGCCTTATAATGAAAAATAATCATGGAGGTAACCTTCCAAAAATATCTTCTTTACGTGTCACAGCTCTCAGTTCAGGTCTTATTCTCGGGCCATTGCTTGCCGGATTGATTATTGATTCCGGACAAATTCACTCAGTTTTTTTCACTGCAGGCGGACTTTATGTTCTGGGAAGCATCCTTCTTCTTATCACTATAAAACCGGATGATAAAAAAATACGCACTTTATATAATAAAATCAATATCCAAGAAATCTTCAAAACGTTTAAAAACAAACCCTTTTTAAGACTGTTAATAATCATGATGTTATTTTACTTTATAGTTTCCCAAGTATTCGTCACTTTTCCAGAACACGCGAAGTCATTTACAACTCAAATCCAGTCTGTTTTTCTTATTTATGGTTTAATCGGGCTTTCTTTACAATATCCCATTGGAGTAATAATGAGCAGGTTACGTTGTCACTCCTCAGTTTATATGAAAATAGGTGCATTATTTTTGATCGTTTCTTATCTTGTTTTATTCTTTATTGGCGATCAAAAATTTGGATTTTATATTGCTGTTATCATATTTTCTTTTGGACCACTGTTTATCATTCCCATTTTTGAAAGTTTAGTTTCTGCCTATTCCATAAAACTCAATCAAACAGGATTATATTTCGGTGTCAGTAGACTTTCAGATGGCATCGGCAGACCACTTGGAAGCCTTATTGGAGGATGGATGTATTACACATATGAGCCGAAAATATTTTGGCTTATCTTTATTTTCGCAGGAATATCTTTATTCATATTAATCACTTTTAATTTTAAAAAATTCTCTTCCTAATAGCTTTAAATATTAGTTATAAATATGTAAACAAACCCGGCACTTGATATGCCGGGCGATGTCCTGCTTCTATTTTAATCCAGTGATTCTGAAACTTTGATGACCTGTTTGCCGAAGTTCCCACCGGTAAACAGATTTCTGAATGCCTCAGGCACACTGTCGAATCCTTCTGCGACGGATACTTCTGTGTGGATTTTTCCTTCTTTCACCCATTCTGCGAGCTGTCTGCTTGTAACTGCTGCATCATCCGCAAACTGTGCGACAAGAAATCCCTGCATCTTCGCCTGATTTTTTATCAATGTCTGCTGAATTCTTGGACCGGTGTCTGCTGTACTGTTATATCCGGAAATGGCACCGCATACCGGAATTCTTGAAAAGCGGTTTAAATGCTTAAAGACTTCATCTGAAATTTCACCGCCGACATTTTCAAAATACACATCAATACCATCCGGCACAGCCTCTGTGAGACGTTCCGCAAAATCTGGTTTCTTATAGTCGATTCCTGCGTCAAAGCCGAGTGTGTCTGTCAAATAGTTCACTTTCTCACTGCCGCCTGCGATACCAACGACTCTACAGCCTTTAATTTTCGCAATCTGACCGACCACAGCTCCGACCGCACCTGATGCTGCGGATACGACAACTGTTTCACCCGCTTCAGGTTCACCGATTTTAAGCAGCCCGCCGTATGCAGTATGACCCGGCATTCCAAGTGTACTGAGATATAAATGCAGCGGGACATCCAGTGCTTCCACTTTCGTTAACGCTTCTTCAGAAACTGTATTATATAATTTCCAGGGCAGTGTCCCCGTCACCACATCACCTTCACTGTATGATTCCGTACGGCTTTCAACCACTCTTCCCAGTATATGGCCGCCGAGCGGTTCATTCAGCTCAAACGGCTGTGCGTAGGACTTACCGTCATTCATACGTCCACGCATATATGGATCCACCGAAATATACACACTCTCAACCACAACTTCGCCGGCATCCGGTTGAGCTGTTTCAATATCCTCATAGCGGAACACCTGGTCTCCAGGCATCCCCTCCGGACGTTCTGCCAGTACAATCTGCTGATTATCCAAAATAACACTTCCTTATTAAAATTCATTTATCATAACTGTCTGATACTCATATTCCATCACCGGAAAAATTTTAAACATCCCGTTTTGTTTTTATTAAAGAAAACCAGCTGCTGAATCACGTATTCTGTACTTAAAACTGCCTGAACGATGTGAGTGGCAGTCGCTCTTTAAAAATCAATGATTTGAGAACACGGCATACCATTGATACTATGATGGATAGATATTTATAAATACTGTTATTGTTCTATCAACTCGACTTCAGACATTGGATATGCTCTTGATCCGCCAGGATCATCCTGATGCCTTAAAAGACTTTAGTGAACTTGTGATTCCGATTTTACAGGACAGAAATATTGTTCGAACAGAATATGATTCAGACACACTGCGTGGACATCTGGAACTTCCCCGTCCCGAAATGAAATAGTAGCAGCCGGATTACAGATAGTTTAACAGCCTTGAATTCGTGGTAAATCTATACTAGAGGTGATAAAACCATGGATAAAATGAAGATTCTCGATAGAATTAAGGAGATTCTTGATGAATCACGTGTCGGTGTGATGTCTACTGTTGATGATAACCAGCCGAACGCAAGGTATATGATTTTTTATAATGATGATTTCACTTTGTACACGAAAACCAGTGATGAAACTCCTAAATTCAAGGAGATTGAAGAAAATCCGCGAACGCATATTATGCTCGGTTACCACGAAGACAATAACAGAGCTTATCTGGAAATTACCGGGACCATCCATGTTGTCGAAGATCAGAAAACCATTGACCAGCTGTTTAAATCTCAGGATAAATCCTATTTTGACAGCAGTCAGGACCCGGATTTAGCCGTCCTGAAAATCGTACCGGACCGGATTAAAATTATGAATGACGATGATTATAGTACAACGGAATTAAAATTATAATATTCCCCGGGAAATATAAACGCCCCTCCATTTAAGGAGAGGCGTTCTTTAATGTTCTGATTTTTACTTCTGATTCTTTATGATTTCATTCGCATCTTCTATGAAACGATTCAGATTCTCTGTTTTCAGGCCGACCATAATCAATGAACGTATCGGCATATTTTCAAACAATGCCGCAAGGCCTTCATCATCATTTGTTGCTTTGATTAACTGATCAATACCATGTTTTTGAAGTGCCTCTTCAAACATGTCCTGATTCTCAACGATTTCACTGACATATGTGTCCTGATGAATCCATTCAAGTTCTGTACCAAGGTTTCGCTCCAGTTTAAATTCCTGTGTCAAACGGATATCTTCAATGGAGCGCCCGACATACATTTCATATTCCCCGTCATCAATCTGCCATTTCTGTGTACGGCTGTTGTACCAGCGCAGGCTGTCAAATGGTATTTTTACAGTGACTGTTTGTGTCTCACCCTGTTTCAGACTGACACGTTCGAATGCACGGAGTTCTTTAGACGGCATATCGATGTCACTGGTTTTATTACCCACATACAGCTGGACAACTTCATCTCCGTCATAACTGCCGGTATTTTTCACATCACAGCTGATTTCAAAAACGTCTTCTTTTTGTTCGATATTTAAATGATTATACTCAAAAGTCGTATAACTGAGGCCGTGCCCGAACGGGTACTGTACCGGTATTTTCTTCGTATCATAATAACGGTAACCGACATAAATGCCTTCATAATAATTTTCTTCCTGCTTACTTTGATTGAAACTTAAATATGACGGTACATCTTCGATTCTCTTCGGTACTGTCTCGGCAAGCCTGCCGGACGGATTGACTCTGCCTGTTAAAATATCAGCCAGTGCTTCTCCGCCTGCTTCACCCGGCAGGTAGGTTTCAACAATCGCAGACACCTTGTCTGCCCACGGCGCCAAAACAATACCGCCGTTCTGAAGGACCACGGTCACATTCCGATTAACTTCCGCAACCGCTTCAAGCAGTGCACGTTGATTCTCAGGCAGATTCAGATTTTCTTTATCCAGACCTTCTGTTTCATAATTTTCCGGATAGCCGAGAAACAGAACAACATGCGCATTGTTTTCTGCCGTTTTAACTGCTTCTGAGAACAGTGACTCATCTGTATTTATTTCATCAATTTTGTAGCCTTCTGCATAGTTACAGTTCATCCCCTGACGGAGCGCATGGAGCGGTGTCGTTACCTTATACGGATTCACTTTTGAAGAGCCGCCGCCCTGGTGCCGCGGATTTTGAGCGAGCGCACCGATGACACCGATACTTTCTTCCGGTTTAATCGGCAGCGTTTCATTTTCATTCTTCAAAAGAATCATACTCTTACCGGCAATCTCTCTTGCGAATTCATGATATTCATCTTTATCATAACTGCCCGTATCCTGTTCATTCTGATAATTTTTAATCAATGACAACACTCTGTCCACTGACTGGTCCAAAACACCTTCTTCAAGATCTCCGTCCGCGATGGCTTTTTTAATTTCTGCAGTCGTATACTCATCTTTACCCGGCATCTCAAGGTTCAGACCGGCCTTCAGTGAAGGCACACGGTTTTTAACGGCGGACCAGTCGGAAACCACTGTACCTTTAAAACCCCACTCATTTCTTAACACATCTGTTAACAGCCATTTATTTTCAGAAACGGCTGTACCGTTCAAGAGGTTATATGAGCTCATGACTGTTGCCGGCTGTGCGGATTTGACCACTTTTTCAAACGCCGACAGGTATATCTCGCGAAGCGCACGGTCTTCAACATTTGAACTTGATGTGAAGCGCTGGTTCTCCCTGTTATTTGCTGCAAAGTGCTTCACACTGGTACCGACACCCTTAGACTGAACCCCCTTTACATATTCTGAGGCAAGCGCACCGGCAACAAGCGGATCTTCTGACATATATTCAAAATTCCGTCCGCCGAGCGGGCTGCGTTTAATATTGATTCCGGGACCGAGTAAAACGTTGACACCTTCACTGTTCGCGATGTCCCCGAGGAGACGCCCGTATTGATTTGCGAGTGTCTTATCGAAAGAACTTGCGATTAATGCGAGGCTCGGAAATCCGATTGTTTCCACACTGTCGGTCAGACCAAGTGCATCGGCCCCCTCGTTCTGCTTTCTGATTCCGGAAGGACCGTCTGTCAAAAGAATTGATTTCAGGCCGAATTTTTCCAAAGGATGTGTATACCAGAATTCTTTACCGGTAACGATTTTAATCTTATCTTCCAAAGACAATTTTTCAATGATCGTGTTGTTGTCTTCCATTAATAAAACCTCCAAATTGTACGTTAACTTTATTAAAAACCAACTCTAAAAGCCGATATCCTGCTGACATCGGCTGCAGAGCGCAGTCTATGACCGCTTTATTTTCTTGTTAAATAGTTCAACCAGACAACATCCCCGTCAAGACGTTTAACATCTTTCAGTTCAAATTTCACAGGGTCAATCTCAGGCAGATAGTCTGCACGTTCAAAGATTGTGTTTGTTTCTGTGCTTCCATCCGTAATCGGTGTCATGACAATACTCATCTCATCAATCAGGCCTTCCTGAAGGAACGACCAGTTCACATAACCGCCGCCTGACACCATTAACGTCTTAATACCGAAAAGTTCATGCAGTTTTTCAGCAGCAGACGTACAGTCTATAGATTCTTCTCCTGAAAAAATGTAGGAAATATTATGTTCCCTCAAATAAGACACATACGCATCAGACACTTTATCCGTCAGAATTTCAATAATATGCGCATCCGGTCTCCCTGCATACTCAACATAATTCTGTGTCCATCCGACTTTTCCTGAAGGGTCGGCAGATACGATATACATCTCCGCATCCGAATCTGCAACAAAATCCTCTCTTGGATATTCTGTGTAGTCCTCTTTTAATTCAGGCTGATGGAAGTTTGTAAAACCTTCCTCCATCGTCACACGGCCGCAGAGCCACGCATCACTGTTGTAGCTGTTGTTGATGGATTCATAAGCTCTCGGTCTGTATATTTTTTGTTCTTCCTCTGCCATAAACGGTCCGCTGATTTTTCCGTTGATTGACGTTGACAGTTGACATATGACAGACAATATAAGGCTTACTCATTTAATTCACTCCTTTTAACATTCACATATATATTCCACTTTTTCTGCTTTATAAAACATTCCATTTAACACTTTAATGACATCCATGAGAAATATTTTTATTCAACAGTCTTATATTGATTATTTGAGGCATACTCTCCTGATAATATGAAAAAATCAGCGATCACAAATGTAATCACTGATTTTAAACAAGTATACTATTTATCTTCTACTTCAGCTTCCAGAATAATCAACGGCTGTTCTTCTGACACATCGTTTTCTTCTGCGATAATTATTTCCTCGTAGTCATCTGTATTTGTAATCACCAGAGGTGTCACCAGTGAGTATCCTTCACCTTTAATTTTCTCAATGTCAAACTCTACAAGCAGTTGACCCTGCTCGACACGCTGACCCTGTTCCACATGACCGGTAAAATACTGTCCTTCAAGCTGCACTGTATCCATACCGATATGCATCAACACTTCTGCACCCTGGTCTGTTTTAATACCGACCGCATGATATGTCGGGAAGAGCACTGTCACCACACCGCTGACCGGTGACACAAGTTTTCCTGTAAACGGCTCTATCGCCACCCCGCGGCCGAGTGCGCCTGAGGAAAATGCAGGGTCTTCTATAGAAGGAAGGCTGATGACTCTGCCTTCTAGTGGACTAAATACTGTTTCATTTTTAATATTCTTTTTTGTCAAAGTCTCTTTTACAGATTGTACACTCTCTTCTTCTTCAACAGGCGACTCTTCCTTATTAATTCTACCTAGGAAATAGGTAAGAAGAAAACCAATAACAAAAGCTACAGGAATTGAAATAATCTGACCATAGAATCCTCTATCTATGCCTTCCGGATTGATAAATGCCGGAATCTGGAATATTCCAAGCCCACCAAAGAGATAGGCCGCTCCACCAAAGAAACCAATAATTGCCCCACCGGCTCCGGCTCCGATTAAGCTAAAGAAAAACGGTCTTTTCTTAGGTAGAGTAATTCCATAAATTGCTGGCTCAGTAACACCAAAAATACCTGAAATAAATGCTGGGATACTTAAAGATTTCAGATTTTTATTATTAGTTTTTAACCACACTCCAAGAACTGCGCCAATTTGTGCAAATGATGCTGCAAAAACCATTGCAAGTATTGGATCCGTTCCAAATGTAGCCAAGTTATTAATAGCGATAGGGACAATCCCCCAATGAAGTCCAAACATTACTATCACCTGCCAGAATCCTCCTAGGAACAGCCCGGCAATTGTTGGATTCAAGTCGTACACATTCAGGACAGCTTCTCCTAGAATTTGACTTAACCACGTAGCGATGGGGCCAATTACCATAAAAGTTATTGGCACAATCACAAGAAGTGTGAAAAATGGCACTAAAAATGAGCGGACCACTGATGGTATGACTCTATTAAAGAATCCTTCAAGTTTTGCTGCAAAAAATGTAGATATAATAATTGGAATAACTGATGTAGCATAACTCATAAGTATCACTGGAATACCAAGGAAAGTAATATAAACCGGCGATTCAAAAACAGTTCCTTCAAATAGAACATACATAGCCTCACCATCAAGTATTTCCTGTACACCCGGATATACAAGCGCGGCTCCGATTGCCATTCCTAAAAATGGTGTGCCTCCGAATCTTTTAATAGCAGTATAGCCGAGAAAGATTGGGAAAAAATGAAATAAACCGTCTCCAATAATATTGAGCACCTGATATGTTCCATCCGATTCCTCTAATAATCCAATCGCTGATAATAAAGCATTCAAGCCTTTAATCATACCAGTTGCAGCAAGAATACCCAGAATAGGAAGAAATATTCCTGAAATAATATCAATTAACTTACTCATTATATTCTTTTCATTATCATCCGAATCATTTTTCGAATCATTATTATTAAGATTTGTTACATTAGTAATTTCTTTATATACTTCCGCCACATGATTTCCTACAATTACCTGATACTGCCCGCCGGATTGACGAACACTCACAACACCTTCCAATGACTCAAGTACTTCTGTGTTCACTTTTCTTTCATCGTGCAACTTAAAACGTAAGCGAGTAACACAATGAAAAACACTTTTAACGTTTTTTTCACCACCGACATTTTCTATAATATCTTTGGCCAATTGTTCATACTTCATCCTCTTTCCTCCTGATCCTGTTTTTTAAAATAAAAAAACCTGAATGACTTTCAACACAAAGATGTGCCGAAGTCATTCAGGTTATGCCCAAAAAGGTAACATTCCTATCTCTCGATATTCATTTATTGATTCACATATTATAATGAATGCGCTTTCCTGTCAATACTTTTTTCATTTAATTATTCTACATACTCTGCCTGCTCGTTACACGCTGAATATGGAGGGTTAAGTACATTTTTTCGTTTTCGGAAATCGTCCAGTCATGTTCCTTATTGATATAGTCTGAAATTCTCTCAGCACATTTATAGGCTGACTGGTATTTATTTTTCACCTGTTCATATAAAAATAAATCAGGCGGTTCCTGTTCCTTCTCCTCATTTGTCAGACGGATCGCAAAGAAAGGAAGGTGTGTTAAAAAGCGTTCATAACTAACCGACTGTTCATCCAGTGTAAGCTTAAAATAATACCTTACAATCGTCAGAATATCATCCACCATCTGCGTGACCTGTACGGCTGACTCCATATTCTCACCGGACATCTGGCTGTTTACAAGGTGCAGGGCAATAGATGCCGCTTCATCTTCCTGGAGGCGTACACCCGCTTCTTTTTCTATAATATCCAGTGCCTGTACGGCAGTCTGAAACTCCTGCCTGTAATACTTCCGTATCTCCCAAAGCAGCGGGTTTTTAAGATCAATCCCGTTATTGTGGCGGGAAATCGCAAAACTTAAGTGATCTGTTAAAGCAACATACAAATAATCGTCCAGCTTATACGGCAGATTCTTCTTTGCGATTTCAATAATTCTGTGAGACAGATCAAGATACTCTTCTGAAACATCCTGCATCAGTTCGACGAGCTTATCCGCAATCTCCCTGCTCTTTAAAATAAACGTCTTCTCAATCCGCCCTTCATCCACCATCTGACCCGGCTTCTTCTGAAAGGCGAGACCCCCCTGCCCATGACAACAACTTCCTGATTATTATCCGTTGCGATTACTGCATTATTATTTAATACCTGCTTTATCTTCACCTATGAATCACCTCATATATAAAAAACCCAAATAAACCAAATCACAAAGTTGCCTTTGCACATTGACTCATTCAGGTTTTGCCTGCCGAACAGTAACAATCCAATTTATCCATATTATATATGATAACGGATACATCCGCAACGTAATATCCGATTATATTGTAAAAATACTCGACAGTCAACATGTAACCTTCGAATTATTTCACACCTGCAAAAGCATTCTGATAAATGGTTTCTATCTCTTCTTTCTTCAACTTTCGGGGGTTGTTATTTAAAAGACGATCCACCTTACTTGCCTCTTCAGCTAAAAGTGACAAATCTTCTTGTTTTACACCTACATCTTTTAATGTTGATGGAATCCCTATATCTTTTGACAGATCCGACATTGCTTTTACAGCTCTATCTGCAGCCTCCCTTAATGATAAACCATCAATATTTTCACCCATATCCTCTGCTATTTGTGCAAACTTTTCCAAGTTAGAAAGTTTATTATATTCCATTACATACGGCAGCAGCAGTGCATTAGCTACACCATGCGGAATGTGAAACTGTCCTCCTAAAGGATAGGCGAGCGCATGAACTGCGCCCACTCCTGCATTCGCCAATGAAATCCCCGCCATCAGACTGCCCATTGACATGTCTTCTCTTGCCGGGATATTATTACCGTTAAACACTGCCTGACGCAGACTTTTGGATATAAGCTGTACTGCATGTCTTGCAATACCGTCAGTGAGTTCATTCGCATTAATCGCAGTATATGATTCTATTGCATGGACTAAAGCATCCAGACCTGTTGCTGCAGTTACAGACGGCGGTGCAGTTAATGTCATCATGGGATCTACAATCGCAATATTGGGAAGAAGATAGGGACTCACAATTCCTTTTTTAACGTTATCGCGCTTATCTGTAAAAATAGCATTAAAAGTGACTTCAGAACCGGTTCCCGATGTTGTTGGAATCAATATAGTATTTACCCCGGGGTTCGGTATCTGATCTATACCAACGTACTCTCTGATATCCCCTTCATTCTTCGGCATCACCGCCAGTACTTTTGTAACATCCAATGCGCTGCCGCCGCCGATACCGATAAATAAATCATATGCTTTTTTCTTAATTTCTTCATAAATAGATTCAATATTTTCAAATGGTGGTTCCGGAACTACTTCATCAATAATATCAACATGAACACCAGCATTTTTAAGCGGCGCAGACACCTTATCCACCAGACCAGTTTGAAGGATAATTTTATCTGTAATAATTACCGCCCTCTGCGCTTTTAATTTTTGTGTTTCAACCTCAATTTGAGCAATAGAGCCGATACCGGAAATAATATTATGTGCAGTTCTAAAATTAGAGATACTATTCATCATTTCACTTCTTCCTGAATTAATTTAGATTGATACCAACAAATTTTTCCTCAGTCATATCCCGGATTGCGTATTTGACACCCTCTTTTCCATAGCCGCTCAATTTCACACCGCCGTACGGATAATTATCCTGCCTGTAAGTCGATACTTCATTAATCCAAACACCGCCTGTCTCAAGTTCATCAGACAACTTAAATGCTCTATTAATATCTTTTGTAAATACACCGGCCTGAAGACCATAATCAGAGTCATTTGCCTTCTCCACGGCATCTTCATCGGATTTGAACGGAATAATTGAAACAATCGGTGCAAATGTTTCCTGACACACAATTTTCATACTGCTGTTCACATTTTTAACTACAGTCGGTTCAAACATCTGACCCTCTATAATAGAACCGCCTGTTAAAACCTCAGCTCCGTCCTTTACAGCCTCCTGAGTCCATTCGTAAATACGTTCACAGGAATCACTTGAAATCAAAGGTCCCACATCAGTATCCTCATCCAATGGGTTCCCAACTTTAAGCTGTTTCACTAACGGAATAAACTTCGCAATAAATTCGTCAATAATACTTTCATGCACAAATATTCTCTGCGACGAGATACAAACCTGTCCTGCAAAAGCAAACGAAGCTTTTACAAGGCTGGATGCTGCCTTATCTACATCGGCATCTTCAAAAATAATATTCGGCGAATTTGATCCAAGCTCCAGTGTAATCCGCTTGAGCCCCGCCTTATTGCGCATTTTAATACCTACTTCGGGACTGCCTGTAAAAGTGATTTTAGCAATACGGTCATCAGTCACTATATCATCACCAATCTCAGAACCTTTAGCAATGATAACCTGCAGTGCTTCTTTCGGCAGACCTGCATCATAAAATACCTGTGCCAGTTTCAATGCGGAAAGAGGTGTTTTCAATGCTGGTTTTAAAACAACCGCATTCCCTGATGCCACTGCAGGTGCAAGTTTGTGTAAAGCAAGGTTAAGCGGAAAATTAAATGGTGTAATCGCACCCATTACCCCTATGGGATAAAGACGAACCATACCGAGACGGTTCTCTCCCCCAATTGCTGCATCCATCGGTAATAGTTCTCCGTGAAGTGTCTTTGCTTCATCTGAAGCAAAGTTCAGCACTTGTACTGCACGACCAACTTCTCCGCGCGCGTCCCTAATTGGTTTTCCTGCTTCTAAACTCAATGTCTGTGCGAAATCTTCAGTTCTTTCTTTCAAAAGCTCTGCAGCACGTGTAAGTATTTCTGCCCTTTTATGCAGCGGCATACGTTTCATATCCGCATGATATGCGCGTTCTGCACCATCAATTGCTTCATCCAGCTCTTTTTTTGTGCAAAGTGACATATTGGCAATTGTCTCATTATTATATGGATTTTTAAGTTCTAAAATATCGAAATCACTTTTAATCACTGTTTCTCCGTTTATAATAGAGCCATAAGTTTTAATTTCCTGAGTCATTTATACTCACCCTTCTTTAATAAGAATTTATTTCTTTTGTTGTTTTCCTTATAAATAGTTTTGGAGATAAGATTTTATAATCCTGATCCTCCAATGCTCTTTCTTTTCTATTCATCTGTTTAATTAGATGCTGAACGGCAATCTCTCCAATGTGTCCTCCGTCATAGCCAATACTGGTCAGCTGGATAGCCCTGTGTGAAGAAAGACCCACATTGTCAAAACCACAGATACTTATATCCTCAGGTACTCTTAAATTCATTGACAGTAGTACATCAATAGCAGAAATTGCAATCGCATCCGATGCACACAGCACTGCCGTAGGAGGTTCATACAGTTGTATTAATTTTTTTACTGCTTCACCCACTTCTTTCCTGGACGAATCTTTAATTTTAATATAATAACTGTCCGGGATATCCACCCCCGCAGCATTAATTGCTTTATCAAATCCTTGTCTTCTCTCAAGAAATGTAGAGCGGTCGGACTCTCCGGTAATCATCGCAATTTTTTCGTGTCCCAGGTCAATGAGATGATTTGTTAACATTACACTGGCACGCTTATCATCAAGTGTTACAGAGTTGCTTTTCAATTTAGAACGCCTGGCAAAAAACATATAAGGAGTATTTAATGCTTTAATTTTTTCCAATTGAGATTCTTCCAATGTGATTGATGACATCAGAATCCCATCGACATTAAATCCTGACACAGATTTTAAAATATCATCGAGATTTTCCTCTTCATCAAAATAAACAATAATTTTATATCCATACTCATCTGCTTTTCTGACTATTGAATCAATAGATTCAGCAAAAAATTCGTTACAGACTGGACCGGAAATTAAAGCAATCGTTTTAGTATTATTAGTAATGAGACTTCTTGCTATCAAATTCGGTTTATACCCGAGTGTCTGCATTGTCCTTAAAACTTTTTCTCTTGTTTCCGGCTTTACACTGTCTGGTTTATTCAACACTCTTGAAACTGTCGGCTGTGACACACCTGCTCCTTTTGCTACGTCTTTAGAGGAAACGATGTGAATTCCTCCCTATTTATCTGACTCAAATTCTTCATTCTTATTAAAAAACTCATCTGCGATTCCCATAGGCTGCTCCATAAATATTCTAGTGTCCATTAATTTCAAATCATCTGCAACTACAGGCTTAAATTCCATGAGATCAAGTATTTCTGTTTGAATATCTATCCCCGGTGCTGTCTCTGTCAGCGTTAATCCACACTCTCTCAATTCAAATACTGCGCGCTCTGTTACATATAAAACCGGCTGATTATTTTCCCGGGCAAACTTTCCACTGAAGGTGATTTGATTTACATTGTCCAAAAATTTATTGAACTTCCCTTCTTGTTCAATACGAAGTTCACCATTATTCACACTGATCTTCAGGCCGCCGGAGGTGAATGTTGAACAGAATACCGTCTGTTTTGCAAATTGAGTAATATCAATGAATCCACCGCATCCGACAACCCGCGAACCAAATTTGCTGACGTTAACATTTCCTTCTTTGTCTGCTTCGGCCATACCCATGAACGTAATATCCACCCCGCTGCCATGATAATAATCAAATTTACTCCCCTGCTCGATAATTGCTTCAGGGTTCTTAGTAATTCCAAAATCGAGACCGCCGGCAGGCACTCCGCCTATTGCACCCGACTCAATCGATAAAGTAAGCTCCCCATTCATTCTTTCTTCGTCCGTTATCGGACCAACGACATCTCCGGGAATCCCTGTGCCAAGGTTGACAACATCTCCCGGCTCCAACTCCATTACTGCCCGTCTCCCTATAATTTTTCTTGCATTAAGCGTAAGGGGCTCACTTGAAGAGGTCGGCATGATTAAGTTACCTGCATATGATGGATCATATGCAAATGAAGACGTGAGACGATGATCTTCCTGGGGATTTTCCGAAATAATAATTCCGTCCACATGCATACCCGGCACAGTTACTTCTTTTGGATGCAGCGTTCCTGTTTTAACAAGATATTTTACCTGTGCAAACACTTTTCCGCCATTTGCCTTGGCCGCCTGGGCAACAGCAAGTGATTCAAGCTTCACGCCTTCTTCCTCAATAGTTATATTGCCCTTTTCATCAGCTGTAGTCCCTCTAATAACCGCAACATCAATCGGCACAGAGTTATAAAATAGAAATTCCTCACCTTTAATATCTATAATATCTACCAGGCTGTCCTCTGATTCTTTAGATAATTTATTAATCCTGCCGCCTTCTACACGCGGGTCAATGAACGTTCCGAGACCGACTTTGGAAAAATTCCCGGGTTTTCCGGACGCCATAGATTTGAACAAATGAACCAGTTGTCCCTGGGGCAGACAATATGCTTCTACCTCATTATTATGAATAAGGTCACTCCACGTAGGTGCGACGCCCCAGTGGGCACCAATTATTTTTTTCACCAGTCCCGGCTTTGCCAATCGTTCAATGCCGCCGACACGGTCACTCTGCCCTGCAGCATGTATTAATGTTAAATTTCTTGGCATTCCTGTATTCTCAAAGTTTTTCTCTATAGCCTTCAGAATTGTTTCAGAAGCACCCATCATGGAAAAACCAACAGTCGAAAGCGTATCACCTTCTTTTAAAGCAGAAATTACCTCTTTAGTTGTTACCACTTTACTCATGGTATTCCTCCTCGTAAAAATTATTCTTCTGTATAATTCTCAAATATTGTCGCGATACCTTGACCGCCGCCGATACATAAACTGGCAAGGCCATACCTGACATTCCTTCTTTTCATCTCGTGGATAAGTTTGACTGTGATAATACACCCTGATGCTCCGACAGGATGGCCTAAAGCAATTGCACCGCCGTTCACATTGACCTTCTCTTTATCTAGTCCCAACTCTTCAATGACTGCCAGGGACTGCGCCGCAAAAGCTTCGTTTAATTCAATTAAATCAATTTCCTCAAGTGTTATCCCTGACTTCTCCAATGCCTTATTGACTGCAGGGGCAGGTCCAATTCCCATAATAGAAGGCTCTACACCTGCAACCGCATATTGTCTGACAAACGCCAGAGGTCTTAAATTCAATTCTTTTGCTTTTTTTAAAGTCATCATCACAACAGCTGCAGCACCATCATTAATACCTGATGCGTTTCCTGCTGTTACTGATCCACCATTTTTAAATGCAGGTTTCAAAGCAGATAATTTTTCAAGTGTTGTACTTTTGCGCGGATGTTCATCATTTGATAATATGATGTCTTCTCCTTTCTTTTGATGTACATTCACAGAAACGATTTCATCCTTGAATCTGCCCCTCTCAATGGCTGCAATCGCCTTCATCTGACTGTTATATGAAAATTCATCCTGCCTCTCTCTAGATATGCCGTATTTCTCAGCGAGATTTTCTGCTGTTACTCCCATTTGATAGTCGTTAAATGGGTCTGTCAGCGCTGTCACGAGGCCGTCTTCTAATTTTCCATCACCAAACCCATATCCCTCACGTGCTTTTCTTAAGTAATAAGGGTACTGGTTCATATTCTCAGTGCCTCCCGCTACAATTATTTCTTCATCACCTGCTGCCAGACACTGAGCTGCACTGTTAATCGCCTGTAGACCGGAACCACACAGTCTATTGACTGTCATTGCAGAGGCACTTTCAGGAATACCGGCATTTATCGCGCTCATTCTTGCTATGAAGGCATTTTCTGCAATTTGACCCACACATCCCATGATGACTTCATCCACCTGTTCTTTAGATACACCGCTCCGCTTCAAAGCTTCATTAATTACAAGTGCGCCTAAATCTGAAGGATGTGTACCTTTAAGTGTTCCTCCAAATTTCCCGATTGGGGTTCGTGCCGCTCCAACAATAACAATATCATTCAACAATATAAGTCCTCCTTTGAATTACCAGCCTAAAAATCCACCGTCAACCGGAATCGTACAGCCGTTGATATAGTCTGAGGCCTGAGAAGATAAAAACACTGCAATGCCACTCAAATCTTCAGGCTTCCCCCATCTCCCAGCCGGAATACGACTCAGTATTTCATTGTTTCTTTTTTCATCTTCGAGGATAGCTTCAGTAAGATTTGTTTCTATATAACCCGGGGCAATACAATTCACATTAACACCATATTTTGCCCACTCATTGGATAAAGATTTTGAGAATTGACTGACTCCGCCTTTACTTGCTGCATATGCAGGAACTGTGTACCCTCCGATATATGAAAGGAGCGAGGCGATATTAATAATTTTCCCTTGTCCGTTTGCAACCATATGTTTTCCTATCTTCTGACAGAGATAGAACGGCGCATTTAAATTAATATCTATAACTTTATCCCAATCTTCCTTCGGGAATTCAACACTTGGATGCCGTATCGTTAACCCTGCATTATTAATCAGAATGTCTATCTTTCCATATTTATTAATAATTCCAGAAACCAAATCATCATATTTATCAAAATTTCTTAAATCAAAATTAATGCCGTATACATCAACACCATAACTGCGCAGCTCTACAATATCTCCTTCTGTAACAGTTCTGGCGATGATGATAATATCAGCGCCAGCAGCTGCAAGGCCTGAGGCAATGCCTTTGCCGATTCCTTTATTTCCACCGGTAACAACAGCGAGCTTTCCTGTCAGGTCGAACTTGAAATCCATAGTTCCAGCCTCCTAGTTAGTTATAATCATAAAACCCTTTACCGGTTTTTCTTCCAAGATGTCCTTCTTCAAATAACTGTGTTAATGACTTCTGCGGTGCATATGTCTCGTCCCCTGTTTCATCAACACGTTCTTTTCTCAAATAATAATTAACATCTATTCCTGTTAAATCAAGAAGCTTGAATGGACCAATCGGATGATTCAATCCTTTTTCCACAGCAGTATCAATATCTTCAATTGAAGCAATGCCTTCTTCATATAAATACATCGCTTCATCAAAAATAACGTTGACAATGCGGCTGACAATAAACCCAAATATTTCTTTTTCCAATACGACAGGGGTTTTATTAATCTGGCGCGTAACTTCTGTAATAGTCTCTATTGTTTCATCAGCAGTATGAGGACCTTTAACAATTTCAACCAGGTCCATAATTACGGCAGGGTTAAAGAAATGCATGTTGCAGATTTTATCAGGTCTGTTGGTTGCTTCAGCTATTTTGGAGCTTACAATCGTCGAACTGTTTGATGCCAGGACCGCATGTGCCGGTGCAAGCTCATCTAACTGAACAAACAGTTCTCGTTTGATTTTCAAATCCTCAATAACAGCTTCAACTACCAGATCTGTATCTTTTACTGACTGCTCTAAAGAAGAAGAAAACTTAAGATTATTGAAAGCCTCCTGACATTCTGCCTCCGATATACGTCCCTTCTCCACACGTCGTCTCATCAATTTTTTAAGATTCTCTTCCACAAGATTGAGCTTTTCATCAGTAATATCATTTAAAATGACCTTAAAGCCGTGAAGTGCGAATGACAATGCGATTTGTGAACCCATCGCACCCGCGCCTACGACTGTAATATTGTTAACATTCACGTAAAATCCTCCTTATATATTATTTAAATATAAATGTATACGTATTCATTTATATGATTGTGTTACTCCCACCGGATAATATTGGCGGGAGTAATATATATTTTTGGGGTCCCTCACTTAATTAGGGACGAAATATTACTTGTAGTTATAACTAATCATTTTAGACTGCATCATTTCTCTGACAGCATACTTAACACCTTCAACACCATAGCCTGAGTTTTTCCGTCCAGAATAAGGCATATTATCAAATCTCAATGTCGGCACATCATTGATGAGCACTTGTCCATAATCCAGCTCATTCGCAGCATTCATTACAAATTTCATATCATTTGAAAATATACCTGCGTTCAGACCATTGTCACTGCTGTTTAACAGCTTTACTATGTTCTCTTCTTTTTTTATTTTACGTACGACAAGAACCGGTCCGAAGACTTCTTGTGTACAAAGCTTCATCTGTTCACCCACATTTGTAATTAAGGTTGGTGTCACGCCACCTTTAATTTTCTTGCCGCCAGTGAGTAATTTAGCTCCGGTGTTCACCGCTTCCTCAATCCACGAAAGAATACGTTCCTGACTGTTTTTATCAATCAAGTCTGTATAATCCACATTTTCTTCCAATGGATGACCGTATTTTAGAGCTTCTGCCTTTTCAATCATGCTGCCTACAAATGATTCATATATATTTTCATGGATATATACTTTCTGGGTGCTGATACACACCTGACCGTTATATGAAAAAGCACCATTTATAACTTTAGAAGCTATTTCGTCCAAAAGACTTTCCTCTACATCATCTATGTATACAGGTGAGGTGCTTCCGAGTTCCAATGTTAGTTTTTTCAATCCAACTTTAGATTTAATCAACTTCCCAACCGGTACACTTCCGGTGAAGGATATTTTTTTAATCTCCTCCTGCTGAAGAACATAATCCGTTATTTCTTTCCCGTCCCCGGTTACAACTTGAACCACATTTTCCGGCAGACTGCTTTTTTTAAATAATGTATTCATAAATAATGTAGAGAACGGTGTTTTCTCAGATGGTTTTACAATAATGGTGTTTCCTGCTGCAAGTGCAGGTCCTATTTTATGCATTGCCAGATTTAGAGGGAAATTGAATGGTGTTACAGCATAAACAATTCCGACAGGTTCCGGTTTTACCAATGTTTCTCTGCCCGCTCCGTTTGGTGCCGCATCGAGAGGTATTGTTTCACCTTCCAATTTCGAAGCCTCAATTCCTGAAAATTTAAGTGTGGCGACCGTACGGTCTACTTCAGCTCTTGCCAGCTTGATAGGTTTCTTTGCTTCCAAACTGATGATTCTCGCCATCACTTCTCTATGCTCGTGCAGCAGTCTGCTCAATTCAAATAATATTTCCGACCTCTCGAATGCTGTTACTCTGCGGTACCCTTCATATGCTTTTTCAGAATCCGCAATGACCTTTTTCACTACTTCCTGGTTAAACGCTTTTATCTGTAGTGCCTTAAGTTCTCCGGAGTATTCATATGAATACTCCGGAAGTTGATTAAGATGACTAAGATTAATCTCATCTCCCAATATTTTCAGTAAACTCATCCATATACCCCGCTCACTATTCATATATCTTTTATAATTTAATTTCCTGTTTCATTCAGTACCGCTCTTCTAAAGATATTCAATAATAAGATTGCCAATGTCGCCCGTGACCCCGCTGCCACCCATATCCGGTGTCAACAATTCAGGTTTTTGAACTACTGATTCAACAGCGCTCAAAATCTTCAATGCCCATTCCTCGTATCCTAAATGTTCCAGCATTTGGCTTGCAGCCCATACGGCCGCCAGCGGATTCGCTGTACCTTGACCAGCAATATCAGGTGCAGACCCGTGAATGGGCTCAAACATTGATGGAAATTCTTTTTCAGGATTAATATTGGCACCTGCCGCAAGTCCCATACCACCGGCAATTCCTGCACCAAGATCTGTTACTATATCTCCAAACAGATTTGATGTCACTACAATTTCAAACCGTTTAGGGTCCGTTACAAAATACATTACAGCAGCATCAATTAAATATGACTGTGTTCTCACTTCCGGATATTCTTTGCTGACTTCTTCAAATACACTGTCCCAGAACACCATAGAGTAATTTAAAGCATTGCCTTTACTAATACTTGTTAAAGTTTTATTTTGTTCCTTCGCCAGTTCAAAAGCATACCTTATTACTCTTTCTGTGCCTTCTCTCGTAAAAACGCCTGTCTGCAGAACTGTTTCTTTATCTGTTCCTTTAAACAACCATTCACCGGCACCAAAATATTCACCTTCAACATTTTCCCTTATAACTGTCATATCGATTTCATCATTCGGTACATAGGCTAAAGTCTCTTTGACTCCTTCGAGTAGCTTAATCGGACGGACATTAATATACTGATTAAATCCTTTCCGGATTCTGAGCAGTAAATCCCATAAAGAGATGTGATCCGGAACACCCGGAAAACCTACAGCACCCAGATAAATAGCATCAAAACTTTTTAAAACATCCATTGCATTCTCATCCATCATCTTTCCGGTTTTATTGTAGAATTCACAACCCCATGGAAAGTACTCAAAATGAAAGTTTACATCCGGATCCAGTTTCTCTATATGATTCAAAACTTTCACGCCTTCTGAAATTACTTCAACTCCAATACCATCACCGGGAATGACTGCAATTTTAGTTACTTTCCGCATACTATTTCCCTTCCTTATCATCATGAAGCTTTTCCAATATCTGCTTTGCCATCATTTCAGGTGACAAGCCAAACTTATCCAGCATCTCATCATTAGGCGCCGACTCTGCATTTTTATCTCGTACACCGATTCTATACATTTTTACAGGATGTGTTTCACACAAAACTTCTGCAACAGCACTGCCAAGCCCGCCGTAAATACTATGTTCCTCGGCAGAGAAAAGAACTTTACTTTTCTTCGCAGTATTAACAATAATATCTTTATCTATTGGTTTGATTGACGGCAAATGAATCACTCCGACATTCAAGCCTTCTTTTTCCAGCAGCTTTACAGCCTCAAGAGCCCTGCTCGTCTGACTGCCTGTCGAAATAATGTTTACGTCACTGCCTGCTTTCAATTCCACACCTTTACCAAGTTCAAATTGATACTTCTCATCAGTCACTTCCGGATAGTTATCACGAGTAACCCTGATATAAACTGGACCTTTGTGTGTATTTGCAAAGTCCATCATCTGCTCAAGCTCCCGGTCGTCCCCTGGAGAAAGTACTACCATGTTGACTAATGTACGAAAAATTGCGAGGTCTTCCAGAGACTGATGTGTTTTTCCTGTCTTACTAGTTAATAATCCGCTGTATGCACCCACCATTTTCACATCCAGATTAGGCTGAGCAATTTGAACTTGTATCTGATCTAATGCACGTTTCGATAAAAATGCTGCAAATGAAGTCGCCCATGGCTGCAGTCCTGTGGATGCCAGACCTGCTGCTGCACTTAACATATTTTGTTCAGCAATACCCATCTGCAAAAACTTCTCAGGGCTATCCTTTTCAACTTGATCTACCTTTGTTGAGTTCGCTAAATCTCCGTCCAGAGCGTATACTCTACCATCTTTGAGTGCTAATCTTGATAAAACTTTCCCGAATGTATCTCTCATTATTTACACCTCTCAATTTCTCTCTAATTGTAATAAAGCTTCTTTTAATTCTTCATCTGTCGGAACATTGGAATGCCATAAGTAATTACCTTCCATAAAATCAACGCCTTTACCTTTTACAGTATTTGCGATAATAATTTTAGGCACATCTTCCACTGATTTCAGCTGTTCAAATGCCTGATCCAAGTCTTCAATATTGTGTCCATCCACTTCCACAGTGTGCCATCCAAAAGCTTTCCATTTATCTGCCGGGTTCAAATCGGGTACACTTCTTGACCCTTCTCCTGCGTTCCATCCATATTGCTGTAGTTTATTGTTATCTAAAATAACTACAAAATTATCTAAGTTATACTTCGCGGCAATTTCAGCCGCTTCCCACACCTGTCCTTCCTGGGATTCTCCATCTCCAATCATGCAGTACACTGTGTTGTTAATCCCTTGAAGTTTTGAGCCCATGGCCATTCCAAGTGCTGCAGAAATTCCCTGCCCAAGTGATCCTGTGGACATCTCGAGACCCGGAAGCAACGTCATATCCGGGTGTGCCTGCAGTCTTGAATTTAATTGGTCAAATGTCTTCAATTCCTCAATTGGAAAATAGCCTCTTAAAGCCAAAACACAGTACAGTCCAATTGCTGAATGACCTTTCGACAATACAAATCGGTCGCGGTCTCCCTTGTCCGGTGAATCTGAATCAATATTCATCTGTCTGAAATATAATGTTGTCAAAATATCAATGGCAGACATCGGACCTCCGATATGACCGGCACCGGCATAGTTTACCGTCTCTACTACCAGCTTTCTTGCTTCCCGGGACTGCTTCTCTATTTCTTCATAGTTTAATTTTTTCATTTACTAATCCTCCTCAATCATTTTTCTTTTTAATGTTAAGCGCTTAACTAAATTTTGTTTAAGAAAACCTCTTATACATAAGAGGTTTATTTCATTACACTAGGTAACCAAGTTGAAAGGAAAGGCAGATAAGTAATCAGCAATACATCGATAAACATAATTACTACTAATGGTAAAACAGCTTTCGCTACTCTCATGATCGGAACTTTTGTTATCTGTGATACCACAAACAAATCAATTCCAACTGGAGGTGTTACAAGACCAATTGCCAGGTTACAAATCATGATTACACCGAAATGTACTGGATCAATACCAAATTCGATAGCTGTCGGCAGCAGTAATGGTACTAGAATCAGTATCGCTGCAGAACCATCCATAAACATTCCCATTAATAGAAGTAAAATATTCAATACTAACAAGAACATAATTTTATTTGCGATTGTTGAATCAATCATGTCGTATACCATTTCCGGTACACCAGTAATGGATAAATAGAATCCAAATAACCCGGCCGTACCAATAACAATCATGATTACTGCTGTAGATACAGCAGATTTTCTAAATATCTCGAATAAGTCAGTAATTTTAATCTCTCTGTAAATTATAAAGCCAACCAGGAATGAATAAACAACAGCAATTACAGATGCTTCTGTAGGTGTAAATATACCACCGTATATTCCACCTAATACGATGACTGGTGTCAGTAGTGCGAGAATTGCACTCTTAAATGCTTTCCCGACATCTTTCAAACTACTTCTTTGTTCAACACCCTTCCAGCCGTTTTTCTTTGAAATAAAGAATGCTGCAATCATTAAGGAAACTGTAATTAAGAGTCCTGGAATAATTGTTGCTAAGAACAAATCACTTATAGATACTTCTGCAGATACTCCAAAAAGAATCAGTGCAATACTCGGAGGTATTATAATTCCCAGCGACCCTGCAATTGCCTGGTTCGCAGATGCATATTCAATTTTATATCCCTTAGCCACCATAGCAGGAATAAGAATGGTTCCTATTGCAGCAGTTGTTGCAGCACCTGACCCCGACATAGAAGCAAAGATCATAGATGTTAAAATTGCAGCCATAGCAAGACCGCCAGTAAAATGACCAATTAATGTCATTGCAAAATCAACCAGTCTTTTTGCTATGCCCCCTACTGCCATTAAATTACCGGCAAGGATAAAAAACGGAATTGCCATCAGAGGGAAAGAGTTCAATGAGTTAAAAATAACCTGACCGATCACCTGTAAATTAAGTGTTTCATGCATGAATACTCCTAAAGTAGATGCAAGTCCCAATGAGAAGGCGATTGGCACTGTTAAAATCAAGAGTACAAATAGTACTACAAAAAAGAATAATATCATTCTGTTTTCTCCTCCCCTACAAACACACTCACGATTCTAGTAATAGAATTTATGGTTAGAAGTACTGCCCCAAATGGGATACTGAGATATACCCATCCCATGCTGATTTGTGACCCTGGAGCAATTTGATTAAAAGAATTCATTGCAAACTGATATCCATAAATAAACAACACTACAAAAAATATAATTGATAATAATTGTGCAATTGTTATGATATATGGTTTGAATTTGGTAGATTCAAATTTCTCCAGAAGTATATCAACAGATATCATCCCACCATCCTTTGTTGCTAAAGCACTACCGACCATAATTAAATAGATCATTAGAAATCTCGCCAATTCCTCCGACCATGACAAGGGTGTTCCAAAGAAGTGTCTTGAAACAACCTGCCAAAAAATCAGAAGTGTCATTACTGCCAGAATAATTGCCAATAGATAGCCCACATATTTATTAAATACTTCCATAACTCTTACAAACGACTTTAAGACATTCATTTAGACTCCCACCTCACATCCGAAAAATCAATACTCGAAGTTTCTTACTCTTTCTATCAAATCTTCACCGATTCTAGGTCCCCATTTTTCATAAACTGGGTCTGTTGTTTCCATGAATGATTCTTTGTCAACATCATCATTAATCTCAACACCCTCTTCGATTAAGAAATCATAAGCTTCATCTACTTTGTCCTGGTTAGCCTGTCTTCCAATTCCAACCGCATACTCTGCTGCCTCTTCAAGGTATCCTTGCTGCTCTTCAGTCAAGCTGTCGAATTTCATTTTACTAATTGCGATTGGACCCGGCTGGTATCTGTCTTCTATTAATGCAACGTGACTCTGTACTTCAAAAATTCTTGATGTTTGAATTGTAGCCAGCGAATTTGAATGTCCATCAAGTACACCTTGCTGTAATGATGTATAAACTTCCGGCCATGCCATAGGGGTTGGAGAGGCTCCAAATGCTTCCCAAGTATCAATTTGAATTTCATTTTCCTGCACCCGCATGTCCATTCCCTCGACATCTTCAACAGTATCAATCAAACTATTTGATGATGTGGCTACAAATCCATTCTCTACCCAGCCGAGCACTTTAACATTGGTTGCTTCTTCAAATGTTTGTGCCAGTTCATCCCCGATTTCACTATCCATCACTGCATGTGCATGATCCAAATTCTCAAATAGAAAAGGTAAATCGAATAGTGCAAACTCTTGTCCCCAGTTAATCATTGGACCAGACGATTGTATTGCCATATCCACTGAATTATTACTCATCAGCTCAATAACTTCTCTCTCTCCGCCCAAGGAGTTATTGTAATGAACTTTAATACTCATTTCCCCATCAGAAAGCTCCAATAATTTTTCATCCATAGCTTTAGCTGCAATATCAAATTTTGCTCCTTCCGGTTCCGGGATACTTAAGTCCAGTACTACTGACGCACCAGGATCAGCCTCGGATGACTCATCGCCCGCCTCTGCTTCCTCATCCCCGCTGCCTCCGTTACCACAAGCGCTGAGTATCATTACAACGATTCCAAACAACATTAAAAACCAATAATTTTTCTTCATTTTTCTACCCCCTGTAATTAATATCCATGCGGATATATTATGACCTTTCCAGTTTCATTCGGTGACGTAAAACTCTGTTCCATAGCATCTTTAATATTTTCTAAATCAAACTTATGTGTAATAATCGCACGTGCTATATTTGAATATTCCGTTAAGATCTTCACTGCTGATGGAAAAACATTTCGATATCTGTAAATCGAAATTATATCTATTTCTTTCTGTAATAAAGATATAAAATCAAAAGTTGTCTCTTCATTTGACGGAAAACCAACCAGTACAACCTTACCGCCTTTCTTAATGACGTTAACCGAATCATAAATGACTCGATTGTTGCCTGAGGTATCAATAAATATGTTAGCGCTTTCAAATCCCGTCGATGTAATCTGTTCCTTTACACTTCCATCCTTTGCATTAAATGTCCGGGCGGCACCCAGACTCTCCGCAATCTTCAATCGAAAGTCCTCGACATCAAATACTAATATATTTTTAATTCCGTATGCTCTTGCTGCTATTACCATTAATAATCCAACCGGTCCCATTCCAACAATGACAATGGTATCGTCAGGTTTCACTTCAGCTCTGTTCATAACGTGTATTCCTACAGCCAGTGGTTCTGCAAGTGACGCTGTCGTAAAATCCAATTCGTCTGGAATTTTATGAACAAAACTTGATTTATGGGATATATATTTTGCGAATGCCCCTTGATGTGGCGGTGTTGATATAAAAACCATTTCATCACAAAGGTTGTATTTACCTTTTTTACAAAAATCACATTCACCACATGCAATCCCCGGTTCCACCACTACCCGGTCGCCTGGTTTTAAATTTTTTACGTCTTCGCCTATATCAATAACTACTCCAGCACATTCATGACCTTGTACATGCGGATACTTCACGACTCTTCGACCGATACGGCCGTGATTATAGTAGTGAACATCCGACCCGCAGACACCGACAGCCTTCACCTCGATAAGAACCTCCTCAGCAGAAATCGACGGTACTTCTCTGTCTTCTACTGAAACTTCACTGATATCATGCAATACTGCAACTCGATTTTCGATTATTATTCCCCCTTAAATATTTCAAGGTTTCAACAACACCTTGCCGCAATTTTTGGATTCACATAAATTAAAGCCGTCCTCCCAGTCTTCCAAAGGCAGAACATGGGTGATAATAGGGTCGAGACTTAAGGAATCTTTTTCTATAAACTTCAAAGCTTTCTCCCATGATGTCATAGAGTGTGCAAGTGATCCGTAGATGGCAAGATTCTTCAAAACAATTTTACTGTAGTCTAATTTTATGTCACCGCTTGTAATACCTACTTGAAGAAGGTTACCTTTCGGTTTTAAGCAATTGATACATGTTGAAACCGATGAGGGATGTCCTGCACATTCAAATGCTGCATCAACACCATGATCAGTCACTTCTTTTACAAGCGCTTCCAAATTTGTCTTTGAGATATCCACTACATAGTCACTGCCCAATTGTTCAGCTATTTCCAGCCTTTTTTCATCGGCAGATGTTCCTGCAAAAATAACTGTGCATCCTTTATTTTTTAATATTGCTGTACAAAGTAATCCAATAGGTCCCGGTCCGGATACCAGCACTGTGTCGCTGCTGTGAATATTCACGAATTCTTCAACAGCCTGAACCGCACAGGCCAGTGGTTCTGCAAGTGCAAGTTTTTGAAGATTAGCAGAGTCCCCTGCCTTATAAATCATGTCTTCGCGTACATTGACATATTTCGTAAACCCGCCGTTAACTCCATGACCCATACCTAAACGCTCACTGCACAGCATGTAATTTCCTGTTTTACAATAAATACAGTGACCGCATGTTTTTTTAGTAGAACCTTGCACCGCGACACTATCTCCAACATTTAACAATGAACTTACATTTTCACCTTTATCAACAATTACACCTGAAAATTCATGTCCTATAATCACCGGAGGATTATACGGAAAAGTATCATGCAGTATATGTAAATCTGTCCCGCAAATCCCGCAGTACTCAACTTTCACCAGCACTTCGTCTTTACTCACTTGTGGTGTTTCTGCAGGATATAATTTCAAGTGTCCGACACCCTGCTTCTCTTTAATCAATGAATACATCAGATCCTCCTTTTAAGAAAACATATATTTGAATTATCAAAAAGTTAAGCGCTTTACTTAAAACCCATTCTATATTTGTGTCTAATTAATGTCAATACTATTTTGAAATTTTATTTATTTTCTATAGTTCTGTCAAAGACCGATTCCCGCACCACAAGCTCGGGAAGTAAAACTTCCTTTCTCTTTCTCATGTCTTTATTCTGGATATTTTCTATTATCATATCCATTACTTTTTCTCCAAGTTCCTGAATAGGTTGTGCAATCGTCGTCAGTGGCGGATCAATTACCCTGGTAATTTTAGAATTATCAAAACCTATGATGGATACATCTTCCGGAACAGACAGACTCAGTTCCTTCAGGCCTCTGACAGCCCCTACCGCCAACAAGTCATTTCCAGCGAAAACAGCTGTAATATTCATATCCTTCTCCATCCCCTGTTGTATGCCTGTATAGCCGTTTTCATAATGATCTCCTTCAATCTGATCCATGATATGAGAATGTAGGTTATACTCTCTCCCTGAATCAGAAAGTGCATCTTTGAAACCTCTGATACGTTCTCTGTTACTCCATACGTCATAACCTATAATAAGGATGTTTTCATGTCCGTTTTGTATAAAATGATGCCCCGCCTGGTAGCCGCCTCTATAGTTATCGACACCTACAGAGTTAATTGTCAGCATAGGGAAATCTCTTGTTACCGCAATCAACGGAAATTTCTCTTCTAAAAGTTTAGAAATTTGTTCGGAGTTTTCGAACCCTGAAACAAATATAAAACCATCCACATTTTTTTGTTTTAAAAGTGAAATATATTTTCGTTCTTTCTGATATATATATTCTGTACTGCAAATAATAATATTGTAGCCGTAATTGTGTGCCCTGTCTTCAATACTTTTTGCAATCTCTGAAAAATATGGATTTGCAAGATCCGGTATTAACAAACCAATTGTTTTAGTATTTTTCCCCATTAATACAGAAGCAGCCAAGTTTGGATGATAATCCAGCTCTGCCATGGCTTCCAGTACTCTTTTTCTGGTTTTTTCACCGACTCCTCCCTTGTTATTTATTACTTTTGATACTGTTGCAATTGAAACATTTGATTTTTGTGCAACATCATAAATTGTAGCCATTATATCACCTCATAATTAAGCGCTTAATCTATTTTAAATCGCTTATAGTTGTTATGACAAGTTTTATTTAACTTTATATTTTGAAACTATTGCCAATTTTTATAGTCATAATTTAATTTTACCCGCTTTTATTTTTTATGTAAAAACACTTTCTTTTCAAAAACGGTACTTTCATTAATTTATTTACAAACATTTCTGTACATTCTGTATTTTACTGATATAATGAAAATATTATGAATGATAAGATGTGATTAAAAGGAGTAGTATTTATAAATGTACGTTCCAGAAAGCTGCTGGCCGATGAAAAGCAGCCGTATATTTACAGAGAACTCACCTTTTAACATCCTTAATGAAAAGTTCAGCTGTGTAGTTAAGGACGGATACCACCGTTACAGGGATTGTGCAGCCATTGGTCTGTACATTTTGAGAGCACGATAACTTTAGTTGTCGTGAAATCGGAGTGGTACCGCGTTAGATAGTCTTTCGTCTCCAGAAGCAGGAAACTGCTGGAGACGGGAGGCTTTTTTTATTCAATTCAAGAGGAGGAATTATTTTATGTTTAATCATGAAAAATATCAAAAACAGTATTATCTGCCGCCTGAAATGACTTATGACTGGGTCAAAAAAGAAACATTGGAGGAAGCACCGTTTTGGTGCAGTGTTGATTTAAGAGATGGAAATCAGGCGCTGCCGATCCCGATGAATCTGGAAGAGAAATTAAAAATGTTCCAGCTGTTAGTTGATGTCGGCTTTAAACAAATAGAGGTTGCCTTCCCTGCTGCTTCGGATACAGAATTCAACCTGCTGCGGACACTGATTGAAAAAGAAATGATTCCTGATGATGTGACAATCATGGTCATCACTCAGGCAAGAGAACACATTATCCGCCGTACATTTGAATCACTGGAGGGTGTTAATAAAGCCATCGTCCATGTATATAACTCAACTTCTGAAGCACAGCGCAGACAGGTCTTCAGAAAATCCAAAGATGAAATTAAAGAGATTGCCTTAAACGGTGCAAGACTAGTCAAAGAGCTCGCGGATGCATCTGACAGTGATATTTACTACCAGTACAGTCCTGAAAGTTTTCAAGGGACGGAAGTCGAATACGCGCTTGATGTATGTAACGGCGTACTTGATATCTGGCAGCCGACTGAAGATCATAAGGCCATCATTAATATTCCAACGACAGTACAGAGCTCTATGCCGCACATTTTTGCGAACCAGATTGAATACATCCATAAAAATTTAAAATACAGAGACAGTGTGACACTGTCCATCCATCCGCACAATGACCGCGGAAGCGGCGTCAGTGATGCAGAATTCGGTGTGCTTGCCGGTGCGGATCGTGTAGAAGGCACGCTCTTCGGTATTGGTGAGCGTACAGGAAATGTGGACCTTGTGACACTTGCGATGAACATGTACTCACAAGGCTTTGATCCTAAGCTCAACTTCAGCAACTTAAATGAAATCCGTTCAAAATATGAGTCTCTGACAAGAACACGTGTTCATGACAGACAGCCGTACTCCGGAGACCTTGTATTTACAGCGTTCTCAGGCTCCCATCAGGATGCGATTTCAAAAGGGATGCAGTACAGAAAAGATCACAACAAGGAGAAATGGGATGTGCCTTACATTCCAGTAGATCCGGTTGACCTCGGCAGAAACTATCAGACAGACGTTATCCGTATAAACAGCCAGTCCGGTAAAGGCGGAATCGGTTATATTCTCGATACCAACTACGGCATCAAGCTGCCTTATAAGATGAATGAGGCAATGGGATATGCTACGAAAAAAGTATCCGACCAGACAAATAGAGAGCTTTCAGCCCAGGAAATTTATGACGTATTCATAGATAACTATGTTGATTATTCTCCACATGTCGAACTCATTGATTATAAATTTTCTAAGAAAGATACGTATGAAGTGAAGCTTATTGTGAAAATTGACGGTAAGGAACAAAAGATTAAAGGTTCCGGCGGCGGAAGTCTGGATGCCGTCAGCAATGCCCTGACTTCACAATTCGATGTTGATTTTGAAATCGAAATTTATGAACAGCAGTCTCTCGGAAAAGAAACTTCCGCAGAAGCATGTGCACAGGTCGGAATTTCAAACAACGGTACTATCTACTGGGGTGCAGGTATCCACGAAGATATCATGCAGGCGTCTGTAGAAGCACTGGTTGTATCCGTCAACAGACTCATTGATGCTGCATAAAGAGATCCAATACTAACAGAATACATGTAACGTGCCGTGCGGTTTTCCGTACGGCATTTTTCTGCATCGTTATTTTTGACAACAAAACACACCTTTTTGACAATTATATTTGTCATAATGACTATTATGTGTTACTTTATTAAAAAGAAAGGTGGTTTAAATGTCTGTTATTTTCTGGACAGCTGTACTAGGTGTTTTTGCCAGCGGCTTTTTAATATACTTTTTTGAAGAGAAAAAATAGCATCTTACATTCCACCCCGGCGGTAATCAAATCAATATATTATGCGAAAGGATTTTCAACATGACACTTCTATACATCATACTTTCTGTTTTAGGTGCTTCTGTGGTACTCACTGTTTCATTTAGAATATATGAAAGACACAAGCTGAAGAAAAAAATTAAATTATTATGGAACAAGCGTGAATCACTCAATGATTCAGATGTTCTTTACGAAAAGCACTATAACTATTTCGTCAATCAAATGACTTATGAAGATACAGATCAGCGGTATATTGTTGATGATGTGACATGGAAAGATATGGACCTTGATGATTTGTTCCGGCGTATCGACTACTGTTTCACTACAATCGGTCAGGAACTCCTCTACTCGTCACTGAGAAACTCAAATGATTTTGATGTTGTGGACGAATCACAGGTAGAAAAATTTAAAACGGACCGGACATACCGTGAAGGTGTCTCATATCAGCTTGCGAAACTGTCCAAATCAAGAAACTCGAACACAAGTAAATATATGTATCAGTCTAAGTCGGAAGAGAATTACAATCCGTTCTTTATATTTACATCATTTCTGCCTGTCCTGAGTATTCCACTGTTTATCATCAGCCCTTTCGCTGCTGTCATTGGTTTTCTTACCGGGCTCGCCGTAAACATCTACATGTCTCATAAACATAAAAACAGCACTTCAAGAGAGTATGACGATATTTTTTACAGCATGATGATTATTGATACAGCAGGAAAGATGAACGCTGAATTAAGACATCCCGCATTTAAGAAGCTTTCATATCTGGGACCTTTATTTGTCAGCGATGACCACGTAGGTGAATTGAATATGACAGTCCAACTGTTCATCACTTTAAAGTCTCTATTCATGATTGACTACCATATGTATCACATGGTTATCAGAGACTTAAGGAAGCATCAGGAATTGTACCGGAAATGCTGGCATTATACTGCCGCACTTGATGTGAATTACAGTACCGCCTTATGGCGGGAATCCACCGGAACATATTCGCACCCCGGGGAGAATACTGAAGAGACCATTAATACTAAAGGCTTATATCACCCGCTTCTGACCCGTCCTGTTCCGAATGACTTTAAATATTCGAAGGATATTTTATTAACCGGCTCAAATGCATCCGGAAAATCAACGTTCATGAGATCAGTTGCACTCAACATCATTACAGGGAACGGGCTGAATACAACCACAAGTACTGCTTTTAATTATAAAAAAGGGATGGTCATCTCATCGATGGATATCTCTGACAGCGTCATTGAAGGTGACAGTTACTTTATCAGTGAAGTGAAATCACTGAAGCGGATTGTCGATGAAATTGAAGATTTTGACGGTAATATCTACTGTATTATAGATGAAATTTTTAAAGGCACTAATACTGTGGAAAGAGTCGCTGCAGCTGAAAGTTTTCTTGAATACCTGAATAAAAAACCCAATGTATTTGTACTCGCGGCGACGCACGATATGGAACTGACCAAACTGTTGAAAGGCAGATTTGATTTCTATCATTTCAGCGAACAAATGGAAGACGATGAGATTTACTTTGACTATACATTAAAGCCCGGTGCCGCATCCACTACTAATGCGATAGAGCTGCTCCGGCTCCACGGCTTCCCGGATGAAGTATATAAAAAAGCGAAAGAGAAAGTGACGTAATAAATATCTGTATCCGGCACCCACTTTAAATTCAGGAGGTTTTTAAAATGAAATTCGGCAGATATAAAATAGATTTTGTCATGCTGACCATGTTTTTAACATTTATCATTATCGGCTTTTCTATAGACATGATGTTTCTGACCGGCGCACTAATTCCACTCATTTTCGGCATCACGAAAATCAATGATTCACCAGGGGGCAGTCAACGTGAAGACAAGACTTAGAGAACTCCGTGCCCGGGAGGGCTTGAACCAGACAGAACTCGCAAAAAGAGCAAAAGTATCACGCCAGACGATCAGCTTGATTGAACGGGAAGAATATATCCCGTCCCTGTTAATCGCAAAACGTATGGCGCGTATCTTCAATGAGCCGATTGAAAATATTTTCATATTTGATGAGGAGGAATTATAGATGAAGAAACGTTTAATAGGCACCTTGTATTTCATCATAAGTGCTGCCATTGGTCTTTTATTATTCATTATCGCGGGAAATATCGGCGGAGATGTTTCAACCGATTCTTTTTATATGTGGGTCGGTATCGCTGCCTGCATCATTGCATCCGTAATGATTATCACCGGTATCACGCAGTACCGCAGATTAATGACTGTCGCTGAAGACTACAGTATGTATATGGATGAAGATTCATATGATAAATACCGCTACAACAAACATAATGAAATTCAAATCTACAGTATGGTCGGTTTTGTACTGTCACTCATCTCACTCGCAATACCAGTAGTTCTTATTCCATACTTTAATATTTTCCTGTTTATTTTCTCAGCAGCCGTCTATTTTATCTCTCTTAGCTTCCTGGTTAAAACAACCAGGCTTGTGAAAAAACTTTATCCGGAACGACAGCTGCCCAGTGCCGACAGTAAAAATTATGCCGATAAACTACTCGCCGCTTCCGATGAAGGTGAACGTCATATTATGCTGAATGCCCTGTATAAGACTTCTTCAACCACACAAATCAGTCTATTTATCGCTGTTTTTGTACTGATTGCCTACTCCGTTCTGACGGGGGAATCACAGATTTTCAGCATTCTTGTACTGGGAATCATTATGATTATTACTAATTTCAAATATTTTGTTGAAATTAAAGAAAAATAACAGGCTGAAATACTAAAGAGTCGTACATTCGTACGGCTCTTTAGTGTATCTGATGACACAGATGACAGTATATTGTATAATTATCACAAACATACGTTCGATTAAATTGATGTTTACCGGAGGTGAAAATCATGTTGAATGCTGTAGAAGTCCTTTACCTGCACTATATTAACGGAAGAACAATCGATGACGTTGATCAATATGATTTTTGGCGTAAACAGTACGGCATAGATGGGAAAACATTATTTAATCAGCTCCTGAATAAAAATGTAATTTATGAAGATACCACACCCGCTGTGACACTGTCGAAACTGACAGTTGTGAAACTTAAAGATGTGCTCCGAAAGTCAGGCATCAAAATATCCGGCAGAAAACAGGTACTGATTTCAAGAATCGTTGAACATTCGGATATTATCGATTTTCATGACCTTGACTTAAAAGGTGTCTACCTGGTTACAAAAGATTTTGAGCAGCATTTCAAAAACACATCATTCATTAATTATTTTCATTTTAACGGACACATCACCGTCCAGGAAGCATACCAGTATTACGTCAATCACCAGACACTCCATCCGGAGGCTGTCATTACAGCTGTGTTAAATGAAAATATCCGGTCCGGTATGAAGAAGTCCAACAAATATGAAGCAGTAAAATCCCATTTACTGTTATCTAATTTTTATAGAGATACTCTGAAAGATAACGCTCAATATGTATTTCATTTAAACCATTTTTCAGTACTGATTATTTTGGAGTCCGTCACACGGAACGGACATACAAACACCGGAGACCCTGACATTCTGGATCACTACACTATAGAAAAATACAGACATGTACTCGAGATAAATCATTGGAATAAAACACAGCTCTATCAGAATATATTAGAAACGACACGTACACTGCCCTATCCGGCCGAATCAATAAAAGAAGCCGCTTCATTAATTATCAGACAATTAACAGCGTTTGAGTCCTTATACTCACCTTCATACTAAAAAGGCTGTTTGCAGTCATTACTTATTACACTTATAATTAGGGGAATATGAATGTTAAGGGGCGAATAATATGAACGAAGACACACTCAGCCTGAAAGGCTTCGGCATGCTGTTGAGAGTCGTTGCGGTTGTCAGTTCAAGTGTAGCAGCCATACTGTCAACATGGCTGCCGCTTGTATTCGGTTATTCATTTTCTTTAATCAGCCTGATTCTGCTTCTAATACTGCTGACTACAGGGGCATTTTTGATTCACGGACTGCTGACCCATATTTTTAATGACATTACCGATTTCGAATCCGGGACAGATGCACACAGTCCTGCACTATTATCCGGAGGCAGCCGGGTAATACAGACAGGCACACTGTCCGCCGGCACTTTAAAACGGACCGGCTGGATACTCACTGCCATCCTGCTTGCTGCAGGTTCAGTGCTTGCAGTCCTCGGCAGGTATGAATTAACAGTCTTAATTTTAGTTGGTATCTGGGGGGCATTTTCCTACTCCGGCAAGCCGTTCATGCTCTCATATAAGCCTTTTGCGGGAGAGTGGCTGAGCTTATTTCCATCCCTCTTCATACTCGGTCTTGCAGCACCGTGGATAATGCTCGACTCCATTCCTTTATGGGGCTTTCAGAATGCCTTAGTCAATGCTTTGTGGTGCATGGCATGGGTTATGGTCCACCATATCCCTGATATCGAAGCAGATAAAAAAGCGCTCCCTGAGAAGCGGACCAGTGTCGTCTTCTTTGCTTCAAAGTTCGGCATCAGTGCCACACGAATACCGGCAGTTTTGTATCTCGTCACTGCCGCTGCTGTGGTATTGTGGATTTTATTTACCCGTCCAGCTGCCGGTGTCGTCACAATGGGTATTATTATTTACAGCATTTATCTCATTCTGAGAGTGGATGTTGAGGACGTCACTGAAGTGACTGCGGTTGAGAAAAAACTGCTCCTCTCTGCCATGATTACTGCCTTATGGCTTGGGATATTCGCTTAAAATAACCATTATTGACCCAGTGCTTTTTTCAGTACCTTCTCCATCGTATTCTGATTACGGCTCGTTAGTGCCGTCTTAAGTTTTCTTTCGAGAAGATTATTTGTGATTTTAGAACGGTGGGCACCGTTCGGCAGATAATAAAACAATGCATGCCGGCCGAACTCAATATATTCATCTTTATAATCGAGATCTTCCACTGCCTGTTTCAGGTCTTCATCGAACGATTCCTGATACATTGTACAAAATGACACACTGTTGTTGTACTTTTCATCCTTGTATGGATTTTCATCAACGATTGCCTGTACCTCTTCGACTGTCTTTACAACAACCGGCAGTTCAGGCCCCAGCTGTTCTTTCACTGCCTGATGAATATGTCTGCCGACTGCATCATAATCTTTATCTGAATCGAGGATTACGTTACCGCTCTGTATATAAGTTTCAACATTATGGTACCCTTCACGGTTCAAAAGGTCCCTTAAATCCGCCATTTTAAGTTTATTTTTTCCTGTAGGCATGACACCACGTAAAAACACAATATATTTCACATTCTTCACCTGCTTTTTATTTTCTATTATAATACAATTAATCATCTGCCTGTAAGATACGGCAGTAATACAGTATAAGGAGATTCCAAATGAAGCTCGTTGAATATAATTCATCACATGAATCGATGATTGAAAATTACTATGTAGAAGATGATACATATACAGGGCTGCCTGAAGAAGCGGTGAAAATTGCCACTCTACAGGATAAATACAATCCCGTGCTGTGTATCGAATCTGATGTCCTCGTTACATTCTTTGTCCTCGACGGCGGTGATGATAAATACACATACACAGACCAAAAAGACAGCCTGCTCCTGAGAAGCTTTTCAACAGATTCACGTCATCTGAGGAAAGGTTATGCGAGAAAAAGTCTCGAACTTCTAAAAGCATTTGTACAGGAAAACTATTCCGGTATTCATGAAGTCATTCTCGGTGTGAACTTGAAAAACACGCCTGCTGTGAATCTTTATCAGGACTGCGGTTTTCATGATACCAGGCGCACATTTGATGGTGCAAAAGGCACTCAGAAAATTTTAAGAATGAAAATATAAAAGCGCCTGAAAAAGGCGCTTTTACTTATTGTTACAGTGCATCATATACTTCACTGAGTATTTGATGACTCGGCAGGTTGCCTAAATTCTTTGTGATGGTTCCTTTCACATGACCGGAGTCAAAGTTATCCTCCAAGTCACCCGCAACTTCTTTACTGCCGACAATATATATACCGTCTAGCGAACGGTTCTTTATTTCCCGGGTAATAACAGGGACAAGACGCTTGTACCAGCGGTATCTGTTCTCATCAAACCGTCTCTCAAATTTATCCTCACTCGTATCTGCTGCGAATGAAGGGGCATCTTTCTGGTAGTTCACCCAGTCTTCATTTTCAGAATCCCAAATGTAGCGGATTTCATCCTTCACTTCACCAAGAGCCGATTCGATAAACAGAATTTCTGTCTGCTGGGCAACTACAATCCCCGCTGAAGGATATCTTAAGCGCAGCTGTTCGAGCTGACTCGTCGAAACCTGCTTTTCCCAGTGAAATTCATTTCCGACAGGGACCTGAAGAAACCGCATCTCAGAAATTTCCTCGTCAGCCGATTCCACCAGCATCAGACCTTTTTTCATCTCCCGCTGTGAATCATTAATCATGCCTTCTGCTTTATCGAGCAGCTTTTTTAATATCCGTGATTCTTCATCATCAGAAACTTTAGTATACGCCTTTAAATCCTTCAAGCCGTTCTTCAAATGAAGTTTCCACTTCGAACCTTCTCCGTCACTGACATCTGTGTTCAGATAAACCGTTAATATACCCGTTTCATCATATTTGGACTGCATTCTCTTTATATCTTTTTCAATACTCATCTGAATGATACCTCCAAATCATATTTAAAAGCGCCGTATTCTCTAAAATAAAGTGCTTTTGGTTACTTTTCCCCTGTATGAATCTGCCTAAACCAAAGAACGATTAAAATTTGCCGCTGCTGATGTCAGCACAGTATTTCATGTACAGAGAAACACCCTCAAGCTGTCTTTTAAGATGAATATCCAGTTCTCTGTTGACGGCTGTATAATGATTTTTAATACTGGTGAGATTCTCACTGTCTAATGTGCTCATAATCTTTTTAATCTCTTCAATTTTGTACACACTTTTTCTCAGTAACGATACTATAATCGTCTTCCTGACTTCATCTTTGTCAAAGAGACGATATCCGCTGCCAGCTTCCCGTTCACTTCTTATTAATCCTCTTTCTTCCCAGTACCTTATCGTCGAGGATTCAATACCCGCATATGCCGCCAGTTCTCCAATACGCATATTTTTCTGCCTGATTGTTTTTTCCGGAAAATTTAAAATGAAATCCTTATGGACTTCAAGCGTCTTCTTCTTTTGTACGAGTTCCTCAGCTGCAGATGCAATAATCCAGTGCGCTTCTGTAAACTCTTTCTTTCCGGCATAAAACATCAATTGATATACAGCAGAAACATCGAACCCCTGCATCAGCTTTCTAACCGTCTTGAATGCACTTAAATGTATATCATCATATCTTCTGTGCTTGCCCTGTGTATAAGATACAGGGGGAATCAGACCGTTTTTCTCATACCTTTTTAAAGTGGTATTACTCACACCAATATATTTAACCATTTCATTCATTGTATATTCCAAGTGATCTCAACCTTTATATTAAACATTAAAGTCCTTAGTTCACTTTATTCTAACCCAAATCCCTGAATATCAACACTTTTACCGTTCAAAATAGAATATTGCTTCAATCTGTTACTATTGGATTGAGGTGATTAGATGAATATCGAAATTAACAATGCTTATGAAAAAAACTTGAAAAATATCAATGTGAGTATACCCCGAAATAAACTCACAGTAATTACAGGCTTGTCAGGGTCAGGAAAAACGACACTCCTGAAAGATGTCATTTATATTGAATCACAAAGACAGTATCTTGAAACAATGAACTATCAGGGAATTCCAAAACCTAAAGTAGATGAAGTCAAAAATCTTTCCCCATCCATTTTGATTGACCAGGAAGACAGAAATCATAATCCGAGATCCACACTCGGCACAAAAACAGATATTTACACAGATTTAAGAATGATATTCGAAAAACTCCATCAGCGCCGCTGCCCGAATTGCAGTTCCCTGATTTCAGCACATGAAAGCAGAGAAGAAACAGAAAAAATCAATGGAGAATTTAAAGTCTATATGTACTGTCCGGATTGTGATTTCAGGATGAAAAAACTAACACGCTCACACTTCTCTTTTAATTCTGAAGCAGGGGCGTGCCCGACCTGTAAAGGAATGGGAAAGTCGCTTACAATTACTGACTCTCTGTACAGAAAAGACCGTCAGATTACTGAAGGCGGTGTCCGTATATGGCAAAAAACTATGCAGACTATCAAATGAAATCATTCCATGCTCTTCTGAAACACCTCAACATCCCTGTGCCTGAAAATATGACTTTAGAAAACTTCAATGATAACCAGTTTGATGTGTTTCGGCATGGTATTCACTCCTCCTACATTACTGAGGAAGAAAGAACAAAACTGCCTTCGAAAGTGGCAGATGGAAAATATGATGGTGTCGAACCAAAAATATGGATAAAAATTGCTGAAGCAAAAAGTATTCCAGACAACCTCTCCGACTACGTCAAAGAAGATACATGTCCGGACTGCTCAGGAGAAAAATTAAATCCTGTCAGCCGTGCAGCAACTGTACATGGATACACACTTCCATATATTTCTGAAAAAAGCCTGAAGTATGTTTACGAATGGGCTGAACAGATTAAATTATCCGGCGGAACTCCCGGAGAATTAGTTAAAGATTACCTTTTGGATATAGAGACTAAAACAAAACGGATATCAAAACTCGGCCTCGATTACTTATCTTTAGACCGCCAGTACTCAACACTGTCAGGTGGAGAGGCACAACGGATTAAACTCGCAGCAGTACTCGATTCAAAAATGACTGAGTTAATCATTATTCTTGATGAACCTACTGCAGGGCTCCACCCCTCGGACACTGAGGGGTTAATGTCGATGATTGAAGAAATTAAAAACAGGAAAAATACAGTGATTGTCATTGAACACGATGACACCTTCATTCGGTCGGCAGATTTTATCGTTGAAATCGGTCCGAAATCCGGTATGTACGGTGGAGAAATTTTATCATCAGGCACATACGAAGAGATTTCAGGAAATCCCGAATCACTGTTCACCCGCTCTCTTCTTCCTTCATATCACCGGACATCCTGTAACAGACCTACTGATATTGAAGCAGTACAGGTGCACGGGGCTGAAAAACATAATTTAAAAGAAATATCACTGTCTCTGCCTGCCCATTGTCTCTCTGTCATCACCGGCGTATCCGGATCTGGAAAATCCAGTCTTTTATTTAAGGAAATTGCAGAGAGTCAATTAAAAGATAACCGCTTCATAGAATGGAAGACACCCTTTAAAGACCTTGCGTTAATCACCCAGACGAGGCCGGTCAGAAATAAACGATCAATTGTTGCGACCTATCTCGACGTCTTTGATGATATTAGAAAACTTTTTGCCAAAAAAGCCCGTCAATTAAACGCGCCATTTACTGCTTCAGACTTCTCATTCAATTCAGGCAGCGGGAGATGTCCGGAATGTCAGGGGCTTGGAGAAATTGAAAACAATCAGCTGTTTTTTGAAAATATACAGCTGCAGTGCAGCTCCTGCTTCGGCAGCAGATATAAAAGCCAAATCCTGGATGTAAAAGTTGATGGAAATTCAATATCAGATGTTTTAAACTTTTCCATTGAAGAAGCATTAAAATTCTTTCATAAACATCAGCTGAATGCAGAACCGCTTCAGCTTCTATCAAAAACCAATCTCGGCTATATCACTCTCGGCCAGACGACAGATACATTATCCGGCGGGGAGATGCAGAGACTGCGTCTCACACGTGTGATTTCAAAAGAGAGCGGCCGAAATGTTCTGTTTATATTAGATGAACCTACAGTAGGTATGCATAAAATTGATGTATTTCATTTTATGGAATTAATTCATCAGTTGATTGATGCAGGAAACACTTTTTTCTTCATCGAGCATAACACTGATGTAATCAGACAGGCGGATTATATTGTTGAACTCGGCCCGGGAGGCGGGGACAATGGCGGTTCCATTGTGTATGCAGGGAACATTTCAAATTTTAAAGACTCAGCTACAAAAACATCAGAATATCTGTAAATAAATTTCCGGGAGCTGAGGAATATTGATGTGCTCCCGGATTATTTTGAGAGCAGCATGCTGTAACTGTTCTGTTCAGATGTACACAAATCATTTATAATCTCTTTATTTGATAACAGGTGGTCTATGACATTCAGAAACATTCTGAGCTTCTGTCTGTCACCTTCAATATTCAGATTAATGACGATGTAACACTCGCGGATATTCATATTTAATGCACTGTTCGCAGGGTAGGAATAAATTTTAAACTGCTCTGTGTCACTTCTGAAATTAATATAAAAATGAATATTCATATCCCCCGGGACATGAATATACTCATAATCAATTCCCCGCAGAAGTATCTTTTCCGCCGGAAATTCTGAGAAGCGGTATTTGGAATCAATTTCTTCATAATGAATCTCCGGCAGTTTTTTATCGTAGTCAAAACTGTCCGTAAAAATATGGCTCAGAGAATCTACATATTCCAGTTCCGTCATGCCTTCTTTCGCAAAATAAATCGGCTTGTGCTGAATGTTCATATTTTTACCGTAATTTGAACATAAGTAGTAATCATATTTTACAGAGTCCTCCGAGTCCAGTTCATACAGCACCTTGGTCTCAATGCGTTCAATATAATCCGAAAAATGATGGTTCAAATTAAACTTCAGCTGCTGCGTGCTTAGTCGGCCGTCTACCGCAATGATTGCAAGTCTCAGCTTCCTGTGATCAAGCTCAATTCTGTTCAACATCCACAGTACTGTCCCGAATATAATATGTGCCTCTCTTTTTGAGAATTTATATCCGTACTGTCTGTAGACTTTATAATATATTTTTTCCATGAAATGACGCAGTAACGGGTATTCTTTATTCGTGACATTTTCATAGCCCAGATCCACACAGTCCGACACCCCGAGTTTCACTTTCATACTGATGGGAATAATGATTTTTAAAAGATCTTTATGGCATACAGCACTGTGGAACGCGTCAATTTGAAGATACGATGAGAGTTCTGCCAGTATAAACCCGCGGATTTCCGACGACAGCGGAACCAATGTATCATAATTTTCTTCCACACAATCTTTATAACGGTATAAATCTGTACTGATGACAGCAATCAGTGTCAGAAAACGGATGATTTCTCTGTCAAAGTTAAAACCCTTAAAATTCTCATTCAGCTGATGCACAATTTTATAAACCAATTCATACTCATCAGTCATCTTTTCATCAAAATCCAGCACCGGCAGTTCGAAATCGATATTCTTTCCGCTGCCGTTTAATACCTGGTTTCTGAAATAGATTAAGTAAATGATGAAGCGTTCCGCATTAATATCCGAAAACACAATTCTCGACTGCATCACTTCTTTATAAAATGTCTGCCTGATGCCGGTCCGCTCATCAGTATCACATAAAAACAGCGAATTATACCTTTTAATCATAAAATCATTCCGGGTATGCTTGTCGAAATGCCTGTACACCCTGATGGTCAGCATGATTTTCTTAAATCTGCTGCCCTTAATCTCCATACCGTGGTACGGTTTTGATACAAGATAAAGATCATAGTCCCCGAGCAGCTCTTTCACTCTCTGCATCTCTTTATTTAAAGCATAGCCCACATTCAGCTCATTCTGGAGAAATTCAATTTTCACAGATACATCCGACGACAGCATTCTTCTTAATATGTAATGTACGCGGTTATCAAATTCGTTATCAATCGTTGTCGGCTGGTAGATTTGAAAATATTCTTTGATATGATTTTCAAGATCTGTAGACGATACTTCAAGTTTATACCCGAGAGCCGGTTTTGAAGTCACTGATATCTCTATCTGCGACAGTTCATTTTTCAGATTTTGAATATCATTCTTAATCGTTCTCGATGTGACTTTCAGCTCCGCCGCCAGATCCCGGCTTGTAATATACTGTTCTGAACGCAAAAGAAGGAGGAACAGTGCCTTTTGTCTGGGTTTGTCATCTAGAAACTTTAAACGTTTCGACAGGTCCAAATTCATCGTCACCATCCTCCTTATTTTATTCAATTATACTAAATACATCTTTTTCATGGAACTGATTTCTTCTTCAGTCACATTAAGTTCTCTGACAACATAGTCTTCAATCGAACCATATGCTTCAACAATCGTATCAATTGAGGCCTCTAAAAACTCAGAACGCGTATCTATGAATGAAAACAACTGATCCAGCACAACCTGATCGGAGGTCAGTTTTCTGTACTGCGCCATTTTATATTCATTACGTTCCAGTCTGTTTTCTTCCGTCAGCATATAATCCTCAACCAGGTCTTCTTTCGACACACCTAAAATTCCGAGCAGGAGCATCGCACCGAAACCGGTGCGGTCTTTCCCGCCTCTGCAGTGCTGCAGAAATGCAGGTGCCGAAGGGTCGGCGGCAAGCTTCAGCATTTTAGAAAATGCTTCCTTTGAAGGCTCTTTATTGGCGAAAGTACGGTACTGTTCAATAATGACTGCCGCATGATCGGTCAGGGCATTATTCTCTTTCTGCTCAATCACTTTATTAACCAGATTTAAATCTTCATCCTTTTTAGATGATGAAAATTGTGCCGACAGCTCCGCAGTATGTGCCGAAGGATCCAATTGATATGTCTTTGCATCACCGGATACTTCGGGATTTGGATACTTCGCAATTTCATTGTCACTTCTGTAATCAATGATGGTGTGGAGTCCGAGCCCGTTCACATACTCAAGGCCCTTCTCGGTTGCATTGTATATATGATCCGACCGGTAAAGCATCCCCCACTTCACTCTTTTTCCGTCGTCCGTTAAATATCCGCCCATATCCCGGAAATTATTCATCCCTTCCACCGGCAGGGTTCTTTCCGCAGTCGTATATTCACCGTCCTCGGATTTGATGAGGAAGTACGGACGCTTTCCGTCAGTTTCAAGCTTTAAAGATACTTCTTTTTCATCTGTAGTGAGTAAATGTGTATGGTCACCATTGTCTTTTTTAAGATATATCTGTACTTCGTCCGTGCCGCTTCTTGTCAATAAAAATACACCGGGTTCCGTCTGACTTACTTCATATCTGTTTTTCATTGTTTACGCTCCTAACACACCAAGCATGGTTAATAAGATTACAATTACCATTACACCCAGTATCAACAGTGGTGCATGCTTGCCGTTCGTACGCTTAAATATTTTGTAGACAAAGAATGTAATCAACAGACTGAGTAAACCAGGCATAACCTGATCAAGCATCTCCTGGATTTCAATTACGTTATCACCTGCTGATATCTGGGCATCGATGTTCACATTTACGATGGTGGCAATCAGCGCCCCGATAACCATTAAACCGACAACATTCGCCATGTTCGCTATTCTTTGAAGAATATTTCCGCCGGCACCTTTAATCATTTCGACACCTTGTGAATACCCGATATGAATACCGTAGTATTTTGTTGCGACGTTTACAGTGTTGTACAATACAAACATCAGAATCGGTCCGAGCACACTGCCGTTTAATGCGAGTGATGCACCGATACTTCCGCAGATAGGCAGCCATGTAAACTTGAGCAGACTGTCACCGACACCTGCAAGAGGACCCATCAATCCTGTTTTAATCGCAGTCACTGTTTCTTTCTCTTCCTCATCAGTTGTTTCCTCAACTGCTGCTGAAACACCGAGAATCAAAGCATCTGCATTCACGTGACTGTTAAAGAACTCGAGGTGGCGCTTCATGGCTTCCACTCTCTGCTCATGTGTTTCATTCTCATATAAGCGGCTTAAAACCGGAACGAAACTCGACATAAATCCAATTGCCTGCATAGACTGATAGTTATTCGTAATATTCATGAACTGCATTCGCCAGAACACTTTGTTTAAATCACTTTTTCTAACCTTTTTAACATCTACTGAGCCGCTGTCCTGTACATCGTTATATTCAGTCATAGGTCATAGTCCTCCTCTTCTGCAGGTTTAGATTCTTTAGGTTCTTCTTTCATTACGTTCCCTTTCGTACTCAAATCATAAAGGAAGGCGAGCGGCAGTGCGATCAGTGTAATCGGAAGAATTGCCAGATCGAGGTACACAGCAAGCGCAAAACCTGCGATCAGGAATACCCACAGTTCACCTTTTTTAATCATCATAATCATCAATAAACCAATACCGACTGCCGGAATGATTGCCCCTGCATTTGTCAGCCCGTCCATTACTGAGTCAGGAAGTGCCGCAACTGCTCTGTCAATCGCACCTGCACCAAAATAAATTGCTAAAAATGTCGGTACGGCACGTACAAGAAATGCGAGAAACATTGGAATGTACTGAATCCTGAATACTTTTTTGAAATCTCCTGTTTCGGCGATTTTAAAAGCAATTGGATTCAGATAAACAATACCTGAACGGTATAAAATCAATAGCTGCTGCGCCAGTAAAGATGTCGGTACGGCAAGTGCTACTGCTGTTGCCGTTCCACCCGATAAAATACCAAGCGCTGTTCCAATTGCCGAACCCGAAATGATGTCCGGTGCTGAATAAGCCCCGACATTCCCGACACCCATCCACATAACTTCAAGCGTTGCACCGATGATTAATCCGGTCTGTAAATCACCCATAATTAATCCGACAACTGTAGAAATCAGGAGCGGTCTCCGTATCATTTGAGGTCCTAAATCGTCAATCGCACAAATCCCTGCCCAAAGCGCAACTGATAATGCAGTGAACATTTAGATCATCCCCTTCAAATCCACTTTTTCATCATTTGGTACCATTTGAACCGTTACGTTTATACCATGATCAAGAATTTTCTTAAATGCTTCTCTCTCATCAGGAGTCACAGATAATGCTCTTGAAAGTTTCTCTCTGCCTTCACGGTATCTCATGCCGCCTACATTTAAATCACCAACGGGCACTCCGCATTCAACAGCTTCAAGCACATCTTCACTGGTTGTAAATAAAAGCATCGTCCGGCGCGTAATTTTATTCTTTTTAATAATTTCTCCGAATTTCTTAATCGGAAAAGCTCTGACATTGATCCCGGAAGGTGCTGCCATCTTCAAAATATTTTTCTGCGTATCATCATTCGCAATTTTGTCATTCAATACAATAATCTGTTCAATTCTGTGCATATTAACCCATGTTGTTACGACTTGACCGTGGATTAAACGGTCGTCAATACGGCTAAAGCAAATCATCTTCGTCGTCCCCCTCTAAATCTTTAATTGTTCTGATTGAAAGTCCCTGTCCATATACTGTTTCTATTAAATCTTTAAGTGCATCAACCGATTGATGACGGTTGACCAGTACTTCGATTAAAACCGGCAGATTCACTCCGGCAGCAATCACCACATTTTCTCTGACCAGAAGCTGGCTTGCGAGGTTCGTCGGTGTCCCGCCGACAATATCTGTTAAAACAATTAAACCGTTCGATGTATCCAGGCTGTCCGCCTTGTCTTCCATCTCCTGTTTCAAATCATCCAGCTGATCCACTACGAATACCGACATCGTTTCGTAATTTTCATGCTTGCCGACAATCAGCTGTGCACTCTCAATTGCAGCCTTGCCAAAGTCTCCGTGTGTCATTACTAAAATTGCAACGTCCTTCACTTTAGTATCCCCTTTCTTTTTTTGAATTTTGTGCCTTCTCTCTATATCTTCATTCTATATTGAAATAAAGCGTTTTCAATAATGTGATTTTCACTATGTATGGTGAAAATTCGATATAGATATCATGATTATGAAATAACAAATAAAAATAAGCCTTCAATCATTAATGTAGAAGACTTACTTATTTTCTCATTTTTCCGTACATTTATGTAATTAATTTTCAAGCTGCTGCTTCAGTCAGTAAATAACAGCCCTCAATCTACCCTTTCATAATATGATTACGTTTACATTTATTCAGAATGCTCTGATTAATAGATTTTTTCTGAATAGTGCGTATAATACGTAATATATTCGTGCACGGCTGATGCCGGACACATGGGGGTAAAATCTATGACAGTCAATAATGTAAACATTCACACCGTCCACTGCAATAATGAATACGATTCGTTAAACCACGTGATTGCAGCTCCGCCAGATTATATGAAAATTACATCTATCATTAATGAAACCCAGTCCCACTATGCTAAAACTAATATTGATATAGAAACTGCCATACGTGAACACAAGAACTTTATTAATGTCCTAAAAAATAACGGTGCTGAAGTCACCTATCTGAACACAAGCCCTGATTTAAACGAACAGGTCTTTACCCGTGACATCGGTTTTGCCATTCAGGACAAATTCTTCCTGTCAAACATGAATCATCCCATCCGTAAAAGAGAAACTGAACTGTTAAATGACTGCCTGAATGAAAACAGACTCGCTTTCATTCCATTTGAAGACTCAAATATTGAAGGCGGCGACGTCATCGTCGACAACGATTTTGTCTGGGTCGGCATCAGTGAACGCACCGAAGAAAGCTCTCTCGAATTATTAAAATCACACTTACCCCACCATGAAGTGACACCCATCCATCTCTCTCTAGTCATCCTGCACCTGGACTGTGTATTTAATATATTAGAAGACCGCAATGCCCTGATTTATCCCGACGGCATGGACCAGACATCTTTCGACATACTTAGAAGGCACTATAATTTGATTGAAATTACAGAAGAAGAACAGTTTCAGATGGGGCCGAATGTATTATCCATCGGAGACAAAAAAGTCATCAGCATGCCTGAAAGCAGACGAATTAACGAAAAACTGCGTACACTCGGATATGAGGTCATTGAAATTTCTTTTTCAGAGATTATTAAATCCGGCGGTTCATTCCGCTGCTGCTCACTTCCCGTGAACAGGGGATAGATAATATCCCGAAAAAGACTCCGGACAGCAGTAATTTCTGCTGTTCGGAGTTTGAATTTTATATATTATAGTATTCCAAAATAAGTTAACGCTACAGTTAATACCATCATGATGATGATAATAAGTGCTGCATGCCTTCCATTAGTTTTCTTAAGAATTAAGTATACTGCCACAGTAACAGCCAAACTCAGAACAGAAGGCATAATTTGATCCAGCATCTCTTGAACAGAAATAACATTCTCTCCTACCTCACCCGCAGCCTCATCTGAACCTGCAGATATCTCAAGAGGTGTCTGTACATCGATTATCGTGGCTATTATCGCTCCGACAACCATTAAACCAACCACATTGGCCATTGTCGAAATACGCTGTATAATATTATTTTCCTGATTATCATTCAGAAAGCTGACACCTTTTTTATAACCGTATACAATCGCAAAATATCTTAAGCCCATATTCACAATATTATACAGTATAAACATTAATATTGGACCAATAATACTCCCGGTAAATGCCAGTGATGCACCGATACTTCCGACAATTGGAACCCATGTGAATTTAATCAAACTGTCTCCAAGTCCAGCAAGCGGACCCATCAATCCCGTTTTTAAAGCACTGATCCCTTCTTTCTCGTCCGGACCGGTGGATTCTTCCATAGCTGCTGTAATCGCCAGAATTGCTGCATCCCCGTTAACATGTGAATTATAAAAGGCCGCGTGTCTTTTCATTGCTTTAGACAACTCTTCTTTATCTGTATATGTTTTTTCAAGTACCGGGGCAATCGCACGCATAAAACCGACACCCTGAAGAGTTTCATAATTTAATGTAATACGCATCGTATTAAGACGCATAAACAATTTCCAAAGATCTTTCTTAGTAAGGTTTTGTTCCATTATAAATCATACTCCTCTTCACCTGTATTTGCCGGCGTATTTCTATCTTTAGCTGCGTTCTCAGAATTACGCTTAATCATTTCATAAAAGAATCCAAATACAATTGCAATAAGTGTCATAGGTAAAATCTCAAGTCCTAAATAAGCAGAGAATACAAATCCAAGTATCAAAAACATCCAGAGCTCAAATTTCTTTATCATTGCCGTCATCAACAAAGCAATACCTACAGCAGGAATAATGGCACCTGCTGTTTCCAATCCACCGACAACAAATTCCGGCAGGGCATCCACAGCTGTCTGAATAGCACCTGCACCAAAGTATAGGGCAACAAAAGTCGGCACCGCGCGGGCAGCTCCTGTAAGAATAGCAGGGGGATATATTAGCCAGACTGTACCTTTCACATCTGCATTTTCAGCCAGACGTTTTGCCCATCCGTTTAAAGATACGTTCACTGTCTGTATCATTACCAACAGTTGTTGCGCAAGTAACGACGTCGGTATTGCCAATGTAATTGCAGTTGCGACTGCCGTATCCACACTGCTTGTACTCATAATAGCTAGAGCAGTACTTATAATTGTTCCGGTAATAATATCCGGTGCCATATAAGCTCCGACATTGCCTATTCCCATCCACATAATTTCAAGTGTAGCTCCAATAATAAGCCCTGCCTGAAGATCTCCAAGTATCCAGCCTATAATTGGTGCAATTAATAATGGTCTTCTGAAAAATTTTGTACTTACATCATCTACACCAAGAATGAAAGCCACCAGGGTAATCAGAATAATAGTCATCATGACTAAATCACCTCATTTATTTTCACTTTGGAATCACTCGGAACCATTTGAATTGTAATGTCTATGCCTTTTTCAAGTAATCTCTCAAATGAGGCCTTCTCTTCAGGTGTGAGTGAGACCGCTCTCGTATACTGCTTTCTCTCTTCATTTACTCTCATTCCTCCCACGTTTAAACTCGGGATTTCATAACCTTCATTCACAAGTTTTTCTACATCAAATGGAGATGAGAACAATAACATCGTATTGCGTGATATAGGATTCTTTTTAATAACATTTAAAAATTTCTCCGGTGAGAATATGTGAAGTTTGATGGTGCTTGGTGCACTCATTTTTAATACATTTGACTGTACCTTATCTTTTTCCACTTCCTCATTTAAAATGATTACCTGTTCTATACTATGCACATTAACCCATGTTGTGACGACCTGTCCGTGAATTAAACGATCATCGATTCTACAAAATTTCACACTCATCTTCATCATCTCCCTCTTTTAATTTTTTTGTTATGTCTACAAAACCTTCCTTATAAGTATTTTCAAGAGATACTGCAATATCCTCCAGACTACGCTCTCTATTACTCAACAAATCCAGTAATAACGGCATGTTCAATCCGCTTACGATAAGTATATTTTCTTCCTGAAAAGCTAGGGCTCCGCTTATATTTGAGGGTGTGCCTCCAAAAATATCTACCAGAATAACAGTGCCTGAACTTCTATCCAGTTTCTTTAGTTCGTCTTCCAGAACCCTTCTTGCATCATTTAAGTTAAAATCCAGACCTAGAGACAAAACTCCGTAATTCTCCTGTGTTCCGACAATCATTTCAGCACTGCTTAATGCATGTTTTGCAAATTCCCCATGACTTGCAACAATTACAGCAACGTTACTCACTTTGAACATCCTCCTCTAGGTAATTCCCTCTAATATTTTCAATTTCTTCTTCTGTTAAACCAAAATGCTCTATCATATAAGTATCTATTGAACTGTACAACTCTTTAATCCTGTCAATACTTGCTTTAATATATTCTTCACGTGTTTCAATCATTGCCATGAGATATGACAGATAATCTTGATTGGACGTCAAAGCCCTATAATGTTCATACTTTAATGCATTTCTCTCTTTACGGATAACTCCGGTCATCACATAATCTTTGATAATGTCCTCTTCTCTTACTTTCAACAGCAATAGCAGAAACATTGAACCTAACCCTGTTCTGTCTTTACCACCGCGGCAATGGTGAATCAAGGGTATATTTTCTGCATCAGCGCAGATTCGAAGAAATTGTCCATAAGAAACTCTTGCAGCCTCAGAAGTCACTAATGACCTGTAATCCTCTATGACATTTTCTCCTTTACCATTAATATATTTCGTGTTCACCTCTCCATTCTCTAAAGCGCTTACAAGTTTTGCATTCTCACTTTTCAAATCTACTGCATTAGCTGCGGCTTCTGAAAAACTTGATTGTGGATCACAATGATATATTGTCTTTACTGTCGATAAATCTTTGTTAGGATTAATCTTTTTTTCATGATCTGAGCGATAATCCACAATTGATCTTATATTCAGATTTTCAAGAACTTTTATATCATTTTCATCCAGTTTTGATAATTGATCCCCACGAAAAATCTTTCCCCATTTGGTAACATTGCCGTCCTCCGTACGATATCCCCCTAAATCGCGAACATTTATAGCATTATTAAGTTGAACAACGCGTTCAGAGAAAATATTTGTCTGAAAGTCTTTATTTTTTATTACAAAATAATAGGGTCCCTGCTCTACAGGTAATGATATTTTAAAACTCCCATTATTATTAGAAGCAATCTTCTCATTAATATTTTTAAAGTCAGGGGTTGAACCTACATAAAGATCGTAATTCGTATCTAAAGCATTCTCCAAGAAAATTAATAATTGATTACTCTTTCTTTTAACCTCTACTCCTGAAATCGTATATGGCTGATGATATGTACTCAATTTAATGCTCCCTTCTCAGTAATTTAATTACATAGTACATTACGATAATTATTATATCAATATATATTTTATGAAAATAATTACCAAAATAAGCTTGTTAATCCCTTGTTTAAAAGTTCTTCACTCACTAATAAATCTCTATTACTATATATTTAAAACAAAAAAGAACTTGAAAATTATTACCTTTTCAAGTTCCGCACTAAAAATTATATAAAATTATTTTTTATAGATCACCAATTATTTCTCTAGTTGTTATCGTATTTTTTCGAAACTCTTCATTCTCCAGAAGAAATGTAGTAATGACATCCATCAAATACACTATTGAGAATTGAGAATTTGAAAATTTTTCATTATGCACAAATCTAATATTATAGACGTAAAATATTAGATCACTCAGTTTCGACAAAGGGTTTTCTGAATAACTGGTTATTGACACAATATCTGCGCCTCTCTCTCTTGCCTGGGTTATTGTTTTTACAACCGGTTCAGTCACACCACTGTTAGAAATGGCTATAAATAAATCACCAGGTTCTGAAACCGCAGCCTGCATAATCATCCACAACGGATCAGAGTAGCTTTTTGCCGGAATCCCCATTCTCATCAATCGTGTACTGAAAATTTCAGCTGTGACACCCGAGCTGCTTACACCGACAATATTAACATTTTTAGCATTAATCAATAGTTCGAGTAATTGATTAATCTTTTCAATATCAATCAATCTTTGAGTATTCTTTATAACATTCTGATAATAAAGAAATACTTCATCTACCATATTATTTATCTTTTCATGGTTATTGCTGCTGGTATTCGCACTAATATTGAATTTCATATCTGAATAATTTTTACAGCCTACTTTTTTTACAAATCTGGTTATTGATGCATTCGATGTATTTGTACGCTCAGCTAGCTCAGAAATCTTCATATTTTGTAGTTCATAACTGAAGCGAAGTATATAATCTGCGATTTTTCTCTCTTTTTTTGAAAAGCTCAAGTAATCTTTTTGTATTTTCATCAATACATCCATCATTATCCCCTCAATTTTCTGGACTAAGAATTTATAGTCATTATAACGTGGATATATGGATTATGTAATAAATTATAAATTTTCCCCTGAAATGTGTAGAGGAATTCCAAAAGCTTTTTGAATTTACTTATTCCATGGCGATGCCCATATCAAATACACACACTCCAGAGCAAAGCGTTCTATACGTTCAATTTTAAGGTTTGACTGCTTTACGACAGACTCAATATTCCTGTTTTGGTGGCAGCCGACCACCTTTAAGGACAGAGGATCGATTAATTTCTGTACAGCTGACAACGGTTTTTTCCTGCTGATTCCATGCTCCATTAAGAGGATTTTTCCTCCCGGTCTGCACCATACCGACAACTGATTCAACACCTTAACAGGATGCTCATATCCGCAAAAACTTAACGAAGATACGATAGTGTCAAAACTGTCTGCTTCAAAATGAAGCGTCTCTATATCCGCCTCCAGCAGTTCGGTATGGAATGGATACTTTGCCGCTTCCTGCTTTGCAAATTTCAGCATCTCTCTGCTGAAATCAACACCGGTTACTTTTTCAACATTATCATAGTATAAAAAATTATTACCCACACCAATCGCACATTCCAGCACCTCACCCTCTGCGTCTCTGAATATCAGCGGTCTGTACTTCTTCATCAGATTGTGATGCCTCATTCTTTCGTACTTCTCAGCCTGTTTATCAAATTTATGAATGTAATTTTTACTCATCTCAGCCTCCATTGAAACATTAATATGCTTTCATTCAATTATAGACCATACTAAAATCAGCCTCCCTGTAATTAAAATACACGGAAGCTGAAGTATATTGATTTAAGCTTATTCAGGATTTACTCTTAGAATACTGCCGGCCGGATCTGAAATCCAATACCCTTTAGAGTTTTCATGTACTTCAATTTCGTCTCTCCGGCTGACTCCGTTTCCCTCCAGATAATTTGAGACTTTTTCCAAATCATCTACTGTAATTTCAAGCCAGATGTCCTGTTGGGAATAGTTCTCCATACAATCAAGCCACAGTGTACTGCTGCCGAATTGAAATGCATGTGATTCGGAAATAAAACCTAAATACGGTAGCTGTAAAATATCTTTATAAAAGTTAACAGTTTCATCATATTTAAATTTTGGAACTTTTATCGCAATATTAGAACCTCCGGTAATACCATGGTCTTCCATCCAACATCACTCTCCACTCAGCATCCAGTTTACACCGCATTTATCCTTAAATGAGGCAAACATCGGTGTCCACTCTGTCTCTCCAAGTTCCATCTGGACTTCCACTCCTGAATCAACTGCTTTTTGATAAAATTCCTTCATCTGCGTCTTTTCATTCTCATCATTTAAGTCAAATACAAAGCACGTCATGGCACCGTCATTATTAATTTCCGATTTATTCCATGTGCTGCTGATATAAAATGAATGACCGAGGATTTTTATCTCTGAATGCATCACAAAATCACCATCGACACCGTCAGGCATATTCGAGTCCGCAAACATTTCATCGTCACCTGTACTAATTGAAACAACCTCTGCACCAAATACTTCTTCATAATAACGAATCGCTGAAAGTGCATCCTGAAAATTAAAATACTGTACTGCTTTAACCATTACGATTCCCCCTTATATGCGCGCTCAATCTCCGCCAGATCGAATTTTTTCATCTTCATGAAAGCCTCTGTCACTCTCTCTATCTCCTCTTTTGTACCGTTCCCCATCACATCATCCATCACCTTAGGTGAAATCTGCCAGGAGAGACCGAACTTATCTTTCAGCCAGCCGCACTGTTCAGATTCAGGTACATATGTGAGCTTATCCCAATAGTAGTCAATTTCTTCCTGGGTATCACAGTTTACGAGAAGAGAAATTCCTTCATTAAAATTAAAATCATGTGCTTCCGCACTATCCTGCATGGCAAAACACTGTCCTTCAAGTTTAAATTCCCCGTGCATCACATGTTCAGGCAGGTTCGGTTCCATTCCTTTCGGATAATGGTATACCCCTTTATCCTCCGATTTCTTAAAGATATCCACATAGAACTTCATCGCGTCTTCAGCTTTTCCTGCAGCATCATTCACAAACATCAGCGTCGGTACGACTCTGTCGGAATACGGTTCTTCCGGCTGATCTTCCATCAAATAAAACTGCCAGGAAACATCATATTTATCCTCGACCCAGCCGTAATGCTTATTGAATGGGTATTCTCCTAAATCCATCAACGTTTTCCCGCCGTCGAGTAAGCGCTCCCAAATTTGATTAATCAAATCTGTTTCTTCCGGAGAATACGGGATTAAAAATGATACAGTCGGATTTTTAGTGAAATATGGTCCCGCACTGATTGACATGAAACGATAACCCATCACCTCAAAAATCAACGCTTCAGAATCACCTTCAGGTCCCGAAAATACACAGGAGGATACCACTTTACTGTCAGGAAACACATCTGCATAAAAATCTGCTGCTTCTTTTGCCTCTGTGTCAAACCAAAGATGCGGTACAATCTTTTGATACATTAAACCCAGCCCCTTTACATATTATTCGTACATCCATTTTATCTTAATTTCTCTTTTATTTTTTATCCGAATCTGCTCTATATTCAAAGGAATGATTTTTTAACGAATTGATAAACATCAACGGCAGATTTAACGTAATCGGCGGGTCTGTCGGCAGCGGCCGCCTCAAGACCAGAGTCTCCTCATATTTTCCCGGAATAATGATTGGAGCGTCGATTTTTCCTCTTAAATTATCTTTATGTACAAATAATTTTAAAGGATTATATGTCTTGTGTATCACACAGGCAAGGCAGTAATATTTCCCCGGGGGCACATCATGAAAACAGAGCGTTCTCTCCTTATCGAATTTCACAACCGCCTTGCCAATGACAGGCGGCTGGTTCGGCAGCGGCTTTTTAAACAGGCCGACAAATATAATACCTTCAAACTGTTCACTGCAGACCACATTCAGTGTGACGTCCGGTGCCTCATACTCGTCTTCTACTGTCTCATCATTCTCATGAAGTTTATAATTTACAAACAGCGCCTCACTCTGTTTGGTCAGCTGCTTCGGCGACAGTGTCATTGATTTTTTTATTCGGTTTGAAAAGGAACCATCACTTAAGTATCCCATTTTCAACTGTGTATGAAGGACAGACTGTTTCGATTTAAGCAGATGCTCAACACTGTTCTGAACTCTCATACCCACGAGATACTCCTGCGGTGAAATCCCCATTATCTTTTTAAACTCACGGCAGAAATGCGACTCACTGTATCCGAAATGAGCCGCCGTTTCTTTCACTGTCGTATGATTATAGTGCATTTTGAAATACTCAGTTACTAAAGAAATATCCATCCCGTTCACCATCACAATCTATAATATTTTCCGCCTGCAGTGCAGGTTCCTTCAATTCTGACGCCGTATTTTATTACTTTATTTACCTTGGAATAACCGGCAGCATAATGCCGGAAGGATGTGCCGCATCATGATATATTGTTTGTTCCGCCTGAATCATATCACTTGTCACACCAAGAATATCACCGGTATTTAAGTGGCGGTCATACTTCGGAAATGCACTGGATGCGATTTCGACACGTATACGGTGCCCCTTCTTAAACACATGACTCGTGTTCCAGCAGTCGACTTCAAACAAATATATTTCACCCGGCTCCAGCAGTTCAGGATGCTCCATCCCGTTTCTGAAACGTCCGCGGACCATACCGTCTGTCAGTCTCTGAACATAACCATCCGGGTGTACATCAAGCAGCTTGACCATAAAATCTGTGTCCACTGCATCTGTCGAAGCATAGATTTCTGCCTTTATAGGTCCTGTCACTTCGATATCTGTTTCAAGTTTCTCTGTCGAATACACAAGTACATCATCTCTCCGTTCAATCGATGCATAATCATCCGGCCCTCCGATTTGATGGGACAGCATTTCTGTAATAAACGGTACAGGGTATTTCGGATGATACGTATAAGTGTCTGTCCCGGATGTTTCCTGAACTTCTTTTTCAAGCGTCCCATCCCCGAATCTGCTGTTAGCCCGTCCGCCGCTGTTTAAATAAAGTTTCCGCCACTCTGTGCGGTTAAGCGGCCACTCGTTTTCACTGCGCCATTTATTATCACCCATTACAAAGATATCAACTGCAGGTGCCTGATCTGTACCGTTGTCAATTCCCTTAAGCCAGTAGTCAAACCACTTTAGAAGGTATGCATTCATATCAATTAAAGCAGCTTCACCGAAGTCAATATCCCCGACTTTTGTCGAGACATTTACCTGATGACTCCAGGGCCCCATCAACAGACGCTGGCTGGATTTTGATTTTTTATTTTTATCTGTATGTGTCATGCCGTAAAAATTAAGCGGTGTTCCGACCTGCTCATCATCATACCATCCTGAAATATGCAGAACAGGAAGGTCGATATCATCAAACTTGTCCTGATAACAAATTTCTTTCCACCAGTCATCCAGATAATTGTGACTCACTTCCTCACGCCAGCGCTCTGAATACCGTCCTGCCTTGACGTCCATATCGACGAGCGGCAGCGTTTGATATATTTCTTCCCAGTCAACAAGTGCAGTATTCTGCTGCATACGCCCGCTCGTCATATATGTCCAGCATATACTGTGCGGACCGGGAACACCTGTCGGCCATTCCACAAACGGATCAGACGGCGTGACCACCGGTACCATAGTTTTTAATGCAGGCGGCGCCTCCAGCGCTGTCAGCCACTGAATTCTTCCAAGATATGAACCTCCGTATGTTCCAACATCACCGGAACAGTATTTCTGTTCAGCAATCCATTCGATAGAATCATATCCGTCCTTACCGTCATGTCTGTACGGATTGAACTCCCCTTCAGAATCACCGCGCCCGCGTACATCCTGAACCATTACCACATAGCCTCTTTCTGCAAAAAAGGTCCCTGTATCATGATGCGTCTGTGTCGATTTTCCGTAAGGTGTCCGTATAACAACTGCCGGGAATACACCCTCTGTATCCGGCAGATAAATATCTGCAGATAATTGTATACCGTCCCGCACCGGCACACTCACACCCCGTATCACACGCATTTCAAACTGCTCAGCCATCCGTCATGTCCCCTTTATGATAGAATCACTTTAAGTGTACAGAATATTCCGTTCATTATCCATTTAAGTCTATCAAAAAAAGGACTGTATTAAAAAATACAGCCCTCTTTAAATCATGTCGACTCAGCTTCCACTTCACGCTCTGCTGCGCTCACTATAGTATTTGTTCCGTTATTCAGTGCAAAGAAAGAGAAAATCACAAACAGAATCACTATGGAACCGAGTATGTAGAATGTCGTTTCATAGCTCGTCTGGTCATATATCCAGCCGACAAGTGCCGAAAAGATAATGACACCGAATTCACTCGATACCTTATAACCAATCAGATAAACCGTGGCGGAAAGTCTGATATCAAAATTCGCTGCGATATATTTGAAGACCGCAATCAACAGAAGCGGCAGTTCAACCGCGTGAAGCATCTTCATAAATGATATGCCGAAACCACCTGTCACCATGGCAGAACCGATAATACGAAACGCCATAATACTGCCGGCAAGAACAAGCGACTGCTTGATGCCGATTTTATTGACAACAAACGGTGCAAGGAACAGGAATATCGCTTCTACAAAAACCTGAGCGGAATTTAATATCCCGTATACTGTATTTCCCTCTACCGTCGTATCAAAAAGACTGACAAAATATACCGGAAACAGCTGCTGGTCGTATACAGTATAAATACATACTGTACCGAAAAGATAAATAATCAAAAACCAAAACACTTTATTGCTGAAGAGAAAACGGACATCCTTCATCGATATGTTGGAAACACTTTTCTCTTCTGTTTTTGAAACTTCCACTTTAAAGAAAATATTGATTAATAAAAATAATACACCTGTTGCAGAGGCAATCCAGAAATTAATATGCGGATTAATACTCATTAACGCTCCGGCACCCAGTGCCGCCACCGCGTAACCAAGGGAGCCCCACATACGTGCTTTACCAAATTCAAAATCATATTTTCTGCTCAGTTTTTCTGTAAAAGTTTCCAGGAAACCGGCGCCCGCTATAAAACCGGCGCCGAGATAAATCGCTCCAAGAACAGCCCCGAGGTAAAAATGATTTAAAAGCAGCGGTTCATATACATAAATGACGAACGGAGCAATGAATACTAAAGTAACACTCTGCAGCCACACCAAATTCTTTTTTGTTCCGAGTTTATCCTGCATGTACCCATAAAGCACCATGAAGAATAAAGAAAAGAATGAGTTAAAAGAATAGATGGTTCCGACTTGTGTTCCTGTCAGTCCGAGACTGTTATTCAACCAGATGGCATAGAAAGACCACCATATAGACCATGTTATAAAGAAGAAAAAGAGATATCCTGATGAAAACCAATACTTGCTGTTTTTTAAGAAACCCATCTTACACCAATCCTTTCAAGATTTGAAATGCGTTTAGTTCCAAATAGAATGAAGTGTTCTGAAAGATAATGCCTCTACCTGAAGTTTTTCTGCTTTACTCCATATCTCGAAACGTGAAATGACACCTTCCGGATAAAAGAGGTTGGTAGACACTGTTACACCGTTATCAAAAAACAGCTCTACTGACGATGTGTCCGCCACTGCAGTCACCTGACTCCCGTCAAATCCATTCAAGCTGCCTTTAATTTTTTCCGGAAAATCGTTTGAGAAGCCGGTTCTTCCGGTATCCCTGTGTAATATATACTGATCATTGACCGGATCAACCTCGAGGCGGAGCAATTCTTCTTTGTCTGTAATAAAATCTACACCCCATACATCTGATACATCTTTCTGGACCTGGATGTTCAGTTCTGAAGGACTTTCGATATTATAAACGGCCTTTGATTCAGGCGTGACATGAATATCCTCTTCTTTTTCTAATTTTCCATTATCGTTCGTTACAGGCGTCTGCTTCAATAAAAAGCTTCCATCCTTTTCGATAATTGATATTCTCCGGACCAGACTCATAGCACTCCGCCATGGTGATACCGGGACAGATTCTGCATACTGCCAGTTATTCATCCATCCGATCCAATATTTTTCATCCGTATTATCCCAGCTGACAGCTGCATAGAAATCTTTTCCTTCATCAACCCACTTCAAGTCATCTTCCGGCGATTGGTCCGGTTGAAAAGACTGTCCGTCAAAACTGCCTGTAAAATAATACATTGCTGATCCGCCGTTCGGACCATCATCATTAATACTGATGATCAGAACCCATTTTTTCTCATGGCTTCCCTCAACAGGCAGATACAATAGATCCGGACATTCCCATACACCAATATGTGAACGGTATTCTTTTCCAAAAGAAGACAGGTACGTCCAATCAATTAAATTCGGAGAATTAAAAAATTGGATATGGTCTCCACATGCCAGTGACATCACCCATTTTTCACTATCCTCATGCCAGAATACTTTCGGATCGCGGAAATCTACAATCTCTGTATTTGGTATCACCGGATTCCCGTCGTATTTTATAAACGTACGGCCGTTATCTTCACTGTAGGCAATGCTCTGCTGCTGGCTGGCTCCATCATGAGTGAAAATGGCGACAATCCCACCTGAACCGCTTTCAAAAAGGCCGCTTGTATTATTCTTATCCACTACTGCAGAACCGGAAAATATTGTACCCAGTTCATCAGGCTTTATCGCTGTATCGAGTTCTTCCCAATGATATAAGTCTTTACTGACCGCATGGCCCCAGTTCATATTGTCATGATTATTCGAAGACGGATTATACTGGAAGAACAGATGGTACTCTCCTTCAAAATAAACCAGTCCGTTAGGATCATTCATCCAATTCTTTTTTGGCGTAAAATGTACTTTCGGTCGATCATATTCCTGATAATTCATCATTTATCCTCTTCTTTCCTGAATGTATTTTTTCATTGAAAACGTTAACAAATTTAATATAAGTCTTATCTTCTTATAATTTTCACCTTGTGTCAACCGGTTGACACAAAAAATATAATAAACCGGCATTAGTGAAATACCGGTTTTCATGTCTGTGTTGATTTTGAGTCTTCGGAATATGCAGAGAGATTTTTACCAGTTTTAAAACATTTGATATATGAATCAGATTATTTTGTGGAATATGAGGTTAAACAATAGATTGTAAGAAATTTAAATTTTTTTAACTAACTGAGTATCGGATTTCTATATTAGACCTTCTACTTATAAAACTCATTTCACTTCGTAAGTGGATTATATCTCTTTCTCTTCCTTTTTTGACATCACGTCCAAAAGATTTTGCAAAGAAGCAACACCTCTAACTTGCCTGACAAGTGCATTATCAATATATTGAAGAGATTGAAGAGCCATCTCCTTAGTCCGAACAATATTATTTTTATCAATTTCCGATAATACCTCACGAACAATGTCCAAGGAGTAAACGGCTCTTTGAACTGTTCGAATAATAAACAATCTTCTCATATCAGCTGGACTATATATACGAAATCCATTTTCTATGTGACGTTCAGGTTTAATTAACCCTTCCTTTTCCCAATGCCGAATTGATGAAGCAGACACATTAGCTTCTTTAGCAACTTCTCCAATTGTGAAATAATTTTTGTCACGGTACTTTTTTATATTAGTCAATTCGATTAAATCTTTAGAATCAAGTATCTCTACTGTTTTTTGTACTGCTTTTTTTTTCGGTATAGAGATCAACTTGTGCTTTGTTAATTAGCCATAAGGCATCATGTATTTTCCCATTTATGATGAGTGGTATAACCTTTTTAACCAAATCCATTCCAAATCCAGCATTCAATGCACGTATACATTGAAAATATGCCTCATGCTCACTTGTATAGATACGGTATCCATTTTTTTCTCTCTCAACTTTTGGAACAAGTCCCCATGATTCATAATGCTTTAACGCACTTGTACTTATATTTAATTTTTTAGCTATCTCAATACCTCTCATTACAAATCTCCTTCTTTAATCTCTATAAATTATCATTAAAGTTGATGACGACTTTTATTATATAAAACCTGTATTTACTGCATCCATAATAACAAAACCTTAGCATTTGCACTAATGTTGTACTATAGAATTGTAAGGTGAAATTAACCTCCCCTTGCAAATAATTTAATTCAAAGGAGAGAATATCTATGCAAAATCAACAAAGATACCAAACAGTAGTACCTTATTTTATGGTACTAAATGCACCGAAATTTATTGAATTTACTAAGAAGGCTTTTCAGTCTGAAGTGGTAAAAATTGATAAGTTAGAAGGCACGGAGGGTGTAGTTCATGCAGAAATGAAAATAGGAAACAGCATTATTTATTTTGCTGATACATCTGCTGATGGAAGTTGTGGTCCAGGAGTATGTGGAGAAATAAATACAGATGGACTTATTCCTATTCAAATGTATATTCATGTTGAAAATGCTACTGATACTTACAACAAAGCAATTGTAGAAGGAGCAACTCCAATATTCGAACCATCAGAACAATCAGGATATATGGGTGGTTTTGTTGATCCATTCAAAAATCTTTGGTGGGTTCAGTCAAAGAATTAAAGTAATAATAAATGCAATTGGTTGCATTAGTTTTGGAATGGAGCTGGCTAAAGTCGGTTCCATTTTTATTGGACTATGGCTAGCCATGGAATACGGATGAAAAATATTTAACGATGATTGCAATTATTTATATATTAACTCCTACAGATCAGTAAAAGATGAACAATATGTCAGACCTATTATTTTTACCAGACATTAAAACAATAGAACAACCACAAGAAAATGATATGGTGTTTAAGATGAAGACAATCAAACCTCCTGAATGTGGATTTGACAATTGTACAAACACAGTTAAGAAAACAACTAATCATGGATTTACCTATTCGTTTAAAGCAAGTGAGCTTACAAGTAAATCGTAGACATTACAAATTTCGTCAGTTAAAGCGTTACGAACCAAGGTACTTGTTAATGAGAACCTTCATAAAGAAGCGTAAGCCAAGATTAATTCAAGTGCTTTCAGCAAGGTTATGTTATACGATACTTTCAATTGAGATGAAATAACAGACCACGTAATAACAGACAACTATGGTGCTGGTTTTTCGACACTTATTAAGAAACTGGAAAAGGGTACATTATAAGCTCTTTTCCACCATGAAATCCGAGTACCCTTCATTTTATTAATTACTCCCTGCTGTAGAACCTTTCCATAAAGATACCGGGACTGCCAGTTCTTTAACACCGCTTTTCCCCTGCTCTATTTCTTCAAATAATATTTTCAGCACCTGTCCGGCAATTTCTTCGACAGGCTGAACAATCGTTGTCAGTTCCGGATATATAGAACGTATCAGTTTTGTACCGTCATAACCGATAATCTTTAAATCTTCCGGGATTTTGTATCCCAGACTTTTAGCATACTGCAGTGTATGGATTGCTAAAATGTCATCACTTGCGAAAATACCGTCCACATCGGGATGGTCTTTAAATAGTGCTTTGATCACATTTATATTATGTTCAAGGAATGCAATATCCGGGACATGATAAGTTTCATGATCCAATCCAGCCTCTTTCATTGCTTCTTCATATGCATACTGTCGTTTATTAGCAGGTGTTTCTATTGCCTCATCACCATTGATATGGATTACTTTTCTGCAGCCCGCAGCAAGCAGCGTTTCTGTGGCAAGTTTTCCGCCTTTAAAATTATCCGAAGAAACAACCGGGATATAATCTGAAAGGTAATGATCCACAGCGACCGCGCATAGATTCTGTGCCTGATCAAACAAGCCCCTGTTATATGTTACAACTATCACACCATCCACCTGGTTTCTTTGAAGCATATCCCAGTACTGCTGCTCTTTTTGACTGTCGTGGAGGCTGTTACACAAAAGAACTTTATATCCTTTCTGGTTGCATATATTTTCTAAATGCATCACCAGTTCACCGAAAAACGGATGATCTGTAGACGGGACAATAATGCCGATTAAGTTGGATTTTTTATTGTATAACGAACGTGCCAGGTCATTCGGCACATAGTTGATTTCTTTCATTGCTGCATATACTTTATCTTTCGTTTTCTGACTGATATATCCCCTGTCATTTAATACTCTGGACACGGTAGTCGGTGATACTCCGGCAATTTCAGCAACATCTTCTATTTTAGGTTTCATTGTCCTCACACCTTTATCCTGTCATTTTACTGAATTTACGGTTCTCTTCGCTATATGTATTATCTTTTTATCTTACCAATTTGTTCAGTTTTTTTATAGAGGTACGAATATTTTAACGGAAATTAAAAAGAGGATAATCATCATATGACGACTATCCTCTTTACACTTCCCGAGATTATTTTTCTTTAATGACAGCAGTCATTTTTTTCATGTCCGCTGTATTCATCATGACGATGAAGCCAAGTACTTCCGCGGCCGTCAGATCTGCCTTCCGGCTTCTCCCAGTCTTCCTGCCTGCCGAATGCTGTTAGATCAAGATAATTAAATGTACCGAGCAGTATATCTGCACCTCTTGCGTACGTCGAATACGTATGAAATATTTTATCCCCTTCACGAAGAAACACACTAAAACCCGGTACTTCTATCGACTGACCTTCTTCTAAAACAAACCCTTTCTCCCGGTGTGTTTCTTTATCCGCATAATTATACTCAAACGGTCTCACCGCTTCATCCAGTGTCGCATGGTAATCATAGTTAAACTCACTTTCAAAAGACGAATACCACGGCATTGACCATCCCATCCGCTTTTTATAACGCTCAAGCTTTTCAAACGGTGCACGTGAAATCAGAACAAGTGACGTGTTCCGGGCATGGAGATGCGACAAATGGCCGATATTATCTGCAGCAAGAGAACATGCCGGACAGCCGGCATCCCATTCTGGATCAAACATAAAATGCTGAACAATTAACTGCGGTCTGCCTTGGAACAAGTCACCTAAATGAACTTTACCGTCGGGTCCGTCAAAAGTGTAGTCTTTCTCAACCTCCACCATCGGCAGCATCCGCCGCATGGTATTTAATTCATCTTTTGCCTTCGTAAATGCCTTTTCTTTTTCCAGAAGTTCAATCCGTTCTTTTTTCCATACTTCTTCTGAAACAACTTCCGGCAGCTCCTGATTCATATGATTCTTTACCATGTTCTCCCCTCCCGAATATTAAGCCTCATTTGAAACAGCAAAATAATTTCCCTCATCATCCGAAAAATTAAATACTTTACCAAACGGGTATTCAGACTTCTCTCCGACATTAATGCCCTTCTTCTGATACTCTTCATACAGCTCATCTATATTATCTGCCTTAAACATTAATGACGGCGTACCGAGATTGAGCTCCGGACTGTATTTTTTAATAAATGCCTTATCAAAAATCACGATTGACGTTTCAGAATTCTTACCTGCCGCAACTTCAACAGAACGGTATCCTTCCATCAGCTCATCCGTAGATATCACTGTAAAGCCAAGCTTATCCGTCCAAAACTTAACCGACTGCTCCTGATCTTCAACATACAACATCACCTGTCCCAAAGCTTTAATCATATCAGCACCCCATTATTCAATTATTTGTTATGTCTATTCTATAATATACCCTTTTCTCATTTTTATCTAAATCTGCTGAATTTATTTTAATCTCTGCCGAAAGCATTCAGATTGCCGGATACTTTTTCACACTTAAAATGAGCAGCGAACAATATTCCCCGGGAAATATTTAAATATAAAAAGCAGACAGTAATACTGCCTGCTTTCTTAAACTATTCACTTTGTTCTCTGTATGCATCCTGAATTTCTGCAAACTTCCCTGCAGAGTATTCACTCATCCCTCTGTCTTCAACATCTTCAACATAAAGACTCAGCATCATATCTTTTGTATCCTGATCATACCCGATAAACCAGCCGGTTTCAGATCCTCTTGTTTCCTGTGATACTTTATTTTCACTGGTACCTGTTTTTCCTGCGAATGAGGCATAATCCCGGTCTGTATCATCCGCATGGTAGTCCGTTACCACTGACCGCATGGCTGATTCAAGATAATTCAAATCATCCGCATCAGCAATATTCTCAACTTGAATTTCATCTTCCGATTCTTCGAGTACATGCGGTACATAAATATTACCTCCGTTTACAACACCACTGTAAATGGCTGTAATCTGTATCGGGGAAATCATCAGTTCGCCCTGCCCGTATGCCGTATCGGCAAGCAGTATATCACGGTCTATTGAACCTTCATTGGCGACCTGACTGGTATAAATCGGATAATCAGTATCATATTCTTCTCCGATACCGAGTGCCTCCATTCCTTCTGTAAAGCGCTCTGCACCAAGATCCAGTGCTGTCTGTGCAAAGTAAATGTTATCAGAACTCGTGATGGCACGGTCGAGGTCGAACATACCATCTTCAACGTGATAACGGTTCACACTGTATCCGCCCCATGACTCATCAAGCTGCCAGCCGCGGCCGGATATTTCCCTTTCCGAGTCACGATCAAAACCTTCTGTGTTTAAGGCAACGAGTGACGTCAATATTTTCTGGGTGGATCCCGGCGAAGTCGCACGATGGAATTTATTCAATAATGGATAACTCTCATCAGTATCCATTTCCTCAAAATCCGCCTGTGACAGACCGAACATGAAATCATACGGACTCGGGCTCGGATAGCTCACTGCCGCAAGCAGGTCACCATTATCCGGCTTCATCGCAACACTGGCACCGGAATCTTCTTCAAGTGCGTCGTAAATCACCGACTGAAGATTACCGTCAATGGTCAGTGTCAGATCCTCCCCGTCCGCTGCGTCTTCCTGGAATAAAACCTCAGACTCCCTGTCGTATTCATCAATAAGGGAAATGGTATATCCCGCATCCGGCTGCAGGCGCTCATCGTACAACTGTTCAAGCCCCCGCTTACCTACAATATCTCCGGGCATACGTCCTTCCATATTCTCGAGCTCATCCGCAGTAATTTCGCCGACATAGCCAATCAGATGAAATGCATCTTCCTCAAGTGTATACTCCCGGGAAGGCTGCTCCTGAATCTGAAGACTGCTTTCACTAAACACAGATTTGTCACTTTCACTGAAACGGTGCGCTTCTTTAAGCGGTACAAACATGCCGTCTTCAACCCATTCCGCGTTGAAAGTATCCGACAAGTTCTCTTCACTGATTTCGAGTGCGTCGCTTAAGCCGGTCAATTCTTCCTCTGTAATATCTCCTGCTGTATATCCAACGACTTCCTTATGGCCGTTAAATGCCAAAGGCTCACCGGCATTATCCAGAATTTCACCCCGGACACCTTGAGTAAAATTAAAGTCAATCGTATGGCCTTCAAGACCTGGAATGATTAGATCGGGAGACCAGTTCACATGCCAGCCGTCATCGGCTTCGGAAAAGACAACCTCCATTGTTTTGTCCAGTTCTCCGTAAAATGAGGATAAATGAAAATCCCCCTGATATACTTTTGTATCTTCTGAAGATGCCGCTTCATCAAGGGTCAGCTCACCAAGCTCAACTGACTCAACTTCCAGATCGCTGTAGATTTTCTCATAACGCTCTGTAGTATCTTCTTCAGTATACTGTGCCTTTTCACTCTCACTCAGCTGATTATAAATTTCTCCAAAATTTTCAGAGTCAAAAGATGCTGTGAAAGCCTCTACTGCCTCACTCTCATCACTGCCTGAAAAATACCAGATTGAAAAGCCGATAACCCCAAGCGCCAGTACAGTGGATATTAAAACGGTGATTTTCTTATTAATGTGATCACTTCCTTTTTAGTACATACAGATTTATTCTATGTGTTAATTTTATATGATGACACGGATAGTCACAACAGAGCATGTTTGGATTTGAAAAATCCGTGGTAAATAAGGGACAGATTGTAAAACAGATGATACAAGCTGCATCGAATGATTACAGATATACAGGAGTCAGAAGATTGGCATTATTGTGTGTATTTAGATATTTCTGTATTTCCAACCTTTATCTATAGATAAGACTTGATTTAAAGGTTATACTGACGGTGTATGCTTTTGAAGCAACTTTATTATTCGAAGGAGGATTTATCAATGGTAGTTCCATATCAAGCAGAGCCAGCAACAGATTTTTCAAACAAAGAGAATAAGAAAGCGTTTCAAGATGCACTGAAACAGGTTAAAAATGATTTCGGTGTACAGCGTCCTTTAGTCATCGGAGGCAGACACATTCAAACAGATGACAAAACAACATCAATCAATCCATCTGAGAAATCACAAGTTATCGGCCATGTATCAAAAGCAAAGGTCGAACATATAGAAGAAGCATTTTCAGCAGCAGAAGAAGCATTTGAATCATGGAGCGAGTGGTCTCCTGAAGAACGTGCTGAACTGCTCATCAGAGCAGCTGCAATTATCCGCCGGCGCAAGCATGAAATTTCCGCGCTGATGGTTTATGAAGCAGGTAAGCCGTGGAATGAGGCAGACGGAGATACAAATGAAGCAATTGACTTCCTTGAATATAACTCAAGATCAATGATGGAACTTGCGAAAGGTAAACCGACACTTGACCGTGAAGGTGAGCATAACCATTATTTCTATCAGCCGATGGGTGTAGGTGTAACCATTTCACCTTGGAACTTCCCGTTTGCGATTATGGCAAATACAACACTGGCACCGGTAGTTGCCGGTAATACAGTATTACTGAAACCTTCCGGCGATACGCCGCTCGTTGCATATAAATTAATCGAAATTCTTGAAGAAGCAGGACTTCCTAAAGGCGTTGTCAATTTTGTTCCGGGATCTTCAAAAGATATCGGTGACTATATGATTGACCATCACAAAACTCATTTCGTTACTTTTACAGGCTCTAAAGATGTCGGTAAACGAATTACTGAAAGAGCTGCGAAGTTCCAGGAAGGTCAGAACTTTATTAAAAGAACCATTACTGAAATGGGCGGTAAGGATACTATTATCGTCGACAAAGACGCAGATACTGATTTGGCTGCAGAGTCCATCGTTAATTCTGCATTCGGTTTCTCAGGACAAAAATGTTCTGCATGTTCCCGGGCAGTCATTCATGAAGATGTATACGATGAAGTACTCAAAAAGTCAGTGAAATTAACTAAAAAATTGACTGTCGGCAATCCGGTTGATGAAAATTATATGGGTCCTGTCATCAGTCAAAGTCAGTTTGATAAAATCAGTGAGTATATCAAGATCGGTAAAAAAGAAGGCAAGCTGAAAGCAGGCGGTAAAACAGATGATTCTAAAGGGTTCTTTATCCACCCGACAGTCATCGCAGACCTTGATCCGGAAGCTGTCATCATGCAGGAAGAAATCTTTGGTCCTGTTGTCGGCTTTACAAAAGCAAAAGATTTTGATGAAATGCTCAGAATTGCAAATAACACTGAGTACGGTCTGACAGGTGCTGTTATTACGAATACACGTGAACACTGGCACCTTGCATGCCGCAAGTTTAATGTCGGTAACCTGTACTTGAACCGTGGTTGTACAGCAGCGGTTGTCGGTTATCATCCATTCGGCGGCTTCAAAATGTCAGGTACAGACCAGAAAACAGGAAGCCCGGATTATCTCCTAAACTTCCTTGAACAGAAAGTCGTTTCAGAAATGTTTTAAGAAACAGTCAGTAGAGCGGATATCCGCTCTACTTTTTTTATGTAACGACAGATAATTTCCCGGGAAATAAATAAAACCCGCCATATTGACGGGTTCCACTTAATATTAAATTCTATTCACTGATGACACCACATGCCACAGGATCTCCTGCATCACCTGACGGCTGTGTTGAATAGTCATCTCCTTCTGAATGAATGACTAAAGAAGTACCTTCTTCAGTAAATAGTGTGTTGTCTGCATCTTTTTCAAGTGTGACCATATCGGCTGTTACTTCTGCACTGACAGTTCCGTCTTCATTCACTTCAATATTTTCCAGATCCCCTGCATGCGGGCCGTCCGGATCATCGAATCCATGATTCGCATCTGTCGGGTTATAGTGCTCTCCTGCAGAATCAAAATCGGGCGCTTCACATGCACCGGCATTGTGAATGTGGAAACCATGTTCACCCGGTGATAGATTTTCTCCGGTCAACGCAATATTTACCCCGGTTTCATCTTCCGTCAGTTCAGCTGTTGCCACTTCCTCTTCATCATTATTAATCAACGTGACTGTGACTGAATCTTCTTCAGACGGCTCCTCATTTTCCGGTGCTTCCACCTCTCCGCCTCCATCACCGCACGCTGTGAGGATGAAGAGCATCAAGGCACTGACAGGTAACATTAAGAAACGTTTCCATTCGATGTATATCCACTCCTTTAGAGTATTTATACTTCCGTTTCCCTGTATTATACACCGTTAAACCCAAAATACTGATTCATCACCGGTGCACTGTTATAACAGCTTCGTAATTTTAACAGTTTTGATTCTTCTTTCGTCAGAATCCATAATTTCAAATTTCAAACTGCCGTATTCAAATGATTCACCAATTTCAGGTATATCGCCAAAGTGCATCAGACAGAAGCTTGCCAGATTGTCCTCTTCTTCCGGGATTCTGGAACGGAACACATTATTTAACCGATGCAGCGTAATTTTTCCGTCACACACTATCTCATTGTCCGACTGCGATTCGATTAATATGTCGTGAATATCTGTTTCATCTTCAATATCCTGGCCGATCATCGCTTCTATCAGCTCTTCATGAGTAATGATGCCTTCTGTCCCTCCGAATTCATCATTCACTATCGCAAAATGCCGTTTCTCCTGAAGCATCTCTTTAAATACCTGACTGACTCTCTGGAATTCATATACACGCATCGGCTCCAAATCAGAAAAATCTTTAATGTGTTTTTCAGGGCTGATGGACCATTCCACGAAAAATTTTGTATGAAACACACCGATGATATTATCAATATTTTCTTCATAAATCGGATAACGGCTGTGCTGATTTTCCATAATTATTCTGCGGGCGGTTTCATAATCCGCATCCGCATCAATTGCCTTTACATCAATTCTCGGTGTTTTCATCACATCTCCGATATTTAAAGTCGAGAAATCAAGCACACCTTTCAGACCGTACACTTCCGAATTGCCGAAAGTACCTTCTGTATGGCCGATGTCCACCATTGCACGCATTTCTTCTTTGGAAAATGTCACTTCACCTGACTGATTGCGTCCTAAAAAGCGGATCACGATACGGGTCAGACCGTTCAGCATAAAAGTAAACGGCTTTAATAAAATCAGCATGTACCGTGTAATTGGATAAACCAGATACGCAATTCTATCCGGGAAAGCAGCCGCGATTGATTTCGGAAGGACTTCTGCAAATATAATAATTGCGACAGTTAAAATACCGGTCGCGATTCCGACATTCAGCCCGTATTCCAGAGCAACAATTGTGACAAGTGACGGCAGAATAATATTCGGTATATTGTTCGCAATCAGAATACCTGAAATAAATTCTTCCGTATTTTTTACTGTTTTCAGCAGCTTTTGAGATTTTTTATCCCCGTTGTCTGCACGTGTCTGTATTTTAATTTTATTGGCCGCTGTCAGCGCCGTTTCACTTCCTGAAAAAAAGCTCGATGCCACAAACAGCAGTATAATTGCAATGATCAAAATAATTCCTCCGAGTATATATCATTTATTTCTGTTTAACGAGCACACGCTTTCCAAGTAGAACAGACACAACTTTACTGTCTTTCCGTCTGAAATAAATACGCTCCCCCGCCTTTGAGACAAAATCCTGTTCTGATAACGGGTAAAACGCAGTCACTTCCGCACCGCGGTCAAGCATCAGCACCCCGTCATCTGACAGAACAGGTACTCTATACCCTTCATCCGAGTGGTATATGCCTGTCAAATCAGATAAATCCACATTATTTTTAATGCCGTCATCACTGAACGGACTGGTTTCACTTATTCCAAGGATTATATTCAGCACATTCACCAGTATCTTTTCAGCAGGAACATCTGCCATATTAATCAATAGAACTGCAGAAATTTTTTCATCTCTGATTACCTGGAAATTTGACGATACCCCTTTAATACTTCCGCCGTGTCCGAATCGTTTGTATCCGCCGGTATCATTAATTTCTATACCGAAACCGTAATCTCCACCGTTCGGCAGTGATGTAAATGAGGATGTCATCTGCCTGATTCCTTCTGACACACTGTCAGGCTCATTAAGTCTCAGCATCTCCGCAAACGTCATGACATCACGGGCAGATGCTTTCCATGAACCATTCGTATAAATTTCACCGACATCCCACCACTCCGGCGAATGAAACACGCCTTTCTTATCTTCTTCATATGCGTATAGTTCGGCTGTATTCTCTTTCTCCTGTACTGAAGATGTCAGGAATGATGAACGGTCCATTTTTAGAGGTATAAATATATTATCATGGACATAATCCGGGAATGATTTTCCCGCTGCATTCTCAATAATTTTCTGAAGCAGACCGTATCCCTCATTGGAATAATTAAAAACCTCTCCCGGTGCACCGAGCAGTTCAAATTCAAGTGTATTCAGCTGTTCGATTAACTCATCGACAGTATCAATTAAAGATGCCCCCGTTACCGGTCTGCCGAATAAAAATTCTCCGTCCGGATCAGACATAATACTTCTGAGACGTGCATTATGAATCGCAGGGAGACCCGGCAGCCCGCTCGTATGTGACATCAGATGTTTAATTGTTAATGTCTCAAATGCTGCCTGATCAGGCCATTGAAGATCCGGAAGCCAGTCCTTTACTTTATCTGTCACACAGATTTTCCCCTCCGACGTGAGTTTCATCACCGTACAGGCAGTCAGCGGTTTCGTGATTGAAGCAAGACCGAATACCGTATCTTTGTTCACCGGGGAGTTTTCCCTGACATTTCTGAAGCCGGAGTAATTTTCATATATACTTTTTCCATCCTGATACACCATCAGTGCCATGCCTGGAATTTTTAATTCTCTGCAGTAGTCATCAATCCGTTCATCCAGCTGCTCTTTCATCGTTTTTGTCATGATCTCCACCCTATACTGATTATTTACCTTCACTCTTTATCTTTTCATCAACAAATAAGGAAGTATATTAAAGTATTCCTCACTTTAATATACTTCCTTATACACTTTAACACTCACCATTATATCAGTACGCAGGTACTTTATTCACCTGTTTTACACTTTTGAAACTAATTATGATTCATCCAGCTGAAGTCTTGAATTTGTACGTTCCAAAGATCCGTTCAGACGTTCAATAATATTCTGCGGCAGATTTTCATCATTGAGAAAATCTTCGACAGGCAGTATTTCATAATTAAACGGACGTTCACCGGTTTCACTGTATCTGTATACCCATGTCGGTGTATAGTTAATGTCTGTAATACTTGTTTCACCGGACTCAAAGTCTTTTTCAATATCGAAATTCATAATCACACCATCTTCATTCGGTGCGAACTCTTCGCTGATGGTTTCCACACGCTGGTTGGACACAAAATTCCCCAGTGAATATGCAACAAATGCGGTATGGTCCCCGGATTCAAGATATTCTGTTCTTTGAATCACATGAGGATGGGAGCCGATAATGATATCAACACCAAGATCTGTGAGAAACTGTGCATAATACTTCTGCTCATCGCTCGGTTCTTCTACATACTCAGGTCCCCAGTGCATGTACACAAGCAGAAGATCCGGATTCTCCGCTTTCGCGGCTTCGATGGATTCTGTTAAATGCTCCTCTGAAATCACATCAATCATATTATGTACTTCTTCTTCGCTGTACGGGGCTTCCATACCGTTCAGGTGCTCTGTGAATGCGAGCATTGCGACTTTAACCCCGTCTACATCTTTAATCACATGTCGTGACTCCGGTGCACTATCATATGAGCCGACAACATCAAATCCCCTGTTACCGAGCTCCTGAACCGTCCTGTAGACACCTTCACTGCCAAGGTCAAGGCTGTGATTATTTGAGGTCACTAAAGAATCGACCCCTGCATATTCCAATGCATCCGCAATCGCATCGGGAGAATTAAATAAAGGATATCCCATATAACCGCGTTCTTCACCCGCGAGTGTCGTTTCAAAATTCGCAATCGTTAAGTCCGATTCTTCCAGGTAAGGTTTTACATATTCAAAAACCGGATTAAAATCATAACTGTCCGTATCCTCTACGTATGCCCCCCAGTACTGTTCGTCATGTACCATAACATCACCGACCGTCGAAATCGTAATATTCGACTTTTCAGGTGCTGCCTCTTCCTCAGCCGTTTCCTCTCCGGAATTATCCTGACCGCTTGTCTCGCTCTGTCCTGCTCTTTCCTCACTGCCGTCACTTGATAGATTCATTAACTCATATGCTGCAACAATAACAACAACAACGATAAGGACCGGAATCAGAATTGTAAAAATTAATGTGTTTTTATTCTTCATTAATCTCTATCCCACTCTCTTTAATGTATTCTTCATACGTCAAGCCGCTTTCATAGACATCAGATGCCACTTCTTCACCCAGGTAACGCAGATGCCACGGTTCATACATATAACCCGTAATATCTTCATAGCCGTCAGGATAACGGATGATAAATCCGAAGCGGTGTGCGTTTTCCCTGACCCATGTGCCCTCATCTGTTTCACCAAATGCTTCTGATAATTCCAGATTCACACTTTCACTGGTCACATCCATCGCGAGACCCGTCTGGTGTTCACTTGATCCCGGCTGTGCACTGAATCTGTCGGCTTCTTCCTGTCCGTGGTTCGCAACATAATTATTATAGAGGCCGACTTGAGTATTATAAGAACGGTAACCTGAACGCGCATACAGTGTATACCCTTCACTCTCTGCTTCAGCAAATAAATCCATCAGTGCATTTGCAGCAGGTTCTCTCAACTGATTCGTTTCCGGATTATCAAATACCACCGGTACATTAACAGGAATCATATCAGCAGGCACATATTCCTCTCCGAGAAAATTCGATTTGTTGGCAAGTGCAAGAATGCTTTCTTCATTATAAATATCTTCTTCCGTCACAAGCGGCGCTTCTTCTGATGCTTCAGCATCATCTGTACTTTCGGCATCACCTGAATTTTGATTTTCCTCACCTGAAGATTCTTCCTGAACATCATTTTCACTTTCTGTCTGCTCTTCTTCATTTCCGCCGCACGCAGATAAATATAATACTGCAGAAGCGACACCTAAATACTTAAGATATGTAACATATTTCATTTAAATCACCTGAATTTTTATTTTTTTCTTACTACTATTTAAACACAGCTGACTAGATGTGACTAATGGAAATCTGAATTTTTTTAAAAACACTAAAAAAAACCGGGACACAATGTCCCGGTTTCACACACATATTCAGACACTCTCACACATGAGTATCTTTTATTTACACACACAGTTTACACACGAACAAACGAAATTTGAATTCTGTTATTTTCGTTCGTTTTAAGTTTAAAACTTAGAATGGTAAATCATCATCACTGATGTCTACCGGACCATTCGCATTCGCAAATGGATTTTCTTCAACATTATTTCTGGACGTCTGCTCATTTTGAGACGGTCTTGAACCTTGAGACTGGTTGCCTTGACCGCCGCCGTAAGCATTCGCATAACTATCTGCTGAGTTATAGTTATTTTGCCCTTGAGATTGATTACCGCCCTGGCCTCGTGGCTCTAGGAACTGAACACTATCACACACTACTTCAGTCACATACACTCTTTGACCGTCTTTGTTATCGTAGTTACGTGTCTGGATTCTTCCATCCACACCGACAAGACTTCCTTTTTTAACATATTGACTCACGTTTTCCGCTTGTTTGCGGAAAGTCACGCAGTTGATAAAGTCAGCGCCGCGCTCACCACTTTGGCCAGTAAACGGGCGATTCACAGCTAGATTAAATGTTGTAACAGAAACATTATTCTGACTGACTCTTAGTTCAGGATCACGAGTTAAACGTCCGACTAATACTACACGGTTCAGCATGTAATCATCTCCTGTTTAATTATCATTACTTATTTTCTTCTTGTTCGTCACGAACAATGATATGACGAATGATATCATTGCTGATCTTAGTCAGACGATCGAATTCTGCAGTTGCTGTACCATCGTCTTTAACTTTGATAATGTGGTAGATACCATCTTTGAAATCGTTGATTTCATATGCAAGACGTTTTTTACCCCATTCTTTTGACTCGATGATTTCTCCGCCGTTTGAAGTTAAAATAGTGTCGAAACGTTCTACTAATGCAGCTTTCGCTTCATCTTCAATATTTGGACGGATGACATATAGAATTTCATATGCTCTCATCTTCTACACCTCCTTATGGTCTTTAACGGCCTGTAATCTAAGTCACAGGCAAGGAATAATTTTCATTACTCACAATCTGAAATTATATCAGCAAATTGGTCATTTTACAATTCTTTTTGCTGTTTTATTTTCAAATAAATTTCTTTATCCGTCTGTCCGATATACTAAACGGCGCATTAAATGCTCAAGCGGACCTGATTTACTGTGTTTTTCCATTTGCCAGGCAGCTGCGAGATTAACCGACCACAAAATGATACCGAATAAAACACCTGTCGTGATAGTGATATGTGCACCGAGATTAAAAGCGATTGGAGATAAGCAGATTACAATCATTATCTCATGGATACAAAAGAACGTCAGCGAACGTTTTCCCATCGCAGCCATAGCCTGCATCAAAATTCCCGGCTGTTTTATTTTATGGCCGATAAAAGCAAATAAAGCCACATATGCGGGACCGGCAAAAATTCCTGATATCATATGAATACCGTAGACAAGGCCGGCAGTAAAATATTCCGGGAACCATATTTCATTGATAAAAAGCATAGGAACTGCACCTGTGATTGAAATCACCGATGCCCCTGCAAACATTCTTTTTAACAATGCCCGGTTTTTTTCCGGCTGAATTAAAACATCAAGTCTGCCGAGCCAAAATCCCATAATAACAGATGGAATGACAGGAAACATCAAATGCGTCATGAAAGGCGTTAATGGAATGCCGATAAAGCGGTCAAAAATAGTATTCAAATATGTTTCGTTCCCGGTGAGCTCAATCGGAATACTATAACTTTGTATACCAAACAAAATCGTACCCCACACTAAAAATACAATACCTGTGTATATGACTGCCGTAATTAAAATCCATATCATAATTGTTTTATTTTTTCTATTGATTAACGGTATCAGAATGAGACCCGCAATTCCGTAAGTCATCAAAATATCCTGACCGCCGAAAACAGCCATCAATACAGCCCCGAATAATATTAAATACCAGCATCTCCGTTTAATAATGCGTTTCGCTTCAATGTCACCCGTACGTTCTGATTGTTTTTTGTAAATCATCATCAGACCATATCCGAACAAAGCGGCAAACAGCGGCCGTGCACGGTTATCAACAAATAAAACCATTAAACCGTTCAGTATTTTTTCGAAAGTATTTTCTGCATGAAGCTTCGTAATTACGCCCGGCTCGCTTAAATACATCATCAGCGGTACATGGGCAAGTATGATCAGTAACAGCATCGATCCCCGGGCAAGATCAAGAGACAGTGCCCGTTTTTTTAACGGTTGATTTCCCACATCTCTTCCTCCCTTTCAATGCGCCGCACCATTTGTTTTCCTCCAGTATCTTTAACGTAAATATTCATTTCATCAAGGTCATTTTTTAACTCTGCGGCACGTTCCTTATTATCCTCTCTAAGCGCTTCTTTTCTTTTATACAGCACATCATTGGCACGGCTGTTCAACCGTTCATCTTCTGTCAGCCACTCAAAATATTCACCACTGTACGGATCTTGTGACAGCCACTGATAATTAAAGCGCCCGAAGGTCTCTTTTAATGTTTGAGGCGTGTAGTCTGTTTTTTCAAGAAGAAATTCTCTGCCCGTTTTACTGAAAATAAAAAGATTTTTTCCTTCTTTAAAAGCAGCACCAAACTCGTCCCGTTCAATTGTAAATGTCTTCCCATTAATATTCACTTCAATATTGTCCTTCATAATATTCAGCTTTAAAATTTCATCATACGTAATCATTGAAATAAATATACCGGCAATCAGTCCAACTGCGGTCAGCACCCATACCAGCCACGGTGCATTAAATTCATGGATCAAACGAACCAATTGAAAATTGGATATGAATGGTACATGTTCTATCAGGTTGACCAGAGGCTTCAAGAAGTAACCTATTGCAGCTGTAATCAATGGAATCACTGCTATTACAACTTTTTCTGCAGGTTTTACACCCAGTTTTTCACTTTGATACATACTATCTTCTCCCTGGTTCAATGTATTGATTCACCATAAGCAACAGTACTTCTGTAAATGCCTGATTATCTTTATCACCCGTATTTAAAAGCATCCGCTCATCAATTGACCCGTTCACAATTGTATTTAATGCTTCAACATCAATGTTTTCATTGAACACACCTTCACGGATTCCTGCTTTAATAATGCCTTTAAACAAGTCATGAATCGCATCGGGCTCATCATCCACCTGCATATATAACGCTTTTCCATCATCTGTTCTCATATTGAAAATAATTTCGATTAACGCCGTGTTTTCATCGCGGTGGGTTTCATGATAGTTAAGCGATACTTCTATGAATGCCTTTAACCTCTCAGGTGCAGTATGATAATTTTTTATCCCTTCTTCTATGTAATGTGTTTTATGTTCCAAAATGTATATCAGGAGTTCATAAAGCAGAGCTTCCTTGGATTTAAAATGATATGATACAAGACTTGGATTCACATTAATCCGCTCTGCGATATTTTTAAATGTTAGTTTTTGATATCCGATTACTGCAAGCGTCTCAATACTTGCTTTAATCATCTGTTCTCTTCTCTGCTTTTGAATAAATGACATCCTCACCGCTCCTTTTGAACTATTAATTAATATTTTAAATGACCATTCAATTTTTTACAATAAAAAACCCCTGGACCTTTTAATCGAATAAAGACATCAAAAAACCGCAGCACACCGGCTGCGGTCTCATCACTTATTCTTTTATACATTAAACCTGAAATGAACAACGTCTCCGTCTTTCATTATATACTCTTTACCCTCAAGGCGGACTTTACCCGCTTCTTTTGCTTTCTGCTCGCTTCCTGCTTCAACAAGATCATCATACGCAACCGTTTCAGCACGGATAAATCCTTTTTGGAAATCTGTATGAATAATTCCTGCACATTCAGGTGCTGTCATGCCTTTCTTGAACGTCCATGCACGGACTTCCTGAACACCTGCAGTGAAGTACGTCGCAAGACCAAGCAGGTCATATGACGCGCGGATCAGTTTATCAAGACCGGATTCACTGAGCCCGAGTTCTTCCAGGAACATATCTTTCTCATCATCTTCAAGCACCGCAATTTCCTCTTCAACTTTCGCAGAAATCACAATCACTTCGGAGCCTTCTTTAGACGCATATTCTTCAATCGCTTTAAGGTATTCGTTACCGGATAAGTCCATTAAATCATCTTCAGACACATTCGCAACATAAAGCATCGGCTTTTGTGTCAGAAGGTGGAAGTGTCTGACTGCTTTCATTTCTTCTTTCGTAAACTCAAGCGCACGGACCGGCTGTCCGGCTTCAAGTCCTTCCTTGATTTTAGAAAGTACCGCTTCTTCCGCCACTGCATCTTTATCCTTCTGTTTAGCCATTTTCGCTACACGCGGCAGACGCTTATCTACACTTTCTAAATCTGCGAGGATTAATTCCATATTGATGACTTCAATATCATCAATTGGATCAACCTGCCCGGATACATGTGTGACATTTTCATCATCAAACGCACGGACAACCTGACACACTGCATCAACTTCACGAATGTGTGCGAGGAATTTATTACCGAGTCCTTCACCTTTTGAAGCACCCTTTACAATTCCTGCGATATCCGTAAACTCAAACGCTGTCGGTATTGTTTTTTTCGGTTCTACGAGCTCTGTTAATACATTTAAACGATTATCCGGCACTTCTACAATCCCGACGTTCGGGTCGATGGTCGCGAAAGGATAGTTTGCAGCAAGCGCGCCTGCTTTTGTGATTGCATTAAATAATGTAGATTTACCGACGTTTGGCAATCCGACAATTCCTGCTGTTAAAGACATTTTTCATCACCTGTATTTTAATTATTTTTGACTATTTTTTTCATGCGTTTCTCAAAATCCCGTCTCGGCATCATAATGGTCCGTTTACATTCCACACACTGGATTTTAATATCTGCACCCATACGTACAATCTGAAATTTCTTATTTCCGCACGGATGCTGTTTTTTCATCTCAACAATATCATTTAAGTCATATGTTTTATCCATTAAGCCTCACCTTTTTTAGAAGGATCTTCAAACTCCTGAATATCCATTGTCGGAACAGAAATATTAATATCATATTCTGACAGATAAAGTTTTACAGCTTTTCTCATACGGCGTTTTGCACCGAAGTGTTCCATCGGTTCAGTAACAAGCATGACTCTCATTATCGCTTCACCGTTCGCAATATCGTTCAGGCCGAGTACCTGCGGCGGCTCTGACAGCGTACTTTCAATATTCATCGCATTTTCACAGAACGCACTGAGTAAATCCTCAACACGGTTCAAATCTTCATCGATGGAAACATTGATATCAAGAAATGCGATAGAGTTGTATTTAGAGAAGTTGACAACTTCATTAATTGTACCATTCGGAATGATGAAGAGTTCACCTTCATATCCTTGAATTTTAGTAATACGGAGACCGATAAACAGAACTTCACCTTCTGCAACAGTCGTTCCGGATGTATTAATTCTGACGAAGTCACTTTTATCGAACTGATTTTCCAAAATAATAAAGAAACCTGTAATCATATCTTTTACTAAACTCTGTGCACCGAAACCGACAGCTAAACCGACCACACCGGCACCGGCAAGGAGTGTCGCGACGGGTACGTTGAATGTCTGAAGCACCATGACAACCACAACAAACCATAAAAATATGCTGACCGTATTCTGCAGCACACTGATTAATGTCTGGTTGCGCTTCGCTGCGCCTTTAAGATGAGGTTTCGATTTTGATTTGAAATTAAAAAAGTTTTCAATCACACGGTTCGCAATTTTAATCACGATGAATCCTAAAATAATATATGCAATGACCCGCAGTATATCCATACCGAAATTTATCCATAATTCCGGGTTTTTCAGTTGATTAATTAACTGCTGTATTGCTGAAATGTCTTCTCCGATTGAAGTCGAAAGTAATACCAAGTGTTTCAATTTTAAACCTCCTATTTTTCCAACATATCAATAATTCGTTTAAATTCTTCTTCATTTTTAAACTCAAATGAAATGACGCCCTTTTTGCGGGCTTTTTTTATCTCAACCGTTGTTCCAAAACGTTCCTTCAGCCTCGCTTCATGCTTCTGGATGAATTTTGGTTTCTTCTTTGCCTGTCCTTGTGACCGGCTTTTTTTCGGCTGAGTCAACATTTTAACATACTGTTCGAGTGCTCTGACACTCATTTCCTCTCTGACGGCTTTACGGGCTGCTTCTTCCTGCTGGACCTGGTCTTTAATACCGAGCAGTGTCCGGCCGTGCCCGCCGGTCAATTTACCGTCGTTTATGAGGTTTTTAATCTTCACCGGGAGGTTTAAAATCCTGATCATATTCGCAATATAAGGTCTCGACTTACCGAGCCGTTTTGCGATCTCACTCTGCGTCATCTGAAGCTGTTCCATCAGCTCCTTATAGCTCACCGCCTCTTCAAGCGGGTTGAGATTTTCACGCTGGAGATTTTCTATAATCGCAAGCTCCATCATTTCCTGATCGGTCATTTCCTTCACGATAACAGGAATAGTCTCCATGCCTGCAATTTCTGTTGCTCTGAAGCGGCGTTCACCGGCAACAATGTCGTATCCTTTAATCGACTGCCTGACAATAATCGGCTGCAGTATCCCGTGTTCTTTGATGGATTCACTTAGTTCATGAAGTTTTTCTTCTTTGAACTCTGTCCGCGGCTGGTATGGATTTTTACGTATTTCTGACAGCTGAATATATTGAATGACATCTTTATCATCTATTTTTATCAATTCATCCATTCCCTCACCAGAATATTTTCCATTCGTCATTATACCCGCCCCGATTCAATATGAATCACCATCAGCCGAAACACCCGCATGTGGTGCTTCATTATTTATAAATTTTAATTGTCAGCTCATGATATTCATCTTTTTCCTTACTGTCGTAAGACACGCTGTGACCTTTATTTTTAAGCTTGTTGACTTCCCTTGTAATATCATTCACTGCGAATGATACCTCATCATTAAAGTCAATCTGTTCAGTCTTTACTTCCGACCGGTTCTTTACAATATCCTCTGTATCCTTGACTGTCATGTTGTTTTTCCGGATTGCATCAAGTACCTCACCCTGATCATCTTCATCGAGACTTAAGAGACTTCTCGCATGACGTTCTGTAATGTCACCTTTATTCAGTGCATCAATCACTGATTTAGACAGCTTTAAAAGTCTCAGTTTATTGGCAATAAAAGACTGGCTCTTACCGAGGTTCTGCGCCAGATCTTTCTGGGTCAAATCATCCATTTCAAGAAGTTTTTTATAGGCTCTTGCCTCTTCTACACTGGACAGATTTTCACGCTGAATATTTTCTATTAAAGCGACTGCTGCAGTCTCGTTATCTGTTAAATAACGGACAATCGCATCCGCTTCTTCATAATTCAGCATTTTCATCGCACGGAAGCGCCGCTCACCGGCGATAATTTCATACATTCCCTCTTCAATCGGACGGACCGTAATCGGCTGTAACAGTCCGTGTTCTTCAATAGAATCCGCCAGTTCACGAATTTTATCACGATTAAATACTGTACGCGGCTGATAGCGGTTCGGAACAATATTTTCCATCGGCAGCTGCTGCAGTTTATCTTTATCCTCTACTTCATTGCTTTTATCTATGAGGTTAAATAACTTTGAAAATGGTTTTTTCAATTGTTCCCCGCCTTTCTTATTTTAGTGGTGATTTATTCGGTGTACCTGGTTTCCGCGGATATTTTGCCGGAGTTTTATGCGTCTTTTTAATGTTTAAAATATGACGTGTACTGTCTTCTTCCGGCAGTTCAAAACTGAAGGTCTCAACGACCTTTCCGCCGAGGAGATCAAGGGCAAATGCACTGTCTTCAAGTTCTTCAAGACCCTTTTTCCCTTTAAGGACAATGAAATGACCGTCTGTTCTCACGAGAGGCAGACAGAGTTCAAGAAGCACATTCAAATTCGCAACGGCACGTGCTGTAACAACATCAAACATATGACGTGCTGTATACTGTCCGAAATTTTCGGCACGGTCATGCACGAGATGCATCTTATCAAGACCGAGGTCTGCAGACAGTTCATTTAAAAAGTTAATCCGTTTATTTAATGAATCTACAATCGTAATCTTTAAATCCGGACGCACAATTTTAATGGGGATACTCGGGAAACCTGCACCCGCACCGACATCACAGACACTCGCAGAGTCTTTAATATCCACATAAAAAAGCGGAGTCAGAGAATCATAAAAATGTTTCAGGTATACTTCTTTTTTTTCAGTGACTGCCGTTAAATTGACTTTTTGATTCCATTCAACAAGCATTTCATAATACGTTTCAAACTGTTCAAGCTGTTTTTCTGTAAGCTCTATGCCATGTTCTTTTAACGCTTCTACAAATTGTTTTTCGTTCATGCTTCTACCCTTTTCACATTTCCCTGCTCAATATAAACAAGCAGGATGGAAACATCTGCCGGATTGACACCTGAAATTCTTGATGCCTGTGCAATATCAAGCGGCTTCACTGTTTTCAGTTTGTCTCTTGCTTCAGTTGCGAGTGAATGAATCGCATCATAATCAATATTTTCCGGTATTTTCTTATTTTCCATACGCTTCATCTTATCTACCTGCTGCAGTGATTTTTTAATATAGCCGTCATATTTCAATTGAATTTCAACCTGTTCATATTCTTCCTGTGAAATCTCTGCATCTTCACCCAGAATTTCAAGAATGGACATATAGTCCATTTCAGGCCGTTTCAATAAATCAGATGCCAGAATACCGTCTTTCAGGCGGGTTCCCCCGTGTGCTTCAACTACAGCCTGTGTATGATCATTCGGTTTAATACGAATATTTGAAAGACGTTCAAGTTCTTTTTCGATATTTGCTTTTTTCTCAGTAAATTTCGCATACCGTGCTTCTGGAATCAGATTAATGTCATGACCGATTTCAGTCAGACGCATATCCGCATTGTCATGACGTAAAAGCAGACGGTGTTCCGCACGGGATGTCAGCAGACGGTACGGCTCATTCGTCCCTTTTGTCACTAAATCATCAATCAGCACACCGATGTATGCATCGGATCTGCTTAAAATTAACGGCTCTTCGCCGAGCAGTTTACTGGCAGCATTAATACCTGCAATTAACCCCTGGCCGGCTGCTTCTTCATAGCCGCTTGTGCCGTTAATCTGGCCGGCAGTATATAAGTTTTTAATTTTTTTCGTTTCAAGTGTCGGCCACAGCTGTGTCGGCACTAATGCATCATATTCAATCGCATAACCTGCACGCATCATCCGCGCATTTTCAAGTCCGGGAATAGATGACAGCATTTGATGCTGAATACTTTCCGGCATACTTGTTGACAGTCCCTGAACATAAACTTCTTTCGTATTTCTGCCTTCAGGTTCAAGGAAAATCTGATGCCGCGGTTTGTCATTAAAGCGTACAATTTTATCCTCAATTGACGGACAGTATCTTGGACCTGTACCGACTTTCATACCTGAATACATCGCTGAAAGTTTAAGATTTTCATTAATAATGCCGTGTGTGTCTTCAGATGTGTATGTGAGCCAGCACGGCAGCTGATCCATAATGAATTCAGTCGTTTCAAAACTGAATGCACGCGGTACATCATCACCCGGCTGAATTTCAGTTTTTGAATAATCAATAGAATCCGAGTTCACCCGCGGCGGTGTACCTGTTTTGAATCTGACGATATCAAATCCTAAGTCCCGAAGCTGATCGGCAAGCGGTACAGACGGCATTTGATGGTTCGGTCCGCTGGAGTATTTAATATCCCCGAGTATAATTTCACCGCGTAAAAATGTACCGGTCGTTATGATGACAGATGACGCTTCATAAGTCGCACCGATATTTGTTCTGACACCTTTAACTGTATCGTCTTCAATGATTATTTCATCGACCATTCCCTGCAGAATATCAAGATTCTCCGTGTCTTCCAGAACACGCTTCATCTCCTGCTGGTATAAAATTTTATCCGCCTGTGCACGAAGTGCACGTACAGCAGGTCCCTTACCTGTATTCAACATCCGCATCTGAATATGCGTTTTATCTGTCACTTTTGCCATCTCACCGCCGAGTGCGTCAATTTCACGCACGACAATCCCCTTCGCGGGGCCGCCGACTGACGGATTGCACGGCATAAATGCGATATTATCCAAATTGATTGTCAGCATCAGCGTTTTTAAACCTTTACGGCTTGCCGCAAGTCCCGCTTCAACACCGGCATGCCCGGCACCGATGACAATGACATCATATTTTATGTGCTCTTCCATAAATCTTTCCTCCTTAATTATTTTCCTAAACAGAACTGACTGAACAACTGGTCTATTAACTGCTCGCTGACATCTTCACCGATGACTTCACCAAGCAGCTCCCATGTTTTCACAAGGTCAATCTGTACGATATCAATCGGCACTTCCATTTCTGCCGACTGTACCGCTTCTTCAATTGATGAAGCAGCCTGTTCCAAAAGACTGATATGTCTGTTGTTTGATAGATATGTGGAATCCGTACTTGTTACATTACCTTCAAAAAACAGCTCTGCAATTTTATTTTCAAGTTCATCGACACCTGAACTGTTAATAATAGATGTTCTGACAACCGGCATGTCATATCTTGACGTCAATGCTTCAATATCAAGATTACTTTCAAGATCCAGTTTATTCACAATCGCGATGACATTCTTATCCTGAATCGAATCCAGAAGTTCAATATCTTCATCACTCAAAGCCTCATTATTATTCAGTACATATAAAATCAATTCTGCACCGCTTAAGGCTTTACGGCTTCTTTCCACACCGATTTTTTCCACAATATCATCCGTATCACGGATTCCTGCAGTATCCACGAGTTTTAATGGAATACCGTTGACATTAACATATTCCTCAAGTACATCACGTGTAGTACCTGCAACCTCTGTAACAATGGCTTTATTGTCCTGAATTAAATAATTCAACAGTGAACTTTTACCGACATTCGGCTTCCCGACAATCACTGTACTCAGCCCTTCCCGTAAAATACGGCCTTCGGCGCTTGATTTCAACAGATATTGAATATCCTTTCGGACTTTTTCCGCCTCTTCCAACAGAAACGATGTCGTCGCTTCCTCGACGTCATCGTATTCCGGATAATCTATACTCACTTCAACCTGTGCAAGTATATTTAAAATACTCTGCCTTAAATTTTCAACATAATCCTTCAAACGGCCCTGCATCTGCTGATTGGCTACTTTTGAAGCTTCGTTCGTCTTCGAGCGGATAAAGTCCATTACCCCTTCAGCCTGTGACAGATCAATCCGTCCGTTTAAAAATGCCCGTTTCGTAAACTCACCCGGTTCCGCCATACGCGCACCATTTTTCAAAGTCAGCTGCAGCACACGGTTCACTGTATGAATCCCGCCGTGACAGTTAATCTCCACAATATCTTCCCTTGTATAAGTTTTCGGGGCACGCATCACAGCAATCATAACTTCCTCAACTGTTTCACCTGTTACAGGATCTATAATATGACCGTAATTAATAGTATGGGAGTCTCTCTCACTAAGCGGTTTTTGTCCTTTATAAAGTTTATCCGCAACTTCGAGCGCTGTCTCTCCCGACAAACGCACGATCGCAATCGCACCTTCTCCGACAGGTGTTGAGATACTTGAAATTGTCTCTAACTGCATTTTTATTCTCCTTATCTCTTCTCAATAACAATATAGCGGCGGGGGTCTTTTCCTTCTGAACGGGTGTTTATATTTTCTAAATTACTGAGTACATTATGCATAATTTTTCTTTCAAATGAAGGCATCGGCTCCATTTTCACCGGTTCATTCGTCCGCAGTGCTTTTTTAGACATATTCACTGCAAGATTTTCAAGCGTTTCCCTGCGCTTTTCACGGTAATCCTCTATATCGAGTACCACTGAACCGTAGGATTTATATATACTATTGAAGTAATTCTGTGCAAGCTCCTGCAGTGCATTCAATGTCTGACCGCGTTTTCCGATTAATTTGGCAGCAAGACTTGATTCCAGTTCAATCCATATTTCCTTACCTTCTATTGTAAAGTCCGCCTGACTCTCTATCTTCATGTCCCGGACCACACGCTCTATATAAGCTGTCGTCGATTCTGCTGCACCTTCTATTGTCAGTGATTCTTCAGGTACTTCCAATTCTTCTGTTTCCTGAACTTCCCCTGCCGTTATATTTGTATCTGCTGATTCATTTTCTTCATTATTAACAGTTTCTGCATTAACAGCTTCTGCCGGAGGCGTCTCCTGAATACTTTCTGATACAGTTTCAGAATCATCAACGGCATTCGCAGGTTCTTCAACTGTATCTTCCGCCTCACTGTTATCTCTTAAAATCAGTGCATCAATGGACTCATATAATTTCAATTCAGGATTAATAACAGTCAGTTTAACAACTGCTTCTTTCCTGCCGATGCCTAAAAATCCTTTTGAGCCCCTGTCCTCCACATCAATTCTGATATCTGCTTCTGACACTTTTAACTCATTCAAACCTTTTTTAATCGCTGAATCTACTGTTTCTGCCCGATAAATTTTGTACATAAAAGTACCTCCGCACTATTTTATACATCTTGCGATTTTTAAGACATGTAATAATGATTTTTCCATTTGATGATAGTCCATATCACTTACAGGTTTTCTGGAAATCACCACATATTCTTTTTTCGACAGCTGCTCCTGATTTTCTCTGAAAAAACTTCTGATACGGCGTTTAATTTGATTTCTTTTCACAGCATTACCAAGCTTTTTGGATACACTGATTCCAAGTCTCAAGTGTGTGATATCCGGATGGTTGATCACATAAACTACGAATTGACGGTTTGCATAGGACTTTCCCTTTTTAAACACCAGGCGGAAGTCCTTATCTTTTTTTATTCTGTAACGCTTCTTCATCATTATTACGCTCTTTCACATTATGATAATTTATTATAGCAAAATTTCACTTGTTAATAAAAAAACAAGTCCATATACATAAAAAAAGACCACCTTTTTTAAGATGATCTTCTCTGTAGAGAATTATGCAGAAAGAACTTTTCTGCCTTTTCTTCTGCGGCGTGCTAAAACTTTACGTCCGTTTTTAGTGCTCATTCTCTTACGGAAGCCATGCACTTTACTATGTTTACGTTTATTAGGTTGGTAAGTACGTTTAACCATATATTACACCTCCATGACACAAGTTACCTACTCTGAGGATTCGATTTTTAATCGTAACTACTAAAGAATAACAGAATCATTTGCGCATTTCAACAATATTTTTAACGGATTTTTATCTGAGAGCTGTAGAATACTTTATAATATTGTGGATAACTTTTCAGTCTTTTTGTTTTTCCACATGTTAATAAGCATGTTTTCCATCTTTCCACAGGTGTGTACAACCTCTTCTGTGGATAACTTTCTTTATTGTGTATAACTTCATAGAAATATTGATATAACAATTGAATTTCTCTTTAATATTCGTTAGAATTTGAATGTATCTCTGTGGAAAAGCATTTGTCCCGGAAAAGTTATCCACACACTGTGATTAACTTGTGGACAATTATTCAGAACTGTTAATAAGTTTTTCCACAGCATGTGTGAAATGTGAAAATAGAAATGAGGAAGCCTATGAGTTCTATTGATAATATATGGGAGAATACGCTGGAGCAGATTAAATCTCTGCTGACTGAAGCCAGTTACCGGACATGGTTTAAAGAAACTTCTCTCATTCAGCTGAATAACCAGCTCGCAGTGATTAAAGCAGAAACACAGTTTCATAAAGAATGGCTGGAAAAAAACTACAGTACGCTGATTCAGGACAGTTTATATGAGGTCATCGGCGAAAAACCGGATATTCAGATCATTATTGACGAAGATGAGCTGGATGAAACAAAAGCGCCGGTGGAAAAAAAGATCGATGCACCGCCTGAAGTTCCCAGTCATAAACAATTAAATATGAACAATACATTCGAAACATTTGTCATAGGAAGCGGAAACCGCTTCAGTCATGCCGCATCACTTGCGGTGGCAGAAGCACCGGCAAAAGCCTACAATCCTTTATTTATATACGGCGGCGTCGGTCTTGGTAAAACACATCTGATGCATGCGATCGGTCATTACGTTCTGGAACACCGTCCGAATGCAAAGGTTGCCTACCTGTCCAGTGAAAAATTCACCAATGAATTCATCAACTCCATCAGAGACAATAAAACAGAATCTTTCCGTAACAAATACCGTAACGTGGATGTTCTGTTAATTGATGATATTCAGTTTTTAGCCGGAAAAGAATCCACTCAGGAGGAATTTTTCCATACATTTAACGCGCTGCACGAAGACAATAAACAGATTGTCATCTCAAGTGACCGGACGCCGAAAGAAATTCCGACTCTGGAAGACCGTCTCCGCTCACGTTTTGAGTGGGGTCTGATTACGGATATCACTCCGCCGGATCTTGAGACACGCATTGCGATTTTACGTAAAAAGTGTGAAGAAGAGCGTGTTGAGATTCCAAATGAAGCCATGATTTATATCGCAAACAACATTCAGACAAATATTCGTGAACTGGAAGGTGCGTTAACACGTGTCGCAGCATATTCCAAACTATCCAATCAGCCTCTGACACCTGACATGGTATCGGAAGCATTAAAAGATATCGTTTCCCAGAATAAACCGAAGAAAATTACGATTGATCACATACAGGATGTTGTTGCGGAACATTACGGGGTACAAAAAGAAGAGTTTTTATCAAAAAAGCGGACAAAATCCATCGCCTTCCCGAGGCATATCGCAATGTATCTCGCGCGTGAACTGACAGATAACTCTCTGCCTAAAATCGGTGAGGTATTCGGAGGCAGAGATCACACGACTGTGATTCATGCTCATGAAAAAATATCCAAACTTTTGAGTGCGGATGAGCTGTTTAAGGATGAGCTCGAAGAAATTGAAAAGAAGCTTGATTAAATAGATGTGTATAGTGTGGATAAATGGTAGACTTGAACTAACAGCTTATTCACATGTGGATAACTTGAGACACATATAGTTTATCCACTTTTCCACAAATCCACAGGGCTTATTACTATTATTACTTTATTTAATTATTATTATATATAAGGAGTCATTAAATATGAAAATTAGCATCAATCGACAATATTTCATTGAGCAGCTGAATCATTGCCTGAAAGCAATTTCCCCGAGAACAACTATGCCGATTCTTAACGGTATTAAAATTGATGTCAAAGATGATCATTTACTGCTTACAGGCAGTGACTCGGAAATTTCTATTGAAATTACAATTCCAACTGAAATAAATAATGAAGAAATTCTTGAAATTAAAGAAACCGGATCTGTAGTATTATCCGGCCGTTTCTTTGTAGATATTATTAAAAAATTATCCGGTAATTTTGTTGATCTTGAAACAAATGATATGTTCCAGACAAAAATTACAGCATCTAAATCAGAATTTAATTTAAGCGGTAATGATCCTGATCAATATCCGCTGCTGCCGGAAGTTAAAGATGAAGAAAGTCTTGTTCTTCCTGCATCTGTGCTTAAAACAATTGTGAATCAGACCAATTTCGCAGTCTCAACTTCTGAAACGAGACCCGTGTTAACTGGTGTTAACTGGCAGTTTAATGATGACGGTATTTCATTTACCGCAACCGACTCACACCGTCTGGCACTCCGCCGTTTATTCGGTACTAAATTCAATGCCGGACATTCAACTGCGATTATTCCGGGTAAATCATTATCCGAGCTGAATAAAATTATTTCTGATTCCGATGCGGAAGTGGAAGTTCATTTCTCACAAAACCAAGTGCTGTTCAGTTACGGTCATATGAGATTTATCTCACGTCTATTGGAAGGGAATTATCCGGACACATCCAGACTCTTCCCTGAAAATAATGAAACAAAAGTTACTGTGAATAACTCGGACTTCTATCACGCGATTGACCGTGTGTCGCTGCTTGCACGTGAAGGCGGTAATAATGTCATCCGCATGAGTGTATCCAATAATAATGTGGAATTGTCTTCAAACTCTCCTGAAGTCGGTACAGTAAACGAAGATATCAACACACAGGAAATTGAAGGGGAAGATTTAAAAATCTCATTCAACTCCAAATATATGATGGATGCGTTAAAAGCAATTAACGATGAAGATGTAACGATTGAATTTTACGGTACAATGCGTCCGTTCACTTTAAAAGCGAGTGAATCGGATGAAGTGGTACAGTTAATCTTACCGATCCGCACATATTAAGAATAAAATATTAGCTGAAGGCTCATTATTGTTTTATTTGAGCCCTCAGCTATTTTTTTATTTCCCCAGTAGGTTTACCCTATTTTGTTTATAAAACGCTCTATGAGCTTTTATTTGGCTTCTGCAGTGAAAATATTACAAAAGTGTAGTATAATATAGAAGTATGAGTGAGGAGGGTGAGACATGGAAAAAATCCAGCTTAAAGAGTTAATCACTTTGGGGCAGTTATTAAAACATGAAGGCATTATCGGTTCCGGCGGTGAAGCAAAATGGTTCTTAAGAGAAAATGACGTTTACTTAAACGGTGAACCGGAAAACCGCAGAGGCAAAAAGCTTCATGACGGCGATATTGTTGATTTTGGTGAATTCGGCAGTTTTGAAATTGAGTATACGAAATGATATTAAAAGATATTCATCTCGGTAATTTCAGAAATTATGATTCACTGGATTTACAGTTCCATCCTAAATTGAACGTATTTATCGGACGAAATGCTCAAGGGAAAACCAATCTTCTTGAGTCTATTTATTTTCTCGCACTCGCAAAGAGCCACAGAACATCAAGAGATAAAGAACTGATTCAGTTTGATAAGGAAGAAGCATATGTCAACGGCAATATCGAGACCTCCTACAGCAGGCTCCCTTTATCAATCAGTGTCTCCAAAAAAGGCAAGCGGGCAAAAGTGAATCATATGGAAGTGTCAAAACTGAGCCAGTATATCGGCCACTTAAACACTGTATTATTCGCACCTGAAGATTTAAATATCGTCAAAGGATCCCCTCAAGTCAGACGTAAATTTATCAATATGGAATGCGGCCAGATTTCAAAAGTATATTTGAGTACACTGAGTGACTATCAAAAAGTACTGAACCAGAAAAGCCAGTACTTAAAATCCAGAAATGTGGACAGGGTCATGATTGATGTCTTGAATGAACAGCTCGCAAAACATGCGAGTGTTATTATCTACAAACGGCAGCACTTCATTGAAACTATTGAGAAATTTGCAAGGAAAATTCACGAAGACATCTCAAACAGTAAAGAATCACTCACGATTAAATATAATCCCAATATTAAATATAAAAGCACTAATGAAAAAGAACTTGAACAGGAAATCAAAGCAATACTGGATGATTCACTGGAAAAAGAGATTGACCGGATGCAGACAATGATTGGTCCGCACCGGGATGATATTTCTTTTCACATTAACGGATTCGATGTGCAGACATACGGATCGCAGGGACAGCAGCGTACCACCGCCCTGTCAGTGAAACTCGCAGAACTCGACCTGATTTATGACGAGGTCGGAGAATATCCGGTACTGCTTCTTGATGATGTGCTGAGCGAGCTTGATGAGACCAGGCAGTCCCATCTTTTAACGTCAATCAGAGACCGGGTTCAAACATTTGTAACGACGACATCAATCAGTGATATTAATCACGCTATCATGAATGATATGTCGTCATTTAACATAGACAGCGGCAAAGTAAATGCTTAATGGAAGGTGAAAACATGGCTGAAAATAATGCACAACAGTATGATGCGAATCAAATACAGGTATTAGAAGGTTTAGAAGCGGTCCGGAAACGTCCGGGGATGTATATCGGGTCTACTTCATCACGCGGTCTGCACCACCTGGTGTGGGAAATCGTCGATAACAGTATCGATGAAGCGCTCGGCGGACACGCGGATACAATCAATGTGGTCATTGAAAAAGACAACTGGATTAAAGTAACGGATAACGGACGCGGAATTCCGGTCGGTATCCAGGAGAAAATGGGACGTCCGGCAGTGGAAGTTATTTTAACAGTACTTCATGCCGGCGGTAAATTCGGCGGCGGCGGATATAAAGTATCCGGCGGACTTCACGGGGTCGGATCATCTGTTGTTAATGCACTCAGTAAAAAACTCGAGGTATATGTGCATCTTGACGGCAAAATCCATCACCAGAGCTATACAAGAGGTGTGCCTGATTTTGATCTTAAAGTCATCGGCGAAACTGATAAAACAGGGACAGAAATCCGTTTTAAAGCCGACTCTGAAATATTCACTGAAACAACAGTATATGATACGGATACTTTAAAACACCGTATTAAAGAGCTTGCATTTTTAAATAAAAAGCTGAACATCAATTTGATTGACGAGCGTGATGATGAGCCTGTTGAATTTAATTATTATTATGAAGGCGGTATTAAAGAATACGTCAAACAGATTAATGAATCTAAAGAAATTATTCATGAAGACATTGTTTATGTGGACAGTGAAAGAGAAGATGTTGAAGTGGAAGTTGCACTCCAGTACAACAGAGGATTTTCTTCTACAGTGATGTCTTATGCCAATAATATTCACACGTATGAAGGCGGTACGCATGAAGATGGATTCAAGCGTGCACTGACACGTGTCATTAACAGTTATGCATCAAAAAACCGTCTGATTAAAGATGGTGAAGACCGTCTTTCAGGTGAAGATGTCAGAGAAGGTATTACTGCCATTATTTCGATTAAGCATATGGATCCCCAGTTTGAAGGACAGACAAAAACAAAGCTCGGCAACTCTGAAGTGAGACTCATCACCGACCAGCTGTTCGCAGAAGGTTTTAACCGGTTCTTAATGGAAAATCCGACTGTTGCGAAAATAATTGTTGAAAAAGGTATTACAGCCCAGCAGGCTAGACTTGCAGCGAAAAAAGCACGTGAAATGACACGTCGTAAATCAGCTCTTGAAGTGTCCAGTTTACCTGGTAAGTTGGCAGACTGTTCCAGTAAAGATCCGGCTGAAAGCGAGCTCTTTATTGTTGAGGGTGATTCTGCCGGCGGTTCCGCTAAATCCGGACGTAACTCGACGACACAGGCAATTCTGCCGCTCCGCGGTAAGATTTTAAATGTTGAAAAAGCAAGACTCGACAGAATTTTAAACAATAATGAAATCCGCTCCATGATTACTGCGCTCGGCACAGGAATCGGAGAAGAATTTAATCTTGAGAAAGCACGTTATCATAAAGTAGTGATTATGACCGATGCGGATGTTGACGGTGCGCATATCCGGACGCTGCTTTTGACATTCTTCTATCGTTTTATGAAACCTTTAATCGAAGCAGGATATATTTATATCGCCCAGCCGCCGCTTTATAAAATTGAGCAAGGTAAAAATAAGCACTGGGTATTTGATGACAGAGAACTCGGTGCAGTGAAAGCGGAACTCGGAGACTCACCGAAACTTTCCATTTCCCGTTATAAAGGTCTCGGTGAGATGAATGCCGATCAGCTGTGGGAGACGACAATGGATCCTGAATTCAGAACGCTGCTTCAGGTAACACTGTCAGATGCCGTTGAAGCGGATTTGACTTTTGAGATGCTGATGGGTGATGTTGTTGAACACAGACGAAACTTTATAGAGGAAAATGCGCAGTATGTACAAAACTTGGATGTATAACGATGGAGGTAAAATGTAATGGCTGACAGACTTCAGGAAATTAATATCAGTAAAACGATGCGTACGTCATTTCTCGACTATGCGATGAGTGTCATTGTTTCCCGTGCCCTGCCGGATGTCAGGGACGGTATGAAGCCGGTACACCGCAGAATTCTTTACGGTATGCACGATAACGGTATGACTTCAGATAAGCCGTATAAAAAATCGGCACGTATTGTCGGTGATGTAATGGGTAAATACCACCCTCACGGTGACTCATCCATTTATGATGCAATGGTCAGAATGGCACAGGATTTCAGCTACAGATATCCGCTTGTCGACGGTCAGGGGAACTTCGGTTCCATGGACGGCGACGGCGCTGCTGCGATGCGTTATACTGAGGCGAAAATGAGTAAAATATCAATGGAGTTAATGCGTGATATTAATAAAAACACCATTGATTTTGCGGACAACTATGACGGGAATGAACGTGAGCCTGTAGTGCTCCCTGCCCGTTTCCCGAACCTTCTGGTGAACGGTACAAGCGGTATCGCAGTGGGTATGGCAACAAATATACCGCCGCATAATTTAACAGAGGTCATTAATGCCGTTCTCGCATTATCCGATGACCCGGAAATCACTCTGCCCGAACTGATGGAGCACGTGAAAGGACCCGACTTCCCTACTTCCGGTTTAATTGTCGGTAAAGGCGGCATCCGCCGGGCATATGAAACAGGCAGAGGTTCTGTGATGATGCGTGCCCGCTGTGAAATAGAAATGATGAAAAACGGCAAGGAACGGATTGTTGTTTCAGAAGTGCCTTATTTAGTGAATAAAGCCCGTCTGGTTGAAAAAATCGCAGAGCTTGCCCGGGATAAAAAAATCGAAGGCATTACTGATTTACGGGATGAAACAAGCTTAAAAGAAGGCGTTAAAATTATCATCGAACTTCGCAAAGATAAAAATGCGAATGTCGTTCTGAATAACTTATTTAAGCATACGCCGCTGCAGACATCATTCGGTATCAACATGCTCGCACTTGTTGACGGACAGCCGAAAATACTGAGTTTAAAAGAGTCTCTCTATCATTATCTGGAGCATCAGAAAGTAGTGGTCAGAAGACGTACGGAGTTTGATTTAAAACGTGCAGAAGACCGTGCGCATATTTTAGAAGGCTTGAAGATTGCGCTTGATCATATCGATGCAATTATCGCCTTAATCCGCGGTTCCCAGAATGACGAGGAAGCCCGTACAGGCTTAATGGAACAGTTTAATCTGTCAGAGCGTCAGGCACAGTCAATCCTTGATATGCGTCTCCGCCGTTTAACAGGACTGGAACGCAGCAAAATCCAGGCGGAATATGAAGAAATCTTAAAAACCATTGAATATTTAAGAGAAATTCTGTCGGATGAAATGAAACTTCTCGGTATTATCCGTGAGGAATTAACAGAAATCAGAGATAAATACGGTGATGACAGACGGACTGAAATCACTTTAGGAAGTCTGAGTGATATTGAAGATGAGGACTTAATTCCTGAAGAGCAGATTGTCGTGACACTGAGTCATAACAGCTATATTAAACGTCTCCCTTCATCCACTTACCGGGCACAGCACAGAGGCGGCCGCGGTGTTCAGGGGATGAACACAATGGAAGATGATTTTGTGAGTCAGCTGGTGACAATGAGCACGCATGATTATCTCATGTTCTTTACAAATAAAGGACGGATATACCGTCTGAAAGGTTATGAGATTCCTGAGTTATCGAGACAATCGAAAGGTATTCCGATTGTGAATATGCTTGAGATTGATAAAGATGAGAAAATCAGCACGATTATCGGTGTGAAGGACGAAGATTACGAAGGAAAATACTTAATCTTCGCAACTAAACGCGGTATTGTAAAACGTTCATCACTCAATAATTTCGAACGCATCAATAAAAACGGTAAGATTGCCATTACATTTAAAGAGGATGATGAGCTTCTTGCGGTCAGACTGACTGACGGTTCAAAAGAAATTATTCTCGGTACAAAAGATGCATCACTGATCCGTTTTGATGAAGGCCAGATTAGAAACATGGGACGGACAGCTGCCGGTGTTAAAGGAATCAAACTGAGAGAAGCTGATGAAGTTGTCGGCCTTGATGTATTGTCTGAAAACCAGTCTATTTTGATTGTGACATCAAACGGATACGGTAAGATTACTCCGGAAGCGGACTACCGCAGTACAAACCGCGGCGGTGTCGGTGTTAAGACAGCAAACTTAAACGCCCGTAACGGGCAGCTTGTTTACATCGCATCTGTTGACGGTGATGAGGACTTAATGATTGTCACCAACCAAGGTGTAATCATCCGTCTTCTGGTTGAAGAAATTTCTGTGACAGGAAGAAGTACTCAAGGTGTCCGTCTGATTAAATTATCAGATGATCAGCACGTTGCGACTGTTGCGAAAGTTAAAGAAGAAATCGAGGAAGAGGCACTTGAATCACCAGATGAAACACCTGCCCTGCCTGATGAAAGTTTAGATAACGAAGAATAATACAGACAAGGACTCCGGCTTTCGGGGTCCTTTTTTAAAGGAGCATTGAATTATGAAAATAAAACAGCCTGAAATCGGCAGCCATCTTGAACCTGGAAAGATAGAAACTGTTTTGAGTGACCCGGATTTCATTGTAGAAGATTCTGAAGTAAATGGTTCAACTATCGCCGGTGAGTCTGTAGAAAGACTCCGGATATTCTCAAGTACTGTAAAGAACTGTGACTTTTCAAATACCTTCATGGATAGTGTGGATTTTACGGATGTTGTCTTTAATAACTGTGATTTTTCAAACGTGAAGATAGAGGATGGATCCATCCACAGAACCGAATTCCGCAACTGCAGAATGACAGGAATTCAATTCGATAAAATGAATTTCGGCAATGTATTATTCGAAGATACAAAAATGAACCTGTCATCCGTTGTGACTTCTAAATTAGAAAAAGTCCTGCTTAAAGATACTATGCTCGACAGCACAGAATTTCACAGCAGTCAGTTAAAACAGGTTGAATTCGAAGTATGCAGCCTGAATGATATGTATGTCCACGATACACCGTTTAAAAGCTGTGATATCAGCCGGTCATATTTTGACAGCATTACCCTTTCAAAAGAAGATATGACCGGCTGCACCATTTCGAGCAGCCAGGCAGTAACATTCGCAGGCCTGATGGGATTGAACGTGGTGGACTGAATTGTAAATGAGTCCGAAGGAAAGCGGAGTCATCGAAAGTAATAGAGCTTAAAAGTAATCACGTATTGGAGAAAATTCCTGCAGCATAATATTTAAAGAATGGAAAACCATGATTAATGTGGTTTTCCTTTTTTATTTCCTCAAAAATATAAATGTAATATTATCTATTTTCTAAAATCTTAAAAAGTAATGTTGACATTCCCACAGTATGGTATTAATATTCAATTCATACTAAAAAAATAGGATTGGTGATTTTATTATGTCAAGCTCACGCAAAGAAATGGTTTTGGGGCTTTTCTTAGCCGGATACGGTCATCATGTGGCCAGCTGGAGAAATCCGGATGTAAATGAAAAAGGACCGATGGATTTAGAACATTTGATACATATATCGCATCTTGCCGAAGAGGCAAAATTTGACCTTCTGTTTCTTGCAGACAGTTTGTTTATCTCAGAAAAATCCCATCCAAATATTATCAGCAGGTTTGAACCTCTGACGTTATTGTCTGTATTATCCACTCATACAAAAGATATTGGTCTTGCCGCAACGGCTTCTACAACTTACAGTGAACCATTTCATCTGGCACGGGCATTCAGCTCACTTGATCATTTAAGTTCGGGACGTGCCGCATGGAATATTGTGACATCATCCATAGAAAATACAGCACAGAACTTTAATGGGACCAGACATATGGAGCACGAGCTGCGCTATGAACGTGCTGAAGAGTTTGTTGATGTGACTAAAAAATTATGGGATTCATGGAATAGTGAAGGACTGGTACGTAACCGTGAAACCGGTGAGTTTGTTAACAGTGATGCATTTGAACCTATCTCACATAAAGGAAAACATTTCAGTGTTAAAGGACCTCTGAATATCAGTAAGTCTCCTCAGGGGTATCCATTATTGATTCAGGCAGGTTCATCTCCTACAGGAACATCCCTTGCAAGTAAGGTAGCGGATGTTGTATTTACTGCCCAGAGTCAATTATCAGATGCCCGGTCATTTTATAAAACTTTAAAAACAAAAGTTGAAGATGCAGGACGTAAGCCTGAGGATACGTTAATTATGCCGGGGATTTTCCCAGTACTCGGCAGAACACAGAAAGAAGCCGAAGAGAATTATAAGGAACTGCAGGATTTAATTCTACCGGAAGTAGGTCTTCCGATTCTTTCTGAGTATATTAAGCAGGATTTAACTGATATTCCTCTTGAAACAAAGTTTACGGATATTAATTTTGAATCGACAGCTGAAGGTGTGAAGAGCCGGTTTGAAGTGATATACAATGATGCAAAAGTGAATGATTTAACGCTTGAGGAAGTATATAAAAAAGTAGCCGGTTCACGTGGACATAATATTTTTGTAGGTACACCTGAAGGACTTGCAGATGAACTTGAACATTGGTTTAACGAGGACGGCTGTGACGGTTTTAATATTATGCCGCCTGCACTTCCTGCACAATTTGAAATATTTGTCCGTGAAGTAGTACCGATTCTGCAGGAAAGAGAATTATTTAAATCAGATTACCGTCCGGGCACACTGCGTGAAAAATTCGGTTTAGAGAACCGGTAATAAGGAGACATTATGACTTACAGTATTAGAAAAGCAACACTTGAAGACATTCCTGAGTTGATTGATGTATCCCATAAAGCATATGAACCAATCAGACAACTTGGATTGAACTTCACTGGTGCTTATCCAACGAAGGAGAATGTAAGAGAAAATCTTACAGAAAACCAGTGTTATGTCCTTCTAAAAGATGATGTGATTATTGCCACCGCTTCAATCCGGATGCCATGGAGTAAAAATCCGGGTCCGTACGGCTTTCCGCATATTTGGTGGTTCGCCACCCTGCCCGCCTACGGGAATAAAGGTATCGGAAGCAGACTTTTAAAACATATTGAAGAAGAGATTATCCTAAAAGAATATCATTCTCCGGCAGTGACGCTTGGAACTTCGGATGATCATCCATGGTTGATTGATATGTATATTAATAAAGGTTATCAAACGTTCGGCAGCATCGACTTAAGTGATAATCATACAACGCAGTATATGTTAAAAGTACTGGACAGTCATCGTTTTGAAGGTTTTTCAACTATCCGGAACAGGATAGAAAAACCAAAGAAAAAAATTATTTTTGAAGGTGGTGTAACAAATGCCGATTGATCCGTTATATTTCTTTGAAGTCATTCCTGAATTGATACCCTATATTCCTATCACACTGTTTATAGCTGTTGTATCTCTTATTATTGCGGTTGCCGGCGGATTACTTCTGGCATTATGTTTAAGGTCCGGTATATGGATTTTAAGTGCTTTGGCAAAACTATATATTTCATTCTTTAGAGCAGTTCCGACACTTGTACAGCTGTTCATTATATATTACGGACTGCCTCAGATTTTTCCCGGCATGAGCATCATTGATTCAATGACCGCCTCAATTCTCGGGTTGAGTGTAAAAAACGCAGCATATCTGGCGGAAATATTCCGTGCTGCCATCACTTCAGTAGACAAAGGGCAGTTTGAAGGCGCCCGTGCGGTTGGAATGACGAAAGTACAGGCATACATCAGAATTATTCTGCCACAGGCAGTACGCAATGCGATTCCTGCGACGGGGAATCAGTTTATCGGTTTGATGAAGGAAACATCTTTAGTATTTACGCTCGGTATGACAGAGCTGTTTGCACAGGCAAGAATCAGTGCATCAAGCACATACAGATACTTTGAGACATTCCTTGCAGTTGCGGTTATTTACTGGGTGATGACCATTGCATACAGCTATCTCCAGGGATTACTTGAGAAGAAGGTGAATAAACCATATGAGTCATAATAATGAACGTATATTAACGATTAAAAATCTGGTCAAACGATTCGGTGATAATGAAGTATTAAAAGATATCACGATGGATGTCGGACAAGGGGAAGTAATCGCAATTATCGGTCCGTCAGGTTCAGGAAAATCCACGCTGCTCCGTTGTATTAATTATCTGGAAGAACCGGACAGCGGTTATATCAATTTGGAAGAGCTGTCGATTGATACCACCCGGGCAAATAAAAAAGATATTGACCGGTTAACACGTAAATCTTCTATGGTATTTCAGCACTATAATTTGTTTAAAAATAAAACAGTTTTAGAAAATGTGACAGAAGGTTTAATTGTAACGAGAAAAATGAAAAAGAAAGAAGCTGTTGAGAAGGCGCGTGGAATCCTTGAAAAAGTCGGCCTTCTTGCCCAGCTTAAGCAGTATCCTGCCACGTTGTCCGGAGGGCAGCAGCAGCGTGTCGGCATTGCCCGTGCACTGGCGATGGACACACCGCTTTTGTTGTTTGATGAACCGACATCAGCACTCGATCCGGAATTGGTTAAAGGTGTCCTTGATATTATTAAATCCATTACGGAATTGAATCAGACGATGATTATCGTGACACATGAAATGAATTTTGCGAAAGAAGTTTCGGACAAAGTCATTTTTATGGAAGATGGATACATTGTTGAAGAAGGCCCGCCGAAAGAAGTATTCGATCACCCGAAACATAGACGGACGGCACAGTTCATTCATCAGTTTGATGAAAATGAACTTGAAGGCATAGAGATATGACACTGACATCGGATTTTTTACAAAAGCTGTTTGATAAAGCAGAAAGAATTTCAAATGATGAATACAGTGCGGCAAAAAAAGGCGTCCTTGATTTTACTGCATCTTCGATTGCGGCGAAATCACTGCCGCAAATAACGGCTTTGATTGATTACTATGGCCCTGTTAAGAACGGTGTCCCAATTATAGGATATGATAAATCACTGCCGCCGAAGGAATCAGTCATTGTAAATGGCTACATTGCACATTATTTGGACCTGGACGATGTACACTCCGAAGTCCGCGGTCATCCGAGTGCTGTGATTCTCCCCGCCCTTTTAGCTTTGAAAGATACGGAAATTACAGCAGAACACTTCTATAAGTCTTATATTATTGGTGTTGATGCGATAGCCGCTCTCGGAAGAAATATCGGGACACGGCATTATGAGAAAGGCTTTCATGCAAGCAGTACTTTAGGAAGTATAGCCTCTGCCATTTCAGTATCATATGCGTTACACGGTGATATAGAGAAAACAGAAAATGCTGTCGGCATTGCAGTGTCTGCTTCAAGCGGTGTCCGCAGCCAGTTTGGTTCTGAAATGAAGCCGTTTCAGCTTGGCATGTCCGCAGCAAATGGTTTTGAAGCGGCGTTACTCAGCCATCAGTCCCTTGTAGACAGTAATCCGAATCAATTAGCAGCATTCTTTGAAATCTACGGGGATTTTTCCGGACAGTCAATTGATCCGGGTAGATCATTTTCTATTACATCACCCGGACTTTGGTTTAAGCTCTACCCATGCTGTTCCGCTAATTATCATGCAATCGATGCAGTGAAAGAAATCATAGAGATATATGATTTGAAGGAAAGTGATGTTACAGGCGTAGAATTGATTTATCCACCGAACGGTGATGCAGCACTTATACACACAGCCCCGAAAACTGGAAAAGAAGGGATGTTTTCACCTGAATATGTATGTTCACTGCTTCTTCAGCAGAAAACATTAATTCCGTCCCGGTTTGACGACAGAGAAATTGAGGACGAGACACTGCTTCTGATGAAAAAATTCAAACGCACATATGATGCTTCTATTACACCTGCATCAGACGCTGTGCCGGGAGGCAGATTTACAATTGTCAATGTAACAACAACAGACGGTAAATTACTATCTTCAAGAGTGGATAAACCAAAGGGTTCGCCTGAATACCCACTTGATAATCAAGATTTAATGGATAAATTAAATATTTACATCGACCGTTCTATCAATACGAAAGAATTGATAGACAGATTGAACCAAGCAGATACATTACAGAAAATCAAAAAAACGATAGGAGAGATTAAATGAAAAAATTATTAGTACTTATTGCAGGTTTAAGTCTGACACTTGCTGCTTGTTCCGGAGATGATTCTGCTGAAAGCTCTGAGGATAGAGAAACGATCAATGTAGGAACGACAGCACAAAGTTACCCGAATTCTTATGAAGAAGATGGGGAACTCGTTGGATATGATGTTGAAGTAGTTGAACATATCGCAGAAAATCTGGGGTATGAAGTCGAATGGGTAACGGCCGACTTTACAGGAATTATGGGCCAGCTTGAAGCAGGACGTGTAGACACTATTGCGAATGCTGTAGCTTTAACTGAGGAACGTGAAGAAGCGTATATATTTACAGAACCGTATTCATTTGTCGGAAGTCAGATTGTGACAAGAACCGATAATGATGATGTTAACTCTCTGGAAGACCTTGAAGGACTGGAAGTTGCGGGTGTATTGGGATCAAATCATACAAAAGTCCTCGAGGCATATAATGAAGATTCAGACCATCAATTTAATATTTCTACTTATGAACATAGAGAAGGTGCGATGAATGACCTTGAACTCAGCCGTATTGATGGATATGTAAACTCTACTTCAGTACTTCTTGCTGAAATGAATAACCGTGGTTTAGAAATTAAATTTGTCGGTGACCCTATCGGACTTGAGTCCACGAACTTCCCTTTCAATGAAGGTGAAGAAGAGTTACGTGATGAATTTGATACAGAGCTTCAAAAACTGAAAGATGACGGTACCCTTGTAGAACTATCCGAAAAATACTTTGGTGAAGATACTACAGAACCATTAGGTGAAGAGGAATAAGCACATGGATACGGAATGGAGTTATCAATCCATTCCGTATTTCTCATTTTATGACGGTTAAAACAAGATGTATCAGATATAAATATAATTTTCGGACTATTTACTGTGAAATTGAAATTTCTGGGTGAAAGCGCTATAATTAAATCAGTTATTAGACATTAGATGAGGTAATTCAATGGGAAACGAAACAGTACATGCACGTAATGTATTTGGAAAGTATGCAGCACTGGTGGCTTTAACAGATCAGAAGACTGCTTTACAGTTACAGCCTGAATTTAAAGATTTTAAAGTGGTGACGGGTAAAGTCGGTTCAATGGATTTGAAAAAAGTCATTTCATCTGTAGAAACAGCTGCGAAGCGCGGCGGGTTAATAGATTCGGATGCATACAGAGAAACACATGCACTCTATCATGCCATTATAGAAGCGGTAGAAGGTGTGACACGCGGCAGGCTCAGCGTGGGTGAAGTAATGCGGACAGTTGGTTTATCGTTTTCGGTCGTAAGGGGAAATCCTTATGAGGATTCACGTGAAGGTGAATGGCTGGCAGTTTGTTTTTACGGAACGATTGGTGCGCCGATTAAAGGGAAAGAACATGAGGCACTCGGTCTCGGTATTAATCATATATAAAACGTCATAGATATTAGTTATTAGGGACATGGATATCCGAAGGGGATATTATGTCTTTTTTTATTGGGAGAAAGGAGGATACATATGTCTATTCTGCAACTGACCGGTGAAGGGCTGACGATTGAAAAGATCGAAGATTTCCTGGGAAATAATGATTCAACAGTGGAAATTACAGATGAGGGCTATAATCGGTTAAACGCCTCACGCGAGATTGTAAAAAATATTATCAATGATGGGAAAACAATTTACGGTATTACAACGGGATTCGGCTTGTTCAGCGATGTTTTGATTTCTAAGGAGAAGACATCTGAGCTTCAGGCAAATTTAATCCGCTCCCATTGCTGCGGTATCGGGAAGCCGTTTAAAGAACATACTGTACTGGTCATGATGATCTTAAGACTGAATACATTATTAAAGGGGCATTCAGGTATTACAGTAAAACTTGCAGATCAGTTGAAGTTGTTTATTAACAGACGGATTATTCCGAAAGTACCCGAACAGGGTTCGCTTGGTGCATCGGGGGATCTTGCACCGTTATCGCACATTGCGATTACTTTAATGGGAGAAGGCGAAGTATTTTACAAAGGGGAATTAAGACCGGCAGATGAGGTTCTAAAGGAACTGGATATCACTCCGGTTTCACTTGAGGCGAAAGAAGGCCTTGCACTGATTAACGGGACACAGCCGATGACTGCACAGGGGATCATCAATTATATTGAGGCGGCACATCTTGTTGAGTCGAGTTTATGGATCGCATCACTTACCCATCAGGGGTTGAACGGTATTATTGATGCGTATAATCCGAATATTCATCTGTCACGCGGCTATAAAGAGCAGATTTATGCAGCCGGTAAAATGATGGAATACTTAGAAGGCTCGAAACTGACTACACGCCAAGGGGGAGTGCGTGTGCAGGATGCGTATTCACTGCGCTGTATTCCACAGGTGCATGGTGCATCGATGCAGACGCTTGAATATGTGAAAGAAAAACTTGAAATTGAGATGAATGCGGCAAATGATAATCCGCTGATATTCAGTGAAGAAGAAGTATTTTCCGGGGGGAATTTTCACGGTCAGCCGATTGCGATTGCAATGGACCTGCTCAAAATCGGCATGGCGGAAATCGCAAACATTTCAGAGCGGCGGATTGAACGGCTGGTAAACCCGGCATTAAACGGAGATCTGCCGGCATTTTTAAGTCCGGAAGTGGGTTTTCAGTCGGGGGCAATGATTATGCAGTATGCTGCAGCGAGCCTCGTATCTGAAAATAAAACACTCGCACATCCGGCAAGTGTGGATTCCATCCCCTCTTCTGCGAATCAGGAGGATCATGTATCAATGGGGACAATCGGAGCAAGGCATGCGGGGGATATTATAGAAAATGTACGCAATGTGCTCGCTATTGAGCTGATCATTGCATTGACAGCTGTCGAAATTAAAGGGGTCGGCAGATTGTCACCGAAAACAAGGGAGAAATTTGAACAGTATAGATTAGTGACGAAATTTATTGAACGGGACAGGAATTTCAGTATCGATATTAAAAATGTATCTGCTGCACTCACTGTGGTGAATTAACTTTTTAAAGGGGTTTTTAATATGTCTTGGAAAATTACTGCTAAAAAAGGTTTGGAGATTGAATGTAAGGGATGGGAACAGGAAGCGGCACTCCGTATGCTGTATAACAATCTGGATCCGGAAGTTGCCGAACGGCCGGAAGACCTGGTGGTATACGGAGGCATCGGTAAGGCGGCACGTAACCGGGAGTCGTTTGAAGCGATTGTAGAAACGCTCCGGGAACTTGAGAAGGATGAGACGATGCTTGTTCAGTCAGGGAAACCGGTCGCAGTATTTAAAACGCACGAAGCAGCACCGAGGGTTTTATTATCAAATTCAGTTCTTGTACCGAAATGGGCGGACTGGGAACATTTTAATGAACTCGATAAGAAAGGTTTAATGATGTACGGTCAGATGACTGCGGGGTCCTGGATTTATATTGGTTCACAGGGTATTGTCCAGGGCACGTATGAAACATTCGCAGAGCTCGCGAATCAAAACTACGGCGGCTCTTTAAAGGGGACAATCACATTGACTGCAGGACTCGGGGGCATGGGCGGAGCACAGTCGCTTGCTGTGACGATGAATGAGGGTGTTGCGCTTTGTGTTGAAGTGGATCCGTCACGTATTGAAAAACGTCTTTCAACAAAATATCTGGATATCAGTACAGATTCGCTTGATGAAGCATTGAAAATGGCTGAAGACGCGAAACATGAAGGCCGTCCATTATCTATCGGTTTAATCGGGAACGCGGCAGAAGTCCATCATGAAATTTTGAAACGGGGATTCAAAATTGATGTGGTGACTGATCAGACATCCGCACATGATCCGTTGAACGGCTATATTCCGGAAGGCTTCTCATTGTCCGAGGCAGAAGAATTAAGAGAAAGCAATCCAAAAGAATATGTCAGTCTTGCATCACGCTCTATGGCAAAGCACGTAGAAGCAATGCTTGAGTTTCAAAAAAGGGGTTCAGTGGTTTTTGATTACGGCAACAACATCCGTCAGGTGGCTTTGGATACAGGCGTCCATAATGCATTTGATTTTCCGGGCTTTGTACCGACATACATCCGGCCGTTGTTCTGCGAAGGTAAAGGTCCTTTCCGTTTTGCTGCACTGAGCGGTGATCCGAAAGATATTTACGCGGCAGACAGAAAGATGCGTGAACTTTTCCCGGACAATGAAAAACTCATGCGCTGGCTGGATATGGCGGAGGAGAAAATTGCCTTTCAGGGGCTGCCCTCCCGTATCGCATGGCTCGGTTACGGAGAACGTGCAAAAATGGGTCTCGCACTGAATGAAATGGTGGCGTCGGGTGAAATTTCAGCACCTGTCGTTATTGGCCGTGATCATCTCGATTCCGGTTCTGTCGCAAGTCCGAACAGGGAAACAGAAAGCATGAAAGACGGCAGTGATGCGGTTGGTGACTGGGCGGTATTGAATGCGCTGATTAATACTGCTGCCGGCGGTTCATGGATCAGCTTTCATCACGGTGGCGGTGTTGGTATGGGGTATTCACTGCATGCTGGTATGGTGGTCGTTGCAGACGGTACAAAGAACGCGGAAAAACGTCTCGGACGTGTGCTGACTACAGATCCCGGAATGGGAATCGCAAGGCATGCCGATGCCGGGTACAGTAAAGCGGTTAAGGCCGCAAAGACACATGGTATCCACATACCGATGCTTAAGGAGGTCCATGATGAATGATATAATCATTAAAAATATAAAATCTTTAATTCTGCCGAAAAAATCGGTACATCCGTTAAAGGGAAAAGAGATGGATGAATTAACGATTATAGATGATGCGGAAGTGGTCATTAATGCGGGCAGAATTATTTATGCAGGTCCTTCCGGTCATGATTTTCAGGCTGAAAAAGAAATGGATGCCGGCGGCCGTATCGTCTCCCCTGCCCTCGTTGAGCCGCACACTCATATCGTGCACGGCGGTTCCCGTGAACATGAAATGTCATTGAAGCGGCAGGGTGTGCCCTATCTGGAAATTCTTAAACAGGGCGGCGGTATTCTAAACACAGTCGAAGCGACCAGAAATGCGTCATTTGACGAACTGTTAAATAAAGCATCCGCCAGTATGACGCGGATGATCCAGCACGGTGTACTGACTATCGAAAGTAAGAGCGGCTACGGTCTTGACCGAGAGACGGAAATGAAACAGCTGCAGGTATCAAGAGCTCTGGAAGAGAAATTTCCGGTCATGATGAAACACACTTTTTTAGGACCACATGCCGTACCAAGGGATAAAGACAGTGATGTGTTTTTAGATGAAATGATTTCTTTATTGGATGAGGTCAAAGAAATCGCAGATTTCGCAGATATATTTTGTGAAACGGGCGTATTTACTATCGAACAGTCGAGGAAATATATGACTGCTGCCCGTGAGAAAGGGCTCCGGGTGAAAATTCATGCGGATGAAATCGATCCGCTCGGCGGTCTCGAACTCGCCCTTGAACAGGATGCCGTCAGTGCCGACCATCTGGTGGCAGCAAGTGAAGAAGGGAAACGTCAGCTCGCATCAACCGATACAGTTGCGGTACTTCTGCCGGGCACGACGTTTTATCTCGGCAAAAATGAATTTGCGGATGCGCGCGGGATGATTGATGCAGGCGGTGCCGTATCACTGGCGACGGATTACAACCCCGGCAGCTGTGTGACGGATAACCTGCAGATGATTATGGCGGTGGCGGCATTGAAACTGAAAATGACACCGAATGAAATCTGGAATGCTGTAACAGTAAATGCCGCACACGCTGTCGGCCTCGGTACTGTACGCGGCACGCTCGACGAAGGGGATACGGCGGACCTCGTGATATGGGATGCACCAAATCATGAGTATATCCCCTACCACTACGGTGTCAACCACGCGTATCAAGTGATTGCAGGCGGTAAGGTGATTTTCGAACGTCCGGGTCTGTCTCTGTAGCATTTTCAGCATCATTTTTTATACGGGTCTTGCGTTTATCGGTGGTCCGTTATAAAATAGCACCAAGTTAATATTTACTGCTTTGAAGGAAACAGTAGCATATTCAGTATTTTAGAGAGGCCGTGGCTGGTGAAAACGGCTGTCTGTTATGTGAATTTCCATCCTTCAATATGAAGCAGCCGGCAGTGATGCCGTTATGTAAATGAGATAGTGCAGTCTGCACTAATTAGGGTGGCATCGCGTAAACCACGTCCCTTTCCGGAGGGATGTGGTTTTTTATTTTAAAATAAAAAACATGGAGGCGGATTAGTATGTTGGATATAAAAAATATCAGACAGAATACAGAGACAGTAAAAGAGAAAGTCGCAAAGCGCGGAATGGACAGCGGTGTGATTGATGAAGTGATTAATCTTGATCAGGAGCGGCGTGAGCTGATCAGTAAAACAGAAGAACTGAAAAGTAAACGAAATAAAGTATCTCAGGAAATTGCGAAAAAGAAGAGAAATAAAGAAGACGCAGATGATGTGATTAAAGAGATGCGTGAAACGGGTGACGAAATCAAAGCGATTGACCAGCGTCTAAATGAAGTTCAGGCAGCGCTGACCGATCAATTGAGCCGTATCCCGAACCTTATTCATGATGATGTGCCTGAAGGCAGGGATGATACAGAGAACGTTGAAATCAGAAAAACAGGAACGCCGCGTGCGTTTGATTTTGAGCCGAAAGCACACTGGGATATTTTAGAGGCGCTCGAGCTTGCAGATTTTGAACGTGCTGCGAAAGTGTCCGGTGCACGTTTTGTGTACCAGACCGGTGATGGTGCGCGTCTTGAGCGTGCGTTGATGAATTTCATGCTGGATGTTCACAATCAAAACGGCTATAGAGAAATGATGACACCTCAGATAGTCAGAAAAGAGGCGATGTATGCGACAGGACAGCTGCCGAAATTTGAAGCGGATTTATTCAAAATTGACGGTATGGAAATGTACACTATACCAACATCTGAAGTCACACTGACGAATTATTATAAGGATGAAACATTGAATAATGAAGTACTGCCTGCAAAGTTTACGGCACAGACGGCATGTTTCAGAAGTGAGGCGGGTTCTGCCGGGAGAGATACGCGCGGTTTAATCAGACTGCATCAGTTCAACAAGGTCGAGATGGTGCGTTTTGAGCGTCCGGAAGATTCATGGAATGCGCTTGATGAAATGACAAATCATGCGGAAAATATTTTGAACCTGCTTGAAATCCCCCACCGTACAGTATTATTATGTACGGGTGACATCGGATTCGGTGCTTCAAAAACCTATGATGTTGAAGTATGGCTGCCGAGCTACGATGACTACAAAGAAATCAGCTCCATTTCAAACATGACTGATTTCCAGGCAAGAAGAGGAAACATTAAGTTTAAGCGTGATAAAGATGCGAAGCCGGAACTTGTCCACACTTTAAACGGCAGCGGTCTTGCGGTTGGAAGAACAATGGCGGCAATTCTTGAAAACTATCAAAATGAAGACGGAACTGTAACAGTGCCGGAGGTATTACGGCCGTATATGGGTGGTCAGTCAAAGCTTGAACAGTTATAATAACAGTACTGGATGCTCCTATTCATAATAGGAGCATTATTTTTTAATGAGGGTGTGCTTATTTTGGATCAGAGAGTTTCATTTATAGAAACATTACTTACGATATTAATCGTGTTTCTTTTTATCACACTGACAAATGTCAGTCTCGTCTTCGGCATATTTTTACTGCCGTTTGTCGTACTCTACCTGCTTAAATTGAAACACAAATCAAATTATCATTTCTGGCTGATTTTCTTCAGTTTTATGATACCTGCATTATTGTTTCTTGAACCCTCTATACTATTGTGGTTTGTGATATTATATATACTAACAGCAGTGATTCACTCGAGTATTGTGAAGGGTTACACACAGGAACTGACATTGTTTTATGTCACGTTTACGATTGCCCTCGGTACGCTTCTCGGGTTGAACATTCTGCAGGCATTTGGTTTTATCCAGCCGTTGTCTGAAACATATTTTGCATTCAGAAATTGGTATGTTGATCAAATTGAAACATTCGGCTCAATTCCGTTCGGTGGAATTGACATTGAAGTATTTAAAACGGCCCTGGACCAGTTTTATATCAATCTTCCGGGGTACATTACAGTATTATCATTCTTCATCGCACTGTATACAGTGCTGATGCTCCGTATTACTTTGAATAAAGAACAGATGAAACCATGGCCGAGAGCAGCATTTTCAGACTGGCAGTTCCCTAGAATTACACTGTACATATTTTTCATTGTCTTTGTAATTTCATTTTTTACAACGGGAGAAGGTACATTCCAGTCACTTATCAGCAATGCGCTTTTAGTCAGTGAGTGGGCGGTATTTATTCACGGGCTGGCATTCAGTTATTTCTTCTTCCTTGAGAAGAAAATGAATAAAGTGCTTGCGGTAATTCTCCTGATTCCACTCTTTTTCCTAAGACCGCTGACACTTTTAATCGGTCTTTTGGAGATGATGTTCAGGTTAAGAATGTTATTAATCATGAAAAGGAAGTGACAAAGTGTTCAACGCCCTAGATAAAAAATTAGTTTACATCCCATTCGGCGTCGCTGCCTTCCATATTTTAGTGTTGAATATCTTTGTGATGGTCAATTACTTTGCTGTAGGAGTGATTATTTTCCTGCTCAGTTTAGTAGTTCTTGGACTGGTGTTCGTATACCTTCAGCGTGGTTTATCGAGTAACGATATCAGATTCCAGAAACTGGTTCATGACGTTGCAGGGACTAAAAAATATGCAGTGGATGAAATGCCGATCGGTCTGATTATATTAAATGATGATGATGAGATTGAATGGATGAATGATTTTATTGGAGCAGAACTGACACAAGACGTACTCGGGGAACCGGTAAATAAAATATTCCCGAACATTATGACATCCTTGAAGGCGAACAATATGATTGTCATTGAATCGTCCTACAGAGACAGGCATTTTCGTATTTACTGGGAAGAAGAACATCAGGCCCTTCACCTGATAGATATCACAGCACAGCGCGAACTTGAAGGAAAAGTCGAAGGGAAGTCCCCTGTTATCGGTATTTTATTTCTCGATAACTACGACGATATGACTCAGAATATGAGTGAGGCACTGAAGAGTGAACTGAATAACAGAATTACGAATACGATTAATGACTGGGCAATGCGTCATCATATTTACATCCGGCGCTTTTCCCAGGACAGATTTATCATTGTGCTGAATAAGGAGCATCTGAAGGAGATTGAAACGACACGCTTTAATCTGCTGGATGAAGTCCGTGACCGTTCCCGTGAACTCGGTGCCCAGATTACTTTATCCATCGGTGTCGGCGAAGGTAGCGAGGATCTTGTGGAAATCGGTGAACTCGCCCAGTCGTCACTTGACCTTGCGCTCGGCCGCGGGGGTGACCAGGTGGCTGTTAAAACACCGAATGGTGCATCACGTTTTTACGGCGGCAAAACAGACCCTATGGAAAAACGGACGCGTGTAAAGGCGCGTGTTGTGGCCCATGCATTAAGAGATATTCTGCTTGAAGGTGACAACGTTATTATCATGGGACATAAACGCCCGGATATGGATGCGATTGGTGCATCACTTGGTGTCGCAAGACTTGCATCGATGAATAATATTGAAGCGCATATTATTTTAAATGATGAGGATATTGATGATACACTTCAAAGAATGATGAGAGAAGTTAATGAGCGTGAAGAACTTCTTGCACGTTTTGTCTCAAGTGAAGAAGCCTGGGATATGATTTCTCTGAAGACTACAGTGGTTGTTGTCGATACCCACCGCCCGTCGATGGTGCTGGATGAGGATATTTTAAATAAAGCGACCCGCAAAGTGGTCATTGACCACCACAGACGGGCGGATGATATTATATCCAATCCCCTGCTCGTCTACATGGAGCCTTACGCATCCAGTGCGAGTGAACTGGTTGCGGAGCTTCTTGAGTACCAGGGCAAGCAGCAGAAACTTTCAAGAATTGAAGCCACAGTCATGCTCACCGGCATCATTGTTGATACACGTAACTATACGCTCAGAACAGGATCAAGAACATTTGATGCGGCAAGTTTCCTGAGAAGTAACGGTGCAGACCCTGTACTGGCACAGACGTTTTTGAAGGATGATATTGATACGTATATTGCACGGAGTGATTTAATTAAATCGGCTGAAATCTGGGAATCCGGTGTGGCGGTTGTTAAATCTGATGTATCTATGACATATCATCCGGTCACTGTAGCTCAGGCGGCAGACCAGCTGCTGCAGATTGACGGTGTGAAAGCATCATTTGTGATTGCACTGCGTGAAGATGAGTCCATCGGTATTTCCGCACGTTCCTTAGGCGATGTGAATGTTCAGCTGGTCATGGAAGCCCTCGGCGGCGGCGGCCACCTGACAAACGCAGCAACAAGAATTACAGAACGCAGTATTGACGAGGTCTATGATGACCTTGTGAAAGCGATAGAAGAAGTAACAGAAGGCAGGAGTGGAGACGAATGAAAGTAATTTTTTTAAATGATGTAAAGAATAAAGGTAAAAAAGGTGAAGTGAAGGAAGTTGCAACGGGTTATGCCCAGAACTTCCTGATTAAAAAAGGACTCGCAGAAGAAGCGACACCCGGCAACCTGAAGAAGCTTGAAGCACAGAAAGAGGCGGCAAAAGAAGCGGCTGCGCAGGAATTGGAAGATGCTAAATCATTAAAAGAAACACTTGAAGGTAAAGAAGTTGAAGTAAAAACAAAAGCCGGTGAAGGCGGCAAATTATTCGGTTCCATCAGTTCCAAACAGGTGGTGGATGCGTATAAAGAGCAGCATGACATCAAGCTTGATAAGAGAAAACTTGATATGTCCGAACCTCTCAAGAGTCTCGGATATCACAGACTTCATGTGAAACTGCATCAGGAAGTCAGTGCAGAAATTAAAGTGCATGTCGTTGAAAAATAAACGAATTTTAAAAGGAGGAATCGGTAATGAACGGACATAACCAAATGCCGCATGATGTTGAAGCGGAACAGTCGGTGTTAGGTGCGATTATTATCGATCCCGAGATTTATATATCAGTATCGGAAACACTGGATCCGGATGATTTCTACCGTCACGAACACCAGCATATATTCCGTGCCGTCGGTACACTGAGTGAAGAACGCAGCCGGATTGACCTGGTTACAATTTCCGATCAGCTGCGTCAGATGGGCGAGTTTAATGCTGCAGGCGGACCGAGATACCTCGGTGAACTGGCAGAGTTTGTGCCGACAACACATAACTGGCAGTTTTATATGGAAATTGTTGCGAAGTATTCACTGCGCCGTAAGCTGATTCAGACAGTAAGCGAAATCGCTACAGACGGATTTTCAGAGGAAATAGATATAGAAGACCTGCTCAATGAGGCAGAGTCACGTGTTATGTCGATTTCCGAAGCGAGACGGAATGAAGGCTTCAAATCGATGAAGTCGGTCGTCCATGAAGTGTATGAGCAGGTTGAAGCACGGGCATCAAAAGGATCAACAACAACAGGTATCCCGACCGGATACAGAGACCTTGATTTTATGACTTCCGGCTTCGGCAGAAATGACTTGATTATTCTCGCAGCCCGCCCTTCCATGGGTAAGACGGCATTCGCCTTAAATATCGCAGGACATGTCGGAACGTCCCAGGATAATTATTCAGTGGCAATTTTTTCATTGGAGATGGGTGCGGACCAGCTGGTATCGAGAATGATTTCATCAAAAGGAATGATTGATGCGACAAAGATCCGTCAGGGGAATTTAGAACAGCAGGACTGGGATAATTTCACGACGGCAATCGGACAGCTTGCAGATTCCAAAATATTTATTGATGATACACCGGGTATTCGTGTTTCGGATATCCGTTCGAAATGCCTCAGACTGAAGCAGGAACACGGGCTGGATATGATTATCATCGACTATCTTCAGCTGATTCAAGGCTCCGGGACACGGAGTTCAGACAACCGCCAGCAGGAAGTGTCGGAGATTTCGAGAATGTTAAAGGCACTGGCGCGTGAAGTGGAAGCGCCGGTTATCGCACTGTCACAGCTTTCAAGAAGTGTGGAAACAAGACAGGACAAGCGACCGATGATGAGTGACCTCCGTGAATCAGGTTCCATTGAGCAGGATGCGGATATAGTCGCTTTCTTATACCGGGAAGATTATTATACGCGCGGCGACGGTGAGGATGACGCTGCGGGTGCACAGAAGGAACAGGATGAAATTGAAATCATTTTAGCCAAGCATCGTAACGGTCCGACCGGAACCGTCAGTCTTATCTTCAATAAATCCTACTCAAGCTTTTTTGATCAGGATAACCGGGATTACGGGGATGGATACATCCCTCCGAACTAAATTCACGAATGTTTTTGAAGGTAATCTTCAAAAGCATTCGTGTTTTTATTGTAATTTGATTGTGATATTGGTAGAATGAGTACGTCATTAATGAAGAAATTTGGAGGCTATTACATGTCTGGAACAGTTGTAGTTGGAACACAGTGGGGCGACGAAGGTAAAGGTAAGATTACGGATTTCTTATCTGAGGATGCAAATATTATCGCGAGATTCTCCGGCGGAAACAACGCGGGACATACGATTCAATTCGGCGGCGAAACATATAAGCTGCATTTAGTGCCATCAGGAATTTTCTATCAGGATAAAATTTCTCTAGTCGGTAATGGTGTGGTCATCGATCCGCTCTCTTTAATTAAAGAGCTCGACGGACTGATTGAACGTGGAATCAGTGTGGATAATTTAAGAATTTCAAACCGTGCACAGGTGATTCTCCCCTATCACTTACTGCAGGATGAACTTGAAGAAGAAGCACGCGGTGAAAATAAAATCGGTACGACAAAACGCGGAATCGGTCCGTGCTATGTAGATAAAGTACAGCGTATCGGTATCCGGATGGCGGACCTGGTTGATACAGAAACATTTAAAGTGCGTCTTGAAGAAAATCTGAAATTGAAAAACCATACGTTAAAAGCACTGTATGATCATGAAGGATTTACATTTGATTCTATTTATGATGATTACAAAAAAGCGGCTGAACGTCTGGCGCCTTATGTTACAGATACAGCGAAGCTTTTGGATGATGCCTTCCAAAACAATGAAAAAGTGCTATTTGAAGGTGCACAGGGTGTCATGCTTGATATCGACCACGGGACATACCCGTTTGTTACATCAAGCAATCCTGTCGCAGGAAACGTCACAGTCGGCTGTGGTGTCGGTCCGACACATGTAAAAAATATTGTCGGTGTATGTAAAGCATATACATCCCGTGTCGGTGATGGTCCTTTCCCTACGGAACTCTTTGACGACCACGGTCATCATATCCGTGAAGTCGGCCGTGAATACGGTACAACAACAGGACGCGCGCGCCGTGTCGGCTGGTTTGACAGTGTCGTTGTCCGCCATTCAAGACGTGTCAGCGGTATTACCGATTTATCATTAAACTCTATCGATGTGTTAAGCGGACTCGATACAGTTAAAATCTGTGTGGCGTATGAACTTGATGGTGAAGAAATCACTGAGTACCCTGCAACACTTGAAGCTCTGAAACGTGCAAAGCCAATCTATAAAGAGATGCCGGGCTGGTCTGAAGATATTACAGGTGTTAAACATCTGGAAGACCTTCCTGAAAATGCTTTGAACTACTTACGTGAAATTGAAAAATTATGCGGTGTCAGCGTATCGATTTTCAGTGTCGGTCCGGACCGTAATCAGACCAATCTTTTGAAAAACTTCTGGTCTTAATTTAAAAACCGCTGCAGTGTAATCATCCGCTGCAGCAGTTTTTTATTTATGTATATCATCATCTGCATATCGAATGCTTGTTTCTTTCAAAAATTTCAATTAAGGGTAAATAATAATAAAATAGTTATTGTAATTGGAATTTGAATCATGCTATAATAATTTTTGTGTCATATGACTTACATATGGCCCGTTGGTCAAGTGGTTAAGACACCGCCCTTTCACGGCGGTAACACGGGTTCGAATCCCGTACGGGTCACTTTTATTTTAATTGAATTATACATATGGTCCCGTGGTGTAGCGGTTAACATGCCTGCCTGTCACGCAGGAGATCGCGGGTTCGATTCCCGTCGGGACCGTAAATAGAACTATCAATATCAGATGATGTTGGTAGTTTTTTGTTGTGAAAATGGAAAAGTTCACTAAAAAATGATACATTTAAGTGTGGGAAGATATACATTCTTGTAGACTCACATGATATTAAGTGTGACTGACAAATGAAGTGAGGGAAAGACATGCCTAAAAAAATTGTAGTCGTTGATGATGAGAGACCGATCGCAGATATACTGGAGTTCAACCTGGATAAAGAAGGATATGAAGTGCATTGTGCTTATGACGGTAATGATGCGCTGGAGCTGATTTTGGAAGTAGAACCGGATATTGTACTTCTTGATATTATGCTGCCGGGTATGGACGGTATGGAAGTGTGCAGAGAAGTCAGAAAAACGCACGATATGCCGATTATTATGCTGACAGCAAAAGACTCTGAAATTGATAAAGTACTCGGCCTCGAACTCGGTGCCGATGACTATGTCACAAAACCGTTCTCAACCCGTGAATTAATTGCCCGTGTTAAGGCGAACCTTCGCCGTAATAATGCACCTGCAGTAAAGGCCGAAGACGGTGAAACAACGAACATTCAAATTAAGGATATTACGATTATACCGGAATCCTATGCGATAAAAAAACACGGCAAAGATATTGACTTGACCCACCGTGAGTTTGAACTCTTTAACTATCTGGCACAGCATATTTCCCAGGTAATGACGAGAGAGCACCTCCTTGAAACAGTATGGGGTTACGATTACTTCGGAGATGTGAGAACTGTGGATGTGACTGTACGGAGACTCAGAGAGAAAATTGAGGATGATCCGTCACACCCTGAGTATTTAATGACACGACGCGGCGTCGGCTATTATATCCAAGGAAATGATTAATTAAAGGAGTACAGAACTTATGAAGCGGTTCTTTAGAAATCTGCAGTCCCTGCACATTAAATTAGTAATTATATATGTACTCCTTATAGTGATTGGGATGCAGATTATCGGTCTGTACTTTACGAATACACTTGAGAGAGACTTGACTGAGACTTTTCAGGGTAACATCGAAACTCAGGTGGAACTGATTGAAAACCGGATTAATGAACTGCATATAGAATATGCGGATGATCAGGATACACTCTATCAGGAAATCCAAAATCTGTTGTCGGACTACGGCAACCGTCCGGAAGTCGATGAAATCCGCTTCGTGAATTCCGATAATGTACTTGTGGCCACGAGCCGGATTTCGAACGAGTCGAATATCGGTTCGAGTGTCACGGATGCACTGACAGAAGAAGCGATTACCTCCGGCACACGGAACGATGATATTTACGTTAATGCCAATCAGGACCAGCAGCGTATATGGCTTTTAAACCAGCCGGTGCTTCAGGATGACCAGGTCATCGGTGCCGTTTATGTGACATCGAATATTGAATCGGTCTATCAGCAGCTGGAAGAGATTAATAATACATTTATCATTGCAACAGTGATTTCATTGATTATCACGAGTATACTCGGTATTTTTATTGCGAGAACCATCACCAAGCCGATTACAGATATGAGAAACCAGGCGCTGTTGATGAGTGAAGGTGACTATACTTCGCGTGTTAAAATATACAGTAATGATGAGATTGGCGAACTTGCCGGCTCATTTAATATTCTGTCAAAACGTGTTCAGGAAGCAAGAGCGAACACGGAAAGCGAGAAAAAACGTCTTGATTCCGTCATCACCCACATGTCGGAAGGAATTATTGCGACCGACCGTAAAGGCCGCATCAATGTCATGAATGAGATGGCACTTGAAATGCTCGGTGTTGAGAACGGTGATGTGACAGGTAAAAAAATGCTCGAAATTTTGAAGCTTGACGGTGATGTGACGCTCGATGATATTAAGGAAGTCAATGAGAGCCAGCTCCTTTTCCTTGATGATGAGGAACACACCATGATACGAATTAACTTCTCCACTATCGTTAAAGACACGGGCTTTATTAACGGTTATATTGCGGTACTTCACGATGTTACAGAGCAGGAAAGAATCGACAGCGAACGCCGTGAATTTGTTGCGAATGTGTCCCATGAATTAAGGACGCCTCTGACATCGATGAGAAGCTACATTGAGGCGCTTCAGGAGGGTGCGTGGCAGGATGAGCGTCTCGCTCCCCGCTTCTTAAGCGTGACCCGCGATGAGACCGACCGGATGATTCGTCTCGTTGAGGACCTTCTGCAGCTGTCCCGTATGGACAACGAAGCAGAGGAAATTGAAAAAGATATTGTGGACTTTAACATTTTCTTAAACCGTATTATTGACCGTTTTGAAATGACGCATAAAGAAGACGTCAAATTCGTGCGGAATATCCCTAAAAGCGCGATATTTACAGAAATCTCATTTGATAAGATGGGACAGGTGCTGGATAATGTCATTTCAAATGCCATTAAGTATTCGAGCAGCAATAACAAACGTGTGGAATTCCATGTGAAGCAGAATATTCTGTACAACCGTATGACGGTGCGTATTAAAGATAACGGCCTCGGAATTCCTGCGAATAAAGTCGATCGTATCTTTGAGCGTTTCTACCGTGTCGATAAAGCACGTGCAAGAAAGATGGGCGGTACAGGTCTCGGTCTTGCGATTTCCAAGGAGATTATTGAAGCGCATGACGGCCGCATCTGGGCGAACAGTGTGGAAGGTGAAGGAACGACGATCTTTATCAATCTGCCTTGTGAAACAATAGAGGAGGATGACTGGGATGCGTAGAGAAGTATTAAAATCCATCATCCTTTTTATTTTAGTCATCACAAGTGCAGTACTGACCTATATGGTATGGAGCTATCAGCCGGAATTTGCGGAAGTGGAAACCAACATCAATACGTCTTCGAATATCGGTGAGACAGAAGATGTCAGTTTCAACCAGACGATGCGGGCCTACCAGCTTGTACATGTAGACGGGTCGGATATTACAGGAACAATCCAGGATGATATTATTGTCGGCATCAGAGAATATCTTTCAGGAACTGAAGTGTCAGAAGTCAATGTTTTTAACAGTTTAAACCGGCTGGATGAAGTCACTAAAGCAGATGGTTCAGAAGACTTTCTTATAGTCGACTACCCGTCCAATATGCCGATGAAAAGTTTATTTCAGGTGCTTGGATTTCATTATGACGGCAGTACACCGGATTATAATTTCAGCCGCATTATCGTAGATCTCGGGGAAGACAATATTGTGTTCTATCTGATTAATGACAGTCTCGACCGTGTAGCGATTGCACCGACTGATATTGACAGTGAGCGCCTGATTTCAATATTGGATGACCATGAGGATGGATTTGAAGAATATCTCGGGGTTATTACCAATCAGCAGACTTCAAACAGTAAGACAGCTATTTACGGACCGAGCCAGCCGGGAAGCATGCCGGTTGAGAACTTTTTATCCACGCAGATCAGCCCGGAGTTAATGAACAGTATTTTATTTACGAATGATGAATACAACAGTGAACAAAGTGATCAGGTATCCATCTATGAAGGTGCGCAGAATATTGCGAAGTATAATCTCGATACGTACGGTTACACATATACAAATCTGGATGAATCTCTGACAGGTGAATATGACCCCCACCAGACCATTCATAAAAGTTTCACCTTCTTGAAATCCCATACCGGTTTAACCAACCGCAATATATTATTTGATTACCATTCAGATGAGAATCAATCTGTTTACCGTACAACGATGAACGGACATGTTGTATTCAGCGAAACGATTAATAACGTCATCTCGGTCAAGTACGGACAGAATTCCGTGTATGAGTACACGAGACCCCTGCTCCGCGTCAATGCGAAAGTTCCGGGGGAACAGGATAAGGAACTTGTTCCGCTTGAGAATGTCCGTTATCAAATTGCACTGAATGAAAACCTGGATCTCCAGAAAGTATCAAGAATCATTATCGGATACAACATGACATTTTCATCCGAGCAGACTGAACTGAACGTTCTTGAGTATACACCGGAATGGTATGTTCAGTATGACGGTGAGTGGTTTATGTTTGATGAAGGAGGACTCGAAAACTAATGGATTGGAAACTGGCAAAATCCCTGTACATTATAGTGTTTCTCTTCATCAATATATTTTTAATCATCATTTATATGAATGCGCGTGAAGACCCCGGGACAGCCGGCACAGAAACAGCCGGCGTCCTCGACGGTACGGATATTGATATGAGTGTGATTAACGATATGGATTATGAACCTGTTGAAATGAGTGTGCTGACAGCAGTCGTTGAGAATTTTACGCAGTCCGATGAAGAAATATCAGTGGATGAGATTGAAAACAGCAGTCAGATTAAGCGGGAGTTTCAGGAAGAAGACGCGCCTGAAATGAAATTTAATGCGCTGCAGCAGTATAAAAACGAGGAAGTCTTCAGGGGCAGTATATATACCTATGATGAAGTGATGAGTACAGATACTCAAAAAATCTTCAATCAGACGTATAATGACTTCCCTGTGTTTAATCATGAAGCGGCAAGGCTTTTATTCTCGGGAGACACTGAGGCAGATACATTCGAACAGACCATGCTTGAAGATATTGAACCCGATGCCTACACACTGCCGGTAGATGCGAAGTCTCCTAAACGGGGCGTAGAGGAACTTTACAGGCAGGAACGTATTTCGGAAGAAGCAGTCATATTGAGTGCGAGACTCGGCTATTTTGTCATCTTTGTTGAAGAGGACCAGGTCATGCTGAGACCGAAATGGGAATTTCATGTGGACGACCAGAACGTCAGTAAAACCATCTATGTGGATGCGACAAGTGATACAGAAGAAATAATTGAAAGTGAGTGAGTCACGTGAGAATGAGCGTGTTGGCCAGTGGATCAACTGGTAATTGTACTTATATTGAAACGGAAAAAGGCGGCTTGCTCATCGATGTGGGGCTTACCTGTAAACGAATTGAAGAACAGCTAAACAAAATAGATAAATCATTGAAGGATATCGGCGCAATTTTAATAACGCACGAACATTCAGACCATATTAAAGGATTGAAGGTCGTTGCGAAAAAATATCCGATTCCAGTATTTGCGAATGAAAAAACATGGCAGCAGATTGAAAGTAAAAATATTATCATCAACCCTGAACAGAAATTTCACTTTAATCCGCTGGATGAAAAAGAACTGTTCGGTATGGATATTCAGTCATTTAATGTGTCCCATGATGCAGTGGATCCGCAGTTCTATACTTTCAGACAGAATGATAAGAAAATATCAGTCATTACAGATACCGGATATGTTTCTGATCAGATGAAAGGAATTATTGAAGACAGTGACTGCTTCGTTTTTGAAAGCAATCACGACGTGGACATGCTCAGAATGGGAAGATATCCGTGGAATACTAAACAGCGTATTCTGTCAGACGTCGGGCACGTGTCCAATGAAGACGCCGCACATGCGATGAAGGACGTCATTACCGGACGGACCAAACGTATTTATCTGAGTCATTTAAGTCTCGATAATAATATAAAAGAACTCGCCAGAATGAGTGTGGAACAGGTTCTGAATCAATATGATATTGATACCGGCAGCGATGTGAAAATCTGCGACACAGATAAAGAGACACCGACGGAAATATATACAATATGAGCCAGTTTCCCACAACTTGTGGATAAAATGTGTGGAGAACTGTGAATAACTGTGGATAAAAAGCAGCCGGTTGTGGATAACTCGGCTGCTTTTTGCATAAACATTAAATTTTTATTGAGAAATGAGGATAAAAAATGAAGCTGACATTGATTACTGTAGGCAAATTAAAGGAAAAATACTGGAAACAGGCAGTGGAAGAATATCAAAAACGTATCAGTAAATATGCAAAAATTGAACTCATTGAAGTGACGGATGAAAAAGAACCGAATAATGCGAGCCCGAATGATATCGAACAGATTAAAGATAAGGAAGCAGATAAAATACTCTCGCGAATAAAACCCGGTCAGCACGTCGTCACACTGGAGATTGCAGGCAGACAGTATTCCAGTGAGAAACTCGCAGCTGAATATCAGAAGTGGATGAATACCGGCAAAAGTGATGTGGTGTTTGTCATCGGTGGCAGTAACGGGCTTGGAGAAGCGGTCAAACAGAGAAGCGACCAGGAAATCAGCTTCGGCACCCTCACCTACCCTCATCAAATGATGAAGGTGATGATACTTGAGCAGCTTTTTAGAGTGAATAAGATATTGACGGGGGCTACATATCACCGTTGATGCGGTTTTCAATGAATGAGAAATTTATTCAGTTCTCATAAAATAATAAAATATACACTCGACATTATTGGATGTATATCTTGTTTACTGTAATTGATTTCAATAAATAATTTTATCATTCTCAATAATATATTCTATGATATTAAAGCTCTTACCATTAGAAGAGTCATGAGAGTATGCTCTGTTTGCAATGACAGAAAGTCTTCCATCATCTAATTTTCCGATAGAGTATATTACTCGTCCCAAATTATCTTGATAAGCAAAATTACCACTGTTATAATTCTGTTTTAAGTTCTGAGTGGCTTCTCCAGAAGTATATGTATAGTACGTTTTGGTCTTCTTCATTTGGTAAAGTTACTGGCACTTCACGTTCGACAAAACTATTTTCCCATGTTTGGATTTTCATTCTGTCTTGACTAGTTGTTTTTGGGTATCTAAATCCTTCCAAGCGAGTATAATAATTTTGTCTAAATTTATTACATATAAAGATAAACTAGTGTTGCATAAATAAAAACTTATTATTGCCAAAATTCATAATATTAAAACATATTAATGGTTCAAATCAGGCTGGACTATTCAGGAGCCATCAATTACACCTCCCAATCTTTGTTTTTAATCAATATAATACCTAACATATCACAAAACGATTTAAACACTGCTTTCAACATAATTAAGACGATCACTTAATTCGCAAGTAATCCAGCTTGAACCATTAGCGGCCGTTTCCTTTAAATTCATTATAAAAAATAGATGAGCCGGGATTACACTCCCGGCTCATCTATCGATTAAGCATTATAGAATTTCCACGTCATATCCATCCCTATACCACTTAGCTTTTCCTTCTACTGTAGATCAAGAAACCTGCACCAGCTAAGAGTAATAGTACTACAATCACAATCACATTGGTTGCCGCAACACCGGTTAATGGTAAACCTGAGCCAGACCCTTGGCCTTCACGGTCTCCACCAGAACCATCTGATGTACCTGATCCATCATGTGTTCCATCTTCTTTATCATTAAAGTGTGGAACACCTGGCGTTCCGTCATTTTGTGACTTATAGTTGTTGACTAATATCGTTGCTGATTTACTAATCTTATGCTCGGAAACTTTATAGCCTTTTGGAACGTCAATTTCTTCAACAGTGTATTCTGCATCACTGTCTAAACCTTCAAAGGTATGTTTCCACTTATCATTCGCTGTGATTTCAACTGATTCTCCCTCAGCTTCACCGTCCTTATACAACTGAACTTTAATTGCTTCAGGACGTTTTTCAGCGTAGTCTTTGTTGTCATTCCAACCTTTCACAACAGTGAACGTTGTTTCATCCGGGCTGTATGTGTTCACAAGGTCGAAATTCAAACCAACGCTGATTACTTCAGAATTGTAGTCTTTCACATCGCTTTCAAATACGCGGTAATCTATAGGTTTACCGTGTTCATTCACCGGCATATCTGTGAATGTGTGTTTCCAGTCGTTATCATCATTCAACTCAACTGTTTCAATGATTGTTCCTTCACTATTCACCAGGTATACATTGATTGAATCCGGTTGATCCGATTCATCATTATTACCATGGTTCCAAGTTTTCGCAACAGGAATATCCATTGTCTCAGGTACATACGTGTTTGTGATAATTACGCCGCCGTAATTCACATCATTCACTTCAGCTTCATAACCTTCCGGTACATTGACTTCTTCTACAGTATACTCAATGATTTCACCATCTACAGAGACAGGCAGTTCCATCCAAGTATGCAACCAGTTATCAGCTTTTGTTAATGTCACCGCATCACCGACTGATTCACCGTCAGCGTAAAGCTGGACTTCAACTTCATCCGGACGACTGTCATCCTGGTTATTATAGTCATTCCAGGCTTTAAGTACTGTCACAGATGTCTCATCCGGTGTATGAGTGTTTATGATTTCAATACTTTCCACACTATAATCAATATGAGAAGTATAATCCTCAACCGCATCTTCAGTCACATAATACGTTATCAGCTGTCCGTTATCACGGTACTTCGGCAGATTTTCAAACACATGGTTCCAGTCATTGGCACTGTTTAATGTGACAGATTCCTCGACTTCTGTACCTTGATCATCGAATAAGTGTACCGTTACAGAATCCGGACGTGTATTATCCGCATTATCATTGTCATCCCATGTTTTGTTTACAGGAAGATCAATAGTTACTGGAGTGTACGAATTCGTAATCACAATGTTCTCAAGATTACTTTGATCAATGTTTGCACTATAATTATCCGGCACATCCAACTCAGCGACTCTGTATTGAACAGTTGAACCTTCTGATTTCTCATCAAGATTCGTCCAGCTGTATGACCAGTCATTGGATGCATTTAATGATACTGCTTCACCTTCCGGCTCACCATCCGCATACAGTTGAACACTGATTTCATTCGGACGATTACCATCTTGGTTGTTGTCGTCTTCCCAAACCTTTTCTACATTGACTGCTGTAACATCTGTATCACGGCTGTTTGTGACTACAAAACCGCTGCCTTCTTCATTTGGAGAGACATCTGATTCATATCCATCCACTGCATTTTCAGTGACAGTATACTCGATTTCTTCACCGTCACTATTATATACCGGTAATTTTTCAAACACATACGACCAGTCATCTTCTTCAGTCACCGGCGCAGAAGCAATCACTTCTCCATCTGCCAGTACATTGAAATGAATCGTACCTGGTCTCACATCGTCCTGATTTTCTTCATCTTCCCAAACTTTCGTTACTGGAATATCGATGACTTCGTCTGATGGTGATGTATAAGTGTTTGTCACAACCAGATTACCATGGTTATCGTCATTGACTACTGAAGTATATCCTTCCGGTACATTAACTTCTTCCACTGAGTAATTAATTGCGTTACCACCATCATTAATCGGTAGTTCATTCCAAGTATGTGTCCAATCGTCTTCAACAGTCAGTTCAATGCTGTCACCAACAGCTTCACCGTCTGCGGTCAACTGAACTTCAATACTATTCGGACGAGATGCATATGCATTAAATTCATCCGCCCATCCTTTTGTCACTGTGACAGATGTTTCAGCGGGTGTATGCGTGTTTGTCACAACGACTTCATCTTCTGACTGAGCAATTGATGTTGAATAATCCTGCACTGTATTTTCAGTTACAGTGTAGTTAATTTCTACATTTTCACTGTACATCGGCAGATTTTCAAATACGTAAGTCCAATCATCTTCTTCAGTCACAGTCTGTGATTGAAGGATATTCCCTGTACCATCAAGCAGGTTATATGTGATGGAATCGGGGCGATTACCATCCTGATTTTCTTCATCATCCCATACTTTCGTTACCGGGATATCGATTGTTGCGTCAGGATTGAATGTGTTTATGATATCAAATCCGTCAATTTCAGTTTCATAACCGTCAACAGACACTTCATCTACAGTATATTCAATCGCTTCACCGTTATTATAAACCGGTAATTCTGTAAATTCATATGTCCATTCAGTTTCTGCAGTGACATTCAGTGTATTCACCACTTCACCATCCGCGAGTAACTGAACTTCGATACTGTCCGGACGACTGTTCGTTTGACTGTCATCACCCGTCCAAGTCTTCGTACCGGATACTTCAGTTTCTTCAGGTGAATAATTGTTCGTCACAGTAATTGAGCTGGATACAATATCACTCACTTCAGAAGTGTAACCTTCCGGTACACCCACTTCTTCAACTGAGTATTCAATCGCTTCACCTGATGCATTTACCGGCAGATCGTTCCAAACATTGGACCAGTCATTGTCTGTATTGAGTTCTACAACATCACCAACAGTTTCTTCATTCGCAAGTAACTGAACTTCGATACTGTCCGGACGATTACCGTCTTGATTGCTGCTGTCTTCCCAGACTTTTGTAACATCTATATCTGTTACATCTGGTGTGCGGTTGTTTGTAACAATATAACCGTCTTCCTCTTCATTCGGTAAAATGTCTGCTTCATATCCATCCACCGCATCTTCAGTAACTGTATATTCAATTTCTTGACCGTTATTATAAACCGGTAATTCTTCAAATACATGAGACCATTCATTTTCCTCAGTCAATTCATATGATCCGACGATTTCACCATCAGCGAGTACATTGACTGTCACCGTATCCGGTCTGACACCATCCTGATTATCACTATCTTCCCAAACTTTCGTTACTGGAATTTCAGCTTCTTCAGGTGTGTAACTATTCACTACCATTATATTACCATGGTCTTCGTCACTGACTGCTGATTCGTAACCTTCCGGTACATTGACTTCTTCAACTGAATAATCAATGGCTTCACCTTCTGCATTGACAGGCAGTTCATTCCAAGTGTGTGTCCAGTCGTTTTCAGCATTTAACTCAACAACTTCACCTTCCGCTTCACCATTCATAGTTAATTGCACTTCAATACTGTCTGGACGTGTGCCATCCTGGTTGCTTCCATCATTCCATATTTTCGTCACTGTCGCAGATGTTTCACCTGGTGTATGCGCGTTTGTGACTTCAAAACCATCTTCAGTTGGTACCACTTCAGTAGAATAATCTTCCACCGAATTTTCAGTCACACTGTATTCGATCTCTACACCATTATTATATCTTGGCAGATCTTCAAATACATATGACCAGTTACCCTCATCATCCGCAGTCACTTCCTGCGTTCTGACTAATACGCCTTCGTTATCCAGTACATTAATGAATACTGAATTCGGACGGACACCATCTTGATTATCTGCATCGTCCCAGATTTTCGTTACTGGAATATCAATCAATTCAGGTGTATAACTGTTCGTCAAATTATTTCCTGTAATTTCTGTTTCATAACCGTCTACAGCGACTTCGTTAATCGTGTAATCTATGACTTCACCGGCTTCATATACAGGCAGTTCAGTAAATTCATAACCCCACTCTGTTTCTGATGTCACAATGCGGGTATCAACCACTTCATCATCTGCCAGTAACTGAACTTCGATTGAACCTGGACGAATACCATCCTGGTTTTCGCCGTCATCCCAAGTTTTCACACCAGTCACTTCAGTCACCTGCGGTGTATAAGCATTGTTAATTTCAAAGCTGCCCATTGTTTCCTGACTGATTGTCACGAGATACTCATCCGGTACATGTAGTTCTTCAACAGAATATTGAATCGCTTGACCAGACGCATTGACCGGCAGGTCATTCCATTCGTGAGACCATTCATTCTCTTCACTGAGTTCAACAGGGTCACCATCCGGTTCACCGTTTGCGTATAACTGAACTTCGATAATGTCCGGACGATTACCGTCCTGATTATCACCATCATCCCATGATTTAGTAACATCAATATCTCTCACATCCGGTGTGCGGCTGTTTGTAACTGTGTAGCTGCCTTCTTCTTCAGTGATGTCAATTTCATAACCATCTACTGGCGTTTCAGTTACAGTATATTCAATCACTTCACCGTCATTATAAACCGGTAAGTCTTCAAATACGTAACTCCAGTCATTGTCTTCAGAAAGTGTCATTGATGCATATACATCATCATCCACTGCCACATTGACCATGATAGATCCAGGCTGGATACCATCCTGGTTATCTGCATCATCCCATACTTTATTCACTGGGATTTCTGTTACTTCCGGAGTATAGCTGTTAGAAACAATGATATTACCATGGTCCTCATCATTGATCTCAGAAGTATAACCTTCCGGTACATTGACTTCTTCCACTGAATAATCAATGGCTTCACCAGAAGCATTTAACGGCAGTGCACTCCATGTTGTGGACCAATCGTTTCCTTCATTTAACTCAACAACTTCACCTTCCGGCTCACCATCCGCAGTTAACTGGACTTCGATACTGTCCGGACGAATACCATCCTGATTATTTTCATCATTCCATGCTTTAGTTACTGTGACTGACGTTTCATCTGGTGTATGTGTATTTAATACTTCAACTACACCCTCTTCATTCGAACTGATTTCTGCAGAGTAATCTTCGATTGTGTTCTCAGTCACTGTGTATTCAATTTCTACACCGTTATTGTATCTCGGCAGATTTTCAAATACATATGACCAATCATCTTCCGCACTCACTTCCTGTGTTCTGACCGGTTCATCACTGATACCATCCAGTACATTGAAAGTGATTGTATCCGGTCTGATGCCATCCTGATCATCTTCATCATCCCATACTTTATTGACTGGAATATCGATGACTTCAGGTGTATAACTGTTGGTGATATCAAAGTCTTCTACCAATGTTTCATAACCGTCTACAGGCACTTCTGCGACTGTATATTCAATCGTTTCTCCTGTTTCATATACTGGCAGTTCAGTAAATGTGTAACTCCAGTCAGTTTCTGAGGTCACATTTTGAGTTTGTACAACTTCACCATTTGCCAGTAACTGAACTTCAATTGAATTTGGACGAATACCATCCTGGTTATCCGCATCATCCCACGTTTTCACACCGGAGATTTCAGTTTGTTCAGGTGTGTGCGCATTAATGATGTCATTACCGACAATCTCAGTAGTATAACCTTCCACCTCATCGATTTCATCTACCGTATATGTGATTTCTTCACCGTTTTGGTGTGTTGGCAGATTATTAAAATTGAATGCCCAGTTTGTGCTGGCATTCAATTCTTTTGAGTCCACAGCTTCACCATCTGCCAGGAGTTCTACTGTAATCGAATCTGGTCGGAGACCATCCTGGTTATCCGCGTCATTCCAGATCTTTTCTCCTGAAAGATTCGTTAATGTACGATTGTTTACTACGTCCAGGGCAGCAGGTACATTAGATTGTTGTTCCACAGTCACAGGGTGTCTTTGTCCGGAAGTAACATAACCATCCGGTGCATTTGTTTCAACAACATAATACTGACCCGGCTCACTGATTTCACTAAACTTAATAAAACCATTTTCGTCAGTGGTTGCTTCACCTATTAATTCATCTTCACTATTGTATAACTCAAAAGTCACACCTGGAATGACTTCACCTAGGTCATCCTGTTTCGTTAAATCAATTTCATATACAGGTACAAAGTTTTCAACTTGTACCGCAAAATCATCCGGATTATCACCCGGTGTATATGGTGAATTAATTGTGATCGGTCTTTCGATCTCATTATTTACATAACCGTCCGGTACATTTGTTTCGACAAGTATATAATTACCGTATAACAATCTACCGAAGTCAAGAACACCATCTTCATTCGTTGTACCTGTCCTGATTACATTACCGGCGACATCTCTTAATTCAAAAGTTGCACCGCCAAGCTTGTCATCTCCATTGTTTGTGACATCAATTTTATCAATCATCAGATAACCGACTTCACCTGTCGCACTGCCTCCGGATACAAATCTAACAGTTTTACGTTCTGTACCGCTTGTATGACCGTCTTCAAGAATATTCTCATCACCGGTAATTTCATAACTATTACTCACTTCTTCACCTTGAGCTGCAAAGAATAACGAAGAATATTCTATCATGAACGGTCGACTGATTCCGTCATTCCATGCAATTGAGAATGACTGGCTGTCTTCTGCGACGTTTAATGTATAATTGCTCGGGTCATAGACATTGCCTTGGTGGAGGTTACCATTACCGTCAACTGAAGCTTCATATACCGTAATTGTGTGATCAAGCACTTCTTGGTTATCAGATAGCGTATCTGAATACACAAGATTGCTAATCACCTGCTGACCCGCATTAATATTTACACTCCATCGGAATATGTTTCCGTTCTGGTTACCGGATTTGTCTGCGTATACATTATTATTTGCAATACCGACTTCAGCATCCACTTCGCTGAGCGTAGTGTCTCCATCTCTGATTTCCGCCTGATTCTTATATTGACCTGCAATATCACTTAAGCCTTCAAGAGAGGTCTTATATTCAATATAGTAAGCATTGGATGTTTCACCAATCACAGCAGTAAACGTATTGCCGCTGTATGACACATCAGCATCAACAGTCTCTCCCGGAGAATGTCCGCCGCCACTGTTAATATTTAATTCACGTACTATAACTGAATCTTCAATTAACTGCTGATTCCCCTGCGGCATGTCATGAATCACTAAGTTATCAATTGAGTTTTGTCGGTAGTTCGCATAAATGCGCCAAGTGATTTCTTTGGTTGCAGGATCATATGACCCATTCTTCCATGAACTGTTGTTCGTTTCCTGGTTTAAGCCTTGTCCGGCATCGACCGTCTTATTCTGACTGTCTCCATTTGTATCTACCCATCGAATGTCTGCCGTGTTATCTACACGATTATTTTCCAATGCATCCGGCTCATAACTGGTTTGATAAGTAATCACAATGACATCATCTGTCGAATAGTTTTCCGGGAAGGTAACAGTAAATGGATTATCACCGCTTAAAGTGAAGTCATTATAATCATTTCCTCCGACTGTTACACTCATTGAATCTTCAACTAATGTCAGTCCGGAACTTAAAGTATCTTCGACTACGATATTATTCATTTCGTACTCGTCTCTGTTAATGGTAATCACCCAGTCGATTGTACGATCGAGATAATTCACATTACTGATAGATTTATTACCGATGAACTGACCGATATTGATACCCGATCCATCATTTTCTTCACCGTAACCAGCAACATTCTCAATATTCAAACCGTCCATTACCCGATCCGCAACGGTTGTAGTATACGTCACACGGTATGCTTCATTTGTTGTGATACCTGTTACACTAAAACTATCATCTCCTGCTGTGAACAATGCACCATCAGGTAGTCCATACTCTCCTGTACCACTCGCTGCCCCGGTTTCAGGATTAATTGTCATTCTTTCAAACTGCGGTTCACCAACAAGATTAAGTACGCCTGCAGGCTGCCAGCTGTCTTCAAAGGTCTCACCTTCTAATGACTTTTGATTATAGTTAAATTCAACTGTCCATTCAATTTCACCTGATACAGGGTTGTATTCGCCTGCTGATTTCGTAATAGAAGATCCTCTATCGATTGTTACTGTGGCATTTGCACCTACAGGTTCTAAATCATCATCTGTAAATACAGCATTATTACGGAATGATGTCGCTTCATCATCAACGATATCTGTCGTATATTCAATCACATACTCGGCAGGTTCACCGTCAACAGGAATTGTTAATACACCATTTTCTACTGTCGGAGTGATTTCAACAACTTCACCTTCACCGATTCTTTGACCGTTTAAGTTTACATCATAACGTGTAACAACCAAACTGCCGTCCTGATACTCTACACCTTCAGGCAGTGTATCAGTAATGATACTTCCCGTCAGATTACCGTTCCCGGTATTAGCAGTAATGGTCCAGTCAATCGTTTCTGCATTGTAATTCCGATTGGGTTCTCCGGCCTTTTCAATAGTTTTATTACGTTCTCCTAAATCAATCGGGAAACGCTTCTCACCTTCCTCACCAATTGGTTGAAGTACGAGTTCATTATCTTCAACAACCGCATTGTCAATATCAACACTTGACTGTGCGGTAATAATCCCTTCAATATTACTCCAATTTTCCACACCACTTCGGAATGTGATTTCCATCGTGCCGTCTGTGCGTATCACATAGTCAAGTACAGGTTCACCACTAACATCAAGTGTGCCTGAGGCCTCTGCAACAATCAATATACCCTGTGGCAGGTCAATCGTTAGGGTATCACCTTCATTAATCCCATGATTATTATCCAATGACCAATGTATGTTTAAAATAAATTCATCAGTAAGCCCCAGAGGATTCTGGTCACTGATTTCAACACCAGACATATCCAATAGTGAGTCAATCTGAAGATTAAAACCATCAATATTTTGAGGCCCGACTGATGATTCATCAATATCCAAAGGGATAGTCAGACTGTTCTCATCGCCAATCGGCTCAATGTTAGCTTCTTCAGCTTCCGCGTCAATTAAGGATTCAGTTAATGTTACATCGACATCAACCCCGGCAATCGTATCTTTAACAGACTCTATACCTTCAGTAAATTCAACATCCACAGTGTTATCTGTGTTCACAACATATGTTGCGAATTTAGTATCATCTGCAGATAATGTGCCTTCTGTCGCTTCTGCTTCAACAGATGCAGGAATTTTGAATGATACTGTATCGCCTGCTTCATAATTAATATCCGATGATACTTTACCATTCAGTACTAGTGTAAATACATCTTCAGGGTCTAATGGTGCTTCTTCAGTAATGGCTTCATCGTCAGTTGTCAGTGCTTCACTGAGTTCCAGACTGAAGCCCTGCTTCTCCTCATCAGACTCAACAGCGAGTGGTATCACAACTGCAGCTTCATTGTCAATCGGACTAATCACTGCTTCGTTTGTTTCAGTATTAATTGCTGATTCGTTTAATGTTGTTTCTACATTTACTTTTGCGATAGATGCATCAGCTGTTTCTACACCCTCTGTAAATGTAATAGAAACACTATTATCAGAACCAACCACATAGTGTGCAATATCAATACCTTCTGCAATTAACACACCTTCTGATGCTTCAACATTGACTGAAGCTGGGATATTAAATGATAATTCGTCTCCTGCTTCATAATTAATATCTGATGATACATTACCATTCAGCACCAGTGTAAATGCGTCTTCAGGGTCTAATGGGGCTTCTTCAGTAATTGCTTCTTCGTCAGTTGTCAGTGCTTCACTGAGTTCCAGACTAAAGCCTTGTTTCTCTTCATCCGATTCAATATCCAATGGGACGACTATGCCCGATTCACTGCCGATAGGTGCTATGTATGCTTCTTCAGCAGATTCATCCACCGTACTACTATTGAGAACGACTTCAGCTTTAAAATCTGCGAAAGTATTGCCCACCGATTCAATCGACGTGTTAAACTCAATGACTACGTTTCCATTTGCATTAACAGTATATGCTGCGACATTCGTCCCATCTACTGTCGCCTGACCAGTTGTAGCATTTGCAACATTAACGGATGCGGGAAGCTGATATGTTTCAACGTCTCCTGCTTCATAGTTATGAGAACCTTTAATACGTCCGTCCAATTGTAAAACAAAAGTTGCTTCAGGATTCAAGGCATTTCCAGTAGTGATTGCATTACCATCCATATCAACAGCCTGCTTTACTTCAAGACTGAAACCTTGTTTCTCCTCATCTTCCTCTTCAACAGCTTGTTCTTCCTCAACAGCTGTTTCTTCTTCTTCTGCAGCATCGTCTTCATTGACTGCCTCTTCAGTCCCGTCATTTACTTCTTCAGAAATTGTTTCCTCTACCGTATTGTTCGTATTGTTTTCTTCAACAACCGGTTCCTCTTCTCTAGTGTTTTCTTCATCATTTGATGCTTCTTCTGTAGTAGCTTCTGATTCCATTGGAGAATCAATCTCTACATCCATATCTTCCTCAGATATGTTATCCTCTCCCAAAACAGATAATGGATAAGAAAACAGAGAAGTCACTACTAAAATAATTGCTAAGTAAATCTGTAAATACCTTTTCAAATTAGCTTCACTCCATCTCTCTAACGTATAATCAGTTTAATTCAATCCACTTAATAAATAATTATGTGGAATTACTTTTTCCAACTATATTATAACAGTATATCCCTGTTAAAATATCACTTTTTTCTTTTTTTTAGTAGATAACAGAATAAAACATTTTTCTGACACATTTAATAAATTTGCTCATCAGCTATATAAGCAATTCTAAGAAATTGCTCATTCTAGAGTGAAGAAAGTTTCGAGATTAAATATGATGAATTTTTATTACAGGATGAGTCCATTATTATCGGTTATCAAACCATTCAAAGCACTTGATTTCTGGGTTTCAGACAGCGGATGGTGTCGACCTATTTCCAGTGTAAAAAGTTCGAATTTATGGGTAACCTTTATTTATGAAGCTGACAGAAATCTTCTGTATAAAAGAAAAGTATGATGCTAATGTTTTCTTGAAATTTCTGGAGCGATTTCTCAAGCACTATTCATCAGGGAAAATTGTTATGATACTGCATAATATAGGGATTCATCATGCAAAGAGTACACAATCATTTCTCTTTGAGAACAAGGTTTGACTGGAACTCATCTTCTTGTTGCTGTATAGTCCTCAGCTGAATCTGATAGAATCTGTATAGAAAAGGCTGAAAAACCTGTTATGAATAATATCTTTTTGGCAATGTACAAAAGATTGTATTGGCAGTCCAGTAATTTTTAAAGGATTTCAATCTCCACAATTCAGTCGTCATTAATCGGATTTGTAAGAATACAGTTTTTTTAACTTGTATAATTCATTAATTATTATATAAAAAGAACGCATAGTAGAGTGATACGTAGAAGCATATCATCGTTAATGCGGTTTTTAGTAGATTAAAATGTCTTTGAATCAGAAATATATCAATAGGTGTACATAATTAGTAAGAATTTTATCCGCCTGTACTCATTAGAGAAATTTCGAGCCTATCGATATTGGAAGAAATCCTGACTTGTCGATGATTCGATTTAAGAAATATATTCTCTGAGGTGTTAAGATATATTTAGAATTACTAAATTTAAAGGAATGTAAATATGTCGAAGAAAAGTATATTATCAATTACGGAAATTGAAGATAGAACAAAGTATCTAGTTGAAAACTTAAATAAATGGAGTTTCATTGAGGAGTTTTTAAGCCTATTTGATATACCAAAAGTAAGCATTGGAAGAGCTTTAAGTACTGAAGGAGATTTTTTAATAAAGAGTAAAATTCGTTATCGAGTAGTTAATAGTAATCCATTAGTGGCTATTGATGAGATAGAGAAAGAAATAGTATCTCATAAGAAAAAACCAAGATATCTTATTACAACAGATTTTGAATTATTATATGCAAAAGATACAAAAACGAGTGAATCTCTCGCTATAAATTTTAGTGATTTACCGAATTATGCAGAATTTTTCCTTGCATGGAATGGTGTAGAGAAAGTGGATTATCAAAAAGAAAATCTTGCAGACATAAAGGCCGCAGAACGATTCACAAAGTTGTACGATGAGTTAGTGAAAATTAATCCTGATCTTGATGATAAATACTTTAATCTTTTCTTAATAAGGTCACTATTTATGTATTTTTCAGAGGATACAGAAATTATACCTAAAAATTCGTTCACTAATATACTTAAAACAAGAACACAATTAGATGGTAGCAATTTAAACTTGGTTATTCGAGAACTATTTTCTATTTTAGATGTGCCAGAAAATGAAAGGCAGAACACTCCTGTATGGTTAAGTAAGTTTCCATACGTTAATGGTAAAATTTTTAAAGAACCACATCACAATTTAAAATTTAATACCTCTAGCAGAAAGCTTCTTATAGAAGCAGGAGAATTGCTTAATTGGAACGAAATAAATCCTGATATATTAGGTGCAATGATTCAAACGGTTACTAATAAAGAAGAACGTCAAAAGTCCGGTATGCATTATACCAGTGTAGAGAATATCATGAAAGTAATTAAACCGCTTTTTTTAGACAAGCTTTGGTTGGAATATTACAGACTTGCAACTCGAGCAGATGACTATTTAGATCGTAATATCTCTAATAAACAAAAAAGAGAACAGCAAAGAATTATTATTAAACAGTTAAATAACTTGTTAGAAAGAATGAGTCAAATAAAATTCTTTGATCCTGCGTGTGGTGCAGGTAACTTTTTGATTATTACTTATAAAGAGCTTCGGAAACTTGAAATTGAGATTCTAGTGAAAATTCGTGAAGTGAGAGTATCATTAAATGAAAAAAGTGTTTATCAAGGTAAACTATTCAATGAATCTAGTATAAAATTAAAACAATTTTCAGGAATTGAAATTGAAGAATTTGCGCATGAAGTAGCTATTCTTTCACTTTATATAGCTGAACATCAAATGAACATTGAAATGAATGATGCTCTTGCTGATGATCAGGCGAAGACATTACCATTACAAAAATCTGGGAATATTGTGCAAGGTAACGCTCTCCTATTGAATTGGGAAAATATTGTGCCGCATGAAAAGGATGAAGAAATTTATATTATAGGTAATCCGCCATATATCGGAACAAAAGGTCGTAATCCTCAAAATCAAGAACAAAAAGAAGATTTAAGTATAGCAATTCATCCAATTAAAACGAGAATAATGGATTATATTTTTGGGTGGTTCGTAAAAGCACAAAGGTATATTTACCAGAATAATGCTCAATTTGCGTTTGTTTCTACTAATTCGCTTTTTCAAGGTGAACAAACCCCATTTATAATAGATAATATTCTAGATAAATTAGAAATTTCATTTGCGTATCCGTCTTTTAAATGGACTAATAGTGCTAAAAACAAAGCGGGAGTTACTGTTGTAATTGTAGGTTTTTCAAATAAAAATGATAGTAGTAAGTTAATTTTTAAAGGTGAAGACATTATTGAAGTTGAAGAAATAAATGGATATTTAGAAGCTGGTGAAAGTTTTAACATAGTTAAATCAAAAAAACCGAGCAATCAGCTTCCTTTTTTAATGAATGTGGGGAGCGCAGAATACGGTGATGACAATCTTATATTATCTATAGAAGATCGAGATAATCTTATAAATAAATATCCAAAGGTAAAGAAATTTATGAAAAAATGTATAAATGCCAATGATTTGGTAAACGACACTTATTCATATGCTCTATGGATAGAAGATAATGAGGTAGATGAGGCATGTGAAGTACCTTTTATAAAAGAACGATTGCGAAAAGTAAAAGATTTTAGAAGTCAGAGCAAACGGGTCGGTACGAAAAAAGCAGAATACAAACCATGGAAATTTGCAGAGGACAGATATCAGAAAAACCCCTCACTTATACTACCAGTAATAAATTCTGAATATAGACAGTACATTCCAGCAATATTTATTGATGAGAACACTATAGGAACTAATGCTAACTACCAAGTATACAATGCACCGATCTGGCTTTTAGGAATTATATCATCTCGTATGCATATGATCTGGCTTCGATCATTTGGTGGAAAATTAGAATCAAGATACAGATATTCTTCAGGAATGGTTTATAATACATTTCCTATTCCAGCGCTTTCGACACATCGTAAAAACACACTTGAGGAAGCTGTTTTAGATATGTTAGATATTCGTGAAGAAGAAGGCGGGACATTAGGTGAGCTTTATGGAGGTGCTAGTAAACCAATGAACGAAAGATTGAGAAAAGCTCATGAAAAAATAGATGGCATTGTCGAACGTGCCTATAAGCAAGAGCCTTTTAAATCTGATGACAGTCGTTTAAAAGAGCTAATAAAACTTTATAAAAAAATAATTGAGGTGAAGAAATGACATCTAATATCTTTGAAATAAATTATAATAGTAATGAAAAGAGCCAAAATACAAATTCATTAGGTATGCGTGAAATGCAGGCACTCGTATATGAAAAACGAGACGCACAATATTTATTAATTAAGGCTCCTCCGGCCTCAGGGAAATCAAGAGCTTTAATGTTTGTAGCCCTGGATAAACTTATAAATCAAGGACTGAAAAAAGTAGTTATTGCTGTTCCTGAACGATCGATCGGAAAATCATTTCAGTCTACACATCTACAAGAGTACGGTTTTTACTCGGATTGGAATATTAAACAGGAAAATAATCTCACAAACCGTGGCTCCAACACTAGTAAAGTTTCTAAATTCTTGGACTTCATTAATTCGGAAGATATAGAAGATAAGATTTTACTTTGTACTCATGCAACTTTACGATTTGCATATGATAAATTATATGATACAGATTTTAATGATATTGTATTAGCTATTGATGAATTCCACCATGTATCTCGTGATGAAAGCTCAATAATAGGTAACGCTGTCCGAAGTATAATGAGCAACTCTTCAGCTCACCTTATTGCAATGACAGGATCGTATTTTCGTGGGGACTCAGTTCCGATTCTAGAATCTAGAGATGAACAGAAATTTGAGAATGTGACATATACCTATTATGAACAGTTAGAGGGGTATAAACACTTAAAAAGTTTTGCTATGGGTTATAGCTTTTATAGAGGACGTTACACTGATGCTATTTCAGAGGTATTAGATACGTCTAAAAAAACTATCATTCATATTCCAAATGTTAACTCCGGAGAATCTACTAAAGATAAATATGATGAAGTAGATCGCATACTTGGACATCTAGGTGATGCACATTATGATAAAGATACTGGAATTTGGTATGTTACTGAAAAATCAGGAAGAGTCTTGAAAGTTGCTGATCTAGTAACTGAAGAAGAGAGAGAAGCAACCCAGGAATATATTAGAAATATGTCAGAGCTTGAGGATTTAGATATTATTATAGCACTTGGAATGGCAAAAGAAGGTTTTGATTGGCCATATGCTGAATATGCTTTAACAATAGGATATCGTAATTCACTAACTGAAGTTGTACAAATTATTGGTCGTGTAACGCGTGATAGCTCAAACAAAACACATGCACAATTTACCAACCTAATTGCTCAACCAGATGCACAAGACGACGAGGTAATGTTTGCTGTTAATAATATTATGAAGGCAATTACAGCTAGTTTGCTAATGGAGTCAGTATTAGCACCAAACTTTACATTTAAAAGAAAAGATAACGATGAGCAGATGGGTAATGGAACAGATATCTTTATTAAAGGCTTGAAAGAACCAAGTAGCGAAAGAACAAAAAATATTATTGAAAATGATATGACAGATTTAAAAGCATCAATATTACAAGATACTCAGATTCAGCAAGCTATTGCTGGTGGTATCGATTCAAAAGTTATTAATAAGCAGTTGATACCCAGAGTAATAATGACTAAGTATCCAGACTTATCGAATAGTGAAACCGAAGAAGTAAGACAGCATATCGTTGCTGAATCAGTAATTCAGTCAGCAGAGCGAGAAACAGGCATGGGTGGAGATCAATTTCTTAGAATGGCTAATAAGTTTATAAAAATTGACGAAATTGCGATTGATTTAATAGACGAAGTCAACCCATTTCAACGTGCATACGAAATGATTTCAAAAGAAATAGATGCACCGGTTCTACGCTTTATTCAAGACTATATAGATGGAGTGAAATTTGTATTCACAGAAGAAGAATTAGTGATGTTATATCCTCAAATTATCCAATTTAAGAAAGAGAATGGTAGAAATCCAGATAAAGCTAGCTCTGATCAATATGAGCAAAGATTAGCTTATGCTCTATTGCGATTGGACCAATTAAGGAGAGAGAGAGATGAAAAAGCTTAATATTGACGATATTTTTTCAGATCCTAACTTCGATGAGTTAGTAGCTGATATTCCAAAGAAACAAGTTAAGCGGATCGATCCAGAATTTGAAAAGTTTCAAGAGATTGTTGATTGGATGAAAAGTCATAACGGAAAAGAGCCTGAAAAGTCTCGAGATATCACAGAAAGAAAGTTATATTCAAGATTAAAAGGTTATCGAAATAAACCAGAAATACAGTTGAAGTTAGCAGATGTAGATGAATTTAATTTACTTGAACACGATAACCTGGAGGACGATGATTCAGTGGAAAGTGTAAAATCACTAGATGATATTCTGAAAGATGACACATTGTTTAGAGAAGAACATGATATGAATAATTTATTAGATTTATCTAGATACAAAAGAACAATCAATACCGCAGATAAATATAGTGTCCGTAAACGTGCAAATGAATTTGAACGATATGAACCTCTTTTTAAGCTAGTTCAAAAGGAAATTGCTAACGGTATCCGAAAGATAATCCCTATGGACTCAGAGAAAAATATAATTCCAGGGAAATTTTATATTGATAATGGGGTTCTTCTCTATGTTAAATCTATCAGCGAGTATTATACTGATAAAAATGGTTATCGTAATGCAAAACTCCATTTAGTTTATGAGAATGGAACTGAAAATAAAGAAATACTTTTGAGATCACTTGCATCTAATCTTTTTGATAGGACTCGTCATGGGAAGATGGTTACTGAAGTAATTAGTGATGTCATGGGAGAAACAACAATCGAGGGACGAACTACAGAATTTTTCTCTACTGGTTATATCTATGTAGTTAAATCACTTAATGAAAATATAGAAACTTCAAAGTATCAAAATCTTTATAAGATTGGTGTTACTACTGGAAACATTGAGCAACGTATCGCTAATTCTAACAATGATGCAACGTATTTGTATGGGCCAGTAAAAATTATCGCGACTTGGGAAGTTCAAAATCTTAGTGCGAAAAAACTAGAATCAGCAATCCATCATAGATTTGAAGCTAAGCAACTACAAATATCTATTCCAACAGCAAATGGTAGAATTGAGAATCCAAGAGAATGGTATATAGTTACCTTAGAAGAAATTGAGAATACTATAAATGATATTATTGTGAAAATGAATATTTAATTCAATTTAATCTAAAAGATAAGTCCACCTAGCTCATTTTTTTATTTAAAATTATAGTTTCCTATATAATCTCTTGCTCGTAATTATGATGAGTTTTTTGGAAAAATAATGTTGATTAGTTCATTGAACATGGATCAAAGTCAAATTAGAATCACCATTAACGAAATATTTGTTGATTATATACCGTGATAGTATGGAAGTTTTGTCTTGAGTGATTACAGATGATACTAATTAAAAATCTTCTATATCTCATTACCATCAATTGTCTTAAATTTTATAAACCATCATAGACATTATTGATTAATAATGGATAAGGCATTTTAAAATTATTATAGAAGTAAAAAGTATTTTGTTTTTTATATCATCAATAATGAGCGAATCAACATCATCGTTTAAAGAAATGTTATGAAATACTAATTCTTCCTTATATACTATATCACCTAAATAAGCATAGCTTAGTTTGTTAATGCCCTCCTCCTTAATTACGACACACAATAATCTATTGAAATCATCAGTAGAGATATCGATCAACCAATTTTTATTACTTTTTAGTTTTGTGAGGTAAAGAACTTTAGGTGCCAGGGTCTCTGCATCTTCATATTTATCATAAGAAAATGCGATTTCGTAGCCAATTGAATTTTTCATGGAACAAACTCCGTTTTTAATTAACTATAAATTGTTTTACACAGGTTTGATAGATAGAAAAGTTAAATATACTATATAGCATAGTATTCATAATTTCAGTAAAAAAGACTACAATTATAATTGTAGTCTTTTAAAAAATTAAAAAGCAGTTACTTTCAGCATTCCTTCAGTGTCAACTATCGTATAAGTCACTTGTGAAGTTTGTTCACCATTTGATGTTGCGTGGGAATATGACCTGTTAACGGTGACTGTATACTCATTTTTAGATATTTGTTGAATTGATACAATATTACCACCACTATTTTGATAGTCTTGGAAATTTTCTGATGCTTTATTATTCTGGATATCACTTAATGCTGCTCCCTCTAAAATATATAGGACATCATCACTAATATCGTTATAATAATCAGATAAGCCATTAAGATAAGTTTTAAAGGTGAAGTTTGTTAAAGTATCGTAGGTATAAAAATCATCAGTATCAGTTAAAGTTACTGGAAAACCATCTGTATAGTATTCATCAAAATACCGTTCTTCATTGGTAGAAAGGCCATCAACTGGTACAGCCTCCCCTTGCTGTTTCCAGCCTAAAATTGTACAATCCTCTTTATTAATAATGTATATCATTTGCACGGTTTTTTCACCATCAGAAGTAGCATGACTGTAGTCTCTAAAAGCGTTAACCATTATATTTTCATCCTGAAGATCTACCATTTGGCCGACAGTAACATCAAATAACTCATAATCAGTAAAATTACCTGATTCGTAATTAGCTACTATTTCATTATATGGCTCAGTACCTTCTTCTAAGAAGAAAAATACATCTTTATTACTTCTTTCGCCAGTATTATAATAATGAGTTAGTCGGGAAAAATAGTCTTTTAAACTGGCTTCAACTCCAAGATAATCGGTCTTATCTACTGGCGGATTTTTCCATGCATTATCGCTATCATTGAATATTTCCAGAACATACTTATCTGATGATTTATTTATATTTTCATCCTTATCTGCATCATCAGTGTTCTGTCTTTTTTCCGAGCTACTATTATCATCAGATTCCTCGAGCTTCTTTTTTAGCTCTTCATTTTCCTTTTCGACCAATTGCTGTTTTAGTTCCTCGTTCTCTTTTTCTAGGTCACTTGTTTCGTTAATGTCTTCAGTGGTATCAGAAGTATCTTCATTCGTTTCTTCTGTAGCGGAGGCTTCAGTGTTGTCCTCTGAATTGTTGTTAGCAGAACATGCAGATAAAGTAAGCATAAGTAAAAATGATGTGAACAGAGCAATTAAATATTTATTCACTATAGTCTTCCTAAGGTTTATCATCATGATATTATTTTTAGAATATTTCTTCATAGTCTATAAATTCGTGAGTTTCTTTATTAACTAAATAATCTACTATAACATGACTTTTACCATTAGAAGTTGCATGAGTATATTCTCTACTGACTCTGAGGGTTACAGTTCCATCTCCATTATCAGTTATCTCTTCTAGAGACACGTTGTGGACTGTATGCTCTGCAAAGTTTCCCGTTGCTTTATTAGCTGTGACTTTATTATAAGCAGGACTTCCTTCATGTAGATAATAGAATATTCCTCTAATAGTATCTACATCGTTATAGTAATCAGCTAATCGTGTTACATATTCATAAGAAATGGTTTCCCATGTTTTGAATTCAATATCATCTGAATCTTGAGAGGTAGAATTATGTTCTGGTTCTAAATAATAATTCTCTAGATTGTCCACCACTTGAGCTTCATTCATCCCTGGCTGAACACCAGTATCTTCAATTTTCCCACTTTCAACTAGTTCTAGATAAGCATTGATTATGTCATGATCATCAAAATCATTCCTACAATCTCGAAGTAAATTTAATACACATTCTTCAGGGGTTCCAACAGTAGTAATATTTGTATCTGATTTGCTCTCTACATCTGACTTACTATCATCAGAAGCGATTTCAGTTTCTTCAGAATCCGATTCCTCAAGCTTCTTTTTAAGTTTCTCATTTTCTTTTTCAGCCAATTGTTGCTTTAGTTCTTCATTCTCTTTTTCTAAGTCATTTGCTTCATTGTTATCTTCAGTGGTATCGGGAGTATCTTCATTCGTTTCTTCTGTAGCAGAGGCTTCGGTATTGTCCTCAGCATCGTTGCTAGTGGAACAGGCAGACAACAAAAGTAATAGTGATGTAAGTAATACGGCGAGATAATTTTTCATTACATGCTCCTTATTCTTAATATTCATAATTATACTATTTTTTATAATTTTTTAATACATAATTTTACTGTAAAAGAAGAAAAAGAGATTGGAAATTAATCTCTTCTAATCAGTATATTCGGTTGCGTTTTATCGTATATTTGGTAGGGAAACAATCACTGGAGGGAAATAATATATCTTAACTCAAGTTTTTCAATTTGTTGTGGACTTCATTTATATTAATTGTATCTTCATGAAATTGATAATTATCATTTTGAAAAGTAGTGATGTACAAATATCGTGTTTTTACCGACTTTGTTCTAGGCGAGGAACTAGTATCTAAGTCCTCAGAATTTGTTAAAATTGGAGAACTATTTTTATCTTCTCTATAGTAGAATGAGCCATCATCATTTTCGCAAAGCATTCTTTTGTATTCACCGGTTCCAATTAGATATTTTGTTGGGGCAAACAAACTCTCTCCACGGCTTTCTACTAATGCATAAAGGGACCAAAAAATGGATGCTGCGTGTTCACCTTTACTTTTTGTCTTAGAACTCTTATTCTCATATATTTGAACGTCAGTATATCGTTGTTGCGTAATACCGATGCCGAATGATTTAATATTAGCGATTTTTATTGATGTATTTCCTACAGTAAAGAATTTCAATATTTGCACATCCTCTTAAAATGATTTTATACTTGCTCTAGAACTATGTGCTTTCATTTCTAAACTCATCTTCAATTTCTTTGTAGCTCTTTATCGTTTGTTTTTTATTAATGGGTTCTTGATATTCTTTTAAAATTTCCGCAGAACTTTGAGGATAAAAAATTTCCGCATTTTTGTCCCATTTATATCCCCTTTTTCTTAAGATAGTTTTGATGGAATTTTTATTTTGACTATCTTTACTCTCTTTAAATAATTTTTCCAGTTTTTGATTCTGAAATTGATTGTAATATTCCAATCGAGCGTTAGTACGAATGGAGTTTTCGGTCATCTTATTTTCTATATAATTAAAGGCTTCTTGTCCAGCTTTCACTGGAAGGCCTCCAATTGCTTTAATATAATTTTTCATCTTATATCCTCGTCTCGTATATTTATTTGAGTCTATAAATAAACTCTAGAATATCACTAAATTCTCTGATTTTTCATGAAAGATTTGTTTTATTTATTATCGATGGGTTCACCTAAAGTTTTATATATAGTATTGCTGATTGACTTTCCTAATGGCCCTTTTATTGTTAAGAACCTGTTGAATGAAGATGTATAGGCAGCTACTCCCACTAAAACAGCGAATGGTCCACCAAATGTAATGAGAGGCAGACCAATCAACAATTTACCTAATTGTTTTATCGGTTTCGTACTAAATATCACTTGTACTGACATAATATTTTTATTCGGTTCTTCAGCTATTGTGATGTAATAGTTACTTTTTCGATGGGTTAATGAGTAGACCGTGATTTTCGTATTATCTTCGAAAAGTTTTATCAGTTCTCTTGAAGTGTTATCAAGGGACTGACTTACAATCTCATCCTTATTTAAAAATTTTTCTGTTTTATGATACTTGTATCCTTTATTTAGTACGAGAGTCTTTAAAGTTTCTTCAAATTCAGTCAAATCTTTTTTCTCATAGTTTATAAATTTCATTTCTATTCTCCATTTCTTTTTAGTCAGTTGGTTTTATGATTCATATAAACTCGATTCATTTCAATCAATCGATTAGTGATATGTTCTCGAACATAATCAGGTGAAATGACGTGTACATATGGGGAGTGATTGAAGCATAGGTTGTGGATCTCGGATATATTCAATTTAAATATTGCGACAATGTATTCATCTGTGTCTTCTTCGATGGAATGGATGAACTGATTATTTTGAAGTGTATGCCACACTCTTCTATCAATCTCAAGTGTTACAGTGTGTTCCGATGTATTTGATGTTTGTTTGTCTAAAGTGAAGTTACCGCTATCTAGTGGTAATCCTTCGAAAGACTTTTGATTTTCCACAAGTAAGGTAAACTGGCCATATTGAAAATTGAGTGCGTTGGGTAGAATTCTCTTTTTCAATTCAGTATGATAAATGGCTTTTGATTGAATGATTGCATTCCAAACATTGTCTATATTTCTCTTTGGTAATACATCACCTATAACGTTGAATGTCTTAAGAATGGCTACCAACTCTTCACTCTTATCTCGATATCTCTGATATATCTCAGATTCGATGAACTGATAAATTTCTTTATTAATCGTGGGTGTTAATGTTCGAATTATGATTAAAAGATACTTAAATGTGTAATCATTGTATGAAGTGATTTCATTGTCTAAGAAATAACAGTTATCCTGATGAGAATATGTGACTTCAACCCGTCTACCCCCGTATTCTTCAGAGTCATAGAAGTGGGTGCGAATATCGTCAATATCTCGTTGGATCGTACGGGCATTTACCCTCATTTCTGTACTTAATTCTGCTTTATTTATTCGTTGCCCTTTGAGTAATCGAATGAAGATAGACAATATACGGTCAGAGCGGTTCACAATCTCACCTCCAGATACTAATTACTATAATTTTATCGAATGGGATAGTCGTCTCCCGTCACTCTTATCACTCAATCTAAAAATATTCTAAATTATGTGATTGTTGGTAATTATGGTATGCGGAACATAAAAAAAATCAGATAGACAATATACGTCTAACTGAATGAAGGATAGAGTGATAATGCGGAGTTGAGCTTTGCTTATGAATATTATGAGGAGGTTTCTTCTGTCTGTTTTTCATCAGATTGAGAGCGTATCTCCCCCTTCTCCACCATCCACAAACTTCTTGTGGCAGGTGTCAATGGATGACATAGTTTCTTGCTGCGTGGATTAATCAACACTCGAATTTTATCCGGGTAGGGCTCAAGAATTGTGTGAATATCTTTTACTCTGACAGAGAATATTTTTGATGTGATTGACCCCCAAGCGAGAATCACAGTATCACTGCTTTCTATCGCTTTTAAGATAAATTTATCCGTATCCTCATGAATAGTGTCTTCGACTTCATCTGCTTGTTTGTGCATCTGCATATTCGAACACAAGTTAACCATCTGTACCCCTCCAAATCCCATATCAGAGACATTATTAATAATGAGTTGCGTGGTCAGGTCAACCTTAATATCGCCGTCATAGTTCGGAAATTTAGTGATTACAGTAACGAGCGGTTGTTTTGAATTCCAGACTTTCTTAAGTAGTAGTCTGTGTCTACCATCATCTGTGAAATGACTTTCAGTGCGTAGTGTACTTTTTATGATATTGCTCATTTGAATCGCTCCTTAGTAAGTTATTTTCCATTGTTTTCTTCAAGTATCTTTATGATTTCCGTGGCAAGTATGATGCCGATTTGAACGACTTGAACCCAGTTCATTTAATGACCTCCTTAAATATCTCCAAATGCTTTCATAGAATAAAACTCATTATTGTTATTGATGATGATGTGATCCAGTACTTCGATTCCAAGTATTTCTCCCGAATCCACAAGTCTTTTGGTGAAAAAACGATCTTCATTTGAGGGTTGAATATTTTGAGAGGGATGGTTATGTGCGATGAAGATGGCAGCAGCATTGGAAAGGATGGCATTTTTGAAGATTTCACGTGGATGAACGGCACAATTATTTAAAGTGCCGATGTGTGCAATTTCAATATTTAAGATTTGATTTTTCGTACCGAGACTGATGACAGCAAAATGTTCACGGTCTGTATCTGCAATGAGTGGCTGAACCACTGAAAGACCCATTTCAGGGCTTGTAATCCTGTCGTGGGTGATGCTTAACTGCTCGATGGCTTTCTGGTAGATACGGTTTAAAGGGATTTGTGTATTCATGTATTCATTCCTTTCACTGATATGCATTTATATTTTTTTGATGAGTGTTTTATTGCCGTGCTTTAGATACAATATGTGTTGTTCGTCCTCTATCATGTAGCCGAGAGCAACAAGTTTTTGATTTTGGTAGATTTCAAAAGGGAAAATGGGAGTATTGTCTGTTGTGTAGTAGTAGAGGTTGTGTGTCATTTCTTGGTCAGGAAATAATGATTGTATATGCGGGTCTTGAAAAGTCTCGATACTGGATAGGACAAAAGATTCTGAAGGACAGTCTTCCAATGGTCGTTCCAAGTGACTATACATGTAATGTTGTAACAATGGGTTCAAGTGAGTTACCTCCTCTTTTTAGTTTCAAACTCGAAAACTCGTGAATGTTTGAATGAATATGATTGTATTTATATTTATTTCTGATGTGAGATTCTCTTTAAATATTATTCATATATGATTATTTACGAGTTTACGAGATGAATGTTGGTTTAATTTCATCGTTTAAAATTGAAAAACACAAACTCGAAAACTCGCTATTTTAAGGGGGATTACAATTATTTTTGATTTCAATATTTGTTTCTCTTTTAAAATATTATTTATATAAATATTTACGAGTTTACGAGTTGGTCTATTCTCAAAGGATTAAATCAATGGTGTATTTTTCTGTTGTTTCATTCAATCTTTGATGGATAAATGCTTTGGGGGAGGGATTTCAAGAGGGATTGGTTTAAGACTTTGGAATAGGACAGTATTGAAATGGTTGTACTTCTTATGGCAGACACCTCCTTTATGATTATTCGTTGATATAATATATATCTGATTTCTGTTTTATTGCATGTGTCTGAATATCGTTGATTTGAATGCCTTGAGAATATGAAAAAAGCGAAGACTGTTTAGAGTCTTCGCTGGTCTGTTTCCCTGCCAATAGTGTGTGACCAACATCTTTTTTCAGGTGTATTGTGAGTTTCTTGATTTGACGTGGTCGTGTTTTTTCAAAGGTGATTGTATCAATGACGGATAAATACATCTCTTTGATTAACATTTTATTTTCTTTTTTGAAGGATACTTTCAACTGAGTCAGAACATTATCGAGTGTCTGTGTATCGTACAAGATTGGTGATTCAACCGTTTCTGTCTCAGGCTCCAAATTTTTGAGATTCTTCTTTTTTGCATCCAATTCACTGTTCAGTTCTTTAATTCGATCCGAGAGCATCGGTTTCAAGTCACTGTCTGTTTCTATCGCTAAATTCAGACGATTTATTTTTTCAGTGATTTCGATAATTTCAGTCTCAATTTGTGGGGATTGACTCTGCAGTGTTTCAACATTTGCTTTAATTCTTTCATTTACTTCTTCTATGACCTGTTTCATCAATGACGGTTGGTCTAACAGTTCAATGATAAGACTTTCAACACGAGATTCAATATCATCTGCTCTCACGCTATTCGCACTACAAGCCGTCGCACCTTGTGCTCTGAATTTTTGACAGGAATAATACCGGATTCGTTTCTTGGTTCCGTCTTTCAGCGTATTGGTTGTGTTGGCAGCCATCATTGCAGAACCGCATTGAGGGCAACGTAGGATACCAGTCAGTAGGTTGGAACCATCACCAATGACTTTGGGTCTGAATGAACGCTTCTGCATCATCTCCTGTACCGTGTCCCATTGTTTTTCAGTGATGATGCTCTCATGTTGACCATCGACCAGTATAGGATTATCATTCTTGCCTTTTCGTCTTTTAGTGTTCCAGTCGACATAGTTATTGAAGCGTATTTTTCCGGCATATATCGGATTCTTCAATATATATTTCACTGAACATAATCCGAAAGGTTTTCCTTTCTTCGTCCGATATCCACAATGATTTAAATGGTTGGCAATTGCTCTATGACCTTGCCCCTTTTCATACATATCGAAAATTTGTTTGACAATCGCTGCTTCGTATTGATTTACTGTCATTGGATCCCGGGATGATTCTGCTTGATTATATCCAAGAACAGTGACACCGTTGGTTAATCCGTCCATGGCTCTTTGTGCCTGTCCGAGTTTTACATTATCGATGATGATGTTCCGTTCGTATTCACTGACTGCTGCCAGAAGCTGCATCATGAACATCCCGGTACTGGTGGTGACCTCGAAGCTTTCACTTAGTGAATGAAAATCGACATTGTGTTTTTGAAGGTCTTCCACAATTGACAGTAAATCACGAGTATTTCTGGCCAGACGGGATAATTTCCACACATATATTTTGTTGAATTTACCATGCTTTGCGTCCTCCAGCATGGTCAGTAAATTGGGTCGCTTTGACATATTACTGCCGCTCAGTCCTTTATCGGTATACACTTTATAAATATCGTAGCCCTGTTTCTTACAGTACTCCTGTAACGTTTCAATCTGTGCATCAATGGAATAGCCTTCTGCGGCCTGCATCTCTGTCGATACGCGGGCGTAAATGGCTACCTTGATTGTTTTGCCCTGTGCTTTATCATTTATCATTAGTGCTGTCCTCCTCTATTGGTTTACAAATACTGTGTTCCCATCCTTTTAAATATATATTGATGATGTCACCATCTGTATTGACTTCAACTGTTTCAACTAACTGCCATAAGGCCATATCTACATCTGAACGGTGTTGAATGAGTCCGGAAACTTGTTCTAAAGTTACATTGAGAGCAGCGGTCTGTTTCAAGGTCTTTTTATCTGATTCCAGCTCATGAACTTGTGCTTTGAACTCAGATATGTCAATGTATCCTTCTGCCAATGCAGTAACTAGTTCATCCTTCTTCTTCTGATTGTCTTTTAGTGAGTTTTGTTGTTGAGCGTATACCTCTTTCAGTTGATGATTGACCTTCGTATGAATTTGATTTAATGCATCTCCATACGTCAAAAATGTTTTGAGATACTGCATGACCTGATGTTCTAATGATTTAATGGGTATACGCTTCATTGCGCAATCATGGTATTGTCCTGATAATTTTGAAGGACATACGTAAAATGGTGTCGCATTAGGCTGCTTATGGTAGTGGTATGTGGACAGTTTTTTTCCGCATAAAGGACAGATGATTTTATGCCTTAAATTTGCATTTACTGTATGTTTTCTTTCACGTTGTTTGGATTCTCGTAGTTTCTTGGCTGTTTCAAACATCTCTTTTGAAATGATTGGTGGCAGCGCATCTCGAATAATCCCATATTTTCCGACATAATCACCCGTATACTTTGGATTGAGTATGATATATCGCACTTGTGCTGGGTTCCGTCTAATTAGTGTGGGATGTGCCTGAAGTGATTGAGAAATCTTTTTATATCCATTTCCAGAGACATACATTTCAAATACGTATCCTACCGTCTTTGCCTCTTTTTCATGAATCACAAACTGTTTATTTTCATATCGATAACCAAATGGTGCAAAGGTAGTAATGACATATCCTTTTTGAAATTTGGATTTTAATGAGTTCTGGATATTTTCACTAATTATATTACGTTGCAATTCAGCCATTATAGCGAGTGTCTGTACTTTAAACTTATCTGATGCGTTTTGATATCCCAAGACTTCATCATTGAGGCTTTCAAGCGATACTTGATGTTGACTGCAGAGTTCCAAGAAGTGAAGCAAATCTTTTGTATTACGGGCAATACGATCCATCCGCCATACAATCACCTTGTCTACCGCATTGGATTGAATAAGTGAAAGCAGACGTTGCATCTGCTTTCGCTTTAAATTCTTTCCTGAGGCGGTATCACTTAACTCCATATCAACTGACAATCTCTGCACTTTACAGTACTGTTTAATGCCTTCAAGCTGTCCAACAGTAGAGGATGCCTTATCTGTTTTCTTGAGTGACTGCCTGGCATATGCAATGATTTTTTTATTACTCAGCATTTAGTAGATTACCTCCTGTTTAAAAACAGTACAGGGGGACTTAGATACTCCCCCTTACTGCAACTGTTAGTCTTCTTCCACGGATGTGACATCATTCATTAATATATTTACCAATGATGTTACGACCATATCGATGTCTTGATTCATACAATTACCTCCCTATAATTAAAGCCCTTTTAAGTCTTCTTCGATGCTGTCTATGGTCTGTTTAAAAGGACTTACAGCACTGTTTGAATTATGTTCTTCTATCAGCTTCTGATTGTTTTCAAGTATTGAACTTGATTTTTGATTTTCGATATACTCAAAATCCCCGTAGTTTTCTTTTGGAATAAGCAATTTATAAAAGGAGCCGATTCGCTCACCATCAGTTGACTCTTGCATAGCGGTTCTATCGGAGCTGTTAGTGAGAAAATATTTTTTATCTTTAAGTGCTCTTGCTACTATCGTATGACCTTGAAAACCGTTATTATCGCAGAATTTTTTAAAGTCATTTCTTAAAATTCTGATATAATATTCTTCATGTGTACCTTGTTCAAAGAATCCAATAGTTTCAGTACGGTGAGGCACATCCGATTTTTTATCGACAATCTTATTTTGATTATTAATCAAGTATTCAATTAGTAATACGAATGCAGATTGAGCTAAATCACGTTGTTTGCTGACATTTTTCTCATGATTAACTAAAAAATCAAAAAGCTCTTCTTCATTAATGCTGACATCATGTTTTTCGAAAGTACTGGTACAATTTAGGGTTGTGGCTGCAAGAAGGAAAGCAGCATAATGATTGATTAATCGATCCGCAACATCACTGGAGCCTGTTAAACTGTTTTTTAATGTTTCGATGGCTTCATCATAGATTTCCAAAATCGTATTTACAGGTGTTTCCAGTAGTTCTGAAGCAACCTGAGGTAAGATATGTCCGTAATTATCATGAATGACGGATTTAATATTTTCTGACTGTTGAGCACTATTTGTGAATGTGTCTTTAAAGGAGAACGTTCGGATGTTTAATCCGATGTTCTTCTTTGAACTTGGCAATTCATCAATTCCCATCTCTCCAGTAGATAATACGATTGTTGACCAATGACGGGGTGGCCTTGCCACACCATTTACATCAGAACGGGAACGTTCCACACCTTCAGAAATTGTATATATTAAATCCGTGATGCTAAGATTGTTACTAGCGGAAATTTCATCGAAGCATACGGGGATACCCATATTATTGGATAATTTACCGATAATCGCATTTGATGTTGCATTCCAGTTGTCAAACAGTCCTTTATTTGACTTTGGACTGCCAGCAGTTGATAATGCGAGTTTGGCAGCCGTAGTTTTCCCCGTGCTGCTCTCACCACTGATGTGCACTACGGGGCAAAACACATCCTTCCCTGCATCTTTTAAATAAGTGAGTACAACGCCACTCACACCAAGAACAACAGCAAATTCCAAAGGCGTATTTCCTTCCACTTGTTCTTTGAACATTTTCATCCATTCTTCGGCAGAACCGCTTGGTGAGAGGTTATAAGGAGATTTTGAATCGAGTTCAGCATCTTTTCGGAGCGCTCTGTCACCATAGTAATCTAAACCATTTCCATCATTTATCAGACCAACTTGTTCATACAGTGTGGTTTCAGGTAAATTAAATGCCATATCCATTAAGGCAGCTGATAATGCCACCTTATTTCTTGAGTGGACTGGAAGACCATATGTTGCCAGTTCTTCAATCCTTCTGCTGGATAATATCGCCATGTCATCTTCGTGTATTTTTTGTCCATTAAGTGATATTTCAATCACTGTTTTATTCGATGGACTAAAAACACGTTTCTTTGAAATCCTAATGGGTGGTGCGACCAACACTTCTTTTTTTGTTTTGGGGTTGTATTCATACCAACCGCCTTCTTTTAATTCCATAAAACACATCATCCCTTCCACTTTTAACTTAAAATTGAAGATTGCACTGTAGTGACCCTTAGTGCAATCTCTGTTGATTAAAGTCTACGATAAATATAGTTATTACCGCTTTTTCCTACTTTGGCGAAATGCTCGCTGTTATTCTGCAGGTAGTGAGATAACTTACGACTTATAATTTGCTTTTCTTTGGTATTCAACTGCTGATGAACAGAGTTGTATAGACTACCAGTAGAAAATGTAGTGCCTGCTGGTAACGCATAGGCACTAGCAATCATTTGTCGGTAAACATTTGATAAGTTTGCCGTTAAATACTTCATTAAAATGTCCTCCTCTCAAATAATATCGAGTCACCTGCGGACGCAAACGATTTGTCTTTAAAGTGAATCTGTTGCTATATGATGAAATATCTTCAGTTTGTCTGGTGAAAATATATTATTTTATACTCAAAGTTATTTTATTCATTGAAAACATTTCATCCCGCATTATATTTATTGCTTTAGAAGTATGTTAGTAGTAACTGATTCCTCTAGCTTTTAGTCGAAGCAGTTGTCGTTTTTAGATGTCCTCCGATAAATTGATTTCAGAAATTTGAAGCTCTTCTTTAAATGTAAGAATATTAACATCATATTTTTTGGCATAATCTAGTACAGCGTTTACGATTTGGGTATTTTTTGAAATTTCATCAGTGTTAAACAGGAATAAGTTATCAACAGTTTTGAATCGAATATGATGAAGTGCATCAATTAACCTAGGTTGATCATTAATCATCTCTCTGAGCTCGTCCTGTATAAAATCCAAATCATCTAATTCAGTATAAAATCCTTCTGTAAAAGGACAATCGGAATACATGTGGACAGTACTCTCCAATTGATAGCCATGATAAATGTTGGACAAGTATTTTTCCCGTTTCCATGACAGATCAATTGAAATTGTGAACTCACCATTTTCATTGGTGGATGAGGATGAAGGTACTTCTAGTACATCTGTAGGCTCATTACCCATATTGCGGTAAATAATATTTTTAGAATCTTTATTTAATAATTCTCGAGGGATGACTACCATCTTCTTTTTCAAAGCTTCTTCTTTATTAATACGTTTGTAATAATCCAAGAAATTCTTTACAAAAAATCCTTGAGGATCTTTTATTGATTTTTCATAATTGAACGGTGATTTTTCATAGCGATTTACTAGCTCAATAAACTTGTTTATGTGACTGGCAAGGTAAATAGACTGGTCAAATATAAATATTGATCGATCCAATATTTCTTTTGGAATGTCGCTTAAAATCGAACGCCATATACAAGATGAATAAATATAGTCCTCAATACTTATTTCAGGGGATATGAAAAATTGCGTTATACTATCGAAATAAAATATGATATTAAAGTATTCATTTCCATAGGTGTATCCGTCGATCTCGAAAGCTAACTCGTTATAACTTTCAATAGTTAAATGATGTAAAACATAGTCATGACTATGATTTATAAAATGATGTACTTCTTCTAAAGTGTTTGAGGTTTCATATTTCAGACAATTCCTTGATTCCGATGCGATGCTATTTTCTGTGTAGTTATCAAATCCGAACTGTGTTTCACTTAATGTTGCATCGATAAACAATGTTTTCTTCTTCATACGTATTCTCACTCCTATTTTTAAATTAATTAGGCCCTTAATATCAAAATTGTCTTAGATGTAGTAGGATAATCACCCTACTCTTTGTATCGTATTTTCACTCCTTTCGTAGCACTATTTCATTTCGTCGAGGACCTAACAATACTAAGATTAATAGAGTTCAAGACAAAAATAATTAGCCTATCCAAAAGAATATTTTTTGGATAGGCTATATACATGGGAGTTATTTTTTGTTTAATGACTTTAAATTATCTAGCATTTTATATGCAAAATTCCAAGAAGTGATATTTTCAGAACTTTTTTGAATGTGATTATTATCTTTAAAGGACTGAGTAATACGTAAGAATTCTTTGTATAAGCTTATTATCGTGCTAACATCCTTTTGGTTATGACTAGATTCAGCGATACCATAGTTTTGCATGATTTCAAAAACTCTATTTGTATCCCTCATAAAATAATCTAGTAGGATTGGGGACACACCATCTTTTATAAACCTAGTTCTATTCACTTGCATTAATAAAACCATTTTTTTGAATGTTTTATAAAATTCATTAAATGTGGGTTTAAAATATTCATGGTTTTCTAGTGTCATATTATCATCTTTTATTATTTCAATTTTTTTAATATAGTCCATGGTCTTATAAAGATTGACATTATATGAATTAACGGCGTCTTGAATTTTATCTAAGTTCTCATAATGCTCATCTTCAATTTTCATACTAACAGGATCATTAATTTCCCAAAAATTACTGAATTCTATCAATCTGGGAATACCAGCTTTTTTCTTTTTATCTTTCATTTCCTTGATTTGTTTTTGTATTATTTCCTTTTCATCTTCACGTCCTTCACGCATTTTAGATAGTGTATTTACAATAAACCAATCTAATAGCTGGTCATCCGTCGAATGATTATATCTATTTGTAGAGTCTTGCTGCTTGTAATATTCAAATCTTTTATAAGTCTGTTCCAAGTCAGTGAAGTTTGGATGTAAGTCAAAATTCATATACTTGGTCTTTATAATCTCAGGCTCAGGACCTTCGTCTAAAAGTTCAAATATCATTTCATCAATTCGATAAGCCAGTTCTCTGTGTCTTTTAGCGCTTTCGATAGGATCAAGGGAACCAGTATATTGAATGAACATTGAAAAAGAATCCTCTAATTTTTTTCGAGCAGATAAAAATTCTAACGTTTCGTCATATATTTTATTGGCATATATATAAGCTTTTAGAGGTTGATCTTCTATGTCATCGATTGCTTGTACTACATTTTCTATAAATTTTATAAAGGAATCAGGGTTATTATCTCGATTTTTTATTCTATATTCTTCATCAGACATTTTTGATTCGGTAACTTTAAATGGTGCCGTTTTAAGACCATTCATTAGTACAATCAGTAGTTCAGCTTCATATTTATTAAATCGATAATTAGCCGATTTAGACCCAGCCTCTACTTGATACAGTGTTAAATCCAATCCGTATAACACCCATAACTTATTAACGTTCTGAGAAAAAATTTTAGGGGTTATTTTTAGTCGATCCTGAATATATTTACCAGTATACGATTCGTTTAGCAAATTCATCACCTCTTTTATATAGTATTTATAAATATAATATATAATCAAAAATTTTAATAGTTTCAATTGTTCAATATATTATAGATAAAGTAAATGACTTGATATAAGGAACGTATGTTCCTATAATGTACTGAAGAAGTAAAATAATTATTCTGACATTTAATGGAGGTCCTGAGGTTGGGAAATAGAATTGAAGACAACGAAAGTATACGTCTTATAAAATCATTGAAGGATGATTTAAATAATAGTCGAACTGTATATCCAAATCATAAAGTAGATGAAATAACAGAAAATATTGAGACATTATCTTTGATTCCAGATAAATATAATGAAATATTTTTAAGTAGTGGATGGATTGCACATGAAACATTGGATATAGAAATCATGAACAAAGCAATCAACATTTATAACGAAGAGAATCTCAGCCGTGCCGAAGAATATATTCTTTCAATGTACAGGAAGAAAATTAAAACCAATTTAAAAATCGTAATAGCGCAAAGCCCTATTTTTTCACGCAAACGGCTTATTTATTTAGCCCAAGAAGATTATAACAATAAAAGATATCACTCCTGCATACCTGTGATTTTAATGTTATTAGATGGTATTGTTGATGATATTAAGAATTCAGGACTATACTCAACGAATACTGATTTAGAGATTGAAGACAGTATTACTGGGCATAAGCGAGGACTTAAGAAATTAATTGAATTAATCACTAGTGCTACTCAAAAAACTAATGTAAATTCAATCTCGATTCCATACAGGAATCGTATTTTACATGGCAGGGAGTTATCGTATGATAATGAAATAGTCGCAGTTAAAACTTTTGCCTTATTATTTTACGTATCAGATTGGATTAGAAGTTTACGAAATGAAGAGCAACGTAAAAAGGATTCCATTGCTATGAATAACCTAACAATACCTACTAGACAAGATATAGTAGCTCATGATGATAAGAAAAGAGAAGACTTATTTAAACAATGGAAGCCGAGAGAAAGAATCCATCTTGAAAATCCTGATTTAAATACACATAATACTACAACACCCGAAGGTACAGTTTTAGCGTTTTTTAAGTATATTCAGGAAAAAAATTACGGGACTCCTGGTAAGTTCTACTTTAAAGAGATTTATGGAGATGTATCCAGTGGGCAACAAGCAGGAGTCTTAAAAATCCCTTGGGAAAATAAGGAAATAATTGGAGTGAGAAACTTAGTGTGTACTGATACCGGTCCTTCGAAATCAGATATAACTGTCCAAGTTGAATATAAAGTTAATGGTTGTAAAAAAACAAAAGAAATAAGTGTGTGGACTATTTATGAATTAGAAGGATATGCCCCTAATAGAATCTTGGAAGGTGGCATTTGGACAATTCCAAGAATAGAAAGTATAGGATGGGAATTAGACTAGTTATACAGAATGAATGACAGTAATTATATTAAAAAAATGTGAACTAATTTGATTAAGAAACTGTCCTCCTAATCAGCAACAAGTCATTGGTTAACTAAGAGAATTTATATATAGTTTAAATCAGGATATGAATAACGGAGCTATAGTTGGATCGCCAGATATTTCTAAGTATGAAGAAGAATGTATAAAGAAAATGATAGAAGCAACACCAAAATTCGACTATAAACCTATACTAACTAAATATAAGAAGTACATCATTGTTTAGATAACGAAAAAGATATGAATAAAACAGATTTATTCATAGAGCAGATACTTTTAATTAAATAGGTTAGAAATAAATTTACACATTACTCTCCTATCATGAATCATCCCAGTGAGGACATGGATGAAGGTATTGATATTATTGAGAAGTTTAAGGGATTTAATATCTGTTTAAATAAATTTTCAAGTGGTAAGAGAATCTATCCAGATACTTTTTTATCATTAGATTTCCTGAAAGTGTTATGGAAAAAAGACCGCACCATAAAGTGATACGTAGCAAGTTATCATAAATGATTGGATATTTTGAAAAAATATATAGATATACGAAAATAGTGGAGGAATAAATGTAACAGAATCTATAGTCCTCTTGGCTAGTGTTATTGCTGCGTCTATTTTTAACGTATCTAGCCATAAATAGTACTAGAGATAATGATGAACAAGTTTACAGAAACCATATTAAATCAGGATGGATTATACTTGTAGATGTGTTAATTGTGGGTATGGGACTTTATTACTTTTTTAAACTAATATGACTGTTTTGTATCAGAAGACGGATTTGAACAAATCAAGTGATTTTTATATTGAATATAAGATTTTTAGTGAGATTTAATCCTGATATTGTGAAGGTTATCAATTTTTGTCCAAATGTCACTATAGTTATTATAGGGAATACTTTGCTTCATATAACCGTAAATAGCTATTCTGTATTCTCTTTGAGATGTATATAAATTAGGTTTGTAGAATACTGTATCTAAAACATTGTCGATATCATTAAAGTTATCGAACAATGGATGCTTGGTATCGAAATACTCGACAGGTCCCATTCGATAGGAAATATATTCTTTTTCTAATAATTGATTTTTAATAGTATTGACAAAATGATTTGGATCTAAGGTTATGTAGATAATTCTCTTTTCTGAGTAAGTAGGTAAAGAGTCAAGATATGAAGTTTTAAATTTATATAACCCATCTTCAGTTGATTCTACATCTTCTGAAGTAATGATTGTAAAACAGTGTATTTTTATATTTTCTATATCGCTTTTCCATTTTGAATGGCGAAGTGACTTCAGTTCTTTTAATTGATGTATCTCACTTTCACCTTCAATCTGAAAAAGTACTATATAATTATTTGGATCTTTCTCATGGCAAGCGACACCTTCATCTAAATCTTTAATCAGTGTATCAGGCACACCTTCGTCTTTATAATAAAATAAATTTTGCATAAAAATCTTACCGCTTTCAAAATCTGAGGCATATTCCGGTAATACATATTTTAAGAAGCCAATTATCTTCATTTTTAATCTCCTTTACAATAATGATAATATATGAAAAAGATTACTCATTCGTAACTCTACTATAGTAAAATATAATTCACAATATCTAGGAGAGATAATAAAATGAAGAAGTATTTATTAGCTCATATTTTATTTTAGATGCTTGTGGGTATTCCGAAGAAGCAATAAATGTAAACATTCAAAATGAATTAGAGATTTAGGCATCAAATGGTGAGTATAAGCTTAGGGAAAAGAATTATAAGGGTTTAATAGCTTTTAAAAAGGGACTGGAGAGTAGCGTATGAGCGATTTTAGTGAAATTCCACAAATTAAAGAACAAGAAAATTTCGCTAAGGAATTTAAGAGAAATGAGAAGTTTTTTAAGCGATTACTACCTAAAGAAAAATATGAAGAAGCTCGGTTAGTAGTAGAGAATATAGAGAAATTAATTATATTACCTTCAAAATATAATCAATTATTTTCAGACCATGGTTGGATTGCTCATGAGTCTATAAAACCAGAATTGATGGAAGAAGCTATTAGAAAATTTAATGAGAAAGATTTTGAATCGGCAGAAAGTTACATTATGAAATGCTATGAAGAAAAAATCAAGAAGGGAATAAAATTTACCACAGCTGTAGAACCATTATTTTCTAGAAGAAGATTAATTAATCTTGCTATTGAGGACTTTACAGAAGAACGATATCACGCATGTATACCGATTATACTTATGTTAGTAGATGGTGTTGTAAATGATATAAAAGACAGTGGTTTATTTGCAGAATCAACAGAGTTAGAGGTGTGGGACAGTATTTCGGGTCATAGTGAAGGACTTAAAAAGGTGGTTAAAATTTATAATAAAGGCAGAAAAAAAACTACCGAAGAACAATTAAACCTTCCGTATCGTAACGGGATTTTACATGGCAGAGATTTAAATTATGATAATAAGAAAGTAGCATTAAAAAGCTTTGCACTTGTATTTTACCTTTCAGATTGGATTCGTGCTTATAAAAGTGAAAGTTCGAGAAAAGAGGAATATTTGGCTAACATAAATTATACTTTTGAAGATTACATTTCTCATAAAAAAGATATGCAAGAATTTGAAGAGCTTCAAAATGAATGGGAGCCAAGGGATATGATAGTGATTGATAATCCCAAATTAGAAGATTATGATGAAAGTACTCCAGAAGGTACTGCGATTCTTTTTATTAACTATATTAAGCAAGGTAACTTTGGATCCCCTACTAAATATTTTTCTGAACAGCATTATGGTGATTTACTTAAGAAACACAGAATCAGACAACTAAAAGAGACTTTCGAAAATAAAGTTATAATATCACTTGAAAAAGTTACTTGTGAAGATATTGGCAGTGCAAAATCCAAAATCAATGTAACTCTGACATATTCATCAGATATTTATAGCGAAAACAAAGTAGAGATGGAATTAAATTTAAACTATGAAATGAATGGCAAAATTGAAAATAGATTGAAAGAGAATGGTAAGTGGATTATCAGAAATATTCTAGGAGCCGGGTGGTTATTAGTTTAAGATAGTACATTTGAAATATATAAAGAATTTTGTTTTGACTGTGGTTATCCTATTGCTCAAAAAATCTGGATTAAACGTTTTGGTAAACCAGACTATAGAAGAATTAACATGTGGGGAAACGATGTAGATCACTTAATCTGGGTCAGACCTGTGCCGGAAGTATAGAATAAAACCGAATCATAAAGTGATACGTATTTGCATATCACAGTTGATTCGGTTTTATAATGTATTTCTTAATAGAAATGCTGTCTCTTGGAATCTTCAAATCTATGTTTCTTAGCTATTATTTTTATTTCGACGGGGCTATTCTCGAGCTATTTCTAACATATAAAAAATTTAATCCAGTCCCTACCCTGTACTCTTTGCATCGCTGATTATAGCGTTAATCTCACCACCGATTAAAATCAAAAGAGAAGATAGATACAGCCATATCATTAAAATGACGATGGTTCCAAGATTTCCATAAATCATGGAATAATCAGCGATACTTACATAATACGAGAATCCGAGTGAAACCAGGTGCCATCCAATTACAGCGAATAATGTGCCTGGAATGATATCAAGGAAGCGTAATTTTTTATTTGGAGCGAAGTAATACAGACATGCAAATACGACTATTAAAATGATAAAGCTGATCGTCCAGCGAAATGTGTTCCAATCCTGAAGGAAGGCCGAATCAAATCCTAGGAAGGAAGAAATAGATAAGCCGATTTCTCTTCCAAAAACAAGGAATATTAAAGAGATGATCACACCTATAATCATACCGAAGGTCAGCAGAATCATCACACCAAGAGCATTAAAAAAAGACCTGCTCTCCTCCACCTGATAAGCACTGTTTAATGTCCGTATTAATGCACCTGTGCCCATTGCTGACAGCCATATCGCCACAATCATACTTAGCGACATTAAGTCACCCCTGGTGACCTCAAGTACCTGGTATAGGTTGGCTTCAATCAGCTGCATTGATCCTTCCGGTGCATAAGGTCTGATGGTATCCAGCACTGTTTCGGTTCTAATGGGCAGAAAACGCATTAAGGTAAACATCAAAATTAAAAATGGAAACAATGCGAGCAGTAAATAATAAGCGAGTTGCGCAGCCATATCAAACACTTTATTTTTCATTGAATGTTGGAATAGATTTTTGAAAAAGCTTTTTATTCGGGTCATCATCTAATTTCCCTTCAAAGTTATTCGTTTCGATAGAAACTTTCTATATGAGAACTGTATTTATTTTAGCACTGTGGTTCATTACACAAACTGTAGAGTCAGTTTGTTATGTATCTTGGGTCTTCGTATTCTTCCTCACACAGTGATTACAGCATGTTTATACATACCCGCTATTTTATACTGCTACTCCGAAATTTTATAAGTATCATCTTTTTTTCTGCAGAATATCGTGTATTATATTATTAAATCGAAAGTCATACTTATGATGAAATGAGAAACTGAAATATGAACTGTAATGATACAGCTCTTTATAGTTTTGATAACTGACACAGGGTAATCATAGAATATTTCAATATTAGAAAGGGGAAAGTTACATGGACAAAGAAACACTAAAAGAATGGGTTAAACCTTATAAGGACAATTCAAGTCACCCGTATTATCGTCCATTTATCGCACATGATGATCAAAAGAAATACAATGTTTTCTTAGTTGGTATTAATCCGGCAACGCCGATATATTCCCATGAAATAGATTTAGATAAGTATGTTGAATTGCTGACAGATTATGAGGAATTTCATAAAAAATATGATGAAATCCGTATAAACCAAGGTAAATTAAAAATGTCGCGCACCCGAATCGGAATAACCAGTTTTGTTGATGAAATTGAAAAACGCACGGGGGAATCAACGCTGGAGACAAATGTTAATTCTTATCCAACAAAAAATAAAAAAGAATTAAAGAAGGTTGAATCGGAAATTATAAATCATGGATTCCGTTTATTTTATGAAGTTTTGATGGATCACTCACCACAGGTAATCATTGTACATAGTAAAAAAGGAATCGAAGACTTAGTGAAAGTACTCTATAAATACAATATCATTGATGAACAACTATTTTGTAAAGAGTCAGTATCTGAAATGGAAAGCAGTAAAGAACCATTTATAAAGTTAGATTATCAAAATGGTAAAAAAGGAGCAGTATTTGTTTGCAGACATCTTATGCTTCATGGTTATAGTGGAAGTTCATTTTCAGCATTTAAAGATAAAGTAGCGGCCTATTTGAAAGATTGTTAAATGAATTTTATTTTAAATCTAATTACTATTATATTGCTGGTTGATCAATAATGTACTATAATTAGTACTAAATATAGTGCTTATAATAGGTTTTAAGGAGTGTGTGATATGAAAATTCTAGATGTTCCATATACAAGTTTATCCGATATGAAAAAATCCCCGGCCAATGCATTCGTTAAAGCAAGAGAAAGTAAGACAGGAGTTTACGTATTCAAAAATAGCAAACCGTATGGTGTGGTTATGACTAGTGAGCAATATGAAGAATTAAATTTAGAAATTGAGTCATTGTATGACAAAATAGATGAGCTGATTGTTAAAGAACGTATTGCAGAAACTAATATCAAAGTATATTCAGAAGAAGAAGTGCTTGGTGATGTATTAAATAATGTTGAATATGATGACAATGACGGTTGGGAGTAATCTATGTATGAATTACAATTTACGCAATATTCACAAGCGGAACTAGATAAACTTGATGGTAGTAAAAAAATATTCGTATATAAAGCGTTCCAAAGAATAAAAATTAGAGGCATGGAAGCTGGACAGCCATTATCTGGAGAACTTAATCAATGCAGGAAACTTAAAAATAATAAATTGGGACTGCGTATTGTTTTTAGAGAAGTGAACGACAAAATAGAAGTGATAGAAATAGTGGCGATTGGCAATCGATCAGATAAAGAAGTGTACAAGAATTCTATTAAAAGACTCAGGGACGTATAACAGGGATAACTATGTAATGAAGCAGGTTTATCTAATTATAGAAGCAATTTGGACTGCCAGGAGAAGGTCGTTCAAGTTGCTTTTTTCTTAATTTTACTCCATGGCGCTATTACTTTAATTTTTTGGAACTTATAATGAGCAAAAATATAGAGAAAATTGGTAGACTAGTTGATACAAATCTTAGAGAATTAAAAATCTCATACTTACTTTACCAATGGTTTATTTCTTAGAAGGATCATTAGAAAAATATTTCGGGAGCTTTAATTTTGTAGTTATAATTGTGTTTTTCATTAATTACAGGGATTCTAATAATAATATTTCTTAGTGGAATTTATCCTTTTTAGTGAGAGTTCTAGTTTTGGTAGTGGTTAAGTAGCATAGTCCGAAAGGTACTTATATCATTTTTATTCTAAAAAAGATTCAAAGTCATATTTCAGTATAGGTTTGAGTCTTAGTATTTTATCAGTATTAAGATAAAGTATGCATTGTTCAGTATTATAATTTACCAGGGTCCTTATTTATCTTATATTGTAAGATATTGTTACAAAGATTATTTCAAAAATATTTGTAATAATCTATAATTAAAAATATATAAGGAGGGGTTTCATGACTACAATAAATGAAGATATAAATAATCTAGGAATACATATTGATTTTATGGATACTTATAGTTACGTACTATGCCAGAATGAAGTATCTATTGTGACTCAATTTAATATTGAAAATAATAGTGGAGAAGAAATTGAAGATATTAGAATTAAATTTTACTCTGATTCCAATATAGAATTATTTAATGAATTTAATCAAGAAATTACTTTACTTCCTCCCCAAAGAACATTTTGGATGAACAATATAGCATTGGATTTAAATTTCGAGTATTTCTTCAATATAAAAGAAAAAACTGTAACTTATATCAATGTTGAAATCAAAGTAGGACATGGAAAAGTATTTCAAACTAGGTTAAAAATAAATGTTCTTCCTTTTAACCATTGGTTAGGAACGTATATTCAGCCAGAATTAACAGCTGGTTTTGTGCTGCCAAATAATAGTGAAGTATTAAGAATTATTTCAGAGGCTAGTAAATTATTGAATGAATGGACAGGTAACCCAAGTTTTGATGGTTATCAGTCAAGGAATCCAGAACGAGTTAGGAATCAAATTGCAGCAATTTACGGTGCCCTAAAAAATGATGGAATTGCATATATTAACCCACCTGCTAGTTTTGAAAATTACGGACAGAAAATCAGATTTCCCAATGAAATAATTAATTATAAACAAGGAACATGCCTGGATTTATCATTCTTGTATGCAGCTTGTTTAGAATGCATCGGCTTGCATCCCTTAATAATATATACGAACGGTCATGCTTTTATAGGCTGTTGGTTGGAAGAATTAAGATTCTCCGAAGCTATTATCGATGATATAACGGAACTTACAAAAAGAATGTCTAAAGGAATCAGCCAGGTTATTTTAATCGAAACAACTGCTGTAACTTATGGAAGTAATCATAACTTTCAATCTGCTGTCGAAATAGGACAAAACAATTTAAGCAATATAAATGACTTTAACTTATTTATTGATATATCTCGTGCCAGACAAGACAGAATCTTACCGTTACCTTTTTATCTAAATGATAATGAATCATATAAATCAGAAGGATATGGTGAGGTCGAGAAAGTTCATAACATACCGATGGACAATATTATAGTACATAAAAACATAAATACAGAAAAAGTTGAGGATATTTCAAAAACTTCTGTTTGGGGTAGACATCTCCTAGATATGACCTTAAGGAATCCAATGTTGAATTTTAAAGCAACTAAAGGCTCTCTTCAACTTATGGTACATGATCTTGCAGAATTAGAAAATGAACTAGCATCACATTCTCATTTTAAAATCATCAATAAACCAAGAGATTATAAAATCGATATTAGTGATAACAACTTTTATAATATAAAAAACTTGAAGCATCTATATGGTGATATTATTGAATCAAATTTTAGAGAAGACGTAATCAGAAGTTTTGAAACCAAGGATTCTTTAGAGAGGAAAATGACTGAAATATATAGAAAGGCAAGAAATAGTATCGAAGAGAATGGTTCAAATACTCTGTTTCTTGCTATTGGTTTTTTAAAATGGTATGAAACTGAAACAAGTCAAAAAACACTTTATGCTCCTATATTACTTCTTCCTCTCTCATTTGAGAAAAAGAGAGCCAAAAGCTCTTTTTATCTTCAATTAAATGATGAAGAGCCGCAAATTAATGTCACTTTGTTAGAATATTTGTATCAAAAGTTTGGGATAGATATACGTGGTTTAAGAGAGTTGCCTTTAGATGAAAGTGGGATTGATATCTCTCAACTATTTTCAGCTATAAGACGTCAGATTATGGATCGCGCTGGGTGGGATGTAGAAGAGTATGCTTTTATAGGTAATTTTTCATTCAGTAGTTTTGTTATGTGGAATGATTTACAAATTCGTAATAAAGAACTTATTCATAATAAAAATATTCAAACGCTCATAGAACAAAAATATGATGAAACCGATACTGTTAAAAGTATTATAGCACGGGATATCGACAAACAAATTCTACCGCATCAACTTCCGATGGGGAGTCAAGTGGACTCTTCCCAATTGGAGGCAGTTAAAGCCAGCATTGATGGGCGAAGCTTTGTTTTGCATGGCCCTCCAGGTACGGGTAAATCACAAACAATCACTAACATGATTATCAGTAATTTAAATAAAGGCAGGAAAGTTCTATTTGTGGCTGAAAAAATGGCTGCCCTGAATGTTGTGCATGAAAGATTAGAAAGGCTCGGTTTAGATGAGTATACATTAGAACTTCATTCAAACAAAACTAAGAAAAGTGATTTCTTAAATAAACTTGATAAGACTTTGAACAGTAAAAACAATTTGCCAGTGTCGGATTATGTAGATAAATCTGAACACCTCCATAATTTAAAAAAAGAATTGAATGACTATGTTGATGCGCTACATTTACCTGACAGTAGTGGTACTAGTTTATATGATCTCATTCAACAAAACGAAGACTATAAACACGTACCTAATGATATTAAGATAAATATAAAGAATGTGAACCAGTCTGTAATAGAAAAAGTAAAAGATGAATCTTCACTTTTACAGGGAGCAATGGAAGAGATTAAAGGTTCATTTTTTGAACATTCGTTAAGAGATTTCAATATGGTTGAGTACTCTATTAAAAAAAGTACAGAGTTAGCAGAAATAATTCAGAGGTTCACTGAGTTGATTAATAGGATAACAGCTGACAAGAATATTTATAAATTTGAACCAGATATTATTGAGGAAGCAGAACTTCAAATTATTAAGGAAATTGCAAGTATTATTGATAGTAGAAATTTGAATATAAATATACCAAAAGAAATTGAACAATCAAACAGCCTTGAAGAATTATCAACTCAATTTAAAGAGGCAGAAAATCTTATTAATCTTTATCTTAACAGTATGAAATCAGTAGATTCTATATTTAAACAAGGCATCATGAATCTCAATGAAAATGAATTATTATTAGAATTTGAAAATATAGAAAATAAACTTACATTATTCAAGAAACGAAAATTAAATAGAGTAGTGGATAAATTGAGAATTCATGCGTTAGATATGAATAATTTAACTATTGATACATTCAAAGATAATATACAAGATATTACTAATTATAAAAATGCAAAGCAGAATTTATTCGATAGAGAAAAATATTTCACCACAATATTTGGAGAGTTATGGAGACAGGAAGATACTGATTTAAATATTTTAGGTGAGATAATTAGTTTTTTGAAGAAAGTTCAAGATATTCGACTGACAGAAGATGATTACAACTATATTAACCATTTGGTAGAGATACGTAAATCATCAATAAATGAATATGATAATTTTTTGGAGATGTTGAGTTCATATTCAAAAATAAAAAATGATCTTGTAAATAAGTTTGGATTAAAAAATGAGAAAATAAAAAATTATACTTTGACAGAATTGACTAGTAAAAGTAATCATTATATAGAGGGAATAAAGGACTACAGAGCATTAGCGTCCATTAATAATGCAATCCAAAATATGGATGACATTTTCAAATCAGAATTGCGGGAACAATTTTTAAATGTTTCCGATAGAAATATTCCAATTCAAGATTATATTTTCAAAAATATCACCGGGCAATTAATTGATAATCATTTTGAGAGAAATTCTATGATTAATTCATTCAATGGTATGGACATGAATAATAAAATAGAACTTTTGAAGAAAAGAGAGTTGGAATTCTATAATCTTAATATACAAGATACAATAAATAAAATATCATTCGAAGTGGACAAAGTAAAAACAGACGCTAAATATGATGATGAATTGGTTTTCTTACAAAAATCTATACGTAGTCGTAATAGATCCACATCAATTAGAAATATTTTTAACCAAGCACCAGACATCTTAAGGTCAATATTCCCAATAATGCTGATGAGTCCAATTTCAGTAGCGCAATATATTGATACAAAATTTCCTAAATTTGATTTAGTTATTTTTGATGAGGCATCTCAAATTCCAACATCAATCGCAATTGGTGCAATTTCCAGGGCTGAAAATTGTATAGTTGTAGGAGACCCAAATCAAATGCCACCAACTAACTTCTTTAAATCGAATAATATTGATGAAGATAATATTGAATTAGAAGATTTGGAAAGCTTACTAGATGATTTTCTCGCAGCTAGCCTGCCTGAGAAACATTTACTATGGCATTATAGATCAAGACATGAGAGTTTGATTTCTTTTAGTAATGTAAACTATTATGATAGTTCTTTGAGAACTTATCCATCAATTGATGCGTTAAAGTCCCACGTTACAATGGAAAATGTCCATGGTATTTATGATCGGGGGAGTACACGCACCAACCAAAAAGAAGCTAAAGCAATTGTTAAGGAAATTATTGAAAGATTGAATGACTCAAACTTAAAAAATAAAAGTATTGGGGTTGTAACTTTTAACAGTTCACAACAAGATTTAATAGAAGATTTTCTTCAAGAAGAATTTTCAAAACATCCCGAATTGGAATCTTTTAACTTAAATATGGAAGAACCGATATTTATTAAAAACCTGGAGAATGTTCAAGGTGATGAACGAGATGTTATTTTATTTTCTACGACCTATGGATATGACGATAATGGAAAAATGACTATGAATTTTGGTCCTCTTAATCAAGAGGGAGGATGGAGACGTTTAAATGTAGCTATCTCTCGTTCCCGTGAAGAAATGAGATTATTCACTTCATTTAACCCAGAAGATATTGATATTAACAGAACTCGTGCAAAAGGTGTCCATAATCTTAAAAGTTTTTTAGAATTCGCAAAAAATAATCATGCTTTGTCTACTCCCCTTTTTGATACTCGAGAACACAATAACCAAATTATCAAAGAGATTGAAGAAAACCTCAAGTTAAAAGGATATCAAGTTGAGAGAAACGTTGGGAATTCTGAATTTAAAATTGATTTAGCAGTAAGAAACCCGATAAATGAAAATTCTTTTTTACTGGGTATAATGTTGGATGGTAAAACTTACTATAATTCAAGTACTACAAAAGATAGAAATATTATTCAACCTGATGTCCTCAATCGTTTAGGTTGGCAACTTCATAGGGTATGGACAATTGACTGGTATGAAAATAGTGAACGTGAGATAACTCGTATTTATGATAAGTTAAATAGTATTACAGTATAAAATATTATTCTGTATAATTAGGACCCGTATTTGAGAAAATTCACGTGCGGGTCCTGTTTTTTGTTTGGTACATTAATTCTTATTTGTGTCTTACAAATTTAGAAATATGTGTACGATAAAATAATCTTTATGTTTTAAATTATGTGGTCTAGAAAACTTATAGAATCGTATTTTCTTAAAACGCAAAATCAATCCTCCTCCCCCGTCAATATGCGTCATTATTGAGCGGCTCCAATAATTATGGTAAAGTACTTTTGTTAAATATGGAGTAGGAGGATGCCGTCATGATTAGGGCTAACTGTGATGAAGAGAAAGAAATGCCTGTGGTTACAGGCGCGTCGTTGAAAGTAATATCCCGAAGTGTGTGTCACACGGGGTTGAATGAAATGAGGGTGACATATGCCTGATCACCATTTGTTAGTTGAGAATCTTACTTCTGTTTGGTGGATAGTACTGGTTGCTGCACTCGCACCGATACTTGCATTGATTTCACGCAGGTATGTACCTGATGTGGTGTGGCTCCTTGCATTCGGGGTGGTTATCGGTCCGAACATGCTCGGCCTGGCGGAGCAGACGGTTGCCGTAGAGTTCCTGCGGGAACTCGGGATGGGATTTTTATTCCTGCTCGCGGGTTTTGAAGTCAGTACGTCTGATATGCGGGCGCGTCAAGGTAAACACGCGGCTCTTACATGGATGATATGTGCCGCTCTTGGTGTCGGTGCGGGGCTGTTACTTACGGACGGTGAATTCCGTGTGGCAATAGTGCTCGCTATCGCCTCTACATCAACGGCACTCGGTACACTGCTGCCGATACTGAAAGATTCTGGCGTAATGAACACCTCACTCGGCAGGGCGACGATGACGCATGGTACGTACGGGGAACTGCTGCCGATTGTAGCGATGTCACTGCTCCTTTCCACATTCGCAACATGGCAGGCATCGATTGTTCTGATTGTCTTCGCTGTTATTGCTGTTCTGGTTGTCGGTCTTCCGATACGATTCATCCGAAAAGTACCGCTTCTAGGCAGAGCGGTCGTATCAGCATCCAACACGACCATGCAGACAACATTAAGAATGACAGTTTTTGCACTGGTGACACTGATGCTGCTGACAGCTGTATTTGAACTGGATATTGCGCTCGGTGCATTTTCTGCAGGTTTATTACTCAATGTGGTATTCAAAACGTTCTCTCCGGAACACGGTGAAGAAATTGCACACAAAGTTGAAGTTGTCGGATTCAGTTTTCTTATTCCGATTTTCTTCGTCACAAGCGGAATGAGTATTAATCTCGGTCAGGTGTTAAGTGAATGGCAGCTCCTGATTGGATTTGTCGCTTTAATAGCGATTGTCCGGGGTCTGGTGGTCTTCCTCCGTGAGCGGTTGACCAGCACATATTCAGGAATTGAATCACCGAGAGAGCAAATTGCGCTCGGCTTATATTCAGCGACCGGCCTACCGATTATTGTTGCAGTGACGCAGATTGCGGCCTCATCAGGAATCATCGATCAGGTAACGGCTGCCACTATGGTCACCGGCGGGGCTTTGACAGTATTGATCTTCCCGCTTATCGCAAACCTGATTCTGCCGAAAAATCATTAAAAGAATGCCGGTTTCAGCCTGATTAATAAAAGACGGGATGACATAGTTGTCGTCCCACCTTTTTTCGTATAGATATTTTATTAAAATAAAGGGAATCGGTGCAGTTTATTCAGCCTACTGCTCTGTATCCGAATCCGTACTTGTACCCCGCCAGTAACGGTATGAGATAATGGTCAGAGTAATCACGGCTATCCATGCAGCCACTAATACGACACCGTTAAATACAGATTGTTTTACTGCAAAGGCACCTAATGCGACCAGGGAGACCTGTCCCGGTATAGAGGCAAGAAATGTTGCAGATATGAAGGCATGCTGTTTTACACCCAGGGCACCGGCACCGTAATTAACCGGCCAGTACGGCAGTCCCGGCATCAACCTCGCCGTACACATTGCCCAGAATCCGGCGTTATTAAGATATTTCTTTACAGTAGAACTGTGCCGGCCGAGGAGTTTAAAAGTGATATTCTGACCTGCAGTACGGGCGAGCCAGTAACCAATCCATGAACCAAGTATCACGCCGGAGAAAGAAAACAATGTCCCTCCGACAACACCGTAAAGAGAACCTGCGACTAATGCAGGGACCGTAATGGGGATAGGCGTAACAGCAATTGCTGCAGTAATGCCGATAAAGACCAGCCACCCGGCCCAGCCGTATCCGAGGATGATTTCACGCATCTCTTCGGGTTCAGGTAAATCCATGTTAAAGCTGATCCACAAAAAAGATACCCCGAGTATAATGAGCGCAATCAAAGAAATGATTGATCTCGGTGAAAATGCATCACTACGGTCTCCTCCGGAACTCATAATGACTGCCCTATTCTTAAATTTTTATCAAAGGCACCAAACAATGCATTCGATTTTCCAACGTTGTCTATGATTTTCATTCCAAATCCTCCTGAATTTTGATTTGTAAATTTCTTGTTAGAACGCTGCCTGCATTTATGTAAAATATGAACAAGAGTCTGGGTATCAGACTCTTGTGTTAACATGTCATTCTAATTTTGTATCTAATGTTCCGGTTCTCTTTTACAGGAGACAGGAATATGAAATGTGTCTTCCGGAAGTATTAAGGCAGCTGGTTCCCTGCCGCGAGATAAATATCATACCATTCCTGTCTATCGAGGACGATGTCCGCCCCGGCAGCACTGTCAGCAATTCTTTTCGGATTCATCGTGCCGAGGATCACCTGGAAGTTTGCCGGATGTCTTAATATCCATGCAGCAGCTACCGCATTTTTAGTTACGCCGTATTTTAAAGATAGTTTTTCCAGAGTCTCATTTAATTTCGGGAATTTTTCATTATCTATAAAGACCCCGTCGAAGGTACCGTATTGGAATGGTGACCATGCCTGGATAGTTGTGCCTTCATTTTGTGAAAAAGTGAGTATTGAACCGTCATGGTCGACAGATTGTGAATCCGTCATGTTTGCATGTAACCCGACATCTATCATACCGCTGTGCATGATACTGAACTGCAGTTGATTAATAATGAGTTTCTGGCTGACATTATTCTGAAGTAATTTGAACTGCTCAGTGTTGAAATTGGACACACCGAAATGTTTTACCTTACCCGACTTCTCCAGTTCATCAAAAACCGAAGCCACTTCTGCCACGTCCATCAACGGATCCGGACGGTGAAGCAGGAAGGAATCCAAATAGTCAATCTGCATTCTCTCCAAGATACCGTCTACGGAATTAAGTAAGTGTTCTCTGGAAAAATCATATCTTTTTTGTTCCCTGTTTTCTGCAGTCGGCGGCACAATTCCTGCCTTTGATTGTATGAAAATGTCTTCACGGTTTACAGAAGACTGTTTGAGAGCCTGTCCAAAAATGATTTCAGACTGTCCTTTGCCGTAAATATCCGCAGAGTCAAAAAAATTAATGCCGTTGTGATATGCAGTTTCTATCACTTCCGCTGCCTCATCAACAGAAAGTTTGTCCATTCTCATGTTACCCAGGATGACTGATGATGCCTGCCATTCAGTGTTTCCAACATTTTGTGTCTTCATTAAAATCCTCCTGAATGATTCATTAATATTTAGCGGTGAAATTAAAAACATATCCATTACTTTAATTTCAATCCCCTATTCAATTTAAATATACTGTTTAAGTGCCTGTAGTTCAACTTTTTGAGAATGATATAATATATTCATCATCGTTACAGGGACTGTAGTTTTAAAGAATATACTTTTAAAATAATTATACTGTAAATATGAGTGGGAATCTCGAGTGGCTGAGAAAAATAATAAATACAATATCGCTGTGATTATCGTACTCATTGTTGGTCTCGGTTTAGGTCTCTTAGGATATTTTGGTTTCATGGAGTTTATAAAACATTTTCCAATGAATGGTTGATTTAAGAGATTATTTTAAGAAAAATAATATAAATAAAGGGTGAGATTTTTGGAAAAAGCAATTGTCATCGGATGCCCGGGAAGCGGGAAAAGTACATTTTCAAGATTATTGATGAAGAAAACGGGTCTGCCGCTGTTTCATTTGGATATGCTGCAATGGAAGCAGGACAGAACAACAGTCTCAGGGGAAGTTTTTCAGGAACGGCTGGATGACATTTTAAATACAAATCAGTGGATTATTGATGGTAATTACTTATCAACCATGGAAGAAAGAATGAGGGAAAGTGATACAATATTCTTTTTGGATTACCCTGTAGAGACATGTCTTTCAGGTGTCAGAGAAAGAATAGGAAAAAAGAGATCGGATATGCCCTGGGTTGAAGTGACAGAGGACGCGGAATTTATGGCATTCATCAAGAATTTTAATGTAGATACGAGACCGGTGATACAGGAGTTATTAGAAAAATATTCATATAAGAGAGTAATTATATTTAAGGGCAGAAAGCAGGCAGAACAATTTTTAGAGGGAATAGTGTAAATTCTTATGCGGTATTATTAAAATGAGGGAAACTATTATGTAGATGCTGTTTATAAATGAAGGAATTTATAGTAAAAGAGACCATTCTGTGTTAACTCAGAATGGTCTCTTTTGATTAGCATAGAAAATATGTTTAGCTACTTCTGTTTTTTTCGTGTGAAGAACAATAATGTGGCACCTATAAGAATTAAACCTAAGATAATTACAATTATATTATTTGCTGACACACCGGTTAATGGTAATTCATCTGCTGTTTCAGTATCAGATGTGCTGCCTGTCACTTGACTATTATTATCTGTGTTCTCAGGTGTTTCCGGATTCTCAGGTGTTTCCGGGTTCTCAGGTGTTTCTGGATTCTCAGGTGTTTCTGGATTCTCAGGTGTTTCTGGATTCTCAGGTGTTTCTGGATTCTCAGGTGTTTCCGGGTTCTCAGGTGTTTCCGGGTTCTCAGGTGTTTCCGGGTTCTCAGGTGTTTCCGGATTCTCAGGTGTTTCCGGGTTCTCAGGTGTTTCTGGATTCTCAGGTGTTTCTGGATTCTCAGGCGTTTCCGGATTTTCAGGTGTTTCCGGATTCTCAGGTGTTTCTGGAGTCTCAGGGTCTGGGACTTCAGGTTCTTGTTCTTTGGTTGGTATAACGATTACAGTATTCGTATCTTTCGATTGACTGCCGAACGTTACAGTAGCAGTATTCTCAACGCCATCTTTTAATGCATTTTGGTCAATATTATTGAATGTGGCATAAATAGTCATCTTAATATTCTGGCCTTTTAATGTCTCAATAACTTCTGGATCAGTGATTGTGAATTCAATATCCTGACCAGTGACTGTCAACACACCATAATCTAAAATACTGCCTGAAGAAATTTCTATACTATTATTTTCAAGAGATTCAATTTCTGAATTAACTGCATCGATTTCAGTATTTAAAGATTCAATACGAGTTGTCATCTCTGAAATTGATTCTTTGACAGCTTCAGTATTTACTACAATTTCTGCCTTAGTATCTTCTTCAGTCTGGAATTCTTCTTTGTTTTCTGTTTCTTCAGGAACTTCTTCAATAGGTGTTATCTCGGTAGTATCGCTATCATCAGTTCCTTCATTTTTTTCAGCTTCAGCAGGTTCTTCCTGAATGCTAGTCTGATCTGATATTTCTTCATTTGCATCTTCAGAAATATCATTACTATTAGTATCTTCAGGCAACTTACTTGTTTCAACTTCATCAGATTCTTTCTGAGCAGTAGTATCATCTACTGCTTCTTCATTCACATCTTCAGAGATTTGTTCCTGAGAGTCTGACTCCTCATCAGATATTGCTTGATCTAAAGTTGTCTGGAGTGCTTGGAGTTCAGCCTCGGCTTCGTTAAGTTCTGTGGTTAGTCTCTCTTTTTGTTCTTCTAACTCTTCGAGTCCCTCTGGTGTTTCTTCAGATGATGTATTACTATCAATAGTCACATCTACAGAGCCAATCGTAAGTCTTTCATCAATTCTGTCAAATATACGGAATGAATTGATATTAAGAGACGGGTCAATTACAGTTTCAATATCAAAAACAAAACTCTCATTGTTGTCCGATAATTGGTGTTGTCCTTTACCATTCACTGACTTTTTAGTTGCAAGGTCGGGAACCGGTGTCTCCTCAGTCGGTACCTCAGTTTTTATTATGGCATCGTCTATATCAAATACTAGAACATTTTTTGGTGAAATACCTGAGACAATTGCTTTGTTTGTAATTGTTGAATACTGTAATTGTTCTTCAGTAACTTGATGTTGAATATCTATTGTTGTATTTTCACCAGGTTCCAGTGAAGTTGTTTCTAATGTGATGTTACCACCGAGCATTGGATCGTTAAGAACAAGATTTGTTAGGTTAACATCACCATTGTTTGTAATCTTGAAAGTATATGTGACTGTATCTCCAGCTTGAGTCACTGTGTCAGTATCGCTGGATTTTTCCAACGTGATGCTTGGATTTTCCTCAGTATCTGTCACTGGAACATCAACTTCATCTTCATCTCTCGGAGTTTCCCCACTCGGAGTTTCTCCGGTAACTGACGCGATGTTGTGAATATTTCCAGCATCGATATCGTCCTGAGTGACAGTATATTCCTGCGTGACAGTCGTTGAGTCACCCGGTGCGAGCTCGGTTACATCCAGATTGATGTTTCCGCCCAGCATTGGGTCATCAAGGATTACATTTGTTAGGTTAACGTCGCCATTATTTGTCACCTTGAAAGTATATGTGACTGTATCTCCAGCTTGAGTCACTGTGTCAGTATCGCTGGATTTTTCAAGCGTGATGTTCGGATTTTCCTCAGTATCTGTCACTGGAACATCAACTTCATCTTCATCTCTCGGAGTTTCCCCACTCGGAGTTTCTCCGGTAACTGACGCGATGTTGTGAATATTTCCAGCATCGATATCGTCCTGAGTGACAGTATATTCCTGCGTGACAGTCGTTGAGTCACCCGGTGCGAGCTCGGTCACATCCAGATTGATGTTTCCGCCCAGCATTGGATCATCAAGAACAAGATTTGAAACGGTTACGTTACTGTCGTTCGTCACGATAAATTCATACGTGACGATTTGACCGGCTTCAACAACGGCATCCAGGTCACTGGATTTTTGAAGGGTTAAGCTGCCTTCAACATCCTGAGGCACAGACACTGTGTCTGTATCCTGGACAGGCTCCTCAGAACCAGGTGGTGTACCAGATACGGTCGCTTCGTTGTTGACGACGCCTGTATCGACATCGGCTTGAGTCACAGTGTAACTTGCTTCCGCAATGAGTATATCACCCGGTTGGAGGGTGATGTTTTCGACATCTTCAATGGTTTCATCATTAATAGTTAAGTAATTAATATCACTAATGCCATCAAGAATATCAGTCAGATTGACATTGCTCAGTGTGACATTCCCATTATTCGTTGCGGTGAAGGTATATTGGATATCTTCACCTTCGACTAAGTCATTTCGGTCCGCGATCTTTTCAAGAGAAATACTTGGCTCCTGTGTCCCCGGAAGTTCATCTTCGTCAGTATCTTCCGGTGTGCCGCCTCTCGGATCTTCACCCGTGATAGACGCAATGTTTTGGATACCACCATTGTTGAGGTCCTCCTGCGTCACAGTGTATTCCTGCGTGACAGTCGTTGAGTCACCCGGTGCGAGCTCGGTCACATCCAGATTGATGTTTCCGCCCAACATTGGATCATCAAGAACAAGATTTGAAACGGTCACGTTACTGTCGTTCGTCACGATAAATTCATACGTCACGACTTGACCGGCTTCGACAAATGCATCCAGATCACTGGATTTTTGAAGGGTTAAGCTGCCTTCGACATCCTGTGGCACAGAGACTGTGTCAGTATCCTGAACGGGTTCTTCCGAATTTGGTGGTGTTCCGGATACGGTTGCTTCATTGTTGACAACGCCGGTATCGACATCGGCTTGAGTCACGGTGTAACTTGCTTCCGCAATGAGTATATCACCCGGTTGGAGGGCGATGTTTTCGACATCTTCAATGGTTTCTCCGTTCACAGATACATATGTGATGTCACTAATACCATCAAGAATATCAGTCAGATTGACATTACTCAGCGTCACATTTCCATTATTCGTGGCAGTGAAGGTATATTGGATATCTTCGCCTTCGACTAAGTCATTTCGGTCGGCTGCTTTTTCAAGAGAAATACTCGGCTCCTGTGTCCCTGGAAGTTCATCTTCATCCGCATCTTCCGGTGTACCGCCTCGTGGGTCTTCCCCTGTGACGGACGCGATGTTTTGGATATTTCCAGCATTAATATCGTCCTGAGTCACAGCATATTCCTGCGTAACAGTCGTTGAGTCACCGGGTGCGAGTTCAGTCACATCCAGATTGATGTTTCCGCCCAACATTGGATCATCCAGTACCAGATTCGAAACGGTCACGTTACTATCGTTGGTTACGATAAATTCATACGTGACGATTTGACCAGCTTCGACAAATGCGTCCAGGTCACTGGACTTTTGAAGGGTTAAGCTGCCTTCAACATCCTGAGGCACAGAGACTGTATCTGTATCCTGTACCGGTTCTTCAGAATTCGGTGGTGTTCCGGATACGGTTGCTTCATTGTTGACAATACCGGTATCGACATCGGCTTGAGTCACGGTGTAGCTTGCTTCCGCAATGAGTATATCACCCGGTTGGAGGACGATGTTTTCGACATCCTCAATGGTTTCTCCGTTCACCGATACGTATGTGATGTCACTTAGACCCTCTAATACATCGGTCAAGTTCACATTAGATAATGTGACATTCCCATTATTCGTGGCAGTGAAGGTATATTGGATATCTTCACCTTCGACTAAGTCATTACGGTCCGCGGTTTTTTCAAGAGAAATACTCGGCTCCTGTGTCCCTGGAAGCTCATCTTCGTCGGTATCTTCCGGTGTGCCGCCTCTCGGGTCTTCCCCTGTGACTGACGCGATGTTATGAATATTTCCAGCATTAATATCGTCCTGAGTCACAGTGTATTCCTGCGTCACTGTCGTTGAATCTCCTGGTGCGAGTTCGGTCACATCGAGTGCGATGTTGCCACCAAGTATTGGATCATCGAGTACCAGGTTCGAGATGGTTACATTACTGTCATTGGTAATGATAAATTCATACGTCACAACTTGACCGGCTTCAACAAATGACTCTAAGTCACTGGACTTTTGAAGGATTAAGCTCCCCTCGACATCCTGCGGGACAGAGACTGTATCTATGTCCTGCACCGGTTCTTCTGAATTCGGTGGTGTTCCGGATACGGTTGCTTCATTGTTGACAATTCCTGCATCGACATCAGCCTGTGTGACAGTGTAACTTGCTTCCGCAACCAATACATCATTGGGCTGAAGTGTGATGTTTTCGACATCTTCAATGTCTTCTCCGTTTACTGAAACATATGTGATATCGCTCAGGCCCTCTAACACATCGGTTAAGTTCACATTAGATAATGTGACATTCCCATTATTCGTTGCGGTGAAAGTATAGTGGATATCTTCCCCTTCGACTAAGTCATTTCGGTCCGCGGTCTTTTCAAGAGAAATACTCGGTTCCTGTGTTCCTGGAAGCTCATCTTCGTCCGTATCTTCCGGTGTGCCGCCTCTTGGGTCTTCCCCTGTGACGGACGCGATGTTTTGTATGCCACCGTTATTGAGGTCCTCCTGCGTCACAGTGTATTCTTGAGTGACAGTCGTTGAACCCTCCGGTGCGAGTTCGGTCACATCGAGCGTAATGTTGCCGCCCAGCATTGGATCATCGAGTACCAGGTTCGAGACGGTTACATTACTGTCATTCGTCACGATAAATTCATACGTGACGATTTGACCAGCTTCAACAAATGCATCCAGATCACTGGACTTTTGAAGGGTTAAGCTGCCTTCAACATCCTGAGGTACAGAGACTGTGTCTGTGTCCTGGACCGGTTCTTCTGAATTCGGTGGTGTTCCGGATACGGTTGCTTCATTGTTGACGATACCAGTGTCGACATCGGCCTGCGTGACGGTGTAATTTGCTTCCGCAATGAGTACATCACCCGGTTGGAGTGTGATGTTTTCGACATCTTGAATGTCTTCTCCGTTCACCGATACATATGTGATTTCACTCAGACCATCAAGGATATCAGTCAGATTGACATTACTCAGCGTCACATTCCCATCATTCGTTGCGGTGAAGGTATATTGGATATCTTCGCCTTCGACTAAGTCATTTCGGTCCGCGGTTTTTTCAAGAGAAATACTCGGCTCTTGTGTTCCTGGAAGTTCATCTTCATCCTCATCTTCCGGTGTGCCACCTCTTGGGTCTTCCCCTGTGACGGACGCGATGTTATGAATATTTCCAGCATTAATATCGTCCTGAGTCACAGTGTATTCCTGCGTCACTGTCGTTGAATCTCCTGGTGCAAGTTCGGTCACATCGAGTGCGATGTTACCGCCCAGCATTGGGTCATCCAGTACCAGGTTTGTCACTGTTACGTTACTGTCGTTTGTCACGATAAATTCATACGTGACCACTTGACCAGCTTCAATAAATGCATCCAGGTCACTGGACTTTTGAAGGGTTAAGCTGCCTTCAACATCCTGAGGCACAGAGACTGTATCTGTATCCTGTACCGGTTCTTCAGAATTCGGTGGTGTTCCGGATACGGTCGCTTCGTTGTTGACAACGCCGGTATCGACATCAGTCTGTGTGACGGCGTAACTTGCTTCCGCATTGAGTACATCGCCCGGTTGGAGGATGATGTTTTCGATATCTTCAATGGTTTCATCATTAATGGTTAAGTAATTAATATCACTTAGACCCTCTAATACATCGGTTAAGTTCACATTATTCAGCGTCACATTCCCATTATTCGTGACAGTGAAGGTATATTGAATGTTTTCGTCTGCGACTAAGTCATTTCGGTCGGCTGTTTTTTCAAGAGAAATACTCGGCTCCTGTGTCCCTGGGAGTTCATCTTCGTCGGTATCTTCCGGTGTACCGCCCCTCGGATCTTCCCCTGTGACGGACGCGATGTTTTGGATACCGCCGTTGTTGAGGTCCTCCTGCGTCACAGTGTATTCCTGCGTCACAGTGGTTGAGTCACCGGGTACGAGTTCGGTCACATCGAGTGTGATGTTGCCACCCAACATCGGATCATCCAGTACCAGGTTCGAGATGGTTACATTACTGTCGTTCGTAATGATAAATTCATACGTGACGACTTGCCCAGCTTCGACAAATGCATCCAGGTCACTAGATTTTTGAAGGGTTAAGCTGCCTTCGACATCCTGAGGCACAGAGACTGTGTCTGTGTCCTGCACCGGTTCCTCAGAACCAGGCGGTGTTCCCGATACGGTTGCTTCGTTGTTGACAATACCTGCATCGACATCAGTCTGTGTGACAGTGTAACTTGCTTCCGCAACCAATACATCATTGGGCTGAAGTATGATGTTTTCGACATCTTCAATGTCTTCCCCGTTTATCGATACATATGTGATATCACTAATGCCATCAAGGATATCAGTCAGATTGACATTATTCAGCGTCACATTCCCATTATTCGTTGCGGTGAAGGTATATTGGATATCTTCACCTGCGACTAAGTCATTTCGGTCCGCTGTTTTTTCAAGAGAAATACTTGGCTCCTGTGTCCCGGGAAGTTCATCTTCGTCCGTATCTTCCGGTGTACCGCCTCTCGGATCTTCCCCTGTGACGGACGCGATGTTTTGGATACCACCGTTGTTGAGGTCCTCCTGAGTTACAGTGTATTCCTGCGTGACAGTCGTTGAGTCTCCCGGTACGAGTTCGGTCACATCGAGTGTGATGTTCCCACCCAGCATTGGGTCATCCAGTACCAGATTTGTCACTGTAACATTACCAGTATTTTCAACCTCAAAGGTGTATGTTATTGTTTGACCGACTTCAGTAATCTCTTCCACATTACTAGTCTTTTCCAAACTGATAGATGAATTTACTTCAAGTGTATTAATGATATCAAATCCATCTTCACTGTACTCAGTGGTATAGCCATCTACAGTAACTTCTTGAACATAATATTCATAAATTTCTCCTGTTGAGGAGTATGACGGATGTCCTTCAAAAACATATCCCCACTCATCATTCTCATTTGGAGTCACTGTAACAGTTTCAACAAAAGTGCCATCTGTCTGGTTTTCAGTTGTTCTATACAAGTGGATTTCGATTTCCGGAGGGCGGTTCATTTCTCCACCATCATCTTCCCAGATTTTTATCCCCGAAACTTCTAAAGACGTTCCGCTAATCTGAGGAACTTCGAACTCTCTTACAGTATCCGGGTTGTCAGCATTAGGAATAAATGTTGTTGTCCCATTTGTTCTGAAATAATCGTCGCTTGTGAAGTTTTCATTATCTGTATCAAGATGTACTTTATAACGTAAATTTACAGATTGTCCTGCTGCCAGATTTAGATTATCAAGAGTGATTGTTTCACCATCTAAAGAAACATTTACACCGTTAAGGAGTGCAGAATCACTTGCACTTAAGAAATAATCACCATCTGATAAGTTCGCATCACTTGCCGCTGTAAATGAATCACCCTGCAGCGCCAGTTCAACCATTTCTCCCATCGGATCAGTTACAGTCCCATTTTGGATACTTCCTATAAGACCTGTTGAAATTTGACTTAAAATTTCAACGATTTGAGATACTTGTGCAGCATTATAATATTGAGACGGGCTAGAAGCGATATTTTCCATTACATGGGTTACTTGTTGTAATGAAGCACCGGCATCTCCGGTTAATTCTATCCCGATGGAATGCATGTCAATACCGTTGCTTTTTAAAGTCTGCGCCGCATTTATTGTATTTGTTCCATGGTTAAATCTGTTGTTAGAACCATAGAAGAAACTAGTGCCCCGACCTTGAATCGTATTGCCATCATGACTAATAGTCGGTGCTCCGTCAGTAATAGTAATAATCACCTTATTTTCAGCATTGCTTGCAGCCAGAATATTTCCTGCTTCATTCAAAGCTTCTTGTGTGTATGTTCCGCCATTATTTCCGGAACCTCTATTGTTAGGAACATTCGCAGGCAGTCGATTAATTAAACTGCTTGGGTTCGTTGTTAATGTTTTGTGAGAATAATTGCCCATATTCCCACCATAAACAGTATTACGTCTGCCATCCATGACATGGGTCCCGTATGATACGAGAGCCATTCTGATATTTTCGTTATCGTCAGTCAGCATTTGATTGATAAAATCGGAAACTGCATTATATGCAATGCCCACTCTGTTATTATTTGCCATACTGTTGGAATTATCATAAACAATAACAATGTCAGTGGGTTCAACAGTCTCCCTGTTTTTCCCTTCAATATTTAAGTCGATAAAATATTCTCCGGGAGTCCCTGTATATGTAGCATTTTTCGAAATAATTGATTCTTCAAATTCCTGGGGTGCTCCCGGGTTAATCATTCCGCCTGTACCATCATCATGTATTTCTTCAGCCAAAGCTCTATTATCACTATCTCCAATAAATGATATGTAGCTGAAAATACTTGAGCTGATGATTAACAGTGCTAAAAAGACTAATCCAAATTTTTTGGAAAAACTTCCTAGTACCACTATTCTTCACTTCTTTCTTTAAAATTGAATAATATTTAATTTAAACCTTATTTTTACAATAAATTGCGATAAAAATTAAGTGTCATAATAATTGATAATTTAATCGATCCTCCTTTTAATAGAATTGTTGAATCATAGGTGAATATCATTAAATCAAACCTTAAATTTATTATTTAGAAGTCTGCTAATAACTATTTGTAAAGTTGTATGTAAGCAAAGGATTTGATAATGATATTCAGATCTAAATCCATCTGTTGAAAAACTTAATCTACTATTACAATTTTTAATATATCACCTTTGTATTAATAAAAATCGCTATGATTTGTCATGATTTGCATAGGAAGATGTAAATTATGGTTTTAAGGATTTGCTTGTACTGTATTAATTAATGAGAGCTTATATTTTATAATTTAAAGATAGATAAGAGTATTAATATCAGAAGGCAGGGATAGGGTATGTGGGATGTGGTTCCCTCAATTGAAAAGCACAAATTTAACATGATTGAATACTTATTTTCTGAAAGTATGCCTGTAACAATACAAGAGCTTTCTGAAGTTTTGATGATTTCACGGAGAAGTGTTGGTTATTATTTATCAGACCTAAAAAAAATTTGTAAAGATTTAGACGGGGAATTGATTACTTCAACAGAGGGTATCAGTCTTAAACTGCCGGTCAATATTGGTTTGGATTATTTCCAGCGTGCTGTATTTAAAAACACTGAATCATTTCAGCTTTTGGAAAAATTATTTTTTGAGGATGTTGTCAGTAAAAAAGAAATGGCAGATTATTTGTATATTAGTCCATCAACTTTAAACAGGTTGTTAAAGAACTTGAACACCACCCTGGATTATTTTGGACTATCAATTCATACAAGTCCATTATATATAACTGGTGAAGAATTAATGATTCGAACATTTTATATTTCATATTTTCAGGAAGCCTATAGTGTTACTGAATGGCCGTTTCATAATATTGATGAGAGAACCTTCAAAAAATTGATAGAAAAATTGTCCGGTTCTTTTAGATTTGAAGAAAATTCATTTAATATAATAGAGTATCGTAATATTATAGCGGTATGTACTGTGCGGGCACTGCATAATCATTTGTTGGTAGGGGGAAGTAAATATTCATGTGAAGATATTGAGTGGTTGAAAAATACTGTTTCGAGTCTAAATCTACCAGAAAAAGTCCGTCAAAATTGTTACAATGAGCTTTTAAGCATGCATCATTTTTTCGCAGATATATTTACAGATAATCAGATGAATTCAGCATTAAGGTATAATGATGAAGTAAGAAATATTGCCGAAGTGAACGATATTGCTGAAATAATTAACACTTTATCAGAACAGTTTAATCTTCCTGATGATGTTAGACCATCCAAATTTGATATTTATCGAATTAATTTAAAAATATCCTATTATGGAAAAGGTTTATCAACTTGTAAATCAATCAACTACTTATTATTTAAGCCGCGGGAATATAAACTCGTAACGATATATGAGCATCATTATTCCCCATTTTATAATGCCCTTTACCAGCTGTTGGTTGAGTTGTTTGATAAGCGAAAATTGTATTTTGGTGAGGATATGATTAAGGATATACTTAGCTCGTTTATCCTCACATGGAGTAACTTAACGAAAAATTTGTTCTATCAGTTTAACTCCTGCAGATTGTTAGTCTACAATCATAGTACTGATTCAATTGCTTTAAGTTTCTCTGAGGAACTTAAAAGTACATTAAGACGGTTTATTGAAGTAGACACTATACCAGGTAGGGAAATCAGTGAAAGGAAATTGCTTCAACATGATTTTGATGTATTAATTTCATCGACTACTTTACAGTTGAATATTAAGCAGCCGATATTTTACCTGCACCGCCTGCCTGATTTTTCACTGCGGCTGGCTGAACTCGAACAGTTGATTGATACTATCCTGCAGAAGAAAAGAAATCGTTTGTTACCGCATAAGTAATTATGGATGTGCCTGAAATATGATAAAGGTCTGTAGCAGATTAATGTTAAATAAAGAACTCAAGATTCTCCCAGCTGATAGCTTAGAGTTCTTGAGTTCTTTATTATATTAAAGGCTGTTCTGAATGGTAGATTTAATGATGATATCTATCTCCCCATTCTTCACGTAACACACCCATCCGGATAGAATCATAATAGTGATTGTTATAGTATCTTACTTTTCTTATTCTGGCTTCCATCTGCATGCCTAATTTTTCTCCAACTCTGATCATCCGTTCATTTCCGGACCAGGTGGTAAAACCTGCACGGACGAGCTGCATAGTATTAAATAAATGGCTGATCCACATACGCATTGCACGTGTACCTATTCCCCTGCCCCAGCTGACAGATTCATATAAAATAATACCAGTCTCAAGCCACTTGGACGGCTCGTGTTCCCAGTAGTATGAAACTGTCCCGATACACTCGCCGGATACTTCAATCACCCACATACTATCGTCACCAATTAGTGATTCAGCTGTTTTCATAAAGTCCTCATAGGACTTCGAAGCATGGGGATAATACGGGGCATCCCATTGCTTCCATTCAGGTGCTTCTTCCTTATATACAAGTCTCCATATATGCGGAAGGTCTTTTCTTTCAATCGGCCGCAGCACTAATTCATTATCTTTATACACAGAATTCCTCTTTTCATTTTTTAATTGGAAAAGAAGAGTCCTACTCCTACTTTTCCATCACCAGGTTTTCATATAAGTTTTTCATGTCATCACACCTCTCTAATTAATACATTAATTTTAACATTTAATGTAAATGAACACTATTTATAATCTAAATTAAATTTATTTTGCAGGACAGTATGACATTCTGTATAGAAAATGATTCGGCATGAGATGTCGTGGTATGATAATGACACAGCATAATCTTAATGCAGATGGGTACGAACAATATAAAAACTAAAGATAGAGGATAGATATGATGAATAAAAGAACGAGAACACAGAAGCAGGATACGACATGGGTGGTTAAGGAAAAGACTGAGGTATTGAAGTTTTTAATTGAAATGATGCCGTCACAGAGCCGAAAATCAGTAAAAAGTATTTTAAGCCGCGGGCAGATTTTTGTGAATGGAAAGGGTACGACTCAGTTTAATGATGAACTTGTACCGGGAGACCGCGTGGAGATTCGTTCAGCGGCCAGTAATATTAAGCTTAAAGGCATACAGATATTTCATGAAGATGAGGATATTATTGTCGTTGAGAAAGAAGCCGGCGTATTATCCATCGCTTCAGAGAAAGAAAGTAAAATAACTGCCTACCGCCTGCTTTCAGACTATGTGCAGAAAAAGAATCCAAGAAACCGTATTTTTGTCGTGCACCGCTTAGACCGTGATACATCTGGTGTGATGGTGTTTGCACGGCGCAGGGAAGTACAGCAGAAGCTGCAGAATGCATGGAAAAATGCTGTCAAAGAACGGACATATATCGCACTGGTGGAAGGCACGGTTACTGAAGGCGGTAAAATCACTTCATGGCTGACGGAGAATAAAGCCCTTATTATGAGATCCAGTAAAAATCCTAACAAAGGTAAAAAAGCAGTTACACGATATAAAGTATTAAAATCCAATAAAAAATTCTCACTGCTTAAGGTGAATCTGGATACAGGACGTAAAAACCAGATTCGTGTGCATATGCAGGATCTGGGGCACCCTATCGTTGGTGATAAGAAATACGGTGCACAAAATAATCCTATCCGCAGAATCGGTCTTCATGCACATGTCATTTCATTCAACCACCCTGTAACAGGAGAATTGTTACGGTTTGAATCAAAAGTACCGGAAGAATTCACAAGAGGGTTTAAGTAAGTCTTGCAGGAAGAAATATATTCATGAACGTATGACTATTACAGATGAGGTGATTAATTGACTGATTTAAGTTCAGCACTGCCCGGCACCTGGATAATTAAAGGTACAACATTTCCAATGTGGACTTCAGGAAAAAGACTTAGCCCTGCGATTACTTATACACTGAAGCAATCTAATCCGTTAAAGTTTTTTGATTTAGTGACCTATACAAATAAAAACAAGATAAAAGAAATTAAGGGTATTGATCATTTTAGAGAAGGACAGTTTGTATGGAGAGGGAACGGTATTTTAAAATTATTAAAAAGTAAGTGGGAAGTGATTTTTATCAATGACGACCTGCTCATTATTCAGTTTCAGTCCTCTCTGGTTACACCATCAGGTCTTGATATACTGACGCGTAAGGAACATCCTGATTTTGATGTGAAAAAATATGTAGAGAACAATCTGCCCGGTCTCAACCTGACTGAAGAAATGCTAGAGAGCGTTGAATGGCTTTAAGTTATTAAAAAATGTAACTGATTATCCGTGTTTAACTCCTCGTAATTTCAGGTACATATATGGAGAATAATGATGAGGCAAGAGGTGATTGGAATGAATAAATTAGAAGGAAAGACTGCTGTACTGACAGGTTCAAGTACGGGAATCGGACAGGCATCAGCGAAGGTGATGGCTGAGCAGGGGGCACATGTTCTGATGCTCGATATATCGGAAAGTGTTGAAGATGCAGCCCTGAAATTAAGAAATCAGGGATTTAAGGCGGATGCATTTATAGTGGATATTTCTGAAGAATCTGCAGTGAAAGAGACTGTCGATGAAATTGAAAAACGTTTTGGAAAGATAGATATATTATTCAATAATGCAGGAATTGATAATCCAGCCGGCAGAGTTCATGAGTTTCCGGTCGAAGTATTTGATAAAATTGTCGGTGTAGATTTGAGAGGGACTTTCCTTGTCACTAAGTTCTTTCTGCCGCTGATGCTCGATAACGGCGGATCTATTATCAATACCGCTTCTTTCTCGGGCCTCGCAGCTGATTTAAACCGTTCTGCATACAATGCAGCGAAGGGTGGAATTATTAATTTCACAAAATCCATCGCTATTGAATACGGCCGGGAAAATATACGTGCCAATTCAATTGCACCGGGCACAATTGAGACTCCTTTAGTGGATAATCTGGTGGGAGACAGTGAAGATGATGCCGGGAAGGAATTCCGGGATAACCAAAAATGGATCACACCACTTGGCCGGTTAGGTACGCCTGAAGAAGTAGGTAAACTGGTTACGTTCCTTGCTTCTGATGATTCATCATTCATTACTGGAGAGAATATTACGATTGACGGCGGTGTGATGGCATATACCTGGCCGGGTGAAATGCTCAGTGACTCAAAATGGAAAGAAACAACAGAATAATATTCACAGTTAAATAAGAGATGGTCTACATAACCGCTATGCAGACCATCTCTCTTTGATATTTTTATTTTACGATAATGACTGGTTTTTTAACACGCTTCACTACTTTATGGCTGACACTGCCCATGACCATTTCCTGAAAACTGTTTAATCCTCTGCTGCCGAGAACTACCAATTGAAACGGACCGTTGTTGGCAAAAGAGACGACTGTTTCGTCAGGGATGCCGTATTCAAAATAGAGTTCATAATGAATGTTCTGTTCTTTGTATAATTCAATAATTTTCGAAAGCTTTTTTTTACGTTTGGTTTTTAGACCTTCTGAACTTTTCTGGTGCAGCACATCTTTTTTAATTTCATTACTGTTAATAACATTAAGGATTGTAACCACGCTGTCTTCATGTATGAAATTTAAACTCTCCTCTGCGGCTCTGAAACTGTTCTCCGAACCATCTGCGGCCAGTAATATTTCATTATACATATTCATTTATACCTCCTTATTAAGTGAGATGCTGCTCGTTTAATTTACTAAGTTCCTTCATGATTTTCCTGCTGTCTGCATTCAATTGATTGACGGAAACCTGATTACCATGATCTTCAAATTTTTTAACAATTGTATCAATCGCATCCACAGCGGAGTCATCCCAAAGGTGAGCTTTTGAAAAATCCAGATAAATATCTTTCCCGTATTTCTTAAATTTAAGCTGCTCTATCGTCGTATCAATGGAGGCAAAGAAAATCTGTCCCTCGAAATGAAATGTAATCTGATGTGTAGTCTCTTCGACAGATACATTTACTTTTGATATTTTTGTTGCAAAGAAGATGGCACTGAATATAACACCTGTAACTACACCGACGGCAAGGTTGTGTGTAAATAAAACGATGGTTACTGTAATAAGCATCACAAAAGCATCTGTCCGAGGTGCTTTTACCAGGTATTTAAATGAGCCCCAGTCAAACGTACTGACAGAAACCATGACCATAATACCCGCAAGAATAGGCATTGGGATCTGAACCACCCAGTCGCCAAGAACGATAATCAAGAACATTAATACGACACCTGCAGTAAATGTGGACAGACGCGTGGTTGCACCTGATGTCACATTAATTATTGACTGGCCGATCATTGCACATCCGCCCATACCGCCGAAGAAACCATTGATAAAGTTTGCGATACCCTGTCCCCTCGATTCTCTGTTTTTACTGCTGTATGTATCTGTAGCATTATCAACAATTTTGGCAGTCAAAAGACTTTCCACCAGCCCGACAACGGCCATCGATAATGAATAAGGCAGTATAATTTTTAAAGTTTCGAGGTTAAAGGGTATATCCGGTATAAGAAAGGCTGGCAGTGAACGGTCAATTGTGCCCAAGTCCCCTACTGTTCTCAAGTCACTTCCAAATATAATATAAATTCCTGTCAATATTACAATCACAAAAAGTGGAGCCGGTATTTTCTTTAGGAATCTCGGCAGAATATAAAGAATTGCCAGTGTGACAATTACATATATGTATGTATCAAATGATATACCGAATATGTGCTCGAGCTGTGTCATAAAAATAAGTATCGCTAAAGCATTCACAAAACCGATCATTACAGAATTGGGAATGAATTTTAAAAGTTTCCCGACCTTAAGTATGCCGAGAATGATTTGAATCAATCCCATTAGAATCGTTGCAGCGAGTAAATAGTCGAGACCATATTCTCTGACCAAAGGAACAACGATTAATGCGACTGCGCCGGTGGCAGCTGAAATCATGGCGGGACGACCGCCGACAAATGAAATCACTACAGCAATAATGAAAGAGGCATATAAACCGACCATTGGGTCAACACCCGCAATAATTGAGAAAGCAATTGCCTCCGGTATTAAGGCAAGAGCAACAACAATGCCTGACAGTATATTTACAGCAGGTTCAGTGAACCATTCTTTTTTAATAGTTTCGATCATATTGAATGCTCCTTGTAATATGTAAAAGCTGATATATTATTATAGCAGAAAACAGTGATATAAATGATATGGTATTTTCGTAATTTAGAAATAGATTATTTAAATAGAAACATCTAAAAAAACTCCGTATGATCTTTCGACCATACGGAGTTTCAGCTATATTAGTTAAATCTTACCACCAGTTATTTTGGTTACGGAATTGAACTGCAGATTCTACAGAACCATAACGGTCTTCAGCATATTTTAACATACCTTGAGTCTGTTCTTGAACAGAACCAGTACCCCATGATTGTTTAGTCTGACCAAGACCTTGGAAGCCTGTTGGACTTACTGCGTTCGGGTTACCACCGGATTCAGGCATTACGATAGACTGCCACATAGCTTCAGTACCACCAGCAGCTAAGAATTGTGATTTAGTAGAACCGCTGTTTGAAGACTGAGTTTTTTGTGGTGCAGCTGCCTGAGAGTCATTTGACTGCTGTTGTGCAGGCTGTTGAGTTTGAGCTTTTTCAGAAGCTGTATTGTTGTTTGAGTTATTTGTGTTGTACTGAACATTGTTTGTTTGTACTGTTTCCTGGGTATTATTGTTGTATTCAACATTTTGAACTGGTTCAGGCTGACTTACTTCCTGTGTAGGCTGAGCATTGCCGTTACCGTATGACCATGAAAAGTTAACGCCGTCTGATTCAAAGTTGTAGTTAACACCGTTGATGTTGAAGTTATAGTTATATGAACCTGCATGAAGCGGTGCATTATTTAATTCGCCTGCATTTGACTGAGCAAGTTGTGCAAGTTCTTCCTTATTGATTTCAGAAGCTTCTGCAGTCTGACCGGATGTAATACTTGTTAAACCTAAAGTGAATACTAAAGTAGTAGCTAAAATTGCTTTTTTCATAATGTATGATTCCTCCAAAATTATATTGAACACGCTGTAATTAATATAAATGTATGATAAAACCGATAGGTTCTAAATGTTCTTGTTCGTTTAAGACAATGAATAATATATCATAATTTTTTTATTTGTATGTTACAGTCTGACAATAAAGAGATTACATTTCGTAGTAATACATGAAATGTTGTTATATTTCTGTATTCTGGCTGTATTATTTCTGAATATTCTCTGGTATAGAACCAATTGAAATCCTTATGTAAGTAAAAATTTAATGATATTTCTTTAAATGGTATTTTTTGATAATTATAAATTAAGTACATAATCTTTATCACAGTAAGTATTTTAATGATATATGTATATAAAAATGGATGCCGGAACCCGGCATCCATTTTTGAGTTTAAATCTTACCACCAGTTATTCTGATTACGGAAGTCCATTGCAGCGTCAACAGAGCCATAACGTTCTTCAGCATAGTTCAGCATACCTTCAGTCTGTTCTTGAACAGAGCCGGTACCCCATGATTCTTTAGTCTGACCAAGGCCTTGATAACCCAGTTCATTTACTGCATTAGGGTCACCGCTTGATTCAGGCATTACGATAGATTCCCACATAGCGTCTGTGCCGCCTGCAGCAAGAAATTGTTCTTTAACTGATCCGTCGTTTGAGCTGGATGCAGTTGGAGCTGCGGGCTGTGAAGTTTCTTCTGTGTTTTGTACAGGTTCAACAGACTCAACTTCTGCTTCCTGAGTTTCCTGCTGTACTGGTTCAGTATTTTGAACCGGTTCAGCTACTTGTTCCTCTTGAACATCATATTGTACAGGCTCACTTACTTCCTGAGCTTGTTCATTATTGTAGCCGTTATATTCCCATGAATAGTTTGTACCATCTGATGAGAAGTTATAGTCAACATTGTTGTGGTTAAAGTTATAGTCATATTCACCTTCGTGGAGCGGTGCATTATTTAATTCGTTTGAATTAGACTGCGCTTTTTGTGCAAGCTCTCCATGATTGATGGATTGTTCAGATGCCTCTGCATCCTGATCTGCTGTGATACTCGCTGCGCCTAAGCCTAATATTAAAGTCGTAGTTAAGATTGTTTTTTTCATAACTATGTTCGTCCTCCTAATAAATTTCTGCTAATTAAAGCGGACGTGTTTTAATCATTTAAGATCAAAGAGCACATTCAGTCTTAAATTTTTAAGACAATGCCTAATGTAACACATATATCCGTGTCATGTGTTACAGCTCAATAATAATGAGGTTACAATTCCCCTCTTTCCATGTAATTGTTGATATCTCATTGTATTATTTCTGAGTATTTTCGCTGTCAGGTACAATTTACACCTTGTGAATGCTTTGATTAAACCTAAAAAATAGAAACAGCTGATAATTGTCAGCTGCTTCTATATAAATGCTCTTTTTGTTAAGAAGTTATTATTCCGTATGGTTTTGCAGTTTTTGATTAATAGACTTTGAATCTCTGACTGTCAGCAGATAGTTAATCGTCATAATCACGAGCATTGTGATGCCGATAAATAATGCAGTCTCCAAAATTTCAAGGACAGTCAGATTCATTGATCCGAGATAGACACTGATAGTAATAAAAGCAATAATACCAACTGAAATCTGGATGCCGTACCGTATTAATGCCGGCAGAGCAGTATGATGAATCATCGTTGTCATGCCGATTAATGCCGATGCCGTCCATACGCCGATAATACCGGCAGTTGTAATAAATGTACTCTCCCCGCTTATTGTGAATATAGAAAATAAGAGATAGAGAAAACTCCCGATATAAATGGACTGCAGTGTGTACGCTGTTAAGTATCTCATTTTCCTTCCTCCTTCTTGTTTAGATTCCGAGTGCTTCTTTTAATAAAGTCACATATCTACGGGATATACTGACTTTCATACCATTTGAAAGATGTGCGAGTAAATTTCCTGAAAACGAAGGCTCTACTTTTTTAATATGATGTATATTGATTAATGACGATTTTGATACCTGTACAAAGGTCTGTTTTGGTAAGTCCTCGTACAGAGATGCAAGGGTGCTTGAAGTCTTATGCTCATCTTCTGTTGTATATACGGTCAGTTCTTTCTGGTAAACTTCTGCAAATATAATGTCTGTTTTTTTAACGATAATATAACTGTCATCCTGCTTAATAACCATTGAAGATTCATTTTTATTAAGCGGCTGGAGCTGATTCATAATCTCTGCGCCTGTATTTGGTGACTGACAGCGGATAATAATATTATCTTCAGACAGGTGTTCTTCTATAGACAGTTCAATATTGTAGTTTTTTCTCATAACCGGCCTCCTTGTGCTTAGTATATGAAAGAAAATAGATTTTGTGTGGAAATTTTCCCGAGCGGGTCAAATATCTGCCGGACCGGTTCAAACAAAATCATCCTCCGGAATTCCGGAGGATGATTCTTCTGATTAATGAGGCGGTATCACCTATATCATCAATGCGCGTATTAGGTTGAATAAGGCAAAAAGGAATAAAGAGATTCCTGTCCCGATGCCGGTGACGGCACTGTTTGCAACATCCAGCCTTTTTGACAGCGGCAGTGAAATGAGTGAAACGACAGTGATGAGACCGCCTAAAATATTATAGGTGAAATCATTAAATACAAAACTGAGTGGAAAGAAATGAACACCGACAACGAATGCAATCCAGGGGGCGACATAATCAGAATGCTTTTTAATCAGCAGAACTGCACTGACAACGGCCGCGACTGTGAATTCAATAGCAACAAAAATAATGTAATAAGTGAAGTTTGACTGCTCGTGAAGGATGGACGCATTGTTCCAGTGAGTGATACTCAAATAGATGCCGGCTGCAGAAACAATGATTCCGAGTGCCGAACCGATACCGAGATAGACTCTCCATGATTTCCTTGGTCTTTCCTGAGCCCAGCCGAACCAGACAAAGGAAAACAGTCCGAGTATTGCAGCTGCCATCGTATAATCGCGGATATATTCTTCCATAACAACACCGCCCTTTTAAATGTCTATACCCATATATAGAAGGAAATAAAAAAAGACTCCGGGGAGTCTTTAAAGTTTTTCATCGTTATCATTGTTTTCTGATTCAATATCACTGTAGTCTTCTTCTGTGTCATCAGTATCAAAATCAGTTGTTTCTTCAACTTTATTAAAGTTTGCAGCATCACTCTTTGATAATCCTTCAAGGAAGCTGTTGACATCAAATCCTGTCATCTGGCCCATACTTTCCTGGAGCTTTGCCATTGTTCCCGTAACAGTAGTCGGCAGTGATTTAATCTGATCACCCTGCCCGCCGTCAATAATTCGGATGGATTCCACACTGCTCATTGATTCGCTGACTGCTTTTGCAAATTCAGGCATCATTTCAATCAGTTTTTCCAGAATGATGACATCTTTATGTTCTGCCATTGCTTTAGCCCGGCGCTCAATTGCTTCCGCTTCTGCAAGACTCTTTTCGCGAATGACTTTCGCTTCCGCCTTACCTTCCGCAATACGTGCCTCGGATGCAGCTTCTGCTTCTTTAACACGGGCATAGTAATCTGCCTCTGCCTGCTGACGGCGTACTTCTACCTGCTGCTTTTCTATTTCAACATCGTTTTCCCGTTCCAGTTTCCGCAGTTTTAACTCATTCTCTTTTTCCTGCTCCCGGATTTCAAGGCGTTTTCGTTCAACATCGAGGCGTCGTTCTTCCTCCTCAAGTTTCCCTGCTGCTCTTGCTGCAGCATTTTCTTTTTCTGTTTCTGCAAGGTTTCTTGCAGCTTTCAGGTCTTTTTCCTTACGGCTGTCGGCAATATTCATTTCTCTTTTATACTGCTCGTTGGAGATAGTTTCATTATCCTTAGCCTGCTGGATTTCTGTTTCACGTCTGTTTTCAGACTCCGCAATCTCTGCTTCTTTTCGGACTCGTGCAATCTGCGGCCGCCCGAGGTTCTCAAGATAGTTTTCATCATCTCTTAAGTCGGATAATCCTAATGAAGTAATTTTGAAACCCATCCGGTTCAGTTGATCCTGCGCAATTTCACGCACTTGTTCGTTAAAGCTTTCCCGGTCCTTATTAATCTGCTCCACTGTCATTTTAGATAAGATGGCGCGGAGATTTGAATTCAGGACTTCTGATATCTCATGCTGAATATCTTTCTGGTCTTTTCCGAGGAACTGTTCGGCGTATTTAACAATGCCATCAAGGTCATCCGCTACTTTAACAGTGGCAACAGCCTGACCGTATATTCCGACACCTTCCAAAGTGTATACTTTCGGTGTCGATATCTGAAGCTGAAATGATTTTAATGAGACTCTTGTGCCTGTCTGGAAAAGTTTCAATCTGTGCCCGCCGCCGCGGGTGACTTTCATGTACCGTCCCTGATCATCCCGGTAAATATTACTCTCTTTCTTCTCATCTCCAAGATTCGGACCTGTAATAATGAGGGCTTCATTGGAAGGGACTGTGCGGTATCTCGCTTTCATAAATAAATACCAGCCGATTCCGCCGATAAGAAGAACACCAATCAAAATGAAGACAATAATTAATGCACCAGTAAATTCAAACATATTCGAACTCCTTTTCTCTTAATTTTGTGAAGCAGAAGTATAACAATTTAAGATTCCCATATATTGTATAAGTAGTCAATGAATATTCAGAAATTAAAGATAACTGATTAAAAAACCGGCACCGAGAATAAAATACTCAATGCCGGTTTAAATGATTATTACAGAGGCTCACTTCTGATATGGAATCTGACACCTCTCGGGCCTTCGACACTGAACATGCCGCCGATACCGTCAACCACATCCAGTGTAATCTGTGTGTGCTTCCAGTATTCATACTGCTTTTTGTGCATGTAAAACGGTACACCCTCTACTTCACCGAGTTGAATGTCTGCTGCACCGATAATCATTGTGCCTTCTTTTAAACACATGGGACTCGAGCCGTCGCAGCATCCGCCGGACTGATGGAATATGAGGTTCCCATGTTCTTTTTTTAAATCATGAATGAGTGATTTCGCTTTGTCAGTTGCTTCTACTTTTTCAAGTACAGCCACTTAGAAAAATCCTTTCGGTGATTCGCCGTAGCTGACCAGTAAGTTCTTGGTCTGTTGATAGTGTCCAAGCATCATCTTATGATTTTCGCGTCCGATACCACTCATTTTATATCCGCCGAATGCAGCATGTGCGGGATAATCATGATACGTATTGACCCATACACGTCCTGCTTCAATCGCACGTCCCAAACGATACGCTCTGTTCTGACTGCGTGTCCATACACCGGCACCAAGTCCGTATAAAGTATCATTCGCAATCTCAATCGCTTCATCATCGTCCTTATACGTCGTTACTGCGAGTACCGGACCGAAAATTTCTTCCTGGAAGATACGCATTTTATTGTGGCCTTTGAAGATTGTCGGCTCAAAATAATATCCGCCTTCGATATCTGCGTCGTCAATCTCTTTTAAGTTACCGCCTGTCAGTACTTCCGCCCCCTCTTTTTTACCGATATCGAGGTAGGAGGCGATTTTTTCTTTCTGCTCTTTTGAAGTCTGTGCACCCATCATAGTATCCGGATCCAGCGGATTGCCAATCTTAATCTGTTCAACACGTTTAATCACTTTTTCCATGAATGCATCGAAAATATCTTCATGGATGATTGCACGTGACGGGCATGTACATACTTCTCCCTGGTTCAATGCGAACATGACAAGACCCTCAATTGCTTTATCAAGATAGCCGTCATCTTCATCCATCACATCTTTTGCGAAAATGTTCGGTGATTTACCACCGAGTTCAAGTGTTACCGGAATGATATTCTGGCTGGCATTCTGCATAATAATCCGGCCGGTGGTTGTTTCTCCGGTAAACGCGATTTTATTGATTCCTTCATGCGTTGCGAGTGCCTGCCCTGCTTCTGATCCGAAGCCGTTAACAATATTCAGGACACCCGGAGGCAGTAAATCACCGATGAGTTCAACAAAATGAAGAATGGTTGTCGGTGTCTGTTCCGCCGGTTTTAATACGATGGAGTTACCTGCAGCAAGTGCCGGGGCAATTTTCCATGCCGCCATCAGCAGCGGGAAGTTCCAGGGAATAATCTGGCCGACAACACCGATTGGTTCATGATAATGATAGGCTACTGTATCGTTATCAAGCTGTGAAATACCGCCTTCCTGTGCGCGGATCACCCCTGCAAAATATCTAAAGTGATCAACGAGAAGCGGCAGGTCTGCATTTAAAGTTTCACGAACAGCCTTACCGTTCTCAAAGGTTTCTAAAACAGCGAATTCTTCCAGATTTTCTTCTACACGGTTGGCGATTTTATTCAAAATATTACTGCGTTCTGTAACTGAAGTCGTCCCCCACGACTTCTGTGCTTCCTGTGCAGCAGCGACCGCTTTATCAATATCCGCCTGCTTTGAGCGCGGTACTTTTGAAACAGCTTTACCGATAACAGGTGATTCATTATCGAAGTATTCACCGTCTGCCGGTGCTGTCCACTCTCCGTTGATATAGTTCTCGTACTGACTCTTTACTTTGTACTGTGCATTTTCTTTATTCGGGAATTCAAAAACCATTTTGTTACCCCCTTTTCTGTGATACTTTAATTTTAACTAAAGCGCTTTCATTATGTAAAGAGTTAACGCTTAATAAGGTAAAAAATGTTTTATTATCTATCTATTGGAATCGCTTTGTTGAAGTGCCGGACAATAAAAAAATGCCCGCATTGCGGGCATTATCTTATGAGTCTATTTCAACCAGTTCACCGTTGACTGCATTAATTTCTACATCAACATTATTGTCGTCATCGTCATCATCATCGTCGTCATCATCGTCATTGCTGCTGTGGTCACTGTTGATGACTTCAAATTCGTATTTCAGATCGTCTACATCATACTGCCAGTCTGTCACTTCACCGCCGGCTTCTTCAACAGCTTTATCTTCTGCTTCCTGAAGTGAGATGATATCTTCTTCATGAGCGTCTACGAGTTTATTGTAGCTGCGTTCATTACTGTCTTCATTTTCACGGTCTTCTTCAACTACGGATAAGTCTTCAGCATCAAGCGTTACTTCATATTCTTCAGTCTGACTTTCGAGGTTGACCTCATAATAGTTTTTACCGTTTTCTTCTTCAAAGCTGATACTTTCAAGTACACCGTCAAAGTTATCCTGAGCAGTCTGTACAGCTTCTGCTGCCTTGTCATCACCTAAAGCATCAAGGATATTTGAAGCATCGACTGAAGTGTTTTCAGTATTTGCAGATGCCTCGGAACCTTTGGTATTCTCATCGTCATTGGCGCTTGCATTTCCGCCGCATGCACCAAGTAATAGTGCAGATGCGACTGTTCCGGTGATTAAAAAGTTCTTGTTAAATTTCATATTATTCATCCTCCAAAAATATTTTGTTTATTTATTTGTTACCTGTAGTATATCCACCGGAACCTAAAGGACAATTAATGAATTATTAAAAGATGATTAAAATGTTTTTTACGGAAAAATATACGTTTAGTTATGATTCAAATTGCCTGATCCGTTGTCTGTTTGTTTTTCCTGTACAAAGAATCCGTCATTTTTATTCCATTCGGCAAAAAATATATCGTTTATCTCGTATCCGGTCTCATGCTTTAAGTGTTCTTTCAGCCAGTTTTCGTCATAACCGCACTGCTCCAGAGTCTCATGCTCGACTTTGCCGTCGTCTATAAATAAGTGGGACCGGACATTTTCCGGAAATTGTTTCATGGTCTCACCCCGGGTCGGCGGGTCTTCGGATGCATATTTCAGTATGGATAACTGCCCGTTCTCTTCAAGAAGTGCATATCGTACTTCTCTGAGTGTAAAAACATTGTGCCGCCTGAGGAGCGACCGTACTTCATCGACTTCCATATGATTTTTACGCATGACTTTACTGTCAAGTTCACCATCATTAATTAAAATCACGGGCTGCCCCTTTGTTAACCGCCGGAACCGGCGGCTTTTTAAAGCAAACTTCTCAATCAAATAAATGAGTACTGCCCAGTAAAGGAGCGCAAAAATGATTTCATATACATCTACCGAAGGATCAAAAAGCGATTCTTCTACAATGCTGCCGAGAATGAGCGCGTAAACAAAATCGAGGGGCGTAATCTGTGCCAGTTCTTTTTTACCCATGAATCTTAGAACGAGCATGACACCGATAAGACCGACAGTCAGTTTTAATGCATATTCCATCATTATTATCCACTCCCTAAGTGTAATATTTCTTTTTAATACCCCGATACGAGACCGGGAAACAGGAAGGAGAGTTATATTTTCATAATCTTTCAGAATATTTGTTGAACTAAAATATGCACTGTGGTATCTTATTTCTTAATTTGCTTAGGCAGAATGTTATTTATTTTATTGAAAGAAGGCAGATGAATGATGGAAATTAGAGTACTTGAGACAATGGATGCACTTTCTGAGATCAGCAGAATTGAAGAAACAGTATGGGGCATGCCGCCGCTTCCTGTGCATCAGACATTAACTGCTGTTAAAAACGGCGGTCTTGTGATTGCTGCGTATGACGCGGACAAAATAATCGGTTTCAGTTATGGTTTCGCCGGGTTTAAAGAAGGCAGAGTGTATCTCTGTTCTCATATGCTCGGTATAGATGAAGGATACCGTTCGCAGAAAATCGGTGAAAAGCTTAAGAGAAAACAACGTGAATCAGCAGTGGAAAAAGGATATGAGGAAATACGCTGGACGTATGATCCGCTTGAGACACGGAATGCTTTTTTAAATTTAACAAAGCTGAACGGGGTGTGTACGACTTATATAGAAGATGCGTACGGTGAGATGAAGGATGGTATTAATCGCGGTCTGCCCTCCGATCGTTTTGAAGTACACTGGCATATTAACAGTCCGCATGTACAGAAACCGTATGTACATGATACTTCCGGTACAGTGAAGCTGAATGATATTTCCTACAATTCAGCAGGGCTGCCTGTGTGTGAGGAAGTTCCTTATAATGATTTAAAAAAACATTCATATGCAGTAAAAGTGCCTAAAGACTTTCAGAATTTAAAGAAGCATGATACATCATTGGCGTTATACTGGCGTTACAGCACCCGTACATTATTCCAGGCACTGTTCAAAGCAGGGTATGCGGCGGTGAATCTTGAAGTGTCGGAAAAAGAGGCGGTATACGTCTTTGTAAAAAAAGATGTTTTAAATTTAACGTGTTAAACACCACCTCAGACGGGATGAATAATGAATATCCGTCCGATTGCCTGACAGGACAGATATTTTCACGTAAAGAGAAGACAGAATTCTTTATATTTATGTTATATTAATATTAATTCAATTGATATTTGAGATTGTCCCTTGAATAGTTATTATAAAATGGAGGTTCTTTAAATGGGTCAGGAAAAACCAAAAGATGTCATATTAATAGGCGCAGGTGTTTTAAGCACGACATTCGGCACACTACTTAAAAATATAGAGCCGGATTGGAATATTAAGCTTTTTGAACGTCTGGATCAGCCGGCGATTGAAAGTTCTAATGAAAGAAACAATGCGGGTACCGGACATGCGGCACTGTGTGAACTGAATTATACAGTTGAGCAGGCGGACGGTTCTATAGATGTTGAGAAAGCGAAAGAGATTAACGAACAGTTTGAAGTGTCAAAACAGTTCTGGTCTTACCTGGTTAAGAATAAAGAAATTGATAATCCGAAAGCATTCATCCATGCCCTTCCCCATATCAGCTTTGTGCAGGGAGAGGAGAATGTGGATTTTCTCAAGAAACGCTTTGAGAAACTGCAGCCGCTCGAAATGTTTGAAGGTATTGAATATACAGAAGACCATGATGAATTGAGACAGTGGATACCTTTAATGATGGAAAACCGCAGTCAGGATGACAAAGTGGCGGCAAGTAAAATTGATTATGGTACAGATGTGAATTTCGGTGAGTTGACACGTAAACTCGCTGCAAACTTAAGTAAACATGATAATGCAGACGTACACTATCGTCACGAAATCACAGGATTCAGAAGACTTCCTGATAACAGATGGGAAGTTAAAGTGACAAATCTTTCAAGCGGACAGACAGAATATCATATCGCTGATTATATATTTATCGGTGCGGGCGGGAATGCGATACCTTTACTTCAGAAAACAAAAATTCCTGAAAGCAGAAATCTCGGAGGCTTCCCAATCAGCGGTGCATTTTTAGTATGTAATAATCCTGAAATTGTGAACCGTCATGATGCGAAAGTGTACGGTAAAGAACCGAAAGGCACACCGCCTATGACAGTACCTCACCTTGACAGACGGTATATAGAGGGTGAAAAGAGTCTGCTCTTCGGTCCGTTTGCGGCAATTGGTCCAAAATTTCTTAAAAACGGTTCGAATCTGGATCTTTTCAAATCCGTCAATTCAAGCAACCTTATAACATTGATGTCCTCAGGCGTTAAAAATATGTCTCTTGTAAAGTACTCTATTGAACAGGTATTAATGAAAAAAGAAGACCGCATGAAGGAACTCAGAAGATTTGTTCCGGATGCGAAAGATGAGGACTGGGATCTGCATATTGCAGGTAAACGTGTCCAGGTCATTAAAGATACAGAAGAATACGGCAGAGGATTCATCCAGTTCGGAACTGAAGTGGTTCATTCGGAAGATCATTCTGTGATTGCGATGCTTGGGGAATCACCGGGTGCATCAGTATCCGTATCTGCAGCACTTGAAGCAATTGAGAAGAATTTCCCCGAGTATATGAATACATGGGATGAAAGAATTAAAAAAATGATTCCTTCATTCGGGGCATCTTTAATTGAAGACGCTGATTTAATGAAAGAAATCAGAAAAGCAACTGACAGTGATCTCGAACTGCAGTAAGTGATAAAAGCCTTTCTCCATAACCGGAGAAAGGCTTTAATTTGTTACACGAGCTTTTTCTTTGAAAATTTATTCATCAGCCATCTCACCGTCAGTGCAATACCGATGGTAATTCCGACATAGCCGAGAATCGGGTAGACGATATTTACGAGTTCGACAAAGCCGACAAACGTCATTAAATAACTGATAACCATAGAAGCAATTAACAAAAGTTTATACTTTTTAGAGTACGCTGTTGTAAAACGTGTCAAAAACGGATACATGAGTCCGACGACAGAGTTGTATATCAGAAGCAGGATAACGATTGAGAAGATGACTGCCACTGTCGGATGCATATTTTGAGCCATTGCCATTGTCGGCAGTGCGACTTCATTTGCCTGGGTAATAGTTGATAAAATACCGCCGTTCACAAGCAGCATTAAAAGCAGTATCACAAGGCCGCCATATATGGCACCGCGCCTTGCCGCCCGGTGTTTAGTGGCCTCAGACCCCATGATAGAAAGGAAACTGAATGCACATGCAAGAACGGTACCGCTGTAAGTAATTGCATCAAGCCACCAGAAACCGGTGGGGGTTCTGGTGATATCGGCATAGTCATTCACTTCGCTGAAAGGAATCTGCGGATTCATCATGTTGTAACCCGTAATAATAATGACTGCTAAAACAAGGATTGGTGTAATACCACCGACAACAGCTACGATTTTACTGAAATCAAGAAGCAGTGTAACGGATACTGCAATAATTAAAAATATAATTCCGAGCCATGGTTCAATCCCGAAACTCTCATTAAATGTCGCTCCGGATCCGGCAATCATGACAGTCGCGAGGCCGTATAAAAAGAAGACCAATATGTAATCGACCACTTTGCCGAGCTTTTCTCCAAACAGCGCATAGATGGGAAGGACGTGTGATTCGGCATTGAGCCTGTAGCCGAGCTTTGAAGCCTGTCTTCCGATAAACATAATCGTAAAGGCGGATAGAAGTACACCCGCAAAACTCCATAAACCGAAGCTTGAGAAAAATTGAAGTACCTCCTGCCCTGTTGAAAATCCGGCACCGACAATAATACCGGCATAGGCGAGACCGATTTTCCACGATTCGCGGTGATAATGTTCTTTCATATCTACTGCTCCCTTCGTAATAATTATATATACCACAAAAAATGATAAGTAATCATAATTGTAAGTAAATGAAAGGAAACTAGAATATATACAGGCAGTTGTACAAACAGTAAAGGCATCCGATATCGGATGCCTTAAATTCTTTTATTTTTAAACATTAAGTACAGGAAGTAAGGTGCACCGATAATTGCGACCACAATGCCCGCAGGAATTGTGCCTGTCTCAACCGCAATCTGTCCAAGTGTGTCAGCTGTAACAAGGAGTACAGCACCGGCTAAAAGTGCGACCGGCATATAAAGCTGATGTCTCGGACCGACAATACTGCGTGCGATATGCGGACCCATCAGTCCGATGAAGCCGATACCGCCGGCAACTGACACTGCTGCTGAGGACAGGAGTACCGCAAGGGTTAACAGTACGATACGCTCCCGGTTTAAATTGATGCCGAGATTCCTTGCAGTCAGGTCATCTGTATTAATAATATTAAGCACATTGGATTTCATAAAGATGACCGGCACAATAATAATCAGCCATGGCAGAAGTGCATAGACAAACTCCCATTGATCACCCCAAATGGTCCCTGCCTGCCAGTTCGCGATAAATTCAATCTGGTCGGGTCTTAAACTCCGCATAATCAGTATAGACGCCCCGCTTAATCCGCCGGCTAAGCCGATACCGATTAATACCATACTTGCCGGTGTGATGCCTTTACCTTTACTGTAACTAAACATAAATATCAGTAATGCAGCCAACAGTCCGCCGATAACACTGACTACAGGAATAACGTATATAAAATGTGCCGGATTAACAGTACCGAAAGCTATAAAAACAGTAACAGCAAAGCCTCCGCCGGCATTAATACCGAGAATACCCGGGTCAGCCAGAGGGTTTTTGGAAACGCTCTGCAGAACAGCCCCGCTCATACTTAAAGCCATACCCGTCAGTGCTGCAACAATCATCCGAGGCATCCTGAATTCCATTAGTATGAGCTGATCCCGGGCATCACCGCCGCCGAATAAAGTTTTGAAAAAGGTACCGGCTGACATTTTATAGTCCCCTGTAGTAATGTTCCAGGCAATAGTAAGAAACAGTATGATAAGAAATGAGAAAAATACAATCCGCTGAAGCCTGAGAAGTTTAGGATGTATCATATAATCCGTCCTCCCCGCTTCACTAAAAATAAAAAGTACGGTACGCCGATGAATGAAATCACCGCACTGATCGGTGTCTCTCCTGCGAGCCTGCCGATAGTGTCCGCAGCCATTACAAATGAAGCACCGAGCAATACAGTCATCGGAATGACTTTTCGGTAATCCGTACCGACGAGAAAGCGTGCAATATGCGGCACCATTAAGCCGACAAAGGCGACCTGCCCGACTAAAGAAACGGCAGTACCTGCTAAAAGCATACTGAAAAGCAGTGTAACGTTTCTGATGACACTGACATTCTGACCGAGTCCGCGTGCAATATCTTCACCGAGGTTCAATATCGTTAACTGCCGGCTCATTAAAAACATCAGGACAGTAATTGTTAGAATAACGGGTAGTGCAATGTATATCTGCGGCCACGTAGTGCCTGATACCCCGCCGGAGCTCCAAAATAAAATAGATTGATTTAATTGAAAATAAATAGCTACCGCCTGTGCAACTGCGGTGAGAAGTGCACTGATGGCAGCGCCCGCCAGAATGAGGCGGACTGCATTAAAGCCGTCCCGCCTCGATCTGCCGATTAATATCACTAATGTCCCGCCGAGGATTGCTCCGATAAAGCCCGCGAGCATTAATACAGAAAATGATACAGTCGGTGAGAAGGCAAACGTTAAGGCAATCATCAGACTGGCGCCGGCATTCAGACCGATTAAGCCCGGATCACCGAGACTGTTGCGTGTAACACTCTGTATGCCGGTACCGGCAAGAGCGAGAGCAATACCGACAAGTAATGCCCCGATGTTTCTTGGAATACGTATATCGGCAATGATACTGTGATCCATATTGGAAGCGTCATAATGAAAGACTGACTGCCATATGGTACTCATTGTGATATTTGCACTGCCGAGTAATATGGACAGCAGAAAGACAGTGACAAAAATAATGGTGGTAATGATTATTTTAAGAGTGAAATGACTTTGACCTGGTTTACTCATAATCATTCAGCTCACTGACTTTCGATGATGATATATACTGTCTTTCAGCCAGTTGGTAATTGAGAATAAACGGCTTTCCTGTAACTTCATCGGTACTCAGAACGGCATCTATTTTAAAGACATCATGGAGCAGTGCTTTATTTAAAATATCATCCACTTTACCGGTTGCAACAAGTTCTCCGTCTTTCATTGTCGCGATATAGTCCGAGAACCTGACGGCCTGATTGATATCATGAAGAACCATGACAACTGTGACACCGTGCAGTCTGTTCAGTTCTGTGACAAGTTCCAGAATCTCAAGCTGATGTGAAATATCAAGAAATGTTGTAGGTTCATCCAGGAATATGATATCTGTCTTCTGTGCAAGAGCCATCGCAATCCACACCCGCTGCTTCTGTCCGCCGCTTAAATCGTTAATCGTTCTATATTTAAAATCTTCTATACCTGTGACGGTCATTGCCCAGGAAATAATCTTTTTATCTTCTTTTGATAAGCTGCCCATCCCTTTTTGATAAGGATATCGTCCATAAGAGACAAGCTCCCCCGCAGTCAGGCCGTCGGAAACGACCGGTGACTGAGGGAGTACTGCAATTTTTCTGGCTATTTCTTTTGATGGTATATCATGAATATTTTTACCGTCCAGTGTAATCTTCCCTGAGGATACAGGGTGCAGTCTTGACAGTGCTTTAATTAAAGTCGATTTTCCGCAGCCGTTCGGACCGATGACAGAGGTGATTTTTTTATCCGGAATTTCAATGTCCATATTTTTTATAATCACTCTGTCACCGTATTGAACTTGAACTGCTTCGCCGATTAAACGGTTCATATTACCCATCCTTATCCGTTTATTTCATTTGATCTAACTGCTCGTTAATCACGCCTCTTTGGTATTCCAGTGAAATAGGATCATTGTATCTTGATTCAGCCATGTCGAGTGTGATGACATGTTCATTTTGAACTGCCTCGGCATTCTTCCAGACTGCAGTTTCAACGATCTCTGACGGCTCACTGCCGTTTACCGCAAGTACAGTATAATCTCCGATGTACTGTGGAAGATCCTCAGGTGATAATTCTACAGAGAACTGTCCTTCAGTCACTTCTGCAAGCGCATCAGGCTGTACAAAACCGTAACCTTCATACAGTATCTCCCCGCCGCGTCCGTAGTTCGGGCCGAATGAAGCAAATCCTCTGGAATCTGAAGAAAAGATAGATAAAGTATTTCCTTCAATCAATTCGCCGTATTTTTCGCGTCCTTCTGCCATTGAAGCATCCCAGTCAGACAACCACTGTTCTGCCTGTTCTTTTTCATTAATCAGTTCACCGAGAAGCAGTGTATTGTCTCTGAATGTGCTGATATTTGAATCGAATGTTACTGTCGGTGCGATATCCTGCAGTTGTGACAGGTTTTCGTCCTGTGCCGTCGCAACAATCAGGTCAGGATCATAATTGACGATTTCTTCAAGGTTTGCAGGGTCGATTCTGTCAATTCCTTCAGTTGCATCATTCAAAACAGCATCCTGTTCTACAAAGAACGGTACAGCTTCCGGTGTATAACCGAATTCAATCAAGGCACCGATGTATGTCGGGTGCAGTACAACAATACGTTCAGGGTTTTCAGGTACTTCAACCTCTTCACCGGAATCTGTTGTGAACATTTTTGTGCCGGATGCCTCTTCTGCTTCTGAGTTATTCGAAGTTTCTTCAGTTGTTTCTGTGGAATCATCACTTTCGTCAGATGAAGCACTGTCATTACTGCAGGCAGCTATCACGAGCAGTAAACTTCCTAAAATCAGCAGCCAAAATTTATTCATATATATCAGTCCTTATTTTTTATTATTTAATTTTAAAATTTTTGAAACAGTAATTATTGATTCTTCAAAGTTTCCTCGCTGTACATGTACTTCATATTTTTCTCATCGAGAATATGGTTATGTGAAGATACTTCAGCAGTTTTATGTGCATCAGGCTGAATGAACAGCTTTGCATTGTTGACGGCATTCACAGCATCCTGGTAGGCACCCGCAATCAGATGGACTTTCCCAGGGTATTTGACACAGTCTCCAGCTGCGTATACGCCCTCCACTTTTGTTTCGCCCGTAGATGAGGCCGGGATATAGAAGTTATCTACCAGTTCGATATCAATCTTATTTTCTTTAAACAGGAGATTATCTTTGTTATAGCCGTGGTTGATTAATACCGCATCATATTCCTGTTCATAATGCTCTCCGGTTTTATTGTTATAGAGTTTAACGGAGGACACTTCATTGTGACCGTTGAAATCAACAATTTCAGTATTTGTAATCATCCGGACACCATTATTTTGCATGCGGGTAATATCCGCCTCAAGTGCCCTCACTTTGTCACCGCGGTAGATTAATGTCAGACTTCTGGCATTTGGTGCAAGGTCATTACCCCAGTCGACTGCTGTTGGACCGCCGCCGGAAACAAGCACATCCTTATTATCAAAATCCTTAACATCAAAGACAGTATAGTGCAGTCCCTTTCCTTCATATGATTCTGCACTCGGCACATCGATTTTTTGATGGCTGATAATACCACTGCCGCCGATTGCGACAATGACTGTTCTGGAATAATGCACAGTTTTAGACTCAGTATGTATGTTGAAAATACCGTCATCATCTTTCGAAATTCCGGTAACAATCGTATTGAGTTCTACAGCGGGATCAAAAGTCAGAGCCTGTTCGATGGAATCATCAATCAGCTGCTGTCCGGTCACCGGTTTTACACCGCCGACATCCCAAACCATCTTCTGGGGGTACACTTTCACTTTGCCGCCGAGTTCTGGATTACCTTCGAGTATTTTCGTCTTCATTTCCCTGAGCCCGGCGTAAAATGCAGAAAATAAGCCCGCAGGTCCTGAACCGATAATAGTAATGTCATATATATCTTTTGTCATGGATTCACTCCTCATATAATTGATAATGATTATCAATCTCATATTATGGCGAAAGAATCAGAAAGTCAACATATATTTTTGCTTTTAAATAAAGATATACATAATAAAAAAGCGGCACCAGCGCCGCTTTTTTTGTGAGTTATAAGTTTATGTGTTCTATGGCATGCTCAGCTGTGTCATTCTGCCTCCGTCAACAGTGTAAACCTGACCGGTAATAAAAGACGCATCATCAGATGCAAGGAAACAAATGAGTGCCGCAGCCTCCTCAGGTGTCCCTGTTCTTCGAATAGGATGAATCTTCTTGATGTCATCTTTAAAAGTATCCGCATTCGGAAGATTATCAATCATATTAACATTCAGTTCAGTATCAATCCATCCCGGTGCAACAGCGTTACACCGTATCCCCTCGTGTCCGTGATCCACTGCAACAGAGCGGGTCAATCCATGAAGCCCTGCTTTCGTTGCACTGTAGGCAGCATGCATCGGATTGGGTGAGATTCCTTCAATGGATCCTGTATTTACAATGCAGCCGCCTGTCTTTCTTAAGTGCGGGAGTGCCGCACGGATGAGAAGAAATGGTGTGGTTAAATTAACACTGATATTTTTTTCCCAATCTGAAACACTCATACTTTCGATTCCCGATTCTGTCATCATTCCGGCGTTATTTATCAATATATCAAGTCTGCCGGTACGCTGAATGACTTCATTGATGACCATTTCAGCTGCTCCAGGCTGTGAGAAATCAGCCTGAATACATTCAAATTCGGAATCTTCACTGCGCTGTACTGTAATCACTTCAGCACCTTCACTGAGAAGACGGCGGGCAGCTGCTCTGCCGATTCCCGTTCTTCCGCCTGTGACTAATGCCACTCTTCCTTCAAATCTTTTTCTGTCTGCCATTGTTATTCCCCCGTTATACGTTTAGTTTAAATACGCTCTTCTAAAAGACCGGACCGATAAAATTAAACAGTAAACCGAAGATACCGGACCATGCTGCGATACTTACAGCCATCCAAAACATCAAATACGAACGTTTAATGTCAAATGTGCATGCAATCAGTGCTGTCAGATGACTGCTTAAAAGACCGACACCTAAAAAACTCAGGCCCGGAACCCCGTATTTCTCAAAGTATCCTCTTAATCTGTCATCGGTACTCCTCTTCTTTTGCTTCTGTTTATTTTCCAGTTCCTGAGTGCTCATCCGCTTTTCCCGGAAGTTTTTAATCCAGGCACTGACTTTATCTACGAATATAATCAATAAGCCGACAGTCAGTGTATTTCCGATAAAAGCTGCAATGATTGTCGGAATCACCGGCAGACCCAAAAGAATACCGCCCGGCACCGCAAGCATATATTCTATAAACGGTACTGCTGCAGATAATGCAACAATAACAAGTTCCCTTATGATATCCAAAAACGACATGAAACATACCTCCTGATGTATATTATTTACATATAATATAATTAATGATTACTATTAGCATAAATATTTAATCAGATAAATTCAACTGTTTCTGATATTTAAGTACATCTCTATCAGTCTTTATAACGCCGGGCGTTATTTTAGTTTGATGCTTTAATAACAATGTTTTTCAGAATCTTTTTCATAGTTTATGTACGGTGTTATAACGCCTCGAAAAATACAGTAATGAATTCACTTATATGAAATATATGAATGTTTTAATAAGTCTAAATACTTGCGCTTAAGTACACTTTAGAATGTAAAATGAAATTATTAAATCATAAAAGGATGGTTACCATGGGAAATGACATTCCAAAAAATTCAAATATGGAAGTATTCGAAACATTGGAGTCAGAAGTGCGGAGTTACAGCAGAGGCTGGCCGGCAGTTTTTGAAAGTGCCAAAGGATATAAAATCCGCGATACAGAAGGCAGGGAATACATCGACTTTTTTGCAGGTGCAGGAACACTAAACTACGGGCATAATGATGACCGGATGCAGGAGAAATTAATTGAGTATATTAAGAATGACGGCATCATCCACAGCCTTGATATGGGAACAAATCCGAGAAAGGATTTTCTTGAAGCATTTAATGATATTATACTGAAACCGAGAAATTTGAGTTATAAGGTGATGTTTCCAGGGCCGACCGGTACGAATAGTGTGGAAAGTGCGTTGAAGATTGCGAGAAAAGTCACCGGACGTGATACAATCATCAGTTTTACAAATGCCTTCCACGGAATGACACTGGGTTCTCTTTCTGTGACCGGTAATATATTTAAGCGGCGGGGGGCAGGTGTTCCGCTTGCTGATACAGTATTTATGCCGTTCGATCATTACATTGAGGGTGTGGATACTGCGGATTATATGGAACGTTATCTCGCGGATAACGGCAGCGGTGTAGACCTGCCGGCAGCTGTAATACTCGAAACTGTGCAGGGAGAAGGCGGTATCAATGCAGCAAGCATGGACTGGCTGAAGAAAATCCATGCACTCTGCAAAAAGTATGATATTTTGCTGATTGTAGATGATATACAGGCGGGCAATGGACGGACAGGTACATTTTTCAGTTTTGAACCGGCAGGGATTGAACCGGATATTATCTGTCTGTCTAAATCCATCGGCGGTTTCGGTCTGCCGATGGCGGTGACACTGATTAAGCCGGAATACGACCAATGGGCACCCGGCGAACACAATGGCACATTCAGAGGCAATAATATGGCATTTATCGCAGCTGTAGAAGCATTCAGATACTGGAAGAACAGTGATTTTGAAAACAGTGTGAATGAAAAAGCAGCATATATGGCTAAAGAAATTGAACGTCTGATTCGGACTTACCCGGGTCTGCAGGGATCACCAAGGGGCAGAGGTTTAATGCAGGGAATCGCAGTCGGTAAAGAAAATCTGGCATCGGAAATTTGTGCAGAAGCTTTCAGGAACGGTCTGATTGTGGAAACTTCCGGTCCGGCGGATGAGGTGGTTAAATTTCTGCCGCCGTTAATCATTGATAAAGCCGGTCTCGCTGAAGGATTTGAAATTTTGGAGAAAAGTATACAGAATGTCCTTTAAAAAATGTAGTGAATAAGGGGGAGAGATGTTTGGAAACGGTACTTTTTGTTAATATCAGACCCTATAAAGTTGAACGGGTCCGTCCGATTTATGCTGCGAAACAACTCGGATACAGAGTGGCGGTAATCGCAGATGAAGATCCAGGGCTTGACCCCGGCATGATTGATGACCTGATTATCGCCGACACCTATGATATGGACACTTCACTTAAGAAAGCAGTGGAATACGCCGGAGGACATTGTGTCACGGGTGTAATGACATGGACGGATAAAGATGTGGAACTGACTGCGAAAATCGCGGAAGCTTTAAATCTTCCCGGAATCAGTGTGGACGCATCAAAAAAAGCGAGAAATAAGTATTTAATGCGGGAAGCATTAAAAGATCTGCCGGATATTTCCCCGAAATACAAAAGAGTCCGTACGCTGGATGATTTAAAGCAGGCAGTTGAAACAGTCGGACGGCCGGGTATTTTCAAACCAGTCGGCGGTGCCGGAAGTAAAGGAATCTTTAAAGTGGATATGGATACAGATATTCAGCACCTGTACGCGGAAATGGTTGAAACGGCGTCTCCGGAACACGATAAAATTTATACGTACTACCCGGACGAATATGTGTATGAAGAATATCTGGAGGGTGCTGAGATATCTGTCGACGGTGTAATCCAGAATGATACGGTGTATATTACCGGTGCCGCGGATAATCTTGTGACAGATGATTATTCACTGGATTACCTTGAGGTTTTTCCGTCTGAAGAAGACAGCAGCACCATAGAACATATTAAGGAGACGGTGGAAACAACAGTTAAAGCACTCGGGTTTAATCATTGTGCCTTTCACCTGGAAGGACGATTGACCCCGGACGGTTTTAAAATCATTGAAGTCGCAGGTCGTCCGGGCGGCGGGTTTATCGCCACACATGTGATTGAACATGCCGCAGGTGTATCTTATTTGGAATTTATCATTAAAGTCGCGACTGGACAGAACATCAAAGACAGCTGGCCGGAATTCGATAAAATCAGCACCCAGAGTGTCTGTCATTATGAAGTGCTGGCTGAAAAAGCAGGTACAGTAAAGGATTTACGAGGTTTGGATGATGTGATTGAAGATGAGGATATTATTGTGCTGGTGCCGTTAGGAAATATTAACGATGAGATTACACTGCCTCCGAAGGATTTTGAAACCTGTTATCTTGCGACAGCTGTTTTGAAGGGTGAAAATTTTGAAGGAATAAAACGAACCATCGCCCGGCTTGAGGAGAAGCTGACGTACCAAATTGAATAAAAGTATTGCCTCGAATGGGTTATTCGGGGCTTTTATTTTCCTTATAGTCAACTATAAGTTGATTTATTCTATGAATGTTGATATATAGGAGATACATTATTTAGGAATGATGATATAAAATTGAAGTGAGGTGATATCGATGAACCAGATGAATATCAGGGAAAATATTTTGGAGAACAGAAAGCGTTTGAATTTTACGCAGCAGAACCTGGCGGAATTTTTGAATATCAGCAAGGCTGCTGTATCAAAATGGGAGCAGGGACATTCTGTGCCGGACATTCAGTACGTCGGTGAGATGGCAGTGCTGTTTGATATATCTGTGGATGAACTGATTGGGTTTTCACCTGATCTTTCTAAAGAACAGATTAAAACAATTTTTCATTCTCTTTCGGCTTCGTTCAGCCGTGAAAATTATGATGATGTGCTTCAGGAAGTAAAGCGTTACGGCAAACGTTACTATAACTGTTATCCTTTTTTAGCAACACTGATTAACTTACTGGTAAACCATGTGAATCTTGCTGAAACACCGGAAGAAACACTTGAATTGACGGAGACGTTCATTGACAGAGTGATGACACATACAGATTCTGCGAAGCTGAAAGAACAGATGATGTTTTACCGTGCGGCTATGCTGATTACACACGGGCAGCCGGGAGAAGTCATCCCTCTCCTGAAAGATTATACAGAGCCGCGGATGCCGATTAACAGTGTGCTTGCACAATCATATTTGATGACCGGCGTGCCGGGTAAGGCAAAGGAAGTGCTGCAGGCAGAAGTTTACGAGTCCATGGTATTTATCATGAGTGATATGACAATGATGATGTATTCTGACTTGTATAATGATCTCGAGGCGGTGATAGAACGCGGAACTGCCCTGGATGAAGCGTTTAAATTGAAGGCGCTCCATCCAAGCTCGACATTGAATTTCTATCTGGTCGCTGCGATGAAGATGAGCGGCGATAAGGAAAGGTGTCTTTTCTACCTGAATGAATTTCTCGAGTGTGTGAAACATCTGGCGGATGCGTATTATTTACATGGAGATGAATTTTTTTCGGATATCGACGACTGGCTGAATAATCTTGATATCGGAAATAATGCACCGGTGAGCTTAATGAATGCCAAAAAACAGCTGATACATTCAGTGACTGATAATGAAGTATTTAGAGATTACAAAGAAGATATCGCATTTAAAAATATTGTACACACTTTAAAAACAACATTGGAGGAGAAATGATATGGACATTGAACTCAGAGAACTGCTGCCTTTTCTCATCCCATTAATTATTCTGCAGTCGGTCTTAATGATTACAGCGCTTGTCATGATTTTCAGGCAGCAGACATTTAAGTATCTTAACAGGTGGGTATGGGTCCTCATCGTCATTGTTTTTAACCTTGTCGGACCGATTATTTATTTTGTACTGGAGCGTCGGTAGTGATGGAAATTCTTAAAATTGACGGACTCAAAAAGGCGTTTCACGGTAAACAGGTCATTGACGGTTTAACAATGTCAGTGGAAGAAGGGACAATTTACGGTTTTATCGGAAACAACGGCACAGGGAAAACAACGACGATGAAGATGATTCTCGGTCTTTTGAAACAGGATTCAGGGACAGTATTTGTCTCAGGGGAACAGGTCACATTCGGAGATACAGCAACGAACAGACATATCGGCTACCTGCCGGATGTTCCTGAGTTTTATCCATATATGAATGCCCGGGAATATTTAAATTTATGTGCAGAAATTACTGATGTAAATAAACAAGAGCGTGCAGAAAGAATTGAAACACTGTTAAAATTGGTCGGTCTTAACGGCGAAACATCAAAAATCAGAACATATTCAAGAGGCATGAAGCAGCGGCTCGGCATCGCCCAGGCGTTAATTCACCGCCCGAAACTGCTGATTTGTGACGAGCCGACAAGTGCACTCGATCCAGGCGGCAGAATGGAAATATTAAATATATTGAAAGAAATTAAAAGTGAGACAACTGTGATTTTCTCCACACATGTACTGACAGATGTGGAGCGGATATGCGATCAGGCGGGCGTCCTTCATGAAGGAAAAATTCTTCAGGAATTTAATTTGAAGGCGGATGATTTCGGAGATAAGGGGATTATCATCAGACTGAATCCGGATGAGTTCAGCTGTCTCAGTCATCATTTAAACATGACGCATATTGAGAATACAGACTATCGTGTCACTAATCATTCATTACAGGAAGTATATGAAGTACTTCATAAAAACAATATTTATCCGGAATCTATTGTACGTGAGAAAAAATCACTTGAGGATGTTTATCTGGAGGTGACAAAATGAGTCAGCTGACTGCGATGTTTAAGAAAGAGTGGATGGAATCCATCCGTCAGTTTAAAACCGCCGCACTGGTGATTGTATTGATTATTTTCGGGATAATAAGTCCGCTGACGGCATTATTAATGCCGGATATTATGGAGATGGTAATGGAAGACAGCGGTGTTCATTTTGAACTTCCGGCAGTACAGGCCGTTGATTCATATATGCAGTTTTTCAGTAACTTGAATCAGATGGGACTTGTGATACTTGTTATCGTTCTTGGCAGTACGCTGACTAATGAAATCTCCCGTCATACACTCATTAACCTTGTCACAAAAGGGTTGAAGCGGCGTACTGTGATATTTGTGAAATATTTCTATGCATGTCTGGTGTGGACAGTGGGTTATGTGATGAGTGCAGTCATTACATATCTGTACACGATTTATTATTGGGATAATGATGTGCCGCATGTGCTGCTTAGTTTCAGTCTGACATGGCTGTTTGGAATATTTTTAATCAGTATTATTATGTTCGCATCGTCGATTTTTAAATCCAGTTACATTGCGGTGTTGATGACAGTACTTGCTGTTGTTGTGGTCATGATTGCTTTAAGCATTCATCCGGGACTTTCGGAATATATGCCGCAGTATTTACTCGGGGGGAGTACAGGATTGTTGAACGGCAGTCTTCAGCCGGAGGATGTCTCTCCTGCCGTGACTGTCACTGTTTTAACGAGTATTTTAATGTTTGTTTCTGCAGTCTTTATTTTTGATAAAGCTGAAATATAAGAGCGCCCGCCGGGGCGCTATTTTTCTATGAATAAAGGAATCAATTCCTGTTTTTTAACATCAACGAGGCCGAGGTTACTGAGCCTGATCTCAGGTATAACGGTCAGTGCCAGAGAGGACATTGCCATGGATGGTGCCCTTCTGCCGACTTTTACTCCCATATTAAGTGAGGTTTCATTAAATTTGAAGATGACCGGTGCGAGTGTCTCAACAGAACTGTCAGCCATCAGTCCTGCAACCGGGAGGTCAACTGCCGCCTGCAGTTCGCCTTCATCAAATAATACAAGTCCGCCGCCTGTTGATTCAAGATATTTCGCAGCATGATACATATCTTCAGCGTTCGTGCCGACAACAATCAAATTGTGGCTGTCATGGGACAAGGTAGTGGCATATGCCCCTCTTGAAAGACCGGCGTTTTTCAGTACGCCTGTAAATGGTTTATCCCCCTGGCCGTGTCGTCCGATGACGGATGCAAAAAGGTAGCCTTCCGGCAGGCGGCGGATGATTCCGTCTTCTGTTTCGAGGTCGAGTGTGCCTCTTTCGGTGGTGCCGATTTTTGTCATCTCCATCGTATTAATTGAGACGGTTTTTTTATTATCAGGAGTGGTAATGTGAAAGTCATCTATTTTAATATCAGGAATTTTTACAGTGTTTTCCCGGAGCACTGCTGCAGATGACTGAATATCATGAATCATTCTGCCGTCTTTGACTTGATGGATGCCTTTTGTAAATACGTCTGTCACATCCATTTTTTCCAGAGAATCAACAAGTGAGAAATCTGCAGAGTATCCGGGACCGATACCGCCGCGATGCTTTAACTGATAACGCTGTGCACCGTTCAGCGAGGCGTAACGGACGGCGAGCGGTGCCGGGATTCCCTCTTCAATACATCTTCTGACGACTCTGTTCATCTGACCGCCTTGATACATATCACTCGCTTCAACATCATCTGTGCACATCGCGATATTTGCAGCATAAGGAACTTCACGCCAGGCATCGGCGGCAATATCTGCAAACTGGCTGACACTTGATTCACGGATGTACACTGTCATCCCCTGCCGGAGCTTCTCTATAATTTCATCGGCGGAGCGGCTCTCATGATCTGAATCGACACCCGCTGCCATGTACGTATCAAGGTGACGTCCGACAGTTCTTGGGAGGTGTCCTTCATTACAGACACCGCGTTTCAGTCCTTCGTCAATAATTCCTGCCATGCGGTCGCTCTGATTGATAACGCCGATATAATCCATAATTTCTGCAATGCCGACAACACGTTCTTCTTCAAGCAGGCTGCCGATGTCTTCCGCTTCAAAGACAGCACCCGAAGTTTCAAGACCAGGGACCGCCGGTACAGCGGAAGGGATGGTGATGAATATATCAACCGGCATATCTTTTGTTGCGTCAATCATGTATTTAACACCGTCGACACCAAGAACATTCGCAATCTCGTGAGGGTCAATGACTGCGGCGGTGGTACCTCTTTCAATCAGTGCCTTTACAAAGTTTTCAGGTGTCACCATGGTACTCTCGATATGTACATGACAGTCTATGAAGCCAGGTACAGCATACTTTCCGGAACCGTCAATCTCTGTATCGCCGGACATTTCGTAAGCCGGTTTTCCTTCCTGATACCGTGCAACACCTGCAAAAACATCTTCTTTAATACCGATGTCCGCCCTGTATATTTCAGCGGTGAATACATTGACAAGATTGACGTTTCGAATGACAGTATCCATTGGAATATCCCCGCGTGATGCTGCAGTGATTTGAGATTTTTTATACATAAATACGCCCCTTTACAAAAAAAGACGGAGAATTATCTCCGTCTGTAGTTTTATTCGCTTAATCTAATGTTAATACCAGGGCCGACAGGCAGGTCAAGAAGCACCCATACGACCATCAGTAAAATCCAGCCGGTTAATAGGAAAATCGTATATGGAATCATTGTTGAAATAATTGAACCGAGTCCTGAACGTGAATCGTAGCGTTTCATAAAGCCGAGGACCATGATCAAGTACGGATTCAGCGGCGTTAGAAGACTTGTTGATGAGTCACCGATACGATATGCAACCTGGGTAAATGCGGGATGATAGTCGAGCAGCATAAACATCGGTACAAATACCGGAGCCATCAGTGCCCATTGTGCAGATCCGCTGGTAATAAACTGATTCAATACACCCATTACTAAAATAAATATAATAATTAAAGGTAAGCCGGTAAAGTTAACAGATTCCAGAAAATCTGCGCTGTTTACGGCAATAATAGTACTTAAGTTTGTCCAGTTGAAGTACGCAATAAACTGGGAAATTGCGAATACTAAAACGATGTATGGTGCCATACCTTTAATGGCACTTGTCATATACACCGGAACGTCCGATGCTTTTTTAATCGTTTTTGCAGTTACACCGTATGTTACAGATACAACAATGAATAACAGGAATATAATCGGTATAATATTTGACAGGAATGGTGATGGAACAAGGCTGCCGTTCTCACCACGGAGCACGGAATTTTCCGGCCAGATTAAAGCAATCACGAGACCAGCGTAAAGGAGAGCGGAAATAATTGAGTATATCAACGCTTTCATTTCCTGCTTGGACACTTCGTCCTGCTCCTGCTCCAATACACCTTCCTCGGCATATTCAGGGTTATATTCTCCGAGTCTTGGCTCGATAATCTTTTCAGTAACAATACCGACCAGGAAAACAACAACAAACACGGAAGCAGAGATAAAGAAATAGTTATCTACTGCTGTAACGACCATATTCGGATCAATTGACTGAGCTGCTTCTGTTGTAATACCTGCAAGAAGTGCATCAGTTCCGGCAATCATCAGGTTGGCTGTGAATCCTCCGATAGCACCGGCAAAACCGGTTGCGATACCTGCGATAGGATTTCTTCCAAGACTGTAAAAAATCATCGCGGCGAGCGGCGGAATAATTATAACGGCCGCATCTGATGCGATATTCCCCATCACGGCAACAAAAGCGATAGCGTATGTAATGACTGCTCTCGGTGCTTTTGCGATGGAAGCTTTAATGGCAGTATCGAACAGGCCGACACCCTGCGCAACACCAATACCGAGAATCATTGTAAGAACCAGGCCGAGTGGTGCGAATCCTGTAAAGTTCGACAGCATGGATTCAAGTGCGAATAAAAGCCCTTCACCGGATAACAGATTCTGTGCAGATACTTCCTCACCGGTCCCCGGATGGACAACCGATACATCAAAGTAAGCAACGACTGCTGAAATCACAATAATAATTGCAGCAAGGTAAACGAATATCATAAATGGATGCGGGAGTTTATTACCAAAGTACTCCACAAAATCAAGAACACTCTGTGTTCTTGATTTATTTTGATCTGTATTGTTCATCATACACCTCTTTATAGTAATAGAATTTTAGTTTAATTTGGATGGTGTGACGCCTTTTGGAATCGGACATTCATAAGGTCTGCCATTTTTCCGGCGGTCGAATTCTTCTTTTGCAGCAGTGATTTTCTCAGGGCTGTCAAGCAGTGCACCGGCAGTCTGTGCCATGATTTTTGCGGCATGAATCATACCTTTCGCAGCGTAAGTAGTCTTTCCCTGTGTGACAGTCTGCCATGTGTGCATTTGTGTACCGAAAGCATAACAAGTCGCAAGACATTGTACCGTAGGTGCAAGCTGGCTGACATCTCCGACATCTGAAGAGCCCGGCAGCAGGTCGACTGCTTTTGAATACGGCGCAGGATCGCCGCACAATATACCATACGAATCCGGTGCCTCCTGACCTGCTCTGTGGTATGAACCTGTAATCTGTGCACTTGAATGATTAATTTCATCTTCTGTTAGTGTCTCTTGAATCTGCTCTGCAAACTCAAGCTCATCAGCAGAATAGGAAATACCGCCGATTTCTTTAAGCTGTGTTTCCATTACTTCTTCAAGTACGTTGTTGCGCAGGTAGTTTGAGCATGCTTTTTCGAAATGGATACTGAGTTCGGTTTCTGTCATTAATGCCGCACCCTCAGCAATTTTCTTCACACGCTCGTAAACAGCTCCCGCCTTTTCGACAGTAAGGTCACGCATTAAATAAAGAACTTCCGCCTCTGCCTGAACAACATTCGGCGATACACCGCCGGTGTTTGTCACAGCGTAATGCAGGCGTGCACTGTCCTCAACATGTTCTCTCAAATAGTTCGCACCAACATTCATCAGCTCGACAGCATCAAGTGCGCTCCGTCCGAGATGCGGACTTGATGCCGCGTGGGTAGAAACACCTTTGAATTTAAAGGATACTTGATAATTTGCGAGTGTCTCACTTGTCCATACCTGCGTGTGGACCCAGGGGTGCCAGCAGATGGCAACGTCAATATCATCAAAGACGCCTTCCCGGGCCATAAACGTTTTGCCGGAGCCGCCCTCTTCACCCGGGCAGCCGAAAAACTGTATGGTGCCTTCGAGATTATTTTCAACCAGATAATCACGTGCAGCTATTGCTGCAGCCATGGCGCTTGTACCTAACATATGGTGGCCGCATCCATGTCCGCTGCCGCCTTCTTCAATCGCTTCCTGCCGAGGCGATTCTGCTTTCTGACTGAGATTTGACAACGCATCAAACTCACCAAGAAAAGCAATGGTCGGACCACTTGAACCGAAAGAAGCTGAAAATGCTGTTTCAATGTCTGCGATCCCCCGTTCAACTTCAAAGCCTTGTTGTTCTATGTAATCTGCAAGTTTTGCACTGGAAATATTCTCTTCGAAGCGGAGCTCCGGATGATCCCATATGTCCCGTGAAATTCTGACGTAATCCCTTTCTTTCCCCTCAATACTTTGTTGTATGGTGTCATATAATGACATATTCCATCCCCCTTGATTAATTATGTAGATACACAAGAATTTAATCATTTTAGCATAGTATCACAGTATAGACAATGTTAATAAGTCAGAAAAATCTCAATACTATTTTTGGAAATTGGCTGATTATGGTGGTCTTTAAAGCATGTGGTATCGGGATTTTAATTGTTGATGGTCTATAGAAGACTATTTTCCCTGAAAGTATTTTAGTATAATTATGCATAAACAGATGATTTTTCAAGGTGAATCATATAGAATAATAGATATGGTTCCGTAGCTCAGCGGGAGAGCGCTTGCTTGACATGCAAGAGGTCGGTGGTTCGATCCCACTCGGAGCCACTTTGTACAGATTTATAAAGGGATGTGCTGTCGTGAGGCAGCGCATCTTTTTACATACAGGCAGAATTTTTAATTTGACTGCTTCTGAATGATACACTTTATTATATATTAAAAATAGAGAGGTGTTATTTATAATGAAAGTTCTAGTTGCAGGTGCAAATGGAAAAGTCGCAAAACACTTTGCAGATATTACAGTGAATCATTCTGATATTAAAGAGAAAGCAGTGATTCGTAACAAGGAACAGCAACCTTTCTTCGATGAGCGCGGTATTGAAACAGTGGTTTTGGATATCGTTCACGACTCCATCGAAGATTTCGCAGAAGCGATGAAAGATGTGGATGCGGTGATATTCTCTGCCGGAGCGGGCGGTAAAGGGCTCGATCAGACAGTGATGATTGACCTTGACGGTGCTGTGAAAATCATGACAGCAGCGGAAAAAGCAGGTGTAAAACGATTTGTGATGGTCAGTACGTTCCGTACCGGACGCGAAGAAATCGCAAGAGAAATCAAAGAAGACGAAGCTCTTAAAGTTTACACAATCGCAAAACACTATGCAGATGAATGGTTGAAAAACCGGACATCTCTTGACTGGACTATTATTCATCCGGGTATCTTAACAGATGATGCAGGGACCGGAAAAATTAAAACCGGTATGAATCAGGATATTAATGAAGTGCCCCGTGCAGATGTCGCTGAAGCACTAGCAGCGGTGCTTGAAAACAACGATACCATTCATAAGGAATTTGAAGTGTTATCAGGTGACGAGACGGTGGTTGACGCAGTTAAATCTGTCTGACATTTAAAATAAGGCATGCCCCTCGGGGCATGCCTTATTTTTGATGATACTTTCTGAGAAACTTTTTGACTTCTTTTGAGAGTATTTCATCCGGTCCGTCAACATCAGCATGAATGACATCTGTCACTGACAATCCTTTAAGTGAACCGGACTGTATCCCCCACTCTTTCTTCCACGCTGTTAATTGTATGACAGAACTCGCGTAAACAATCCGGCCGAGACCAACCAGAGCATGGGCGGAAGCACACATTGAACAGTGTTCTCCTGATGTATAAACAACAGCTCTTTTTCTGTCAGCAGCATTTAAATGTTCTGCCGCCCATCTTGCGATTTCAAATTCCGGATGACGCGTGTTATCGCCGCCTGAAATTCTGTTGCGGTCTTCAAATAACACCTCACCTTCGCCGGAAACCAGCACAGAACCGAACGGTGCATCACCATTTCGAAGTGCTTCTTCAGCTAATTCAATACACCGCTTTAAATGTACTTTGTCTATTTCAGAAATCATATTATCACACCTCATTTCCCGGGAAATATAAAATATTATAGTTACTATTATATCGATAAAATTATGTAATATGTATGAGAGTTAGTATTTGAATGAAAATACAGCCCATCATCCATTTTAAACCATGATATTCAAATATCTTCTATTATAAAATTCTATTTCAGTTTAAAGAAAACGTTTAATACATGAATATCATCCATTTAAAAGTGTTTTTACACCAGTGAACTTTGACAGACTGCCGAAAAATATGTTTAAAATGTAACTTGTGTGTTAAAAGTCCTTCACATTCTCACTTCCACTTACTTATTTAGTGAAAATAAATTTTATTTAAATCAAAAATGGAGTTGATTATTTGAGTTCTGATCATAAGGACGAAATTAAAATAGGATTTGCCTATGTCGGTGTTGTACTCGGTGCAGGTTTCTCGACAGGACAGGAAATTCTTCAGTTTTTCAGTAATTTTGGAACAATGAGTTATGCAGCTGTCATTTTATCTGCTGTCGTGATTATGTTTATCGGCAGACAGGCAGCAAAGCTTGGAAATCGAATGGATGCTGAATCACATCTGGAACCGATAAAATTATTATTCGGCAGTACGCTTGGGAAAATTATCGACTATGTACTGGTGTTTTTCCTATATGGTGTAATGGTGATTATGCTTGCCGGCGGCGGTTCGGCATTTGAAGAAAGTTTCGGAATCCCTTCATGGATCGGGTCATTCATTATGATGATTGCGATGGTGATTACATTAATGCTGGATTTTGATAAAATATTGACTGCTCTCGGGGCAGTAACGCCGTTTCTTGTTATTATTGTGATGATTATTGCGGTGTTCAGTTTCATTAATCCATCTGTATCATTTGGTGAACTGAACCAGTATTCAGATATAAGTAAAACACCTACAGGCTACTGGTGGCTTGATGCAGTCACCTACAGTGGTATTGTACTTGCGATGGCTTTCAGCATATTATCAATTATGGGCGCGCAGTCAAGAACACATAAAGTCGCGAGACACGGCGGCTTATACGGTGGTGTGATACTGCTCGTACTGATGCTTTTGATGAACGGCGGACTGGTGTCCAAAATGGATGTCACATCCACAGCAGATCTCCCGACACTTGTACTAGCGGCAGAAATTCATCCGCTCTTATCATTGTCACTAACGATAGTGATGCTGTTGATTATCTATAATACAGCAGTCGGAATGCTGTATCCTTTCCTCTCAAGATTTTGGAAACCATACAGCAGAAATTACAAGACAGCACTTATCATCAGTGCAGTTGCGGGTTACGTACTCAGCCTTGTCGGCTTTGTTGATCTTGTGAACTTTTTCTATCCGATACTTGGATATCTGGGTGTCTTAATGGGTATAATGCTCACCATTCGATGGGTGAGAAATAAAACATCAAAAAAACAATTACTCTAAAAACAGCCCTTAGACTGTGCATAACAGTTTAAGGGTTTTACTGCATCTACTGATTGGTGATTTCATCAATCAGCAGGTGCATTTTTTCAGCATCAATCCTGTGACCGGCAATCTCTGTGTGGGTGAAATGCTTTCCAGAGACAAATACGGACTCAATATTCAGGATGTTTTCAAAGTGTTCAATGGGATTTTCATTAAGAAGGATATAGCCGTCGTCCTCTCCTGTAACTTTCCGGGCTTCAACAGTCGCTTTGTAAAGTACTTCATAAGCATTAAGACCGAGAGATTTAAATTCATTCAGCTCTTCAATCATTGAAAGTCCGGGGTATACCCATGTACCTGCAGGTGCATCCGTTCCAATATACACTTCACCGCAAAGTGCCAGATATTTTTTCGTAATCTTTTTAACCATTTTCAGCTGCCATGCCTGCTTCTCCATAAAATCAGAATCCAGATAGGTTTCAATCTCCAAGAACTGCCGGTTAACAGTAAACACTTCTTCATTATCGAATAACTGAAGCTGCTTCGAATCTGACAGTGCTTCCCCGTTAAAACTGCGTCCCTTCTTTGATAAATGTGCATATAATGAAAGCGTCGGTACAATCTTTACGTCCTGATCAATTAGAGATTTGAGCACCCCGGTCAGTTTATCCTCATCAACCTCCTGTGCCCGGAGTGCGTCAAACTGCTCAATTGGCATATTCGGATGAAAATCCGGGTACAGACTTTGAATAATTCCGGAAGCGTGTTCCAGCCAGGTAACGCCGTAACGGGCTGCTTTCAGTGCATCAATAGATTTTGACTGGAGGAAATCACCCGCAGCTTCAAGATTGTATGAGCGACTTTTATCAGTGACTATTTTAAGAATATTTTCCTGAATATTGCCGTATACTTTAACAAAGCGTGCCTTTTGTTCATATAGTTCATCTACCGCTTCTGCTGCCTGCTCTGTATCATTCGTCGAGATATTTCCATATGAAGTCGGTCCCCATAGTCCAGGATCTCCGTCGATGAAACGGTAAGTTGCATAAATTTTCGGCGAGACACGGTCAATTGAATGAATGAGGTCAAAATTTCCACCGGTATTACGAACGGATGTGACGCCGCTGTACAAGTAATGTCTGGCACTGGCAGGAGTAATATGAGTGTGCATATCTACGAGTCCAGGCATCAAATATTTCCCTGTACCGTCAATGGTTAAGTCGACAGTGCCCGGAATGTGGATATCTTTTATTTCAATCTTTTTTTCTTCTAAATTAATCCAGTTTACATTTTTAATACGATACATCATAACCCTCCTTTTCTAACTTTTGATATAGAAAGACACGCATGTTTTTCTTGATGTTATCGTCAATCAGCTCTGAAAAATTCATTTCATACTTTTCTTCAAGCTGCCATATTTTCAGGATGATTTTCCAATGTCCCTGGAATGAAATATCAAGAAGCTGGAACCATTCCTCTACATTCCCCTGATAGTCATGGGTTGTTCTGATTCTGTCTATTAAAAGCTGCCATGATTCTTCCATCCCGTGCTGCGCCTGAATTTTTGAAATGTCATGAACCACCTTCAGCTCATCCGGAGACAAACAGCGTGCGAGCGTATCTGATTTTAACTGCTCCAGCTCAGCCATTTCCTTAATACTGTGTACATCCTGTTCTGAATAGTAATTGAGGAGTTCTTTAATACTTTTCACCATACCGAGATCTCTACTGATCTCTTTTTCCTTATACGTCACGGCATTTTTGAAGAGGGTGTGTATATCATCACTGTTTTTCATTTCTGTCCGGATTTTTGACAGGCTGTATCCTGATTTTTTGAGAAATAAAACGACAAACAGCTCGGTGATTTTCTCACGGCTGAAATAACGATGGCTGTTTTTCCGGAGACTCGCTGTTACAATTCCTTCATTGTCATAATACCTGACAGTGCGCTCAGTAATGTTGAGCAGTGATGCAGTATCTTTTGTCGAATACATATCCATCAATCCTCTCTGGCTTTATTATACGTACTGACGTAACGTCAATTGCAAGTTTTAATTTCAAAAAATTCTAAACTCTGTAAATAAGTGTACTAGTATGATATTTAATACTCACTCTTAAATCACCGGGGAAATTCTCTATGAGACATAAAGATTTTTCATTATTAAGTACAGCCCTTGGTGTATCGACTTATGCCAATCACTTCGGCTCTTTTCTTTTATCATGGATGGTCTATGATTTAACCGGTTCAAAGCTTGCGATGGGAACGTTATGGCTTTCAATTATCATCGGGCAGATGCTTGCACAGTTTTTAATCGGACCGTATCTTGACCGGTGGCGGAGAAAGAATGTCATGATTGTTTCTGAAATGTTAAGGCTCGTGATTTTCAGTGTTCTGCTGGTGTTTATATTACTTGGAAGCGAGACCCTGATACTGATTTATGCAGGTGCATTTTTAATTTCAATCGCATTCTTCGAACCTGCAGCAAACGCACTGATTCCAAGTATCGTAGATGACAAGCAATTGATTTCAGCGAATGCCAGAGCGACATCGATCATTCAAATGACGAGAATTGCTGGTGTGCTTTCTGCGGGACTTGTGGCACTGCTCGGGGTGACTTTGTCTGTTTCACTGGTCATCATACTGCTCGTTACCTCAATGATGTTCATTATCATGATTAATGAAGACGGGAGACGGATCAATCATAGGACCTCATGGATGACACAATTTAAAAAGGGATCGGTTATATATTTACAGAAACCGGTTTTGATTTACCTCGGTATATTTATGGCAGTGTCAAACTTCAGTATATTTGCGGCACAGGCAATGTACCTGCCCTTTGCCATGGAAAACTTAAACGGCAATGCATGGACGTATGGTATATTCGCAGCATCATGGCCGGTCGGTTACATTATCGGAGCACTGATTCTCGGCAGTCTGCCGGATTTCGAGCTTTCGGTACGAATCAAAATCATGATTGCAGCGTTAGTTCTCGGTGCATTGACATTTATACTGCTGGCATTCTCAGGAAATATTTATACTGCAGTAGTTGTTGAGATTGCTGCAGGGATTTCAGGACCTTTCTGGAATGTCTACAGTACCCATCTCTACCAAATCACCGTACCAGAAGGCATACGTGCCCAGGTATTTTCATTCAAAATACTGATTGCGAGAATCTTTGCACCTGTCGGTATATTATTCGGCACGTTTGTCTCTGCTGCTTTTGGCATAGAAATTATGCTGATGATAGTGGGTACCCTCTCATGCACAGTGATTCTTCTTGTATACTTTATCTTTATGAGAGGACGTAAGGAAAAACTGCTCGATAGATCATCTATTGGGAGTTAAAACATTGAGTCGGACCTTATTCAGAAAGTATCGTTCTTTTTCAAGAATAAAAACCAAAACCCAGTAAACAAAAAAGGCGCCTCGTAGAGGTGCCTTTTTTGTTAAATATATATAAGTGTTTCGAGGGGGCTTAGTTATAATATCTCATCAATAGGTGCCTGGAATCCTTTTAATACGTCAACAGAGTGGGCGAATTTCTTCTGCTCATCTTCATCCAGAGCGACTTCGATGATTTCACGAATACCGTTACGGTTAATGACAGCAGGGATACCTGTGTACACACCATCATGTCCGTATTCTCCTTCCAGATATCCGGAAACGGTCAGCACTGCATTTTCATCGCTGAATATTGCTTTAGTGATGCGTGCAAGTCCCATCGCAACGCCGTAATAAGTGGAGCCTTTAGCTTCGATAATTTCGTATGCGGCATCGCGGGTTTTTACAAACATTTCTTCAGCAGCATTTGGATCTTTGTTATCGAGTACTTCTTTTACGGACTTACCTGCAACATTGGCATGTGACCAGTGTGCGAGTGAGGAATCACCGTGTTCTCCTAGCATGTTGGCATCAACACTTGACGGTGCGACATTAAAGATTTCTGAAATATTATACTGCAGTCTTGCAGAGTCAAGTATGGTTCCGGATCCGATGACACGTTCTTTAGGCAGTCCGGAGAGTTTCATTACAGCGTATGATAATACGTCTACTGGGTTTGTTGCGATCAGGAAGATACCGTCGAAACCTGTTTTCATCACTTCATCAACGATGCCTTTAAAAATGTTGGTGTTTTTTGCTACAAGGTCGAGACGCGTTTCACCCGGTTTCTGTGCAGCACCTGCACAGATGACGATTAAATCAGCATCCTTACAATCTTCGTATGTGCCGGCGTTAATTCTGATCGGCGACGGTGAATAAGCGACACAGTGATTTAAATCTGCGACATCACCTTTTACTTTATTGGTATCGAGATCAATGATGCTGAGTTCATCAGCAATTCCCTGGTTGACCAGACTGAATGCATAACTGGAGCCAACCATTCCGTTACCGATTAATACGACTTTATTTCCTTTAAATTTGTTCATTTGAATTACCCCTCTTTAATCAATTTTTATAATTATTTATATTTGTTTTGTGTTAAATAAACAGCGTCAGTATGAAGGTCAGGATACAGATGAATACAAGCATACCCAGACTGTACTTCAAGGTCATTTTAAGAAGTTTGGATTCTTCGCCGACCTTTTGAACGGCGGCAGTTGCGATTGCTATAGACTGCGGTGAAATCAGTTTTGCTGCGACACCGCCGGCAGTGTTTGCTGCGACGAGCAGAGATCCGCTGGTGCCGATTTCAGTTGCGACAGTAGCCTGTATCGGTGCAAACAGTGTGTTGTTATTGACGACTGAACCTGTCATGAATACTCCGATCCATCCGAGGATTGGAGAGAATATCGGAAATGCATTTCCGACCGATGCGATACCCTGACTCATTGCGTTGGTTAATCCGCCGTAAGTAGTGATTCTCGCGATAGCAAGGATCAAACATATGGTAATCACCGGTAAAAATAGTTCTTTAGTTGTCTGGCCGAGCAGTCCGCCGGCCTCTTTAAAGTTAATTGTACTTGCAATGATGATGGTAATCAAAGCAGACAATAGTATCGCAGTACCTGTAGCGCCGATGATGTTGACGTTCAAAGTGATGAGTCCGCCGGTAATATCATTAGCAGTACCGGGTATCGGCAGGTTGAATACGAGTGCGTTTAAAATTCCGCCTTCTGTGAACAAGTCCTTGAAGAATTGAGCACTCCATATTAATACTAAGATGGTTAAGATATAGAACGGGCTCCATGCGTAAATGACTTCCCGGACAGTTCTGAGTTTAGGTGCTTCAACATTTTCTGCATTCAGTCTAAAGATGTTTTTTGGTTGATAGAATCTTGAAAGTACAGCAAGTGCAACCATTGCTGCGAGCGGTGGAATAATATCCGCAAGTTCAGGTCCGTTAAAGACAATGATGAATGTCTGAAGACCGGTATATACTATAGAGACAACGAGTATTGCCGGCAGTATTTCTTTTATTCCTTTGAAACCGTCAAGCATGAAAATGATTAAAAATGGAATCAGGAATGCAAGGAACGGTAAAATAAGTGCTGACATCTGGGATACATCCATCGCCGTGATGCCGCCTTCTAAATTAAGTGAATCCACGATACCAATCGGTATACCAATCGCGCCGAATGCACCGGAAGCACCGTTCGCAACTAGGCAGAGCATTGCGGCTTGAAGCGGTTTAAAACCAAGTTGAATGAGTAATACCGCACAGACTGCGATCGGCACTCCGAATCCTGCAGCCCCTTCTAAAAAGGCATTGAAACAAAATCCGATAAGCAGCAGCTGGATTCTCTGGTCCTGTGAAATTCCGGCGATACTGTCTTCAATGATTTTGAACTGGCCGGTGTGCTGTGAGATTTTATAGAGCCATACCGCCATAATAATGATGTAGCCGATAGGCAGCAGTCCCTGGAAAGCCCCTTCCAGCATACCGCCGGCTGAAATGTTGATTGGTGTGTCAAACACAAAAGTAGCAATCGGAATAGTGATCACTAATGTGGTCAGTGCTGCATATACACCTTTCATCTTTAACAGTGTTAAACATAATAAGAAGACGATAATCGGTGTGCTTGCCACAAGTGTAGATAATAAGAAATTATCAAATGGCATAATTGATGATAGATACATTATTGTTTTCTCCCCTCGAGAAAAGTTTGTTATTTATTTCACAATTAATATATCACGAGAGAAGAAAGATGAAAACAGTTATTTGTGAAAATTATCACATAAAACGTTTTCAATATAAATCTGACTGGTTTTTATAGACAATGGCATCCTGCGCTGTTTCAAAATGTGTAAATAAAAAGGAACTTATACGTGTAAGTTCCTGTGAATTTGAAGTGGTACCGACTCAACTTATATTTTATTTTTAACCAAATGTCAGATGTTCAAACATAATTTAAAGTATTTCATACGACATCATCGGGTGAAGAGTTAATCACTTAGAAAAATGATGAATACTTTGATAGTTCATATCGTTACATATATCTAAGGAGAAATCATCAAGGTGATAAACAACGGACCACTCTGTATCCCATTCACCGTTCCATTCAATACTCACCTTCTCGAGTAGGTGCATTGCTTCGGCAGCGGTCAGTGTTGAAGCGGATGATTTCAGTGTTTCTTTTAACTCATTATACCGGTCGTGTCCGATACCCGTACCGAAATCTTTTCCCGGGGAAAGCTGGAAGTTTGTTGCACAGCGGGCATCAACGATATTCATCTCCTGTTCCGACCAATCCACTACAACAGTATGCCCTGTCTTGTCGGCAATGAGCAGGTGATACGGCATCCCTGCAGAAGAATGCATATCATATGTGCCGAGCATAGCGACCGCCTCGTTTACATTGGCAGCCTTATCAAGAAGCATTCTTACAGCGAGTGTCGTAATGATATTGGTTTTCCCAGTGTTCTGGGCAGTCGGTTCGGTCTGTAACTCCAAAACTGATACGCTGAGTCCTTTTTCATTGAGTCCGTCCACCGGACCGTAGGGTGCTGCAAGTATCGAAAATTTGCCAATCAGTGTTTCAGGCATTGTTCCTGTTTCCTCAGATACACCGAGATGTGCGAGGTTGACCATAGAATATGAACGGTACCCTTCTTTTGGTGAGGTATATACCAATAAGGCAGCAGCCTGCGCATAATCAAAATTCCGTCCGACAATATGTTTTCCTTCCGGGGTTTCTGCAGAAAAAGCACTGCATCCGAAGAGATTTTCATTTGTTTTAACCGGATAACCGAAGAACAGTTTTTTCGACAGTATTCCTTCGAGTTCATCAACATTTTTGACACCTGTTTTTAAAATATCATCGAGTTTGTAGTTGGCATGATAATCGACCTGATATAAATCACCTTCAATATTTTTAATGCTGCGCATGGTTTTAATTCTTGTGAATAAAATGACGGCGCCTGCAGTGATGACACTGAATATTACGATACATAAAGCAATGATGCCTCTATATGTTTTCATGTTTTACTCCCTTCAACATCATGTTCTTTACGAAAGATGCTGTATATCTGCTTTTATTATAAAATGTAAGGAAAACACCGGCAATGTTCAATGCAGGGAGAAACTGTCTGTTTATCGACACTACGCCCGATTTCTGTCGGATATTGATGAATGGAGATGGGAGTATGGATGCTGTGAATAATGACAGGCGTGTTCGAAAAACAAAGCGCGCATTACATGAAGCACTGATTAATTTAATGAGTGAGAAAGACATTCGGAGTATTTCGGTTAAATCTCTGACTGAGAAAGCAGATATCCACAGATCAACATTTTATGCCCATTATGTTGATATTTTTGATTTATATGATGATCTGGAAGATACTGTGATGTTCGAGCTCGAACATTTGATTACCGAAAATTTTTCTTTAAAACTGCATGATTATTTTAGAGTACTTTTTAATTATATTGATGAGAATAAAAACCTCTGCAGACTTTTGTTTACCGGTGAGCATGCGTCCTGTTTCCTGGCCAGGCTTACGGACTTATTCAAGGCAGCATGTCTCGAAAACTGGTCGGGTTTTATGGGTGAGAGAGGAAGGCATGAAGCATTAGCATATTATGCTGAATACCATCTGAACGGGGGTTTTGCGATGGTCCGCAGATGGGTCGATTCAGATTTCAAATATCCGAAAGAGGAAATGGTACGCATGATTGCCGGACTGGATGCACATATATCAAAATACCTGGCAGAGGAACAGCAAACAGAGACCCTGAAGTGACTTCAAGGTCTCTGTCTGTTATTTGTTTTCAGCATCTTTTCGTTTGGTGTAAAGTGACAGGCCGAATATAATGATGATGCTTATAATGAACAGTGAAACGGCTGAAACAATCAGATACTGTTCACTGCCCGGACTGTTGGTAGTCAGTTGGGCGATAATATTCGGCAGTGAGAGTGCGAATGCAAGAACAGCATAGAAATATTTTTTAATGATGCATGCCGTGATTACTATCACACCAAGTAAAATAAAGCCGATAATCATGTTAGTACTATCCTGAAGTGTGAATAACTCAAAAACCGGGTAACGGTTCACAAGGAATAAGCCGCCCGTCAGAACCCCCATATACAGAATACTGAACAGGATGATTGTGAGTATTCCCTGCTTATCTATTTTTTCTGTCTTAAAGTCTGTATGATTGACGATGATATATTTAAAAGTGGCATAAATTGCTAACGGACCAAGAGTGATCAGCAGTGCATAATAGACGAATTGACTGACAGTCCAGTCAAAGCTGCCGCTGATTAATGACGGTGTCATAAATATGCCGATCATATAAACGATGAAAAGTGTCATCCATTTTTTAAGATGATTTTCCTGAGGCATTTCCCGGGAAATACTGCTGAGATATTCTTTGACCGATCCCCCGGTAACATCGTTTATTGATTTCCCATCTTTCTCAGCTTCTGTCAGATGATCCTCGAGTTCTGCTTCCATTTCTTCCATCTCATCATCTTTTTTTCCTCTGGCCATCATTTCAACCCGAAACAATCTTAAAAATTTTTCCGATTCTTTACTTAACATTTAAATCACCTCTAACCAGGCTGTTCATACCTGTATTTAGTTTTGACCATTTTTCTGTAAAAATCTTAAGTTCTTTGGCACCTGACTCGCTGATGGAATAATATTTCCGCTTCGGTCCCCCGCTGTCAGACTTCACCATACGTGTGTTGACATATCCTTTTTTACTGAGTCTGAGCAATACCGGATAAATACTCCCCTCGCTGATATCGGGGAATTGATGGGACTTTAGTTTTTCCGTAATTTCGTAACCGTATGTTTCCCCGTGCGAGATTAATCCCAATATAGCCCCGTCTAAAAGACCTTTCATGATTTGATCACTGACTGACACGGCAGAACCTCCTCTCTATCTTTTAATATAAGGTAGTGGATTATTTAAAAAGACAATCAACAGTGACTATCTTATATTAAAAGATACTATATAAATGGTATGCTGTCAACTATATTACATAGAAAGATAGTTAGGAAATTAAAAATCCTTCGAAATTATATTCCGAAGGATTTAAATATTATGCATCCTGTTCTTCATTCTCCAATTCTTTAATCTCTTCTTCGGTCATTTTAGTCATTGTGAAGCCTGTGAAACCGTACAGTAATGAAAATACCGGTGTGAAGAATGCCAGAAATAGAAATGGTATGAATGTTAATGGTGCGACACCGAGTGCTGCCGCTGCAAAGATTGCGTTCGCATTCCACGGGATTGCCGCTGCACCCTGTGTGGCGGTGTCTTCCATGACACGGGAAAGGTTTTTCGGCTGCAGACGATGCTTATCAAATAATGGTTTCACCATAGTTCCCGTGAGAGCCATTGCAGAACTTGCAGACCCCATGATTGCGGTGGCGAGATAACTGGTCACCATTGTAGTTGGGATCAGACTTCTGACAGATTTTACGTGACTGAAAAACGTTTTTAAGAATGTGTTCAGTATTCCGGACTCATTAAGAATGCCTCCAAGTCCAAGGGCGAATAAAAACAACGCAACAAGGTTAAACATGCTTGTCACTCCGCCTTGAGAGAGTAAGGAATCCATGACTTCGATTCCGGAACTTGCCACATACCCGTTATACATGACATCTATTGCCTCCGACAGGCTTACATTCTGGTAAAAAATGGCGACAACACCGCCGACTGCTGCACCGATAAATATGGATGTAATCGGCGGTTTTTTAAATATAAGCAGAGAGATGACAATTACTACGGGAATCAGTGTGATGATGCCGAGATTAAAGCTTTCCGAAAGATAATTTGTCATCGCATTAATATCTGTGAGACTTGCATCACCCTGACCGTAATTCAATCCTAAAATGAAAAAGACGATGAATGTCAGTATATATGCGGGGATGGTTGTCCAGAGCATATGTTTAACGTGATCAATGACATCTGCACCGACCACTGCTGCAGCGAGATTGGTAGTATCAGATAATGGTGAAATTTTATCTCCGAAGTATGCTCCGCTGATGATAGCGCCGGCAGACATTCCTGCCGGGAGGCCGAGGCTGTGGCTGATTCCCATTAAAGCAACACCTGCAGTCCCCATTGTTCCCCATGAGGTACCTGTAGATACCGATACAATTGTACAGAAAAGCAGTGCTGTAACAAAAAAGTACGTTGGTGAAACAATTTGAATGCCGTAATAAATCAGTGTCGGCACAGTACCGGAAATGAGCCATGCACCAATCATGGCACCAACCACCAGTACAATCATTGACGGCAGCAGGGCTTTTGACATCATGGAAAACATTGCTTTTTGAATATGGTCATAAGAATGTCCTAAGTATAAGATAAATGGAATAGTGATCATTAAAGCAATCAACAGCATCATTTCGATGGAGGCATCAAAAAATACAATACCCGACATTATAACCAGTATGACAACCGCCATTACTAAAATGGAATACCCGATTGATGGTGTTTTAATATTTTTGTTCAAAATATATCAGCTCCTTTTAAGAAATGAAACACAGAGATAAATACATATACCCTAACTGCCGGGTTATAATGATTACTCTGTGTAAACGTGATGTCCTAAGCTTATAAAAGCAGTGACATAATATATTATTTTTTAAGGCATTGAAAGCCCAGTAACACTATATTATATTGAGCGGAATAAGTATACCCGGAATGTTAAAGTGCGACTATTGTGTGAAATCAGGATGATGTAATATAAAGGTGATGCATTATTATTTCAGATTGATGTCTACACTTTAAGAAAATATCTGACAGGAGATGAATTTATGGAGTTATGCGAATTCTGCTATCCGGAATTGAATGATAATCAGATAATTATTCTGGAGAATGATGTATGTCGGTTTATGTGTTTAAAAGACAATGCAGGAAGCGGCAGACCGCTTGAAGGGTCCGGAGTGATAGTGACGAAAGCGCACCGGCTGTCGCCATTTGAGTTAACTGACGGGGAGTGGATGGGAATTAAAAGGTTATTTGAGAAGGTGAAGGAATATATAGATGAAATGTATCAACCTGATGGTTTCAATATTGGGTGGAATGTAGGAGAGACAGGCGGTCAGCATATACCGCACTGCCACCTCCACATTATCCCGAGATATTCAGATGAATCTCTTGCCGGACAGGGTATCCGCAGTTATTTGAAGAGTGATAAGAATATTCGCTGATATCATATATCGAGCACTTTTTTGATGTGATGGATGACTTGATTGATATAGGAATCCTGATGTGGGACAAAGCGCGTTTTATCAAACGTCTGCACTGTTTTTTGCAGCTGATCATCTGTCCCGGGTATCTGTCCTTCTGCCTGAACGGCAGATACTTCCCCTGACCATAATGATTCAAAAGATTTTAAATCAATATCCATCATTCCGGAGACCTCTTCTTTTTGGAATTGATATGAAGGTTCATATCCGTCCGGCATCACATATATATAAACATGGGCAAATTCTCTGTCTGTAAAGTGATTTAAATATATTTCATCACGGATTTTTCCTGCATATATTAAATCATTGAAGGAAACATTAATACCGAGCTCTTCGTGAACTTCCCGGACGCCGTCTTCTGTCGTCTCATTACTCAGAAGATGCCCCGCTGCTGAAATATCAAGCATATCCGGAAAGTCTTTCTTATCCGCACTTCTCAATTGAAAATGTATCATTGGAATACCGTTCTTTCTGCTGATAATCCAGCAGTGGAACGTTTCATGCCAAAGTCCTTTTGAATGCACTTCATCCCTCATTGAGACACCTGAGTATACACCCTGTTCTGTAAAAATTTTTAACTGTTCTTTTTCCATGATATCCCCTTTTCTGCGTCTGATTTATCTCCATTATTCCATAACCGGTAAGGATAATAAAAAAATAGGCAGCATCGGTGGTGAATATTGAATATCAGAGCATCTAAACTTCTGCATACAAAAAAGACCGCCACAACTGTGACGGTCTGATTTCTTAGAGTTGTCGGATAGTGAGTATTAAATCATCCAGCTTCCTCTCCATACGGTGAAGCAGGAAGAAAGTAATCACTACCGGGAACCCGACATCACTCACAAGAGGTATCCAGTCCATTTTAAACTAAAACTGATTCCTGCTGCTCGACAATCTTAGCAGATGCAACACTGACTGGTTTCCCCTGTGACGGTGTTAAGCTGCTTGAATCAATGATCTTCTGTGCTTCTGCCATAACCTGCGCGCTTGTTAAACCTGTTTTGGGATTGTTCAGGGTTAACGTGAATTTACGTTCATCCTGAGTGTTAAATACAATGATTAATTTTCTGTTCATGATGTGCCTCCTTAATTGTAATTACTAAAACCGGGTTGATCTGTGTTTAGCGGATAACGTGAGTCTGTACTTTTTCGACAATCGCATAGACATCCTCTGTGAGTGCTTCAAATGCAGCTGCCAGAGCGTTAATCTGTGTATCATTTGCAAGAATATCGACATTTGATACAGTGCGGGAGCGCAGTACGTCTTTGCCTTCGTCATTTGTGACGAAATAGTAGAACTTAGCTGATGTTTGTTTTAGCATGTGTTTCACCTCCTCACACATATATATCGAACACGTTTTTAAAAAGGACAATTTTTTCGGAAATAAAAAAAGACTTCACTTACCGGGGTAAGTAAAGCCTGTATATTTTACTGTTCTTTTGGAGAGATGCCTCTTTCAAACACTTCCCAGATGTGTGTGATGCCTTCTTTTTTATATTCTTCTTTGTACATCACCGGTGTAGTGGACAATCCGTCCACGAGAAGGAAGTACGTATCATAAATCTGCTGGTTTGAAAGAGCAGGATCAATTTCCCCGTTTTCTTTTCCGCGTTGAATGAGGTCATTGAACATCTCAGTCATAATCTGTTCGTTTTCTTCAAACTTCTGAACAATCACCGCCTCTAAGTCTGCCGGCTGATACCTGGAATACCTGTAATAAAACTCTGAACTGCTCTCATCATCATAGAGTGAGAATCTGAGCAGGAGATCATGCAGCAGTGATTTCACCGGTCGATCCGTGTCGGACAAGACTTTAGCGACACTTGAAGTGTATTCGATGAATTCCTGTTCCATGACAGCCTTGAAAATGGCTTCTTTACTTTTATAGTGTGCGTAGAGTGACGGCTTTTTAATCCCAACACTCCTGGCGATGACAGCCATGGACGTTTCCTCATAGCCGGACTTCGCAAAAAATTCTCTTGCAGACTGCAGTATTTTTTCTTTAGTATCCATAAAATATGCCCCCTATGTCACGATTTTCTGGAAATTCTTCGCTTTGAATAAAATCACGAGACCTACAATCAGGCCGATAATACCGAAACCGGTTAACACAGTCTGTACAGCAATACCTGCACCAGTCAGACCGGATACAACGGCATAGGCAATCGGATCAAAGCCGTTCATTGCGAGGAAGATCAGACTCATGACACGTCCGGTCATCCGGTTGTCTGTCACTTCCTGTGCAGCTGTAAAGAACGGAATAAAGACAAATGACATAGATAATCCGATGAAGAGCAGAACGAATGTCAACATGCCGAGATTTCCGACAACACTGAATATCAGGAAGAATACAGTCGTCGCCAGCAGACCGTATAATGTGGTCCGCCCTTTTTTATTTACAACATAGTTGCCGAGTATCATTGTACCGATAATCATACCGATACTTAAACTCACTTCCATATATGAAAGGTTAATCGGTGTACCGCCGAATAAATCGACAAGAAGCGGCATTGCGATGTGCAGCGTTCCGAATATGAAGAAGTTTAATGTGATGAGTATTAAAATACCGATCATCAGGAAGTTTGAGCTTCTGACATATTTGAAGCCTTCCACAAGGTTCTGCATCGGTGTCTGTTTCACTTCATTTTCAACCGGACCCTCTTTAATAAACGGCGGGAATACGAGAACTGCAGATATCGCAATCAGTATGGCACCGACTAAATAGCTGGTCGACACCGAGCCGAACTCCATAATAACACCCGCCAGTACCGGCCCGAGTATAAACGATACCTGATCGACACTTTGGAAGTATGCATTTGCTTTTTGAAATGATCCTTTTTTAAATATTTTAGGAATCATTGATGTACTCGCCGGGCCGAAAAATGCGTCCAGCATACCGAAAAGGCCGCCGAGAATCAGAAGCCATACAATATTCAGCTGATCTGTAAAAATTAAAATTGTCATTACAGCAAGTATGACCGCCTGACTTAAGTTCGTTCCGAACATAATGACAGTCTTTTTATAATTATCCGCCAAAACCCCGCCGTAAGTCATCATTACAAGACGCGGTACAGTAATCGCAATCAGCACCCAGCCGAGCATAGACGGCATATCAAGTACCCTGATGACGTACCATGTTGTTGTAGTCAAAAACATACTGAATCCTGTAACGGCAAAAATACTGGTTAAGAATAACAGTAGAAATGTTCTATTTTTAAATATATTGGTTTCCATTTAATTCACCTACCTACCGTTAGGTAGTATAAACGATGGAGTAGGTTAAAGTCAATAGAAATTGAATAGAAAAGATATTAAACTACCATATTCAGAAATTAAAATAAGAAATAGTCTGTTGACAGAAACAAAGAAGAAATTTATACTGTTTATGAAATCGATACCATAAATGAGGTGATTCTATGGCAACTATTAAGGAAGTGGCAAAACATGCGGGGCTGTCTGTAACAACTGTGTCACGCTATTTAAATAACCACCCTTATATCTCTGATGAAAAGAAAGAAAAGATTCAGAAGGCTATGGAAGCGCTGGATTATACACCGAATGCCGCAGCAACACAGCTGCGTTCGAATAAGTCTTATACAATTGGAATTATTGTGTCACGGATTACAAATCCTTATTTTTCCTACCTCATTGATGCGATTGAGCAGGTCGTTAAACCGACCCCCTACCACACTTTAATACTGCAGACTTATGATGATCCGAAAGAAGAAGTACGACTGCTTGATATGCTGAAGCAGAGGACGATTGACGGAATAATTATGTGTTCTATAGAGAATGACATATCCCTTATCAAGCAATACAAACAGTACGGACCGATTGTGGTAACCGGAGATATTTCATTGAAAAAATCAGGACTCCCGGTTGTGGCGACAGATCAGGAAGAAGCAACGTATCTGGCGATTAAATACCTGCTTGATAAAGGCTACACGGAAATCGGCTATTGTACAGGCGGTATATTTTCGAAGTCGAAACATGGTTCTTCAAGAAAAAATGGATTTATCAAAGCATTGAATGAACATCACATTGAACTGAATGACAGCAGAATATACAACAATGTCCACACGATTGATGATGGATTTAAACTCGGACGAAGCATTTTAAATTCACCGAAGAATGAATGGCCTGAGGTGATATTTACAAGCAGTGATGAGGTGGCAATCAGCCTGATTCATACATTTATTGAAGCGGGAGTGAAGGTGCCCGGGGATATTGCAGTGATGGGTTATGACAACCAGCCGCTCACCTCTATGATACAGGTGCCATTGACGACAGTATCACAACCTGTCCAGGCGATTGGTGAGGAAGCTGTGCATTTATTAATCAGTTTATTAAATGAAGAATCATATGAAGTGAACGAAGACAGGTTAATGCTTGAAATTGTAGAACGAAAATCAGTATAAAAAAGGACAGCTGCGGCTGTCCTAAAAATTAAAAAACATGGTATCGATACCATAATTACAGGAGATGAAAAAATGGAAACAAAATGGTGGCAGAAAGAAGTCATTTATCAAATTTATCCGAGGAGTTTTAATGATTCAAATGATGATGGTGTCGGTGACATCAAAGGGATCATTGAAAAACTGCCCTATTTGAATGACCTTGGTATTACGATGATTTGGATATGTCCAATTTTTAAATCACCGATGGTTGATAATGGTTATGATATTTCTGATTATGAGGATGTGAATCCCGAATTCGGTACAATGTCGGATTTGGATGAACTGCTTAAAAAAGCGGCTGATTACGGAATTAAATTAATCCTTGATCTTGTAATCAATCACACTTCTGATGAGCATGTATGGTTTAAAGAGGCACTTAAAAATCCTGAGAGTAAGTACAGAGACTACTATATATTTAAAGACAGCCGAGACGGGATGCCGCCGAACAACTGGCGTTCCATATTCGGAGGCAGTGTCTGGGAGAAAGTACAGGGTGAGGATAAATACTATATGCATGTGTTTGATAAAAAACAGCCGGATTTAAATTTCGAGAATCCTGAAGTTAGAAAAGAAATTTATCAAATGATCAACAGATGGCTCGATAAAGGGCTTGCCGGCTTTCGGATTGACTCCATTACGTTTTTGAAGAAAGATCAGGATTTTGAGAGTCTGCCTGCTGATGGGAATGATAACCTCGTGACTTGTAAATATAAAACAAGAAATAGACCGGGGCTTGATCAGTTTTTAATGGATTTGAAGAGAGAAACATTTGATAAGTACGACTGCGTGACTGTCGGTGAGGCACCGGGTGTCCAATACGATGAATTTGATGATTTTATCGGGGAAGACGGTTACTTCTCAATGATTTTTGATTTTAAATACGCAGATATTGATGTGGAGTCCGGAAGTGACTGGTTTAAACGTACCAACTGGACACCGAAAGATTTCAGAGAACTGCTTTTTAAAAGTCAGGATGCCATACAAAAAGTCGGCTGGGGTGCAAACTTTATCGAGAACCATGATCAGCCGCGTGCCTTGTCGAAGTTCATCAAGGATGAGCGTTATCATAATGAAATTGGCGGAAGTGCACTTGCTCTGATGTACTTTTTCTTAAGAGGCACACCGTTTATATACCAAGGCCAGGAAATTGGAATGACGAATTTTGAACGCTCTTCCATCAAAGAGTTCAATGATATTTCAAGTATCGATAATTACTACCGCTCAATGGAAGAAGGATTCAGTGAAACAGAAGCGTTGAATTTTGTTAACTTAAGAAGCCGTGATAATACGCGTACCCCTTTCCCGTGGAATGCGGAGGAGTATGCCGGATTTTCAAAGGCAGAGCCGTGGCTCGCGCTTACTGAGAATTATAAAGAAATCAATGTAGATACAATTGCCGGCAGGGAGTCTTCATTACTTGATTTCTATAAAGAATTAATCCAGCTCAGAAATCATTCTGTTTATAGTAACACTCTGATATACGGTGAGTTCGAAGCGGATGATTCAGCATCAGAAAACATTATTAGTTATAGAAGACAGCATCAAAATGAAAGGCTGCAGGTTGTTGTGAATCTGTCCAATCAGACAGAAAATTATACATTTGATAATGCGCCGAGGCGTGTCATTATCAGTAATTATGATCAGTTCGATATTAACGAATGCAGATTACAGTTGAAGCCTTACGAAGCAGTGTTGGTGGAAGTTTAGTTTTTGTATCCAAATAAAGAGAGGTGAATCATATGTCAAAAGAAAATAAGTACAAAAAGATTGCAGAAGAGATAGTGAATGTTGTCGGTGAAGATAATATTGAAAGTGCCACACATTGTGCCACCAGACTAAGACTGTCGGTTAAGGACCGTAAGGCAATCAATGATGAAGACATAGAGGAAATTGATGAAGTAAAAGGAATATTTTATACCGGCGGTCAATATCAGATTATTCTCGGCACGGGTATTGTAAATAACGTGTATGAAGAAATGAATAAGATAAGTGAATTTGAAGAAGTAACGAAGGAAGAAATGAAGGAGAATAACCAAAAAGGAATACAGCGGGCCATTCGTTTGCTTGCGGATGTATTTATACCGATTATACCGGTACTTGGTGCAACAGGGTTATTCCTCGGTCTTCAGGGTGTTGTGTTTAATGAATCGGTGTTGGGTGCATTCGGTTTAACGCCGGATATGATTCCGGATTATGTAAGGACGATAGTCAGCGTACTTACAGACACAGCATTCGGTTTCCTGCCGGCATTTATATCATGGAGTGCATTCAGAACTTTCGGGGGAACGCCAATTATTGGTTTCTTGATTGGTCTGATGCTGGTGTCCCCTGCCCTGCCGAATGCTTATGAAGTAGCGGGCGGTGACGCAGATCCGATTATGGTGGCAGGTTTCATTCCGATTGTGGGTTATCAGGGAAGTATTCTGACATCATTATTCGCAGGTATTATTGGTGCGAAACTCGAAAAACGTTTAAGAAAAATAATGCCGAACGCATTGGATTTAATATTTACACCGTTTTTCGTCATATTAATTATTATGCTGTTCTCTATGTTTGTGATGGGTCCTATCGTTCATTTGATTGAATCGGCAGGAATCTCTATGGTAAGAACATTCATACAGATGCCGTTTGGTCTCGGTGGACTTCTGATTGGCTTCATCTATCCTCTGGCAGTCATGACAGGGTTACACCATATGTTTATCATTGTAGAAACATCATTGCTGGCTTCAACAGGATTTAATCCGTTAATCACGCTTGCTGCGATGTACGGTTTCTCAAATGCCGGCGTGTGTCTGGCACTTGCACTGAGAAGCAGGAAAGCGTCATTTAAGACAGCAGGAATCAGTGCAACAGTGACACAGCTGCTTGGTGTGAGTGAGCCGGCACTCTTCGGTGTCGTGCTGCGCTCCGGTATTAAAGCGCTCGGTATTATGCTTGCATGTTCCGCAATCGGCGGCGGTGTACTGGCGTTATTAAATATCCAGGCCAACTCATACGGCCTCGCAGTAATTTTGTCACCGTTAATGTATATCTATGATTTCAGTCAGGTTCTCACATACGTGATTGTCGGTGTGGCAGTGTTTGCAGCAGGCTTTATTATTACGAATATGTTCGGCGTGCCGAAAACGGGCGACGTTGCGACAGCAAATGTGAGTGCGGGTCCCTTACAGGAGGAAAAAACATCTGTCATTAAGGAAGAAAAGAATGACACACCTGCAGTACAGTCACTGGTTTCTGTAACAGACGGAACGTTATTGTCACTGGCAGATGTGAATGACCCGGTATTTTCAAACAGAATGATGGGAGACGGTTATGCAGTACAGCCGGATTCCGATGAAATCAGCAGCCCTGTATCAGGCAGAGTAACTTTGATTTCAGATACGAAACATGCGATCGGCATTGAAACAGATGATGGACTCGAAATACTGGTTCACATGGGCATCGATACAGTCGACATTAAAGAAGAAGTCTTTGATATTAAAGTAAGTGAAGGCGATGCAATTAAACACGGCGATTTAATCGCGACGATGAACAGAGCACGTATTGAAGCACTTGGAAAAGAGAGCACAGTCATTGTTGTTGTAACGAATACTGCAGATAAAGTATCCAGGCTGGTACTTACAGATCAGGGTAAAATTGAGCGTAATGTTAAATCAGCGGAACTGGAGTTAAAGTAAATAATTTGTCTATGCAGTATTGTATTTAAAAGGCTGATAGTATAGTATGTATAAAGTTGGATGGACTGAAGTTTGTCCGGCTGCACAGGTTCGAAAACCTCCCTGTATAAAAAACTAAGGAGACGATACTATCAAAAATAAATTATTACTCTATAATGCAGTGCTTGCTGCGATTTACGTTGTTACAACTGTAATTAATCCAATCGGTACGATGGCGATTCAAATCCGGGTCAGTGAAATGCTCGCAGTGATTCCCTTCATCAACCGACAGTATATCCCGGGGCTGATACTCGGTGTTGCCATTGCGAACTTATTTTCACCGCTGGGTATTATTGATGTTGCGGTGGGTGTCAGTATCGCAGTCATATCGTATACAATCAGTTACTTTGTGAAGAATATATGGGTTAACGTAGTTCAGTACAGTGTATTATGCGGAATCATTGTCGGCTTTATGTTGTGGTCTGTGACCGGCATTCCTTTCTGGCTGAACTTTGCAACAATCACAATATCGACGTTAATCACGACATCAATCGGTGCAGTATTATTCGGTAAAATTCTTCATAGAATTCTGCCGGAAGTAAAATAAAAAGATTTCCCGGGTAATTATCTCTATAATTATCCGGTTTTTTTACTGGATTGAAAGATAAATAACAGGGTAAAGAGGAATAAGGAGTGATTAATATGCTGTTTCAGGTATTTATCCGAAGTGTGCTTCCTTTTGCGATTTTAATGTCTATTGCTGCATTCCTTTACTATGACGGTCAGCTGGAGAGTGCACAGGGCACATTTACCGCAGGTATTATTTTTACCATCGTCAGCGGTGCCTCGGTGATTTATGATTTAAATCACTGGAGTATTGTAAAACGCAGTGTCGTTCACTTTCTTGTGATGCTTGTTACGATATATCCAATCCTTCTGATGAGCGGCTGGTTTGAGCTGAACTCTGTAATGGATTACGCAGTGGTACTCATTGTGTTTATTTGTACCGGTATTGTTTTATGGGTATTGATGCTGTTAGTTGTCACTCTGATTTCAAAATTTAAAAATAAGAATGAAGATTAAATGTATCGTCCTTTGATTGGACGATGCATTTTTATTTTCATAGGGCAAATGGATGGTTATTTTAATAACAAAAAATGAGATAAAAATAAAATTAATGAATAAATATAAACAAAACATGAAAATTGTTGTATACTTTTAATTAAGTATTACAACCTTTTTTTGGATATATGACTATCATCATCCAAATCAAGAGGAGCAATGGATTTGTCTGCCAATAAATTGTGAAGAATAACGTCTTTTATTATCTGAATATTGCGATTTATAGGTTCGGTCAACAAATTGAAAATATAAGGGGAGAACATATTTACAGTAGTTGAATTAAGAAATATCACTATTCATTAGAAAAGGGGTTAATGAGTATGAGTGAAAAGAGTGTTGAGCTGACTGAAAAAGAGCAGCAGGAATTATTGGAAAAATTTGATGCGGAATCCAATACCAGAAATTTAAAAGGGATTATTGCATCAGTCATATTTGTATTATTAATTGTCTTTTCACTTTTTCAGCTTTACACAGGGATTTTTGGACAGTTTACTGCATATATTCAACGAACAGTGCATCTGGGGTTTGCACTGGCATTAATCTTTCTTCTGTTCCCGGCAAGAAGAAAGATGAAAAAAGATACGATCCCATGGTATGACTACATATTGATGATTTTATCAGTCGTTGTCTGTGCATACTGGCCGGTGTACTACGACACCCTCGTACAACAATTCGGAGGCATTTCGCTCATGCAGATGATTATTGGTGGCCTTGCAATTCTTCTCGTACTGGAAGCAGCACGGAGAGCGGTTGGTTTTCCGATTACAGTAATTGCGCTTCTGTTTCTCGGTTATGCATTATTCGGGGCGTATATGCCGGGTGCACTCGCCCACCGCGGGTTGTCTCTTGAACAGTTAATACAATCTATGTTCTTTACCACTGAAGGGATATTAGGCACCCCGCTTCAGGTGTCATCAACAATTATATTTTTGTTCCTTCTGTTCGGTGCATTTCTGGTACAGACAGGCATCGGTAATTATTTTAATGATCTTGCTATCAGTATTGCCGGAAAACGTGTCGGCGGCCCTGCCAAAGTGGCAATTTTTTCTTCAGCCTTGAACGGGACAATCTCGGGAAGTTCAGTTGCAAATACTGTAACAACAGGTTCATACACCATCCCGATGATGAAAAAGCTTGGTTACAATAAGAACTTTGCGGGTGCAGTAGAAGCGGCTTCATCAACCGGCGGTCAGATTATGCCGCCGATTATGGGTGCTGCAGCATTTTTAATGATTGAGTTTGCAGGGGAAAGTTATTGGGATATTGCTAAGGCGGCAATGATTCCTGCATTACTTTATTTTTCAGGAATCTGGATTATGACACATTTTGAGGCGAAAAGGATTGGATTAGTCGGTCTGCCGGATGATGAGATTCCTAAGAAGCGTGACGTGCTTAAAAAGATTCACCTGCTGATTCCGATTATCGCCATTGTTTACTTTCTGTTCGTGGGCATGAGTGTTGAACGTGCAGCAGTTTACGGTATTTTATCTATCATACTTGTCAGTTTATTCAGAAAAGATACAAGAATTACGCCGACGAAATTCTTTTTAGGGTTGGAACAGGGAGCAAGAACAGCTCTCGGTGTCGCAGCCGCTACGGCCTGTGCAGGAATTATTGTAGGAGTTGTAACTAAGACAGGGCTGGGTTTGAAGCTGGGTAATAGTTTAGTTTCTATGGCAGGAGTGATTGCCAACTCACCGGAACTTCAGTTGATGTTAACACTGATTTTCACCATGATTACTTCAATTATTCTTGGTATGGGATCACCGACTACAGCGAACTATATCATCACATCTACGATTGCACTTCCTGCAATTATTGCACTGAATGGTGAGCTGGACGCAGCGATTCCTGTTTTAGCTGCACATATGTTTGTATTTTATTTTGGAATTGTTGCAGACATTACACCACCGGTTGCCCTGGCAGCTTTTGCTGCAAGTGGTATATCCGGAGGAGAACCGATACGAACCGGGTTGAATGCAACAAGATTAGCGATTGCCGCGTTTATTATTCCATATATGTTTGTGTTGAATCCGGCCCTTCTGATGATTGACGCAACAACGACTGAAATCATTTTCTCTCTAGTTACCGCTATGCTTGGGATGGTTTCACTTGGAGCGGGGTTAATCGGTTACTGGTATCGACCGGTTAAATGGTTTGAAAGAATTATCGCAATTATTGCAGGTTTATTGTTAATTTATCCAGAGGGATATTCAGATACAGCAGGATTTGTAATTTTCATTATCATGCTCGTGATACAGTTTATGACAAGAGACAAAAAGAGCAGCCAAACTAAAGCAACAATGAATTAAGTAATATAGAAAAATAATAGTAAAGGAGGCTTGGAAGTGCAATCTCTGCGCAAGAGGTGGTAAAAGCATGTAAGAATCATCTGTTTAATAATGATTAAGTGTTGTTTCATTCAAAGAGGAGGAATTTTAGATGCAAAACAAGGGATTATTCAAACTGTTTTTAATTTCAATGCTGGTATTAATTATTGCAGCTTGTGGAAATGAAGATTCATCAGGGGACGGGGAAGTCGCAGATGAAAGTGAAGATCCGGATATGATTCAAATCGCAACAGGCGGCACGAGCGGTGTGTACTACCCGCTCGGCGGTGAAATCGCAACAATTATTACCAATAACACAGACGTGGGTGCAGATGCGATATCTTCCAATGGGTCGGCAGAGAATGTGATGTCAATTGAAAACGGTGATGTGGAGATGGCACTTCTGCAGACTGATATTGCGTCATATGCTGTTGACGGAGAAAACTCTTTTGAAGAACCTGTAGAACATCTGTATGCAGTCGGTTCGCTGCATCCTGAAACAATTCAGATTGTGACAACAGAGGGTTCAGGGATAGAATCAGTAGAAGATCTTGCAGGTAAAAATGTTTCTGTCGGTGCACCGGGATCTGGAACATATATAAATGCAGAGCAGATTCTCGAAGTTCACGACATGACTATCGACGATATTAATGCGCAAAACCTTGATTTCAGTGAATCTACAGGCGGTATCCAGGATGGTAATATAGATGCAGCATTTATCACTGCCGGGGTGCCGACAGGTGCGGTGGAAGGTTTATCAGCGACATCGGATATCCAGATTGTACCGATTGCCGGTGACAAAGTCGACGAACTTGTAGAAGCATACCCTTTCTATGCACCATTTACAGTTGAAAGCGGCACATATGGTTTGTCAGAAGATGTTGAAACCGTTGCTGTATTTGCGATGATTGCTGCTTCAGACGCATTGTCTGAGGATTTAGTATATGAAATTACTAAACAAATATATGAAAATGCTGAAGGAATGGCGCATGAAAAAGCACAATTTATCAGTTTAGACAGAGTGGATGAAGGTATCAGTATTGATTTCCATCCAGGGGCATTAAGATACTTTGAAGAAGAAGGTATAGAAGTAGGTAACTAAAATTTAAAAATAAAGCTGATCCGTTTGGTGAACATTCACTTGAACGGGTCAGCTTTATTTATCTCAGCAGTAATACTGCAGCAAAAAATACAATCGCAATAATTAATATTCTCTCAAGGAGTTTGTCCGGCAGTATACTTGCATACTTCCCGCCCATAAATCCTCCGATGGCAGAGCCGACAGCCAATGCAGCAGCAAATCTCCAGTCAATTAGTCCATTGGATAAAAATACGAAGGTGGAGACAAATATGTAGATGAAAGTCACAATGGTTTTTACACCGTGAACCTCAGCCATAGGGATTTTAGGGACAAGAATCACCAGTGTTAGTGCCATGAAAAACCCGACTCCTGCCTGAAGTGCACCACCGTAAACACCAATTAATAAGAAGGCAGCCAGTAACAGCACAAGAGAAGTTTTAGGATTCACTTTTCCTTTGAAGAACCGTTGGGGTTTCACAATGAGGAGAACCGCAAAAATAATCATGAATGTTGCCAGCAGCGAATCAAATGTGTCCTCAGCAATATTAACAGCCAGATTAGCACCATATATCGAAGCAATGGTTGTCGGCACCGCAAGTAATAAACCGAGCTTCCAGTTTAAGTGGCCGTTTTTATGGAATTGAAATAAGGCAGAGGCGTTTTGAAACAGTATTGCGATTCTGTTGGTTCCGTTTGCTACATTGGACGGAAGACCGAAAAAAATCAGCATCGGCAGGGTCAGCATGGAGCCCCCGGCTGATACAATATTGATAAAACCAACGATAATTCCGACCAGGAGTACCGCGATTAGTATGAATATATCCATTTATATGCTTCTTTCTATGTAAAATTGTGATCTGCTTAATTTAATTATACGATAAAAATAAAAGATATTACAGACTGCATCTTCTGAAAGAAACATACTATAATATTCATACACTAATGGAGGTGGTTTTATGGACGAAACAACTAACGGCCCGGACAACGGCCCATTTTTTCACGGAACAAAGGCAGAACTTCATATCGGCGATGTTCTGACACCGAATTATGAGTCAAATTATCAACGTAAAAAAGCGAACTATATTTACTTTACCGCAACGCTCGATGCTGCCAAATGGGGAGCGGAACTTGCGAAGGGTGATTTGAAAGAAAGAATTTATCTCGTTGAACCTGAAGGGATATTCGAAAATGATCCGAATGTTACGGACAAGCGTTTTCCAGGGAACCCCACCCGTTCGTACCGTTCGAAGGAGCCGTTGAAAGTCATTGCAGAACTGAAGTGCTGGGAGCGTCATTCTGATGAGATGCTGAATCATATGCGTACGAGCCTTGATAATCTGAGGAAACAGGGACTTGATGTGATTGATGACTAATCTTAAAAAATCAAATGGAGAGAAATGCTATGAGTAGATTTGAGAAAATGCAGACATTGGTTATACTGGCAGCAGTGATTACGGGATTAATGATTGGACAGAATGCTTTCATTTCTCATTATGCAGAAAACTTCATCATGCCGTTCTTACTCTTGATGCTGTACGGCCTGTTTTTATCTGTACCAGTCAAAAATCTGCAGGCTGCATTTAAAAACTTAAAATTTTTGAGTATCAGCACCATCATTAACTTTATATGGACACCTCTACTTGCTTACGGTCTCGGTGCTCTGTTTTTATCTGATCATCCGGCACTCTGGCTCGGCTTTATACTGCTGCTTGTCACACCCTGTACCGACTGGTATTTAATATTTACATCCATTGCGAAAGGAAATCTGTCCTTATCCACATCCATCCTTCCCGTTAACCTGATACTGCAGATGGTGCTGCTGCCGGTGTATTTATTGATATTCTCAAGTACTTTTGAAACAGTTTCAGCAGGCACAGTTTTCGAAAGTGTATTTTTAGTACTCGTTCTTCCCTTTATTCTGGCTAATATCACTAAATATTTATTTAGAAATAAAAACCAGTTCCTGAAACAGAGACTTCTTCCGTTTTTCTCATCCTCACAGATATTCCTGCTGTCACTCGCTGTTACGGCGATGTTTGCTTCAGAGGGTGGTGTGCTCTTTGAAAATCTTGATATTATGATATTAATTCTGATACCGCTTCTTTTATTTTTCGTTGTGAATTTTATTGTTGCAGAAACAGCCGGCAGAATATTTAAGTTCAGCTATGAAAATCTGGTCAGTCTGAATATGACTGTTGCCGCAAGGAATTCTCCACTTGCACTCGGAATTGTCATCGCAGCATTTCCGGATGAACCGCTTGTTGCGTTTGTGCTCGTGGCAGGACCTTTAGTAGAGCTTCCGGTACTTGCCCTAGTTTCGAATGTGTTATTGAGATCAAGAAAATACAGATAAGAGATAAAAGGATATAATAGATATAAGTGAAGTGTTCTGTGAGTGGGAAATAGTAATCAAAAATTCGGTAGTTTACGAGTCAGAGGAAGGGTGTTATTGATGGGGAGTAATAATTATGATGCATTGGCAGAGAAAATTATTGCCGGTGTCGGCGGCGCCGGTAATATTGAAAATGTGATTCACTGTGTCACCCGGCTGCGATTTTATTTAAAGGATAAAACGCAGGCAGAAACAAATGAGATTGAGCAGCTGACGGGTGTGATGGGTGTTGTGGAAGCGAGCGGGCAGTATCAGGTTGTGATCGGCTCTGCAGTTGACGATGTCTATAAATCTGTCATTAATCAGTTATCCTCAGAAGACCGGGATGTGTCAAATGAGAGAGATGAATCTGATGCAGAAAGAACTTTTTTTCAAAGTGTACGACATAATTTTAACCGGCTGATCGGTGTGATTACCGGATCTGTGATGCCGATTATCAGCATTCTTGCAGCAGCCGGTATTATTAAAGGACTGCTTGCACTTTTGACGACTTCCAACCTCATAACGGACAGTGGAACTGCGTATTTAATTATTAACGCAATGTCGGATGCTGTGTTTTATTTCCTGCCTGTTTTAATCGGGTATAATGCAGCGAAGCAGTTAAACGGAAATCCCATACTTACAGCTGTAATCGGCGGTGTGATTATTCATCCGACAGTTCTCGAGGCTGCGGGCAGCGAGATGAGTATTTTATCTATCGGATCATTCGACTTTCCTTTTATTGAGTATACATACTCCATATTCCCGATGATACTTGCAGCATGGATGGTAAAAGTCCTTGAAAACTGGCTGAAAAGCTGGGTTTCGTCGTATATTCAGGCGATATTTATACCTATCGCAGTTATCGGCATCGTCGGTGCGGCGACGATTATCATTACGGGACCGGTACTGGTTGGATTTTCATCTCTTCTGGCTAACGGTCTCGAATATATGCTGAATGTAAATGCACCGGTATTTGGTGCTGTGATTAACGGTTTCTATCAGATACTGGTTGTTTTCGGACTTCACTGGGGAATTATTCCGGTTTACGTCAATGACTTTGCGACACTCGGCTACAGTTATTTATCAGCAATGGTCAGTATGACAATTGTGGCACAGGGCGGTGCTGCACTTGCGGTCGCTGTAAAAACGAAGAAGCCTGAGATTAAAGAAGTCGGCTATGCGGGTGCCTTTTCAGCATTCTGTGGGATTACTGAACCCGCAATTTACGGTATTAATCTGCGCTTTCGAAGACCATTTATCTGTGCAAGTATTGCCAGTGCACTCGGCGGTCTTCTGACAGGTCTGTTTGGTATTAATATGTGGAGTATTATCGGTTCTGTGATTGGTCTGCCGTCCTTTATCGATCCGGAGAACGGTATCACAGCGAACTTCTGGTATGCAGTGCTTGTCACATTTATCACATTGGCTGCTGCTTTTATCCTGACGTATATATGGGGATACAATGATAATATGACAATGCGGAAGAAACGTGATAAACCTAAAAATCCTTCAAAAAATTAAGAAAAGTAAAATGATAATACGGTTTCATTATTGAACGGTCTGTAGTAGAGTGAATATTGAAATATATTTTCACAGGTATACAAAAAATAAGTTAGATATTACGATGAATTGCCACATCAGCGGAGGGAAAACATGAAAAAAACAATGAAAGTGTTAATGACCGCAAGCGCCTTTATAGGCGTCATTGTCGGGGCTGGATTTGCATCAGGACAGGAAGTGCTTCAGTACTTTACCAGCTTTGGTCTGCCGGGAATTTTTGCAGTACTTATCTCAACAGTAATTTTTGCATATATTGGAATGATGCTGGTCTGGCTGGGGAGTAAGGCGCAGACCACTTCGTATAATACTGTGATCTATAAAATCAGTCACTTTAAAGTTGTAGGGATACTGGTAGACTGTGTACTGGTATTTACCCTGTTTGGTGTCGGCGTTGTGATGATTGCCGGTGCGGGAGCAAACCTGAATCAGCAGTTTGGAGTACCGCACATTATTGGTGCGGTTCTGATGGCTGTACTGGTGATGCTGACAGGTATGTTGAAAGTAAATAAAGTGATTGCTGTAATCAGCAGTATTACACCATTCCTGATTATATTTGTTATCATTATTTCTATTTACAGTTTTGTTACTATGGATAGTTCTCTTACAGATTTAAATGAAACTGCACAAAGCCACGGCCCATTCTTTCCAAACTGGTTTATTGCAGGTTTGAACTATGCTGCATTTAATACTTCTGTCGGTGCTGCGATGTCGATTGTAATGGGGAGTGCAGAAAAAGATGGGAGAACAGCAGCACTCGGCGGCCTGGTTGGCGGTCTGGGTCTCGGTGCATTGATTCTGCTGAGTTACTTTGCGATTTTCTCAAAAATAGAAGAAGTCGGGCATTTAGAGATGCCGATGCTCGGTATTGTAAATGATATCTCCCCTGTTCTTGGAATCATCATGGCTGTTGTCATATTCGGTATGATCTTTAATACAGCAATCAGTATGTTCTTTGCGTTTGTCAGCCGTTTTATCCCGGTTGAGACAAAACGTTTCAATATTGTGCTTGCAGTCACACTTATTGTTGGTTTATTGTTAAGCGGTATTGGGTTCACTGATCTGGTATCTCATTTCTATGGTGCTATTGGTTACATGGGTCTCTTATTAATCATTGTATTAATTATTACCGCATTCAGATTCAAAAAAATTAAATTTGATGAATAAAAAAACGGGCTGATGCCCGTTTTCTTATTCAGTCCCGCTTTTAAATTCCACAAACATTACATGCTCAATAAAAGAATGCGCAACCTCTCCGTTTCTGCTTTTTGTGATTAATTTCAGTTCCTGATGAAATGTATCGCCTACAGGAATAATCATTCTGCCGCCCGGTGCAAGATGATTAATAAGGGCTTGAGGGACTTCCCCGCCTGCTGCAGTGACCATAATTCTGTCAAATGGTGCGTGTTCCTGCCATCCTGAATGTCCGTCACCGTGAAGAAAATGAATATTGGAATATCCAAGTGCTGTGAGACGTTCCTCCGCCCTTATATACAGTGCATTAATCCGTTCAATTGTATAGACTGCACGGGAAAGTTCAGCAAGCAGTGCAGTCTGAAAGCCGGATCCGGTCCCTATTTCAAGAACTTTACTGTCCGGTTCAAGATCTAAATACAGTGTCATACTAAGAACAAGACTCGGCTGTGAGATTGTCTGCCCGTGTCCTATTGGCACAGCCCGGTCAAAATATGCAGATTCCTGGTGTATATCCATAAACGACTTTCGGTCCAGGTTCAAAAAGCAGGACTTTATCTTCGATTTAGAATATTTCAACAGCATCACCCGCTTATATCTAATCGTAACGTCTAAAAAAGTTTATAAAGATTGTCACATGCTTTTGCTGCGGTAATATCTTTTTCAGTCAGTGCTTTTTTAGAGAATGTAATCCATGAGATTTTAACTGTTGTGTATGCAATTGAAATACCCGGATGATGCTGGGCACCTTCAGCATACACGCCCACCTTTTTGACAAAGTCCAAACCGTCCAGATAGTGATTAAACTTAAAATTCTTTCGTATTCTCTCACCGTCAAGTTCCCAGCCATCCAGTTCTTCTACAGCCTTTTTGACATCTGACATATGAATGTCTCCCCTCAAAAAATAATCGTATTTTATATTCTCTACCCGGTATATAGCAGCACCAATCAGTTATTTTAATACCGAATACGTTTCGGTACGGGTCTCATGGGTAGTATGTGTTACAGGAGGCGGTTGAATGCGTTACTTTTACGATGCAGCAGTTGTTATTGTCAGTACTTTAATATTGTATTACTCTATGCGTATAATGGATATTTTCTTTAATACGGTGACTTCAAGTCTGCTGTTAAATGTTGATTTTATAAGAGATTATCAATCAGTTACTTTCTTTGAAGAAATGGCGTATCATACAATTGTGTCAATGATAGTATATATTATTCTGCTTAATATTAACTGCCGTTTAAATCAATTTTATAGATTCTCAATTATATTTAGTGTAATCATTTTCGGTGCTCTGTATTTTGTTCTTACACTGGCAGCGGAGCGTGAAATATTTATAATTAATTCTGCCGGTTTTATTGTTTGGATTACAGGACATTGTATTTATTTAGTATTTGTCCACTATGCTGTAATCTGGAGGAACAGATTTTCAGACCGTAATTAACTAGGCAATCAAGTAACAGCATTGAGGAAGAGAAAACTTTTATAAAAAAATAAACAAGTGAATCAGTATATGTATTGTAAATGTAAAGATCCCTGCTGAAATCTCAGCAGGGATCTTTACGTTTTATAAGTCTCTTTCGTCTACACCGGCATCTTTTTGTTCCTGATATTTCTTTTCTTCTTCATCAAGATATTCTTTTAAACGGTGTTTGTTTGGTGTAATCGTAAGACCTAAATGTTTTCTTTCTTTATTGGCATCTTTATAGAACGAATACATCATCATGATAATGACAAAACTGAATGGCAGTGCAGCAATAATCGCTGCAGACTGTAATGCCTCAAGACCGGTTTCTCCGCCTGAGAGCAGCAGGATAAACGCGATTGATGATAATGCAATTCCCCATACAATTTTAATGAAAGCAGACGGTCGAAGTGAACCGTATGCAGTCTGCATTCCGAGAACAAATGTTGCGGAGTCTGCAGATGTAATAAAGAATGAGGATACTAATATAATTGCAAGTATTGATAATGGTATGCTTAGCGGCATTTCATTGAATATTGCATAAAGCTGTGTTTCAGGACCGAAATCTATTATGCTCGGCACCTGTTCTGCCATTTCTATACCTGTTACACCGAATACTGTAAACCAGATGATACCGATTGCTGTAGGTACAGTCAGTAAGGCAAGAACAAATTCTCTTACTGTACGTCCTTTTGAAACACGCGCGATAAAAATACCGACAAACGGACTCCAGCTTAACCACCATGCCCAATAATAAATTGTCCATGTCTGGAGCCACTCATTCTGGTTGGAATTCAGTGGTGCTGCATCCAGAGTTTTAGAGATAAAAGTGTTAATATACTCACCCGTTGCTGTTGGAATCATATTCAAAATAACCATAGTTGGTCCAAGGAATAACACTGCAAGGAGAAGGATCAACGCTAAAAACATGTTTAAATTACTAAGGTATTTGATTCCTTTACTTAGCCCGCTCCATGCACTTCCCAGGAATAAGAATGTGACTACGATAATAATGATTCCCTGTACTGTAATGTTAATTGGAACATCGAACAGGTAGTTCAATCCGCCGTTTACCTGTGTTGTCCCGAGACCGAGGGACACAGCGACACCTACTACAGTAGCGAAAACCGTTAATACATCAATAAATGTACCGATTGGACCGTCTACTCTGTCACCAAGAATCGGACGAAGTGTTTTTGAGAGAAGCCCGGACTCACCTTTTCTGAACTGGAAATATGCAAGAGCAAGAGCGACTGCCCCGTACATACCCCATGCATGTGCTCCCCAGTGGAAGATTGTCGCACGGATGGACTCAAGTATCGCTTCATCACTGCCCGCATCTGCAACAGCAGGTGCAATCACATGCGAGATAGGTTCAGATGTACTGTAGAAAACAACACCAATCCCCATTCCGGCACTAAACAGCATTGTCAGCCATGAACGTGTACTGAACTCCGGTTTATGATGCGGTTTACCGAGTTTTAATTTACCAATTGGACTGAATATGAGAAATATACAAAAGAATAACATCCCTGATGTAATAATCATATAGTACCAGCCGAAGTGATTGCTGACCCAGTTGGAAATGGCACCTGAAACAGCACCAAATTGGGTTGGATTAATAGCGCCGAGTATAACGATTATGGCAACTATAATTACCGAAACTTTAAATACACCCGATAATTTCTTATTATTTGAATCTGAAGAATCGTTCATTAATTTGCTCCTTTAAGTATTATTTATAGTATTGAAGTGTATACTGCTCTTAAATTAATCTGCATAAAGATATAACTTCATGATGGTAACAAAATTACATAATGAGTGCAATTTAGATTCACAGAAAAATAGCGGTTACATCATATATAAGCGTTATATTATCGTTTCTTTGCTTTATGTAAACGTTGATTTGAAAGGCTTTTTAAAGTAACGATATGTGTTATAACTTAAGTGGTAATATTACTCTATTATTTTCCTGGGAAATTAATAAAGAGAAGCCATATGCAATTTATATACTGTTTATAACCTATTCATACAGTGTTTAATCATTTTTATGAAAAATAGATAGAAATTAGTATGGGAAATTTCGAATCCTGTACCGAGCTGATGATATAATTTTAAGTATTAACAGATGATTCACGTGAAACAAGGTCAGGAGACATGCATAATGAATATTAAATATTATGAACGTAATCAAATGCGTAATCAAATGCCGGCAATGTGTATGATGCAAAATAAGGCTCGAGGTGCAAACATAGTGACAACACCTCGAGCCTTATTTTTTCGAATCTCTGAAGAAATCCTGCAATACCTTATATTGTGAAGATTTTTTGATTCTAAAATGTCAGTTTATTTATTTAATTTAAATGTCCGATACTCTTAAGTAATTCTGTGAACAGTGCTGTTCTTTCCGTCAGGGTATTAATTTCCAGGTATTCATCGTCACTATGCTGAGCACCGCCGACAGGGCCGAGACCATCGATTGTATCAATACCAATCGCGGCCGGAAAAGAGGCATCGGAGCCACCGCCGGTCGCAGTATGCTGTACTTCAATTCCTAGTTTACGCCCTTCTCTTTGAATCAGATGAACGAGTGAATCTGTACCTTCTGTAAATTCCATAGGTGGTCTGTTCAACCCGCCTGAAAGTTCGATGACTGTACCTTCAACATCTGCTTGTGCCACAATCTTTTTAATTTCGGAGTCCACCCACTCCCCTTGCGCCTGTGTGGATATTCTGACGTCTACCGATGCAGTGGCATTTGGTGCGATGATATTAGATGCTTTCCCACCTGAAATTTGAACAACATTCACATGTAGTCCTTCTTCAGGACGGGACAATGCTTCAATTTTAAAAATCTTATGTGCGAGTTCTTTAATGGCACTGCGCCCGTTATCGGGTTCAATTCCTGAATGTGCTGCAACACCGGTAATATTTAACTGGTAATTGCTGCTCCCCCGCCTTGAGCTGACGATAGAGCCGTCGATTCTCGCCGGTTCGAGAACAAGTGCATATTTTTTCCCTCTTGATTTTTCAATGATGAGGTTTTTAGAAGTTTTAGATCCAATCTCTTCATCACTGTTAAATACCAGTATTACATTTTTATATGTATTATCCCCCTGCTCAACTAGATATTTTAAAGTGTGATAAAGCATTACATGGCTGGCCTTCATGTCTATTACTCCGGGACCATATGCTCTTTCTTTTTTGACAGTAAATGGACGTTCTTCAGCAGTGCCTTTCGTAAATACAGTGTCCATATGTGCAAGGATTATTATCTCAGGATTCTCTGCGTCTTTGTGTTTAATCACAAGGTTGTTCCCTGCCGCATTATTTAGGACCTCCTCTGTTTGAAATCCTATTGCCGAGTAAAGGTTTTGAAGATATTTTCCAAAAGCATCGATACCTTCCTTATCATAAGAACCGCTGTCCATGTTAACAATTTCTTCGAGCATGTTTAACATATCACTTAGTTGATTATTGAAATCCAAAAAACCACCTCTTGTCAGAAAATTTAGTCATTATGATATTATAAAGAAAAATGAATGAGAAATAAAGTACGCTTAATCACAAAGATTAAGCGTACTTTATATAAATAGTTATTTTTCAAATACATCTTTAAAAACTTTTTCTGATGCTTTCCCATCATCCCAGCTGCAGAAGCGGTTATAGAATGTTGTGTAACGTTCATTATAATTTTCTTGAACATCTTGTATATTTTTGATTGAATCAAGTACTTCATCATTCGTGCTTAATAGAGGACCAGGGAGTTCCTTTGCCATATCGATATAAAAACCTCTCAACTGTCCTTGATATTTTTCAATATCATAAGTGTAGAACAGTATTGGACGTTTAAGGTTTGCATAATCAAAGAATACTGAAGAGTAATCTGTAATCAGAATGTCAGATACTAAATATAATTCACTGATATCGTTATAGCTCGAGAAGTCATATGCAAAGTCCTCAAGACCGGTCAAATCAATGTTAGAAGAAACCACATAATGCATACGGAGAAGAATAATATAATCATCACCGAGTTCTTCTTTCATACGTTGAAGGTCGAGCTGCAGGGTAAAACGGTATTTCCCCACTTTATAGAATTCATCATCTCTCCAGGTGGGTGCGTATAGAATCACTTTTTTATCAGAAGGAAGATTCATCTGTTTCTTCAAACTGTTTATAAGGTTCACATCATTATTATTCGTTAATACATCATTTCTTGGGTAACCGGTGTTAAGCATTGTATTATCGAACCAGAAAGCCCTTTTAAATATATCAGCAGAATACTGGTTGGGTGCAATTAAATAATCCCACTTACTTGTCTCGCGGTTGAAATTCCTCTTATACCTGGCTGAATTTGTGCCGGGCATATGAACATCTTCCATATCCCCTGCGAGCCTTTTGAGAGGTGTTCCATGCCAGGTTTGAAGAAATACCTGGTCACTCCGTTTAATATAGTTATTCGGCATCCTTACATTACTGACGATGTATTTTGCCCGTGCAATGTAGTAGTAATATTTAAGTGAGGCGCGTTTTACTGTTTTCGGCCGGCCGGGTATATGAAAATCATTGTTTTTAACCCATACATATTCATAATTTTTATCATTTTTCAACATATACTGGTAAATATATTTAGGGCTGTCAGAGTATGATTTCCCTTGAAAACTTTCAAATACTACAAGATTATTTTTAAGTTTTAATTTAGAGAAAAACCTTTTGTAAAGGATACTTTTACGGCCTTTTTTAGAGTCAAAGCCGTGATAAATGTCTCTAAGAAAATGGTGAAAATTACTTAATGTTTTAAATACATTTATTTTATTTGTTTTGATTGCCCTAACATCGTTTTTTAGTACGAAGTCTTTATTCTGTATAATACTGGAATCGATTTTACTGATACTTTCTGAAAGTCCTTCAAAATAGTAGTCGATAACATTATCATCTTTGAATTCAGTAATCAGTCTTCTACGATAGAAATTTAAAAGCTTATTATCCAAAAATTTTTCAGCATCAGGACTGAGTTCATTACTTTTCAGAATGTTGTAGGCGCTGAAAAGATCTTTGGCCAGCTGTTCGACAGGTAACTGACGAAGAGACGGGTTATTGATAGGATCATTTTTTCTTCTGCGGAAGTAAATAGCTTCTCCGACATAGGGAACAAGTTCAATCTTCTCAAGCAATGGCACCATGAATGTTAAATCAGAGTATGTTACCAAATTCTCATTGAATTGTAGATTATTATCATCAATTATTTCTTTTGATATTAAGAAATTCAGGGCTGAGTTATTTTTTATAAGATTAAATTTTCTGGCAGAGAATGTCTTAATTTGATGCAGTCCGGGTAATATTACAGCACTGCTTGAACTGAAGTCTGCCGCTTTAATATGACCTCTGATTATTGGTGCTTCTCCAATGCTGTCATGCAGAATTTGAAGTGTTTTTTCCGGTATATAGTCATCGCTGTCAAAGAAATAAATATACTCCCCTTGTGAATGCTCAAGACCAATGTTACGGGCAGATCCAATTGTTGATACTGCTGGAAGTTCGATGTAACGGAATCTATTATCTTCAATGTATTTTTGGTCCAGATGTTTTTTCAGTAAACTAATATTTGAATGAAGAATAACAGCTTCAAAATTTTCATGAGTCTGTTTGAACAAAGAATCAAGTGACTGATTTAAATACTTTTCATTGTTTTCGGCAGAAGTGATAACGGAAATTAATTTGTTCATTTTTACCTCTACTTTCTCTATTGAATAATGCTATCGTGACATATATAACGATAACTTTTTAAATTTATACATCATACTATTATCACATATTTTTTAACAAAATCGAAGAGAATTCATTTTTTGTTAGATTATAATGAGTGTGCCAATTTCAGGATTCATATCATTTTTAGAGAAATATAATTATAAATCACTGATGAGGTTATTATACTATTATTCATCATAAAATCTACTATCTAATCATATAGGTACGACAAAAAATATATTTCGAAAACAGTAGATTTCCGATTTATCTTAAAATTGAGACAATAATTTTATTTAAAGTGATATAATTATAAGGATAATATAATATTTGGAGTGAAAAGAATGAGTGATTTAAAGAGTACATTAATTGAATGGCGACGTGATTTTCATAAGCATCCGGAAGTAGGGTTTTTGGAGATGCGTACTGCGTCCCTCGTGGCAAAAAGACTGACAGATCTCGGTTATGAAGTGAAACTCGGCCGTGAAGTAATGAATCCGGATTACTGTATGGGGAAACCTGATGATGAAGAAACTGCTGAACATTATGAATGGGCAAAAGAAAACGGTGCACTTGAAGAATTTCTGCCTTACTTAAAGGATGGATATACTGGTGTTGTCGGCATACTGGATACTAAAGCGCCCGGCCCTACGGTTGCATACAGAGTGGACATGGACGCTCTTCCGATTTATGAATCGACAGAGGAAAGTCATGTGCCGAAACAAAAAGATTTCCGTTCTGTCAATAATTATATGCATGCGTGTGGTCATGATGCGCATACAACTATCGGACTCGGTCTTGCAACACTTCTTAGTGAAAACAAGGATCAGCTCCGGGGGAAAATTAAATTAATATTCCAGCCGGCAGAAGAAGGTGTACGCGGTGCACGCTCGATGGTAGAAGCAGGTGTAGTGGATGATGTGGATTATTTTATGGCCCTTCATATCGGTACAGGTGTACCGTTCAATGAGTTCCTTGCTTCAAATAACGGATACCTCGCTACTTCAAAGCTGGATGTAACATTTAAAGGTCTGGCTTCACATGCCGGCGGACATCCTGAAGAAGGTAAAAATGCGATGCTTGCAGCAGCAAGTGCTGTATTAAATCTACATGCGATACCGAGACATTCGGGAGGCTCGACACGTGTCAATGTGGGTGAACTTCATGCAGGAAGCGGCCGTAATGTTATAGCTGACAGTGCCAGTCTGAAAGTGGAAATACGCGGTGAGAATTCAGAACTGAATGCATATATGAAAAATTATGCTGAGGAAGTTATCAAAGGTGCAGCACTGATGCATCAGGTGGATTACGATATTAAACTTGTGGGTGAAGCAGTTAATGCTGTAGGATCTGTAAAACTGGCTGAGAAGATGTTCCAGGAAGCAGAAAAAGTAGGTTTGAAATGTCAACTTGAGGAGAATAAGCCGTCAGGTTCAGAAGATGCGACCTACTTTATCAATGCAGTTCAAAAACAAGGCGGGTACGCCACATATTGTGTCTTCGGTACGAATTTAGCAGCCGGGCACCATAACGAAAAATTTGATATTGATGAAGAAAGTATTCTTCCAGCAGTACAGACTTTATTTGAAACGACGAAGTCTTTAACAGCCGAATAATAAAAAGAATGCCTCTCTAAGTTTTATTTCTGCTTGGAGAGGTTTTATTTTTTGAGAAGTGACTGAGCAGTGATAAAATAATGATAATAATGAGGTGATATAATGCATACTTTCTTGCTGAAAAACATACGTACAGAACGAAAACGATGGACGGAAAATATATCAACAGCAGGTGATGTGACAGCCAGTACTAATCTCTTGATACGAGATGGTAAAGTTGAGGCGTACATTGATGATATCAGCACCTTCAATGAAGACATAAAAATAGTCGATGGAAATGATTTATTAATCGTACCTGCTCTGCGTGAGATGCACTGCCATATAGATAAGAGTAAACTTGGGACCAGCTGGACCCCTGTTTCTAAAGCGTCTTCGATTGTTGAGAGGTTTACAAATGAACCTAAAGAGCTTGATAAACTGGAAATCCCTATGGTTGAAAGAGCAGCAAATCTGATTGCACTGGAGCTTTCTCACGGTGTGGATTTTTTCAGGACACATATTGATGTGCACAGTGCTGTCGGACAGAGGTTTTTGGAGCAGAGCCTGACTGCTGCTGAACGTTTTCAGGGAGCGGCCGATTTTGAGTTTGTGGCATTTCCACAGCACGGGCTGCTGCGCTCGCGTTCTATCGAAGAAGTAGATACTGCACTGAAAAACGGTGCTACGATTATTGGGGGTGTAGACCCTGCTTCTGTAGATGGTGATTCTAAAGCTTCACTCAATGCCACTTTTGAACTCGCAGTAAAACATGATGTTGATATTGATTTACATATTCATGACAGGTATGATGATTTTCTGGAGACATTAAAATATTTACTTGATTTCACTGAAGAGGCAGGTTATCAAAACCGGGTGGCAGTTAGTCACGGCTTCGGCTTGAATGACCTTGGACATGAAGAAAGCGGGTTGTTTAACCGCATAAAAACAAATGGTATTAAAGTGATATCAAGTGTGCCGCTTACAGGTAATATCCCGCCGCTGGAAAAACTGCGGATATACGGAGTTGATGTTAATATCGGCTGTGACAATATTTATGACTGCTGGAGCCCATATGGTTCTGGAGACATACGTGAAAAACTGAGGCGTTATGGTGAGGCATTTAATATTAGAACACATAATGAAATTGCAGATATATTGCCCGTAGTCACAGGGAAACCTCTGGATTATGAAAATGAGTTTAATGCATCAGGTATCAATGTAGGCGACGAGGCATCGTTTTTACTCACAGAGGCATCATGTATTACTGAATTTATTGCCAGACCGACAGTAATCAACAAGAGATTTTATAAAGGAAAATGCATTAATTTCCCGGGAAATTAATGCACGAGATAAAGGTGATATGATATGAAAAAAGCAGTGTTATTTGATATGGATGGTACTTTAGTTAAAACAGAAATTATTCTGGAAGAGGCGTTAAGTATTACTTTAAAGTCTTTGGACAGGAATGATATAAAATATATAGACAATCCCATAGAAAAATATAATGAAATTATGGGAGTACCGCTGAATGTTGTCTGGAGAAATATACTATCGAAGCCGAGTGATCACCATATTCATATGGCCAACAGGTGGTTTCAAAATGCATTGATATATTGTATAGGTGAAGGGAAAAGCAAAATGTATGAAGGTGCAGAAGATACGCTGGAGTATATAAAATCCAAGGGTTACGAAATTTTTATTGCAAGTAACGGTGATAAAGATTACCTGGAGGCACTTTATCAAAATCATCATATGGAACGCTTTATTACAGGCGTATACAGTATAAATGATATAGAAACTTCCAGTAAGTCGGATTTGGTGAAACATATCATCCAAGAGGAACAGGTGGCACCGGAATATATTGTTGGTGACAGGTTATCTGATTTTATTGCAGGTAAAAACAATGATATTCATGTGATTGGATGTAAGTTTTATTTTTCTAAACCGGATGAGCTTATAGAAGCGGATGATGTGATAGAGTCATTGGGTGAATTGAAAAAAATAATATGAATTAATAAAGACAGTATGCGGAAAACCCGTATACTGTCTTTACTTTAACTATCTTTTTTTTGAACCAGGCTCTCAGCCAGTGAGAACCATTTCTTTTGATAGCTCTTTTTACTGAAATGGGTATTTATATACTTACGCGCTTTATGACCCATTTTTCTGTTTAAGTCTTTATTTTGAAGTAAATAAATAATCTTATCAGCGAGCTCATCGATATTTCCCTTTTCAACCAATATTCCGTTTTCACCGTCAATAATCATGTCGGAAGGACCATAACTGATATCATAGCTGATTACAGGTGCTCCGTTAACCATACTCTCCATAACACCAAGTGAAAAACCCTCCGAACGGGAAGTCATCAACGAGAATGCCGCTGACTGATAGACTTTATTCGGTTTACGGGTATACCCTTTTAATTTTACTGACTTGTTGAGATTGAGCTTTTTAATTTCCTGCTCGTATTCTTTGGAATAATTTCCGTGACCCCATATTTCAAGTTTCGCTTCAGGCACATGCTGTACGACTTTTGAAAAAGCTTTAATAGAATGTGTGATATTTTTAAGCTTAGAGAATCGGGAAACGATGACAACTTTATTTAAATCACGTGTTTTTATATAATTTCGTTTATAACGTGTATAAGCTATGGTTGATCGGATTCCGGTAATTCGTGGAACATGCACTTCAGTGTAGTTTGGAATAACATGTATTTTTTCGTCCTGACCAAAACGCTCAACAATATCGGATTTTTGTTTTTCCGTAAGCACTGCGATGGCATCGACATTTTGAATGTTTTCTATTAAATACTTATTCTTTCCTGTCAGACCAGAGTAGATATCGTCCGGATTTTTCAGATGATTACTGTGTAACCTGAGAACTTTTTTTGCATTTTTATAATCAAATTTAGTTAGCAGATAATCTGTTGATCTTGTATCCGAAATAATGACAGTATGTTTGCTGGATTCATCGATAATTGATTTTAACCAGTATTTTTTATGAACAGTTTCATTACCGGTTGTCTCTGTAATTAACTCTTGTGATGGGGAAAGATTCAGTACTTTGTTAGCTTTCATGGTGTCGGTATTATACCAAATCTTTAGGAAGGGATTTTCAAATTGATCATAAAAATCAACTTGTTTCACCTTTTTATTTTCCTCAGAATAGTACTGTCTTCGTGAAAGGTGATTGTAATAGTTAAATAAATCCCTTTGATATTTAAAACGATTTTCATCAAAATAGTCAATATAATCCAAGGTATTATCTTTTCTTAGAACTGCAGTTTTGTGGAGAATACCATCTTTCAACAAGGAATATCCGTTAAAGTTTTTAGCCTCAGCAATTTCATATTTTTCAGAATAGCGATTTTTATCAAAATATAATTCCTCGAGAGATGAAGTGTTTTTGTCCGTATATCCACCACGGTCTTCAAACATATTACGGATAGTGACATTGGGACTTACTTTGTCTAATTCCACTAGTGTATTGCAAATGATGGGAAATCTTGTTTCGTGCCGGAAAGTCAGAATTTGAGTATCATACCCTGCATCAGCGAATGTGCTTGCCTGCCTTAGGCAGGCATGAGTCAGGCCGCCCCGGTCAACATCAATTGAATTTAATAAAAAAATAATTCTCGGTTTCATAATTATTCACCTTATATGTGTGACTTCTATATTCTTTAGTACATTTACTGATTATACGCAGTGCAGTGAATATAATATAGGGCAATCTCATACCGGAATGTATTTTGAAAGACAAAATATTATAGTCTAGTATAAATATTTTAAAAGAATATATCATTTAAAGCAAATATTATCAGACTTTGCATCAACTGAGGCTGTATCGATTTTCCTTAAACGGCAGACCGAGTTCGTCTCTTAATGTTTCTCCATTATATGATATGTCATAGTACCCTTTTTCCACAAGAATCGGTACCACTTTATTAATAAAATCATCATAGACACTGCCGAGGACATGGGAAGTCATTACAAAGCCGTCAGCCGCTTCATTATCAATCCATTCTATCAATGTGTCTGCGACTTCTTCATAAGTACCCATAAAAGGTGTTTCCCGGGTGGTCTCTCTTAATGCTACTTCCCTCAGCGTCCAGTTGTTTTCTTTTGCATCCTGCTTAATTGCATCTGTTGTTGACTGGAAGCTGTTTTTACCGACATCACCAAGTTCCGGGAAAGGCGCATCAAGGTCATACTGACTGAAGTCATGATGGTCAAAATAACGACCCAGATAATCAAGCGCCTGGTCGATAGTCACGAGATTCTGGATTTCTTTATAACGTTCTTGTACCTGTTCATGAGTGGCACCGACAATCGGAGAAAGTGCAGGAAAAACCTTAACAGAATTTTCATCACGTCCGGCCTCTCTCACCTTCTCTTTTAAAGCTTTGTATGAATCTTTTGCCTGCTCCAAAGTGCCGCCGTGGGTAAATACTGCATCTGCATATTTTGCTGCAAATCCAGAACCTTTTTTGGAAGCACCTGCCTGGAATATAATCGGCTGACCCTGCTCAGAACGATCAATATTTAGAGGACCTTTAACGTTGAAAAATTCTCCCTTATAATTCAATTCATGCATCTTGTTTTTATCAAAATACTGATTATTACGAGCATCCCGGACAAAGGCATCATCTTCCCATGAATCCCATAATCCCTGCACTACCTGCAGGTGTTCTTCAGCGATATCATAACGCAGGCTGTGTTCAGGATGTTTATCTTTACTGTAGTTGTCAGCACTGCCTTCAAGCGGAGATGTGACTACATTCCACCCTGCACGTCCCCGGCTTATTTTATCGATTGATGCAAGCTGTCTTGCAACAGTATAAGGCTCGCTGTAAGATGTTGAAATTGTACCGACCAAACCTATATTTTTGGTCAGCGGTGCCAGTGCAGAAAGAACAGTCAATGGTTCAAAGCGGCTTAAAAAATGAGGTATGGATTTTTCATTGATATATAAGCCGTCTGCAACAAAAACAAATGAGAAACCTGCATTCTCTGCTTTTTTAGTTATTTTTAAATAATGATTAAAATTAGTACTAGCATCAGAAGGAACTTCGTTACTTCTCCATGCATTCATGTGTCCGCCTGGTCCATGTAGAATAATGCCGAATTGAATTTTTTTGTTAGTCATTGTACCCCTGCTTTCTGATAGTTATTAATATGTGCCGGTGCAAGTGACTGCACGGTATTTAATCTGATTTCTGCATCTGTCGTGGGAAGGTGAAGCATAAATTCATCAATCTGCTTATCATTATTAAGTTCAGACAGCGTCTCAATGACTTCCTGCTGACTGCCGAGAATTATTTTAGCTTGTCTTCGTTTGACCTGAATGTCTTCACCGGAGTTTTCAAGGAAATTATCGACCTGTTTTTGTGTCAGAACACGAAGTTTTCGGCCGTTTTCAAAAGAAAGCTGATAGTATTGATTTTCTTTTTTAATGCGCTGTTTTGTTTCATCGTCTTCTGTCACGATTGCTGAAAGTGCCACAATCAATGTCCCGTTTTCAGATTGGTTTCTGTAAGCATCTACAACCTGTTTTAACAGTTTAATATCGTTATTAATGAAATGTGCAAAAATATAATTAACGCCTTCCGATGCTGCGAATTCGGCAGACTCTACACTGCCGCCGAGGAGAAAAAGCTCCGGTGGACTGCTTGTATCTGGCGAGACTTTAAGTGAATGATGATCTTCATGGGTGTTATTCAAATAATTTTTTAAGGAAGTAAACCGTGTGTTAAATGAGTCGATGTCTTTTCTCAGCTCAGATTGAAGCGCATGTGTTGCGGTCGGTGTACCACCCGGTGCTTTCCCTACCCCAAGGTCGATTCTCCCGGGGGCAAGATGATTAATCAGCTGGAACTGTTCAGCGACATGAAAAGGATTATGGTGTGACAGCATGATACCTCCTGCACCAATATGTATTGTGTTAGTGTGGGCGGCAAGGTGAGACACCAGCACTTCAGGTGAGGTGCCGATAAGCTTGTCCATATTGTGATGTTCTGAAACAAAATAACGCTTATATCCCAGATGTTCTGCTTCCAGCGCTAAATCAATCGTGTTTTTTAATGATTGTTCCACACTGTGATTTTTTAGAACAGGGCTTTGATTTAAAATACTGAGCTCCATAGAATCCTCCTCGTAATGTAATATAGCATATCTTTTAACTATGAATTAGAATCATGTTATCATGCTTTTAAAAATAATCAAGTATATCAGCCTGAAAAGTTTGAAATTTGAATAAAATGATGAAGAAAGTACTCTCACTAATGCTGGAATATTATTTAAGGCGAGGAAATAAAGATGATTCCTTCCTGTTTTCATTCAGAAAATTATGATAAAATTTAATGAAATAAATATACAGGAGATACATATGGAGTCGAAAGAAAAATTATTGATTAATGAAACGGAACGTGCACGATTCTATAGAAAAGTCCTGATTGTGGTCAGTATTTCTCAGATATTCGGTGGAGCAGGACTTGCTGCAGGTGTTACGGTCGGGGCCTTGATTGCCCAGGAGATACTCGGGACAGAGGTGTATGCGGGTGTACCCGCGGCATTATTGACTCTCGGTTCTGCCGGTGCAGCATTAATGATCGGCATGCTGTCCCAAAAATTTGGGAGGCGTTACGGCCTCGGTATCGGGTTTATGCTCGGCGGTCTTGGAGCTGTGCTCGTGATTACGGCGGCAGCACTTAATAATGTATGGCTGCTGTTTGCATCTCTTTTGATTTACGGTTCAGGTACTGCATCCAACCTGCAGGCGAGATACGCCGGTACTGATCTCGCGAAGCCTTCTCAAAGGGGGAAGGCTGTCAGCTTCACAATGGTTATGACAACATTCGGTGCAGTACTCGGACCGAATCTGGCAGAATTCATGGGCAGGATAGCTGTATCATGGAGTCTTCCTGCCCTGTCAGGACCGTTTATACTTGGTGCAGCAGCCTACATATTGGCAGGTTTGGTTCTATTTATCATGCTGCGGCCGGATCCGTTATTTATTGCAAGACAGATAAGACAGCAGGAAGCGGACACATTAAATAACGATAAAGTAACGGCATCATCAGCAGCAACAAACAGACATAAAATTATTTTCGGTGCATTCGTAATGATTTTAACGCAGATGGTAATGGTTGCTTTAATGACAATGACACCGGTACATATGGGTCATCACGGCCATTCTTTATCTGCAATCGGGATGGTAATCTCAATTCATGTTGCAGCGATGTACTTCCCTTCTTTAGTTACCGGGATGTTAGTTGACCGTATCGGTACTACTAAAATGAGCGTTATTGCGGCGGTTACTTTACTTATGGCGGGATTATTTTCAGCATTTGCACCCGGAGATTCCATGATATTAATGGCAGTCGGACTCGCGTTACTGGGTCTTGGATGGAATTTTGGACTGATTAGTGGTACAACAGCAATTGTACATGGTACAACGCCGGAAACACGTGCAAAAACGCAGGGTAAGATTGATGTGTTTATTGCCTTGTCAGGTGCAACGGGCGGTGCATTATCCGGGATGATGATGGCCGGCACAAGTTACATGTTACTGTCTTTAACAGGGGGGTTATTATCGCTCTGTATCATTCCGTTACTGACCTTTAACCGCAGAGCATAAAATTATCATTTTACACCTTTATGTGAGAAAATAACCGTGAGATACATACTCTTCAGCCAATAATGGATAATAGGAGGTGTATAGCAATGGGTAAAGTCATCCGGCTGATTACTGAAAAAAGTACAGCATATTTGATTGATGAAGAGAATAACGAAACGATTGAAGTGAGCATCGATGAAAAAGCGGCAGATAAATTATCATCCTGGACTGAAGATGAGTATGTGATAAAGCTTGGAAAACCAAATGAAGAATGGGATTCCAATATGGTCGATGAAGGGGCAATGACGAGTGTTCAATATTATTATGATCTTAGGGATTCAGCATCAAAAAAGCCTAAAATATCATAATGAAATTGAATAATATGTTTGTTGTGACGGCGCTGCATTCCTGATGCAGCGTCTCACTTTTAGTATAGGAATGCCATGTGTTATTTTATTGTAACGCATGGCATTATAAATTTTGTGTCTGGAGAGATAACATGTCAAGATCAGAAAAAGTGATTCTTACAAATATGTGTATGATAGAGGACGACAGCGGAAAGATATTGATTCAAAACAGAGCAGGGAAAAGCTGGCCCGGTGTCACTTTTCCGGGCGGACATATCGAATACGGAGAATCATTTGTTGATGCTGTTGTGCGTGAGGTACAAGAAGAAACCGGATTGACTATAAGAAATCCACAGTTGTGCGGTACAAAGCAGTTTCAAACGCGTAACGATGAGCGTTATATTGTATTGATGTATAAAACGAATGAATTTTCAGGAGAAATTCAAAGTTCGAGTGAAGGAGAAGTGTCCTGGATTAATCAGTCGGACTTGAATTCCTATACACTTGCAAATGATTTTGAATCGATGTATGAGGTAATGATTTCAAACAGGCTGAGCGAATTTTATTATGATAGAAATTCTAAGGTCCATCTAAAGTGATGATGAATAAAATCAAAAAGCACGTAATGGAGGACGTACAGTGATTATTACATTATTTTTGTTATTAACAGGACTGATTGCAGCTGTTGTAGGTTCTTTAGTCGGACTTGGCGGCGGTATTATTATTGTTCCAATGCTTATATTCCTGGGGATTGAACTGAATATGCTGGAAGGCATTACACCTCAGACGGCTATCGGGACATCCAGTATGGTCCTTGTATTTATAGGTTTATCGTCTATTATTTCATATAACCGCTCAAAACAGGTGGATATAAAAAACGGAATGTATTTTATCATAGGTGCGATACCCGGTGCATTTTTGGGATCATACACCAGCGGTCTGTTTACGATTGACAGTATGCGTATATATTTCGGATTGTTTATTATATTAGTCAGTTTTATATTGATATTCAGGGATAAAATAAAACCTTCACGTATGTTTCAGAATGAGAAATACATAAAACCGCATACGGATGGAAAAGGAGAGGTCCACTATTACGGCTTCCCACCGTATATAGGAATTGCAGGGAGTTTTATCGCAGGATTTACTTCAGGTTTGTTCGGTGTCGGCGGCGGTGCTTTGATGACACCGATGATGATTCTCTTGTTCCTGATGCCACCGTCTATTGCGGTGGGAACAAGCATGTTTATCGTTTTCTTTTCGAGCCTTGGTGGTGCTATGGGACACATGTTTCAGGGGAATATTAATTATCTTTATGCGGCCGTTCTCATTCCGGCAGCATACATTGGTGCTAAAATTGGTGTCCGTATTAACCGCAAATTTTCTTCTGATGCGATTGTGACAGCACTGCGGGTAGTCCTGCTGTTGCTCGGACTGTATATGATTGTGCAGGGATTTAGTTAAAATAATACCCACTGAGGAGAATTGCTCTCCCAGTGGGTGTTTAAATTTATCTTTGTCTCGGTTTTGATTTTGAAAAACCAAGCCATTTCATTACACGTTTAATACCTGGAATGTGAAGAAGCATGAATTCGAGAACCTTCAAATCTCTCTTCAGGCGGCTCGGCTGTTTAATCAGACGGTAGAGCCATTCAATTTGGAATTTAATCCAAAATTTCGGTGCTCTGCTGACATTTCCAGATAAGACATCCAGACTGCCCCCCACTCCGATAAATATTCCTTTATCAAATTTATCCATACTGTGATAAATCCATTCTTCCTGTCTCTGCATACCAAGCGCTGCAAAAATAATATCAGGTTTTGTACTTGCTACATAATCACTGATCTCCGGATCCAATCGGTTGAAGTATCCGTTTCTGCGTCCTGCAATAATTAAATCAGGGAATTGCCTTTTGGCTTCTTCGGCTGCTTTCTTATTGGCATCCTCTTTAGCACCGAGAAAAAAGACACTGTATCCGTGTTCGTTCGCATGCTCCAGCATCTTATACATGACATCCACACCTGTTACACGTTCAACGAGACGCTGTCCGGTAAAGTTTGCAGCATGAATGATTCCAACACCATCAGGCAGAACATAATCTGATGACTGAACAATAGCTTTAAAGTCGGGGTTGTCTCGTGTTGCGACGACAAATTCGGGATTTGCAGTTACTATGAAACATTTTTCCTGATTTTTAAGCTTTGGATAAATAATGTCGTCGAGAAATCTTTTTTCAGTAATATTAATAAATTTTACACCCATTAAATGAGCATACCCATATTGATCTGACATCACAACACCCCCAAACTGTTAGAATGATTGACAACTTACTTTAATGCAATACGGACTGCTTTGTAAAGCAATATCCATTGTATCTTAAAAAGACACCTGAACGGTGCCTTTCAATGCGTAAAAATATTTACCACAAAAGAAACAGGGTTATACCTCTTCTTCATGTAAAACATGGTTACTGTGTATCCATACTTTGTCATCGGTTTCTTCAATCGTACCTCGGTACCATATATTTTTGCCGATTAAAATTGTTTCACTGACAGAGAATTGACGTCCGGCAAAATGCTCCAGAGTTTCGTGGGCAGACTGACGGTTCCCGCCCCACGGTTTATAAGCTGCACTGCCCTCACCATTCAATATAAAAGATTTTGAATCGAAGTCTACCATTGTGTGGACATGTGATGTTGTTTCTGAGGCTTTTATCCAGCCGATCACCCCGTCCTCACCGCTCGGCTCATCACTCAGCAGATAGTAGTCTTCAAAGTGATGTGTCGCAGCGCGCTTAACATAATAGACTTTATTTTTATAATGGGATGCTTTTAACTTATCCTCTTCGATATCAGGCGCCTGATAGATGTATGTCGCATACGTTTTTAAATGCGCCAGTCTGCTGACAGGACGGATTTCGTATGTCTGGGAAGCATCCAGAAGCTGTTCGGTATCTTCCATCAGTGTCAGACTGCCGATTTGTTTGTATTTTAAGGTTTTAGAGTCCTTATTTAACATTGAAGTTCTGTATTTTTCGCGTTCTGTTTTTGACATGGACTGCCATTTATTAAGAAATGCTTCATATAAAGGAATGATATCACTGACGTCACCGTAAGCTTTTACACGCCCGAATTCTAGCCATAATAACTTATCACAGAAACTCTTTACCTGACCGATTGAGTGGCTGACAAAGATGATGGTTTTACCCTGCTGTTTAAATTCTGTCATACGTCTCAGACTTTTTTCGGCGAATGCTTTATCCCCGACTGACAATGCTTCGTCAATAATAATAATGTCGGGATCAATGTGTACGCTGATAGCGAAACCGAGACGTGACTTCATACCGCTGGAGTATGACTTTACAGGCTGATCAATAAAGCTCTCAAGTTCGGACAGTTCGATGATTCCCGGCTCAAGCTCTTTAATCTCCTGTTTTGAGAAACCGAGCATTAGACATTTAAGTTCAATATTATCGCGGCCGGTCAAATCATTATTGAGACCGGCTGCTACGGCAATCAGTGCGGTTTGACCATTGACAGACACTTTCCCGCTCGTTTCAGGGACTATGCCGGCCACAATGTTGGATAATGTGGATTTACCTGAACCGTTAATACCGATAAAGCCGACAACATCTCCCTTATCCGCTTCAAAATTAACACCGTTCAATGCATAAAAGTCTTTACCATGCGATTTCGGGCTGATTAAATCAAGCATCCGTTCTTTGGATGTATCGTACAGCTTATATTTTTTGACAACGTCTTTAATTACTATTGCTTTTGTCATATATACAACCTTCTTATAAGTAGTCGATGAAATTTCGTCGGAATTTTACATGTAGTATTGAGCCGACCATGAACATTATGAAAATAACGGCCCAGAAATATAATGTATATTCCCAATGTGTGACAAGGTACCATTCAGTACCGAAAAATGCTGCACGGTAACCTTCAATTAAATATACAAGCGGATTTAACTGCATAATCACCTGCAGTGTCGGGAAATCAGCGAGTATAGACAACGGCCAGAGCACACCGGATAAGTATAGTACCATTCTGAGCAGTGAGTTCAGTAATAAATGCACATCACGCACAAGTGTTGAAAGTGTTGATGTAATCAATGCGAATGACAGTATAAAAGCGTATGTGCCGAATATAAAGTACGGCAGCTGTACAAAGTAAATATCGACGTAATACCCTGCAAACTGAAAGACGATAAATGCTAATGTGAGCATAATTAAATGCGTGTAAAATTTGGAAAACACAGGTATATTAGGAATCACGCTCAATGGGAAATTCATTTTTGACAGCATTTTGAGTCTGCTGTAAATGGACTTTGAACCCTCAATACTGGCCTGATAGAAAAATGTCCAGACAATAAATCCCGCAACCAGCCAGAAGAAGAACGGCACTTCCATTCCGCCTATTTCTACAGGTGCACGCTGACGTAATGTACCGAATACAAACCAGTAGATTAAAATACTGATTGTCGGAGTCAGTACTTCCCATACAATGCCGAGATAATTATTTTGATTTTTACTTTTCATGTCATACAGAGACAAACGCCTCACCAGATAGAAGTGGGACAGCTGCTCACGTAATACGAGCCACATGGATTTCATATTTTTTTCACAACCATTCAATTAACTAATGCTGAATTATATAATTTTGTTTTGTAAATGTCTAATGATTTCATCACTGACTTTTTGAGATGCAGTTCCATCTTCCAGGTAACAGAAACGATCCCTGAATTCTTGCGTATTATATATATCATTAAAATTATTCCCGGCGCAGTGATTGATTTCAGAAATCAGTTCAGAAGTAGTTTTAACAAGCGGCCCCGGCGCTTCCCGTTCAAAATCGATATAGAAGCCGCGTAAATTATCCCTGTAATTTTCAATGTCATATACATAAAATATCATCGGTCTTTTGAGGTTGGCGAAGTCGAAGAAGACTGATGAATAGTCAGTAATCAGCATATCCGAAATCGTATATAAGTCTCTGATATCATCGTGCTTCGAAAAGTCATAGAAAAAGCCCTTGTATTTACTGAGATCAAGGTTATCTGCAATTAAATAATGGAGTCTTAATATAATGACATAGTCTTCGGACAATGCGCTGTACATCTCATCACAGTCAAACTGCAGTGAAAATTTGTATTTCCCTTGGGCATGGTAATCATTATCACGCCATGTAGGTGCATAAAAAATCACTTTTTTATCAAGCGGGATACCGAGACGCTGTTTCAACTCAGTCTGATCCGACTCATTGTTATGGCTGTAGAGAAAATCATTCCTTGGATATCCCGTCTCTAGAAGATTCCGGTTGAACTGGAACGCCCGCTTAAAAATATCGCTGGAATAACGGTTGGGTGACACCAGGAAATCCCATTTATCAGCTTCCAGAATAAAATTCTTTTTGTACTGTTCTGTGTTTGTAGAAGGCATATGGACTTCATCCATATCATTCGCCAGGCGTTTCAGCGGTGTACCGTGCCATGTCTGCAGGTATGTCGTCCCTTTGGCTTTAGGAATCCATAAGGGCAGGCGGCAGTTTGTAATCCAAAGTGTGGCCTTTGACATATAAATCAGCCAGGATAGAGAAAGTCGTGTGACAAAAGGGATTTCATTGTCTCTGAAATATTGTACATGCCTCTTATCAACGCTCCAAAGAAGCCTGTAACCGGGATAATTCACAGACATGTACTCATAGATTGCTCTCGGATTGTCACTGTACTGTTTGCCGAGAAAGCTTTCAAACATAATGAGTGTCGGATCTTTGTAAAAAGATTTTTCACATAATAAGAAGAGCATTTTATACACTTTAAATATTACTTTTTTAATTAATTTCATGATTAGATCACCTGAGAATGTATTCGTTATTTTGATATGTGTTATAATCTATTGTAATCTTAATTATTATACCATTTAAAAAAGCTTGAGTATATCGGAGGATTAACGTTATGAAAAAAGTAATTACGTATGGGACATTTGACTTAATTCACAGTGGACATATCCACTTGTTAAGACGTGCAAAGGCATTGGGAGATTACTTGATTGTTGCGGTTTCTACAGATGAATTTAACCAGATTAAGCATAAAGAGGCATACCATTCATTTGCTGACAGAAAGTTAATTCTGGAGGCGATCCAGTATGTGGACGAAGTGATTGGTGAGGATAACTGGGAACAGAAAGTTACTGATGTTAAAGACCATGACATTGATATTTTTGTTATGGGTGATGATTGGACAGGTGAATTCGACTTCTTAAAAGAGCAGTGTGAAGTTGTTTATCTCCCGAGAACAGAGGGCATTTCCACGACAAAGATTAAAAATGATTTGTCGATTAATGATTAAAGAAGCAGCACTATTTCTTTACCTCCTCCTTGTGAGGGTATTGTTTTCCCTGTGCAGGTGTTTCAGCATTCAAAATAAAACGGTACTGCTGACATCATTCGGTGATAACATGCAGCATGTTGTCACCGAGCTGGAACGTTCAACAGACTCAAAAGTGATTATACTGAAAGAGCCGCGTTGTTCATTCCGGTTTCAATTTCAAAAACAGCATGTGACATTATCTTTTTCTCCCTTATCACCGATTCATTTCATCAGAGGAATGTATCATCTGGCGACGAGCAGAGTAGTTTTCGTAGATAATTATCATGTGATTCTTGCAGGCTGCCGTTTTCATAAGAGCGTCACCTGCGTGCAGTTATGGCATGCAAACGGTGCGGTCAAATTGTTCGGTTTAAAGGATAAGTCTGTCAGCGGCAGAACACGTTCAGCCAGGCACCGCTTTCGTGCAGTGTATAAAAATTTTCATAAACTTGCTGTCAGTTCTGATGATATGGCTTCTATTTTTAAAGAAGCATTCGACAAAACAGATGACAGCATTTTAAGAACCGGTGTTCCGCGGACTGACTTTTATTTTGATGAGGAAAAAGTGTCGGCATCACGTGATGCTGTGAGAAGAAAGCTGTCACAGCCCGATGATAAAATACTGTTGCTGTATGCACCGACTTACAGATCTGAGGAGTTGAACGTTGAATCGGTTAATTTGGATATCTTTAAGTTAAAGGAGCAGCTTGGCGAAAGGTATCACCTTTTAATAAGAGTGCACCCTGCTGTAAATTTGTCAGCAGTTGCTGATGATGGGTTTGTTACGAATGTATCCGGGGATTATCAGATTGAGGAGTTACTGGCAGCATCAGATGTGTTAATCACTGATTACTCATCGACGCCATTTGAATTCTCAATACTAAACAAACCGATGCTCTTTTATCCTTATGATCTGGCATCCTATGAAGAGAAAACGGGAATCTGGTTTGATTACCAAAAAAATATCCCGGGAAATATCGCGATGACAACTAAGGACTTAATACGTATGATTCAGACCGAAGATTATCATTTTCATAAAGTGAAATCTTTTAATGACAGATGGAATAAGTATGCAGACGGACATTCGACGGAACGTCTGATTAACATGTTGTATAGATAAAGGCAGCCGATTAATCGGCTGCCTTTATCTTATTTAATACTGCTTTATAAATACGCTCGCGGTTGTGATGATCCTGATATTCAAAAATACCGGAAAGGTCTGTATGTCTGCTCATAAACTGATTTTGGATGCTTTCTTCGATTAAATCAATGAGAGTTTCTTCATCTTTAGCTGTATCACCAATAAAGGTCTCATGTAACGGACGTAATTTTCCATTTTTAAAGAAGCGGCCGACATCAAAATGGTAGTAAATGACAGGCTTATTCATCAATGAGAAATCAAAGCTTACACTGGAGTAGTCGGTAATCAGCAGGGAATGGCTGATTAATAATTCCTGAACTGTCCGGTCTCCAAGCTCTATAAAGTGAATTCGGCTGGTTGTATCCACATGTGATGCATTAAAAAAGACCTGTGCCCGGTAATGCGGGTAGAAATTTAAATTAACATTATAATCCTCAAGAACTTTATGCAGGCGGGGATTTTGAATCAGGTTCACATAGCGGTGGTAATACCTGCTCTTCAAAAATCCGTCATCAGATGTAATCCAGTCTCTCCATGTCGGCATCAGGAGTATATTTTCTGTCTTATGATTAAATGGGAGAAGGTCGAATCTCGCAAGTCCTGTTACGGCTGTTTCCTGTTCACTGTACCCCATTTTTTTCATGACTATATCTTCTTTTTCAGGAATACTGCTTACAATAAACAAATCAAATGGAAGTTCATAATATTTTTTATGATATTCTGCTGGTTTTCGGCCTAATACCCCGTGTTGGAGAAACACTTTGACGGTGTTTTCGTAACCGTAAAATCCACTTGCGGGTTTATACGGCAGCAGGTTCTCGAGGTCGTGTGTACCGAGCAGCACCCCGGCTTTAAAAGAGATATGAAAATGCTTATCGGAACCGAAAATCAGGACATTTTCTGTATCTTTAATTTTAAGGAAATCTTTCGAATCTCTTTCAATGACATAATATGCATCAACATCAGTATGTTCTCTTAACCACAGGAACATGGAGTAACCGTTGTCCTGTGCGGTATCATAACGTTCACCAATCAGCCATACATTCATATCTTTTTTGATACCGGCATATGATTTATCGATATTCCCGGGCACCATGAATGATTCGATCTTTATATTATTATAAGGTGTCGTTGTAATCAGCTGGAAGTGTTTATTTCCTTCACTGTCGACAGTATAATCGGCACCATAATAATTGTCTTTTTTGTAGTTGGAATGCTGATATTTAATCTTTCCTTTACGAATAACTTCCCCTTTCCCATCGGTAATAATGACGAATAAATCAATAATGGTTTTATTTTTACTTTTGATATTAATCAAATCAATATCCTTCAGGTTAATTTTAAAGTTATTTTGAATTTCAATTTGTACATTATCCGAAGTATATCTTTCTTCAAGTAACAGATAAGCGTTACAGTTTTCAAACTCATCCAGTCCCGTAATGTACCCGGCTATGGTGTAATCTTCAATGTGTGTCACAAGGCGTCTGACTTTGGGACGGGTTGCTTTAAATCCGAGCAAAGTATCTTTACGTTCATAAAACCAAATTTTAATACGTTCAGAATTAAAAAGAACACGCAGACGATCATTAAAACCTATTTCATTTAATTGGGATACGGAAGGCTGAATATAATACGATACAGGTTCTTCAGTATGCAGAACAATACGTTTTCTTGAGAAATTACTGACAAGATTTTCAATAGGGAGGTCTGCAGTGTATTCTCCGTGATTATTGTATTCCGCCCTGAAAGCGGTGCTTTCCTGAGTCAGAGTATCAGTGACAATAACAGAATCTAATTTGAACGTATCAGAGTATCCGGCTGTTAAGCGGACGTTATCCCCGTGAATGGTACTTTCAAATTTATTAAGATGTACTTTATGTGTTTCAATATTGGCGATAGGTTTGTGATTTCTCTTATTGATTACCACCTGATAATAAGGAGTATTAAAAGTGACAGTCTGATCTATTGCAAGTACATGAAGACCGGAGCCTCTAACAGCATAAACCCGTGCTGTCCCTTCATTAACAGCTTCAAAATCTTCTGCAGAAAATTCTCTGCTGTTTACAGTGTCGTTCTCGATCTCGACTATTTTATGATTGTATATCAATGCTATGCCGGTAATTTCGTCGGCATCATAGTTAAAAGAAAAATGATTATAGGACGCAGTGATATTTTCTGCTTTAACAGTTTCAGCTTCAAATGAGTAGCTCGGGAACATATGGGCTAACTTTAAACTGCCGTCTGCAGAAATATTAAACAATTTATTGTCGGCAAAAAAAGAGCTTTGATCAAATTTAAGAGCATCTGCAGTATAAATAAGCATTTTCTTATTATTGACAGACACCTGGATTTTTGAGGTTCCTTCTAAATGAATAAAGTATTCATACGGTATATTGATGGAGAGTGTCTGGTTAATAATACGATACGGTAAATGGCGGACATCGGCACCATTATTTAAAGTGACACTGATTTCATTTATATTAATAAAGTTCTTCATTGAGAGCGTCAGTGATACGTATGTATCGAAAGGTGTCACATCCTGAAGGGTGACTTTTTTAATAAAATATTTTCTAATATTTTTCCACTGTCTTTTTATTACACTCATATCTTGAACCCCTAATTATTCATAATCTGCTGTTATTTAATATGCATTCTTATCCATTATACAATGTAAGAATCAAAGTAAAAACAATAATCAATCATATGGAAAAAGACACAATATTTAAAAGTTAGGATATACGAAATTTACAGCCGGAATGTTTCAATTTTTCAGTTTTTATTTCGGGGTATCTAAACATTAATTTTTGTATATAAAAAGCCTTGATTATCATCTGTGAATGTTGGATAATAAGTTCTCATTGATGAGTGGACGGGTGATAAAATGGGGAATATTAATAATCTTAAATTAGCTCAAAGAGGTGCATACTTAAGCCTTGTTGTTTACATTATACTTTCTGTAGTGAAACTTTATGTCGGTGTTGTGTATGGTTCATCTGCAGTATTTGCGGATGGATGGAATAACACAACAGATATATTCGTGTCTATTGCGGTTTTAATCGGTCTGAAAATATCCATTAAGCCGCCCGATGAAAATCACCCCTACGGACATTTAAAGTCTGAAAACATTGCAGCGCTTCTTGTATCATTCATTATTATGTTTGTCGGCGTTCAAATCATTTTGGACAGTATACCGAAGATGATTAATAATGAGTACAGTACACCGAATACAGTTACGATTTATGTCAGCATCATCAGTGGATTAATCATGCTTGTTGTGTACATGATTAATGCAAGGCTTGCAAAAGAGACAAAAAGCAGCTCTTTGAAGTCAGCAGCGGCAGATAATATGTCGGACAGTTTTGTCAGTCTCGGTACAGGGGCAGGATTAATATTAACCCAATTTGGAATGCCTGTTCTCGATGTGATTATTGCCTGTATTCTGGGTGTCCTGATTACGTACACCGGCTTTAAAATATTTAAAGAAGCAGTATTCACATTAACAGATGGTTTTGATGATGAAGATTTAATGGAATATAAAGAAGATGTACTTGAGGTGAAGGGTGTTAAAGATGTTAAGTCGATTAAAGGGCGTTACCACGGCAGCAGCATATTTTTAGATGTAACGATTATTGTGGATGCGGACATCACTGTTACAGAAGCGCATCATATATGTGATGAAGTGGAAAAAGACATGCATTATAAAGGCGTTTCATCACTTTATGTACATCCTGAGCCGTATATAGAAAAGGAATAACAGATTTGATTCTAAATAAAATAAAGACCGCGTCACTCCTTTTAACTTCAAGGGGTGGCGCGGTCTTTTGTTTCAGTGATATTTACTGCGTTGTTTTAGTCTTTATTAGAAGGATAGCTGTAAGGGTTGTCTTCAGATTTTGTCTCTGAATCGTTCTCTTTCTGATCTTTCATTTTATCGACATCACGCTGTGTAATAATTTCTCCTTCTGGAGTCATATATTTCTTGTTCATTCTTCGTGTCTCTGAATCAATTAAACTGTAGATGATTGGAATAACAAACAATGTCAGGAATGTGCTTGCTGTCAGGCCGCCGATAACGACGATACCCATTGGTGCAATTCCTTCAGTTCCTTCACCAAGCTCAAGTGTGAGCGGCAGCATACCTAATATGGTTGTTACTGCTGTGATTAAAATTGGTCTGAAGCGGTCCTGTACACTTTCTACAATTGCATCATAACTGGACATGCCCTTTTCTTTTTGCTGTAGGATGTAGTTGATGATGAGTATGGCGTTATTAACTACGATACCAACAAGCAGTATCAGACCGACCATTGCAACAACACTTAGAGAATTTCCAGTAAGGAATAATGCCAGTGAAACACCAATAGTTGACAGCGGTATAGTCATAACAACAACAAATGGTGCTCTGAATGATTCAAATTGTGCTGCCATTACAAGGTAAGTGAATACGATACCGAGTGCAACTGCCAGTGCCATTTGCGGTATTGCGTCAGACAGCATTTCCATATCGCCGCCCATGGAATAACTTGTATCTTCGTGCAGGTCAAGGTCTTCTATTGTATCTGTGACCAGCTGGTTGGCAGCATCTAAAGAAGTGCTGCTGTTATAAATGATTGTCAGTACTCTAGTATCTGTCATATTATCACGGTTTATCTGAGGCAGAGAATCTGCACGTTCAAGAGAAGCAACTTCATTCAGTTCAACATAATCTCCCGAACTGTTTGGAATAGAAATGTTATTGAAAGATTCTTCACTGTGAAGGATATCTTCCGGATATTTCACATTGATAGACAGATAACTGTCGTTCTCTTCAATGGTTGAGGCCTCAACACCGTTCGCTGCCTGATACAGAGCCTGTCCGATTTCTGCAGGCTGCAGACCGTTTTCCCGTGCTGCTTCCTGATCAACAATGACCTGAAGCTCTTCTACTGTTCCTGTATTGCTTGATGTCACACTTGTAATGTCCGCTTCATCTTCAAGTGCTGAGATCACTTCATTTTCAGCTTCATTTAAACGGTCGGTATTATTATCTGACAGATTTAGTTCAAGTGTGTTAGGCTCACCCATTCCCGCCTGGGACATTGGTGAAATATTAATGTCAGCAGCATCATCAATTTCTGTAATATCTGCTTCAATCTCATCAATGAAGTCAATGGTGGATTGATTTCTGTCAGCAGCATCAACCAGTGTCGCAGTGATCGTTGCTTTATTGCTCTCATCAGTGAAGGACATCATTCCTGATGAACCGGTTGTACTTAAATAAGAATCTACAATTGACTGATTATCGAGCTCTTCCTCAATCGCTTCAACTGTTTCTAAAGTATCGCTGAGCAGTGTTCCCTGATCTTTTTCAACTTCGATCATGAAAGATCCTTCATCCTGTTCCGGCATGAATTCAATACCTTGTGAGAACATGCCGACAGCACCGACGACGAAGATAATGACTGTAGTAATCAGGACAAAAACGCGGTGTTTTAAAGTCCAGGCTGTCATTTGACGAATCTTCTTCATGTAGCCTTTCTCTTTTCGTTCGTCCTCGCGCATATTGTCAGGTACTGTTAAAATACGGCTCGCGAGCATTGGTACGACAGTCACCGCAACGAATAATGAGGCAAACAGACTGAATACGACTGTAACTGCAAGCGGTGTGAATAACTGACCCATCAGTCCTGTAACAAATACAACCGGCAGGAACACAGCGCCTGTTGTCAATGTTGCAGCGAGAATTGCGGTGATGACTTCCTGTGTACCTTCACGGGCTGCACGTTTAGGGTCTTTGCCCATGGTCAGATGGCGGTATATATTTTCTATAACAACAATAGAGTTATCGAGAAGCATACCGATACCGAGAGCCAGACCGCCTAGTGTCATCATATTAATACTGATGCCTGCAAAGTACAGAAGTGCAAATGTCGTGATGATGGAAAACGGAATAGATAATCCGATGATTAAAGGTGCTTTTAAATTGCGTAAAAATGCAAACAGTACAATCATTGCAAGAATTGCACCGGTAATCAAGGATACATAAATACTGTTAATCGCAGTATCGATATAGTCTCCTTCATCATAAAGTGTATCTACAGAAAGCTGTTCGTATTCATCAGAATCGAGCAGATCATTAAGCTGTGTATTAAATTCTTTATTTACAGCAGATGCATTTGCCCCGTCAGCAAGCATCATTTCCATCTGAACAGCAGTGTCCTGATTAAAGTGTGTAATCACACCGCCGTTATCTTCTGTAACGTTTACTTCAGCAACATCAGCTAAAGTGACGGTCCCTGCATCCTCAGGAAGTTCAAATAGTACAAGGTCTCTAAGTTCCTCAACACCTTCCATTCGGTTCAGTGTACGCGTAGAAATATTGTAGCCCTCTTCAGTATCTTCAATTGTACTGATTGGCATAGAGAAATTATTCGCTTCAATAATATTTGCAATGTCGGACTGTGAGAGATCGTATTCACTGAGTGAATCCTGGTTTAATTCAACAGCGATTTCTCTGTCGAGCAGACCGTTAACATTGATTGAAGCAACGCCTTCAATGGACTCAAGTTCACTAACCAGGTCATTAACCTGATTTTCAAATTCAAGAGTGTCATCATTTTGTGATGTAACAGCCATTTGAATACTTGGAAGCATGGAGATATCGAATTCTATGAAGTTAGGATCCTCAGCTTCCTCGGGAAGATTGGTCTGGCTGATTGTACGTGTAATTTCATTCTCGACTTCAGATATACTCATATCGAAATCAAATTCGAGAATGATTAAAGACGAGCTTTCCTGGGACTGGGATGTAATGTTTTTAAGCCCCGTTACTGTGGACAAGTCATCTTCCAAGGGCTCTGTCACACTGTCGAGCACCTCATCAGGTCCTGCACCCGGATAGCTTGTAGCAACTACAGCGACAGGCGGGTCTATATTCGGCATCAACTGAATTGGAAGCCTTGTTAGAGATACGACTCCAAGTATCAGAAGAACAAACATAACGACCAGAGTGAATTTCGGTCGCTTGATAGAAAAATTGGATAAATTCTTCAATGATAAAACTCCTTTTATAAAAATATTCTTTAAGATTTTAAAATTACAACAACGTGTTGTATCATATCTTATTATACTAAAATTAATAATGTATAATCACAATAAACAATTCACAGTAAAATGTTCAAAAAGGAGTATTTGATAGATGAATGTCAAAGAACAGACAAAATTAAATTTAAAAGAAGCATTTTGGAAAGTGTATAAGGAAAAGCCGTTAAACAAAATATCAATCAAGGAGATTACTGATATTGCAGGTTACAACCGAGGGACATTTTATAATTACTATAAAGATGTTCATGACATGTTTGAAGAGATAAAACAGAGTCTGATGCCGCCGGAAGAAGAAATTGCAGTTATGTTAAAAACGATTAAGCAGAAGGAATGGGATAAAATGATTGATGTGAGAGATTCGAGTGAAGACATCAATCAGAGAGATCAGATTTTACTGCTCTTCGGGCCGAATGGAGATCCGAATTTCATTCATGAGTATAAGAGGGATATCCGGAGAAAAATCTTAAGACAGGTAAACGATATCAGTACTAAAGACAGCTTAAAACTTGAGTATGTACTGGAGTTTATGCTGTCAGGATTGTTGAGTGTAGCAATGCTTTGGTCTGAAAATGATGAAAATATTCCTGAAGAAGAACTGGATCAGGTATTCTATGAAATCATGGAAAGCGGATTGAAGGAGATTCTGGTAAACATTTTGAGTGATTGATTAGAATGTTTTTAAGCATTACTTGAGCATTATATACAGAGGTTTTTCACCCCTGTATATACTGCTTCTAAAGTGTTTTTAAGAATAATGCATACCGTTACTGAAATAGCTTTTTCTCCATAATGATATCAGTCTGCGGATCATCCCCCATTACGAAATGATGACGCCCTGTAGATTTGAATCCCATTTTTTCATAAAATTCAATAGCATTCGGATTATGTTCCCATACACCGAGCCATATTTTTGAGCATCTGTAGTTTCTTGCGAGTGTCAATGCTTTGTTGTATAACTGCTTGCCGAGCCCCTTCTTTTGAAATTCATTCTTGATATAGATACGTTCTATTTCAAGGGAATCCCTGCCCATGTCTTCAGTTTGAGCGTCTCCGATATTTACTTTTAAATATCCTGCCAGTCTGTCGTGAAGATATATAAAGTGGAATTCCGAGTTTGGATTCTGCAGCTCACTTTTAAGTTTCTCTTCTGTAAACGCTTCTGATAAGTATGCCTCCATATTTGCAGCGGTATTTCCAGGTCTGAACGTTTCGTCAAATGTTTGATAGGATATATCAAGCAGTGTATCCCAGTCTTTGATTGTACAAGCGACAATTTGTATACTCAAATGAATCTCCCCTTTCCAATTAATCGTTTTCTAAATATATTTCGTTGTACATATTCTGCATATGAGATTCCACTTGTGAGATGTTCTCCGAACATGCTTTAAGCTCATCCTGATATTTACTTGTATCTTTGAAAGTGTTTTTATAGCGGAGTTTATGCTCTAAACTTGCCCACATATCCATACCAATAGTACGCAGCTGAATTTCTACAGGCACTTCTTCAACAGAATTCGATAAAAATACAGGGACGGATATCACGATATGGAGACTTTGGTACCCATTCTCTTTAGGGTTTTCTATATAATCTTTCCGTTTGATTAATTTGATATCTTCCTGTTTCAGTAAGAGGTTCTCAACAGTATAAATATCTTTGATATAGTTGCATATCACCCGTACCCCGGCAATATCAAGAATATTTTTCTTTGCAGACTCAGGTGTCATATCACAGCCTTTTCTCTCCATTTTTTTGGCAAGACTTCTGACATCTTTTACTCTGTGTTCTGTATGATGAATCGGGTTATGCATATACACAAGTTCAAACTCCTTATCCAATATACGAAGCTTGGTTGTGATCTCATCCAACGCAGAATCATATAGGTTTTGGAGTGTCACAAAACCGATTAAGCGGTTAAAAGTGTCCTCAGGATTACTTAGTTTTCCGAAATTTTCTAAGAACTCTTTTCGCAAAGAATCTAATTTTGAAGGTTGGTTTTCTTCAATATACATTGCCAACTACCTTTCTTAGGAATATTATAGTTATATTATATATGAAGAATTCATTTTATACTCGTTTAATGGGTGTAAAAGATGTGGATGAAGGGGGTTTATAAATGATTGTAACCACTGCAGGCCGGACAAACGATATACTGAGAGAGCATGCAGTAAAAACAGCTGAAAAATATGGTCTGACATACGTAGAGCGCGATAAACAGTCAATAAGCAGTTTATTTAAAAAATATGATTCAGATGTGTATTGTGTCGGTGCTTTTAAAAATATGCTGAATATCATCGGAACAGGCCGGGTACTTCAATTCCACCCGAACATAGCACAAATCAGAGCCAAAAGAATTCTGTCGGGTAAAACTGACAGGCTGATTGAGCTAACAGAGATTGCTGAAGGAACAACTATTCTGGACTGCACCATGGGGCTTGCTTCAGACAGTATCATTATGAGTCTGATGAGCGGCATCAAAGGAAATGTAACAGCAATTGAAAGTGATTTTTCTGTGTACATGATGGTTTCAGAGGGACTGAATTATTATGATACCGGAGTAAGTACAGTTAATGCAGCAATGCGGAGGATTCAAACTGTACATGGAAATTATAAAAAGGTTCTGCAGAACCTGCCGGACAATAGTTATGATGTGGTATATTTTGATCCAATGTTTTCCGAGACGGTAAAAAGTTCTGATGGAATGATGTATATGACAGGTCTTGTTAATAATGAAGAATTGTCTGAAGAAAACGTACGGGAAGCTGTACGGGTGGCGAAGCGTAAAGTGGTAATTAAAGATCATTTTAGGAGCCCGAAATTTGATGAATTAGGATTTAAAAAGGATATCAGGCCATCGAGCAGTTTTCATTTTGGAGTCATCAATGTCCATGAATGCTGAGAAAAATAAAGAAGCACAGGATTCACTCCTGTGCTTCTTTGTTTGTTTTTAAAATTAGATACCTCTTGGAGGCTCGTCTTCCTGTTCTAAGAAGGCTTTTACTTCTTCTTCGTGCTCCTCAGGTGAATTTTCTCTGTAATCCTGAAGTCTTTCTTTGTTCGGCGTAATAGTAAGTCCCAGGTATTTTCTTTCCTGGTTCGCATCTTTGTATAATGCTGCGATTAACAGAATTACAACGATACTGAATGGCAATGCTGCAGTAATAGCAGCTGCCTGCAGTGCATCAAGTCCTGTTTCACCGCCGGCAAACAACAGAATAAATGCGATTGCAGCGAGGGAAAGACCCCAGACAATTTTCACTTTTCCTGATGGTGTAAGTGAACCGAATGATGTCTGCATACCGAGAACAAATGTTGCCGAGTCAGCTGATGTGATAAAGAAACATGCAATAAGCACAAGAGCAATCAGCGACAGGATTAGTCCTAAAGGAATTTGATCAAATACTGCGAATAACTGCTGTTCGGGTGCAAGGCTAAATATTTCAGGTGCACCTTGACCAGCTGTAATTCCGGTCATACCAAATGCAGCAAACCAGATAATACCGATTACTGTTGGTACAAGTAAAACAGCAACTATAAATTCGCGGATAGTACGTCCTTTAGACACACGGGCGATGAAGATACCAACGAATGGACTCCAGCTCATCCACCAGCCCCAATAATAAAGTGTCCAGTCAGCCATCCATGCATTTTTCTGGTCGTTCAGTGCGGCTACATCAAATGAGTTAAATAAGAATGACTGCAGATAAGCACCTGTACCGCTGGTCATCATGTTTAAAATCAGCATAGTCGGACCAATAATCAGTACAGCGATTAACAGAATTCCCGCAAGAATCATGTTGACGTTACTCAAGTACTGGATACCTTTACTGAGTCCGCTCCAGGCACTGTAAAGGAATAGTGCAGTTACAATAACAATGATGATACCCTGTACAAATAAGTTAGTCGGGATACCGAATAAGTAGTTTAGTCCGCCGTTAATCTGAAGTGCACCGACACCAAGGGAAACAGCAACACCGACAACAGTTGCAAATACAGCCAGAACATCAATAGCAACACCAAGTGCACCATCAACTCTGTCCCCGAATATCGGGCGCAGTGCTTTAGAAAGTAATCCGACTTCTCCGCGTCTAAACTGAGAATACGCAAGTGACAGACCTACAACTCCGTATATAGCCCAAGCATGGATACCCCAGTGCAGAAAAGAACCACGCATAGCGTCGAGTATAGCTGCACGTGTTTCAGGCTCAGCCTCTGCAGGTGCGATGTAGTGTGACATTGGTTCAGAGGCACCATAGAATACGAGTCCGATTCCCATACCTGCACTGAAGAGCATCGCCAGCCAGGAAATCGTACGGAATTCCGGTTCGTCTTCCGGTTTACCTAATTTTAATTTACCAATGGGGCTCAAAATCAAGAAGAGACAGAAAAATACTATGAATGTGGTAAGTATCATATAATACCAGCCAAAATGCTCTGTAATCCATCCTGATATAGAACCGGCAATATTGTTAAATTGCACCGGCCAAATGGCACCCAATAATACTAGAATTGCAACGGCAATAGCCGAATAGATAAAAACTTTCGAAAATTTACGTTTTTCTACCGAATTATTCATGACATCCTCCTAAGGTGTAATTTTACATATTATAATATTTCGACTTGCCCATACTATCATACAATGCAGTAATAATTCAACCGGGTAATTGAAAGTTAAAGAATGAACGCCTTCATGCAGGCGTATTGTAATAATCTTTTAAAGGCAGTAAAAATAAGTTACCTGTCTGCATTAACAGGTAAAGTCTATAATCACTTACCCAAATAAATAAAATAGAAACAATTATTTAAATATAAAACGCCTGCCCGCGTGTAGAATAAGTGCGGACAGGCGCTTTATATCTATAGTTCAGAGCTTTCGGACATAATGAAATTCATTACGGAGTCCGGCAGCGGAATACCATCTGCTTTTCTTTTTGAGGCAGTCAGCATTTCTATATCACCTGGTACATAGACTTGTTCAATACCTTTTGCGGGTGCAGTATTCCTGATTTCACGAATCATTTGGTCGAGTCTGGATGTAAACATTTCGACAGGCAGGAATTTCGAAGGATCCACGGCCATGAAAAAATGACCGAGTTCCCGGTTTTTATCATAATCTCCGTACATTTTAGAGACGTGAGGTCCGAAGGCGGCACCTGTAAGCAGTGCCGAAAAAATCTCCACTACCATTGCAAGACCATAGCCTTTCGGACCGCCGAATGGTGATAAAGAGATGACTTCATCAGGACTTTCAGTTGGGTGTCCATTTTTGTCCACCCCCCATGATTCTGGAATTGATACGCCCCGTTCTTTCGCATCTAATATTTTTCCGAGGGCAACAGTGCTTGTCGCAAAATCAAGAATTACAGAGTTCTCCTCTCTGGCAGGAAAAGCAAATGCAATAGGATTAGTACCAAAAAATGCTTCGCTTGAACCGTAAGGGGTAACAATTTTATCAGTGTGGGTCATCGCAATGCCGATTAAATCTTCATTAGCAGCCTGTTCGACAAAATAGGACAGAGCACCGCAGTGGCTGCTGTTTTTTACTGCAACTGCCCCTACGCCCTCATTTTTTGCAGAAGTCACCGCTGTTTTCATTGCTTCTTTGGAAATATGATGACCAAAACCGTTATCTCCGTCAAAAGTATATGTTGAACTGGATGTTTTCTGGATATCGTAGTCAGGAGATGGATTGATGCCTCCTTTTCTCAATCTATTAATATAATGGCTGACTCTTAGTACACCGTGAGAGTCTACGCCTCTTAAATTTGCATGTGTCAAAACATCTGCAATTGTTTCGGAAATATCCTCCTCCACTCCGTGTTTGTTAAAAATATACTGAGTACGTTTGAATAAATCGTTGTAGTCTATCATGTTTATCCTCCTTGATTATTTTTGGAAGGGGTTTCATTTATACTAGCATACTTGTATGGTAGTATGGTAATATAAATTTTGTCAGGAGGGATTGTAATGAAAATGAAAAAATATAAGGTGTCTACCCGTGATTTTGTATACGATTCTTTAAGAGAATCGATTATGCAGCTTGAGCTGCCGCCGGGGTCTGCAATATCGGAAAAAGAGATATCAGAAGAACTTGAGGTCAGCCGTACACCTGTCAGGGAAGCATTTTTGAGATTAACAGAAGATGAACTTTTAACAGTCCTTCCTCAAAGAGGTTCATTTGTTGCACTGATTGATTTAGATCATGTAGAAGAAGCGAGATTCCTGAGAGAACAGGCAGAACTCGGTATTTTTAAACTGGCATGTCAGAGTGAAATTGACGGTATTTACATAAAAAATCTGGAAAAAAATTTAAATGACCAAAGATGGGCAAGAGATAATAATGATGAAGAGACATTATTCATGCTCGATAAACAATTTCATGAACTTGTCGCACAAAGTGTGGATAAATCCCGTGTCTGGAAAATGATTCAGAAGATGGATGTGCATTCAAGCAGACTCAGAAAGCTCAGCCTGACAATGAAACTCAATTGGAGAATTTTAGTAGAACAGCATGAAGATTTGCTTGAGGCGGTTAAAAACAAGGACGCAGAAAGCTCAGACTCGCTTGTTCGTAAGCATTTATCGCTTTTGAAATATGATCAGAAACAGTTGAAAAAAGAGTATCCGGAATATTTTATTTAAAGAGGAGGAGATTTTAAAGATGAAAAGATTTACACTGGCTGTTTTGGCAGCGTTATCATTTTTATCGGCATGCTCGGAAGACTCTGGTTCCGCAAGTGCAGGTAAAACTGATGAAAGTGGTGTCACCCACTGGAAAATGACACATATATCGGACGGCAATCACCTGTGGCACAGAACCGCAGTTGAATTTGCAGATTTAGTGGACGAGAAGACAGATGGTAAAGTGCAGATTGAGATTTTTCCGAACAGTCAGCTTGGGAGTGAAGTGGATAATATCAACTCGATTAGATACGGCGCAACAGATTTAACGATTACAGGTGAAACGCTGGAAGTATGGTCGCCTAATGCAGTGATGCTCGCAGTTCCGTATGCTTTTGACAGCCAGGAGCATATGAGAAGAGTCATAGAAGGTGATCTTGGCGAGAAAATTGAAAACGATATCAAAAAAGATGTTGGTCTGACGCCGTTGTTTTATATGGAGAGAGAACCAAGAAATCTGACATCCAACTACCCTATTAATCATCCGGATGATCTGCGCGGGTTCTCAATGCGTGTACCGAATGTACCTTTATTTCTCGATGCATGGTCACAGGCCGGCGCACAGCCTCAGGTTATTAGTCTGAGCGAGGTGTTTACCGCACTGCAGCAGGGTGTGATTGACGGTCAGGAAAACCCGAACGATTTAATCAGAAGCAGTGGTTTTTATGAAGTGCAGGACTACATTAATGAGACTGAGCATGTAAGGTCATGGATATATGTTGTTGTCGGCTCTGAGCAGCTGGAGGCACTGCCTGAAGATCAGCAGCGGGCAGTACTTGAAGCGGCTGAAGAAGCAAAAGTATATTCACAGGATTTGCTGGAGGAAGAAGCAGAGACTGTCAGGACAGCACTTGAAGAAACCGGGGTTGAATTTAATAATCAGGTTGACCAGGATGCGATGAGAGAGGCCATGATGCCTGCACTGGAGTCATACTTTAATGATGAACAGTTAGAGCTTTACAACGCTATACTAGAGAGCGGAAACGGAGGTGATGCAGAATGAAAATAATGAATCAGGTTGATAAGATACTGGGGATTATCTCTATGTTGCTGTTCACTTCTTTAATAGTGGTGGTTGTCATTCAAATATTGAGTCGTTACTTCCCGTATGATTTTGTATGGACAGAAGAATTATCCAGATACTTATTTGTTTATTCAATGGTTACTGCAGCACCGCTTGCCCTCCGGAGAAATGAGTTTATCACTGTAGACATGCTGGTTACAGCCCTTCCTGAAAAGGGACAGAGAATCTATGAGAGTGTTATTGCAGGGGCAGTCGCCGTATTCTCGATTGTGCTGTTTATATACAGTATTACCCTGTTTAATCTTGGGCTGGATTTTTATTCTCCGACTTTAGGTTTTCTCATGGCCTATGCCTATGCAGCAATTCCATTACTTGCAGTTCTACTTTTTGTATATTCGATAACATATATAATTGATCGTTACCAAAATAACATACAGGGAAAGGAGATTGATGAGATATGATGGCGTTACTTGTGGTTGGACTATTCTTGTTATTCATCGCTGTCGGTATCCCGATTGCTTTTAGTTTAGGGCTTTCAGCATTAATCTACCTGTTTGTTGCGGGTGTACCGCTCACCGTTATTCCGCAGACTATGTTTGCGGGTCTTGATTCATTTGTAATGCTTGCAATACCCGCATTTATACTTGCTGGTAATTTGATGAATGCCGGCGGTATTACCAATCGGATTATCGATTTTGCGAATGCGTTGGTTGGACATATCCGGGGCGGTCTTGCTCTAACTAACGTTGCTTCATCTCTCGGTTTTGGAGGGATATCAGGAACAGCATTATCCGATACTGCGAGTATTGGTTCCGTAATGATTCCAGCGATGAAAAAACAGGGATACGGTGCTGGGTTCTCAGCGGCTGTAACATCAATATCATCAACAGTCGGTCCGATGCTGCCGCCGTCGCTGCCGATGATTATTATAGGGACTCTGGCAAGTATATCGATTGGGGATTTATTTTTAGCAGGAGCAATTCCAGGTGTTCTATTGTCTGTCGGTTTTCTTATAGTGACGTATTTAATTTCAGTAAAAAGAAATTATCCTAAAGGGGAGAAACAGTCAGCCGGTGTAATAGCCAAAAGTTTTTTAGGTGCTTTCTGGGCATTATTGATGGTTGTCATTATACTTTGGGGGATTTTAGGCGGGTATTTCACACCTACTGAAGCTGCGATTGTCTGTGTGATATATGCTTTTATTGTCGGTAAGTTTGTTTATAAAGAATTAAAATTTAATGAAATACCACAAATATTAATGAGTACTTTAAGAACGACTGCATCTATTATTCTGCTTGTCGCACTTGCAAATACATTCGGCTGGATTCTGGTGGCAGAAGGTGTGCCTTTATTGATTGCGGACAGTATTCTTTCAGTGACTGAGAATCCTATATTAGTAACGTTACTAATCATTGTGCTGCTGCTGATTGTCGGCATGTTTATGGAGACTATCGCGGCACTTGTGATTTTATTCCCGGTACTGCTTCCTGTAGCGGAAAGTATTGGTATGGACCCTATTCACTTCGGAGTGGTTATGGTGCTTGCATTGATGATTGGTTTATCTACACCGCCGGTCGGCGTGTGCCTGTTTGTCGCTTCATCGTTTGCGAAAGTACGTATTACGACTACGGTTAAAGAGTTGATTCCCTACTTTGCAATCGCGGTTATTGTACTTGTCATCGTAGCATTTATACCGTCGTTATCTTTATTTTTACCAGGATTATTTGAATAATGGAAAAGGAGCATGAATAATGAGAGCAGTACAAGTTGAATCACCCGGGAAACTGGACATTGTTGACATTGAAAAGCCGGAGATTAAATCTGCCGGTGATGTATTGGTGAAAGTGAAGAATGCAGGCATCTGCGGGTCTGACGTTCATATATATCACGGCAGTAATCCGTTTACTGTCTACCCGAGAGTCATCGGTCATGAGGTATCCGGTATTGTAGAAGAAACCGGTGACGAGGTGACGAACCTGAAACCGGGAGACCTTGTCTGTCTTGAACCGATTAAATCCTGCGGCACATGTTATGCGTGCCGTAATAATCAACCGAATGTATGTGAGGAATTGGAGGTCTTCGGCGTTCATATTGAAGGCGGGATGTCAGAATATCTGGCAGCTGATCAGGCGAACTGGCATAAAATTGATCCGCGTATCTCAAGTGAACAGGCGGCACTTATTGAACCGATGACAATAGGTGCCCAGGCCACAATGCGGGGCGAAGTAAGGAAGGACGATACTGTTTTGATTATTGGCGCAGGACCGACGGGGATTGCCTGCTTAATACAGGCGAAAGTACTCGGCGCAAAGGTGTTTATTTCTGATTTTAATCAGTCAAGGCTGGATTATGCCGAATCAATTGGTGCAGATGCTGTCATTCAGCCTGCTGAAACAGATGTTGCGAAAGAAATTGAAAGGCTGACTGAAGGAGAGCTTGCCAATGTCGTGATTGATGCTGTTGGACTGCCGCAGACATTCGAACAGGCAGTTGAATCCGCATCAATAGCAGGAAGAGTAGTTACACTCGGCTTCAATGCCTCGGCCTCAGCTATCCCTTCTCTTCTGCTGACGAAAAAAGAATTAAAGGTATCAGGGTCGAGACTGCAGACACACCAATTTCCTAAAGTGATAGAACAGGTAAATCAAGGGATTATTGATCCCGCTCAGATTATATCCCATCGTTTTTCAATAGATAATGTAAAAGAAGCGTTTCAACTGCTTGAGGATTCACCTGAAGCAGTAAGAAAAATAGTACTGACATTTTAACTGGCAAAGGAGTATGCATAATGAAAATGACATTTAGATGGTACGGTGAAGGTAACGACTCTGTATCGTTATCTCAAATTAAACAAATCCCTGGTGTAGAAGGACTCGTCTGGGCACTGCATGATAAAGCTGCCGGCGAAGTATGGCCGTTGGATGAGATTTTGGAAGTGAAAAAACAGGCTGATCAGTATGGTTTCCATCTTGATGTGGTGGAGAGTATTAATGTTCATGAAGATATAAAGCTCGGGCTCTCAAGCCGTGATCAATACATTGAAAATTATAAGGAGAGTCTGCGTAACGTTGCCAAAATCGGTGCGAAGGTCGTATGTTTCAACTTTATGCCGGTATTTGACTGGACACGAACGGATTTATTCAAGGAACTGGAGGACGGTTCTACAGCATTATTTTATGAGCATGAAAAAGTAAAAAATATGAATCCGGATGATTTATTTAAACAGACCATTGGTTCAGGTTATTCCATGCCGGGCTGGGAACCGGAACGTCTTGATGTGATTAAGGACTCTTTTGAAGCATATAAGTCAGTCAGTGATGAGGATTTGTGGGCGAACCTTGAATATTTTCTCGGTGAAGTTCTGCCTGTGGCAGAAGAAGAAGGGGTTAAACTTGCAATACATCCGGATGATCCGCCATGGCCGGTATTTGACCTGCCGAGAATTATTGTGAGTGAGAAAGCAGTGGAGCGTTACCTGTCTATTTCAGACAGCCCGTCTCACTGTATTACGCTCTGCAGTGGTTCACTCGGAGCCAATCCTCAGAATGATATTCCGAAAATCATCAGACGTTTCAGCAGCCGCATTGCATTTGCGCACATCAGAAATGTGAGACGGTATGATAATTCGGACTTCATTGAAACATCTCACAGAACACAGGATGGTTCAGTGCCTATCGATGATGTCGTAAAGGCATATCATGAAACAGGTTTTACCGGCTATGCCCGTCCGGATCACGGCAGACATTTATGGAATGAAGACTGCAGACCCGGATACGGTTTATACGACAGAGCACTCGGCATTATGTATCTGTGGGGACTCTGGGATGCATATGAACTGACTAAAGAAAACGAGGTGAAATAATATGCTTCCTGAATATAAAAGTTTAAAGGGGAAAGTGGCTGTTGTTACAGGCGGCAGCGGAGTTTTATGCCGGGAGATGGCAAAGACACTGGCAGCCCAGGGTATGAAGGTCGCGATATTAAACCGCAACGTTGAAAGTGGACAGGAAATAGCTGATGATATTAAGAGTGGGGATGGTACAGCGATTGCAGTCAGCTGTGATGTCCTGGATAAAGAAAGTGTTAAAGCTGCATACGATACAGTTAAAAGGGAGCTCGGGGACTGCAGTCTCTTAATCAACGGTGCCGGTGGCAATCACCCTGATGCTATTACGGACAAAGAAATATATGAGGCGGGAGATATATCGGACGAGGCTGTGAAATCCTTTTTTGACCTGGAGTCCGGAGGATTTGATCACGTATTCCGTCTTAACATCATGGGAACACTGATTCCAACACAGATATTTGCAAAAGAAATGACGGAAACAGGTGGTACAGTGATTAATATTTCATCAATGTCCGCACCGTCACCAATGACAAAAGTACCTGCCTACAGTGCAGCAAAGTCAGGAATTGAAAACTTAACGAAGTGGCTGGCGGTTCATTTCGCAGAAGCGGGTATCAGAGTGAATGCGATTGCTCCGGGTTTCTTTTTAACAGAACAGAACCGGAATCTGCTTTTAAATAAAGACGGCTCCTATTCAGAACGGGCCGGGAAAATTATTAATCATACACCTCAGCGTCGTTTCGGTGAACCTGAGGACCTGCTCGGTACATTATTATTTCTGTCGGATGACAGTATGTCAAAATTCATTACAGGCATTACTATCCCGGTTGACGGTGGATTTATGGCTTACTCGGGTGTTTAAAAAAATGAGGACGCAGCTTTTAAAAGCTGCGTCCTCATTTTTTAATGGTGTCCTTCAATTTCAAGTTCTTCATCGTCACCAATCAATTCTTCCAGAATCATATGTTCAAGCATGTCTGTATTTCCGACAGTAAAATATCTGACTGGATCTGCTGTAATCTGATCGTGATTAATGGATGCCTGTATATAGAATAAACCGTCATGTGGTATTTCAATATCTGCTGTGTAGTAGCCCGCTTCATCATATTCTGCAGTATAGTCTGTCCCGAACTGTTCAGACTCCCTGCTCCACCAGATAGTGAAGGAAACCTCCGCATCAGTAATCGGTGCATCATCTGCATTGATGTAAAGGTTAACAGGCGATATCTCTTCTGAGGACTTTATTTGAGAAAGGTCAACGGCAATGTCAAAATCGGGAATGTCATTATAAATATCATGTGTTTCATCAGACAGTATACTGCACGCAGACAACATGGAAAAAGCCAGTATTATCAATAATATTCTTTTCATAAAGCCCCCTATCTATAGAAAAAATTTCTCAGTGTTTCATTTTTTCTAATTATAAATATATTAATCAGCCAGATAATAATCAGTGATACACCGACCAGCGGGAAAATCAAACCGAGCACAATTAAAGTGAATAATATTCCTTTGTGCCGGACAATACTTTCAGATTTCGGTGCACCCATACGTCCTTTTGGTTTACGCTTCCACCACATCCAGAATCCTGTAGCAACCATACCAATCAAACCGATACAAATGACGAGTCCGAACAACTGGTTAATGAGACCGAACTGGAGTCCTTTATGAATAGTAATTCCGAGGGCAAAAAACTTTCCAATCGGGCCGTAATGGTCGTAACGGTAATCTGCAATCACAGAATTAGAATATTGATCGATATGGACCGTCGCTTCGTCCTGTGCGCGGTCAGGGAATGTACTGAGTGTGAATACCCCGGTCTCACCTGCCGGATAAAAGATATCATATGATGGATGGATGCCGGTGCTTTCGGCAGTTTCAGCGATATCATTGATGGATGCCTGTCTGTAGCCGGAAATCATTTCAGAATCAGCAACAGGAAGCTGTTCTGCAGCCCATGAAACATCGGCAACATCTTCTGTTACAATATCTGATTCAGGTGCATCCCCTACCCATATTGAGGGCGGGTACCCGCTGCCGGAAGCGGTAACCAGCTGTTGTACACCGTTACCCCAAAAGCCAGTCCAAAGCAGGCCGGATAATAAAAAGAACAGAAGGGAAAGTGAAAACCAGAACCCGGAGACAGCATGGAGGTCACGCCATCGCACCCTGTTACCTTTATTAAGGCGGAATGTGAATACGCCTTTGATTTTTTCTTTTGTTTTCGGGAACCATAAGTACAAGCCGGAAAGTATCATGATAATGGTCCAGCAGGCGATTAATTCGACGATTCTGTCCCCTATTGTTCCGGCAGACAGTTCCCCGTGAACACGTTCGATGATATCCATCGGCCGTGTATTATCATTGATTGTACCGAGCACTTCCCTTGTGTACGGGTTGATAAAAATCGTCAGGGCATCGCCGTTGTTATCAATTAGTCCGACTTCAACAGAACGTGACGGGTCTTCACCCGGACGGTAGCGTGTGACATCACCGCCGCCCGCTGTATTGACAGCTGTATTGACTAAATCACTTGGATTCAGGCGCTCGCCGCCCTCTTCGACCTGATAATAGTCTTTGTATATGTATGCCTCAATATCATGCTTAAATAAGTATATTGCGCCTGTCACAGCAAGTATGATTAAAAATGGAGAAATGATCAGACCGGCATATAAATGCCACCTCCAGATTAATGGATGAATCGATTTTTTCTTCATAAAGCCCTCCTTTTGACTACGGATTCTATTATGAATCATTGATAGGCATAGTGCATGTGTCAATTATGACAATATCATAAATTTCACGTGAAACATCAGTTGAATCATAAAATAAAGCACCTCACTGGTTAGGTAAGGTGCATACAGGTATAGTGCTTTCAGGTTACATAGGCTGGAAAGTATGATATATGCTGCGGGACAGCATATATTACACAAGTATTTCATGATGTGACAATAATGTTACAGTAATATTATAAAAATATCAAATGTTAAATCATATGAATATTTAAGGAATTGGGAAAAGTGTATATATTCAATTTATTTCTTCATTTTCTGAAGTTTCTCTAATACAGAATCGATATCAGTACCGATACTTAACTCCACTGCCGCAAGGAAAGCACCCTCGACAATAGGTGCATGAGCAATATGAAGATTATATTTCCCATCATACATCTCAACTGCCATTTCAAGGTTCATTAAGCTTGAGCCGATATCATAAAAGCATATCGTGTCACCGCCTGCTCCTGCGAGCATATCATTGATGAGGTCGATACTTGTCCCGATATCCTGTCCGTCATTGACACCACCCGATGCATGAATCGTAACACCGGGAGCCATCTGTTCAATTAAAGCACGGCTGCCCTCTGCAATTTTACTGCTGTGGCTGATAATTAATATCTCTGGCATACTGTCACTCCCCTAACGATAATGCATGAAGGATATAAACTGCGCTCTGTGCACCGGGATCAATTGTACCTGCAGATTTCTCTTTAAAGTATGCTGCCCGGCCTTTTTGAGCAATCATATCTTCTGTATCATCCGCGAATTTTTGAAGTGCATCCAGATTCAGTTTCCCGGTTTCCCTGACTAAATCAGGCGCTCGTTTGATGACATCATACATTGTCTTCTCTCCGCCTTCAACCTTGCCTTTATCTGCAACAGTTTCAGCAAATATATCCAGTAATTCAATCAGGTTGTCCTGGTCAATTTCTTCTTTAGCGGCACTGCTCATCTTTACAAAGCTGAAACCGTAAAGTGGTCCGCTCGCCCCGCCGATGGAGCTCATTAATGTCATTCCGGTCTGTTTTAAAATGTCGGCAGTAGAACCTGCTGTCACCTTATCATTGACCGCATTAAATCCGCGTTTCATATTTACGCCGTGGTCCCCGTCCCCGATTTCTCTGTCGAGAGATGTTAACAGTGATTCTTTTTCTGTGAAAGTATTTTTTAAACCGTGCATTCTTGAAAGTAGTTTTTCATTGTCCATAAGATACGCTCCTTAATAATGAGTAGATTCAGTCGGTGCATTTAACGACTTTAAAAGTTCATCATTGTGCGACACGATGGTTAGAGAAAACCCCTGCATATCAAGTGCTGTCATATAGTTGCCGACAAGCAGTTTATGCACTGTTTTCCCCTTTTCTTCAAGCGCCTCCATAACATACTTCGTAACGATAAGGAGTTCACTATCCGGTGTGCCGCCCATTCCGTTAATCATGAGTATGATATCATTGTCATCATTATGAGGCAGGAGTTCCGACAGAAGACGGCCGGCAATTTTATCAACAGTCTCAGATTTTTCTCTGTAAATCCCCTTCTCTCCGTGAATTCCGATACCAATCTCCATTTCGTCTTCTTCCAAATCAAATCCGAATTCTCCAGTTGTCGGAACGAGGCATGGATGAACGGCCATTCCGATAGAGTGCAGACTTTCCATCATGTTCTCGACTTTTTCAACAATCTGTTGAAGATTAGAGCCGTGACCCGACAAGTAACCGGCGTATTTGTGAACGAGAACTGTGCCGGCAACACCGCGTCTTTGTTCGGCATTGTCTATAGCGATATCATCCCGGACAATGACTGTTGCGACATTGTGCCCTTCTGCTTCCGCGAGTTCTTTTGCCATATCAAAATTAAGCACATCACCGGCATAATTTTTAACAACCAAGAGAACACCGTCACCATTATCGACAGCTTTAATGGCTGCAAGAATTTTATCCGGTGTGGGTGATGTGAAGACTTCACCGCATACAGCAGCATCAAGCATACCATCAGCAACGTAGCCCGCATGTGCCGGTTCATGTCCGCTGCCTCCGCCTGAGACAATCGCCACCCCGCTCTCTTTTTTCACTTTTCTAACGACGATGGAATCTTCAATAATAGAAATTTTTTGGTCATGAAATTTTAAACCATCCAGCATATCTTTAATAAAATGTTCTTTTTGATTAATTAACTTTCTCATTATTTTAAACCTCCCCTTTTAAGGTCATTATACTGCTAAAACGTTTTCAGTTAAAATAAAAAAGTGTTTTAGAATAAGATGGGGTTCTGTAAAAGTATTATAATAGCCCGCAGGGAATTTTTAACGTAATATATATAGTAACTACTATTACAGGGTGGCAGAAATGAAAATAGGCGTAATATCCGATCTGCATATCGACAGATATAAGAATACAACAGAATATATACCAGTCTTTGAGAGAACATTGGCAGAGGTGATTAAGGATCGTGGTGTCGAGCTCTTGATTATTGCCGGAGACATCTCTAATAATTACGATATAACGACGTTATTTATACGGAATGTCAAGCGGTTGTCAGGGATTGATATTTATTTTATCCCCGGTAATCATGACTTGTGGTCGGGCGGGGAGCAAACGGATTCATATGGACTTTTGAAGGCTTATGAATCACTGCCGGAATGTTTAATCCGTTCACCGCTTACGATTAATGATGAATGGATTATTGTCGGTCATCCGGCATGGTATGACTATTCCTATGCATCAGAGCGCTTTTCATATGAGCGCCTGAATAAGCGTGCCTATTACGGCGGGACATGGCAGGATAAGGTGAATATAGACTGGAAGATGAGTGACCCGGAAGTATCTAAATCATTCAGAAAAGTAATCGAAAAGGATCTGTTATCTGCCGGTGATAAAAAAATAATCCTCGTAACGCATGTCGTTACACATAAGAGGTTCAGGGTGCCTATGCCGCACCGGTTATTCGATTACTACAATGCCTTTATCGGTACAAGTGATATGGATGATTTATATGAACAGTACAATATTAAATACAGCGTGATGGGGCATGTTCATTTCAGACATTATATTGAAGAGGCGGATACCACATATATCTGCGCATGCCTTGGTTATAAACGGGAATGGCGGACCGATGACATGTCATATGAAATCAATGATTCATTATTTGTTTTTGAAATCTGAGTTTGGGGGCAGTGTTTTGGATATTTATTATAAAGTGCAGAAAGAAATTTCACAGACTTCAAAAATTGATGATATACCGGAAAATGTTGATTTTGTCTGGTACGATATTCAGGAGCTGGACAGTGAGTCGGCACAGCTTGGTATTGTCACAAAAGATTTAGAGGACATCAAGACCGGAAGCTATCTGCCGAAATATATTGATTATAATGACAGTCGTCTGTTTGTCTGTCATGCGATGGGGATGGATTTAAAAGCGCAGCCAATCAATATCATTGTCTCCGGGAATCAGTTAATTACTTATCACAATGGAATACTGGATGATCTAATTGATATAGAGACGGTTTTAAAAATTGATGATATCAACCCGGTGGACGCTTCATTAACTATATTGGAACGGACAGTGGAAAATTATTTTAAGGCAGCTTATGATGTTGAAGAAGATGTTTTTGCACTTGAAGACAGACAGGGCACGAACAGACAAAGCAGAGGTTTTATGGATGATGTGTTTGAAATCAGGTCCAGATTACTAAAGGTTAAGCGGGTAATCCTGCCTGTGAGTGAACTGGTTATCAGTATCAGAACGGAAGGCAGACTGGTTGAAGGCAGTCATCAGAAAAGTGTGCTCAGGCATATAGATTTGATGCTCAAGCGGCAGATGAATATCATTCGGTCAATCGATGACATGACAGATGAGATACGTGACAATTATGTTTCATATAACTCGTATAAAACAAACCGGGTAATGACACTTTTAACACTGATCTCAGCAATATTTCTGCCGTTGACTTTAATTACAGGTATCTACGGTATGAATTTCGACTATATGCCTGAATTATCGTGGCACTACGGCTACTTTATTATCATGGGTATTATGCTGTTCATCAGTATCGCAATGCTGATGTACTTTAAAATAAAAAAATGGCTTTAAGGAGGCGTTATAATGGCGTTATTTGAAGAGTATGTAAACAAAATTGAAGAGCTTGATAAACGTGACAGAATGGAAGAGGTCCTTGAGTGGATTCATAAAGAATATCCTGAACTGGAGCCGGTTATAAAGTGGAACACGCCGATGTATCTGCATCACGGGACCTTTATCATCAGTGCAGACTGTGCAAAGGCACATATTTCAGTGGCACCTGAACCGAAGGCAGTCAAAGAGTTTGCAGAAAAAATAGATGCTGCTGGATATTCAAAAACAAAAGGGCTGTTCCGCATAAAGCATATTGAAGAAGTGGATTATAAGCTGATTGGAGAAATTATTGAATACAACATGAAGGATAAAGAGGGTTATAACAAGCTGTGGAGATAGAGTATGTTGATTTGAGGTGAGAGGATGAAAGTGTTCGAACAATTTTATATGAAGATAGAAGACGACCGGAACCGTGAACAGTTTATAGAAATGCTTGAGTGGGTGCATGATGCATTTCCTTCACTCGAGCCTGTATACAAATGGAATCAGCCGATGTTTACAGAGAACGGCACATTCATAGTCAGTTTTAATACTGCTAAAAAACATTTTTCTGTTGCACCTGAATTTAAAGGAATTGAATCGTTTAAGAAACGTGCAGAATCCCTTGGGTATCAGACAAGTAAAATGTTTATCAAAATCGGCTGGGACCAGAAGGTTGATTATGAATTTCTGACGGATATTATTGAGTTTAACCGTGAGGATAAGAAGGGGAGCCTCACTTTTTGGCGTAAGAAGTAGTTCCTGTATCTAGTGTTATCTATCAATGATATAATATTTTAGAATACATTTATGCGAGGTTTTTTATGGCAAAGTTATACTATAGATTCGGTACCATGCAGAGTAATAAGAGCAACCAGATTATTACGACACATCATCAGTACACTACACAGGGGAAAAGATGTCTTGCATACTCAACACCTGTGGATACGAGAAGCGGATATAAAAAAATTAAGTCGAGAATCGGGCTGGAACTCGATGCGGAGTATATATCAGAAAGTATATTTGATGATGTTAAGGCACTCCATGAAGAGAAAGCAGTTCATGTTATTGTAGTGGATGAAGCTCAGTTTCTTTCAAAAGAAGACGTGCATAATCTCAGCGATATCACTGATGAACTGGATATACCGGTTATCGCTTTCGGATTGAAGACGGATTTCAGAAACGAACTTTTTGAGGGCAGTAAAGCACTTCTTGAACTCTCGGATGCCATAGATGAATTAAAAACAATCTGTCAGTTCTGCAATAAAAAAGCGACATTGAATATGAGACTCCTGGACGGGAAACCGGTAAATGTCGGGGAAACTATTCAGATCGGTGATGAGGAATACGTTCCTGTATGCAGAAAGTGTTATAAAAAACGACTTGAATTAGTTTAAAACAGGTGGACGACAGTCTTCCTGTTTTTTTCTGTCATCAATCTTTTATGGGATATTGTATAATATGATTACTAATTATTTTAATCAAGTTTTAAGAAATCTCTAATTCATTTAAAGTAATCATGCTTTATATTTAAAATGAACCTATAAGGAGCGAGTAGAATGCAGAAAATTTTGATCGTAGAAGATGATGAGAAAATTGCACGTGTCATTCAGCTTGAACTTGAGTTTGAGAACTATGAAACTGCAAATGCCTACACAGGGAAAGAGGCATTGGATAAATATGAAAATAAGCACTTTGATTTGATTCTTTTAGATGTGATGATTCCTGAGCTGAATGGTCTCGAAGTGCTGAGGCGTATACGTCAGCACGATGATGCCGTTAAAATTATTATGCTTACTGCGAGAGATGCTGTAATGGACAAGGTCAGCGGTCTTGACTCCGGGGCGAATGACTATGTCACAAAACCGTTCGAAATTGAAGAGCTGCTGGCAAGAATACGTACACAGTTGAAGGAAAGCATTCAGAAAAATGAGGATAATGAGACGGTTTCAGTGCGTTGTATCGACGTTGTACCGTCTTCAAGAGAAGTCTTTGTAAAGGGTGAAAATGTGTATCTGACACAAAAAGAGTATGACTTATTTTATTATCTTTTGGAGAATAAAAACAGGGTGATGTCCCGTGAACAAATTATAGAAGCGGTCTGGGGATATGATTATTTCGGCGATACAAATACAGTGGATGTTTATGTCAGATATTTGAGAAAAAAATTGGATACGGAAAAAGAGTCTGTAATCACGAGTGTTCGTGGTATCGGCTATATTATTAAGGAATAGCTTATGAAACTGGGAACTAAAATACAGCTCTATACCACTGTAATGATTGCGATTGTTGTTGTGTTAATTAACGTTTTCGTTTATTTCTCCTATAAACATTTTTCTCTTGAAGCGGAACTGGGGCAGCTTGAAAACCGTGCAGTTAATATTATGAAACAGATCCAGGATGCGCATGCGGATGGTGTGAGTACTGAAACGGTACTTCAATCACCACTGTTATCAGATGGATATATTACAGTATTAGATGAAACAGATAATCAAATTGCGCGGGTTGCGACTGATGCACGTTATGCTCAAATAATGGGTGAATCATACAGTACTGGACAGTATACAGACGAGGGAATACATGATGATATCCATTTTGCGATGGTATCGCTGCCCATTATCTGGGATGACGGATCAGTTAAGAATATGCAGATGTATGAAAATATAGGCTTCTTATATGACACTTATGAAATTTTACGATGGGTACTTGCAGTGTCTACTTTGATTATTATTGTGATTACATTTTTGCTAAACCGTATAATCACCAATATTGTAATTACTCCGATTAATAAATTAATTAATAAGATGAGAAGGACAGACAATACAAGTGCCTATACAATGCTTGAGGTGAACCGTAAGGATACGAAAGAGCTTAAGGAACTGTCCCAGTCATTTAACGATATGATGCTTGATTTAAAGGCTCATGATGAGAACCAGCAGGCTTTTATTATGAATGCATCACACGAATTAAAAACACCAATAACGGTTATAGACTCATACAGTCAAATGTTAAAAAGATTCGGCAGAGAAAAAGAAGATTTGCTGGATGAGAGTATCGCTGCTATTTCTGATGAGGCCAAACGTATGAAATATTTAACAGAGCAGCTTTTAAGTTTTGCGAAAGTGACACATCACTCAGAACATTTTAAACCAACCGAAATCAATGTAGTAAATGTTGTTGAAAAAATTACAGAGAGACTTGAAGCAGTGTACGGCAGGAAAATTAACCTCTCCAGTAATAAGGAGACTGTGAAAATTAAGGTGGACACAGATACATTTGACCAGTTAATTAAAATTTTTCTGGATAACGCCTATAAATACAGTAATGATGAAATAACGGTAGGTATTAAAGATAAAGATAATACAGTTGATATTGAAATCAGTGACCGGGGTATCGGAATACCACAGGAGGACCTGGAACATATTTTCACACGTTTTTACCGGGTGGATAAGGCGCGTGCGAGAAAAACAGGGGGTTCAGGTCTCGGCTTGTCAATTGCGGAAGAACTGGCAAAGCTGAATGAGGCGGAAATAAGCGTGAGCAGTACACCTGATGAAGGGTCAGTATTCACAATCAGCTTTAAAAAGTCCGGTTTTAAGAAATCCGGGTCTTTTGAGGAGGTGGATGATGAAACGAACAGTTAAGATATTAATTGCACTTTTGGCAGTGGGTATAGGAATTTTAATAGGTATCACTATTGTAACGTCAGTCGGCAGCGAATATATGGATGAAGCCGAAGCCAGGTCAATGGTAGAAGAGCGGTATCAAGGGGAAATCACAGAGGTTTCTTTGTCTGAAAATGAAGAGATGTATACCGTTACGCTGGAAGACGGAGCAAAACTTTATACAATAATACTGGACCGGGAAAATTACAGTGTCTCAGAAATGAGTGAAACAGATAATCCGAATGCAGAAGAGCAGGAGAAGAAAGAAGGAGAATCATCCGGAGGGAATGATTCATCTGAAAACGAAACTTCTTCTTTGATAACAGATGAGGAAGCCCGGAGTATCGCCTCTGAAGAAGTAGGGGGAGAGTTTTTGCAGTCTGCCTTGAATGATACGGCAAACCCGGAGGAATACCTTGTAATGCATTTAGTTGATGATGACGATGAAGCAGCCATTGTTTCACTGAATGCAAGAACAGGAGAAATTAATAGAGTGATATGGCTGGAAATTGATTTAAACGAAATCGGAGATCTTGGCGCATTTATTAAGGAAGTTGCTGAATATAATGCGGAAAACCCATACTATTACAGTGAATTTGATTATGAAGACGGCGAGTATGAAGAATATGATAATTAAGACGGTACAGGAGTACCGTCTTTTTTTATTGAAAAATATAATAACGCAAATCAAAAGCTTAAACTTAAAGGTATAATTTGATATACTTTGTATTGGTAATGATACTCATTTTCACTGAGGTATATAATGTTTGGAGGTGTGTACTGCTGATTGAATTTAAAGAGGTAACAAAAGTATTCCAAGGTTTAAACGGAAGCTTTAATGCACTGGATAACGTCGGGCTCTCGGTAAAGAAAAACGAGATTTTTGGATTGATTGGTGAGAGTGGCGCGGGGAAGTCGACTTTGATGCGGTTTATCAATGCACTGGAGGTACCAACGAGAGGACATGTAATTGTTGATGGTATCGATGTATCGACACTCGGATCAAGGAAGCTTAGAGTGTTCCAAAAAGATATCGGTATGATTTTTCAACAGTTTAATCTTCTTAACAATAAGACTGTGGAAGAGAATATCCGTCTGCCGCTTGAATTACATAAATATGAAAAGCCTTTATCGGTTGAAGAAGTATTGAGTTTTGTCGGATTGGAAGATAAGAGGTATGCATATCCGGGTCAGTTATCAGGCGGGCAGAAGCAGCGGGTAGGTATTGCACGAGCACTGATTACACGGCCGAAAATACTGCTCTGTGATGAACCGACATCTGCACTCGATGAACGTACTACAGAGGAAATTATTCGGGTGTTAAAACGGGCGCACCAGACATTTGATGTGACGATAGTGATTGTAACACATGAATTGAATGTTATTAAGCAGCTATGTGACAGAGCGGCAGTACTTGAAGACGGAAGAATCATTGATGTCATCAGCATTGAAAATAATGCCGGAGAAACGGATGGTCCTGTTAAGTCATATTACGAAAGAGTCTTAGAGGTGTTAAAAGATGAGTGATATATTTAACACTTATATAGAAAGAGTCATTGAGTTTTGGCCGAGTCTCCTCGAAAGCATCGGGGAAACCGGAATTATGATGGGCTTTGCTATGACAGCAGCGATACTTCTCGGTCTGCCGCTGGGGACACTCTTGTTTCTGACTGCTAAAGGCCAGCCGATGCAGAATGTGTTTATTTACCAAACAGCTAATGCTTTTGTGAACATTGTGCGTTCATTTCCGTTTTTACTGCTGGTCGTTGCAATGCAGCCTTTTATCCGGGAGGTTTACGGGCGTGCAACGGGAGATCCTGTAGCAGCATCGTTTCCTATGATGCTTATTGCGATTGCATTGTATGCGCGGTTTGTCCAACAGTCGCTTCTTGATGTACCGAAGGGCGTTACAGAAACCGCAAGATCTATGGGTGCGTCTACACCGCAGTACGTTACAAAGTTTTTATACGTTGAGGCCAGAAGTTCTTTGATTATCGGCTTTACTACAGCGTTTGTGAGCTTTATATCCTATTCAACAATTATGGGAGTTGTCGGCGGAGGCGGTATCGGAGATTTTGCAATCCGCTACGGCTACCAGCGTTACGAGACCGATATAATGTATACTGCAATTATTGTTATTATTATTATTGTTCAGCTGCTTCAATGGCTGGGATTAAAACTTGCAAAGAAATTAGATAAACGATAAATAATAAAGGTGGAATTATAATTATGATTAAAAAGTATTTGTTATTATCCATATTCAGTGTTGTACTGCTTCTTGCTGCATGCGGCAGTGATGAGAATTCAGAAGAAACCGCAGATGAAGGTGAAAGTTCAGACGAAGAAACTGTCATCAGAGTTGCTTCACAGACAATACCGATGACTGAAGTCGTGGAACTTGCCGGCGAAGCTATTGAAGAGCCATATTCAGTAGAACTTGTTGAAGTATCTGACAATATTCAATATAACGAAGCGCTTCTTAATGAAGAAGTGGATGCGAGCTTTGCACAGCATGAACCTTTCATGGAGATGTTCAATAATGAGCGTGACGGAAATCTAGTTGCTGTTCAGCCGATTTATAACGCGATAGTCGGTTTTTATTCCCCTGTATATGATTCGGTTGATGATATTGAAGACGGTGCGGAAGTAGCGATCCCGAGCGATCCATCGAATGAAGCGCGTGCATTAATGATTTTGGAACAGCATGATTTAATTGCGCTTGAAGAGGGTGTAACGTATGAAGCGACGGTTGATGATGTGGTCGAGAATCCGCATAATCTGACATTTACTCATGTGGATTTACTTAATTTAACGGCATCTTATGAAGATGGTGTGGAACTGGTGTTTAATTATCCTACTTATATTGAATCCATCGGTTTGACGCCGGAGGATGCTGTATTCCTTGAGGAAGACGGCGACAATACTTTTGCTATTCAACTGGTTGCCAGAGAAGATAATGAAAACAGCGAGGAAATCGAGGCACTTAAAAAAGCATTCACTTCACAGGAAGTTTATGATTTCTTATCAGAGTTATCGGAAGAAGGACACTTAGAGCCTACTTTTGAAGTGACGGAATAAGATTAAAAAGGGCTCAGTTGCATATGCAACTGAGCCTTTTTATATTTGCCTATTTTCTGAAAGTCTCAAAGAAGCTTACAAGGCTTAACCCGAGTAAAGAAGCTGCCCCTTTACTGCCTTCAAATCCATGACCTGCTTTTAAGTGCTTGAATACGGCTGTGCCGAGAACAATACTGATGAGCAGTGTACCAAGGCGGGTAAATGTCTTGCCCAAAAATGATAAGAACAGGAGTCCTGCGCCGGCTGCTTCGAGATAACCGGCAATTTTCATCTGTGGAGCACTGACTTCAAAGGTATCTTCGAATTCTTCACCCATCTGCCCCTTCTTTTTTACTTTCTGTAAACCGCTGTTAAATACACCTTTACCAATATAAAGATTAACTAAGTACTGCAGCATGAAATGTTCACTCCTTATGTTTAATTGACTGCTTACTATTTATACCCTTTTCATTTAATGAGTACACATCTTTCACTTAAATTATATACAGTAATCAGACTAGTAAAATCATGATATAATTTGATAATATAGACAGTAAAATCAATGAAAAAGTTTTGGGTAGATAATTATGGAGAATAACCACATTCAAAAAGAAAAAGCCAGATATCTCGCGGGACTTGACGGCTTAAGGGCAGTTGCTGTCATCGCGATTATAATATACCACCTGAATCCAGAATGGCTTCCGGGAGGTTTCTTGGGTGTGGATACCTTTTTTGTTATATCGGGGTATTTAATTACAAGTCTCCTTCTGTATGAATACCGTACTAAAGGTACAATTGATTTAAAAGGTTTCTGGATCAGACGTTTTAAACGGTTAATTCCTGCTGCGTTTTTTATGATTACAGCAGTCCTTACATATACTTTGTTTTTTGAAATAGAAATGATTCAGCGCATGAAACAGGATGCGGTGGCTGCATTTTTCTATGTATCAAACTGGTGGTACATTTTTCAGGATGTCAGTTATTTTGACAGCGCTGAGAGTCAGCCGCTTCTCCACCTGTGGAGTCTTGCGATTGAAGAACAGTTTTACTTAATCTGGCCGCTGGTTTTCTTTTTATTAATCAGAAAAAATAAGAGTATGGCAGGGGTATTCGGTATAACGCTGTTAATCTCTTTAATATCGCTGGTAATAATGGTTGTTCTTGCAGAACCGATGCAGGACAATTCAAGGGTGTATTTTGGAACGGATACCCGTCTCCAGACACTGCTTCTTGGTGTGATGCTTGCATACATCTGGCCGCCGTTTAAGTTGAAACGGGCAGTGGATGTAGATGTGAAAAGATGGATTGACGGTATCGGTGTTGTATCGCTGTTAATACTGATTTATTTCTTTTTTACAGTGAATTCTTCCGACTACTGGATATACTTCGGAGGTCTGTATTTAATATCTGCAGTCACGCTGTTATTAATCGCTTCAAGTGTGCATCCGTCAACGATGCTTCCGAAAATCCTCGGCAACCCTGTGTTTTTATGGATTGGTACCCGCTCATACAGTCTGTATTTATGGCACTATCCTGTCATTGTATTGATGAACAGACATTTTATACAGGGGCAGATTCCTTGGTACATCATCATTATTGAAGTGATTATGACAGGCGTATTTGCAGAGGTATCATACCGGTTTATTGAAACACCGATACGTAAAGAGGGATTCCGTGCATTATGGCCGGTGAATAAAGCCCGTATTCAGGCGGGAGTGAGAACAGTTGTTTTTGGAGTGTTCATCATAATCAGTGGCGTTGTTTTGACTGGGATATTCGACCATCACCAGGTGAATTTAGGTGACGGCAAAGAAACGGAATTCGTAGTAGAGGGAAGTAATGAAAGCATCGTATCTATTGATGAGGAAGGTGAAGCGGTGAACCTTCTGGAGGAAGCGCCGTTATTAATCGGTGACTCTATCACAGTTGATATTGGGGAATATATATCCGGGAATATACCGAATGCAACGATAGACGGTGCTGTTGGCAGACAGTTGAATGATACGCTTGAGCTTGCCCGTGAAAAGTATGATGAATATAAAAGTAAAGAAGATATTGTCGTGCTGCAGCTTGGGACAAATGGTGATTTTACAGACGACACACTGCATGATTTAATCACATTTTTTGAGGATGCGGATATATATTTTGTAAATACGAGAGTTCCGAGAGACTGGGAAGGTAATGTGAATGAGCATATTTATGATGCTGCAGAACGTTATGATAATGTCACATTAGTTGACTGGTATACCTATTCAGAAGGACAGAATGGATATTTTGCGAATGATGGTGTGCATTTACTGCCGGAAGGTGTTGAGGCACTTTCCAACCTGATTATAGATACAATCAGAGATAATCATAATCCGACTAAAGGAGAGGTGGACATTGATAGAAATCAGATACGAAGCGCCAAATAATAGGGAATACAGAGAGCTGAGAAGAGTATGCGGACTGACTGTATATTCACAGGAAGCAGCAGCTAAAGGGCTGCCGAATGCATGTCATAATGTCATGCTTTATAATAAGGCATCATTAATTGGTATGGGGCGTGTGGTCGGTGATGGTGGCACAGTATTTCAGATTGTAGATATTGCTGTACACCCTGATTACCAGGGGCTCGGTTACGGGAGAAAAATCATGGATGAAATTATGGTGTTTTTGGATTATGCTGCAGAGGAGAGTACGTATGTAAATCTGATTGCAGACTATCCAGCAGATAAACTTTACGAACAGTATGGTTTTAAGACAACTGAACCTGCTTCTACAGCGATGGCGAGAAGATATTAAAAGTATTGAAATGAACGGCACCGGCCGATTTTTGGGGCAGGTGTCGTTTTTATGTCAAGATTTACTCCAGACATCTGTTGAGTTTTTGTCTGAATGAGAATATAATGCTGTTCATATGTGAATTTTACTGCCTGATAAAACAGATTATTCTGTAATTTTATTTCTTCAATGGAGGTCTTCGTTATTGAACAGTTACTGAGTATTATACTGCTTCTTGTTATTTTAGTTATTTTTACGTTATTTACTTATTATGCACCATACGGCAGTGATGTCATGGGAGCTCTTGCTACAGCAGCAATTGCAACTTTTCTCGTTGAGGCGCTTCAGCGTTATGTTATCGGTGATATTTTTAATATCCCGTTTTTACAGGAAACAGGAACAGTCGCAGGGGAATTGAGCGGCGTTATCGTCGCGTTCCTCGTTGCACTGGCAATGAATGTCAGACCGCAGAATGCAGCGATACTCGCCGTCTCATTCGCTGGAATCGGTTTGATTCCGGGAATGTTCTCGGCATATCTTATTGCATTTATCATTATATTTATAGAGAAGAGAGTGAAGAACGGTCTGGACTTTATTTTTATTATTCTGCTCTGTGTCCCTCTCGCCCGCTTACTTGGGGTTTTGATTACACCGTTGGTAGATGGTTCGCTTCTTCAAATTGGTGAACTGATTCAGGCAGCTACGCTGACGAGCCCGCTTATAATGGGACTTCTTCTCGGAGGTATTATAACAGTGGTCGGCACATCACCGCTCAGTTCAATGGCCCTGACAGCGATGCTTGGTCTGACAGGAGTGCCTATGGCTGTTGCTGCTCTCAGTGCATTTGCGTCATCATTTATGAACGCGACACTGTTCCACAGATTGAAAATCGGCCAGTTGAAATCTGTAGTATCTATTGCTATTGAACCGTTATCAAAGGCAAATTTGGTATCAGCAAATCCAATTCCTATGTATACAACGAATTTTGTCGGCGGTGGACTTGCCGGAATGATTATTGCTTTATCCGGAATGGTTAATGATGCACCGGGTACGGCTGCACCGGTTCCCGGACTGTTGGTTATGTTTGGTTATAACCCTGCAGGACAGATTTTGATGTATGCAGCAATATGTGCTTTGGTATGCCTTGCTGTCGGTATTATCGGATCAATAGTATTCAGGAATTTCCCTGTGTATAATAGTGAAGTGCTGAATCAAAAAGAAAAATATGAAAATTAATCTTAAAGTATGGGATGAAAAATCTCATACTTTTATTTGTTAACTTTTTGTGAAAATAATCACATTAGAAAGGTTTTATTGTATAATAAAAGTGTTAAAAATATTACATATTTCTATCTGTGTTTTGGGGAGGAAAGAAAATGAGTAAGGAAAAGAATAAAAAAGAATTCAAGCCGTGGTGGATTTTAGCAGCCTTTTTAGTAATGATTGTGATTAATCTAATGCCTGTACCGGATGCCCTTGGTGTAATCGGGCTCCGGGCGTTATCCATTCTGGCATTTGCTGTGATTATGTGGGTGACAGAAGCGGTCAAATATCCGGTATCATCAGTAATGATTGTGGGTCTGATGATTATACTGCTCGGGTTCAGCCCTGTCGGTGATCTCGGCAGTGTTCTTGGGGTACCGGATTTATCAGGCAGTGATATGCTCGGAACACAGGCGGCGTTATCATTGTCATTTTCCGGGTTTGCAACGTCTGCAGTAGCACTCGTTGCAGCAGCGTTATTTTTGGCGAGTGCGATGCAGATTACCAACCTGCATCGAAGGCTCGCGTTGTATGTACTTAAAATCGTCGGGAATAAAACCAATGCGATTGTCATGGGTACAATTCTTGTATCCATTATTCTGGCGTTTTTTGTGCCCTCTGCAACAGCACGTGCCGGTGCTGTTATACCGATATTAATTGGTATGATTGCAGCATTTAATATGAGCAAAGAGAGCAGGCTGGCAGCGTTACTGGTAGTGACTGCGGTACATGCAGTCTCTATATGGAATGTCGGGATTAAAACTGCAGCGGCACAGAATATTGTTGCGGTAGGTTTTATTAACGAAGCAATGGGAATGGATGTATCGTGGCTTGAATGGTTTATCTACGCTGCACCATGGTCAATATTGATGAGTGTTGTTTTGTATTTTGTAATGACTAAGTTATTCAAAGCAGAAACAAACGAAATTAAAGGCGGCCGGGAATTGATTCAGTCTGAAATTGAAAAACTTGGTCCGATTAAACCGAGTGAGCTTAGATTGATTGTCATTGCAGGGCTGCTTCTGATTGCATGGGCAACAGAGGGTGTACTTCACCCGTTTGATTCATCTTCAGTGACACTGATTGCTCTCGCGGTGATGCTGTCACCGAAAATCGGTGTGTTTACATGGAAAGAAGTTGAATCCACAATTAACTGGGGGACTATTATTGTATTTGCCATTGGTATCTCGCTCGGAACGGTACTGTTAAGAACAGGTGCAGCACAATGGCTGTCTGATGTGACTTTCGGAGCGATGGGGCTTGATAATATGCCGTTAATTGCTGTCATCGCCCTGGTCAGTATATTTAATATTTTAATTCATCTCGGTTTTGCCAGTGCCACGAGTCTCGCATCAGCATTAATCCCTGTGTTTATCGCACTGACAACGACATTGAACCTTGGAGATTCGAGTCTCGGGTTTGTATTAATCCAACAGTTTGTGATTTGTTTCGGTTTCCTTTTGCCGGTGAGTTCTCCGCAGAATATGCTGGCATACGGTACGAACACGTTTACCGTTCAGGATCTGCTTAAGTCGGGAATCGTTATTACTGTTGTCGGTTATATTCTGGTTCTGATTCTTTCTGCGACGTACTGGCAGTGGATTGGACTGTTATAAGGCTGCGGACACTCTACCAGAAAGTAATGGCTACAAAAAATGTTACTATGGAAAGAACGAAAGATGTGATTAAAACTGCAAGGAGCGGCCGTGCCGCTCTTTCTTTTATGTCTTTAAAAGATACTTTAAGCCCGAGAGCCGCCATTGCCATTGTCAGAAGCAGGGCTGTCAGTTGATCGATATAGTAGAGCACATTTTCAGGGATGGTAAAGAAAGTGTTAATCAGGCTCATGATGATGAAGCCGAACAAGAAATAAGGCACTGCCACAGCGTTACGACCTTCTCCAGGCGATTGATATTTTTTCATAAATACTATTAACAGAAAACACACCGGTATTAAGAGAAGTACACGGCTCAGTTTGGCGAGTATGGCAAGAGACAGCCCTTCATCACCGGCCTGAAAGCCTGCAAGCGCAACGTTCGCCACCTCGTGAAGACTGAGACCTGTCCAGACAGCATAGCTCTCAACTGACATATCAAAAGCGTTATATATGAATGAATATATAAGTGCAAACACAGTGCCGACAAGCGATATAATGCCGATGCTGATTGCTGCGTCCTGCTCTTTGGATTTTATGATAGAGCTTGTTGACGCAATAGCTGCAGCCCCACAGATTCCGGTACCAAACCCCAGTAGAACAGCGATATTTTTGTCACCTTTGATCAAAGAGTTGATTAAAATCATTAGTCCGATACTGAAAATAATCACCCCTGCACTGATTAAAATAAGCTGGGGACCGTCTTTGAAGACGATGGATATATTTAATTTTAGACCATAGAGTATAACAGCAAGTTTTAACAGACGTTTCGCTGAAAATTCAAGCCCGGATTTAAATGCCTCCGGATACCCGAAAAACTGCCTGTATATGACAGCAGTAAATATTGCTGCAGCTAATGCACCGATATTGTTCAACAGCGGAAGACTTGTAATAAGCATACTGAATAAAGCGGCTGCGAACGTAATAGCAATACCCGTTATAAATCGTATATTTGGATGTTGTGTCTTCATTATTATCACCTGATAAAAGACTATCATTAGCTGTGTTATAATACTAATGCTATTTTAATATATAAAGTATAACAAAAATGATATGAGGTGAAGTTGTGCTGAATAAAAAAATGAATGTACTGAAAAATGTTGTTGAGGCGGGGAGTTTTACTGAGGCAGCAAAGAAACTTTATACATCACAGCCGGCAGTCAGCAGAGATATTAAGCAGCTTGAAACAGAATATGAAATTCAAATATTTGAAGAGACGAAACACAAATTAAAACTGACTGCAGAGGGAGAGGTTCTTTACCGTTACGCTGTTGACATGGAGGTGATGAATGAGCATCTTATCAATGATATTTATCAGACCGCGGGAGAAGTGAAAGGGGATATTTATATTGGTGCAAGCCACTCATTCGGAGAGTTTGTCCTGCCTGGTATACTGATTGATATACATAGAAAGTATCCCGAACTGAACTGCCATGTGCATATCGGTAACTCTCAGGAAATCATTGATCATTTAAGGGATAAAACAATTGATATTGGTGTTATTGAAATAGACAAAACATATACAGGAATTGAATTATATCCCTTATTCAAAGATGAGATGGTAATGATAATACATAAATCACTGGATAAGGAGGGCGGCAGAGGGCAGAGTAAATGCTTTGTCCGGGAACCTTATTCAGGAACAAGATATTATCAGGAAACAGCACTCAAAAATACAGGATTGACACCTGTAAAAATAGAAATTAACAATACAGAATTGATAAAAGAATGTGTGAGGAATCGAATGGGGTTCAGCATTCTTTCAAAATTAGCTGTAGAACATGAAAATTTGAAAGAAATGCAGATAAGTCCAACAGGTATTACACGGAATTTTTCAGCAGCGGTTTCCAGTGGACGGTATAGGTCACTAAAAGTACAATCTGTTTTGGATATACTGCATTCAAATGCGTAGTTACTTTATTCTAATTAGTGTATCTTTTCAATTGAAGATGGTAAGATGTTCTTTCATAAATGATTTATATATTAATATTGTAAATTTGTGTAAAGATTCATTTGTTTTTCACATTTTTATAGTATAATTTTAATAAACAGGTATCGTTGAGGAGGTGCAGTTATGGGAACAATCCAGTTATTTTCAATTCGTAAATTAAAGGCTGGTGCAGCTTCAGTTGCGCTGGGGTTATTTATGCTGTCTCATCAGGTCAGTGCTGATGAAAAAGAGAATGGCGGCCCTGCTGTACCTGAAGAAACAATACATGCAGCGGAAGACATTGTTCTGCAGGATGAGGTAATATTCCAGGGTGAAAACTATAATCTGTCCGATAATATAGTGGATGCCGGTGGACCTGCTGTTGTTGATGTCATCGACATGACAGATGAAAATGCTGTCAACACTGATGTCCCGGGTCAGTATACCGGCACTGTAACGCTGGTGTTCGAGAATAATGAGACCATACAGCGTACAGTAAATATTATTGTAAAAGAAAGTGCGAATACAGACAGCAGTAATAATTCTGCAGATAAAGCGAATAGTGAAAAACCGGATGAGACTGCAGGTTCAGGTGCCGGCAATAAGATGTCAGAGGGTAAAGAGCAGCCGGAACAGGAACAAACTGAGGTTCCGAAAGAAAATGATACAGAATCAGAAGAGATGCAGAACCCTGCGGGCGGTGGTGAAGACGTAACCGAAGATAATCCTGAATCCTCCGAAAAAGATAAAGAGACCGATGGAAACCAGAATAATGATGAATCGGATGAAACGTCAGAGACTGAGGATCAGGAAAAGGGTGGTGACTCTGAGTCCACTGAAGAAGATAAAGAGACCGAAGAAAATCAGGATAATAACGAATCGGACGAAGCATCAGAGGCTGAGGATCAGGAAAAAGATGGTGACTCTGAGTCCGCTGAAGAAGATAAAGAGACCGAAGAAAATCAGGATAATGATGAATCGGATGAAATGTCAGAGACTGAAGACCAGGAAAAAGATGATGATTCTGAATCCACTGAAGAGGATACAGAGACCGGGGAAAACCAGAATAACGATAAATCGGATGAAGCGTCAGAAGATGAGAATCAGGAAAAGGGTGGTGACTCTGAGTCCGCTGAAGAAGATAAAGAGACCGAAGAAAATCAGGATAATAACGAATCGGACGAAGCATCAGAGGATGAGAGTCAGGGAAAAGGTAGTGACTCTGAGTCCACTGAAGAAGATACAGACACCGGAATTGTCGCAGAGCCTGAAAATTCATATGAAGAAACACCATCGGAAGGAAATGATGAAGTGCCGGAAGATTCAGCGTATCCGGAATATGAAGTTTCTGATGATAATGGCAGTGACACACCTGCAGATACTGAAGAAATAGAAGAATCACCGAAAATCACGGCAATGAAAAGTAATGAGACTGCTGATGATTTGGACGATTATATGACAGAAGATGAAATCGCAGAAATCTTGGGAGATATTAACCTTGATTTAGAGCATTCCAATGATGATGAGTCTAAAAGAAAATTGACACGTTCACTGCTGAAATATCTTTCTGACCTGCAGCAGGGAAGTGAGTACCATGCTGTAGCACCGCCGGGTTCGAGAGTCATGACAAAGGGTGAATTTCAGAAGGACAGGGACAGCCTGTATCCTCTGAATCCTGACAAATTTTATAATAAAGGTGATTTTACTGCCGATGCACGAGTTGAATGGGTGGCAGTTGCCGATTATACGAGGGACAGTATCACACCGACAGGAAATCATTTATATTTACTGGACGGCAGGAATCCGCTCAGCAGAGGCCATTTTGAAGTGCAGCATTATGAAACTGTAAATGAACAAAATGACAGCATTTCACCTGTCTTTAGAGTATCTGTCGGTACGGTGGATAGTTTGGAAGATGTAAATATTATCCTTGGTCCCGGTGCCGGCCCTGATGGTGTGAACTGGAATTTTGATAATCATGCTGAAGCCACAATGCACCGCGGAAATGAATTTAAAATGAGCAGCGATATTGCAGTGGGCAAACGTTTTGGTAAAGCGGTGGATATTTCAGAGAATAATATCGAGATGAATGTTTTGGAAGGTGACCAGCTTCAGGTAAAGATTAAGAAAATGAATGCCGGAGAGCATTTTATGTTTTCTGTCACAGGGACCCCCTTAAATAGTGATGGTGTCTTAAAAAGAGAGCACTTTGTTGCAGATGCACGTTTGAGTGCAGATTTCGCATAAATATATAATCACGACCGCCTCAATGGGCGGTCGTTTTTTGTAATGCATAGTGTTATAGATAGGTAGTGATATGTGTTATAAGGAAAATCCTTTATATTCAATGAATTGAACATGATTAATCAATTAAAATACCGCTGTGCATTATCGATATGATATGCACAGCGGTATGAAATTACTGCTCTAAAGCCTGACGTTTTTCCTGGACAGTATCAACCAGTACTTTAAGTGCTGCTGTTACTTCATCCTCTTTTCTTGTCTTTAATCCACAGTCAGGATTCACCCAGAAAAGTTTTGTGTCGATATTCGTCAGTGCACGGTCAATGGCTTCTTTAATCTCTTCAGGCTTCGGTATTCTCGGGCTGTGAATATCATAAACCCCTAAGCCGATACCAAGGTCATAAGTGATATCTTCAAAATCCTGTATCAAATCGCCGTGGCTTCTTGATGTTTCTATAGAGATTACATCGGCATCCAGTGCTTTAATTGCATGGATGATTTTACCGAACTGAGAGTAGCACATATGCGTATGAATCTGTGTTTCATCCTGTACGGATGAAGTGGAAATTTTGAATGCATTGACAGCATCATCTAAATATTGGCCGTGATACTCACTTCGGAGCGGCAGGCCTTCACGTAATGCAGGCTCATCCACCTGAATAATTGTAATACCTTCTTTTTCTAACTCCTGCACTTCATCTTTGATTGCGAGTGCGATTTGATTCATTACTTCTACTTTAGGAATATCTACTCTTTCAAATGACCAGTTTAAAATAGTTACAGGGCCGGTAAGCATACCTTTTACAGGTTTTTCGGTCAGGCTTTGTGCGTATAATGTTTCCTCCAAAGTCATAGGCTTGGTCCATTTAACATCACCGTAAATGATAGGCGGTTTGACTGCTCTTGTACCATAAGACTGTACCCAGCCGAATTTTGTTACCAGGAAGCCGGCGAGTCTCTCACCAAAGAATTCCACCATATCATTTCTTTCGAACTCACCGTGGACCAGGACATCGATATCCAGGTCTTCCTGAATATCAATCCATCGTTTTGTTTCGGATTCGATAAATGTTCTGTACTCTTCGTCGCTGATCCGGTTGTTTTTCCAGTCTGCACGATATTTACGAACCTCTTTTGACTGAGGGAAAGAGCCGATGGTTGTTGTCGGTAACAGCGGCAGATTTAACTTTTCCTGCTGTTTTGCACTTCTCGACTCAAACGCCGAAGCTCTTTCTACAGGAACATCAAAGTCATATTCCAGATGTTTGAAGGACTGGTTGTTGAAATTAACAAAACGTTCCTGCAGCGCGTCGAGCTGTGAGCTGTCATTATGATTGAAGTAGGCTTTTAATGCAGCAAGCTCTTCAAGTTTTTCAGTCGCAAATGCAAGACCGTCTTCCACAGATTGATCCAGTGACTCATTTTTCAGTGTTACAGGAACGTGAAGCAGTGTAGATGACGGTTGAATAGTTAAATCATCCACATGGTCTTTAAGTGTCTGCACAGTTGATTTGACTGTTTCCAGGTCACTTCTCCAAACATTACGGCCGTCAATAACACCTGCATAGAGTGCTTTATTCTTCAAATCGCCATTTTTAATCTGCTTTAAATTTTCACCCTGGTCATGAACAAAGTCGAGACCAAGACCGTAGACAGGAAGTGAGGACAGAAATTCAACATCCGCTCTTTCAAAATATGTCTGGATGACGATGTTTTTACCATCAAGAGCATCATTAAAGTACTCATACACTTCTTTAGTGATATCTTTCAGTGATTCAGAGCTGTCTGTGACAAGTATGGGCTCATCGACCTGGAAGTAATCCACATCACCAAACTGATTGAAGTATTCTGTATATAACGGCAGAAGACTTCTCACTTTTTCCTCAAAAGACTGACTGCCGCCTTTTGATAATGCAACATAAGTGACAGGACCGACAATGACAGGGTGGGTGCTGCCGGAGCGCTCAGTGTACTGCCTGTCAAATGCGCTCTGATTGAACTTAGGCGATACATTATCCCATTCGGGAACGATGTAATGATAATTGGTGTTGAACCATTTAAGCAGTGCGCTTGCGACATGTTCTTTATTCCCTCTTGCGATGTTGTAGAGGAGTGTTTCATCGACGTCCTGTCCCTGGAAACGTTCAGGAATGATATTGAATAACAGTGAGGCATCGAGAACATGATCGTAATAAGAAAAGTCTCCGCTCGGCAGTGAGTCGATGGAATAGCCCTCCTGTAGTGCCTCGTTGTCAGCTTTAATATTTTTCAGCGTATCATGCAGCTCATTCAGTTCGATTTGTCCGTTCCAGTAATTTTCAATTGCCTTTTTCCATTCTCTTTTTTCACCCAGTCTTGGGAATCCCAGATTTGAAGTTTTAATTGTCATATAATCTCTCCTTTTGAATTTAATGATTCTTCTATAGATTTTGCATAATCAACTAAATGTATTGATAAATCATATTTTAAGAACGGCGTAATAATGTAAAGGCCGTTAAAATATTTATAAACTTCATCAATCAGTGCCTCACAGTATTTAAATGTGAGTGCTTTCGTAGCTTCTCTGTCGTCTCTGACTTCATAAAATGCGTTCAGCAGTTCTTCTGAAAGCTTAATGCCTGGTATTTCATTGTGAATGAAAGCGGCATTGTTGTAGCTGGTAATCGGCATGACACCGATGAATACCGGCATGTCCAGTTCTCTTGTTGCATCATATATTTCTTTTACTCTGGAAGCATCAAACACAGGCTGTGTAATAAAGTAATCCATGCCCGCTTCTTTTTTCTTATGGAGCTGTTTCACAACAGCATCCAGCCGTCTTGCGTTCGAGTTCAAAGCCCCGGCAACAGTGAAGTCCGTCTTAACTTTTAATGATTCACCGTTCATATTCATGCCGTTGTTAAATTGTTTAATGACCTGGGTCAGCCCTTTTGAATTAACATCATATACGCTCGTTGCACCCGGGAAGTGACCGATTTTGGACGGATCGCCTGTAATGGCCAGGATATCTGTGACACCAAGCAGTGACAGTCCCATTAAATCCGACTGAAGTCCGATTAAGTTGCGGTCACGGCAGGCGATGTGTGCGAGAACACGTATATCATATTTTTCTTTAATCATTCCTGCGGCAACGATATTCGAAATTCTTGCCTGGGCGAGAGAGTTGTCTGCGATGGTCACGGCATCGACATTTCTTTTGGTCAGAGCGTCAACACCTTTAAAAAATTTTTCTGTTTCCAGATGTTTTGGTGTATCCAGTTCGACGATGACAGTTTTGCTTTCCAGTACAAGGTCCTTTAAAGAAGTCGCTTTTTTTTGTGACGCAGAGCGGATTTCTTCATAAGGAATCACTTTTTTGTTCGTTACAGGTTTTTTGCCGTGCACATGATTATAAATCTGCCGGATATGATCCGGTGTTGTACCGCAGCATCCCCCGACAAGCCGTATCCCTTCCTGGACAAGCATGTCAGCGATATCTCCGAAGTAGGACGCATTTTCGGAATAATGAAATTCATTGTCCTCAAAGTCAAGCATACTGGAATTAGGGTAACAGCTTAGAAATGCACCTTCAGGCAGCTCTATATGCTTAAATGCTTCTTTCATATGGTGCGGACCGTGGTGGCAGTTCAGACCGACAACATCTGCACCGGCCTCAACGAGCTTCTTCAGTGCCTCGTTGATTAAGTAACCGTTATACAGAGATTTCGTATTTGGTGCTGTCAGTTGTGCAATGACAGGAATGTCATAGTGTTTCTTTGTATGCTTCACAATAGCTATGAGTTCATCAAAATCATAATAAGTTTCAAAAAGAATCGCATCGACACCATTTGAAACAAGAGCATCAATCTGAATGTCCGAGTGGTAAAGAATACTCTCGAGGCTGTAGTCTTCTTTTTTGTTTGTTCTGAAGCCGCCGACAGTGCCGAGAATATAAGTGTTTTCTCCTGCAGCCTTTCTGGCGATTTCAACTGCTGCAGTATGAATATGCTTTACTTCATGTTCGAGACCGAACACTTTTAGTTTTTCATAGTTTGCACCGTAAGTATTGGTTTGAATAATATCTGCACCGCTCTCGATATAAGAACGGTGAATTTTTTCGATTTTTTCGGGATGCGTTAAATTGTATTCTTCAGGACAGGTATTCTGGCCTTCAGAGTAAAGGATGGTTCCCATTGCGCCATCGGCAATGAGAACTTTATCTTTCAAATCATTTAAAAGTCCCATGTAATCACTCCTGAGTAGATAATCTGTGATTCACTTTCCGTCCGCGCTGGACGATGGTTGCATGTTTTTCCTGTACGAACAGCAGTGCAACAGCAGAGAGCAGGCATGGGATTGCAAAGCCGAGGAATGACATCTGCGGTGCAATATTTGTCATGAATATCATTCCGATGAGAAGCGGTCCGAGCACTGAACCAATCCGCCCGACCCCGACTGCGACGCTCAGGCCGGTTCCCCTGATATCTGTCGGATAGAACATTGTAATATACGGGTTGATTAAGTTTTGAGTGCCTGCGGTACAAGCGCCTGCCACTGCAATAAGAACGAATAATAATGCTGTACTTCCAGTAAAGCTGAGTGCTGCAAAACATAATGTTCCGGTGAAGAGCAGGGTGAGAAGTACATTTCTATGTCCGATACGGTCCACCATGTAGCCGCCTGCAATCGTCCCTGCAATCTGTCCGACAGCAAGTGTCATTGTGAAGATTAAGCTTGATGACACGCCGAAACCGGATTCCTGCATAATGTTCGGCAGCCAGTTACCGAGGCCTGCAATCATCATCAGAGTACCAATGACAGCTATCCAGAACATTACAGTGCTGAACGCTCTGTTGTTATTGAACAGTTTCTGTACAGGCACACCTTTTGTTTCACGTGAAACATCAGTGAGGTAAAATGAATCTTTTTCGGAATAGCTGCTGCTTCCCGTAACTTTATTTAAAATGTTGGCTATTTCAACGTTATTCCCTTTTCTGACGTGGTAGGTCGTTGATTCAGGGAATTGCTTTAACAGAAACGGAATAACAAGTAATGTTAGTATGCTGATCCAGAATAAAAAGCGCCAGCTGAGGTATTCAAGTGCAAATATCCCGAACAGTGAAGCACCGATTGTCCCGATGGAATAACCTGTGTACATCAGTGCAACGATCATTGCTCTGTTTTTAAGGGGGGAATATTCAGCCATTAATGAGATGACAGCAGGCATCAGTCCACCCATACATATTGCAGCAATAAAACGAAATATGATAAATGTTGTTTCATTTGGTGCAAAACCAGCCAGAAAATTAAAGAGGCCGATAATAATCAGGCTGAAAGTCAGAACTTTTTTCTTGCCTATGACATCACCGAGTGAGCCGAGGAGGAAGGTTCCGACCATCATGCCAATCATCGTATAACTGCCGATCGCTCCGGCCTGTGCAGGAGTGATATTATAATCGACAAGCATCTCGGGCAGTGCGATACCGTAAAGTGCAATATCAAAGCCGTCTGATGATATGGCGAAGAAGCACCATAAAAATATTACAAGGTGAAATTTATTGAATTTACTTTGAGCAATAACCGTTTCGGGATTAACTTTGTTCATTTACATCTCTCCATCATTTATTTCCATACATCTTCTGCGATACTGATGACGTGTTTGATTTTGTTCCACTGATCGTCTTCGGTGAGTACATTGCCTTCTTCAGTTGATGCAAAACCGCACTGTGGACTCAGGGCAAGCTGTTCAAGAGGAACATATTCACTCGCTTCTTTGATACGTGCTTTTACTGCATCAGGATCTTCAAGTACACCGTCTTTGGAAGTAATCAGACCGAGTACGATAAATACATTATCCCGGTTGACGTGTCTGAGCGGTCTGAAATCTCCGGAGCGGTCACTGTCATATTCCAAAAAGAAGCCGTCAATATTCAAGCGGCCGAATATTTCTTTTGCGACCGGTTCATAACCGCCGGACGTAATCCATGTAGAGCGGAAGTTTCCGCGGCATATGTGCATCGTGATTTTTAAGTCTTCAGGCTTTCCTTCAACAACCCTGTTCAGAGTTTCCAGGTATTTTTCTTTTAAAGCATCAGGATCTTTCCCCTGCTCAATCAGCTTCTGTCTCTGCTCATCAGAACATAAGTAACCCCATGAAGTGTCATCCAGCTGAAGATATCGGCAGCCAGCATCATAGAAGTCTTTGAGCACCTGACGGTATGTTTCTACAAGGTCATCAAAGAAAACTTCTTCATCCGGATAGATATCTTCACTCACTTCTCCGCGGAAGTGAAGCATATTAGGACTTGGAATCGCATATTTCGCAACAGTATCTCCTGCTGTTTCCTGAAGGTATTTAAAGAACTTCAGTTCAGGGTGTGTCTGGTAATGAAGTTTATCCGAGACCTTGATTTGTCTTGCTTTTGTCGTCGTATTCTTAAACTGAATACCACCGCCGCCTTCCGTACCGGTGACGCCACCGAGCCCTTCGAGAAAATCGAAGTGCCACCATGCACGTCTGAATTCACCATCGGAAACGGCTTTCAGACCGAGTGATTTCTGTTTTTCAACGATGCGCGCGATTTCTTTATCTTCAACCTCTCTTAGAGCCTCAAGAGTGATTTCATCAGCTGCATATTTTTCACGTGCTTCTTTTAATACTGCGGGTCTTAATAAGCTCCCGACATGGTCGTATCTGTATATCTCTAATCCCATTTCCAATAACCTCTCTTTAAAAAGTATTGTATAAATCCTATCATGACTGTAAGATATAGACTAACTGATGTTTTGAATACATTGATATAACTTTTAGCTATAACAGAAAGTGAGGTATTTTATGTCCATTCAACAATTGAGATATTTAATTGCTGTAGTAAACAGCGGATCGATTAATGAAGCGGCGAGAGGGCTGTATATTTCACAGCCGACACTGTCTAAAGCCATCAAAGAGCTTGAGAGTGAGATGGGGATCAATATATTTACAAGAACTTCAAAAGGGATTTCTTTATCGTCTGACGGTGCAGAGTTTTTGAGTTATGCAAGACAGGTTGTTGAGCAGGTTGAATTGATGGAGAACAGGTATCTCGATAAACCTTACCAGGAGCAGTTGTTGTCAGTTTCGACCCAGCATTACTCATTCTCTGTGGATGCGATGGTAATGATGATTGATAAGTATGGAGGGGATAAATATCAATTTTCACTTAAAGAGTCGAGAACGTTTGAAATTATCGAAGATGTTAAAAACCTGAAGAGTGAGATTGGTATTCTATATATGAACCAATTTAATGAAAAAATTATCTCACAGCTCCTGAAAGAGAGTCAGCTTGAATTCACGCCGCTCTTTACTGCGAGACCGCATGTATTTATCAGTAAGGATAATCCACTTGCTTCAAAAAAATCAGTAGGAATAGATGAGCTTGATCCATACCCCCGCCTGTCATACGAACAGGGTGAGAATAATTCATTTTATTTTTCAGAGGAAATTTTAAGTACTTTAAAAGTATCGAAGAGTATCCAGGTGAGTGACAGAGCGACACTATTTAACTGTCTGATCGGCTTGAATGGTTATACGATTTCAACAGGGATACTCAGTGAGAAGTTAAACGGCACCGATATTATACCGATACCGCTGGATATTAAAGATAATATTAATGTAGGGTGGATTGTAAATAAAAAAGCACAGCTCAGCCGGATGGCGAAGCTGTACCTGGAAGAACTTGAACAGTGTATGGCGTTGTATAAGCTCTTATAACGCTGTGCGTTATTTATAAATATATTCAATGACCTCGAGTGCCTGGTCAAGTGTTTCTACTGTGACATTTGCTTTGTTGGATAATTCTTTCAAAGGATGAATCACTGATTCAGGACGGACAATAATGACCGGTTTTCCTGAATGTATCGCCGTTGCAACGTCCATTGTAGTGTTCCACTGCTTGTATTCTTCCCCGAATAAAGCAATGACAAAATCAGCCTTATTCATTAATACGGATGTTCTGAAATTGTTGACACTGGATGCGGCATCATCCTTAAAAAACGGACCCGGCTGCTCTCCTAAAATTTGTTCACCGATATTATCCGATAAATCATGATCAGTCTGAGGAGAGACGAAGTTGAGAGGGAGTCCTTTCTCCTTTGCTTTTTCAGTTAAATCATCACGCCAGCTTCCGTGGATATGACCGGCTAAATACACAGTAAATTCCATGAATATTCCTCCTTGAAATAAATAAGATTCATCATTATTATACCCGTCTTTAAATGTGTTAAAATGTGTTTGCAGTAATTTTGTATCTTTTTTGAAAGGATAACCAATCATGATGAAAGTTGCATTATTTGATTTTGACGGCACGATATATCCATATGAGACATTTAATATTCTGATGGAAAAATTAAAAACGCATCCTGAGTATAAAAAATCTTACAGAATATTTATGACGAAATTTTTGCCGGTATATACGGCTTATAAGCTTAATATTATTTCTAAAATGCTCATGCAGAAGAAGGCGATGGAACTGTACATGCTGTCTTTTAAGGGACGGAGTAAAGCAGAAATAGAAGACTTTTTCGCTCAGGCAGCAGCAGGAATGGCAGAGGATTTAAGAACATCCCTCATTGAAGAAATAAAAGAGTTAAGACAAAAAAATTATTATACAGTACTCATCTCAGGTGCATATGTTCCGTTACTAGAGGCGTTATTTGATAAGGGACATTTTGACTGTATTATTGGCACCGAGGTGCATTACAGCGGTGGTGCATATAACTATAAAGAAGGTGTCCAGCGTGTTCATGCCGAGGGTAAGATTGACAGCATAAAGCAGCATTTTCATGATAAACAGATTGATTGGAATGAATCCTGTGCATACAGTGACAGTTACACAGACTTAAAAATGCTTGAGCTCGTCGGTCATCCGGTTGCTGTAACACCCGACCCAAAACTGCTTGAAACAGCGCAGTCAAATAATTGGAGAATTTATTCAGAAGAAAATGGAGGTTCACTATGAGTTTATTAAATATTGAGCAATCAGAATTGTATCCAACGGAGAAGTTAGGTCCCGGCGTTGAAGGAACTTTATTATATAAAGTCGGAGAACAGACAGAGTTTCCCGGCGCTTATATCACAACCAATGAAAGAATGATTATGAGTGTTGATATGAACGGGGAAGCATATAAGCGTGTGTTCAGCTATCAGGACATTATTAAAGTATATGTAGAAAAAGAGGCACTGTTTTTGGAATTCCCCGAAGGTATGGGAAGAATCGCAATGGTTAATATCACTGACGGTGATGAAGCAGAATTCGTTGATTATGTTACAAAAAAAATCAATGCTTAATTCAACCGGCTTTAAAAGAGAGGTGCAGCAATTTTTGCTGTATCTCCTTTTTTGAATAACAACTTTTCAATCAGTATGTCACATTGATAAAGTGGTATCACTAATTACCCCCTTTTATCATTAAATTAAAAGGAGTATAATTAAGAGTGTTGATAGAATAATTTGTCATATATAAATCATCAAGTACGTATTTTACATATTGATGATTTTTAATTATGTAGTAAGGGAGCATTGCAGTTAAGATGAACAATGTAAAAACTAACACAGATGTAATTTTAATTGGTAGTGGAATAATGAGTGCTACATTAGGCACATTGATTAAAGAGCTGAACCCGGACTGGGGAATTAAAGTATTTGAAAAGTTAGGCGCTCCGGCACTTGAGAGTTCTGATGCAATGAATAATGCAGGAACAGGTCATTCTGCATTGTGTGAATTAAACTATACACCCGAAAGTAAAGATGGAAGTCTGGATATTCATAAAGCAGTCAAAGTTAACGAGCAGTTCCAGCTGTCAAAACAGTTCTGGGCGTCATTAGTCCGTGATGGAAAACTCGATAAACCCGGCGATTTTATTAAAGCGGTTCCACACTTGAGTTTTGTTGAAGGAGAGAAGAACGTAAACTTCCTGAAAAGACGTATGGAAGCACTGGTAAATAACCCGTTATTTGAAGGTATGGAGTTTTCAAGTAATCATGAAAAACTTCGGGAATGGATGCCTTTGATGATGGAGGGGCGTGGAGAAAATCTTCCAATCGCAGCAACAAAAATAAAATATGGTACAGATATTAATTTTGGAAGTTTAACACGTAAACTATTCAATCTGCTTGAACGTTCCGGGGCATCATTGAACTATAATCATGAAGTGCTGGATATAAAAAAGCTGGGATCTGAAAAATGGCAGGTTAAAGTAAAAAATTCAACAACGGGTCACGTTGAATATCACATCAGCCGCTTTGTATTTATTGGAGCGGGCGGGGCGACACTGCCGTTGCTTCAGAAGACAAAAATAAAAGAATCAAAGCATGTCGGCGGATTTCCGGTCAGTGGTTTATTTTTAGTGTGTAATAATCCGGAAATTGTAGAAAAGCATGAAGGGAAAGTTTACGGCAAGGCGAAAGTCGGTGCACCTCCGATGTCTGTGCCGCATCTTGATACACGTTATATAGACGGGAAAAAGTCTTTGTTATTCGGACCTTTTGCAGGTTTTTCACCGAAGTTTTTAAAAACAGGATCATATTTTGACCTGATCGGATCAGTAAAACCGTATAACGTTACTACAATGCTTGCAGCAGGGGCGAAAGAAATGGGATTGACCAAATACTTAGTTCAGCAGGTGTTATTATCAGAAGAAGCCCGTATGAATGAATTAAGGGAGTTTGTCCCGAATGCAGTCAGTAATGACTGGGAAACTGTTGTTGCAGGACAAAGGGTGCAGGTGATAAAAGACACAGAAAGTAACGGTAAAGGAACGCTGCAGTTCGGTACTGAGGTAATTACAAGTGAAGATGGAAGTATCGCAGCACTGCTTGGTGCGTCACCGGGTGCGTCTGTATCAGTTGAGGTAATGATTGATATACTTAAACGCTGCTTCCCCGAAGAATATAAAGAATGGCTGCCGAAACTGAAAGACATGATCCCATCTCTTGGATTAATGCTTTCAGAAGAGCCGGAACTCTACAAAAAAGTCCAGGAAGATACAGATGAAGTTCTGGATTTAAAAGAATCAAAAGTAATATTGTCATAACTAAAGTGGCTGAATAACGCTCCAATAATGCCTGTGTTCCTGCAGGTTTAAAACTAAATAATATAAATTAAGAAGCAGGCGGATCTTCCGCCTGCTTCTTATGTTCTCCTGTTTTTTAATGCATTCTCAATGTCATCAATTACATCCTGGACATTTTCAATACCTATGGACAAACGAATCAACTGCTCATCGATCCGGCGTTTTCTCAACTCATCCACCGGCATATCTGCATGTGTCTGTGTGAAAGGGAAAGTAATAAATGTTTCTGTACCTCCGAGACTCTCGGCAAACGTACATACTTCAATATTTTCAAGGAGTTTTGCAACACTGTACTTCTCATCAAGTCTGAGGCTGAGCATTCCTGTCTTCCCTGAGTACATGACTTCTTCTATTGCCTCATGATTATCAAAGTGTGCAGCGACTGCCCGGGCATTTTCACTTGAACGCTCCATTCTTAAGTGAAGTGTTTTTAAACCTCTAATCAGGAGATAACTGTCAATCGGAGATAGTGTAGCGCCTGTCATATTATGAAATTCAAATAGTTTTTCTCCAAGTGTTTCATCCTTAACCGTGACCACTCCTGCGAGGACATCGTTATGACCGCCTATATATTTTGTGGCCGAATGAATTACAATGTCAGCACCCTCCTGAAGCGGCCGGGAGAGGTAAGGTGTTAAAAAAGTGTTATCAATAATGGTCATGATATTATTCTTTTGAGCGATTTTATAAAGCGGCTCGAGTGGTGTAATATCCATTGACGGATTTGAAATCGGCTCTATGAAGAATGCTTTAGTGTTTGGGTTTATCTCTTCTTCAATTTCATCTAAATTTGAGAAATCGACATACTTAAATTTAATATTATAAGTAGAGGTATAAAAATCAAACATTCTGAATGTGCCGCCGTATAAGTCAAAGCTGACGAGGATTTCATCCCCGGGTTTGAACAGGTTGCAGATGAGCTGAATTGCCGCCATACCGCTTGATGTTGCGAATGAATGCGTCCCGTCTTCTAATTCTGCGAACGCTTCTTCAAATTGTGTACGTGTGGGATTTTTAGTTCTTGTATAGTCATAACCGGTAGACTGTCCAAGTTTTGGATGCTCATAGGCAGTTGCCAGATAGATTGGATTAGTCGTTGCTCCGGTATGATCTTTAGTCAAAGAAAGTTGTGAAAGTTTTGTCTCCATGTATTAGCCTCCAGTGATTAATCTTAATTAGATAATTACGACTATTATAAACTATAAGGTGCTTCATAAACAGACTATTACGAAAATACTTTTGTATTCTTTAATTTAAAAATGAATCACGATGTAAAATTATATTTTTATATGAAAAAGTAACGATATAATAGAAGTGCTGGTTGTAATGCTGAAAACACTTTTACACTAATTGTTTAATATGTGTTATAACGCATATCGCACTATAGTTACTGCAACGTTATAAAGTTGTTGGATAACAGGCTGCATTGATGGTAAAATATATATTGAAAACAGAATGAGGTTATATGGAGGATAATATAATGAGCGAATCAAACAAAGCAGTTTTTTATACAACCGCGCAGGTTACTGAAATGGTGGATTTATCAGACCAGAATGTAAGAAAGTATGTAAGATTGCTTGAAGACAGAGATTACAATGTTGCAAAAGATGAGCATAACAGACGTCTCTTTTCCAGTAATGATGTGGTAGTGCTGAAGGAATTGATTGTACAGGCTAAACAGCCAGCATATACTCTTGAGACCGCAGCTGATGAAGTCGTAGGGAATCTTGACAGTATTCTCTCTAAAAATGAAAATTCAGTACAAAAAAACGTTAATAATAACGATGTAACAGAGATGTTCATTAAAGTAATGGAGAAACTGGAAGATATCCAGGAAGAAAACAGGGATTTAAAATCAAATATTAATAATTTGGTCCACCGGCTGGAAGAGTATGATAATCAGCCTAGACAGAATTATTTAGAGTATTCCGAAGAAGACAAAGAAGAAGATTCAAAAGACGACGCACCGGATGATGAAGATACTACTGACAATGCAGCTGAAACAGAAGAAAGTGAACAGTCTGCTGAGGAATCATCTAATCAGGAGCAGGAGGATTCGAATCAGGAGGAGACTGCTGACGGGGAAGAAAGCTCTGAAGAAACAGGGAATAACATTGATATGGGTGAATATAAATCAGAAGAACAGGAACAAGAGGAGAATGAAAAGAAACCTGAGAAAAAAGGAATTTTCGGCGGCTTCTTTGATTTTCTAAAAGGCTGATCCACGTATTTTATTTATATTGAATAGAGGGTCTCTGTTATGAGTAAAGTGATTTGGATTACAGGTGCATCAAGCGGATTCGGTTTTTCGGCGGCACAGGATTTATTGAGATACACGAACCATAATTGTGTGTGTCAGTGCGAGAAGGACGGACAGGTTGAATATTTTAGAGGCTGATGGTGCGGTGGTTTACCCGCTGGATGTACGTTATGAAGCAGATGTGGAAGATACTGCTGCCCAAATTGTGAAGGATTACGGCACTATAGATGCGGTACTCGTTAATGCAGGGTTTGGTGTGTACGGTACGGTTGAGGATGTCCCGGGATCTGCTGTAAAAGCACAATTTGACGTAAATGTTTTTGGTCTTGTGGAGACGATAAAGTCGGTTCTTCCTGTGATGAGAAAGAACAGGGCAGGCAGGATTGTAATTACCAGTTCTACTGCGGCACATGTGTCGACCAAAGGGATGGGATATTATTCCGCGACAAAACATGCAGTACGTGCAATTGGTACAGCATTAAGACAGGAAGTAAAGGACTTTGGTATCGATGTTGTAATGATAGAGCCCGGTATCGTCAAAACTGATTTCAAAGAAAATGCCCTTAACAACAGTTATATTGATGATGAGAATAGCCCATATTATCCAATGATGGGTGAACTTAAAAGTTATATGCTTGATGCTTTTGAACGGGCACCGGGCATGACTGTCGTAAAAGATATTATGCTGTATGCACTGCTGAGTGATAAAGTAAAACCTGTTTATAGAACAGACGCAAAATCAATGCTTCAAAATCATCTGATTCATTTAGTGCCGCAGAAAATATATGATAAAATAATTTCATCAATAATTAAACGATAAATTTAGTTGGGATTTGAAAATATGTTTGAAGTGTTTCAAATAGGGAGTATCATCATACATCCGGTTTACATTGCTGTAGTAACGTCATTTTTAATCTCATATCTGCTGATTTGGGATTCTGAAGATAAGCAGGAACTATATAAACTTTGGCTGAAATCAATTATTATTCTCTTTCTGGTGTATAAATTGTCCTTTTTAATTTTCGATATCAGCCAAATAAGCAGCTGGATTTATGCAGACGGCGGCTCTGAAGGACTTCTCGCCGGGATTGTCGTGTCTTACGCATATTTAATATATAAGACTGACCGTCTGTACTTTGTTGAGTCATATATGTTTTTAGCTGTCAGTTTTATCATGCTGTATAATTATTTCGAGTACCAGTCACTTTCGCAGTGGCCTTATCTGGTGCTGATGGCTGTATCACTGTTAAGTCTTTCTGCAATGTACTTTTTGAGTAATCATTTCAGAAAGATACTGACTGTGTTTGTTGTGACTACAATTACACAGCTCATATTGAGAATGTTTATATATAATGGTGAGATATTGATTGGTTTATCAATTATTGAATGGTGGCTTTTAATCAGCCTGGCTTATGTAATAGTGATTACATTCAGAGGGTTGAAAAATGAAGTCGGCGATACAATGAAGGCGAATGAACCGTAGAATGGAAATGAGGCTGTCCGGATGACCGGACAGCCTCATTTTATGTGAACGTTGCTGCAAGCAGTGCTTTAATCGAATGCATACGGTTTTCAGCCTGTTCGAAAACTTTCGAATAAGAGGCGTGGAATACGTCATCAGTGACTTCAAGTCCGACAGTTCCGTATTTTTCATACGCCATTTTTCCGACATCTGTATTGGTGTCGTGAATTGCCGGCAGGCAGTGAAGAAATAGAATATCAGGATTATTAATAGAAGATATGAGGTTTTCATTCACCTGATAATCTTTCAACAACTGGTACTTTCGATCAAAATCAGCTTCCTCACCCATTGAACACCAGACATCAGTGTATATCACATCGCTTCCTGCGATACCGTCTTCAATGGATGAAGTGATGTTCACTTTACTGTTCGAATTCTGCTGAAGGCCTGAAACAATCTCCATTACTTTTTCTGACGGCTGAAGTGAATCCGGTGCGACAATGTTGATGTTTGCACCGAGAATAACGGAAGTCACAAGCAGAGAGTTTGCCATGTTATTATCACCATCACCGATGAATGTAATGTTTTTACCTTTATAGGTTCCGAGCGTTTCTTTTATTGTTAAGAAATCAGCAAGCATTTGTGTGGGGTGCCACTGATTTGTTAACGCGTTCCAGACCGGAACAGAGGCATACTCACCGAGTTCTTCCACAGTTTTTTGCGCGTAGCCTCTGAAAGCAATACCGTCAAACATTGAACCCAGCACTTTGGCAGTATCTTCTACCGACTCTTTAGACCCGAGCTGGATGTCATTTTTGGAGAGATATTCAGTATGTGCACCAAGTTTTGATGCCGCCACTGTGAATGCAGATCTTGTTCTTGTAGACTGCTTTTCAAACAGCAGTGCAAAGTGTTTCCCTTTCAAAATATCCAGCTGTTCTTCATCACTCACATGATGTTTAAGTTTTTCAGCATAAGATATCAAAAACTCAAGTTCGGATTGACTGAAATCAATCTCCTTCAAAAAACTTTTACCTGTAATACTACTGTCTACTGTCAAATATTCGACCGTCCCATGTAACCAACTCCTAAAAGTGTAATAAATTCATTATACATAAATATCCCCTATAATCAAATAAAAATTTAAAATAATGTATAAAAAACCATTTTAGATGGTTTGATTGACTTTGCCGGTTGAATACTCTAGAATACCTAATGGCGAACAAAGTTCGTTTGTTTCAAAATAATATTCGGAAAAACGGGGTTTATAATATGGAAAACGTATTTGATTATGAAGATATTCAGTTAATTCCAAACAAATGTATAGTAAATAGTCGTTCAGAGTGTGACACATCAATAAAATTCGGGAAGCATACATTCAAGCTGCCTGTAGTGCCGGCAAACATGCAGACAATTGTTGACGAAAATATTGCTTTATATTTAGCGGAAAATGGATATTTCTATATTATGCATCGTTTTAAGCCGGAAGAACGCATTGATTTTATTAAAGATATGAATAAAAAAGATCTGATTACTTCAATCAGTGTCGGTGTAAAAGAAGAGGAATTTAAATTTATAGATGACTTGAAAAAAGAGAGCCTGGTTCCGGATTATGTCACAATAGATATTGCACACGGACACTCGAATGCTGTCATCAATATGATTCAATATATTAAGAAAAATATACCGGAAACATTTGTTATTGCCGGAAACGTGGGAACGCCGGAAGCTGTACGTGAGCTTGAAAATGCCGGAGCTGATGCAACGAAGGTTGGTATCGGCCCGGGTAAAGTTTGTATTACAAAGATTAAAACTGGTTTTGGAACAGGCGGCTGGCAGCTTGCGGCACTGCGTTTGTGCGGAAAGGCTGCGACTAAGCCGATTATTGCTGACGGCGGTATTCGTACGCATGGTGACATTGCAAAATCTGTTCGTTTTGGTGCTTCGATGGTGATGATTGGTTCTTTATTTGCAGGACATGAGGAATCACCGGGAGAAACGGTCGAAAGAGACGGTAAGAAATTTAAAGAGTACTTCGGCTCTGCATCTGAATTCCAAAAAGGTGAAAAGAAAAACGTCGAAGGTAAAAAGATGTTTGTTGATTATAAAGGACCATTACAGGATACGCTGACAGAGATGCAGCAGGATCTTCAGTCCTCCATTTCCTATGCAGGCGGTGATAAGCTTGACGTCATCCGTACGGTGGACTACGTGAAAGTGAAAAGTTCTATCTTTAATGGTGATAGAGTATATTAAAAAATGCATCAGGCAGAGGCCTGATGCATTTTTATTCTTTCATATCAAGACTGTGAAGGTCATGGTACCTTACTTTTGACTCGACCATCATTTCTTCCATCGTTTTGACATCTTCGTCTTTAATCGCAGTAGACAGCTTATCGAGCTGGTGCTTAAAGTTATCAATGTGTTCAACTAAATAATCTTTATTCATAATAAATAACTCCGGCCAGAGTTTTTCATTTATATTGGCGATGCGGGTCAGGTCGCGGTAGCTGTCCCCTGTATACTGCTTTGTATTACGCTCTACTAAGTCACTGTTGATTAGAGAAATCGCTATAGTATGGGTGAGCTGACTGGTGAATCCGATAATCTCATCATGAAATTCCGGCGTTATTTCCGAAATGTTTCTAAAGCCGATATCTTTAACAAATTGGGATAGAAACTGAACATTTTCAGTTTTATTTCTAGGTGTCGGTGTAATCAGATAGTTTGCGCCCTGAAAGACTTTGGCACTGGCGAAAGCAAGTCCGCTATTCTCGCGGCCGGCCATTGGATGACTGAAAATAAAGTCTACATTTTCCGGAAGTAACGGTTCAATACTGCCGATGATATTGCGCTTTACCCCCGTTACATCTGTAATAATAGTGCCGTCGCTTAAATATGGAATATATGAACGGACAACATCTTCAAGAATTAATGGATACACTGAGAAAATAATGAAGTCTGCTTTTGGAATGATTTCAGAAGGTGATTCAAACCCCTGGATGATCAAATTCTGTTCTTCTGCCGTACGCAGAGTCTCTATATCTTTATCTATAGCGTATACTTCGTGGTTAAGGCCCGATTCTTTAATCGCTAAGGCGAAAGAACCTCCGATATTTCCAAGCCCCACAATGACAATTTTCATGTGATCCCTCCGAATAATTTATATGTGAGAGTATATAGATAAATGAATGAAACAGCAAGAATCAAAAAAATCTGAAAATTATTTCATTTTATATATTGACAAAAGAATTTTCACAGCATATAATTGCAAACAACATACATTACAAATTGGAGCGATTCTTATGTTGGGACTTACAAAACAACAAATTAATAATCGATTTTACTTTAGCTATTTTTGATGCCGTTTGTACACATCATTGCGTACAAACGTTAAACGAAAGTTTGTATCAATGATGGCTAAAGCATTTTGTAATGTCTAGCCATTTAATAGATAAGTGGCTGGAGGATCGGTTCTCTATATAGAATTTTATCTGCTGCCACTTATTTATAACATAAGTGGCAGTTTATTTTTTATAATATTATTGGGAGGTCTTTGAGTATGATTATTCACGTAACACACGATGCAAAAGAATCTGAGGTACAGACACTGGTAGAGAATATTGAAGCAGCAGGATTTAAGGTACACCGTTCAGACGGTGAACGCCGGACGATTATTGGTTTAATTGGAGATACTTCAAAAGTGGCTGATAATGACTTTAAAAAATACAGAATAGTAGATGGGGTGTACAGAATTCAGGCGCCGTATAAGAAAGCAAACAGAAGATTCCATGAAGATGACAGTGTGATTGATGTTGGCGGAGTAAAGGTTGGCGGATCGAACTTCATGGTATGTGCGGGGCCGTGCTCTGTTGAAAATGAAGATGATACAGTTGCACTTGCGAAACAACTGAAAGAAGCAGGAGCAAATACACTGCGTGGCGGTGCTTACAAGCCGCGTACGTCACCATACAGCTTCCAGGGTCTTGGTAAAGAAGGACTTAGAATTTTAAATGTTGCAAAACAGGAGACTGGCCTTCCGGTTGTTTCTGAATTAATGGGAACAGAACATATTGATGATTTCGTTGAAATGGTTGATGTGATTCAGGTTGGTGCACGTAATATGCAGAACTTCGACTTATTAAAGGTACTTGGACAGACAAACAAGCCGGTACTATTAAAGCGTGGTATGTCTTCAACGATTCAGGAGTGGTTAATGTCAGCTGAATACATTATGGCAGGCGGAAACAACAATGTAATCTTCTGTGAGCGCGGTATCCGTACATTTGAAACAGCTACAAGAAATACATTGGATATTCAGGCTGTTCCGGTGATTCAAAAAGAGTCACATCTTCCAATTGTTGTGGATCCAAGTCATGCGGCAGGTGTCAGATACTTAATTCCGTCTATGGCTAAATCAGCAGTTACAGCAGGTGCAAACGGTCTGCAGATCGAAGTGCATCAGGACCCTGAAAATGCATGGAGTGACGGCCAGCAGTGCTTAACGCCGGCAGAATTTAAAGATTTGATGCAGCATATCAACCTGCTTGTTGAAATGGAAAATAAAACAATAGAGCAGGCACCTATTATCCAACACTAGAAGAAAGGGGGAATCCCATTTGAATACTCATAAATCACTCCGGAAGGAAATCGACCGTATCGATGAAGAGCTTGTGAAATTATTTGAAGAAAGAATGAACATATCAGTAGAAGTGGCAAACTATAAAATAGCAAATAATATTCCGGTGTTTGATGAAATGCGTGAAAAAGAAGTGATTGAAAAAAATGTTGCACGTATTTCGGATAGTAAACTTAAAGAGTACGGTGAACAGTTCTTCAATCATCTCATGGGACTCTCCCGTCATAGGCAGCAGGAACTAATCAATGAAGAAAGACTTTCCAAAGATTAATATATAAAATAAAGCCCTCTGCATATGCAGAGGGCTTTATTTATCTGTTCTCGAGATCTGTTAAGTCATAGTAGGTATTCTGATAAGCTTCATTCAGCCAGTTGTTAAACAGCAGGTGACCGTGGCTTTTCCAGGAAAATGTCGGTGCGTAACCAGGGTCATTACCCGGGAAATAATTATAAGGCACCTGAATATCAAGACCGCGTTTCACATCACGGACATATTCACTTTTAAGCGTGTCCCGTTCATATTCCAAATGACCGAATATGAATAAGTCTCTGTCGTCCCCCGTTGTCAAAATATCAGGACCGTGTTCTGGATGTGAAGTAAGTACTGTTAAATCTTCATTGAATTTGATGTCACTCATATCCATTTTGCTGTTCCTGGACTGAGGAACGTGGTAGACATCATCAAATCCTCTTAAAAATGGATGTTCAGGTGCTTCATTACGGTAGTTGAAGATGCCGAAAAGCTTCTGCTCAAGCGGCTCTTTTTTCATCCCGTGATAATAGTGCAGGGCAGCCTGTGCCCCCCAGCATATAAAGAATCGTCTGAAGACGTGGTTCTCAGACCATGCAAAAATTTCTTCAAGTTCTTTAATATAATCCACATCATTGAATTCCAGGTGTTCCACAGGCGCACCGGTGACAATCATCCCGTCAAAATACTGATCGGAAATTTCATCAATAGTATTATAGTATTTTTGAAGATGACTGGTGGGTGTGTTTCTGCTTCTGTGTGTTTTTGTATACATAAACTCCACATCAATCTGAAGCGGTGTATTACCCAGCAGCCGCAGTAAATGAAGTTCTGTTTCCTCTTTTTTCGGCATTAAGTTCAAGATTAATATTCTAATCGGCCGGATATCCTGTGTAATGGCACGTGATGCTTCAATTGTATAAACATTTTCTTTCTGCAGGTTCTTTTTAACCGGCAGTCCTTCAATTATTTTAATAGGCATTAGATCGCATCCAATCCTTTACTGAGATCTTCAATAATATCGTCAATATGTTCGAGACCGATAGAAACACGAATCATTTCAGGTTTAATACCGCCTGCTGCCTGTTCTTCTTCGGTCATCTGCGAATGTGTTGTAGAAGCGGGATGGACTACAAGTGATTTCGCATCACCGACATTCGCAAGGAGCGAGAACAGTTCCATGGACTCAATGAAGCGGATGCCCGCGTCATAGCCGCCTTTGACGCCGAAAGTGAAAATGGATCCGGCACCTTCAGGCAGATATTTTTCTTTGAGTTCATGATAAGGGCTTGAAGTGAGACCGGCATAATCCACCCATTCGACTTTTTCGTGGCCTTTGAGGAATTCAGCTGCCTTCACCGCATTTTCAACATGGCGCTCCATGCGTAATGACAATGTTTCAATTCCCTGTGTAAGGAGAAAGGCATTGAATGGAGACAGTGCGGCTCCAGTGTCACGCAGTAATGTCGTTCTGATTTTAAAGGCGAATTCTGCAGGATGGAAAGTGTCTGCGAAAACAAGACCGTGGTAGGAATGATCCGGCTCGCTGAAGCCCGGGAACTTTCCGTTTTTCCAATTAAAGTTACCCCCGTCTACAATCACACCGCCGATGGATGTTCCATGTCCGCCGAGAAACTTCGTAGCAGAATGAACAACAACATTGGCACCGTGCTCAATCGGACGGCATAAATAAGGTGTTGCGAATGTATTGTCTACAATCAGCGGAACTTCGTTTGTACCTGCAATCTCTGCCAGAGTCTCAAGATCCTCGACATTACCTTCCGGGTTGCCGATAGTCTCAACAAATATCGCTTTTGTATTGCTCTGGACTGCATTCTTTACATCGTCCGGGTTTTTAGTGCTGACAAGTGAAACATCAATCCCGAATTTACTTAAAGTATGAGTGAACAAAGTATGTGTCCCCCCGTAAAGGCTCGTAGTCGCGATGATATGGTCTCCGCTGTTTGCGACTGCCTGTATTGCATAAGTAATTGCAGCCATGCCGGATGCGACACCGAGACCTGCTGTACCGCCTTCAAGTTCTGCAACGCGTGTTTCGAGGGCTGCAGTCGTTGGATTGGTGATACGTGTGTAGATGTTGCCCGCTTCCTTCAGAGCAAACAGGTTGGCTGCATGCTCAGTGCTGTCAAAATTATAGGAAGTCGTCTGGTAAATCGGTAGTGCACGTGAGTTCGTTGCCGGGTCAACCTCCTGTCCGGCATGAAGCTGCTTCGTTTCAAATCTGTAGTTCTCAGTCATGAACATTCCTCCTTATTTTTTATTTATATAATAAAACAGCCTCCCTGTGGAAACAGGCAGGCTATTGTTCGCTCATCTATCAGGATAACCTGCTGGAATTAGCACCTTACTTAAAAGGTTGCCGGGCGTCACGGGGCCAGTCCCTCAGCCACTCTGGATAAGTGTATATTGAATTGTAGATTATGTTACACAGTCCGTTTGTTTTTGTCAAATAAATTTAAAAATTTAGTTTTTTATTCTTTCAATAATAACGCGGGAGGTATTTAAGGCGTTACAGTCTAATGTACAGATTAATGTTTAAAGAAGTATTGACAATGACGCATCTACTGATTACGATTGCTATCAGTATATAAGATGAAGAGGTGTTGATTATGAATGCAGTGTTAGTGGCTGTAATTGTGATGATTGTATTAAGCTTATGCCGTTTAAATGTCGTACTGGCATTATTTGCAGGTGCACTGACAGGTGGTTTGATTGCCGGTATGGGTTTTCTCGATACAATTACTGTGTTTACGTCAAACATTGTCGGCGGTGCGGAAATTGCATTAAGCTATGCCTTGCTGGGAGGTTTTGCGGCACTGATTGCCTACAGTGGCATTACAGACTTTGTCGTCGATAAAATATTGAAAGTATTCAAAAAAGACAGCACCAAGAGTGCAAGAATTACAGCTAAAATAAGTGTCATTGCGGCACTGCTTATTATTTCGATGCTGAGTCAGAATTTAATTCCGGTACATATTGCATTTATTCCTATTTTAATACCGCCGCTGTTAAGTTTGTTTAACGAACTGCAGATGGACCGCCGTCTCATTGCAGTTATTCTGACTTTCGGTCTGACATTTACATATGTCATTCTGCCGTACGGGTATGGGCAGATATTTCAAAATACGATAGTCACGAGTTTTGAAAATGCGGGAGTGTCTATTGCACTGGCCGATGTGACAGCTAATATGTGGATCCCATCCCTCGGATTTATAGTTGGATTGATTCTTGCAGTTATTTTTTACAGTAAACCGAGACAGTACAGGACGAAACGAATTACTCTTGCAAAGCCAAAAGAGGTGAATATTAAAATAGCGATGATAGCTGTTATTGCCATCATTGCAACATTTACTGTTCAGCTTCTTACTGAATCAATGATTTTTGGTGCAATCGCAGGGATATTAGTCTTTTTCTTTTCATTTCAGTTTAAGTGGTCAAAACTTGATGATGAATTGATCAAAGGTATTCAGCTCATGGCATATATTGGTATGGTAATGCTTGCGGCGAATGGTTTTGCAGGCGTTATTACAGAATCCGGCCATGTTGAACCGCTGGTAACGAACGTAGCCGGTTTTTTAGGGGACAATAAAGCACTAATAGCGATGTCAATGTTGGTAGTTGGTCTGCTGGTCACTCTCGGAATCGGGTCTTCATTCGCTACAATACCGATTATCGGAGCAATTTTTATCCCGCTTGGTATTGAACTTGGACTGTCACTTCCTGCAGTGATTGCTTTGATTGGAACGGCAGGTGCACTCGGAGATGCTGGCTCCCCGGCGTCTGACTCGACACTCGGGCCGACTGCAGGACTGAATGTAGATAACCAGCACGATCATATTTGGGATACATGCGTACCGACATTTATCTTTTTAAATATTCCGGTGGTTATTACAGGGTTTATTGCTGCGATGATTTTATAGATTACAAGAGGAAAGATGAATCGCCACGGCATTTTTATTGTGAATACTAATTTGGCTATTCGTGTAATGGTAATTATTAGAAATTCTCTTTTGTATGAGCTTGCTATTTTACACTACTGTGATATACTTAAAGATGCTCAATCAACTTAAAGAAGGTGAAGCTATATGGATACAGAATTGAACCTTACGCTTCTCACTGAACGTTTAACTGCATACCAAATCAGCCGTGCAGTTGATATAGACGAGCAGATGGCTCAAAAAATTATTGAGCAAGAAGTGAGTATTGATGAATTAGAACCACAAATTATTTACCAGTTAAAAGAATTGAATGATAAGTTACTGAACTAAGATTAGACTGGAAACTCAGTCTTTTTTTATTTACATATTTTTAAAGACAGTGAGGGATTAAGTTAAATTCCGACTTTAGCCCTATGCATAAATATCGTATAAGTGATAATATTATGGAACATTGTAAATAAGTAAAAGGAGTATTTTTAAATGAATCTTTTGATTATTGAGGGTAGTCCCTTTCCGGTATCAAAAACTGAAGTGATTGCAGAAGAGATTAAATCCCAGATTGAACAGCCGGAGCACAAGGTTGATATTGTAAAATTGTCTGAATGGGATATCCCTATTCTAGGCAGTGGAAAGACAGAAGATGTTGAGAAACTAAAACGTCTGGCGGAAGAAGCGGATGCTTTCATTATTGGGACCCCGAATTACCATACTTCCTTTTCAGGAGCCCTGAAAAATGTTTTGGATCATTTATCCACGGACGAATTTGAGATGAAGCCTGTCGGTCTCTTCTGTGTGAGCGGCGGAATGAGAAATACAGATCCTTTAACACAGTTAAGACTTGTTATGAGGGGGCTTCACGGACTGACGATACCGACTCAAATCAGTGCAGCAGATGCAGATTTTGAAAAAGATGAGTCGGGACACCCTTATTTATATAATCAGGGAGTTAAGCAGAGAATCAGTGTTATGATAGACTCTTTAACTGAATTAGTGTATAAAGTGAAGTAAGCATCATTTGATGCTTATTTTTTTTGAGAAAAAGTAAAGGGCTAATAAATTTATGGATAACAGAGTAAAAGATAACTGGCTGTTGATTGCAGTATGTCTGATTATGATTGTATTTGTAATCACATTTATATTTTCTGAAGTGGCGGTGGAAGATGTGGGAAATGTTGAAAATAGATATGATTATACGTTTCAGGAGGCGCTTGAGCGTCAGTTAACCAATGGGACAACAGATTTGAGGTTTCAGGACGGATATTTAAACCGTGCATCAGAATCCGACATTCGTCAGGCGATGAGTATTGATGAACGTCATATTTTTGAGTTTCTGCATTTGAATGAAAAAGTAAATCTGACAGAAGATGAAGTTAATCAGCTGCTTCAAGGAAGAGGTATTCTTGAAGGGCAGGGTGCGGCGTTCCTCGACGCACAGGAGAGGTATGACATCAATTTGATTTATTTAATCAGCCATGCACAGGTGGAGACGGGGAATGGTTCGTCAGAGCTCGCAGAAGGTATTTCCCCTGATGGGTCCGGCGAAACGTATTATAATTTCTTCGGTATCGGTGCGTTTGACTCACAGGCTGTTGAAGCGGGCAGCAGCCACGCTGTAGAACAGAATTGGGATTCACCTGAATCTGCAATTTCCGGTGGTGCGGAATTTATCAGTGAGTCTTATGTGAATAACAGTCAAAGAACGCTGTATGAGATTCGCTGGAATCCCAATAATCCCGGTGTTCATCAGTATGCAACAGATATCGCATGGTCTGAAAGTATCGCCGGAATAATGGAGAGATACTATCATGATGCCAATCTTGAAACACCCGAGATTGAAAGGGTATATTACCAGGGTGCAGACTCTGGTGAATAAATCCCGGTGCCGGTGAAAAGTTTATCAAAAATGATCTTCATCCCTTAATTCTAAAGGGATGGGTGTACACATTAAAGGAACTGCCGCGGATGAAGCCGACCGCAGTAATGTTTAAATCATGTGCGAGCTTTATCGCAAGATCTGTCGGAGCAGATTTGCTGAGAATGATACCGACGCCAATTTTTGCAGCCTTAGTCAAAACTTCCGAAGATATGCGTCCTGAAAATACGAGGATTTTATCACGTACTGTAATATTTTCTGAAATGCAGTGACCGTATAATTTATCGAGGGCGTTATGCCGGCCGATATCTCCTCTATGGACAAGTGTTTTTTCCGGTGATGCAATACTTGCGTTATGGATACCGCCGGTTTCCTTGAATATCGTGCTTGTTTCCTGCATTTCTTTCATTAAGGCGATGCATTGTTCCGGTGATAACGTTTGTTTTGTCATCGATACTTTAGCGGTATCAGCATCACTCTGGAAATAGAACTGCCTGCTTTTACCGCAGCAGGAACCTAAAATTCTTTTTGTATACTGGAAGTGATCCGGCTGGATGTCTCTGTGAAGTTTAACGTGGCAGAAACCGCCGCTGTCATCTAAATTTACAGAAAGAATTTCTTTTTTTGATGTAATAACGCCTTCTGATGCAAGGAAACCTGTCACCAGATTTTCTAAATACTCGGGAGAACATACGAGGGTGGCAAATTCAATATCATTAATATAAACGGTCAGCGGAAACTCCTCCGCAACTGTGTCCGTTACTTTTTTCAATTCACTGTTCTGGTATTTTATAATTTCTATTTCAGTCGTAATCCCCATGGTTGATTCACCTCTTAAAAATGATTTTATTATCTATTATTGTAAATTATTTGAATAGTTAATATAATAGGCATAGTTGTATTTTTGAAAGCGTTTCATTTAATGATAACTTAGGGGGCAGATTAATGGAAGTAAATAAGAATCGCTGGCTGATTGCCTGTTCAGGTGTCGGCATACATATTTCTATCGGATCAGTTTATGCATGGAGTGTATTTACCGGACCGCTTCAGGAAGAGCTTGGCTGGTCTTTATCAGATGTGTCATTGACATTCAGTCTCGCAATTTTATTTCTCGGCTTATCAGCAGCATTTATGGGGCATTTTGTAGAAAAATATGGTCCGAGAGCATCAGGGATTATATCGACGACATTCTTTGCTGCAGGGATGGTGACTGCGGGATATGCTGTTCAGATTGAAAGCCTGTGGCTTTTGTATTTAGGGTACGGTGTTCTCGGCGGGATTGGTCTTGGAATCGGGTATATCACACCTGTGTCGACACTTGTGAAATGGTTCCCGGACCGCCGTGGCATGGCGACAGGTCTTGCGATTATGGGCTTTGGTTTTGCTGCGATGATTGCAAGTCCTGCGATGGAGTATTTAATGACGACTTACAGTATTCCGGCAACGTTCTACATTTTAGCAGCGGTTTACTTTGTTGTCATGATAGTATCAAGTCTTTATCTTGAAAAGCCGCCTGAAGGATATCATCCAAAAGGAGACCGCATTGATAAAGAGGAAAAAGATAAGGCCGTCAAAGATCTGGCGCAGCTGACAGCAAACGAAGCAGTCAAAACAAGACGATTCTATTTTCTGTGGATTATGCTCTTTATTAACGTTACATGCGGTATCGCAATACTGAATGTTGCGAGCCCAATGTCAGTGGAAATGACCGGGCTGAGTGCTGCCGCTGCTGCACTGGTTGTAGGAATTATGGGTGTCTTTAACGGTGCAGGGCGTCTCGCATGGGCATCTGTGTCGGACTATATCGGCAGACCGAATGTATATACATTATTTTTTGCGATTCAAATTGTCATGTTTGCTGTTCTGCCGCTGGTATCCAATCCGATACTGTTTGCAGTCATATTATTCGTGATTATGACATGTTACGGGGGTGGTTTCGCATCAATTCCTGCCTATATTGGAGATATTTTCGGTACAAAACAGCTGGGTGCGATTCATGGCTATATTTTAACGGCATGGTCCGCAGCCGGACTCGCCGGTCCGTTAATCATTTCCAGAATATATGAGGCGACAAGCAGTTATACGATGACTCTATATATCTTTGTTGCAATGTTTGTCGTGGCACTCGTGGTATCATTATTAATAAGAACAGATATTAAAAAGCTGAAGGACAGAGCGAATGCGTAAAAGAAATGAAAATATAATTCAAGGGGGAACGTTTTATGGGCAGAACATTGCACCCGGGTCCAATTAATAAGACGAAAAAATGGGATAAGAGTTTATGGGTCAGTCCGATTCCGTTCGGTGTAACGAAAGTGAAGCCGCGGCATATGATTGATTCTGCGAAGATTGCCTGGAAGAATAAAGACAATTTGAACTATGCAAAGAATATCATTTTAAAAGGTGTGTGTGACGGCTGTGCGCTTGGTGTCGGAGGGCTTCAGGACCAGACTTTGAACGGACCGCACGTATGCACCACCCGTTTTAATGTTCTCAGACTGAATACGGCGCCGCCGATTAAACCTGAAATGCTTCACCAGGACATTGACGAACTTAGAAAATTAAGCAGTGCGGAGCTCAGGGAGCTTGGAAGAGTTCCTTACCCAATGGTTCGAAAAAAAGGAGACCGTAAGTTCAAGCGGGTATCCTGGGATGAGGCCATGACGGTTGTTTCAGATAAGATGAAGTCACTTGATCCGAAGCAGTTTGCTTTTTATTTAACGAGCAGAGGAATTACGAATGAGTCATACTATACGGCATCTAAAATCGCAAGGTACTTAGAGACGAATCACATCGATAATGCTTCACGTATCTGCCATTCGCCGAGTAAGTCGGCATTAAAGCGCTCTGTCGGTGTCGGGGCATCAACATGTAACTATCAGGACTGGCTTGGAACAGATGTGCTTGTATTCTGGGGGAGTGTGGCATCGAATGCATCACCCGTCTCTACAAAGTATATGATGGAAGCCAAAAAGCGCGGTACAAAAATTATTGTGATTAATCCGTACAGAGAACCTGCGATGGAAAATTACTGGGTGCCGTCTGTAGTGGAGTCAGCACTCTTCGGTACTAAAATTGCGGATGATTTTTATGAGGTAAATATCGGCGGAGATATTGCGATGATGCACGGTATTATGAAGCACTGGTTTGATATGGAGGAAGAAGTGGAAGGTTCTGCAGTAAATCATCAGTTTGTTCAGACGCATGTCAATAATTACGATGAACTGAAAGAAACTGTCATCAACCAGTCATGGGAACATATCGTTCAGTCATCGGGTGTTTCTAAAGAGCGGATTATTGAACTTTCGAACTTACTTGCAGGGTCGAGAAATGGTGTGATGGTATGGGCACTCGGCCTGACAATGCATAAGCATGCGACAGATAATATCTCACAGGTGGCGAACCTTGCGCTTCTCCGAGGATGGCTTGGTCGAAAACATAATGGTCTGATGCCGCTTCGCGGTCATTCAAGTGTACAGGGCTCAGGAGAGATGGGTGCCGACCCGTTCTCTCTCCCGGGCGGCGATTACAATGAAGAGAATACAAAACGCATTGAAGGTTTATGGGGCTTTAATCTGCCGGAGTGGCCGGGAGATTCAGTGGGTGTGACAATTGAAAATGCGATGCTTCCGGAAGACAGTGAAAGAAAGCTCAAACTGTACTATATGTCCGGCGGTAATTTCCTTGAAACAATGCCGGATCCGAACTTTGTGAAGTCGGCGCTTGAAAACTTAGAGGTCAGAGTCCATCAGGATATTATTTTGAACACATCAACCCTTCTTGATGCGAAGGAAACAGTAGTTGTGCTTCCTGCGAAAACACGTTATGAGCAGGACGGCGGCGGATTATCCACATCGACTGAACGGATGGTTTATTTCTCCCCTGAAATTGAAGGGAACCGCAACCGGATTGCTGAATCACGCAGTGAATGGAAGATATATGTTGATCTGGCTAAAAGGGTGAAACCTGAGGCGGCGCATTTAATTGATTTTAAATCCGGTCAGGAAATTCGTGAAGAGATTGCGAAGGCACACCCTCAATATGACGGGGTGCAGTATTTGAAAAAGGCCGGCGATGTATATCAATACGGTGGTGCATGGCTGTGTGAAGACGGCATATGTCCGACGCCTGACGGCAGGGCAAATTTAATCAGCATGGATATCCCGGATAATAACGCAAAAGCAGGAGAGTATAAGCTTCTGATGAGACGGGGCAAGCAGTTTAATTCCATGGTATACGGCAGTAAGGATGCGTTCAACCATATGGGGCGTTATGATGTCCTGATTAGTGAGAGGGACGGAAAACGTCAGGGTGTCGATGAAGGAGAAGCGGTTGTGCTCTACAATCAGAACGGCGTGTTCCAGGGGTTTGTGAAATTCGCCGATATTAAAGACGGCAATCTCGGTGTTCAGTTCCCTGAAGGCAATTTCCTCGTTGAAAAAGGGATTTATGAAAGCTTTGTAGAAATGCCGGATTACGTGACTGATGTGAAGCTTGAGAAGGCAGACCACTTTAATGCAAATAAAGACCGGCAGTATTATGAAAAGCCGGTTCCTGACCTTGAAGACAATCCGAATTAAGTAAGCTATTGAGAGGCTGCATCATGCAGCTTCTTTTTTATGTAAAATCATGTAATATTCAAAAAACTTTCCCTTGTTTTGTATGGTACAATATCGAAAAAGAGAAATGGAGGAAAGTTAATGGAGCAGTCAAAATGGGGCTCGAAATTAGGATTTATACTGGCAGCAGCGGGTTCTGCGATTGGACTTGGAGCGCTGTGGCGTTTTCCATATATGACAGCAGAGCACGGCGGCGGCGCCTTTTTATTAGTATTTTTAATTTTTACATTAGTAGTCGGTCTGCCGCTGTTATTATCAGAGTTTGTAATCGGCCGCGCAAGTGGACGGAATCCGATTGACGGATTTGAATATTTAGGCGGGAAAAAAGGATACCGCGTGCTCGGCTGGGTAGGAAATATTGCAACGATGTTCCTGCTCAGTTTCTACAGTGTTATAGGCGGATGGATTTTGATTTATTTAGTTGTTGCAGGTGCTGATTTATTGAATATAATGAATATCTCAAGTTATGGTGCGACATTTAATGAAGTGATTACAAACCCATTGTATGCACTGCTTGGGCAGGCTTCGTTTATGCTGCTTACTGCAGTTATTGTTGGTCAGGGTATTCAGCAGGGGATAGAACGTGCTTCTAAAATTATGATGCCGCTCCTGTTTATATTATTTGTCATTATCATCATCCGTTCTCTTACGCTTCCGAATGCGATGGAGGGTGTCAGCTTTTTCTTAACACCTGACATCGGCGGAATTACCACAGAAGCGATTCTTTTTGCACTGGGACAATCATTTTTTGCATTAAGTATCGGGGTTACAGCAATGATGACATATGCTTCTTATCTGGATGAGAAACAGAATCTGACTAAATCGGCTTTATATATCGTACTGATGAACGTTACAATTTCAATTATGGCTGGTCTTGCGATTTTCCCGGCAATTGCATCTTTAAATGTCGAAAATGCTGAAGGTCCGGGACTTGTGTTTGTCGTTATTCCGGAAGTGTTTAATGCGATTCCGTTCGGTATGCTGTTTTATATATTATTTCTGCTGGTATTTTTGTTTGCTACAGTCACTTCATCCATCTCGATGATTGAAATCAATGTAGCCAACACAATTAAAGGCGATGAATCAAAACGGAAAAAAGTCACTTATATATTTGCGGCTATTATATTTCTGATTGGTGTACCTTCTGCACTTTCTGAAGGTGTACTGAATGATGTTGTATTTTTTGCAGGAACCATTTTTGACAATGTGGACTTCCTGGTATCGAATATACTTCTGCCTGTCGGTGCTTTAATCGCGTCAGTGTTTACAGGCTATATTATGGATAAACGTATGGCTATGGCTCAGGTAAATGTCAGCGACGGTAGTAAATATATGTGGTTGTTTAAAACATGGATCTTCATGCTGAAGTTCCTCCTGCCCCTGATTATTATTATTGTATTCATTGTTAATTTCACACCAGGCGGTTAAAAACCGGAGACCAAATCAATCTTTGATTTGGTTTTTTTTATTTTTAAAAATAAAATTTTTGTATACTTTAACATCTATTCGCACTTCAAAACCGTGATATGAGGGGTTTAAAATGGTCATGTTAGATTATCTTACATCAATTAGTATTTTCAGAATTATTGTGATAGTATAAAAACATGACTTGAGGGGGTTGCCATGAATCAGGATAGAATGCGACGAAATACTCCAATTTTTCCGATGTCATCTGCAATGAAATTAACCGATCTCACAGCAAGGCAGATTAGATATTATGAGTCATTAAATTTAATTTCTCCAGAAAGAAGTACAGGAAATCACAGGCTTTTTTCGATGAATGACCTGGACCGCCTGCTCCAGATACAGACATACATGGAAAAAGGCTTTACGATGAAACGTATAGGAGAAATTTTGAATGAGCCTGAGAAACTGAGGTCCCCTGAAGTGCTCAAGCATCATGAATATTATAACCCGCTTTTAAACCGTGGAGATTTATCGAGATTTTTCCAATAACTATTTTAGGAGAGTGACAGTAAGTTATGAAGAATGAATTCACAAGAGAAGACATTAAGCGAATTGCAGAAGAAGAAAACGTACGTTACATCCGGTTACAGTTTACAGATATTTTAGGAACAATTAAAAATGTGGAACTGCCGATCGGTCAGTTGGACAAAGCGTTGGATGGGGAAATGATGTTTGACGGATCATCTATCGAAGGTTTTGTACGTATTGAAGAATCAGATATGTACTTAAGACCGGACTACAACACATGGACTATTTTCCCGTGGACTGCAGGAAAAGGGAAAGTTGCCCGTTTAATCTGTGACATCTACGGCGTTGATCAAAAGCCGTTTGTAGGAGATCCGCGTACAAACTTAAAACGTGTACTGGAAGAAATGGAAGAAATGGGCTTCTCAGCATTCAATCTTGGACCGGAACCTGAATTCTTCCTGTTTAAGCTCGATGAGAATGGCAACCCTACGACTGAATTAAATGACCAGGGCGGTTATTTCGACCTGGCACCGACGGATTTAGGTGAAAACTGCCGTCGTGATATCGTTCTTGAACTTGAAGACATGGGCTTTGATATTGAAGCATCCCACCACGAAGTAGCACAGGGACAGCACGAAATTGACTTTAAATATGCAGATGCTTTAACAGCGTGTGATAATATCCAGACATTTAAACTTGTTGTTAAAACTGTTGCAAGAAAACATAATCTGCATGCGACATTTATGCCGAAACCGCTTCATGGAATCAACGGTAACGGAATGCACTTTAACGTATCATTATTTGACGGTAAAGAGAATGCATTCTTTGATGAAAATGATGAAATGGGCTTAAGCGAAGACATGAGATACTTCATGGCAGGTGTTCTAAAGCATGCCAGAGGTTTTACAGCAGTAACAAACCCGCTTGTAAACTCATATAAGCGTCTGGTACCTGGTTATGAAGCGCCAAGCTATATTGCATGGAGTGGAAGAAACCGTTCGCCGTTACTCAGAATCCCTTCTTCACGCGGGTTGTCAACACGTGCTGAAGTGCGTTCAGTAGACCCGTCAGCGAACCCTTACCTGGCACTTGCAGTTATTTTAAAAGCCGGACTTGACGGCATTAAAAATAAAATTGAACTGCCGGCACCGGTTAACGAGAACATTTATGAAATGTCCCGTGAGGAAAGAGAAGCTGTAGGTGTTGAAGATCTGCCATCTACACTTTACACGGCATTGAAGGCATTGAGAGAAAATGGTGTTATCCGTGATGCCCTCGGTGAACACATTTACAGACAGTTCCATGTGAATAAGAGTATTGAGTGGGATATGTACCGTTCTCAGGTTTCTGAGTGGGAATTACAGCAGTACTTAAACCAGTATTAATATAAAAAATGCAGTTCCGGTTTTTCGGAACTGCATTTTTTATTTGGACAGCCTTTTCTTTATTATCTTAATGTTATCTTTAAACTCCTTGAATGCTTCATCACTGAGCTCAGTATCTTTATAACGGTATTGAAGATAATTGTTGATTTCTTCTTCGGGTATAACCGACTCAAGGTTTAAACGCTTAATCCATTCATTAATCGTTTCATCATGATACCGGCCGAGCTTTTGTTTCGCGAGCCACTTTTCAAAATCAAAATATTCTTTTCGTACTCTGTGGTCAGGCACCGTTCTTTTCTTCTCTGCTTTTTTCTGAATGCTTTCTCTATATATATTCTGTGATGGTTGATTCTCATTATTTTTATGCAGTGCACCGCGCTTTTTAAAGTATAGAACGATGATAATGACGACAGCAGTAATGAGTAAAATACTGATTATCATCCCGCCGTTGATTGATAAAAATGGTTCTGAAGGTTCCTGAGTGAATATTTCACCGTCACCAAGTTCAGACTGTGTTTCTTCATCCTCAATTTCAGGCGGTTCAAGGTTAAGGTTTTCAAACCAATTAAACATTGGACTGATAAGTACTGAAAAACCGTAAAGAAGCCTCGAAGTAATAAAGTGTACGACACTGATTGTGACAGGGTAAATAAAACTGATTACTGCTGTGGAAGCAATTACCAATACGGTGAGTACTGCAAACAGTTTAACAGAAATAACGGTGTTGTAACGGCTGTCTGAAAGCAGAACAATGATTTTTCCAAGAAAATAAAATACAATCATAACGATGAAAATAATATGGAATACACTGATATAATGTACAGCCGCTCCAATCTGAAACATATTGATAAGTATCAGAAGTGAGAAGGCAGTGACTATAGCGGCATGCTCCAAAGTGTTTTCGATACTGTCATGAAGCTGCTCCAGACGATAAATACTGAGTGCAGGGATGAGTAAAGCAGTCAGCCAGTAATAATCAAGCATGAACATGGCCGCTGCCGACACAGGAACTAAAAGATAAACATAACTGATATTAAATCTTTTCACAATCAGCCGGCTGATAATCAGCTGACCTAAGAAGATTATCACCATTGAAGTAATATGCGGTGTATGATTTCCGGTATTTAAAATATTTAACAGTGAACCGAACATAAGTAGCGGAAACATCTCTATTAAATATTTATGTGCAAATAACAGGTGGTATTTTAAATGTGTCATGATTTAACCACCCGCTTTCCTGAAAGGTCGTATTTTTCCAGACCGTGTTCATCGAGCTGATAGAGTGAAGCCCCTTTACGGCTGAAATAGGCAAGTTCCTCTATGATTAAAGGATCGGTTTTCCCGGTGAATATAATATGGGTGGGGATGCTTTCATGGTGTGCTACATGCCTTAAAAAATTATCGAAGCTGATTGTGAATGTCACGGTTTTGATGCGCGCGAGTGTTTCAAGTGTGTTTTTATAATGTGCTTTTCCTGAACTCTTCTCCAGCTTGAAAAAATGACTGCTGTCAAAAGTTTTCATATTTGAAATTAGTCCGTACGGAATACCTCTCTCTGTCGCATAGTGTGTCAAAAATGCGAGTTTCTCAAATATCTCCTCAATATTTGCAGGCGGAGCATATGTTTTTTCTGAGCGCAGATTAATCAAAATCATCCATGAAATATCAGTCGTCTGTTCATAAATTTTAGTGCGCAGTTCGCCGTTTTTGGCAGATAGTTTCCAGTGGATATCTCTTATATTATCCATTGTCTCGTAATCTCTTGTTCCCTGTGTCAACAGCGGGTCTGAGAACAATGAGTGGTTTTTCGCAAATGCGCCCTGTTTCATTTGTGACTTTAACTCTTCAGTGTGAAAAGCGAGATAATCGGGATAAATAATAATTTCATGATCAGAACGGCCGGTACTCTCAAGTACGATAGAACCGAAACCGAACAATCTCGGAATGCTGATGACACTTTTTGAAATTTTAGCGGTCCCTCTGCCTGCAGCAGTAAACGGCAGTTCAACAATCGATTCACTTTTTTGAAAGACTGAGAAAATGGATTTTGTTTCGGACTGATTTCTTATTTTAAGTGAATAATCTTCCTTGAATTGAATGTCATCTCCACATGTGACAGTGATACCGGCACCAAGGATGGGAACCATACCGTTCTGACGGATACGAAGTCTTAAAGTACCATTCTGTCCCTTATATTTTCGAATTTCTTTATCAATAATCTCGACCCTCAAGTGTTTTGCGACATGTTTTTCATAAACATAGTTGAACATAAATACAGTGAGCAGGAGCGAAATAATCAGGACTAAATATATATTTACATCTCCGGCATAAAAGCTGTGCGCCAGTATAAGAATAAATACAATGACCATCAATGACGTGTATAAGCTGGATTCGGTATGATTTACTTTATACTTCATCACGGGCAACACCATATTCCACTGGGACTTCTGTCTGTTTCAAAATATTATCTATGACCTGTGAAGGTGTTTTGAGTGTCATTCCTTCTATATTGAGAATAATCCGGTGGGACAGTACGAATGGAGCGATATACTTTACGTCATCAGGTGTTACATAATCACGGTTGTTAATGAGCGCAATACCAATGCTCGCACGCATTAAAGCCAAAGTACCGCGGGGTGATACACCAAGTTCAATATGTTCATGGCTTCTTGTCTGATTAATAAGATCGATAATGTAATTTTTTACAGTCTGATTCACTTCTATTTCTTCTGCTTCTTTTTGAAGCTGAAGGATATCATCGATTGTGAAGACGGCTTTGATATCGTTGGATACATTTGAATGACGGTGGATGTCCATCATCATTAACTCGTTTTCTTTTGAAGGATATCCCAAAGAAATTTTCATGAAAAATCTGTCCATCTGTGCTTCGGGAAGGTCGAATGTACCCTGCCTGGATTCGATTGGGTTCTGAGTTGCCAGAACAATGAAAGGTGATTTAATAGGTATCGTCCTGCCGTCTATTGTCACCTGTTTTTCTTCCATTACTTCGAGAAGTGCAGACTGGCTCCGGGGCGTTGCGCGGTTAATCTCATCTGCCAGCAGTATATTAGTATCGACAGGACCTATCTGAAGTTCGAAATCATGTGTTTTCGGGTTATAGATGTTGAGACCTGTGATATCACTTGGGAGAATATCAGGTGTAAACTGTATTCTTGAAAAATCTCCGCCAATTGCTCCGGCAATCGATTTTGAGAGTGCAGTTTTACCTGTACCCGGAACACTTTCAAAAAGAATATGTCCGCCCTGTATCAGGCTGATAAAGATAAGATCAATGATTTTTTCCTGACCGATTATGACTTTTCCGATTTCATTTTTAAATTCATTGAGTGACTCAGTTACATTCATATGTTAAAAGCCCCTTTATATGTAAAATGTGTGTTTATACTATAATACCAGTTTCCTGAGATAAGTAAAAACAGGATACAAAAAGGCCGCTGTCCTTACGGATAGCGGCCGGAATGAATATTTAGTCGAAGATAGTATACTCTTCTCCGATACTGTCAACATCGTCACCTAAGCTGAGTTCTGTGATTGCACGTGTGTTACTGCCGATACGTTCAAGACTTCCGATAAGATCAACGTATATCAAACCGCCGTCTGTTGAACATATACCTTTATTCATACGTTTCACGTGTTGTTTTCTCAACTTGCTTTCAATTTTATGTGACTTCTGAGTCATACGTAAAATTTCTTCAAGCTCCTGAGGGTTATAGATATCAATTGCTTCAACAGATTTTCTGTATGATTTTTCTACATGATTAAAGAAATCTGTAAGTCCTTCTTCTGCTGCCTCGGAAAGTGAGATATTTTTTTCGAATCTGTTATGGTTCAGTTCTGTAAAGTGAACAACCTGCAGGCTGACTTTTGACAGGATACGGTTAATCTCAAGAAGCGTTGTCTGACGGATATTATCTTCTTCAGCAGGTGTTGTATATTTAGAAATCTCCTGAAGGTATTTGCGTATGCTGTCCTGAAGTGCATCAACAACCGCAGCTTTCTCGGAAACCTGTTTCAACACTTTTGGATCCTGTGTATTTCTGTATTTTTGAGCATCCTCAAACATACTTAATGTCAGTGTACCAAGGTTTTGAATTTCTTTTTGAGCAGCCTGCAGAGAAAGTGAAGCAGACTGTTTTAATAATGAAGGCTCTAAATGCGAAGCTTTAAAGTCTTCAGAGAAATCCTTGCCTGGAATTATTTTAGTAACAATCCATGCTAAAAATCCGATTAAAGGAATGTGGATCAAAGTGTTAATCACATTATATGAACCGTGTGCAAAGGCGATAGTCATCCGTCCGTTTAAATCAAATACATTTTCAAGATAGCCTACATACATTATGAAGATTGGAAGAATAATCATAAATATTGTGGCACCGATAATGTTAAAGGTGACGTGGACTGCTGCTGCACGTTTCGCAGCAATTGTACCTGCAAGTGAAGCGAGTACCGCTGTAATCGTTGTACCGACATTATCTCCAAGCAGGATAGGCAGTGCACCTTGCAAGTCAATCAGGTCATTCACATAAAAGTTCTGTAGAATGGCGATTGTAGCACTTGAACTTTGTACAATGACAGTCAGGATTGTACCGACACCGAAACCAAGGAACGGATTATCCGACATTGAAAGCATTAGGTTTGAGAAAGTATCCAGTTCCGCAAGCGGTCCGACACCGTCTCCCATAAGTTCCAAGCCGTAGAATAAAGCACCAAATCCAAAGAGAACCCTTCCGATGTTGGTTACTTTTGGTGATTTAAAGAAAAATATAAGTAAAGCCCCGAGAGCCAGGATAGGCAGTGAATATGCACCGATATCCAATCCAATGATGAATGCCGTAATCGTTGTACCGATATTGGCACCCATTATTACACCGATTGCCTGTTTCAGCGTCATAAATCCGGCTGATACTAAACCGATTGTAATTGCAGTTGTTCCGGAACTGCTTTGAATAAGAACAGTAATCATAATACCGGCTAGTATTCCGAGCAGCGGGTTAGATGTCATTTTGTTTAATATTTCGCGAAGTCGATCTCCGGCAGCGGCCTGTAAGCCGTCTCCCATTTGTTTAATTCCATACAGGAATATACCGAGTCCACCCAAAAATGTGAAAATCACTTCCATCGGGCTTAATTCCATTGTAATACCTCCACTGGCACCACGGCACCATTAATTAATAGTTTATTAAGTAATCTACAGATTACGTAAATATATTATAAACACTCATGGTACAAATTGCATCAGGATAAATAAATTAACCCTTTATTTTTTTAAAGACACAGAATATATAATATATTTATTCGACAATTTTAAGTGAATATGAGAAACTGGAAGATATTTAGTATATGAAAAAGATAACCTAAAGGAGGGTTATTAGGGTGACTGTAGTATTATTTGATGTAGACGGTGTGTTTCTGAGTGAGGAAAGATGTTTTGATGTCTCGGCGCTTAGTATACATGAGTTATTGTTTAATCCGAGGTACTTGAATCTAACTCAGGAGAAATTCAGTATAGACTGTACTGATAAAGAAATTTCAGAAATCCGGCGGAAAGTGTTTCTGGATGATGAAATTCTTGCGTCATTTAAAAAAATCGGCCTGAATTCCAATTGGGATATGCTGTTTATCACATTCTCAGTTGTATATATTAACATTTTGAAGGATGCAGGTATTAATCTCGAGACGATTAAACTTGAAGATTTATACGGGACAGGCGAAATGCTCGGACATGTAGAAGCGGACTATGACCGCGTATCTGAATTTCTGTCATCAAAAGCGCATTCAAAAGACACGATTTATAAAGAACTTGAAAATTATGCTGTGGAAGTTTTAAATGTTTCGAATACAGATCCATTTAAACTCTACGGTCCAATCTGGCAGCTCGGCCAGCACGTTTATCAGGAATGGTATCTCGGCAGTGACGCAGTAAGAGGTACAGATGATTTTCAGGTTGAAGAAGGTAAGCCGGGTTATTTGAATGATGAGGTGTGGATTGAAAGTCCTTCTGACATTAAAAAAATGCTCGACAGACTTTTGGATAACGGCTGCACGATTGGAATTGCAACGGGACGCTCGAGAAATGAAACGCTGATTCCGTTTGAAGCAGAGAATGTACTTTCATATTTTGATGATTCCCGCATATCTACAGCAACCGAAGTGCAGAAAGCTGAAAAAAATAATGAATCGGATGCGACACTTTCAAAACCTCATCCATTCAGTTATTTATGGTCGTTATATGCACATGAGGATACAAAGTATCAGGATGCTGTTGAAGGACGGAATGTATATGATGAATCCGAGGTATATGTAGTAGGGGATTCAATCGCTGACTTTTACTGCTCGGATAAAATGAATGTGAAGTTTATTGCGACATTAACAGGATTGACGGGAAGTGAGATTATACCTGATTTTCAATCACTTGGTGTGGCTGCTGAAAATATGGCGGATACAGTTCTTGATGTTCCGGATATTATATTAAATGGCAAGTAAATATTAAAGGGCTGGTGCAGTGCACCAGCCCTTTAATATTTTAAGTTGTGGATAAATCGACCTGACGGAGCAGATTGAATCCTTTAATAGTCTTCAGCTCTTCCATTGTTTCATCACTAACCGATGAATCGAGGGAGAGGGATAATAATGCTTCGCCGCCTTCTGTGGAGCGGCCGAGCTGCATGCTTGCAATATTGACATCATTTTTACCGAGTGTATAGCCGAGGTCTCCAATAATTCCCGGTCTGTCGATGTGGTTGATAATGAGTATATGCTCACTCGGTTTGATATCGACCTGATAATCATTGATTTTAACAATTCTTTCACCGTAGCCGTCGAGTACACTGGCACCGAGAGTGAGTGATTCTTCACTGTTCGTTAATTCGACTTCAAGGTAGTTATTGTATCCGTGTGCCTTGCCGCCCTTATGGACTTTATATGTCACATCCTGCTCCTGGAGATAATACATAGCGTTAATGATATTGACGCTTTCTCCAAAATGGGGTCTGAGCAGGCTTGCAACAAATGACCGTGACAGGATGCTCGTGTCATCCAGTGCAATATCACCGTGGTACTTTACTTTGATCTCGGACGGCGGACGGTTAAGCATCTGTATGCCGACAGCACCCATATGACTTGCGATATTTAAGTAAGGTTTTAGTTCTTTATTAACACTTTCACTGATTTTAGGTGCGTTGACAGCATGACGAATCGTGTTGTTTTCAAGAATATCGATAATTTCCCGGGAAACACTTACAGCCACTTTTTCCTGTGCTTCAACTGTAGAGGCACCGAGATGTGGAGTTACTACGACTTTCGGATGGCTGAGGAGCGCAGTGTTTGTCGGCGGCTCTTCAGTGAATACATCAAGTGCAGCACCGCCTGCGGTACCATTGTCGAGGGCAGTTAACAGCGCTTCCTCATCTATGATTCCACCCCTCGCAACATTAATCAGTTGAACGCCGGGTTTTGCCTTTTCAAAAAATGATGTACCGACAATGCCGCGTGTCTGAGGAGTCAGAGGTGTGTGGACGGTAATAAAATCAGCCACTTCCGCAATCTCTTCAACTTCCAGCTTTTCAATGTCGGCTTCATTGGCTTTTTCATCGGACAGGTACGGATCAAAAGCAACGATTTTCATGCCAAAACTTTTTGCACGCCGTGCAACACCAAAACCGATTTTACCAACGCCGATAATACCGAGCGTTTTACCGTACATTTCGATCCCTTTATGTGCACCGCGGTTCCATGTACCGTCAGATAATTCTTTATGTGCACGTGGAATATTGCGGGTTAAAGAGAGCATCATTGCCAGCGTATGTTCTGTTGCGGAAATGGTATTTCCTTCAGGTGCATTGACAACAATAACGCCGTATTTTGTCGCAGCATTGATATCAATATTGTCGACACCGACACCTGCGCGCGCAATTACTCTGAGTTGTCGTGCGTGCCGGATGATTTCTTCTGTAATGGTAGTCTGACTCCGTACGATTAATGCGTGGTACTCATGAACAATTTCCAGAATCTCTGAATCATTTAAACCTGTATTAATATCTACATCATAATTTGGGTGGTTCAATAACTCTTTAATACCATCTTCACTGATTGGATCGAGAACAAGTACTTTATAACTCATTATAATAAACCTCCTGAGCAGCACTGAGTGCTTTGCCGTTGTAATTTTTGCCGCGTGATTTTGTAATAATGTGCTCAAGAGCGGCAAGCACTGTCAGCATATCATTCGGGAACATATACCCCATGTGACCGATTCTTAAAATTTTGCCTTTCAGGTGTTTCTGTCCGCCGGCAATCGTTATATTGTAGTTATTTTCCAATGATGTTTTAATAGTTGAAAGCTCTTCAGTACTGCTTTTGAACGCTGTAACGGTAGGCGATGCATATTGATCTTCGACAAGGAGTTCAAGGTCGAGGGCTTTTAAGCCTGCACGGAGCATATCACGCATCAGTACATGTCTCGCATACACTTTTTCATAGCCTTCAGCTTCAAACATTTCAAGTACTTCATCAAGTCCCTGTATAAGGGATACTGCAGGTGTAAACGGAGTCGAGCCGTCTTCAAGTGCGTCAAAATACTTGTTGATGTCAAGGTAGAATCTTGAGAGCGGGTTTTCTTTTGCTTTTAGGCGGGCTGCATCATTCATCGCGACGAATGCAAGACCCGGCGGAAGCATCAGTGCTTTCTGGCTGCCGGTAATCAATGCGTCTATTTTTGAAGACTGCATATCAAATTTCATACCGCCGACAATACTGACACCGTCCACTACAAATAATGTACTGCTGTGATAATCTTTAACGATATCTCCAAGTGCCTGCAGCGGATGGACAACTGCTGTAGATGTTTCGCATGCCTGTGAAAAGACAACTTTCACATTTTCAATACCGTTTAAGAAAGATTTAAAAGATTCAACATCAGCCGCTTCTCCCCAAGGTACTTCAAACACATGGACATTAAACGGATAGGTCTTTGCGATGGATTTAAAACGTTCGCCGAATGCACCGCTTGAAATAATAACGATGTCTTCAGAGTCTTTTACAAGATTGACCATCGCTGTTTCAAGTGAGCTTGTGCCGCTGGATGAAAGAACAGCGACATTCTGATCTGTACCAAATAAAGGCTTAATTCTGCCCTGTACACTCTCCATTAATTTTTTAAATGCGCCGGAACGATGACCAATCATTCCGCCCGCCATTCGTTGATTGACTCTTCCCGGTATAGGGGTTGGTCCTGGTGTCAGTAACAAGTTCTCCTGCATGATAACGCCTCCTTGTAATAATGCTCCTAATGATATCAAATTATTCAGTATTTTCAATTGTTATGAACATAAAAACGAGATAAAAGTGTAATTATACTAAATGAAAACCTTTTCTAGTTATCTTTGCCGTCTTTTAAGATGTTATCAACGAGTGAATGTGCTTCCTGGTAGATGTCCCGGTAGGAGCGGCCGTCCAGTTTATGAGTAATGTCATCGAGGTTTTGGAATGTAATCTCCTTTTCAAGTGCTTTATAAATCTGCTGGTCTTTATCCGGTGCATCTTTTTTTAAAGGCATCAGTAAAATCAGGGACCAGTTCTGAAGACGGATGTAATAATCAAAGACATCATAAAGTTTCCTGAAGTCATCTGTACCGTCATATGATTTTGTATGTACTTTAGTTGTCATGACATCTGTATCTGCAAAAAATGCTTTTCGTGTTGCAGGGGAGTGGATGTTCTGTCGGTTTAATTCAAACTGGCCGATACCGATTGCATGAAAATCTTTCGCATTCAGTGAGTCTTCAATTTGATGTTTTTCAAAATATTCTTTTCTGTATTCAATTGAATGGCTGGTGGAATATCTTCTGGCAAGGTCTTTAACAAGGGAGCTTTTCCCTGCATTCGGCGGTCCAATGACAAGTACATTCTGCACAAAGAAGCGTCTGAACGGACGTGTGACATAGTCCCAGTTTAACAGTGCGTCTTTCCGTATATTTGTCCCGCTGATTTTAAGTTCCTGACGGTCGACGAGTGTTACTTTAGTATCGACTTCGGGCCATTCATCATTAAAAAAAGTTTCGAGCGGTTCAATATATTCTGTTTCCCCGACGTAATATGTGATGCTTTTTATTTCTCTTGGCAATGAAGCAACGGATGAAGAGACAGAGGATGTTAACATTTGGAGCCAGGGAATCCAGCCGTCGGGATATCTTGGGATATTTGTTTCGTCCAGTTTAACGACAGTGACGTTATTATCGTCTTTTAGCAGCTGGCGCATTGCCTTCACCCGGTGCTCAAGATTCATACCATACTCATCCCCGCGGTCTCCGTCATAACCGCTGACAATGACAAGCGCATGACGATTTTCCCGCTTTGCCCGGATAATCTGCTCAAAGTGACCGACATGACATGGTGCAAAAGTCCCGAAATATATTCCTAAATCTCTCATAAATTTATCTCCCTATTTGTTGTAGTCTCTTTACTTTACCTTACATTTACCCCTTAACCAATGATTAAGTCTGTCCTTTTATGATAGAATGATGTATCGATAAAATTGGATAGTGAGGAAAATATGCATGTTTAGATGGGTCAATATACTTAAAGGCTTTTTAATGGGTGTCTGTGAATTGATACCCGGTGTGAGCAGCGGTACAATGGCGCTGCTCTTAGGAATTTATGATCAGTTTCTCGGTGCAATCAGCCGTCTTCTGACAAAGGATTTCAAGAAAGCGGTAGTATTTTTGATACCGATTGTTTTAGGTATGGGTCTCGCAATTATCAGTATGACATCATTAATGGATTTCCTGCTGCAGAATCACACTGTTCCAACGCATTTCTTTTTCCTTGGGATGGTCCTCGGGGTAGTCCCGATGATGCTCAGGTTGTCTAATGTTAAGTCAGAATTCACACTGCTCCATTATATTCTCGTGGTACTGTCATTGTTATTAGTGTACTTCCTTTCGGTCATACAGGACCCTGATGCTGCAGCCAATGCAGAAATCAGTTTAAGCCAGATGCTTTTCCTGTATTTTGCAGGAACAATCGGTGCAGGAATTATGCTTCTTCCGGGTATTTCAGGCTCACTTGTGATGTTAATTCTCGGAGCATACCCGACAATTATTTATTCCATCAGTGAGTTCACTTCGTTTAACTTTAGTGTGACACCGCTTTTAATCGCAACAGGTCTTGGGATACTGACAGGTATTCTTGGTGCGAGTAAGGTGATCTCTTATTTCCTGCGCAACTATACGTATTTAATGTACGCAGCGATTATCGGACTGCTGCTTGGGTCAGTCTTTCCTATATTTCCGGGACTTCCTTCCGGTGGGGCGGAATGGAGTGTGTCGGTCATAACATTCCTGTCAGGTTTGTTAATCAGTCTGTATATGGGGATGGAAAAGAGAAACGGACGTCAATCAAAAAAGTCATGATTCATTAAGAACCATGACGCCGGTATTAAATATTCACATAGATTAAATATACAAAATGGGACAGTGCAGCTGCTGCAGTGATTACACTGAGAATAATCATGAGTTTTGAACCCCGGACGAGGATATAAGTGACGGCTAATAAAAATGATACAGCTGCTAAAATTACGCGGAGGCTGACAAGCTGCACGAAATCTGTACTGCCGTAGGTTCCGAGTTCGATAATACTCCATAAATTGATTATAATTAGGATAGACAAGATTAAATTACGCATATAAATCACCTTCTTTCCACCGATTATAGCAGATTTATATTTGATAATGAGGAGAAAACTATGTACAAGCAATTACATTTAACCGATGAAGAACATAATGAATTTGTAGAAAACCATCCGAACGGAGACCTGCTTCAGCTCACAGACTGGGCTGAGTCTAAAAAACTGACACACTGGTATTACCGCCGTTTTGCGGTAGGGGATGATGATGGCAATATAAAAGGTGCAGCGGTGCTGTTGTTCAAAAAGCTGCCGAAAGTGAATTTTACATTGTGCTATATTTCCCGGGGGTTTGTATGTGACTACCATGATGAACTGCTCGTGCAGAAAATGCTCGATGAAGCGGTTGAAACTGCCCGGAAGGAAAAATCCTACACGATTAAAATTGATCCCGATCTGCCGCTTGAAAAACACAGAGAGACAATTGAATATTTAAAGCGTCTCGGCTTTAAGCACCGGGGGCTTCTGGACGGTATGAGCAAAGAAAATATACAGCCGCGTCAGACAATGGTGACAGAGATTGATAAAACAGATGATGAACTTCTTAAAAGCTTTGAGCGCAATAACAGGACAAAGGTTAGAAATGCTGTAAGAAGAGGGACTGAAGTGGTGAAGTCTTCCATGGACAATCTGCCGGTATTTGTGGATTTGATGAAAGAAACCGGAGAACGCGACGGCTTTTTAACACGGGATATCACATATTTTGAATCAATGTATAAACATTTGAATCCAAACGGACATATGGAATTGTTTCTGGTGAAGTTAGTTCCGGAGCGTGTCGAGTCTTCAATTAATGAGGATCTTGAGAAACTGGATAAAGAAATTTCAAAGGCTGATAAAAAGAAAGAAAGTGCCAAAAAAGAAAATCAGATGAAGGACCTCTCGAAACGCCGTCAGAAGCTCGAGAAACAACTGGCTGAAGCATCAGAGATAAAAGATAAGCATCCAGACGGTCTGGTGCTCTCAGGTGCATTGTATGCACAGTCCGGTCATAAATCCTATTATCTTTACGGTGCTTCATCAAATGAGTACCGTGACTTCCTGCCGAATCATAACATGCAGTTTGAAATGATGAAGTACGCGCGCGAAAATGGTGCGAAAACATATGACTTCGGCGGTGTCAGTGTCAATCCGGATAAAGACTCGGCTCATTTCGGTTTATGGCAGTTTAAGAAAGTCTGGGGAACAGAAGTTTCTGAGAAAATCGGTGAGTTTGATTATGTGCTTAACCGTCCGGTATATACACTCGCAGAAGTAGGTGTTCCGGCAGTTCAGAAAGGTAAAGTGAAACTTAACCAGCTTTTAAAAGGAAAAAGAAAATAAAAATCAGGCACTGTATTTGTATAAAGAGTCCCCGTGATTATCTAAATCGCGGGGATTCTTTTATTGTGCACAGACATAAAAAAGAGCCCGGAGGCTCTTTAAATCATATATGACGGCAGAAAGGCAGTAATGATGATGAATATCAATGACAAAATACCCAGTATCAGCAGTGTACAGGCAAGTGTATTGTGAAGCCGGGAATTTTCATATAAATTCGGCCCGATTTTCAATGCACGTATGCTTACAACGACTGAAAACAGTGCAATAGCAGTCCATATATAGTTGTTGAAGAAAATCAGTCTGTGATTAACGACTGCATTGGTGAAGGACATCACTAACATGAGAATGAGTAAAATTAGTATTACACGTCTCAAGTACCTCTCCCCGTTTCTTTAAATAGTGAGCAGCATAATGATTAATGTCGCTGATAATAATAAAGTAAAAGCATAAATCAGAAGGAGGGACTTACGATCTCCTTTAGTTTCTTTGAACCCTGCAATTTCAATTGATATAAAAGTACAAAGTCCAAGTGCAAATATGATGAGTGCATCCGGGTTAGGCGTGTTTATACTCTGAAGTGTCAGCATCAATAAAAACGAAACACCTGAAAGGAGTCTCAAAATATCGAGTACTCGGTGGCGCATGACGGCCACAGTGGAAATCCCAATCACCAGATAAATCATTAACATTAATATTAATAATATCATACGGTACGCTTCCTTTTCTTATAAAATTGAAAAATGAAAAATGTTGAAAGGACAGTCATGACAGCGCCGAAGAAGAACGGCAGTCCAACCGTAATTACAAATAATAAATTAAATAGAACGGGTCCTGCAATCCTTCCGAGACTGTCCATGGAGTATGTCGTTGCTGTCATTCGTCCCATTTCAAAATGACCGGCCTCTTTTGTGATTTCAGAGGTAACCAGTGTTTTAACCATGGCATTGCCGACCATCAATAAAACAATACATATACCTGCATAGAACAAGCTTCCCATAAACGGGAGCATGATGAATGCAATAAATGTAAAAATCTGTCCGAGAATCATGACGGGCTTCTCCTGTCCGTCATTAAGCTTCCGGATGACACCGCCCTGAATCAGTGCGTTAAACAACCCGCCGATGAAAAATAAAATACCCATCTGTGCCGGTGTAATGCTGATTTTATCTATCGCAAGAAGCTGGAAAGTACTTTCCATTCCGCTGACTGCAAACATCAGCACAAATGTTGTCACAAGGAGAATGCCGACCGGTTTAATGAAATACTCACTCGGCATGACAATTTCTTTGCGTGTTTCCGTGTCCGGCTTGAATGTTTCACGGACTTTGAAAATACTGAAAAGGAGTGCTCCTAAAATGACGAGTGTGGTCATGTAATATGCAAAACTCAAACTGATTTCAGCAAGCAGCCCGCCGACACCCGGCCCGAATATAAAGCCCATGCCAATCGACATGCCGATCAGTCCCATATACTTCGTCCGGTCTTCCCGTGAAGTAATATCAGCGACCATACTCGTTGTCGCAGTATAAAGTGCACCGGAAGCAGCGCCCCCGAACAAACGGCTGATATATAATATCCATAAATGATCTATAAAAATACCGAATACTAAAAAACTCATCGCGAAAACAAGCAGTCCGTAAAGTAATACAGGACGTCTGCCGAAGCGGTCGATTAAGCGTCCGAAAAACGGCGCAGTAAGAAAGCTTGCAAGAGAATAAACTGCAAGCAGCCATCCCATATGTGTAGTTGAGACACCGAGGTCTGTAACAAGCTGGGGGATGACGGGAATGATCATGCTGAACCCGAAGTAAATCAGGAATTGAATCACCATGATGAATGTTATCATTCTTTTCATATGTTATTGCACATCCTAGCAGTTATTTTTGTTTATTATCTTTAATGGCTTTTTTAACTTGTGCAATTTCATCCTCGATTGCGTGCAGCTGACTCTCGAGTTTATCGATGTTATGACCGGTGGATTCTACTTTCTCAAGATCCCCCTGAACACGTACATAGTCGTGCTTCAACTCACGCAGTTTATATTCTAAATCCATGGAATCACCTTCTTTAAATACTATTTGTATCATATCATATGCTTTTAGAGAAAAGGAATGACAATATTATGGAATCCTGCATTGAATAAAAAAACGGCACCGTTAAAGGTGCCGTGGGAATACAGCTTAATCGTCTGTTGTAATTAATTCACCGGTTTCTGCATTAATAACTACGTCGTAATCATTACCGCCGTCTGCATCTCTGATTTCAATTTCATATATCAGCTGACCGTCTTCCATTTCCAGAGTGAACCCTTCGAGCTCACCGCCGACTTCATCAATCGCGGTCTGTACCGCTTCATTAAAAGGAACGGCATCGTCATAGCTGAAACTTTCAATATTAATGTTGTTATCCTGTTCTGTGTGCTCGTTAATGACGCTTAAATCCTCAACTGAAACCTGCAGTTCATACTCGTCATCACTTGTTTCAAGGTTTACCTCATAAACCCATGTGTTGTTATCATTATCAAGTTCAAGACTTACAAGGTCACCTTCAAAGTTTTCATGCGCTGTTGCAATGGCATCAGCAGGATCAGTCGTAATGTTGTCAAGAGAGATGGAATTGCTGCTGCCGTCGATTGAACCATTTGAGTCGTTCGTATTTTCTTCGGTGCTGTCATCATTTGATCCGGAGTCTTCTGCGGTACTGTCATCAGTATTTTCATTTGAGTTATCGGCAGTTGATGTGTCCTGTGATGCATTTGTATCGTCAGTGTTTTCATCATTATTACTGCCGCACGCAGCAAGTGCTGCTGTACTGAGTATAATGATAAGCATTTTGTAGTATGACTTCATAAATATCATTCCTTCTTTCTGATTCAAATAAATTTTATCTGCAGTATTTATTAACCGTTTTCATGAGAATATAAACAAATTTCTTTCAAAAGTGTATTGTTATTTACCGTCTGCAGTCATAAAATGAATAGCGTACAGTAGATTGGAGGTTGCTGTGTGACAGAAGCAAAACAACTTTTGATAAAGCGATACATATTTTTTTCGGCGGGACTGATTATACTCTCGCTCGGAGTAACTTTGACGATAAAAGGACATGTCCTCGGATTGTCTCCGTGGGATGTGCTTCATTACGGACTGTGGGAAACTTTCGGCCTTACAATTGGTTCGTGGGGGATTATTATTGGTGCAGTAATTGTCATTATTACCTCTATTGCAATGAGGAAGCTCCCGGCAGCAGGGGTGTATATCAATATGTTCTGTATTGGAATTTTTATTGATATATTCAATTTCCTGCTGCCTGACCCTGAAAATCTGACAGTTCAGATTGTGCTTTTCTGCCCCGGCGTCATTGTGATGGCGTTTGGTGTTGCATTTTATATCACACCGAACCTCGGTGCGGGGCCGAGAGATTCTTTAATGCTGGTCCTGGTACAGAAATTCAATTTTAAATTGTCCAGTGCGCGTAACGTGATGGAACTGGGCGCGTTGTTCTTCGGCTTTTTACTCGGTGGTCCGGTGTTTATCGGGACACTGTTGATTGTACTGTGTCTCGGCAAACTGATTGAAAAGTTTCTTCCTATTACTAGAAGGATGTTGGTGCGTTACCTGGGGCATGATGATCCAAACATTATAAAAGTAAAAAATTAAAAACGACAGGAGAAAGTGATGAAAAAGTTTTTTGACTTTGACGGCTTGGGAACAAATTACAGACGGGAAATTATTGGTGGTTTGACGACGTTTTTGTCTATGGCATATATTCTGGCAGTGAACCCTGCAATGCTCTCTCTGCAGGGAGTAGACGGTATTCCTGATGAGATGCGTATGGATATTAATGCAGTGTTTGTAGCGACATGTCTTGCAGCTTTTGTGGGGTCCATTCTGATGGGGGTCATCGCGAAGTATCCGATTGCGCTGGCACCGGGGATGGGGCTTAATGCCTTTTTCGCATTTACTGTTGTCCTGACAATGGGAATTCCATGGCAGACTGCTTTAACAGGTGTTTTATTTTCAGGCGTAATATTTGTACTGCTGACTGCGACAGGTTTACGTGAATATATTATTAATGCGATACCAATGGAGATGAAAATGGCGGTCAGCGCAGGGATAGGCTTTTTCATAGCCTTTGTCGGCCTGCAGGGTGCGGGTATTATTGTCAGTGAACCAAACACACTCGTACATATTGGAGATTTTCATAACTCTCATGTGCTTCTTGCAGTTTTCGGGATTGTCATTACAGTCGTATTAATGGTAAGAAAAGTTCCGGCGGCAATATTTATCGGTATGGTTCTGACTGCGGTCGGGGGTCTTTTGACAGGTCTTCTGCCGATGCCTGAAGCTGTTGTGAGTTCAGTACCGAGTGTTGCTCCGACTTTCGGCGCAGCATTTGAAAACATCCTTGATCCTTCTGCAATATTTAATGTACAGTTTTTAATAGTTGTCCTGACGTTTTTGTTTGTGGACTTCTTTGATACAGCGGGTACACTTGTCGGTGTTGCGTCACAGGCAAACCTGATTAAAGATAATAAACTGCCTCGTGCAAGTAAAGCATTGTTTGCGGATGCGACCGCGACAATTACCGGTGCGATTTTCGGGACGTCCACTACGACATCTTATGTAGAATCAACTGCAGGTGTAGCAGCTGGAGCGAGAAGCGGCTTTGCAAGTGTTGTTACAGCATTTTTATTTTTAGCGGCATTGTTCTTTTCACCGCTGATTGTTATGTTCACTTCGGAAGTGACTGCACCGGCGCTTATTATTGTAGGTGCACTGATGGCATCGAATCTTGCAAAGGTAGACTGGACGAAGTTTGAAGTGGCGGTTCCGGCATTCCTTGTGGTATTAATGATGCCTCTGACTTACAGCATTGCAACAGGAATTGCAGTCGGCTTTATCTTCTATCCGATTACGATGATTATGTCGGGCAAGAGAAAAGAAGTTCATCCTATTATGTATGGGTTGATGGTGCTCTTCATCTTATACTTTATATTTATAGCACAGTAAATTTACTTTCTAAATTTTCGAACAATAAAGAATTTAAATAATATCGAAGAAAAGCAAAAAAATCTCGGGTAATCTGTTGATTTTTTTGTTTTTTTCGTGTAATATAACTTCCGTTGGACTTAAAAGGCACATCAGTGTGTCTTCATTCAGAAAACCATGTTAAAGCCTAGAGCCTATCGGTTTTCGCAATCGACGAAGCGAGAGGTTACTGACACGCCCGGCCGCTTTGCCATGGCTGCGTGCTGGAGAATTTTCGTGGAGAAGTCTATCAAACTTATGATGACGACCAAAAGGAGGTTAAATAATGGCAAAACAAAAAATTCGTATTCGTTTAAAAGCGTATGATCACAGAGTGCTGGATCAATCAGCAGAGAAAATTGTTGAAACAGCTAAACGTTCTGGAGCAGATGTTTCCGGTCCGATCCCTCTTCCAACTGAGAAGACTGTTTACACAATTATCCGTGCGACTCACAAGTACAAAGATTCTCGTGAGCAGTTCGAACAACGTACGCACAAACGTCTTATCGACATTTTAAACCCTACACCAAAAACAGTTGATGCTCTTATGGGCTTAAACTTACCATCAGGTGTAGACATCGAAATCAAATTATAATTTTTTCAGGAGGTGCGACTTTCGATGACCAAAGGAATCTTAGGTAAAAAAGTGGGTATGACTCAAGTTTTCGGAGAAAACGGTGAGCTTATACCAGTAACTGTAGTAGAAGCTGCAGGAAACGTAGTATTACAAAAGAAAACAGAAGAAACTGACGGATACAATGCTGTACAAATCGGTTTCGACGACAAACGTGAATACTTTGAAGGTGCTAGATCTAACAAGTATGCAAACAAAGCAGAAACTGGACATGCAAAAGCTTCAGGAGCTGCTCCTAAGCGCTTCGTACGCGAATTCAAAAACTTAAGCGTTGATGAATTTGAAATCGGTCAAGAAGTCACTGTAGATACATTTGAAGCAGGGGACTTTGTAGACGTAACGGGAACTTCTAAAGGTAAAGGTTTCCAAGGTTCAATTAAACGCCATAACCAGTCACGCGGGCCAATGAGCCACGGTTCACACTATCATAGAGGACCAGGTTCAATGGGTACTATGCAGGACGCTCACGTAATCAAAGGTAAAAAATTACCTGGACGTATGGGTGGCGACACTACTACTCTGCAAAACCTAGAAATCGTACGTGTAGATGCGGATAAAAACGTTATTCTTATTAAAGGAAACGTACCGGGTGCACGTAAAGGATATATAAAAATTGCATCAGCAACTAAAAAGAGTGTTAAATAGGACAAATTAGGAAGGGAGGATTTAACACATGACAAGCTTAGATGTCTTATCAAAAGAAGGTACGAAAGTAAATTCAGTTGAGCTAAACGAAGAAATTTTTGGCATTGAGCCAAATCAACACGTGCTTTTCGAAGCTGTGAACCTTCAGCGTGCATCACTTCGTCGTGGTACACACGCAGTGAAAAACCGTTCTGCAGTGCGCGGTGGCGGTAGAAAGCCATACAAACAAAAAGGAACTGGTAACGCACGTCAAGGTACAATCCGTGCGCCGCATTATACCGGCGGTGGTGTTGTATTTGGACCAACTCCAAGAAGTTATTCATACAAAATGCCTAGAAAAATGCGTCGCTTGGCAATTCGTTCAGCTTTATCAGCTAAAGTAAACGAAGAAGTGCTTTCAGTAGTGGAAGATTTCACAATTGAAGCACCAAAAACAAAAGATTTTCTCGCGATTCTTGAAAATCTTGACGCAGATAAGAAAGTACTACTTGTACTGGGTAATGAAGATGCAAACATTGAACTATCTTCAAGAAACCTGCAAGGCGTTACAGTACTTACACCGGAACAGCTTAATGTTCTGGATATCCTTTCTGCAAACCGTGTTATCTTCACGGAAGGCGCAATCACTAAAGCAGAGGAGGTACTTCTGTAATGGATGCACGCGACATTATCAAACGTCCGGTAATTACTGAACGTTCAGCAGATTTAATGCAACTTGACAAATACACATTTGATGTAGACGTGAGAGCGAATAAAACTCAGGTGAAACATGCGGTTGAAGAAATTTTCGATGTAAAAGTTGAAAAAGTGAACATCATGAACTACAAACCGAAGAAAAAACGCATGGGTCGTTACCAAGGCTACACAAACAGAAGAAGAAAAGCGATCGTAACATTAAAAGAAGGTTCAATCGATATATTCTAAATTGAACATTACCATTAAGGAGGTAAAACGAGATGGCTATTAAAAAGTATAAGCCGACCACAAACGCTCGTCGTAATATGACTGGTTCGGACTTCGCAGAGATTACTTCAACAACTCCGGAACGTTCATTATTACAGCCGCTTCCGAAAAAAGCGGGTCGTAACAACCAGGGTAAAATCACTGTACGTCACAAAGGTGGCGGACACAAACGTCAATACAGAATCATTGATTTCAAACGTATTAAAGACGGTGTACCTGCGAAAGTAGCGACAATCGAGTACGATCCAAACCGTTCAGCAAACATTGCATTAGTAAATTATGCTGATGGTGAGAAAAAATACATTCTTGCACCTAAAGGTCTTCAAGTAGGTCAGGAAATCATGAGTGGACCTGAAGCAGATATCAAAACTGGTAATGCTTTAACACTTACAGATATCCCTGTAGGTACAACAATCCACAACATCGAATTAAAACCAGGACGCGGCGGACAGCTTGCACGTTCAGCTGGTGCCAGCGCACAGGTTCTTGGTAAAGAAGGTAAATATGTACTTGTCAGACTTAAATCAGGTGAAGTACGTATGATTCTTGCAACTTGCCGTGCAACAGTTGGTTCTGTTGGTAATGAGCAGCATGAGCTGATCAACATCGGTAAAGCCGGTCGTTCAAGATGGCAGAGAAAACGCCCTACAGTACGTGGTTCTGTAATGAACCCTAACGACCACCCACACGGTGGTGGTGAAGGTAAGGCGCCAATCGGTCGTCCGTCACCAATGTCACCTTGGGGTAAACCAACTCTTGGTAAGAAAACCCGTAAAGGTAAAAACCGTTCTGATAAGTTAATCGTAAGAAGACGTAAGAAGAAGAAATAATACAATCAATAGTGTGCGGGTTTAAGATCCGCACACATTATTGGAAGGAGGCGCCAGTATGGCTCGCAGTCTTAAAAAAGGACCTTTCGTTGATGGACATCTTATGAAAAAGGTGGAAAACCTTAACGAAACTAACAAGAAAAGCGTAATTAAAACTTGGTCTCGTCGCTCAACAATTTTCCCTAACTTCATCGGACACACTATCGCAGTGTATGATGGACGTAAACATGTACCAGTCTATGTTACAGAAGATATGGTTGGTCACAAATTAGGAGAATTTGCTCCAACAAGAACTTATAAAGGTCATGGAAACGACGACAAGAAGACAAAAAGATAAGTAGATTTAACTCGTCAAGAAGGAGGAACGTATAATGCAAGCGAAAGCAGTTGCTAAAACAGTTAGAATTGCACCGCGTAAAGTGAGATTAGTATTAGACTTAATCCGCGGAAAAGAAGTCGGTGAAGCAGTTTCTATCTTAAAGCTTACTAACAAAAGAACATCACCGGTCGTTGAGAAATTAATTAAATCAGCGGTAGCGAATGCAGAACATAACTATGATATGGACATCGATAACTTAATCGTTTCTGAAGCGTATGCTAACGAAGGTCCAACACTTAAACGTTTCCGTCCACGTGCGCAAGGACGTGCGACAAAAATCAACAAACGTACCAGCCACATCACAATCGTTGTTTCTGAGCCGGTATTAGAAGATGTTGAAGAAACAGAAGAAACACAAGTGGAAGAAAACGCATAAAACCTTAAGGAGGGAATTAATTTGGGTCAAAAGATTAATCCAATTGGACTACGTACTGGAATTATCCGTGACTGGGAAGCTAAATGGTATGCTGACAAAGACTTCGCGGATCTGTTACACGAAGACTTAAAAGTACGTAAATATATTGAAACAAACCTTAAAGATGCTTCGGTCTCAAAAGTTGAAATTGAGCGCGCGGCAAATCGTGTGAATATCGCACTTCATACTGGTAAACCTGGTATGGTAATCGGTAAAGGTGGTAGCGAAATTGATAAACTTCGTACTGCTTTAACTAAATTAACTGGCAAAAGAGTACACATCAACGTTATTGAAATCAAAAAAGTTGATATGGACGCTAAACTGGTAGCAGAAAACATTGCCCGTCAATTAGAAAACCGTGTATCTTTCCGTAGAGCACAAAAGCAAGCGCTCCAACGTGCTATGAAAGCAGGAGCTAAAGGTATCAAAACACAAGTATCTGGTCGTTTAGGCGGTGCTGATATTGCACGTGCTGAAGGATATAGTGAAGGAACTGTCCCACTTCATACTTTACGTGCTGACATTGATTATGCACATGAAGAAGCTGACACAACATACGGTAAATTGGGTGTCAAAGTATGGATTTATCGTGGAGAAGTTCTTCCTGTCAAAAATGACAATAAGTAAAGGAGGAAATTTGGAATGTTATTACCTAAAAGAGTAAAATACCGTCGTCAACACCGTCCCGACACTAAAGGTCGTTCAAAGGGCGGAACACAAGTAACATTTGGCGAGTACGGTTTACAAGCGACAACAACATCTTGGATCACATCAAGACAAATCGAATCAGCACGTATTGCAATGACACGTTACATGAAACGTGGCGGTAAAGTATGGATCAACATTTTCCCACACACGCCGTATACAAAGAAACCATTAGAAGTACGTATGGGTTCAGGTAAAGGTGCAGTTGAAGGATGGATTGCAGTTGTAAAACCTGGACGTATTATGTTTGAAATTGCTGGGGTGGAAGAGGAAGTAGCAAGAGAAGCGCTTCGTTTAGCTAGTCATAAACTTCCAGTAAAAACTAAAATCGTTAAACGTGAAGAATTAGGTGGTGATACGAATGAAAGCTAAAGAAATCCGCGATTTGACAACAACTGAAATTGAAACAAACGTTAAAGAATTGAAGGAAGAACTCTTCAACTTACGCTTTCAGCTAGCTACAGGTCAGCTAGAAAACACTGCTCGTATCAAAGAAGTAAGAAAAACTATCGCAAGAATGAAAACTACTATCCGCGAGAGAGAGCTGGAAGAAGCTAAGGCTAATCAATAATTATAGGAGGGTTATACAGTGGAAGGTAAAAACGAACGCAAAGTTTACCAGGGCCGCGTAGTATCCGACAAAATGGATAAGACAATTACGGTAATGGTTGAAACTTATAAAAAACACCCTATCATTGGTAAACGTGTAAAGTACTCTAAAAAGTACAAAGCACATGATGAAAAAAACACTGCTAAAATGGGCGATATCGTACGTATCCAGGAAACTCGTCCGTTATCAGCAACTAAACGTTTCCGTCTAGTGGAAGTCGTTGAAGAATCAGTAATTATCTAACAATCGAAGATAAAGGAGGTCCATTCGCATGATCCAACAGGAAACCCGCTTAAAAGTGGCAGATAACTCAGGTGCTCGTGAAGTACTAACGATCAAAGTTTTGGGTGGAACTGGCCGCAAAACTGCGAATATTGGTGATGTTATTGTTGTAACTGTTAAGAATGCAACACCAGGTGGCGTTGTCAAAAAAGGCGACGTTGTCAAAGCTGTAATTGTAAGAACTAAATCAGGCGTACGCCGTGAAGACGGTTCATATATTAAATTTGATGAGAACGCATGTGTAATCATCAGAGACGATAAAGGTCCTAGAGGTACTCGTATCTTCGGTCCAGTTGCACGTGAACTTCGCGAAGGAAACTTCATGAAGATCGTTTCACTTGCACCAGAAGTATTATAATCATAAATAATAAGGAGGTGCGCTTCCATGCACGTAAGAACAGGAGATAAAGTCGTTGTAATCAGCGGCAAAGACAAAGGCAAACAAGGTACTATTTTAAAAGCCATCCCTTCAAAAGACCGCGTTGTCGTTGAAGGTGTGAACATGATTAAAAAGCACCAAAAGCCATCTCAAATGAATCCTGAAGGTGGAATTCTTGAAACAGAAGCACCAATTCACGTTTCAAACGTAATGCATGTTGATCCTGAAACAGGAGAACGCACTCGTGTCCGTCATGAAATCAAAGAAGACGGTACAAAAGTGAAAATTGCTGCTAAGTCTGGTAAAGAAATCCCGACAGTAAAATACGAAAAGAACTAAAGCATTAGTGGAAGGAGGTCAATATAGTGGCACGTTTAAAAGATAAATACAATGAGTCAGTAAAAACTGAGCTTGTAAACAAATTTAACTATTCTTCTGTAATGGAAGTACCAAAAATCGAAAAAATCGTTGTGAACATGGGTGTTGGTGATGCAGTTCAAAACTCTAAAGTACTAGATACTGCAGTTGAGGAACTTGAAGCAATCACTGGTCAAAAAGCACTTATCACTAAAGCGAAAAAATCAATCGCAACTTTCAGACTTCGTGAAGGAATGCCAATCGGCGCTAAAGTAACACTTCGCGGTGAAAGAATGTATGAATTCCTGGATAAACTAATCGCAGTTTCATTACCACGTGTAAGAGACTTCAGAGGTGTTTCCAAGAAATCATTCGATGGTCGCGGTAACTACACATTAGGTGTTAAAGAACAGTTAATTTTCCCTGAAATTGACTACGATAAAGTATCTAAAGTAAGAGGTATGGATATCGTAATCGTTACAACTGCGAACACAGACGAAGAGGCGCGCGAACTTTTAACACAGTTTGGTATGCCATTTCAAAAGTAAGCTATAAGGAGGCGAAATTGTGGCTAAAAAATCAATGATTGCTAAACAGCAAAAAGAACAAAAATATAAAGTTAGAGAATATACACGCTGCGAAAGATGCGGACGTCCGCATTCAGTAATTCGTAAATTCAAACTATGCCGTATCTGTTTCCGTGAACTTGCTTACAAAGGCCAGATTCCTGGTGTTAAAAAAGCAAGCTGGTAATCGCCATAAATTGAAAGGAGGCAAATTGTAATGACAGTATCAGATCCAATTGCAGACATGTTAACACGCATTAGAAATGCGAACATCGTTAGACATGAATCATTAGAAATCCCTGCATCTAACATCAAAAAAGAGATTGCAGAAATTCTTAAATCAGAAGGTTTCGTAAAGAATGTTGAATATATTGAAGATGATAAGCAGGGCGTAATTCGTGTATTCCTTAAATACGGTGCGAACAACGAACGCGTTATCACTGGACTTAAAAGAATCTCTAAGCCTGGCTTAAGAGTATACGCGAAGAGAGAGGAACTGCCTAAAGTACTTAATGGTTTAGGTGTTGCATTAATCTCTACTTCAGAAGGTGTGCTTACTGATAAAGAAGCACGCAAAAGAAATACTGGCGGGGAAGTACTCGCATACGTTTGGTAATAAACTTTTAGGAGGTGCAATTAATGAGCCGTGTAGGTAAACGTATTATTAATATCCCAAATGATGTTACATTAACAATCGACGGATCAACTGTTACAGTTAAAGGTCCTAAAGGTGAACTTGTAAACACTTTTAATGAGGATATGTCTTTTAATCAAGAAGAAAATACTCTTGAGGTTGTAAGACCAACTGATTCTAAAGAGCACCGTACGATTCATGGTACAACTCGTGCCCTGATCAACAACATGGTTGTTGGTGTTTCAGAAGGATTTTCAAAAGAACTTGAGCTTGTCGGTGTAGGTTACCGTGCTCAAATGCAAGGTAAGAAATTGGTTCTTAATGTTGGACTTTCTCACCCGGTTGAATTTGATCCTTCAGACGATCTTACTATCAGCGTTGATGGTAATACTAAAGTTAAAGTTGAAGGAATCAACAAAGAATATGTTGGAGCACTTGCTTCTAAAATCCGTCAGGTACGTCCGCCGGAACCTTATAAAGGTAAAGGTATTCGTTACAAGGATGAGCGTGTTCGTCGTAAAGAAGGAAAAACTGGTAAATAATTATTAAAGTGAGGAGTGAATATTAATGATCTCGAAAATTGACAAGAATAAAGTACGTCAGAAGAGACATCAACGTGTGCGTAACGTGTTAAGCGGTACTAGCGAAAGACCACGTTTAAACGTTTTCCGTTCAAACAAAAACATTTATGCACAAATCATTGATGACAGCGGGCAAGTCACTTTAGTCAGCGCTTCTACACAGGATTCAGATTTCAAAGGTGAAAATGGTTCTAACATTGAAGCTGCCAAAGAAGTTGGCGCACTTGTTGCAAAACGTGCTAAAGATAAAGGTATTGAAAGCGTAGTATTTGACCGCGGAGGCTATTTGTATCATGGGCGAGTACAAGCTCTTGCAGAAGCAGCGCGTGAAAATGGACTGCAATTCTAATAGAAGGAGGGAATAACATTTATGGCTCGTAGAGAAGAGAAAGTACAGGAATTCGAAGAGCGAGTAGTTACGATTAATCGTATCGCTAAAGTAGTTAAAGGTGGACGTCGTTTCCGTTTCTCAGCACTTGTAGTTGTCGGAGACAGAAAAGGACGTGTTGGGTTCGGTACTGGTAAAGCACAGGAAGTACCTGAAGCAATCAAAAAAGCGATTGAAGCTGCTAAGAAGGATTTGATCAATGTACCTATGGTAGATGGAACTATTCCACATGAAATCATTGGTCGATTCAGTTCAGGCCGTGTATTTATGAAACCAGCCGCTCCTGGTACAGGGGTTATCGCAGGTGGACCGGTTCGTGCCGTATTAGAGCTTGCAGGTATCACTGATATCTTAAGTAAATCACTTGGTGCAAACACACCAATCAATGTGGTTCGTGCAACAATGACAGGTCTTGAAGAACTTAAAAATGCTGAAGACGTTGCGAAATTACGCGGCAAATCAGTAGAAGAGATTCTAAATTAAGGAGGGACATCAATAATGGCAAAGATTAAAATTACCCTCAAAAAAAGTATCATTGGTAAGCCGGAAACTCAAAGAAAAACTGTTGCTTCATTAGGTTTGAGAAAGCTTAACCATTCTGTTGAGCATGAAGATACACCTCAAATCAGAGGACAGGTTCGAAAAGTGAGTCACTTGGTTACAGTAGAAGAAAAATAATGATATTATAAAAATGGGAGGTGTACACATGAAATTACATGAGATGAAACCAGTTGAAGGTGCTCGTAAAGCACGTAACCGTGTTGGGCGTGGTATGTCTTCAGGTAATGGTAAAACTGCTGGTCGTGGTCATAACGGTCAGAACTCACGTTCAGGCGGTGGAGTTGGTCTAACTTTCGAAGGTGGACAGCTGCCTTTATTCCGTCGTATCCCTAAGCGTGGTTTTACTAACATCAACCGTAAAGAATACGCAATCGTAAGCTTGAGCGATTTAAACCGCTTTGAGGACGGTACTGAAGTTACTCCAGCATTACTAGTAGAGAACGGCATTGTTAAGAATGAAAAGTCTGGTATCAAAGTACTCGGAAACGGTACTCTTGAGAAGAAGTTAACAATTAAAGCTCATAAGTTTTCTAGTTCAGCTGCTAAAGCAATTGAGGAACAGGGCGGAACTCCAGAGGTGATCTAATTGATTAATACGATCTCCAATTTCTTTAGAATTAAAGAAATACGCAACAAGATATTCTTCACTTTGGCAATGCTTGTGATATTTAAAATAGGTACTTATATCCCGGTGCCGGGTGTTGACCCAAGAGTATTCGATATGAATATGGGTGAACAGGGTATTCTCGATTTGATGAATACTTTCGGCGGCGGCGCATTAATGAACTTCTCCATCTTAGCGATGGGGATTATGCCTTATATCACGGCCTCTATCGTAGTACAGTTACTGCAGATGGATGTTGTGCCGAAGTTTGCTGAATGGGCTAGACAGGGAGAAGTCGGCCGTCGTAAACTTGCACAGTTTACAAGATATTTCACAATTGTTCTGGCATTTATCCAGTCAATCGGTATGTCTTATGCATTTAACCAAATGTTCGGCGGTATGTTGATTGATAACAATCACTACAGCTCGTACTTACTCATCGCACTTGTATTGACTACAGGAACAGCATTCCTTTTATGGCTGGGTGAGCAGATTACGAGTCACGGAGTGGGTAATGGTATTTCAATCATTATCTTCGCAGGAATTCTTTCCGCACTTCCGAATGCATTGATTCAGTTATATCAACAAAGATTTACCGGAGCAGAAGATACAACAATGGCAATTATAGAAGCTGCTGCATTAATCATCTTTTTACTGCTGCTTACTGCTTTCGCAGTATTCATATTACAGGCAGTACGTAAAATACCGATTCAATATGCGAAGCGTCAACGAACGACTTCACAATTGGCACCGCAGTCAACATTCCTGCCGTTGAAAGTGAATCCTGCCGGGGTTATTCCGGTTATTTTCACAATGGCATTCTTTATGCTTCCGCAGACCTTATCGTTATTCTTCCCGGATGCTAACTGGGCTCAGCAAGTAGCAAGATTCGCCGACCCTTCAAATTGGCTTGGCATGATTTTCTATGTAATAATCATCATTGCGTTTACGTACTTCTATGCTTTTGTACAGGTAAATCCTGAGAAAGTAGCTGACAATCTGCAGAAGCAGGGCAGCTATGTACCAGGAATACGGCCGGGTAAAAACACACAGGATTATATCACTTCAGTGTTATACAGACTTGTGTTTGTCGGTTCACTGTTCTTAGCTGGAATTGCAGTACTTCCGCTGATTATTACGAACTTCATGGATCTGCCGCCCGCAATTCAAATTGGCGGTACAAGCTTACTCATTGTTATCGGTGTTGCATTAGAGACAAGTAAACAATTAGAAGCACAAGCGAATCAGAGAGAATACCGTGGTTTTAGAAAACGTAGGTAGGAGGATAACGCGGATGAATATTATATTGATGGGATTGCCTGGTGCCGGCAAAGGTACTCAGGCGGCCAAAATTATCAAGAAATACCCGATCCCTCACATTTCTACCGGTGATATGTTTCGTTTGGCAATTAAAAATGAAACAGAACTGGGTAAAGAAGCTAAGTCCTACATGGACAAGGGTGAACTCGTCCCTGATGAAGTGACAATCGGCATTGTAAAAGAAAGATTGTCACAGAGTGATGCAAGAGACGGCTTTTTGCTGGATGGCTTTCCTCGTACTGTTGAACAGGCTGAAGCACTCAATGGTATTATGGATGAGCTTGGTACTCAAATTGATCGTACGATTAATGTTGAGGTTGAAGAAGAAGAGCTGATGAACCGCTTAACTGGCAGACGGATTTGTGAAGTCTGCGGTACTGCTTATCATTTAGTGTTTAACCCGCCTAAAGAGAGCGGCGTATGTGACCTTGATGGTGGTAAGTTATACCAAAGAGAAGATGACAATCCTGAAACAGTGGCGAACCGTCTTGAAGTAAACTTGAAGCAGACAGCACCGCTTTTGGATTTCTATAAAAATCAAAATGTCCTTTCCAACGTTGATGGATTAAAGGATATTGATGAGGTCTTTAGTGAAGTTGATGAAATTTTACAGGACTTATAGAATATTCACCTCTTTCGGTACTTTAAGGTGAATGTGGAAAGTAGCTTGGTAAATATATGGGTTCAATATTTTAACGTTAAGTGTATATCAATCTTCACCTGAAGTATATTTCGAATGAAATATAAAGCTGTAAAGGGGGAAAAAAAGTGAGTAAACAAGACGTAATCGAACTTGAAGGTACAGTACTTGATACTTTACCGAACGCAATGTTTAAAGTAGAACTCGAAAATGGACATGAGATCTTGGCTCATGTATCAGGTAAAATTCGTATGAATTATATACGTATTCTTCCTGGCGATAAAGTAACGGTAGAAATGTCACCATATGATTTAACACGTGGCAGAATCACTTATCGTTTTAAATAATGGACTCCACATTTTAAGGAGGTAATACACGTGAAAGTAAGACCATCAGTAAAGCCAATCTGTGAGAAATGTAAAGTTATTCGCAGAAAAGGTAAAGTTATGGTAATCTGTGAGAACCCTAAGCATAAACAGAAACAAGGATAATATAAAATCGGAGGTGTCAAACTATGGCTCGTATTGCAGGAGTTGACGTACCACGTGACAAACGTGTCGTAATCTCTCTCACTTATATCTACGGTATCGGTCCGACTAGATCTAGTGAAGTTTTAGCAAAAGCTGGTGTTGATGAGAGCACTCGCGTTAAAGATTTAACAGAAGACGAATTAAACAAAATCCGTGAAGCCGTTGATGGTTATAAAGTCGAAGGTGACCTTCGCCGTGAACAAAACCTAAACATCAAACGTCTGATGGAAATTGCTTCTTACAGAGGTATTCGTCATCGTCGTGGACTGCCGGTTCGTGGTCAAAAGACTAAGAACAACGCTCGTACGCGTAAAGGTCCAGTAAAAACAGTTGCTAATAAGAAGAAATAATAACTGATAAAGGAGGAAGAATAAATGGCTCGTAGACAACAATCTCGTAAGCGTAGAGTGAAAAAGAATATTGAAGCTGGTGTGGCACACATCCGCTCAACATTTAATAACACAATCGTAACTATTACTGATGAATTCGGTAATGCTCTATCTTGGTCATCTGCAGGTGCACTTGGTTTCAAGGGTTCAAAGAAATCCACGCCATTCGCTGCACAAATGGCTTCAGAAACTGCTTCAAAAGCAGCTATGGAACACGGACTTAAAACAGTTGAAGTAACAGTTAAAGGTCCTGGTGCTGGCCGTGAAGCTGCGATTCGTGCATTACAATCTGCAGGTCTTGAAATTACTGCAATTAAGGATGTTACTCCTGTACCGCACAATGGTTGCCGTCCACCAAAACGCCGCCGTGTGTAAGTAGTTCCGAGAAGATAGAAGTGACGCTTTAGAACACATGGTTGCATAACATTTCCGGCGTTTAAAGGGAGGAAAAGTTTACAAATGATAGAAATCGAGAAACCTAGAATTGAAACAGTTGAAGTATCGGAAGATTCTAAGTTTGGTAAGTTTGTTGTTGAACCTCTTGAGAGAGGATACGGAACAACACTTGGGAACTCCTTACGTCGCATTCTTTTATCATCATTACCTGGTGCGGCTGTAAAAACGATAGAAATCGAAAACGTACTGCACGAATTCTCAACAGTTGAAAATGTTGTTGAAGATGTAACAACAATTGTCACAAGCATTAAACAGCTTGCTCTTAAAATTTATTCTGACGAAGAAAAAACTTTGGAAATAGATTTTAACGGCGAAGGTGTTGTGAAGGCTTCCGACATTACTCATGACAGTGATGTTGAAATCCTGAATCCAGACCTTAAAATTGCAACTGTCTCAAGTGGTGGACAGTTCAAAATGCGCATGCTCGCAGATAACGGCCGCGGATACGCACTTGCTGATGATAACAATAAGAGTGAATTACCAATCGGTGTCATTCCAGTAGACTCTATTTACACACCAATTGAGCGTGTGAATTATACAGTGGAGAATACACGTGTAGGACAAATGACAAATTTCGATAAGCTGACTTTGGATGTTTGGGCTGACGGCTCAATCACACCGCAGGAAGCTGTTTCGTTGGCAGCTAAAATTATGACTGAGCATTTGAATATTTTCGTTGGTCTGACTGATGAAGCTCAAAATGTTGAAATCATGATTGAAAAAGAAGAAGACCAGAAAGAAAAAGTACTTGAAATGTCTATTGAAGAACTTGATTTATCTGTACGTTCATATAACTGCTTGAAACGTGCCGGTATTAATTCTGTTCAGGAATTAACCGATAAATCAGAACCTGATATGATGAAAGTACGAAACTTAGGACGTAAGTCACTTGAAGAAGTTAAGTTCAAACTCGAAGACCTAGGCTTGGGCCTTCGTAAAGAAGACTGATTAAAGGAGGTAAACTTTCATGGGTTACAGAAAACTAGGACGTACATCCAACCAAAGAAAAGCGATGTTACGTGACTTAGCAACATCTCTTATCGTGAGCGAGAGAATCACTACAACTGAACAACGTGCGAAAGAACTGCGTAAAGTTGCTGATAAACTTGTTACACTTGGTAAGAAAGGTGATCTTTCTGCAAAACGTCGTGCGGGTCAAACTGTACGTAATGTAGAAATCATCAATGAAGATGGAACAACTCAATATGCACTTCAAAAATTATTTGAAGATATCGCTCCACGTTTTGAAGATCGTCAAGGTGGATACACTAGTATCAAGAAATTAGGCGAACGTCGTGGTGACGGTGCTGAGCTTGTTGTTATCGAATTCGTAGAAGGCGCTGCAGTTGCTACTGAAGAAGCCTAATCTATAAAAGCAGATTGAGTGTCACGATGATAGTCCTTCATGGACTATCGTCTAGCTCTACGTATCCTGCAGGCTATAATTAAATATTTCGCGCGGCTCTTAATGCAGGGTACGCGCTTTTTTTACATATAATGAGGCGGTGGAAGATATGATCGAACTGGATAATATAACATATAAATATAAAGAAGACGGTGCAGTCGTCCTCGATCATATCTCTATGGCCATTGAGCAGGGTGAGTGGCTGTCTATAATCGGTCATAACGGCTCCGGGAAAAGTACACTTGTTAAAATTATTATGGGTATCATCAGTGACTACAGTGGAATAATTAAAGTGAATGGTATTGAACTCAACAGCAGCAACAGTTATGACATCAGAAAGAAATTTTCAATTGTATTTCAGAATCCTGATAATCAGTTTGTCGGTGCGACTGTGGAAGATGATGTCGTTTTCGGTCTTGAAAATCATGGTGTACCAAGACAGGAAATGATTGAACGCACTGAAGCTGCGTTAAAGGCTGTTAATATGATTGATTACAGAACACATGCACCGGCACGCTTGTCAGGCGGTCAGAAACAGCGGGTTGCCATTGCCGGGGCACTCGTTATGAACCCTGATGTTTTAATATTGGATGAAGCAACTTCCATGCTTGATCCGGAGGGCAGAGCTGAAGTGCTTGAGATTCTGCGTGAGATTCACAAGACAGGCAGAACAACGATTATTTATATTACACATGACTTAACAGAGATTGAGGACAGTGACCGTGCAGCAATTTTAAAAGATGGAAAAGTGATCAGCAGTGGAACAATTGAGGATATATACAGTGACACTAAAGCATTAACCGGCAGCAATCTTGTACTGCCGTTTCAGATGGAAATATCTGATTCGCTGTTAGGCGGTACATACGTCACATATGATGAGCTGGTGGAACGGTTATGAATATTGAAGTTAAACAGTTAATGAGCACGTATAACGCCAATACACCGTTTGAACATTTAGCTTTAAATAATGTCTCAACCACATTTGAGTACGGTAAATACTACGGTATTATCGGTAAAACCGGATCCGGGAAATCAACGCTGATCCAGCACTTAAATGGTCTCTTACTGCCGTCATCGGGTGAAGTCAGTGTAGATGATTTAACACTTAGGAAAAAAACAAAACAAAAATATATTCACCAGGTGAAACAGCGGGTGGGCATGGTTTTTCAATTCCCGGAACACCAGCTGTTTGAAGAGACGGTTCTTAAGGATGTGATGTTCGGTCCTTTAAACATCGGCATGTCAAAAGATGAAGCAGAAAAAAAGGCAGTCGAATATCTGCATCTGATGAATATTCATGAAGATGACTTTAAACGCTCGCCATTTGATTTATCCGGCGGACAAATGAGGAAAGTTGCGATTGCAGGTATCCTTGCCATGGAACCGAAAGTACTGATACTGGATGAACCGACTGCGGGTCTTGATCCGAAAAGCCACATTGAAACAATGCAGCTGTTTAAGGAAATCCATCAAAGAATGGGGATTACTGTTATTCTGATTACCCATGATATGAATGATGTTTATGAATATACAGATGAAGTGAAGCTTTTAAGCAGCAGCCGTCTGATTACAGAGGGCAGCACAGAAAAAATACTCACCAATCAGTCACTTCTTGAAGAATACCACCTCGATATACCACATGTAGTAAGACTGACACAGGACCTTCGGAAAAAAGGTGTTGTACTCAGCAGGCTGCCGAAAAATACAGAAGAATTTATTATTCTGTATGAAGAGTGGAGGGATAATCATGCTGAGTAAAATGCTGCTCGGCCGGTATATTCCGGGTAACAGCCTGGTCCATGGACTGGACCCCAGAGCTAAAATTCTGATGGTTCTGATGTTCATGGTCATTGTGTTCTTTGCCAACCACTGGACCGGATACGTACTGCTGATACTATTCGTACTGCTGATTACAAAGATGGCCAACCTAAGAGTGATATTTTTATTTAATGGTTTAAAGCTCATATTTATTATTATTCTGTTTACTTTCTTTATGCATTTGTTTTTCACAAAAGGCGGAACAGTTCTATTGGACGCCGGTTTCTTTACGATTGAATCTGAGGGAATCATAACAGGGATATACATCACTATCCGCTTAATGATGCTTGTTGTCGTTACAACCATACTCACTTTGACAACCAGTCCGATTGACCTGACAGATGCGATTGAGAAGCTCGGCACACCGCTTAAGAAAATAAAGGTACCGATGCATGAGCTTGCGATGATGATGTCCATCAGCCTGCGATTTATACCGACCTTAATGGATGAGACAGAGAAAATTATAAAAGCACAGAGTGCAAGAGGTTCTACCTTTATGACAGGACCTTTAAAATCACGGATCCGTGCACTGGTGCCTGTTTTCATCCCGCTCTTTATCTCTGCATTTAAGCGTGCTGAAGAGATGGCTGTCGCGATGGAAGTGAGAGGATACCGTGGGGAGGAAGGACGTACCACCTACCGCGTGCTGAAGTGGACAAAGAAGGATACGTTTGCGGTAATTACGGTTATTTTATTTGGAGTCATTTTATTTTTAGTGAGACAGTGAGGGACAATTAATGCGCTTATTAGTAAAACTGCAGTATAACGGACAGCACTTTCACGGCTTCCAGTACCAGCATGGTCTCCGTACAGTGCAGGGAGAGCTCGAAAGTATACTCACAAAAATGCATAAATCCTTTGTCCGGATTCATCCGGCTTCACGCACGGACCGCGGAGTTCATGCATTGGAGCAGTGTATTCATTTTGACACAGAACTTGCGATACCCAGTGAGCGCTGGAAATTTATATTGAACCGGAATTTATCTGAAGACCTTCATGTTTCAGAAGTGACAGAGGTAGAATCATCCTTCCATGCAAGGTATTTAACGACCGGGAAAACATACCGCTATAAAATATATACGACGAAGGATAGAAATCCATTTTATATGGGTTTAAAAACGCACCATCCCTATCCGCTGGATATAGAGAAGATGAAGTCTGCAATGGCACCGTTTATCGGTGTGCATGACTTTACAAGCTTCTCAAGTGCTAAAGGCACCATTCAGAATAAAGAGCGTGAGATTACGGATTTCCGGCTGATTGAAACAGAAGACGGGTTTGATTTTGTGATTACAGGAAGCGGCTTTTTATATAATATGGTCAGAATTATTGTTGCCTATATTCTTGAGGTCGGAGAAGGAAGGCGTGAAGAAGACACACTGAACATTATTAATGCGAAAGAACGGACGCTCGTGCCGAGAACAGCACCGGCGGAAGGACTTTATTTGGAAAGAATATATTATGACTAAGATTTAATACATTCAGGGAGGCTCAATTATGCCGGATACAGAGTTAAATGAATTGAATCACACAAATAAAAAAGATCTTAATATTTTCAAAATGTTTACATCACCGTCAGATGAGTTCAAAAAGCTTAAGGGACCGTATTCACTTATGGGACCGATTATTGTTATGATGGTGCTGCTTCTATTTTTCACACTGCTCCTTGCAGTTGTGATGGAATCAGGGAATATCACAGCAATTTCAGGTATAATGATTTTCGGAGTGCTGTTCTCTTTTATCGGAATCTTTATCGGCTTTTTGTTTGCCGGAGTTATTTTGTGGGGGATTGCTCACATTTTTGGTGGTAACATCGGTTTTAAGCAGGCTGTATCGATTCAGATTCTGACCAGTATTATTGGTGTTCTCGGTGGTGTAATTAATACCGTGATTGCGGTAATATTCAGTCTCAATGTTGAGGGACAGTACACCGGTTTAGGCGGGCTTGTGGCACAGGAGAACCCGGTGTGGGCGTTTCTTTCTGTGCTGGACATCTTCACTATATGGTCCGGTATTCTTGTTGCCCTCGGAATAAAGATTGTGACATCACTCAGCTGGGGGAAATCAATTGTTGTCATGCTGCTCACCATTTTGATCCCGGCATTTTTCAGTTTCATCATTAACACTATACTGAGTGGTATGCCCGTTTAAAATTTGAACAAATTATTTAATGAAAATAGGGAATGTCATTGACAAACAGGCATAAAAACGGTATTATAATTAACGGTATATTTTTATATCACCACCATGATAAGCCCCGGAAAACTTATTGTGTAAGAGATATAGAAGAACGAAGAATTATTTAATTTAAAATGGGAAATAAGAAGTGCACAGGCACTGTTAACAGGAGGAAAAATAATGCGTCAAACATTCATGGCTAACGAAGCTAACATTGAACGTAAATGGCACGTAATTGATGCTGAAGGTCAGACTCTTGGTCGTCTTTCTTCAGAAGTAGCATCTTTACTGCGCGGAAAATATAAACCAACTTTCACACCACACGTTGATACAGGTGATCATGTTATCATCATCAATGCTGGTAAAATCTACCTATCCGGTAACAAAGAACAGGATAAAGTGTATTACAGACATACTGGATACAGAGGTGGAATCAAATCAGTTACTGCCGGTGAACTTAAAGCGAAAAACCCGGTACGCCTGCTTGAAACATCTATCAAAGGCATGCTTCCTAAGAACTCATTAGGACGTAAACAAGGCAAGAAACTTTATGTGTATGCAGAAGACACTCATCCACATGCAGCACAACAACCAGAAAGCTACGAGCTTCGCGGTTAAGAATAGGAGGGTATACAATTGGCTAAAGTAGAATATTATGGAACAGGTCGTCGTAAAAACGCAGTTGCACGTGTACGTTTAGTACCAGGAGAAGGAAATGTTACAATCAACAAACGTGACATGAGAGAATACCTTCCATTCGAAAGCTTAATCTTGGATTTAAATCAGCCGTTCGCAGTTACTGAAACAGAGGGTAACTATGACGTATTAGTAAACGTTAAAGGTGGCGGATTCACTGGACAAGCTCAGGCTATCCGTCATGGTATTGCAAGAGCATTGCTTGAAGCAAACCCTGAAAACCGTGGATCATTAAAAAGAGCAGGTCTCTTAACTCGTGACCCACGTATGGTTGAGCGTAAAAAACCAGGTTTCAAGAAAGCACGTCGTTCACCACAGTTTTCCAAGCGTTAAAATATTGTCACATCAATGTTTATGGCACTTCCCATTTATTGGGAAGTGTTTTTTGTTTATTTTTGGTACGAAAATTGGTGCGCCTATTTTTTTTCAATTAATCCATTTGGATTGATTTTAACCGCTGTTCAAACTTTTGATAGGTCGATAAATCTACCACATTTGGCGTGTTCACATAGCCCTGAGTAGTTTTCACATCGGAATGGGTTAATGCCCTCGAAATTTCTTCCATTGAAGCACCGCCTTCATAAGCCAGTGTACTAAAGGTATGTCTTAACTTGTGGGGAGAAGCATGTGCCAGATGTTTATGGCGATTTCTGACCGATTTGATATGGATGTCGTTGCTGAGTTGAATGAAAAGTAAAAAACAGGAAAGACATTATTATGATATTAGAAATTGAAAACTATGTAAGCATGAGTGGCGACGTAGAGTAAGGTGACCAAGATACCATTTAATCACTCATTGAGCAGTCCTATCAAAATATCAAAAGTACGTCTTTTAATGATATATAATTGGAAAGCTCATTAAGATATTAGATGGTGACAAGGAAATCGAGGCACTGATTAAATTTTTATCCATACATTTGACTGGAAAGAATTTCAGTCGATCTTTAAGTAGCCTTGATTTAATTCAATTCTCCCAATTCATGCGACCGAGCGTCATTGAATTGTATGCACAAACAGAGGAAGAAACATATATTAATTGGTTTGATAAAAAATAAAAGTGAATATAATAAGCCCCTCACAGTGCAAAAACAAAAACTGTCACCGTGAGGGGGCTTTGATTAAAGTCATTTGTAAATTTTAGTTACTATTATTTCTTAAATTTGAGGTGTATTATTCGATTCTTCGGTAAAAATCCATTAGATAATCATAGTGGGTTTTCAAGTAATCATTAAATAATCTCGGCCGAATTTTTTTTAGCTTTCCTTTGTAATAAGCCCAACATTTATCTTTATCATCCTTAAACACTATATAAGGAGCAACATTTTTAGGTGTATTGCCAAGTCCGTCACAAAAAGCTAAGATTCTTCTAGCTTCTCCTTCTGGAATATAATTTTCCTGTCTTGTTTCAGTAACTTTTAATTGATTTTTAAAATCATAGTTACTTATATCTTTTGGATTTTCATAAAGTACAGTAGCAATACATAAAACGTTACTAATATGAGCATTTCTTGGAATTAAATCAAAAGATAATTGCTCAGATATTCTTCCATTCTCCATTTCTGTAGCACTTTTAAATTCAAAATTGCGTAAATCTAATTTAGGAGTGGATTGTTTGAAAATTTTTCCCAAGGAAATTATAACTGCCCCTACCGTACCAATAGAAGTAAGTATTTCCCAAATATGAGTTCCGAAGTATTCTAACATTAATTTTATTTCTCCCTTTCTCTTGAAACTACTTAATTTTAACACAAATGGTTATAGTACAAAATGACGTTTCATCTATATTGTTAAACATGATCTTAATCTTAATATTTCATAAAATTATGTGGTATTACTTCTTAAGATTCAGAAGAAAAATTATATAACTAAACTAAGATAAAATAACCATTAGCATGAATGCTTATAGTTTTACAGTTACTGTTATGAATTTTTATTATATTAGTTAATTCAAAATTGTATAAGAACATATAATTAATCATAATCAATAATCCATCAAATTTTGTAATTTTCTAAGACATGGTTGTAGCATCTGACGAGAATAATTTAACCGTTTAGTTAAAAAATATGACCACATAGAAAAAGAGTATTTTTATTCTTATTAGACCGTGTTTTAATACAGTTGTAGGAGGTTATGTAAATGAAATTAAAAATTGACATTGATTCGAGTATTCAAGAGCCATCTATAGTAATTCATACTAATGAAATTGATGATAAATTAAAAAATATTATTGAATTCATTGAACAAGAAACAAGGACAAAACAAATTAATGGGCGTATCGGCAAAGATATATATCTGATTCAAATAGAAGATGTCTATCGTTTTTATATTGTCGATAAAGTATTGACGATGGAAACAAAAGATAAGACATACATTGTTGATTATAGATTGTATGAAATAGAGAAAATTATTGCAAACTCTTTCTTAAAAATTTCCAAATCTGAAATTATCAACTTTGATTATGTTGACTACCTTTCATTTACGAATAGTGGACACGTTCAAATTTTTATGAAAAACAAAAAATCTACATATTCATCAAGAAGATATTTGAAGAGTATAAAGGAGCTGTTAAAATTATGAAGCGTTTAATTCAAGGTTTGAGAACAGGGTGTTTTATTGGGGTAATTATGTCTCTTATATTTTCTGGAATATTTGCTCAAGGGGAGTACTATCCAATGTATCCTGGTTCATTTATGGGGGAGATATATTATGAGAATTTAACACCTTATCAGGTGACATTAATTGCCGTAATTGTTTGGGGATTGATTGGTCTGATGTTTCAATTTGGCCAAATGATATTCACCCATACAGATTTAAGTTTAGCTGTAGCGACAATATTACATTTTCTCATTACAATGACATCGATGTTTATACTTGCGCTGTTAGCCGGATGGTTTCCTCTAAAAATTCTTGGAATTACCATCTATATTACAGTATTTATAATCGTATATATTATCATTTGGAATCTAACACGTCGGAAATACCAAAGAATGGTGGATGGTATTAATGACACACTTCAAAAACAATGATAAATTACGTACTTTATATACTATTTTTAAAATATTTATAGTATCTATTACCGCTATATTTCATCGTGAAAAAGCACTCGCTATTACTGGCTTACTAGGCTTTTTAATTGCTGCTTTTTCAGCTATGTATATATATTTACAAGGTGCAGTTATTCCTCCGGAAGGTAACATTGAAAATGTGTTCTCATTTACAGCAGCGATCGGTATTTTTTTATTGTCTATCGCTGCAATCTTACCGCTGGCTTCCTTTTCAAATCAACATAGAAAAATAATACGTTGGCTTTTTGTCACTATCATTTTATATTGTTATATCATAGAAACCATTCAAAACTTTCGGGGGCTTAATCCTCGATTCTCGGAAATGGGGGGTATCATTGATACTATCGCAGGTATTTTATTTGGTATAGTGTCTATTGCTCTCGTAATTCTCGGAATCATATTGACCATTCAATTTTTGAAGATGAATACTCCTTTATCACGTCCTATACTCATCATCGGCATTCGGTATGCTCTAGTTTCAGTGTTTATAGCTAACTTAGCAGGTATTATGATGATTATTTTACAAGATCGTTTATTTGGAGAATCAGGGAATTTTATTATTCTTCACGGTGTTGGCTTCCATTCATTGCAGACATTAATAATCATGGCATGGATATTAGAACGTTCAAAACAATATTTAAAGAGACAACGATTTTTTCTCCACACAGGAAGCATTGCCTGGCTAATGGCTTTGTTATTTATAGCTCTGGGTACTGGGTTAGGAATTTCTATGTCTGAAGTCAATTTATTTCTAATTGCCACTGTTACTTGTTTATCAATTTGGCTGTTCGTTTTTGTTTGGTCTATTGCTGGTTGGTACAGAGAAATTCTACCCAATAAAGTATAGTTCTTATAATCTTTTTATTAAACAATTTCGTGGGTATTGGTTCTTAATAATCTTTAAATAATAAAACATGAGAATGCTTGATATGAAAAGCTTTATTTTTATATGTCCAGTATAAAGATATAGAATGGTTTGTATACAATAGATCTAATTGGTATTATCTAAATAATAAATAAAGTATAGGGTGCAAAGTGTATGGTGAAAACTAAAAGGCAGGAAAAAATATATAATTTAATCGAAGAACAAAAAGAAATAACCATAAAAAAATTAAGCCAACGATTCAGTGTGTCCGAAATGACGATACATAGAGATTTAAAACTATTAATTGACGAGGGGCTAGTTAAGAAGATATTTGGTGGGGTTCAGTTATCAGAGGCATCAGCTGATGTACAACAAAATCAGTGTGCGTTTTGTCAAAAGTCAATCACAGTCGAAGGAAAACTTAACTATCAACTTATTTTATCAAATAATAAAATAGAAAATACTTGCTGTGCACATTGTGGTATATTAAGACAAAAACAAATAGAAGATAAGGTTGTGCAGGCATTGTGTCATGACTTTATCACCCATACAACAATCAGTCCTTTTTCAGCGTGGTTTGTGATGGATACCGGCATTCATTTAGGATGCTGTGAGCCACAGGTGCTGGCCTTTGGAAATAAAGATTATGCAGAAAAGTTTGTTAAAGGTTTTGGAGGAGTAATTCTCTCTTTTGAAGAAGTATCTAAGAGATTAGAAGGAGAAATGGATATATCGTGCTGTTCAAACGTTGATAAACATAATCAATCAAATAGTAAGAACAAGTAACAATCAGAATATATTCTGATTGTTATTTTTATGTTATCTATAACATAAATTAACACAAAGTTCACATAAAGAATGATAAAGGTATCGAAAGTAGTGTTACGATAAAGTCAATTCAGTAATCATTCTAGAACGATTGTTGAATACTTTAAAAAGTTAAGAGGGAATTTTTATGAAGATTAATTACAATCCTTTTCAGCGATTACACGTTTATGCTGCTTTTTTTATTACACCATTGCTGATAACATTAACTGTTTCAGGCATCGGTTATTTATTTTACAACGAAGTGGAAGATGTAATCTACGAAGATATGTTTTTCGGGGAAAGTGGAGAAACTTACCAAACTTTGGATGAAGGAATTGAATCCGTTCAGCACGCCCATCATGGACTGTCCATTTCAAGGATCAGTCTAATGGGTGAAGAATATAATAACAGAGTAACTCTTGCAGATGCAGAGGGAAATCAAACTTACGTATTCCTTGATGATAACAATCAAATTGTGGGCAGTCAGGATGCAAATTATACATATTCTAACATGACGAGAGAATTCCACAGTTCTTTAATGACAGGTAATACATTTATTAACTACCTGGTTGAGTTAACAGCCTGCTGGACATTATTTATGATTATTTCCGGTTGTTACATGGTTATTAAGAAAAAACTTTTATCAAATAAATCTAAAAAATTCAAATTTCAAAAATTGCATGGTGTACTCGGCTTAATTATTGCCATACCGTTATCTATATTCATTATCACAGGACTGCCTTGGTCTGGGTTCACGGGTGCACAAATTTATAAGTTAAGTGAAAATGTGCCTGAATGGGGAAATACAGAATTGAGTGTTAATCCACCCAACTCGGATGTTAACGAGATACCATGGGCGACAAGAAGCAGTAACAGCCCTGTATCAGATCAGGCAAATGATGAGGAAGATTCAGAACATGCCGGACATCATGGCGACTCAGGTGGAATGACTGATATACCGTATCAACTGGATGTTGAGGAGGTTCAGACCCTTGCTTTAGAGGAAGATTTAAGCTATCCTTTCTCGATTGTATATCCATCCGATGAAGAGGGTGTATTTACAGTATCTAAGGGAAGTAATTCGGGTATTACAGGCCTTGATGTATCACCGTATGAAGAAACAACAGTATATTTTGATCAATATTCCGGAGAGGTACTAGGACAGATTAGTTTTGAGGATTACGGTTTAATCGGCAAGTGGTTTACATGGGGAATTCCACTGCATGAAGGACATTTATTCGGGTGGCCAAATAAGGTGTTAAATTTAGCAGTATGTTTAGCATTTCTAAGTACCATTTTCTTTGGATTCTATTCAATGGTTAAACGCAGTAAAGAGTTTAAGAATGTATTTCCGAAACGGACAAATAAACCATTATCCTGGGGGACTGTTCTTGTACTGGCTTTCCTGGGGGTATTGATGCCGTTATTTGGAATATCACTTATTGTGATTGCGATTATAGAATTTATATTAATTAAACGAAAGAGAAATTAGAATTATACTGTGACCGGTATATTAAATTCATTATTCTAATAAGTTTTAGTTCTGATTATGATGGGTTCAAAAAAATTTATAAAATGAGCAGGAGGAACAAAAATGAAAATAAAAAGTTTTTTAGTAATGCTGATTAGTTTATTGCTGCTGTCTGCATGCAATACCAGCGATGAGGACACACATGGTGACCATGCAGATATGAATCATGATGCGCCGAATGAGGATGATATAAGAACATTGGAAGTGGACTTAATGGTGCCTGAAGAAACAGTTTCATCAGGTGAGGCAGTAGAGATTAGTGCTCATGTAACATCAAACGATGAGGATGTAGAAGATGCAGATGCTGTGATGTTTGAGATTATACGTGATGAAGAAAGTTTGGCTATGATTGAAGTTGATCATGATGACAGCGGAGTATATAAAATAGAATATACATTTGAATCTCCCGGAGACTACACTGTCATCGCGCATGTTGATGCTTTTCAGCTGCACACAATGCCGAGTAAGGAAGTTATTGTAGAATAGAGTCGGTCATATTTTATGAATAATCTGTAATCGTATCTATTGAAAGGTAGTTATTTGATATAATGGAAGTACTAGAATAAACTTTGGGGGCTTGCTTATGGAAAAATTACTGCTTGCAATGATAGTGTTTTCAATAATATTATCATCCTGCAGCGCAGGGCAGGTTGAAATTATGCCGAGTTACGGAAATGAAGTCAGTGATTTTGAAGTCACAGACCAAAATGATGAAGCATTTAAAAGAAGTGATATGGATGGTAAGGTATGGCTGGTCAATTTTATTTTTACCAACTGTAAAACTGTCTGCCCACCAATGACAATGAATTTAACAGAAACTGCAAAAGAACTTGAAGATGAGAATGTTAAGAATTACGGTATCCTTAGTTTTACTGTGGATCCTGAAGAAGATACACCTGAAGTAATCGCAGATTATATCGGATGGTTTGATATCCCGGAAGAGACCGAGTGGCATTTGGTTACGGGATACAGTCCTGATGTGATTAAACGATTTGCCAAAGCAAATTTTAAAACGAACGTTGATCCCCCAAAAGCGGGTGAAGACCAAGCAACCCATAGTACAGCGCTGTATTTGGTTGATGCTGAAGGGACGATCATTAAGCACTACTCGGGCATTGACTTCGGAGATGATAGTTACCCAATAGAGGAAGTAGTCAATGATGTCAAGACACTCGCACCAAGATAAAATTTAAATAATAGCTGTCAGCTGGAAAATGTGGCCTGTTTATAATAAAAACTTTTCAAGATTCCCAACTTTTCTTGGTTGGGAACTTTTTTTATTATAAATTATAATGAAAGAGCTATCTTGTAGTAGAAGCACCAGATATGCCTATTGAAATGTATGGATATAGATTTTGGGATATTTTTAGGACATATTTCAAAATGAGTGGAGGGGTTGAAATGTACGGCGATTCAGCTGTGGAATTAACGAAAGAACTGGTTCGTATTGAATCTTTTTCTGTGAAAGGGAAGCAGAAAATAACAGAATTTATGTACCGTAAAATTCTGAATGAGACAGATGCTGATGTGAGGATAATAGGCAGGGATACCGAGAATCCATATGTCATCGCTCATTATAAGAATGGGGAAGGCTGCAGACTGTTACTGCAGGGACACCTGGATACGGTATCTCCTGGGGATATGAATGAGCCTTTAAACCCTGTTGAAAAAGATGGTGCAATATACGGGCGTGGTTCATGCGATATGAAGGCTGGATGTGCGTGTAATTATATGGCGTTTAAGTATGCGTGTGATCACCATCTGAAGGGGGAAGTTTATTTAATGTATTCGACAGATGAAGAGACATATGCACAGCAGACTGTAGATGCCTTTGAAAAAGGTCTGCTGCCGGTGTGTGATCTGGCAGTCATTCCGGAACCGACCAGCCAGAATTTGATGGCGGCTCAAAAAGGGAATGCCTGGATTAAGGTTACATTTTTCGGCAGAAGTGCGCATGCCAGTATGCCGGAAACGGGTGAGAATGCGATATACATGGCTGTTGAATTTATAAATCAATTTAAAAAGTTTACGGCTGAAAAATATATCCGCAACACACATCCGTTATTAGGACAGGCTAAGATGAATGTCGGCATGATAGAAGCGGGGACTGAGGCAAACAGTGTACCTGCTGAATGTAGCATAGTGATTGATAAAAGGTATCTGCCGAATGAAAATATCACAGATTTTCAGGAAGAAATTGATATTGTGGCCGAAGAAGTGAAGCGTACTTATCCAGCGTTTAATTACCAGGCGGATGTTATCGTCGACTGCACACCGATGGAGATAGACCGTGAATCGGAAAAATTCATCAGTGTCAAAAAGGTACTGGAAGAGACACTCGGCAGGCAGATTGAAGTCGGTGTATTCGGTGGATGGGGGGAAGGCGGCACGCTTGATAAGTATCAGACGGATACAATATATTTTGGTCCGGGGAGTAACGCCTTTGCACATACAGCTGAAGAAAGAGTCGGGGTCCAGGCGGTTAAGGAAGTGACGGACGGGATAATCGCTGTTTTAAATAACAAGTGCCGGTGACACCATTCGTTTGGTTTTGGATAAAAATTTACTTAATACGCCGGCAGGAAAAAATCAAAACGATTGTCATGTACAAATCTTGAACACGTTATTTTTACGTGTTCAATTTTTTTGTTTTTTTGAACACGTTTAACTGAAATGATAATAAATGTGGAATCTTTGAGAGAACTTATTGATAATCCTGCTGCAGGAATGCTTTTTATTATCAATTCTTAAACACTTCATTGAAAAATAGTTTTCATATCTTGCTTTTTAATCGGGAAATTGTATTTATTCATCAGTTTTTGTGTAAGAATCAAGTAAAGGAGATGAAGTGATGATTTTAGAGCTTACGGAAGAAAGAAAACAGGCAATCATTGAAAATGATCAGTGTTATGACGGCTGTTTCTTTTATGCTGTAAAAACGACGGGAATATTCTGCAGACCATCATGTAAATCCAGGGTTCCTAATTTTGAGAATGTCACTATCTTTTCAAGTGCGGAGGATGCACTGAAAGATGGCTACAGGCCGTGTAAGAGATGTAAATCGGGCGGCAGAACACTACCTGATGAAGAATGGATATCACATGTTGAGATGTATATAGACATGAATTATGCAGAGCCGTTAACGCTCGCGTATATCGCAGAGCACTGTCACAGCAGTCCATACCATCTTCATAGAGTATTTAAGAAAATAAAAGGCATCACTCCGCTTGAATATGTACAGAACAAAAGAATGAGAGAAGCTGAAGAATACTTGAAAAACAGTCATTTTACAGTAAAGAAAATTGGTGAATTAGTCGGAATTTCCAATGCCTCACGGTTTTCTACATTATTTAAGGAAAGACATGGACAGACGCCGAGTGATTTTAGAAAGGGGAAAGGAAATGAATAATGAAACGGGAGAAATCATTTACTACGGGACATTATCATATGGAGACCAGGTAATCTATACTGCGGCCACGGAGCAGGGATTGTGTTTTGTCGGCAGTCCGGCCGGCGGATTCAGTGAACTGGAGGTCTGGGCAAAGACATACAGAAATGATTCAAAGTTAGTGGAGCAGGCGGTGCATGTCGGACCGTATGTTCAACAGATTAAAGAATATTTGAATAAAGAAAGAACAGAATTTGATATTCCGGTGGATTTAAAAGGGACTGATTTTCAGGAATCAGTATGGGCAGAACTCAGAAAAATTCCATACGGAGAAACGGTGTCGTATTCGGATATTGCTGAAAGAATAGGCAGACCGAAGGCTGTACGTGCAGTTGGCAGATCGAATGGATTAAATCCGGTGATGATTGTTGTGCCCTGCCATAGAGTGGTTTCTAAAAACGGTAATTTAACAGGGTTCCGCGGTGGGCTGGAAATGAAACAGATCCTTCTTGAAATAGAAAGCGTGAAGCGGCAGGTATAGAACAACTGGTAGATTTAAAAAAACTAAACCAGTCCAACAGACAGTGGACAGAATTATGGCGCAGTCATCAGGATCATCTACAGGTACCTGCATCATAATTCTGTCTGCAAATATATAATGACTGCGTTTTCAGAGGGAGTGCAGGTGATTCTCCTGTTGTGCCGGAGCTGTATATATCATAGAATTAACGGGGAGGTGGTTGTATCATCCAAAATAATGATAACATCATACATAATCCAACCGGCAGGAAACGGTTGGGCCTTGCGTTACTTCTTGGTCTCCTTGCAGTTATGGGACCTTTAAATATTGATATGTATTTACCAAGCTTTCCCGGTATCGCACAGGATTTAGATACCAGTATCTCTTTAGTTCAGGCGAGCCTTACTGCCTGTCTTCTCGGTCTTGCATTCGGTCAGATTATTATAGGACCGCTCAGTGATGCGAAAGGCAGAAAGAAGCCGCTTCTGATTTCAACATCATTATTTGTTGTATCATCTGTACTTTGTGCAGTGGCACCGAATATTTATGTGCTGATTGCTGCAAGGTTTCTGCAGGGTTTTACGGCTTCAGCCGGTGTGGTTCTTTCACGTGCAGTCGTACGTGATGTATTCAGCGGCAGAGAACTGACAAAATTCTTTTCTCTGTTAATGGTAATCAACGCCGTTGCACCAATGGCAGCACCGATGGCCGGCGGCGCAATACTGATTCTGCCTTTTGCGAGCTGGCATACGATATTTTTATTCTTAAGTCTGATCGGGCTCTTTATTGTAATTATCGTTGCTTTGAACCTTAAGGAAACACTGCCTGAGGAAAAACGCATTAAGAGTTCCGGAACAGCGACACTTCGTACGATGGGCAGTCTTCTGACAGACCGGTCGTTTATCGGTTATGCAGTACTGGTCGGATTTGTGCATGGCGGGAGCTTTGCGTATGTGTCGGGGACACCGTTTATATACCAGGATATTTACGGCGTTTCGCCACAGACGTTCAGTGTGCTGTTCGGAATTAATGGGATCGCGATTATTATAGGAAGTTTTATCATCGGCCGTCTCGGCGGTATTGTTCATGAAAAACAGCTTCTGAAAATAGCAGTGATTACGGCAGTCAGTGCAACATTTCTACTGTTAATCGTTTCGATTATAGAAGCGCCGCTTCCTTTTATCGTCGCTTTAATTTTTATTTATATGACCACGATGGGGATGACAATCACCAGCACGTTCACACTCGGTATGTCCGAACAGGGCCATCGTGCAGGGAGTGCAAGTGCGGTGCTTGGTATGCTGCCTTTACTGCTCGGCGCGATATTTTCTCCCCTTGCAGGTGTGAATGAAGACTCTGCTGTACCGATGAGTATGATTCTCTTCTGTACATCATCCGTTGGACTCATTGCGTTTTTAAAACTGATAAAATAAAAAACGGCAGATTCAGCAGAAAATTGTATGAAGAATAGCTTAAAAGGAGGCATTTCCCAGTTCCGGGGGAGTGTCTTTTTATATATGAACACTGTTAATTGAATGCAGTATATTTCACCCGTCCGGCAGGTATTTCTTTTCATCAAATAAAAATGTGTATTTTCTGAAAATATACTTGAACAGTATGTATAATACTGGTATGTTTTAGTGAATAAATATATCAGCAGGGAGATGGTGCGTATCGCATCCGGTAAACGCTCAAAAAATATTGTAACCATCGCCCTGGTGACGGCTTGCTGCCTGCTCGGCGACTCGATGCTTTATATCGCACTGCCGATTTACTGGCGGGAGGCGGGGCTTGACGGACTTTGGCAGGTAGGGGTTCTGCTTGCAGTGAACCGCTTTGTACGTCTGCCTTTAAATCCGGTTGTCGGTAAAATTTACGGAAAGATTTCTTTGAAGGCTGGCTTGATGTTTGCGGTTTTCCTGAGTATTATTACGACTGTCGGTTACGGTTTTGCCGGCAGTTTTGCCGCATGGCTTGTTCTTAGGGCGTTATGGGGGCTCGCATGGTCCTTTCTTAGAATCGGAGGATTGTCGACGGTATCCATATACGGCGGGGATAACAAGCAGGGTGAGGCAATGGGTGTTTATAACGGGCTTTACAGGCTCGGGAGTCTCGGCGGTATGCTCGGCGGCGGACTTCTGACACCATTTTTCGGCTTATCCTGGGTCTCTATTATTTTCGGTCTTTTTTCGGCGTTCGGTATCATCCTGCTCGCAGCAGTATATAAAACAGAAAAACTTAAAAAAGATCCATTGAAGAAGAAGGAAAAGAGAATGTCTCCTGTGTCATTGATACAGAAGCATGCCCTCATTATGGGCAGCAGCTTCGGTATCACGATGATTATCCAGGGTGTTTTTGCAGCGACATTATCGACACTGATTGTTTATCATTACGGAGACGCGGTTGATTTCTGGTCGGTGGCAGTTGCATCTGCTGCATTGTCAGGTATTCTGCAGGCACTTCGCTGGGCATGGGAGCCGTTTCTCGCAAAGCAGGTCGGTATATGGTCGGACGGTAAAAAAGGACGCATTCCATATTTAATCGGCTCGCTCTTCATCGGCGCCGTCAGTTTTCCGCTCCTTATCGTGTCTTTCTCCCCGTTAATCTGGGTCGGTGTCACCATCCTTGCTATGCTGGTATCCACAGCACTCACGACCCTCGTTGATGCGAGAGCTTCGGATGAAGCGCAGGGGCAGGACAGAGTACGTTTCTTCACGTATTATACGGTCATTCAGGACTTAGGTGCAGCGGCCGGGCCGTTCCTTGGCTACATATTAATATCATTCGCGTTCGGTTACGAAATGTTATACATCCTTTGCGGCGGATTTTTATTCATCATGATGTTTTTATGGATGAGAAAGAAAAGCAGTGTGCATTAGAGATAAATACTGCTGGAAATAAAGGAATTCTCTCCTGGTAATATCACCTCAAAACGTAATCATGCAACAACTTTAAGCACAGGGTCAGATATTTTGACTTATGACAGTCATACTGATATTCTACATGATTGGTGAGGAGGATAATTGATGCAGACTGATGAGAGAGAATTATTTCAGCCGTTTCGTTTCAGAAGCGGTGTGACGATAGAAAACAGAATGGCAATGGCGCCGATGACAACATGGGCCGGGAACACAGATTTGACGGTGTCGGAGGATGAAATCGAGTACTACAAAATCCGCGTAAACGGTGTGGGACTTGTTATTACGGGCTGTACACATGTAACGAAAAACGGTCAGGGTTTTACGGACGAGTTTGCTGCTTATGAGGATTCATATGTGCCGAGTTTGAAACGCCTTGCTGAAACCGCAAAGTCAGGCGGTGCGCCGGCAGTACTTCAAATATTCCATGCAGGGAATAAAACGCTGCCGGACCTCGATGTAGTGGGACCGTCCGACATCAGCGGAGACAGTAAAACTGTACGTGAACTGACTAATGAAGAAATTCTGGATATTATTGAAGCATTTAAAGAAACGACAAGAAGAGCGGTAGAGGCAGGATTTGACGGTGTTGAAATCCACGGTGCCCATGGTTTTCTTGTACAGAATTTCTGGTCGCCCGGGACGAATAAACGAACAGACGAATGGGGCGGCTCTCTGGAAAAAAGACTTCGTTTTCCGCACGAAGTAATTAAAGCGGTAAGAAGTGCGATTGATGAATATGCCCAAAAGCCGTTTATGCTCGGTTACCGTTTATCGCCGGAAGAATCATCTGATCCGGATGGTTTGAGGATTGAAGATACATTTAAGCTGGTCGAGTTTCTGGAAACAGAGAACATTGATTATGTTCATATTTCACTCGGTGATGCTGCAGGTACACCTGTTGGAAATTACGACCAGCCGACTGTACGTTTAATCTCTGAAAGAACGGAGCTGCCTGTAATGGCTGCAGGATCCATCGCAACACCGGAAGCTGCACGGAATATTAATAGTCTCGGTGCCGATTTGATTGCGGTTGGCAGAGGATTAATCATTGATCCGAGATGGGTGGAGTTATTCAAAGAAAATCAGGAAGAATCGATTGAAACAGTGATCAAAAAATCCGATTCTGAGCATTTAAAAATACCAGATAAACTTTGGAAGATTTTTGAACAAAGAAAAGGCTGGCTGAATATTGAAGAGTAGGATACACCCCTAAAGTTAGATACATCTAATTTTAGGGGTTTTTATATATGTTTTGGTATGAGCGATGAAAACATATGGCGTGAAACACACGATAAATCTGTGAAATGTTTTTAAATGGCGTAATATTCACAGGATTTTCACAGTGATTCACGTTATAATATCTTTAAAATAATGAAAATGATTCTCATTATCATGGTGTTGGTATAAAATAAAGTGACATAAACATATTCAGTATGAAGAGAAACAGGGGGTGACTTTAATTTGAAACAAGTGCTGGTAATTAAAAATGAACAGTCCTCATCGAAAAAGATTGTCAGCGGTCTCGCACGTGAAGAAGGGTTTACTGTAACACTTCATGATGAAAGCCAGGGGTTAGACATTGTGCTCGAAAAAAACTGGGATATCATTGTTTTGGACTGGGATTCACTCAGTATGTCAGGTCCTGAAATATGCGCCTGGATCAGAGAGGTCAAAATGACACCGATTATTATTGTGACCAATCAGATCTCAAGTGAGGACTGCATCGCTGCATTAAGAGCAGGGGCGGATGATTATGTCAGGAAGCCTTTTGAAAAGAAAGAGCTTGTCGAGCGGATAAAAGTCATTCTGCGCCGGAGTGTACGGGTGAATGACAGTGAAGCGGTGCTTCTTAAGTTCAATGATATTCTGGTGGATACATCAAGAAATGTTGTGACAAAAGCCGGGAAAGATGTTTCATTGACGCGGAGAGAGTATGATTTACTGTTGTTTTTAGTAAAGAATAAGAATGGTATATTGAGCCGGGAAATGCTTTTGAATCAAGTCTGGGGATATGACATGGCTGTAAATCCGAATGTTGTAGATTTATATATCAGCTATTTAAGAAAGAAAATCGGCTGCAGTAAACAGAGCAGATATATCAGTACAGTACACGGCAGGGGATACACAATGAGTGAAAGGTAATGTTTCATAAAATTCTGCCCGGTTTTTCTAAGGGCAGCCCGTATTTAAAAGATTTTTCCTTAAATTCAGTCTTCACATGATTTTCAAAGAATTAAAATCTATACTTTTCCATATAACATCTAATTGAAAATGATTATCATAAGCAATTAGGGCGGGATGGTTATTTAAAATTGATATATTGGAGGAGGACCGCGGCATATTTTCTGTACATATTCTGTTTTGAGAAAATCTCAGTTTCTGACTAAGGATTCGAGTGGGTCGGTATTGAGTAAAATAATTTTATAATAAAGGAAGAGGTTTGAGAAATGACGAAATATAAATTTTTACAATTAACTGTATTGATGGCTGTATTTGCTCTGGTACTTGCAGCATGTTCCAACTCTGGTGATGAAGCAGAGACGGATGATTCAAATAATGAAACATCAGAAGAAACAACAGATGATTCAAACGCTGAAGAAGGTTCTGATGAGTCAGCAGATGCCGGAACAGTTGAAATTGAAGATGCACACGGTACTGTAGAAGTTCCGGTAAACCCGGAATCAGTTGTTGCGCTTGACAACAGAACGTTTGAAACACTGGATGACTGGGGAGTTGAACTGACAGCTGCAGCAGTAAGCCTGATGCCGAGCGGTTTAAGCTACCTGGACAATGATTCTATTGAAGACATCGGTAATCACCGTGAGCCTAATTTAGAAGCAATCGCAGCAGCAAATCCGGATCTGGTTATCGTTGGTCAGAGATTCAGCGGCTACTATGAAGATATTAAAGAATTAGTACCGGAAGCAGCAGTAATTGACCTAAACGTGAATGTAGATGAAACGGCTGAAACACCTGGAGAAAACTTAGTTAACGGTCTTAAAGACAACACGACAAAGTTAGGACAGATTTTTGAAAAAGAAGCGGAAGCAGAACAGTTAAATGCTGACTTTGATCAGGCGGTTGAAGATGCTACAGCAGCTTATAACGGCTCAGACACAGTGATGAGTGTAATTGTTTCAGGTGGAGAAATTGGTTTCTCAGCACCGCACAACGGACGTGTCTGGGGTCCTATGTACGAAATCTTCGGATGGGAACCGTCACTTGAAGTAGAAGGTTCAACTGAAGATCACCAGGGTGATGATATTTCCGTTGAGGCTATCGCTGACAGTAATCCGGACTGGATTATGGTGTTAGACCGTGATGCTGATATGGATGAGGAATCTACACCTGCACAGGATGTAATTGAAAACTCACCGGCGCTTCAAAATACAACAGCTGTATCAGAAGGGCAAGTGATTTATGCACCTGCAGATACTTACCTTAACGAATCTATTCAAACTTATATAGAGTTATTTGGAGATATTTCGAATACTTTAAATCAGTAAGACAAGGGGCATGAGGCAGTGCTTAAAAAAATAACAGGCGGGGTTGGGAGAGATTCCCATGCCCCGCCTTATAATCATAATAAAATATGGACAAAATCATTTATCGCAGCAGTGATTGGTGTGATGATTCTGGCCATTATATCTTTATTTGTAGGTGTCTATGATATACGGGGCCAGGAAGACGGCTGGGACATGTTTTTCATTACCCGTGTACCGAGAACAGCAGCTCTATTACTGACAGGTGCCGCCATGGCGATGGCAGGTCTTGTGATGCAGCTGATTACACAGAATAAGTTTGTTGAACCCACCACAACAGGGACAATGGAGTGGGCCGGTCTCGGACTTTTATTTGTGTACCTGATGTTTCCGTCACCGACACTTATGCTTAGAATGCTCGGGGCGATCGTTTTTTCCTTTGTGGGAACAATGGTCTTTTTCTTGTTTTTAAGAAGAGTTAAACTTCGTTCATCTCTGATTGTCCCGATTATCGGATTAATGCTCGGGGCGGTTATTTCTGCATTTTCCACATTTGTCGGTCTGTTTTTCAATATGTCCCAGAATATCCAAAACTGGTTTATCGGCTCATTCGCCCCGATTCAGGCGGGCAGATATGAGTATTTATGGATTATCATTATCATTACTATTTTGATTTTTATGCTCGCAAGCCGCCTGACGATTGCGGGTCTTGGAGAAGATATCGCAAAAAGTCTCGGCTTAAACTACAATACAATCGTTCTGATTGCAACAATGCTGATTGCGGTTGCGGTTGGTATCGTTGCTGCCGTAGTAGGTAATCTGCCGTTTCTCGGCTTGATTGTTCCAAATATCATCTCGATGTTCCGGGGGGATGACTTGAAGAGCAATCTGCCCTGGGTCTGTGTTCTCGGTATGGGAATTATCACCGTCTGTGATATTATTTCAAGAACGATTATTATGCCGTTTGAAATCTCTGTCTCTGTCATTCTCGGCACAGTCGGTGCAGTGGTGTTTATTATCATCTTACTCAGACAGAGAAGACCAAGGAGGCTGCGATGAGTATATTCCAAAACAAAGAAACAAATGTTGACCATCGGGGCCTTCACCATAAGAAACGGTCGGCGAAAGCCTTCCGCAACAAAAAAGAACGTATAAGATACTGGGTACTGCTTATTGTACTCACAGCCGCGGGTTTATTATTTTCTTATGGTCTGCTTGTTTATAATAATCCTGTACCTGTTGATTCTCCGTCATTTGCGCCGATAGCGAAGCGGCGGATGATTGCTGTGACGGCGATGATTATTGCTGCGGTCTGTCAGAGTTTGGCGACTGTAGCATTCCACTCTATTACAAACAACAGAATTATTACACCATCTCTTTTAGGGTATGATTCACTTTATTCTGCGATTCAGACCAGTATGATGTTCTTCTTCGGCGCAGGGGCACTGGTGAATTTTACCGGAACAGGTCCTTTCCTGCTGCAGGTAGCGATGATGGTGATGATGAGTTTAATCTTATACGGATGGCTTCTTTCCGGGAAGTACGGGAACTTACAGCTGATGCTTTTAGTAGGTATTATCATCGGAGGCGGCTTGAACTCTGTTTCTACATTTATGAGAAGAGTGCTTTCACCGTCAGAGTTCGATTTACTGCAGGCAAGATTGTTCGGATCGGTCAATAACGCAGATCCTGAATATTTTCCGATTGTCATTCCAATCGTTATTGTGGCAGGTGCCTTAATACTTATCCATTCCAGACATCTGAATGTGATGTCACTCGGAAAAGATGCTTCAACATCATTCGGCGTCAATCACAGGGCGCATGTGATTTATATATTGGTACTGATTGCGGTGTTAATGTCTGTTTCAACTGCTTTAATCGGTCCAATGACTTTCTTCGGCTTTTTAGTTGCAACACTCAGTTATCAGGCAGCACCGACATATGACCACAGATATGTGTTCCCGATGGCACTTGCGATTGCTTTTCTGGTGCTTACAAGTGCATACTTTACGATGTATCACATATTCGATGCACAGGGCGTTGTTTCAATCATCATTGAACTTGTCGGCGGATTAATATTCTTAATCGTCATTTTAAGGAAGAGGTCTCTATGATAAAAATTGAAAATGTTAGAAAATTATATAATGAAGAAGTTGCGATTGGTCCTTTGGAAATTGATATACCAAAGGCAGGACTCACATCTTTAATCGGTCCGAACGGAGCAGGAAAATCTACGACACTCCTGATGATCGGCAGACTGCTCGACATTGATGAAGGGCAGATTGCTGTGGCTGAGATGGATGTTGCCGGTACCAAGTCCAAGGACCTTGCCAAAATACTGACCATACTGCGCCAGGAAAATCATTTTGTCACAAGATTGACTGTAAGACAGCTGGTCGGTTTCGGCCGTTTTCCGTATTCAAAGGGCAGATTGACGAAAAAAGACGAGGAAATTATATCAAAGTATATTGATTTTCTGAAGTTAACGGCGCTTGAAAACAGATATTTAGATGAATTGTCCGGCGGACAGCGGCAGCGCGCCTATGTAGCGATGGTGCTGTGTCAGGAGACAGAGTATGTATTACTGGATGAACCGCTGAATAATCTGGATGTGGCACATTCTGTCCAGATGATGAAACACTTGAGAGAAGCGGCAAATGAATTCGGCAGAACGATTGTGACTGTTCTCCATGATATTAACTTTGCAGCACAGTATTCCGACAGAATCTGTGCGATGAAAGAAGGTCAGGTTGCTGCTTTCGGCAGTGTCGATGAAGTCATGCAGCCGGATATTTTAACAGATATTTTTGAAACAAAAATTGAAATCATTGACGGCCCTTACGGCAAAGTGGCGATTTATTAGGAAAAAGTACGTGTGAAGCAGAATGACACCGTAATTTTTAAATTGATGAAGTCTCGCTCTCAAGACGAATAATCTTGGGAGTGAGGTTTTTTTATATGAATAAAACAATTTAGGAGTGGTGGCTTGATATGCCGAGATGTTTGAATTAAGAATAGTGTATGCTGCAGGTTCGTTTTTATTTCTCGTACTCGGTTTTATAATTATTGCTGCTGCAGCGGACCAGCGGAAGTCATTCTACTATGAGAATGTTGAAAACGAATAGGGAAATAAAGCCCGTCAGTCTGTTACAATTGCCGTAACGTGAAAATACAGGGTGTATAATGACAGACTCAGCTTATTTTAAGTTTGAGTCTGATCTTTTTAGTATAATAGATTGTAAGGATAAATCATTGGTGATGTCTGTAGATGATTAAGTAAGGTCTAACGTATAAATATACTGGGGGTGGACAGATGGATCAGTGGTATAGAATTGATAACACAGGAAAAATATTTCATGCGGTATCCAATGCAACGAATTCGTCTGTCTTCAGGGTGTCCATGATACTTAAAAGGCAGGTTGAACCGGAAATCCTGCAAAAAGCACTGGATGTTGTGGCAGTGCGTTTCCCGACACTGACTGTCCGGGTGCGGAGAGGTCTCTTTTGGGATTTTATGGAGCACAATGATGAACAGTTACTAGTGAAGCCGGAAACGGATTATCCATGCGGTCCGATTCATCCGAAAGAAAATAATGCGTATCTGATACGTGTTCTTTATTTCAAGAAAAGAATCTCTGTGGAAGTGTTTCATTCACTGACAGACGGTGCTGGTGCCGTTGAGTTTTTGAAGACACTCGTCTATCAGTACTTAAAAGAGCTTAAAAAAGATTTATCGGAGGACGGACTGGTACTGACGCCGGAAGATAATCCACACCAAGAAGAAATAGAGGACAGTTTTGAAAGGTATGCGACCTCTCATGCGGTAAAGCGTCCCGGACGGCGTGCAGAAAAGGCTTATCAGATCCACGGGACACCTTTTAATACACCAGGGATTAATGTTGTCCACGGTGTCATGGACGGCGCGGCATTAAATGCTTATGCCAAGGAGCGGGGCACATCACTGACAGCGTTTCTTACAAGTGTGCTGATTCAGGTGATTCACGATAAGAAAATGACTCAGGATATGACGGATGGTGTGGTTTCTGTCGCGCTGCCGGTTAATTTGAGGCGGCAGTTTCCGTCTGTCACACTCAGGAATTTCTTTTCTGTCGCAAATATTAGTATTCCGATGGATGGATATATTCATTTTAATGAAATTATTGACGAAGTCTCCGGACAGCTCAAAGAGAATACGGATAAAGAAAACCTTCAGAAGGGTATTAACCGTTTTGTGTCCTTCCAGCGTAATTTCTGGATGCGTGTAGTGCCCGTCTTTTTAAAGTATCCGGTCATGCGCTTTGCGTTTAATCAGGTGGGTGAACGTGCTAAGACTTTGACATTAACGAATCTCGGTAACGTCAAACTGCCGGAGACGATGGCGCCGTATATCGACAGGATGGAAGTCATCCTTTATCCGACAAGAAAAAGCCCGATCAACTGCGGTATCAGTACTTTGAACAATCACCTGACGATTACATTTGCACGGTCTATCGAAGAAAATGATATTATCCAGTCATTTTTTAAAGAACTGAGAGTGATTACGGGACTTGATGTGACGGTGTACTCCAATGACTGGGGGAATGTTTATGAATAAATGTCCGAACTGCGATGTGCAGGTGAGTCAAAGTACCTGCCCGTTATGTTATACACAGCTGGATACAGAGGAGAGGCAGTATGAATGGTATCCCGATTACAACAGTGAAGAGCAGAGGATACGGACACGTATTTCAAGGCTGTCCATCCTTGCCGGGAGCCTTGCGGTTTTAATCTGTTTAATGATTAATATTATTATTCTGCCGCAGTTTCTATGGGTGTTTTATGTGGCGGCTTCTGTTTTTTACGTGATGGTATCCATCAGTCACACGATATTGTCAGGATCACATATCGGCGGAAAAATTACGATACAGGTCATCAGTCTGACAATTTTACTGCTGGTAATTGATGCGATGTCAGGCAACCTGCAGTGGTCCGTGGACTATGCAGTACCGTTTTTGATTATTGCAGGGATACTGTTGATTTCAATTATTATTTTAAGAGTACCTTTAAAGTGGACCGGCTACTTCAGCTTTTTGCTGATGATGATTGGGATGGGATTCATTCCAATTATTTTATACGTATCACAGGTATCTCATGTACTTTGGCCGAGTCTTACTGCGGCATTATTTGCAGTCACTGTGTTCTCTGTATTTCTGCTTTTTGCCAAGTCGTTTATGACGCAGCTCAGCAGACGGTTTCATATTTAATAAGCACCGGGACATGAAAGGAATGATTAAATGAAACATATGCTTAAAGTTGCCGCATGGACGGTAAGCGGCGTCATCAGCCTCTGGTATATCATCCAGGCAGTAATAGTAGAGAAGAGAAGTGTCGGCAGTAAGCTTGCGGAAGATATTATTAAAGTGTTTAACTTTGATCTTGCGGAAGTTGATGAAGAAATGCTCGAAAAAAATATGGAGCACAACCGGAAGGAATATATCCTGCGTGACGGGGTGATGCGTTCTGATGTGACAGCATTTCAGGATTCTGGTATGAAAGTGTTCAGAGTCAGTCCGGCGGAGAAAAAAAGTACGAGACGGGTGCTTTATTTACACGGCGGCGGTTATGTCCATCAGCCGTCATATTTCCACTGGCTGTTTATTGATAAGATGGTGCGTGATACAGGGCTCGAGTTTATCGTGCCGATTTATCCGAAGGCACCGGAATATACGTATCGTGATGCCTACAAAAAGGTTGCAGCACTCTATCAGGACCTGCTTAAAGAAAGTGACGAGGAATTAATTTTTATGGGGGACTCGGCAGGCGGCGGTCTTGCGGTCGGCTTTACACAATGGCTGGCATCAGAAAATATGGCAATGCCGAAAGCAGTCATCATCATATCCCCATGGCTCGATATTACGCTTGAAAATCCTGAAATGGCTGAGTACGCGAAAGTAGATCCTATGCTTGAACCGTATAATTTGAAAATTATCGGCAGAATCTGGACAGGGGACAGCAGTCCGGACAATTATAAAGTCTCCCCGATACAGGGTGAACTCAAAGGACTGCCGAAAATATACATCTTTGTCGGCACACGGGAAATCTGTCTTCCGGATACCCGGAAGTTTGTCAGCCTGCTTGAAGAAGCAGAGGCGCCTCATGAATACCATGAATACCCGATGATGAATCATGTATTCCCACAGTATCCAATTCTTGAAGGGGCACGGGCAAGACGTGAAATTATTGAAATACTTGAGAAGGTTGAAGAGGAATAAAGGTTGAGGTACTGATAATTATAGAGATAGGAGCTATATATGGAAATTTATACAGAGAGGTTGAAGCTTGTTGCCAGCAGTCCTGAATTTATTTCTGGATTGAGTCAGAGTGGTTATCAAGAAGGACCTCATGTTAAGGCGCATTTAAGTGAACTTGAGAAAGACCCATCTACTCTGGGCTGGGGTGTATGGATTATTCTAGAAAAGAATAGTGACGTAATTATAGGTGATGCCGGATTTAAAGGAAAACCGTCTGTAAAAAAAAATTGTAGAAGTAGGATATGGTATTCTTCCTGAATTTCAAAATAACGGATATGCAACTGAAGCAGTACTTTCACTAATTGAAATGGCTTTTGAGAACAACGAGGCGGAAGTAATTCATGCAGAATGTAGAGCGGACAATATCGCATCAATAAAAGTTTTAAAAAAGCTTAACATGAATTTGGTTCATAGAGAGAAAAACATGCTGTATTGGAGTTTGACATCTGTAGGAACTATTTGAAATGATATGAGTGAATGTTTAACATCATTTAAAATTTTACCGCTTTTTAAAGTTAGAAAGATTCCTAACTTTAAAAAGCGGTTATTTATGTTGAATCGATTATAGAATGGTGTTTAAAATCCTCTATAGATAGTTTTTGGGGGGGATTATTTATTAAGGATAGAATTTTATTTGACAGTACCATAGACAATGTTTCCGTTAACCATGACCGCTTCCCGTGGAAGTCTTCTTGCTATTAAGTGTGCGGAAGATACTGCGTCTGTAAAAACAAAATCAGCTTCATCATCTATTTTTGGCCAAACCTGTTTTCCCTCTTTATTTAAAGGTGTAATACCTCCTGTAATATATTTCAAGGTTTGTGCAATAGAAATTTCATCTTTTTTTCCTGTTAGGTCGCAGAATGTTGTTAATTTTTCCAGAACATCTCCGGTTCCAAATGGCCCCCAGGAATCATAGAAGCCGTCACACCCCAGATGAACTGATACACCATATTGATCAAGTAAGTCAATTGGAGGTAGAGTATGATTGATTGGAATTGTTGACATAATAGAGATATTATTCTTTTTCAATCTTTCAGCCAGTTGGCTGGCTTTTACAGTAGGAATTTCTCCGATGGAAAATGCGTGACTAATTGAGCTTTTCCCTTTCCATTCAGATTGTTCGACTAAATCAATCCATTTATCAATCGTGTACCAGCCGACATGCCCGCCGTCATGAATATGAAAATCTACATCTGTATTAAATTCATTTGCAATTTCTAAAGTTGTTTGCAGGGATTCCTCAATATGCCCGTCAATCCCGGCAGGATCCAGCCCGCCAACCATAGTTGCTCCGGAGCGCATCGCTTCTCTCATTAGTTCAGGGACATTATCTCTCATAAGACCGTGCTGCGGAAATGCAATGATGTCAGAAGTGATTTTACCACGAAATTTATCTAATGCTTCCACCACACCCTCAAGATTTTTTAAACCAATGTAAGGATCAATATTAACATGAGTTCTGATATGTGTTGCACCGTAAGACAATAAAGTTTCAATCATGTGAGTCGCACGGTCAACTGTTGAATCGGAGAGTGAATTTAACTCAGCAACTTCGAGTTTTAACCGTTCCTTTAAATTATTTACGGGTATAACTGATTTCCACCCTAGTCCCATGTAGGTTTTATCTAAATGATTATGCATTTCTTTAAAAGCTGGAAGGGCTAATAAATTCTTAAAGTCTTGCTTTTCAATAGAATCATAAATTTTTTGATTCCCATCAACAATTTTTTTGATCTTCCCATCTTTAATTTTAATATGAAAAATATCTGTATTTGTATATGAATAGTTGTCATTATCTGTATAACTTTCAGTTTCTAATTTAACGTTTAGTAACCATTTTTCTGTCATAAAATGAACACATCCTTTTATATGGAATGAACTAATTGTCCTCTTGAAACAACTTGTTTAATTTCTTTTCTCCGCGCAATGGTCTCAGCAGAACAACTTGCGTCTACTAACAGGAGATTTGCTTTATCACCAATTGCAGGCCAAACTTGTTCTCCGTCTTTATTTAGAGGTGTAATACCGCCACTCGCGAATTTCCACAATTGAGCTAGGCCGGATTCATGTTTAATGTTAAAACGTTCTGCCAGTGTACTGAGTTTTTCTATAGTGTCTCCGGTCCCGAAAGGACTCCAGTGATCTGTTAAACTATCATGTCCGACTGAAACTTCAATACCGTTTTCTGCTAATGTAAGTACAGGAATGGTTGGACGATTAATCGGTATCGTGGTAGTTATGTCTATACCGGCTTCTTTCAGAGCATCCATCATTGCAATTAAGCGTTCGCCATGAATATCTCCAAGAGCAATAGCGTGGCTGATTGTAACACGACCTTGTAATTGATGTTTTTTTGTTAGATTAATTAGTTTGTAGAATGTAAACTCACCAAGTGTGTCCCAGTCGTGTAGATGAATATCAATACCACTGTCTGATTCAGAAGCAATATCAAACATTGTGGATAATGATTGGTCGATATCACGATCAATAGTCGCTGGATCAACACCCCCGACTAAAGTAGCACCGTTTCTCATGGCTTCCCGCATTAAAGGTGTGACTTCACTGCGTAATAACCCATGTTGAGGAAAAGCAACGATTTCATAAGTAATCAGATTCTTATATTTTTCGAGTGTTTCGACTGTTACCTTTAAATTTTCTAACTGAATAGAAGGGTCTATATTACAATGGGTACGAATATGAGTATGTCCATTTTTAATAAGATGTCGAACAAAATTATCTGCACGTTCTGGAGCAAATTCAAGTTGTTCAGGTAACAATTGTTGCTCTTCTTCTATTCTAGTGAGTATCCCATTGGTAATTGGCTTGGGTGCTTTCCAAGGGCCGCTAAAGTAAGTTTTATCAATGTGAATATGCATTTCTCTAAAACTCGGGAGTAACAGTTGCTCGTCGGCATTATAAACTTCCGTATTTGATGGAACAGGTATGTTATTTTCTATTTTTGAAATCACACCATTCTCTATGAGAATATCCTTTGTTTGAGTTATCGTAGAATCAGGGTTATTGTTATTTTTTTGAATGCCATACTCTAATAGTACATTTTGCAGCAATAAATTAGTCAATTGAATTCCTCCTGCATAAGAATAATTGGAGGGTCACTGACCCTCCATAGATTGTTAAAATATTGAAATAGGTTTAATAATATTATTCTACTGTAGCTTCATTGATCATAATGTAGTTAGTAGGGCTGAGCCAGAAGTTATGAACATCATTATTTGATACAGCCATTTGTTCAGAATTACGAATTGGTACATAAACAGCATCTTCTTCAAGCTCTATTTTTTGAGTTTGTTCATATATCTCCAAACGTCTTTGATCATCAGACTCTTGTCTGGCTTCTTCTATCAAGCTATCAACCTCAGGATTAGAGTAATAAAAATGGTTTCCAGCTGAACCGAAAGAGTTCGTATGGAACAGGTTATACTGGTTATAATCACCATCACCAGTAGCATTACCCCATCCACCGATGAACATGTCGAATTCACCTGAATCCATTGCTTCAATGTATGCACCATATTCTAAAACTTGAATATCCACTTCTACGCCTATTCCTTTTAGTTGTGATTGTATAACTTCTGCCATATTAATACGTTCCTGACGGTCACTGGTAACTAATGTGACGGATGAGCCCTTATCAAACTGACTACTTTCCAACAGGCTTTCAGCCTCATTGATATCATATTCAAAAGGTTTCACATTGTCGCTGAAGCCAAATACGCTCGGGCTCATAGCAGATGTAGCAACTGTACCAGTTCCTTCGTATATACCATTGATAATCGCTTCTCTTTCAATGGCATGGCTGACGGCTTTACGTAAATTCACATCATCAAATGGTGTCTGTCCTGTGTTAAATCCGATGTATTCAACACCAAGACCCTCTCTTTGAATTAAATTTACCTGATCAGAAGATTCGACACGATTCAGTTCAGTAACAGGTACATTATCACTGATATGTGCTTCGCCCGTTTCGACCATGGCTAATCGAGTAGTACTTTCCGGAGTGATTTCGAAAATAACTTCATCGACTTTAGCCGGCTCTCCCCAATAATCTTCATTTTTGGATAAACTAATGGATTGACCGGAATTCCATGATTCAAATACAAAAGGACCTGTTCCAACCGGTGTGTCAGATAAAGAGTCAGGATTTTCCTGAACTGATTTAGGGCTAAGTATGCTAGTTTCCTGGCTGGCAAGAATAGACAGTAAAGGTGCATAAGGCTCGTTGAGAATAAGCTGGACAGTCGTGTCATCAACAACAACAACTTCTTTTATCATGCTGACTTTATCTCGTTGAGGTGATCCCGTCTCGGGGTCAAGTAATCGATCAAGAGTCACTTTGACAGCTTCAGCATTAAACGGTTCTCCATCATGGAAAGTAATACCTTCTTCTAAGGTGAATTCCCAAGTGACATCATCTAATTGCTCCCACTCTGATGCCAGATTCGGAACAATTTCCATATCTTCATCAAAAGTTACAAGATTCTCATATACTTTTTGATAGATGAAATTTGCTGATGGAATATTTGTTATAAATTGTGGATCTAAGCTGGTTGCATCAGACATAGTGACAATACGTAAAGTTCCCCCTTCATTTTCTGTATTCTCTTCCTCTGAAGTGCTTCCATTATCATTTCCTCCAGTTGAACAGGCTTGCAAAAATAACATTACAACAACAATTGCAGAAAAAAACCAATACCTTCTTTGTTTCATAATCTCCACTCCCTAGTATTTAATTTGAGACGTTATAAGTATTATAAAAGATTATTGAAAAGAAGTTGTGTGAAAAATTTGCAAAGATTTTAAAAAATTTGACAATTCAATAAATACTGATTGATAAAGAAAAATTTTTCTTCTATGATTTTAAAATAAATAGTGGCAGATTCAAATATTTATAAACAAGGCTAAAGAATTTTGAAGTAGTTAGAGAAGTTAAATTTTAATTAAGGGGGCATTAATGCTTATGGGGACCGTGTTAGAGAAGGAAGATTTTAAGAAGCTTAGAAAAGAACGGCGAATAAGAAATATAAAGGATTTTGGAGAACGATTGTTCCATAATAAAGTTGCGGTAATTGGAGGAGTCATTGTTTTGTTTTATATTATTGTGGCATTGCTCGCACCTATACTTTCACCATATGATCCATACGCTATTAACTTGGAAAATAGGATGCAGGGACCTACATGGGAACATTTGATGGGAACAGATGATAAAGGAAGAGATATTTTAAGTCGTATAATTTACGGTTCAAGGTTATCGATGGGTGTCGGATTTGCAGCGGTTTTGTTCGGCGCTTTTTTTGGCATTATTATGGGACTTATTGCTGGTTATTATGGTGGAATAGTAGATTCTGTTATCAGTAGGATTTTGGATATAATGCTTGCGTTCCCGGGAATCTTACTTGCCTTGGCAATTATTAGTGCGTTAGGACCTAGTTTATTTAATGTCATGGTTGCAGTTGGGATATTTTCTGTTCCACTATTTGCAAGAATTGCTCGAGGCTCAACTATGGAAGTTAGAAATTTAGAATATATTGATGCTATTAAAACACTGGGAGCAAACGATGCGACCATTATTTTTAAACATATCTTCCCAAATATTTTATCTCCGTTAATTATTCAGGGGACTTTACGTTTAGCTACTGCAATTCTCTCGGCAGCAGGACTATCTTTTTTAGGACTTGGAGCTCAACCACCATCATCGGAGTGGGGAACTATGCTTTCGAGTGGAAGAGACTTCTTATTCAGTGCGCCTCACATTGCAATATTTCCAGGATTGGCAATAGCGTTACTAGTAATGGCATTTAATTTGTTTGGAGATGGACTTCGTGACGCTCTAGATCCGAGAATGAAATTTTAGGAGGAAGAATAATGATTCTATTTTTAACTAAAAGATTACTACAAACTATCCCTGTAATTATAGGTGTAACATTAGTTGTTTTTCTAATCATGCAGATGGTGCCTGGAGATACAGCGCAAATTCTTGCGGGAGAAGGCGCATCACAGGAGACTGTTGAGGATCTTAGAGAAGAGTATGGGTTAGACCAACCTTTACATGTTCAGTATATAGATTATATGAGTGGCGTGATAAAAGGGGATTTTGGTAATTCCCTGAGAAATAATCAGTCTGTTTCCAATGAGATTATGTCAAGACTGCCTATATCAGTCGAACTGGCGCTCTACAGTACATTTATAACAGTAGTTCTTGGAGTTATCGCAGGAATTGCATCTGCGATAAGACCGAATTCCATTTCAGATATGACTGTAATGATTGTTACTTTGTTGGGAATATCTTTCCCAAGCTTTTTCCTCGGTATATTACTCATGTATTTCTTCTCTGTTCAATTAGGATGGTTACCGGTTTCAGGGTGGGAGAGTTTTAGACATATGATTTTACCAGCCTTCGCTTTAGGAGCAAGTGGAGCCGCCATAGTAGCGAGGATGACCCGATCCAGTATGTTGGAAGTAGTGCGTCAGGACTATATGAGAACTGCTAAAGCAAAAGGTTTAAGTGCGTATTTAATTATATATAAGCATGCTTTAAGAAATGCGCTGATACCGGTTATCACAGTGGTTGGATTGCAATTTGGTGCATTGCTTGGAGGAACGGTTTTAATAGAGTCAGTATTTGCAATTAACGGACTTGGAAGACTGATAGTTGAATCAATTAGAATGCGTGATTTACCAATGGTTCAAGGTGGAGTGCTTGTAGCTTCTTTAGTATTCGTCTTTGTGAATTTACTTGTAGATATTTTATATAAATTTTTTAATCGTCGAATTGATATTAATTGATGGGAGCTGAAAAAATGGAGAACCATGAACATGCTTTATTAGAGATAGAAGGATTAAAAACTTATTTTAAGACAAAACAGGGAACTGGAAAAGTGGTAGACGGAATTGATTTAACTTTAAACAAAGGAGAAACTCTGGGTATTGTCGGGGAATCAGGCTGTGGTAAAAGTATGACATCGTTGTCTATTCTTCAACTAATACCACATCCAGGGAAAATAGTGGGTGGGCATGTTCGATTGAATGGTGAAGATTTGGCTCATAAATCAGAAAAAGAGATGAGAAGGATTCGTGGGAATCAAATTTCGATGATTTTTCAGGAACCAATGACTTCATTAAATCCAGTCATTACAATTGGAGAACAAATTGCTGAAACCATCCGCCAGCATCAAAAAGTCGGACGGAAAGAATCTCATGTCCGCGCGGTTGAGATGCTGAAGTTGGTAGGTATACCATCTCCGGAAAAAAGAGCTAAGCAGGAACCTTACCAATTGAGTGGGGGGATGCGTCAGCGTGTAATGATTGCAATGTCTCTGGCCTGTAATCCAGAAGTATTGATTGCTGATGAACCTACAACAGCTTTAGATGTCACGGTTCAATCACAAATATTAAAGCTCATGAAAAATTTACAAAAACAAATCGATATGGGAATTATATTTATCACCCATGATTTAGGGGTTGTTGCGGAGACGTGTGATAATGTCGCGGTAATGTATGCAGGAGAAATCATTGAACATTCAACAACAAAAGAATTATTTAAATCTCCTAAGCATCCTTATACACAAGGTCTTTTAAATTCGCTTCCAAGACTTAACGAAGATCAGGATGAATTGATTGCCATGAAGGGCAGTATCCCAAGCCCTATGTACGAACATATAGGCTGTAAGTTTGCTGAGCGCTGTCCAGTTGCACAACCGGAGTGTTTTGAAAAAAAACCAGAATTGATTGAATACGATGATGGAGAATACAAGGTTCGATGCTTTGTGTTTGATAAAAATAAAAAGAAAGGAGAAGAGGTGTATGAGTGATTCTATTCAAAGTAACCAAGCATTATTAGAAGTAAGAGAGCTGAAACAATATTTCCCTGTAAAAAAAGAAAAAATACGACAAAAGAAACAGTTTGTGAAGGCGGTTGACGATATTTCTTTTTCCATCAAAAAGGGTACGACCTTAAGTATTGTAGGCGAATCCGGATGTGGAAAATCGACAACAGGAAGAGCGATATTACGCTTGGATGAGCCTACATCGGGACAAATTATTTATGATCAAGTGGATTTGGCGAATATTTCTAGAAAAGAATTAAAAAAAATGCGTGGTCAAATTCAAGTTATTTTCCAGGACCCATTTGCTTCACTAAATCCAAGAAGGACAATCAGAAAAATGTTATATGAAGCAATGGATATCCAGCAGTCAGTCAAAAAAGAAGATAGAGAAGCAAGGATGATTGAACTTATGACATTGGTTGGCTTACCTCCAGATTCATTAGAGAGACTGCCTCATGAATTTAGCGGGGGACAGCGTCAAAGAATTGGCATTGCCCGGGCGCTGGCGGTTAATCCGGAATTAATTATTTGTGATGAAGCGGTGTCCGCTTTGGATGTGTCGATACAGGCCCAAATAATTAACCTTTTAAAAAAATTGCAAAAAGAACTTGATTTAACATATTTATTTATCTCTCATGATTTAAGTGTAGTTCGTCATATCTCGGACCGGGTTGTTGTAATGTATTTAGGTAAGATTGTTGAGATAGCAGATAAGAAGGATTTATTTTCAAAACCATTGCACCCATACACACAAGTTTTATTATCGGCTATTCCAACAATAGATATGAATGAAGAAAGAGTAGAAATAGAAGTCAATGGTGATGTCCCTTCACCGATAAATCCGCCAAGCGGTTGCCGATTCCATACAAGGTGTCCGTTTGCAACAGAACTCTGTAAAACCAAAGAACCTGAATTAGCTGAAAAAGAGAATGGAACAGGGAATCATTTAGCAGCCTGCCATTTTGCCGATGAAATTTTCAATAAAAACAGTATGAAGATATGATATAATTTTTCTTTAATAATGGTTGGGGGAGAGGAGGATATAGATGATTAGTCTTGAAACTTTCTCCTTTTATATTATGATTTGTGTATTAGCTCCGCTTATCGGGGCTTTTACCATATTGTTTTTGTTTATTTTTGAAAAAAGATTTGAGGCTTTGGAGACACAAGCTAATAAACTTGCGCTTGAAAAAGAACTTCAGGAAAGTAAATATGAAATATTGAGTCAGAAAATACAACCTCACTTTTTTTTCAATACTTTAAATATGATACTTAGCTTAGCAAGGCTGGATAGAAAGAAAGATTTAATCCATTCTATTGAAACATTAGCAATCTTTATGAAGAGAAAGTATACAGTTGATGAAATGCTCAATACAGTTCAAGAAGAAATTACATATACTAAGCAGTATTTAAATATCCAAAAATTACGTTTGGGCCGGAGACTGGTGATTAATATTGATATTGATGATGAAGCCAACAAAGTTTTAATTCCTTCATACGTAATTCAAACACTTACAGAAAATTGTTTTAAACATAGTTTTGAAAAAAACGAGGGTATGGCCCGGTTGAGTATTTTGATTCGAATTGTTGACCAGAATGTACGGCTGGAAATATGGAATAACAAAAAGCAGGAATCAAAAGTGAGAAATGACAGAAAGAATGTTGAAGAGAGTAATGGAATTGGTCTGGAAAATATACGTGAACGTTTGAATCTTCTCTACCCCCTGCAAGGAGCGGAGCTGTCTTTACACGAATTTGAAAGTAATACTTTAGTATGCATGGTTTGGCCTATTCAATACAAATCAAATGAGGAGGAGAATTAATTTGAATATCCTTTTGATTGATGATGAGCAACTTGAATTGGATCAGTTAGAGTACTTACTAGAACCCTACCTTAAGAATCATCAAATTTTTCAAGCAAATGATGTCACTGAGGCTCTGAATGTTTTAGAAAATCATAAAATTCATCTTGCTTTGGTAGATATTCATCTGCCGGGTACTTCTGGATTAGAGTTAGCGAAACAATTAAAGAAATCAGGGAATACAAAAGTGATTATAGTTACAGCTTTCCAATCTTTTGATTATGCGCAACAAGCCTTAAGGATTAAAGTGGACAATTATATCACCAAACCAATTGTAGAGGCTGAGTTAATAGAAGTAGTGATGCCATATTTAAAAGACGTGCCTTATTCACCAATTATTTTACAAGTGATTGATATTATTCAAGAAAGGTATCATACGAAATTAACATTAAATAAAATTGCCGATGAAATTCATGTGAACCATGCACACTTAAGTAGGAAATTTAATGATGAAGTTGGAATCAGTTTTCCAGATTACCTCAATGATTATCGAATAGAGGCAGCAAAAAAATTATTGAGGGGAAACTCATCTATTGCGATTATTGCTGAAGAGTGTGGTTTCAGTGGTCAACATTATTTTAGTGTATTATTTAAAAAGAAGGTGGGAAAGACTCCGAGTGAATTCAAGAAGGAGAGTCAGAATCAGTGAGGGATGAAATTAAAAAATATGTGTTAACCAATAAAACTGTATTTGATATTTCTTTTGGAGTATTACTGTTTATTTTAAGGTGGCTGTCTATTACTATCGTGGTATTTTCTTCCGAGTTGCTAATTAACTACGGTATTCTTGGAGCGATTAGTTTTATATTAGCGATGGGGGCAGCACTTATTCTTTTTAGTGAAATTGCCCGGAGAATTAAGCAGCGGTTCCATAATAAATCTTCGTTGGAAGATATTATTAATATTCGTACTGAAGGAATAACCAGAAGAGTAATGCTTACGATGTTACTTCTTTTAAATCTTAGCTTACTAGTAATTCAGGTGTTTGCAGTAACTCTTATGTTGGATACAGTGTTTAATCTGCCTGCTTACACAGGACATATGATTTTTTTCTCTCTATTATTCTTTTATGTTGTAATTGGAAAGGGAAAAGTTATTATTAGACTTTCACCACTTTTCGTAACAATAATATTTTCTTCTGTAATATTAATTCCGGTGTATTTTTTTATTCAGGAAGGTGTGAAGCCGGTTTATGATGGAATTTGGCTTTATCACCCGTACCTATTATATTGGAAAAATGATAATAACCTTCCTTTAGTGTTAACGTCTTTTTTACTTTTTTTAAGTATTTTAACTGTTGACCGTACGACCTGGCAGCGGTTGCTGGCACTAAAAACAAACCAGGTGAGAGAAGCAATCAGTATGAGTGGAATAACAATTGTAACGATTTTATTAGCTGTTATTTCTATGGTATTGATATCATTATCTAATGAAGGATATACTAATGCCTCGACAGTACTATTTAACTTGGTTCATCAGTTACAAAGTCCTGTATTAATTGGTTTATTTATATCATTCTGCTTTGTGATATCTCTGTCTGCTCTTGGTTCAGAAGTACATACATTGGTAAAGATTATTCAAAGGTCAATAACAAGGCTGATAAATCGTAATGAAAGATTAACAAAGGTTAATGAACCAGTGTTAGTACTATTAGTAATTCTAGTACTTTTCTTTATAGGGCTTTATGCTCCAAATAATCTGTTGGGATTTTTATTTGCTTATGGTATTATTTGTGCCTCCATGATTACACCGATGTTGATTATAATATTGACTAAATATTCATTGCCACGTCATACGGTGCTGATTATCTTTTCGGCAATCACACTTGGTTTTGTAATGTATTATGCATATGGCATATTTTCCGGTGTCTGGGTGAGCTTTTTATTATCCGCAGGAATTACAGGTTTAACTTATTCTGTACAACTTCTAAAGAGAAATAGATATTAATGGATAATTATAATCTAATTTAAGTGATATAGAAAAAATAACCTTTGAAAATGGTATTCTACCGACTACGAATATAAAAAAGAGATGAGTTTAATGATGAAATTTGACACAATTATTAAAAATGGACTGGTTATTCTTGAGAATGACAGTCATGAAGTGGATATAGGAATCACAGATGGAAAAATTGCTGCGATAGGACAAGGTTTAGGGCATCAAGGAGAGATTATTGATGCAGAGGGACTGATTGTTTCACCGGGAATGGTGGATGCACATGTCCATATCACTGAACCCGGCTGCGGTTATCGTGATGACTGGGAAGGATATGAGAGCGGCACACGTGCTTCTGCAAAAGGCGGCGTGACGACATTTATTGAAATGCCTTTAAATCAAGTGCCTGCAACAATTGATCAGCAATCGATTCAGGAAAAATTTGAGGCTGGGAAAGGTAAGCTCACTGTAGATGTCGCGAGTTACGGCGGGCTTGTTCCGTTTAATTTGAATGGTGGAATTCAGGAACTGGATGCAAATGGTGTGGTGGCATACAAGTGTTTTTTAGCTACATGTGGGGATCGTTCAATTGATAAAGACTTCATGAATGTCGATGATTACTCACTGTATGAAGGGATGAAACAAATCGCTGAAACGGGTAAAATACTTTCTGTCCATGCCGAGAATGCATCAATCACTGACGCTTTAGCAGAAAAAGCAGTTAGGGACGGTGAGACCACATTGAGTGCCTATGTTGAAAGCCGCCCTGTATTTACTGAGGTGGAAAGCATTAGAAAAATTATTCTATTTGCCAAAGAAACGGGCTGTCGTATTCATATTGTTCATGTATCATGCGAAGAGGGTGTCGAAGAAGTTGTGAACGCACAAAAAGAAGGTTTGGATATTACATGTGAGACGTGTACGCATTATCTATATTTCTACAAGGAGGAGCTTGATAATATTGGGGCGTCAGTTAAATGCTCACCGCCTATTCGTGAGCGCTCCCGTCTCGATGGAATGTGGGACAGGCTGTTTAGAGGAGACATTTCTTTTGTTACATCCGATCACTCTCCCTGTGCTCCGAATTTAAAGAAGACAGACAATGCCTTTGAAGCATGGGGCGGTATAGCGGGTCTGCAGAACAATGTGGATATACTTTTCGATGAAGCCGTTCAAAAAAGAAATATGTCTCTCGTTCAGTTTGCAGATATTATCGCAGCGAATCCAGCGAAGCGTTTTAATTTAACAACAAAAGGAAGTATTACCGTCGGAAAAGATGCAGATTTTGTATTTATTAAAAGAAATTCACCTTATGAATTAAAAAAAGAAGATTTGGCTTACCGTCATAAAATAAGTCCTTATGTTGGCCGGACGATAGGTGCAGAGGTTGTAAAAACTATACTTCGAGGCATTGAAATTTATGATCAAAACACGGGTATCACAGATCAGAAAATAGGAGAATTTATGGTTTAGAAATATTTGAGGAATAAAATCCTCCAATACGGATAAAATCCCTTGTTCACAGTTAATATCAAATATAAATAGAAGCGGCAGTAAGAGTTTTTCTTACCGCCGCTTTATTGTGATTTCTACAAAAAGTCCTTACACGATACCAGCAAATCAATCTTTTTCCACTGGATGTCTTCATCAATGGTGTTTCCTTCTTCCACAGAAGCAAATCCGCATTGAGGGGACAGTGCGATATTATCACCGACTACCGCCTTTGCGTTCTCATATCTTTCTTTAATCTCATCATGTGTTTCCATTTTCGGGTTTTTAGTGGAAATTAAACCGACAACGAATGTTTTATCTGTCCCTTTCAAGACTTTCCACGGGTCGAATGAACCGGAACGTTCATCATCATACTCAACAAAAAAGCCGTCATAAGGCAGTGTGCTGATGATTGATGCCACGGAATCATAATGCCCTGAGAATAATGGGTTTCCTTTAAAATTCCCTTTACAGAAATGATTGCCTATAACAAGGTCTGCGGGCTTATTTTCAAGGGATTTTGAAGTCACTTTTCTAAACCATTCAAGTACTTCTTCTTTTGTGTAGCCGAGACTCTCTACTTTTCCAATGAAATTATCATCGATTAAATAAGTCCATGACGTATCATCAATTTGAAGGTAGCGGCAGCCGTTGTCGTATAAATCCTGTATTGCTGCCTGATATGCGGATGCAATATCGTCAATGACCGCTTCAATATCATCACCATAGTATGGTGTATCTTTAATTCCGAGCTGAAGGTAGTGATCGACAAGAATCATGTTTGGTCCTGAGATGGCTTTTTTCGCCTCTACATCTTCATGTTTTTCCGCACATTGTTTCAAGAAGTTCCAGGCATCAATTTCAGGATGATTTTTATTCTTATCATAAGAAATTTTACCTTCAATGCATCCGAGTTCGATTTTATGGACAACCCCGCCGCGTTCTTTCTCAAAATGCTGTGTTGTAAAACCGTCAAACTCTTTCAGCCAGTCAAGATGCCACCATCTGCGTCTGAACTCACCATCTGTTACGAATTTTAAACCATGCGCCGCCTGCTTATCCACTAAGTCTGAAATCTCTTTATCTTCAACTGCTCTAAGCGCAGAGAGTTCAATGTCTCCGTTAAAATATTCTGCACGTGCCTTTTTAATCGTATCGGGTCTTAAAAATGAACCCACGATATCATATTTAATATCCAGCATAGTTACATCTCCCAAAGATATATTGTGAGGAATCCTCCTCTTAATCACGTAATTAATTATATGTATATTTAGAATGTTTGTAAAATGAATCTTCAATTTATATAAATATTGAAATAAGAATCATTTCGTGATAAATTAAATCGTAACAATTACGTTTTGTGGAGTGGAGAAAATGTATGAATATTTGAATGAATCTGTGACGAACCAGTCAATTTATCAGATATTAACAGAAAAAGAACAGGTATTTTATCAAAAGATTACCCGTGCTGAAGATAAAATCGCAGAGATGTCGAATACAGCTGAAGCGTTTATAGAAACAGTCAGTGTATCCGGTATATATGAAAGAGCAGCAAGAGAATATGGTATTCCGGTGTATAAAGTGCTGGAAGTACTCGAAAATATAGAAAACAGAATCGACAAATATATGGAACAGAAGAGACGTTATGAAACGACTGTCGGTGAATGCCGTTACGTTCAAAGATTTTATATTGATGAGAACGAGAAAAGAGGTTAAGCGTATGTATAAATGGATGATAATAGGCGGTGGCATTCAGGGAAGCTGTGTGGCTTCTCGTTTGTTGTCAGAAAAGAAAGTAACTCAAGAGGAATTGATTATTATTGATCCTCATGCCGAACCCTTGGAGCGGTGGAGACATACAACAGGAAAAATTGGGATGGATTATTTGAGATCTCCTGTTGTCCATCATTTAGATACGAACCCTTTTAGTTTAAAACAGTATGCATCTAAGCATGATTATGCTGCTTCTTTTAGAGGACAGTACAAACGGCCGCGTCTCGATATGTTTAATGAGCACTGTTTGGATTTGATGGAAGAGACAGGCGTGATGAATTGCTGGAAACAAGGCACAGTGAACCGGCTTTCAAAAACAAAAAACGGGTGGGAGGTTGAACTTGATGATGCTTCATGTGTTACCAGTGAGAAAGTGATATTGGCGATTGGTGTTAATCATGTTCCCTTCTATCCAGAATGTATGGATAAGTATAAAAAAGAGGAGAGTATCACACATGTATTTGATATGAATCATCAACTTCCGGACTCCGGCGATGTGATTATTGTAGGCGGGGGTATGACAGCCGGACATCTGGCGTGTACACTATCCAGTAATAAAAATATTCAGTCTGTTCATTTAATTAAACGTCATCCATTCAGAATCAACCGTTTTGATAGTGATCCGGGATGGCTGGGACCGAAATACATGGATGGATATCACAATGTGACAAGTTATAAAGACAGACGGTTGATGATTAAAGAAGCGCGGAATAGAGGATCTGTCACGAAGGATTTATATAAAAAGATTAAAAAATATGAAAGGAACGGTGATTTGAAAGTTCATACCGGGGACATTAAAGATATGATAGAGACAAATGGACGCTTCAGGTTGGAACTCCAGGGTGGAAAGGTGCTGGAAGGGAGTGCGGTAGTACTTGCGACGGGTGCAGATATTAAAATGCCGGGGAAATCCTGGATTGATCCGGTTATAAAAGAGATGAATCTGCCTTGTGCGCCCTGTGGATTCCCGGTAGTGTCCAAATCATTGGAATGGAAGCAGGGACTTTATGTGGCAGGTGCACTCGCAGAACTTGAAATAGGACCTGTTGCAAGAAATATTGCCGGCGCCAGAAAGGTATCGGAAAGGATTACCCAGTTTGCATAACATTAGGATATTGAGTATCAGTCAATGGCTGATGCTTTTTTATGTTATGATATACAAAATATGGATATGGAATTTGGAGAACAGTGATGAATATGAATGGAATAATAAAAGAAACGAAGCGTCTCTTTATCCGACCGATGAAAAGAAAAGATTACCCGGCATGGCTGCATTCATTTCAAAACCGGAAGCCGTCACAGTATAAATATGATCCGGGTATCATGGATATGAGTATCTGCACTGAGGCGTGGTTCCAATCATTGGTGGATAAACATAAAAAGATGGCTGAAGATGATGAGGTTTATGTGTTCGGGATTTTTAGAAAAGACGACGGGGCACATATCGGAAACATTGATTTCTCTACGCTTCTCAGAATGAATTTTCAATGGGCGTGTTTCGGCTATACTGTACACAATCAGTATTTCAGGCAGGGAGACGGCAGTGAAGCGGTCAAAGCGGCCTTTGAAATTGCCTTTGAACACTTGAATTACCAGCGTATAGAGGCCCATATTAATCTTGATAACCATCCGTCGATTAAACTTGCCGAGAGTGCCGGTATGTCGTTTGAATGTGTGAGACAAGGGTTTATATATGAAGATAATCAGTGGACAGACCATCTGGTTTATACGATTCAAAGAAGCTGAATACTAGAGAATAGGTGATAACATGATGAGTCAGAACTTTATAAACTTTGCTGATAATGAATGTAAGGGTTCGAGCCGGTTATATGAACAGCTCTCACTTCATATTGCCAAAACGCCGTGCCTCCTTAATCTATGCAGAAATATTTCCAGAAATCAGCCGGTGCCGAATTTATTTTTTGCAGCGGTACATTACCTTCTGTTAAAAGGGTATGATGACAGACTGTCAGAGATGTATCATGAGAAAGACATCGATTTCAACAGCTTATTCGATGCATTTGAAGAATTCTGTCTGGAACATCAACAAGCACTCATTCAGGTAATGAATCAGAAACGTGTACAGACTAATGAAGTACGGAGAACAGCGTATTTGTATCCTTTATTTAGTATGATCAGTCAGAAAAATGATGCACCAATTAGTTTGATAGAAATTGGAACAAGTGCAGGGCTCAATCTGTGTGCGGATCAGTACCGTTATGTTTATGAGGGAGTGGAGGGAACATTCGGCAACAGTACATCAGAGCTTGAAATTCATTCTAAAATAATTGGAGAAATGACGCATGATTTAAATCATATTCCTGATATAAGAGACCGGATTGGAATTGATTTGAACGTAATGGATTTAAATACAGACGATGATTATTTATGGCTGAAGGCATTAATATGGCCGGAACATCACCAAAGAAGAGAGATGCTGAAGGCAGCTAAAGAGATAGTGACAGCTGAGAACGTTGAATTGATTGAAGGGGATGCTGTATCTATTTTGGACAGTACCGTTCAGAATATTAATACAGAAAATACACTCTGTATTTTTCATACACATGTCGCTAATCAGATGAGTGAAGATCAAAAAGAAGAACTTCTTAAAGCAGTCGATTTAATCGCTGACGGAAGAACGGTGTATCATATATATAATAATATATTTGATAAAAAACTACGTATGGATGAATATACCGGCGGCAGAAAAAACAGTTATCTAATCGGTGAAACAGACGGACATGGCAGGTGGTTCGAATGGAAAATTCAACAGTTTATATGAGGGGGAGCGGGATGTATTATTCAACAGAGGAGCGGGAAGCAGAATACCAGGAAATGCTTAAGTTTCTAAAGGAAGACCGGGATGTCATCGGTATAGTTCAGATTGGTTCGGGGGTCTCCGGTTATAACGATGTATTTTCGGATATTGATTTAATGGTAGTGGTGAACAGTATCGATTCGGTGGACGGCGTCAGAAATCATATCATGCAGTATTTTGAAGGAGAAAATCTTCTTTATTCAAAAACATTTGCTTTTACAGAACATATTCTGATGACAATCAATATGCTGAATCATTTTCTTGAGTTTAATATATCTGTAATGACTGTGAAGGATATATCGATGAAATCGAAGATGATAAGGTGCATATATGAAGAAACGGGAGAGGTTTCAAGAAAGATTGCAGCGTTATCTGAAGCGTATGAAAAGAAAGAAAGTCTGGATCAAATGTGGGTGGATACATTTGTATATTATTCTCTCACGCTTTTTAGAGAATTTGAAAGAGAAAATTACATTTATATCAATCATATACTGGAAGATTTAAGATATTATACACGAACGATTCAGGTTGAGAATGAAGGGAAAAAGCTGCATCAATTCAAGGCCTTTAACACGTTAGATGAAACATTTATTAAAAAGTATCTTGATACATATACTGAGAATCAGAACAAAGAGGGGCTTATTAAATCATTCAACAAAATTAAATTGCTGTTTATAGAAGTGGTTGGAAACAGTGAAACGCTCAGTCTTGGTGAAGTGCTCCGCAGTGCACTGCTTAAGACCGAATACTAGATGGGGAACACAGTAAAACAGGCACAGGGCATCTGGGAATCATGACTTATTTATTGAAGGGAATCAATTGGAAATGATGACTCATCTAAGGTGATACTGAACGAGTACAAGGATTAGAATCAATTTTTGATTCGTTGTTTCTCTATATTATTGGAAAGGGATGTGGTGTCAGTAATCATCTGTTCTGCCCTGTGCGCTGTACTGTTTTCCAAAAGGTGGTTACTCTTATGGAACAATATCTCTATAAGATGTCTGAATGTGATATAGAATAATCAGAATAAAGATATTCATATATTTAGGTTACCCTAAAAATTATGTTTAGTCAACCTAAAATGATATCTTTAAGTAATAGTGAGGTGTAGTATGTTACTCTTATTTAATATATTTTACACATCTGTTCCGTGAGGTTTGAAAGCCGGCAGATTGATAAAACCGCTGTGCCTGAGTGTTGGATATCCAGTAATCCAGTTCAATGGAATGGCAGTCCAGTTCTTTTGCTTTCTTTTCGAGGCGTTCCATAATGAACTGGCCGAAGCCCTGGCCCTGCTGTTCTGAACGGATACAGATTTGATCAATGAACAGTACTTTTTCTCTGTATTTAAATGGATTTTCCGGTTTTTCATCTATTTTATATATCACATATCCAGCTGGGACACTGTCACAATACAGCACTTCGAAATCATGTCACTCTGTGTGATTAAACTTGAGAAAAATGATTCAATGTCTTTTTTTATATACGGTTTAAAAACATCAGGATGTTCTGCAACATGCAGGTCCTGGACCTCCTTGTTGAGTTCTGCAATAAGGCCGGCATCCAATGTACGTCTGAGATTCAGTTCCATACGCATCCCCTTTACAAAATTTTTTCATAGTATAAAAACTGGTCGATTTTTCCGGGCAGTATTTCTTCTTTGTCACCGGTTTTAATATGTTTGAATCCGGCATGTGTTAATACTTTCTGTGAGCCGATATTGGATAGTGTAGTCTGTGCATTAATTTTTTGCAGTGCTTTTTCTTCTGCAGATGTAATCAACTGCAGTAACGCTGACTTTGCGATTCCTTTCCCTGTGTACTGTTCACCGATACGATAACCGACCTCTGACACATGGCGGTCTATTTTTGTTAAATTGATTCTGCCGGTAATTTCATCAGAAGTATTCATGATTAAATAAAAAAAGTCGACACCGTTATTTTGGCTTTTGATAAGAACATCATTTCTAATCACAAAATTTGGATATTCATAATAAGCGTCACCTCTGCCGGGGACGCTCTGTTCAAAATACCGGCGGTTGAGTTTTTCAAATGCGTAAAGCTGTTCAAATAATTCTTCAGAGAGCGGGCGTAAACTGATTTCCATGATATATTCATCCATTCTTTATGATTTACTGTTAAGGTTATTATAGATTAAAACATGGCTGTAAGGGGAATAATATTATTACTTTAGGGGGAGAGTGTTTTGTGAAAATATTTCATTTTAACGGGCAGACAGGCCGTCGGGTGACGAAGTATGGTTCAAATTTCATATTAAACAAAATGATTCAGACAGAACAGCCGGCACAGATTGTACATATGGACTTAAAGGGCGGCGACAATATCGGTGCGCATGAAACACATGTAAATCAGTTGTTCATTGTGACCGGCGGCAGTGGATATGTCAGAGGCTGTGAAGATATCTGGTACGAAGTATCTTCTGGTGAGGCGGTGGGTTTCTCTGCCGGAGAAGTTCATGAAACACGGACAGACAGCGGTTTAACTGCGATTGTGATTGAATCGGAATCCATGGATTCCGGACAATTTATGGAGGAAAAGGAGCGTTGAATATGCACGGTGGTATTCATCATATTGAGATCTATACGGGCAATTTAAATCAAAGCCGTGAATTTTACAGTAACATTTTAGGGAAGCTCGGCTATACATTGTATCAGGAATGGGAAGAAGGATTCAGTTTAAAACTTGGCAGTACGTATATTGTTTTTGTACAGGCAGAAGAAAAGTATCTGATTAACGGCTATCACAGAAAGAATATCGGCTTAAATCATCTGGCATTTTCAGTGTCGGATACAGAGTCAGTGGATGAATTGAGGCAGTATTTAATAGACAGTGATATTCCGCTGTTATATGACGGGGAATATCCGTATGCGGGCGGCGGAAGTCATTATGCTGTTTATTTTGAAGACCCGGACCGGATTAAGCTTGAAATTGCTGCTGAATATAATGAATAAAATATGAGGGGGATAAATGATGGAAAGAATTCTGGCAGTACATATGGATTTGGAAGAGGAATATGTGAAAGAAATTGAAGAAGCGGCGGAAGGGTGGTCTGTTCATACAGGCAAAGATTTATCCGAGGATATTTTAAAAGAGGCGGAGATTTTATTTCACTGGAAAAAAGATAAGGAGGCGCTCTATTTTAAAAATGACTGCCTGAAGTGGGTACAGACATTCAGTGCAGGAGTGGACTCACTCGATTTAAAGCAAATATCTGAAAAGAAAATTACTTTAACCAGTGCGAGCGGTGTGCACAGGTATCCGATTTCAGAAACTATTTTTGCTTTCATGCTTGGATTTACAAGGGAGTTTCATACGTATCAAAAAGCGCAGCAGAAAAAAGAATGGAGCAGGACAAGGCCGGGCGGTGAAATTCACGAAAAAACCATTGCGATACTCGGTGTTGGTGAAATCGGACGGGAAACTGCCAAAATTGCGAAGGCATTTAATATGACAGTGCTCGGTGTCAGGAATTCAGGAAAAGCGGTAGATAATGTGGATGAAATGTATACTCCGGACCAGTTGACAGAAATTTTAAGAAGGAGTGATTTTGTTATTTCAGCACTGCCTCTTACAAAAGAAACTCATCACTTAATCGGTAAAGCACAATTTGCTGAGATGAAAGACAGTGCGTTCATCGTTAATATCGGACGGGGACCTGTGGTGGATGAAGCGGCGCTTATAGAGGCACTGAAAAATAAACAGATCGCAGGTGCAGGACTGGATGTTTTTGAAAGTGAACCATTGTCAGAGGAAAGTGCACTGTGGGATATGGATAATGTAATTATCACACCTCATACAGCAGGATCCACCGACCATTATAATGGGAGAGTAGTAAGGGATATCTTTATTCCGAATTTGAAAGAATATCTCAGAGGAGCACAACCTTCAATCAACAGGTATAATCACGAGCGTGGGTACTAAATTTAAGTTATAATGGATATTAATGGATGATATGAATCGGGAGGGATAACATGAATCAAATTATTGAAAAAGAGACTTCACTCGTTCTTTCAGCAGTACAGTTTATGGCTGTACGTATTTTCAATATCATTACTTTAGGCAAAATAAGTGCTGCAGTGAGAACAGAAAAAGCATTAAAAGCTGAGTTTCAGGAACTGAAGAAAAACAGAAATAAGATTTAAAGGCTGCCCCCGGAATTTTCCGGGGGTATATTATATATGAACAGCGGGGAGCAGGCGGTACAGTTTTGAAAAGTTATGATATATTTGAATGAATACATAGGAATATTTATGTACTGTCGTTCTCTGGGAATCCGGGTCATTGGAAACTGAGCATCCAATAATCATCCGGTAATGACGGCGATTATGGAAAATAGGGGAGGGGTTATTTTGCTGAGTATAGGTATTGTCGGTTCTGAATCAACTGCGGCGCGAATTCTGGCGCTTTCAGGCAATTTTAAAGCAGAGAATGATGTTACATTTGTTAAGTTTGCCTATGATAACGTACAGGATACACATAGTATTGTCAGAGAAAATGATGAGCGTATTGATATATGGCTGTTTTCAGGGGAGTTGTCCTTCATGATAGCGAAAAGGGCGCTTTCAACTGATGATCACCTGGTCTATGTAAAAACAACTGAAGCGAACCTTTATAGATGTTTTTTAGAAATCGGTCATGATCATAATAACACTGTTGATACTGTAAGCATCGACGATAATGCAGAGGACACAATCAATGACGCGATGGAGCAGCTGAGTTTTAATTTCGGGGAGATTTTTATTCAAACCTATGACGTGGATACAGATATTGAAGGATTGTATGAACATCACCTGTCATTGTATGAAGCAGGAAAAGTTAAAGCTGTGATTACGAGTTTTCAGAAGGTTTATAGTAATCTCTCTGAACAGGGAATTCCGGCATACTGGTATACGATGAGCAATACAGAAATTAGGCAGGCGCTTCTTATAGTAAAGGAAAAGATGAAGACACTGTATTTTAAGGAGACACAGATTGCGATTGTTATGGTGGATATGGACGGGTTCGATAAAATTATTGAAAATGCAAAAAGTCCGTATCAGCTGCAGTATATGGAGCTGAAGATTAAGGAACAGTTGATTGAGCTGTGTCAAAGCTTGAACGGCTCTCTACTTGAAAAAGGGAACGGCAGGTATGCAATATTCAGTTCCAGGGGGATTATAGAAAAGAATATCGGGAAAATTAACCAGTTGAAGCAGTCATTCAGCAACGTGCATAATATTACGGCTTCTATTGGAATCGGGTTTGGGGAGACCGCTTTTTCAGCAGAACTGAATGCGGTGCAGGCGGTCCGACAGACTGAAAAACGAACGCATCCCGAGTCTGTAATGATTCAGGATGAGGGGGTTGTCATTGAAACCCGCGGGAATAAAAAGCATATGGCATTTTCAACGGTTTCAACAGAAGGTATTGTGTCGGACAAACTGAAGGACGCGAATATCAGCTTACGGACGTATAATAAAATTATCGGGATGATTAACAGCCTTGGAAGGCCTGAATTTACATCAAAAGACCTGGTGAATCATCTTCACATTGAGGCGCGTAATTCAAGAAGAATAGTAACGAATCTCAGTCAGGCCGGTCTGTTGGAACATGTAGGGGATCAGGCATCAGAGACAAAAGGCAGACCGAGTAAAGTATACCGGTTAGTGAGTGTAAAAGATTAAATAGAAGTCCGGTCAGAAGAGGAGTATAATAAATGCTGCTCTTCTTTTTATTTTAAATATTGCAAATATTTCATTAATGGTGTATTATGAAAACATCATTATAGGTATGTTAAAGGGTATTTACCCTTTAATGATCTATATCATTAAAGAAACAAGGGGGAACTAAAATGGAAGATTGGGGATTTTGGTCTGTATTACCTGCAATTATCGCAATAGTTTTAGCGTTTGCTACAAGGAATGTTATATTTTCTTTATTTGTCGGTGCATTCTCGGGGATTTTAATTTTGTCGCTGGGTAATCCGCTGGACGCGATTCGAACACTGATTGGAGATTATTTCTTCGTGCAGTTGTCAGACGGTTATAATGCAGGAGTGATTGTGCTGCTGTTATTTATAGGTGGTTTTGTTACTCTTATGGAGAAATCAGGCGGGGGCCGGGCTTTTGCCGGAAGTGCCACCAAGTTTCTGAATACAAGGGTTAAAGCACAGATGGGTACATGGTTCGGCGGAATTATTATTTTCTTCTCGGATCTTGGCACACCGCTGATTGTCGGCCCTGTTTTTGAATCATTATATGACAAATTGAAGATTTCAAGAGAAAAGCTGGCATGGATTATTGACTCTACAGCATCACCTGTTGCTGTAATGGTGCCTTTTATCGGCTGGGGAGTCTATATTATGGGACTCATCAATCAGGAGTATCAGAGACTCGGAATCACAGAGAGTGATTTTACCGCTTTTATGAACTCCCTGCCGTTTTTCATATATCCGATTCTTGCGGTGTTGATTGTACCGTTGATTGTATTTACAAAACTTGATTTCGGACCGATGAAAAATGCTGAGAAAAGAACATTTGAAACAGGTGAGAGATTCTGGCCGAACTCAAAACCAATGAGAATGCCGGAAGATTTGAAAGCAGCTGAAAATTCAAGAAGTAAGCCGATTTTAATCTGGCTGCCTCTGATTGTATTGTTTGTGACGTTATTTGGCTTATTAATTCCGCAGGGATTCCCGATGACGCCGGTTGACGGGGATATTTTCAGAGTGGCCTTAACAACAGCATATCTGTTTGCAGGTCTTACACTGCTTATTCTGATGGTTGGTTTTAAAGTGAAAACAATCGCAGAGTCATTTGAAATTTATACTTCAGGTATGCAGAAGATGACAAACGTAATTATCATTTTGATTTTAGCATGGTCTTTAGGCGGCGTGCTGGGTGCAATGGGAACTGCAGAGTACATCGTTCAGCTTGTTGACGGTAATGTACCGTTAGTATTTGTTCCGTTACTTATCTTCATCGTTGGTGCGGTAATGTCCTTTGCGAGCGGTTCATCATGGGGAACTTTTGCGATTATGCTGCCTCTGGCGATTCCTTTGGCATTTCATTTGGACATTTCAATTTATATCGCAATCGGTGCAGTGATTTCAGCCGGGATATTTGGTGACCACTGTTCACCAATCTCAGATACAACTGTCCTGTCTTCAACCGGTGCAGGATGTGACCATATTGATCACAATAAAACCCAGATTCCAATTGCGGTCTTTAACAGTGTGATTACAATGGCAGCACTCATGTTTGCCTCAATCACAGAAAGTCAGTGGACAGCATTGTTCGCGATAGTATTAATGGTTATTGGTACATTTATATTGAGCAGATTTAATTTTAAAGAAAAGAATGCATAGTATTAATGGTTGAATATGACCGATAAACATCAAGGAGGAAATTGAATAATGAAGCTTTGGGGCGGACGTTTTCGAAAAGCAGAAGATCAAATCATGGAGGAGTTCAACAGCTCTCTCGATATAGACAGACGTTTATATTTTGAAGATATTACGGGAAGCATTGCACATGTAAATATGCTGACTGCCTGTGAAATTCTGACTGAAGACGAAGGACAGAAAATATTAGACGGTTTGAAGTCTATTCTTTCTGATATTGAAGATGGCAGACTTAAGGTTGAAGGAGATTACGAAGATATTCACAGCTTTGTCGAGGTCAATTTGATTGAAAGAATCGGTGAGGTCGGAAAGAAACTTCATACTGGACGTAGCAGAAATGATCAGACCGCAGTGGATACAAGAATGTATACAAGAAAGAAAGCACGGGAAGTTATCGATGTGCTCGTGACACTGAAAGAAAGTCTTAAAAAGACCGCCGATGAGAACCCTGTTATTATGCCGGGATATACTCATCTTCAGCGGGCACAGGTCATTACATTCAAGCATCATTTGATGGCCTACTATGAAATGGTTTCAAGAGATATTAAAAGAGTGGAAAATGCACTGGAAAACATGGATGAGAATCCTTTGGGCTGTGGTGCACTTGCAGGGACTACACATGATATTAACCGTGAAATGACAACAAAAGAACTTGGGTTTTCAAAGGCAAAAGCCAATATGATGGATGGTGTCAGTGACAGAGACTACCTGATTGAGTTGAGTTCAGCATTTGCTGTTTTGATGATGCATTTAAGCCGTCTCAGTGAAGAACTGATTTTATGGAGCAGTCAGGAATTTGATTTTATCGAAATTGATGATGCCTACTCGACCGGCAGCAGTATCATGCCGCAGAAGAAAAATCCGGATGCAGCAGAGCTGATTCGCGGTAAGACTGGACGGGTTTACGGTGCATTAATGTCACTCCTGACCGTGATGAAAGGCCTTCCTCTCACATATAACAAGGATATGCAGGAAGAGAAAGAGATTTTCTTCCCGGCACTCGACAACACAATCTCATGTGTGAAAATTATGAGTCATATGATTGAAACCCTTAAAGTGAAAGAAGAAAGCATGAAACGTGCAGTGAAAAAAGGATTTTTAAACGCGACAGAGCTTGCGGACTATCTGGTGAAGCAGGGCGTGCCGTTCAGAGATGCCCACGGAATTGTCGGTAATATTGTCATCTACTGCGAAAATAATGAAAAAGGTATTGAAGACTTAACAGTCGAAGAGCTTAAAACATTCAGCAGTGATATAGGTGATGATATCTATGATTATATCGATTATGAAAACATCCTGAAAAAAGGAACAAAAGTCGAGTTGTTGTAGCAGCTGACGTTGGCTTATAACGGATATTTTATCTAAGGAATCTACAAACAATTATGCAAAAGACCAGCCTCTAAAGCTGGTCTTTTGCATTTCTTAAATAGGTAATAAAGGTCTCAATCAGTTCACGTTTCAGTGGATTTTTATCTGCGATGGCATCAAAGTGAATATCTGTATTAAACGGGTAGCCCATTGAAATAGCAGTGATGGATTCATTCTGCAAATAGGGATCGTTATAAAGCATTAAATCCGATACAATACTGACGCCGGTGCCATTAGATACCGAACGGAACAGGACACTCGGGTTTTTAGTATTGAATAGTATATTGAGCGGACCGTTTTCAGCTTCAAAGTGTTCGATTTGAAGATTGTAAAATTCTCTGTCGAACAGGATGAAAGGGTACTGCTGTATGTCATAAAGTGTCACAGTATCATGAAATGCAAGTCTTGAATCTTTAGGAACAATGGCTTTGAAACGGGTGGATAAGAAGAGTGGATATACTGAGAACTCAGCGGCAGCTTCTTCATTCGCATGAAGTGAACATAATCCGATATCCGCTTCCCGACGCGATGCTGCGGCAATGATTTCATCGTTCTCTCTTTCTATCATCTGCACTTCAATCTGCGGGTAATCTTCCTTGAAGCGTGCGAGTGCCTGAGGGATGAGTGTCATAAATAATGATGGTGTTGTCGCAACAGTCAGTGTTCCCTTAAGTGTCGCAGAAAGTGTAGTGGCTGTGTCTCTAAGCTTTCTCTCAGCCTCAAGTATTTCCAAAATAACCGGAATCAGTTTTCTGCCGTTCTCTGTAGGAATAGTGCCGCTTCTTGAACGCTGAAACAAGCGGTGCCCGAGTTCCTTTTCAAGACTGACGATGGACTGACTTAATGCAGACTGGCTGATATGAATCTTTTCTGCGGCATGGGTCATTGAGCCGGTCTCTATAATCCCTTTTACATAATTTAATTGGTCAAAGTTAATTCTTGGTCACCTTCCATAAGTTCGGCTAATGTAAACATCTATTATTTTAATTATACAATAATAATATTAATACCTATACTGATATAGTAATGTTTTTAGAAAGCGGTGTTTATTACTATGACAGAAAAGATATGGACTAAAGATTTTCTTCTGATTACTTTTGTTAATTTTTTAATGTATATCATTCATTATTCACTGATTGTTACCATGACAATCTTTACGATAGAAAAATATCACGCCAGTGAAGGCATGGGTGGTCTCGCGGCAGGAATATTTATCATCGGTATGCTGTTCGGCCGGTTATACGCCGGTAAGTACATCGACCAGGTGCAGCCGAAAAATATACTCTTGATCGGGCTTTTTGCATCCGTCATAACCATTGCGTTGTATTTTACGATTCACAGTCTGGTGATATTGATGCTTGTCAGATTCCTTCACGGTATTGCATTTGGTATTTCCTCAACATCGACAGGTGCAATTGCCTCTAAAATTGTACCGGAATCCCGTAAAGGGACCGGTATCGGCTACTATGCGCTGAGTACAACGGTCGCATCCGCCATCGGTCCGTTTATCGGTATTCTGATTAACGGAGAACTTGGATATCAAGTCAACTTTGTCTTCTGTCTTTCAGTCATTATCTTCAGTCTGTTAATGTCTGTTTTTGTGAATAAAGTCCCTGTAACACCTGTTTCAGCGGCGGAAAACGAATCAGTGAAAGGCATCTCAAAATATCTTCAGAAAGAAGCACTGCCGATTTCAATTGTTGCGGTATTTGTCGGTGTGGCATATGCAGGTGTGCTGTCATTTTTAACAGCTTATACAGAAACCATCGGCCTCGTAACAGTAGCAAGTTTCTTTTTTATTGTGTATGCAGTAAGTACACTCGTTACCCGTCCGTTTACAGGTAAAATATTTGATTACTACGGTGAGAATAAAGTGATGTATCCGGCGTTTATTTCATTTATTATCGGACTCAGTATTCTGGGATTATCGACCACCGGTTTTACGCTGCTTTTGTCAGCCGTATTTATCGGTATCGGCTACGGTACGCTGATCCCAAGCTCCCAGGCAATTGCGGTCAAAGCAGCACCGAAAGAGAAAATCGGTCTTGCGACATCTACATTTTATATGCTTGCAGACCTTGGTGCCGGATTTTCACCATTTATCCTCGGGCTTCTCATTCCCGTCCTCGGCTATCGTCATCTCTACCTGGCACTTTCCGTGTTGGTACTTTTATTGATCGGACTTTACTATATCCTTCACGGCAGAACAGCAGCTGCAGAAAGAAAAACAGTATAAAAGTATAAAAAAACGTCCCGGAAAGGGACGTTTTCATTATTCACCGAGTTTAATTTCATCTACAAAAATCATTTTCCGGTAATAATCGAGCTCCACTAAATCAGACGGGCTGAAGTAGTCTTTTTCAGGAGGCAGGTGGCTGAAGCCGGCTTCACTCAGCATCCGTGCGACAAACTGGGAGCAGAACATGATATTCGGCCGGAAAGAATGCCGTGTCAGAAGTCCGACTAAATTATACGAACTGCCTTCCTCATTAATTGTTTTAATATTTTCTTTCAGCGTTATCTTTTGTTCACGTGTACACTCGAGTCTGTAAATCAGTATTTTAGCATTTTCCGATTTCTGCAGGAACTTTATCGTTTCATGGTTCATGCCGGGTTTATGAAGTCCGTTTCCGCTGTTGAAGCTGACAATAGTGTTCAGTTCGGGGTCAAATGACAGTGAAGCATGATTGTATTCTTTTTTTGTAAATAAAGAAATCATGTCATTCGCAGGGGTTCCGGTATATGAAATCACAACATAAATATTAGAATCATCCATGGTCTGATCGACAGCTTTGAAATAGTCATCATCCAGGGAGTCTTTATTAATGTACTCAAAAGAGTTCGTACTTTTCATATTTTCTGTGAGTGTCTTTAAATTACTGCCGTTCAGCTTCTTCTGCAGGCTGCCGACTTTACCGATATCACGACTGATCATCTGATGATTTAAATACAAATTGTTAAAGGATACTCATCTGCCGCCGTCCCGATTCTCATTAAATTTAATATATCTATCCACAAAAAGCGGAGCAAAGATTAAAATCATCAGAAACAGACGTTCAATCAGTGAAACACCGAGCCAGGAATCGGAGTTGTCGAGCATATTAACCGCAATGGTAATCTGTATACTTAAACAAATGGAGTAGAGTATGAGTGACAAAAACTTGTTCCACTTAGTAATGACACGTCTGAAAGTCAGCCATACCAAATAGATAAATGTGATAATGTAACTGTATATAAAAGCGGGCAGAGACCCGGATATTAACATGTAGCAAAGTGCGAGTATAATCATGATATTCAGGATGGATTTATCTTTTTTGTTAATCATTTTATTTATAGTCCTTTACTGTATTAAATATTTTAGAAACACTTCAGGAGAAATGAGTACATAATCTTCATCTAATGTGTGTTTCATGACAGCGGTGCCCTGAAGTGACGCGAAATAGTGGATGGCGAGACTGTAGCTGTTTCCGGAATTAAAGACATGCTTTTTCTGCCCGGCTTCAATTAATTTTGAAAGACTGTTTATCATTTCTTTGTCAGTCCTTATAATTTCATCAAGAAGTAATGAGTCCGTATTTTTCAGTGTCAGGTGCTGTGCGATGAGGAGCATATTTTTTGTTGTCCGGTCATCGTTCTGCAGGTCATTGAAAATACGGCCGGTGACGTCTTCCAGTGTTTCACGGGGCGTCTCTATATCTTGAAATTGAACGGTAATATGTTTAAGACCGTCAATCGCGTCCCTTAAAATTTCTTCAAACAGGCTCTGTTTTGAATCAAAGTATCTATAGAGGAGTCCTGTACTGATACCTGCATCCTTTGCGATATTTTTAATTGTAGTATTTGGATATGTGTTTTTGATGAAAGTATCCACTGCAGAACTTAAAATATGTATCCTTGATGATTCCCTCATCTTTTTGAACCGCTCGGTTTGAGTATTCACATCAGACAGCCTCCTTTTATATTAATGAATGAATGTTCATTCATTATAAAATAATATGTATGTTAAAGCAATTTATTTTGACAGTTAATATCGCTGTCGCCTGTACTATGACTCATTCAGAAAGTTGAAAGGATCAGCTAAAAACCGTAAAGTAGCCACCAAAAAAGGCACACTTCTTAAAGTGTGCCCGGGTTAATCTATTCAGTTACTTTTACGAGTGTTTCTAAATTGCGCTGCATCAATGAAATATAGTCTTCTCCGTTATCAATGTCTTCTTCTGTACGGACTTCCATATTATGAATGACTTCTGCTTCAGCACCAATCTCATCCTGGATGACTCTTGAAATTTTGCCTTCGTTATTCTGCTCATACAGTACATAGTCGAGGTTGTAATCCTGTGCAGCATTGATGAGTTCACCAAGCTGTCTCTGGGAAGGCTCATCTGTCATTGAGTATCCTGTAATCGGAATTTGTTCAACACCGTACTTTTCCCAGTAGCCGAATGCCGCATGCGGAACGATGATATGTTTCTCTTCTCCGTCATTCAAAGTGTCATTAAATTCCTGATCAAGATTTTCCAAATCAGCTTTTAACGACTCAAAGTTTTGGGAATAAAGTGCTTCCTCTTCAGGATTTAAAGCGGTCATTTCATCTCTCACGATCTCAGCAACTTCGATCATTTTCAGCGGATCAATCCAGATATGAGGGTCTGAATCCTCATGGTCATCGATAACAATATCTACTGCATCGGATTCTTCGATGACTTCACCGTTCTCATCGAGAGCGGCAACTTTTACCTGAGCAAGTGAACTGGTTGCTTCACCTTCAAATACAGTCTCATCAGACTGATCTGATTCCTGCCAGTCTTCATCGTCCGGCGATAGTGTATACCACTGCAGTGTATCGTAGTCGAGGTCCGCTGAAACATTCAGTTCGACGATGTCTCCGGTATGATAATGACCTGCAAGGTCTTCAATAGTAATACTGCCGTCTGAGGATGTGTCATTACCCGCTTCTTCGGTATTTTCTTCATTCTGATCTTCATCATGATGTGCATCTTCACCTTCATGATCATCAATAATGATATCGACAGGCTCGGATTCAGTCAGTACTTCATGGCTCTCATCAAACTGTTCAGCTTTTACCTGAGCGATTTCATCAGTTGCTTCCAGTTCAATTGTATCATGATATTCACCACTCACTTCAGACCACTCATCACTTTCAGATGCGCGGGTATACCAGTGAAAATGATCAGTTCCTCCTGTATATTCAGCGGTGATTTCAATCGTATCACCAGTGTGATAATGATCTTGCACACCTTGAAGTGTAACAGAAGCATCTCCAGAGTCTGCTGGTTCTTCTTCGTTATGCGGTGTTTTCTGGAACAGCTCTTCATGTTCAGACAGACCGATTAATTCAACATCTTCACTGCCGAGCGCTGATGCGATAGAATCGGAAAAAGCTTCCATCGAGTCACCGACATAGAAAAAAGCATCTCCATCTGCAAACTTGGTCATTTCCTGAATGGTCGGCTCGTAGGAATGACCGTCCGCACCGGGAGGATAAACTGATGACACATCAACAGTATCGCCGCCGATTTCCTGCGCAATATATTCAAGAGGATAAACAGTAGTATAAATAGTTAAATCCGTTTCACTCTCTGATTCATTACCGTTTTGGCATGCTGCTGCGAGTGCAGCAGCAATGATTAAAAATATTAATTTAAAATTTTTCAATTTAATAAAATCCTTTCAAATCTTGATACTAGTGTAACAGTAAATCATCGACAATTTGTTGAGTACTGTAATCTACAGGGTAGTATGTCGGCCAGTGATCTACTTCATCAAGCAGTTCATCTCTGTCATCGCCCCAATACAGGTGGTAGTGACCGGATTTTTTCGGTGCGATATTATGATCACTGAACTGTACAAATTGAGGCGCTTCTTCATCACCGGATTCAAGTTCAAATACAAAACGTACACCGCGGTTGCCTGCTTCATATTCCAAAACTTCATAGCCGTCATTTACGTAAGTACCTGAATATGTTTCATCCCCGTCGTGGAATGTAAATTCCCCGTCTTCGGTAATGTCGATATTATCTACTTCAGTCGCATAACCTGTCTCATAATATTCTTTATATTCTTCAAATGTCATTCCGTCTTCTTCTTCGGCTCTTTGTTCGTAAACTTCATCGAGGTCGCCGTTTTCAAAATAAGGATATACAGATTTCCATTCTCCTGCCCAGTCGGAAATCTCTCTGTCAGCGATATCTTCATCATCAAAGTAACCTTCGTATACTTCACTGTCGTGATCATCAATTGTAACAGTGACCGGTTCGGATTCTCCGATGACATTATGGTCGCCGTCATACAAAACAGCCTTAATCTGCTGGCTGTCTACAGCCTCTGCGTCAAAAGTACTGCTTTCAGCACCTTCGACAGCTTCCCATTCACCTTCATCTCCGCCTCTTATGTACCAGTGCCAGTGACCGTCTCCTTCATCAGCATCAGTTTCTGCTGTCAGGCTGACAGTATCCCCGGTGTGATAGTGGTGTGCAAACCCTTCGATTGCCACATCTCCGGCGTTTTCATCTGAAGATTCGTCATGGTCGTGAGACTCTTCGCCATGATCATGGGATTCTTCGGTCTCTTCAGATGCAGCTTGTTCTTCACTTTCTTCTGTTGATGCCTGTTCTTCAGTTGCCGCTTCATCTTCAGCACTGTTGTCAGCAGTTTCTTCCTCTCCCTGACATGCTGCCAGCATTAGAGCAAGAGATAATATTCCTGCACTTTTTAATAAAGTGATTTTCTTCATGTATAACCGCTCCTTTGTTTTAATCGTAATAATTACGTTTTAAATAGTATCATCATATTCTGATAAATACAATAGTTTTTTAGGAATGTTATATCGAACAGTTTAACTTTCCCGTGGACAGGGCATGGTTATAGTAAGGAAACTGTGGGTTTTAAATGCAGCTGAAGGTACTCGACAGGAGGGAACAAATGAGAAAAGAGATTAAAGATATTAGAGAAAATGAAAAAATATATCATGAGACTTTCTACGAAAAAGAAACCATATATGAACAGGGGAGCTGGCTGAGTCAGCCGGCAAAGAATGTGATGGAGGCTTTAAAGTGTGTGGATATCACAAAAGAGATAAATGTTTTGGATCTTGGATGCGGGACAGGGCGTCATTCAATAGTGATTTCTGAAATGTTGAAACCGGGTTCTGCCGTGGACTGTGTAGACATACTCGATTCAGCTGTTGAAATATTGTTGAAGAATGCGGAGAAATTCGGTGTAGAGGAAAAGATTAATGGCATAGTTCAGGAAATAGATGACTTTTTTATAAAGAAACAGAGGAAGTATGATTTTATTGTTGCGGTGTCTGCATTGGAGCATGTAAGAGATGAAAATACATTTGATGAAGTACTGACTGCCTTGAAAAATCATTTAACTGAAGCGGGTGTGATATGTTTAATCATTAATTCCGGAATTATTGAAAAAGACAAATATACAGGTGAAGCACTATTGCCTCAGTTTGAAATTAATATGACTACAGATATGCTGCTTGATAAATTAAGGTCAACTTTTAAAGAGGAAGAATTAATAAAAGAAGAGATTAAGCATTTAAACTATGAGATATTAAGGGGAAATAGAGCAGTTAATCTCACAACAAATGCTGTGACATATGTTGTGAAACATTCGAAAAAAACAATGCAGGGAGTTTAAATAATGGGAAATGTTTATTATGTTATTTACGCACTGATTCTCGGGATACTTGCTGTATATACTGGAGAAATAGTGACCTTTATTATGCTGGGTCTGATATTGATGAGTCTTGAAAATATTCATCGGACTATAAAAAAGAATGTATCAGAAGATGAATCAGGAAGCGGCACAGATATTAAACAGAATGATGTTTAGCCTATGAAGTGAAGGGGTTCGAGAACATTGGGTATATTACTGCTGCAAAATAAAAGGGTTTTAACTTAAGAACCCGGGGAGATTAAATACAGGTTGATAATTATTTAAAACAGGCACTGCGCATTTACTGCGGCAGTGCCTGTTTGTTTATAAGTCTTCAAAATTAGTGATGATGAGTGATAAATCATCAGAATTATATTGAATTGTATATTTTGTACGGAATGTTGCAGGGGAATCCAGATTGTCATGATTTCTTCTTGTGGAAGTCTCAATCTCAATGGTGTCGCCATCACGTGAGTAGTTTGAGAATCTGATATTACTGATTGTCATATTTTCAAAATTACTATTGTCGATATTGGATTGAAGCAGGCTTTCGATATCTGAATCTCCCTGGATATAATCCTCGACTTCATTAATGTCTTCCATGAAGTACATACTTTGCAGTGCAGTAAAGTAACTTCTGATAAATGATTCTGTTTCATCTTCTAAATTTTCTTCAAAATCTTCACGTTGTTCTTCAACGGCTTCTCTTTCCTGAACAGTATCATAATGGTTCGTGATTGCTTCATCATCAAACTGCACTTCAATTTCGTGGTGGGGGAGTTCCGGGTTGTACTGCCCTGATAAGTCCTCAGGTGATATGTTTAATGTGACCGGAGACATATCAAATGTTTCACCTTCGAAATTTAATTGTCCTGTAAATTCATATTCCTCGCCGTTTTTCAGAGGACCTACAAAGGTGGAGTCAAAGCCGGGAAGTTCTGTCTCTTCAACTTCTTCACCATTCATATTAAAGGAGATATCATCTTCTGAAATATCATATAAATATGAGGAGGGCAGAGAGGCTGAGAATGATACATAATATAAATCCACATCGAGATCAGCACCAACATTGCCAGAAGAGTCATAGTCGGCAAAATCAATAGAAACTCTTGCATCAAAGCTTTCCCCGTCTTTAATTCCTGTACCGGAAAAAGTGTATTTCCCGGGAATTAATTCATTGAATTTTTCTTCGCTGGTCTGCCATTCCACAGTATCGCCGTTCAGTTCATAAGAGAATGTATCCACGATATTGTTGTTGTTCGTCATCACATTGTACTTGGGGATTGTGACAGCGTAATCGTCAAATAAACCGAGATGTTTTCCTGTTTGTTCTACGGCGGCAAGGTCATAGCCGTTAGAGGTAATATTTGGACTGGAACCATCATTTGAAAGATTCTCTTTAACCTCATTCATCCATGAACCAAACTGGGAAAATCCAATTTCATTATCTACAAATGCGATATATGCAGCTGCTTCTTCATCTGATATGTCTGTTGAAACTGCATCTTTTAGTGCAGCGGGATCTTCATTCGCAACGGCATTATTGAAATCGTCAACCATACCATCCGGGGAATATACACTCTCGAGTATTTTATAAGTAATGAATAAAGCAGCAGCAAGAACCAGGACGCCACCAATACTGCCGAAAAGAATCTTTTTCTTTTTAGGGTCCATCGGTTTTTGTGGTTCTGATGGCGGTGTTTTTCTGGTGTATTCTGAGTGTGCAGTATTATTTTCATTTTGTGTGCTTTCTGACTGATTAGTACCACACTGTGTACAGACTTTTGAGTCATCTCTCAATTTTGCACCGCAGTTTTTACAAAACTTCATATTTATCTCCTCCACTTGTAATTAAAAAAAGCTGTTGAATTCATTAAAGAACGATGCTGTTGCCTGTGCTACTACAACTCTGATAATAATGTAGTAGGCAATGGCACTGAGTACGATATAGATTGCTATGGAATAGTAAGTGTCAAATTTTGCATTATTGTTCTCAGCGTATTTAAGAAAAATATATAATGGTGAGAAGGAAAATAACGCTGCACCGATAAAAAAGAAAAAAGCACCAATTTCATATAATGAAATCAAATTTAACAGTATACCGATGATGAAAAGACTGATGATGATAATTGAAGTAATTGAAAAATCATATAGAACTTTCTCAATAGGTGCGGAATTAACAGTAAGAACTTTATTCATTAAAAAAGTAATGAAGAAAAACAGCGCGAATATCAAGACTGCATATAAGAATGTATAGAAAAATACAGATATAGGAACGAAAGCTTCACCATAAAAACCTTGAACACTCGATGTAGTACTTCTCATTGTAATAAATGCAAGTAAGCTGAAGAGTAAGAGCAAGGCAGCAGGGACACCTCCGGAAACAGCAGCGGGAGAGAATGATTTTGAGCTGATTAGTTGAGCAGGCTGGACAAAGGCACTTTTGATCAGATTCCAACTGTCATTGAATAATGTGCCTGTGTTGGTACTGCGGGATTCTGTATTCGTTTCTGAAGTAGACTCATTGTTTATGTATGATTCATTTTGTTTTCCGGCTTGTGTCACTGAGCTTACCTCATGACCGCATTCACCGCAAAATCTATCACCGCTGAATACTTCTGAACCACAATTTTGGCATTTCATATTATTGTTACCTCCAATAGTTATTTTTACCAATTATAGCATTGAGAGTAATGCCTAACAATACTCTCAATTAGATAAACTTAGTGACAAAATAGATGACTTAAATTCTAGAGGTAAATAAGAATTTAATGCGTAGAAAATTATGTTATTCATGTGTTTTCATGAAGCTTGCGAGAGTAGGAGTACTAGAAAAGTGAATTTGAGGCATTAAAATACCACCAGAGAATTCCAGAGAAATATCAGGATTACTGGTGGCTGCTTGAAGTGTACTTAAATATGGATATTCATGTCTTCATTTATAAAGAATTCTGCAGTGCGGCCTTTACTTTTTCAGCAACTTCTTTTGGAGACTGTGGATTTTGTCCTGTAATTAGTCTCTGATCTTTAACGGTAAATGATTTGAACGGGATTATGGATTTAGAATATACCGCACCCTGTGTATTTAATAGTGATTCGAGTAGAAAAGGTACATAGTTTGTGCGGCGTGCCAATTTTTCTTCAAGTGTAGAAAAGCCTGTCAGGTGTCTGCCGGAGATGAAGTAGCTGCCGTCTTCGTTTTTTACATCAATCAGTGCAGAAACACCATGGCACACGGCTGAGATAATGCCGTTATTTTTATGAACAGTTAAAATTGCTTTTTGAATATCACTATTTCCCGGGAAATCAAACATTGTTCCATGTCCGCCGGTGAAATAAATGACATCATACAAAGAACTGTCCGCTTCACTGATTTCTCTGGTATTCGAAAGCATCTCCATGAATGTTTCATCTTCATAGTATTTTTGAGTTGTTTTATCAAGCATTGCTTTTGAGATACTGGCGGGATCAATAGGTATCCGTCCGCCGGAAACACTGAACAGGTCAATTTCAAAATCGTTATTATTAAATACATCATAGAAATGAACTAGTTCCCCGAGCCAGAGTCCTGTCGGTTTTCCGGTCCCTGTATATTCAGTTGCACTGGTATTCACAATCATGATTTTCTTCACAATAAACACTCCTTTACGGATTAAATCATTTTGACAATGATTTTTCCTTTTGCTCTGCCGGACTCTGAGTATTCAATGGCTTTTTGTGTGTCTTTAAAAGCAAATACTTTATCAACAACCGGGGTAATTTTGTCATCATTGATGTATGTGTTAATAATGTCCAGCTGTTTACCACTTGATTTCATAAAGAAAAACTCATAATCAACATTATATGTTTTAGAAAGCTTCGTTATTTTCCGAGAAACCATCTTTAACAGTATATTTTTAAACAGATTGAATTGATGTTCTTTACCCGTCTCAACATTTGGTGAACCATTGATGGAGACAATTTTCCCACCTTTTTTTAGTATTTTGAAGGAATCTTCGAGATTCTTTTTACCCATCGTATCGAATACTGCGTCATAATCCTTAAGTACTTTACTGAAGTCGGCGTCTTTATAATTGATTACTTCATCAGCACCCATCGATTTTGCGAGTTCACGGCCTTTATCACTGGTTGTTGTCGCAATATATAAACCCATTATTTTTGCGAGCTGAATGGCAAAAGTACCGATGCCGCCTGAGCCCGCAGGAATAAAAATCTTATCTCCGGCTTTTAAATTCAACCGGTCATTCAGTGCCTGATAGGAAGTCAAACCGACTAAAGGAACAGCTGCCGCTTCTTCAAATGATAAATTTTCAGGCATCGCAGCAATCTCTTTATAATCAACGGAAATATACTCTGCAAAAGTACCAATCTTACTTTTTCTCGGCCGTCCGTATACTTTATCGCCTTTTTTAAAGTCTGTTACTCTGCTGCCGGTATCCACGACTTCGCCGGAAAAATCATTACCCAGGATTAAAGGCATTTTATAATTGAAAAACAGACGAATGCCGCCGCCGTTCCTGATTTTAAAGTCTACCGGATTGATGCTTGCGGCATGAATTTTAACCAGTACTTCATCATCACCGATCACCGGAAAAGGCATATCATTCATTTTTAACGGAGTATTTCCATATTTCTCTATTGTCATTGCTTTCATGGTTTTATTTTTCATTTACTGCACCTCATAAAAAGTCTATTTGTGTATGATTCACTTTCATTATGATTGATTATTTACTATTTACAATATATAATTTTTTAAAGTTGTATAGATTTAGACACTTGTTTAAAAATGTCAATTTAGGATGTGTAAAATGATGAAGCACCATATTACAGATAATATAACAAAAGGGAAGGAAAGAAATCTCAAAGCCTTTTCAAAAGCTATGTTCAATCTCATAGAGTTTAAATCTTTTGATGACATTACAGTGAGTGAAATCTGTGATGAAAGTCATTTTCCGAGAGCGACATTCTATAACTATTTTTATGATAAATTTGATTTGATGAATTACTGCTGGCATTTGATGTCGAAAGATATTGATATGGATATACACAGTGATATGAAATCTGAAGAAGTACTGCTCAATGCTTTTGACGGCTTATATTCATTATTTGAAGACAATCAAGTATCCGTTAAAAAGATATTGAGACATAATACTTGTGAAAGTCAGCTGATTACAAGTTTTTCGAATTTCCTAAACCAGTCGATTAAAGCTGAAATGAGCCGTTGTTTAAACAACAAAGATCTCTCGCTCCCTGTTGGACTTATTTCAAATCATTACAGTAATACGATTATGCTTCTTTTGGAGTGGATTTTTGTCGATAACAACAAAATGACTATCGACAAGGCACATATGTATTTAAAAAGTTTGTTGAATCATCAGTTCGAATCACCGTTGAATGTCATTCACTAAACTAAAATACAAAAGATCTCTGCCTTCTTCTGTAAAGGCAGAGATCTTTTGTAGCTTGTGTTTAACGTTCATACAGTCGATATTTATACTATGACATATTATTTTATGATGGCATTATTGGCAAGTGCTTCAGGTTTGGCACCGAGTATGAGAAGAAAAATCTCTGGTGCATCCTTATACCGGTTATTTTGAATCAGCTTCAAAAAGGCATTGAAATACGGTCTTTCTTTCAGCTGTTTAACTTCACTAATCAGGACATTAAGTACTGACGGCCGGATGAATTTTGGTTTTGGTTCTTTAGAATCATCCGTGATTAAGTCTGCCAGATACATATATGGAACCTGCATCTGCCGGGTCAGACTGGTAACGTGCTTAATGTGCTCATATAATTCAGGGTAGCTGAGGCTGAGTTTGGTCACGTCCTCTTCAATTCGATACAGCGTCTTTTGACTGGTATACATACTTCTCTCTCCTTTCTATTTATCCCACGGTTTTTTGATTTCAATATGATTAGTAATTTCTTTACTGTGTTTTCTGCGTGTCCGGCGCATTTCTGCACGTTCTTCACCGGATCCATATAAATATTTTTCTTCATCTGTTTCTGGAAGAACAGCGGGCACTTTAATCGGCCGTTTGTTATCATCAAGCGCAACGAAAGTCAGAAACGCGGTTGCTGCGACCTGACGTTCTTCAGTGAGTATATCTTCAGTAATTACTTTGCAGAATACTTCCATACTGGTATTCCCTGTATATGAAACAAAAGCATCAATGCAGACGGAGTGAGATTGTGTAATTGGATGGAGAAAATCAATGGAGTCAATGGATGCAGTGACACACTCCTTCGCTCTCGCATGACGTCTTGCAGAAAGGGAGGCGACATTATCAATACGCTTCATTAATACGCCGCCGAAAAGTGTGTTGTAGTTATTTAAGTCATTGGCAAATACCTGATCTACACTGATGACTTTACTGTCTCTTGGATTTTTATACTGTGTCATAAATTACGATACCTTCTTTTTTGTATGATAGTTATCATTGTAATTCATGAATAATAGTAATAAAAATACATAAAATTCATAGAAAATATAGCTTCAGACTATGAAAGCGGTTGATATCAGCTGTCGCTGTAGGCAGCTTCGAAGAAATTGAGCCATTCTCTCGTGAGTGCATTGAGGTGTTCTGCCTTGTTCCAGATGACACCTAATTTCCAGTGCATTTCAGGGTTTGAAATATCTACGGTCACAAAAGACTGGTGAAGCATGGAGGCACTGCTTTTCGGCAGAATACAGACACCCAGGTTGGCATCAATCATCTCCTCGATGAATTTCCACTGCGCTGTCCAGGCGATAATATCCGGGACGAACCCTGCTGTTTTACATGCAGACATAATAATTTCATTCAAATAAAAATCCTCATCAAACATAATCAACTGCTCTTTTTCAAGAAGCGAAAGTTCAATGCTGTTTTCAGCAGCAAACGGGTGATCCTGATGCACCACAAGACTGAGTGGTTCATGGATAAAACGGTAGCTTTCAAACGACTTACTGTGTGTTGGAAGGACTGTAATTCCGACATCAATTTCATTATTTTCAAGATGTTGTTCAATCGCTCTGCTGCCGCCTTCAATCATTTGAAAAGTGACTTCCGGATACTGTCTGTGGAAATCTTTAATCACTTTGATCAGCTTTCTGACATTCATGAGCGGTGGCAGTCCGATTCGGAGCTGTCCCTGATAAATACCCATCATATTTTTTAAATCAGCCGGCAGTCTTTGATGCAGCCTTAAAATTTCTTCACACTGGTCAAAGAGTACTCTGCCTGCATCTGTTAAAGCGAGACGACGCTTATCACGGTCGAATAATGTTACATCAAGTTCTGCTTCAATATCTTTGATGGCTTTACTGAGTGTAGGCTGTGAGATAAATAGTACATCAGCAGCTTCTGTCATTCCCTGTTCTTTAATAATGGTCACAAAATATTTCATCTGTTTAATATCCATAGTGCGTCACCCGTTCTTTTTGTTTCGATATTATTCCCTATTATAGAGGAATTTACCGGCGGATGAGAAGCATTTATTCATTATAAAAAGACAAGCTGTGTTGTGTATTATTCGTCGAAATGATGTAAAATTATAGTAAGCATCAAGGGTAAAGTGAATATGGAAATACGGTAATGATACATCATGTTGTGAGAATGACAGGTATACGGATGATTGCCAATCTTGATTAAGAAGTGAGTGATGATAATGAAAAATACCAGAGTGGACCGTGCATTTAAATTGATTCATGCACCGGAAAAAGATTTATATTATGCACTTTTAAAGTCGAGCATGTTGATCCAGTGGCTGCCGCCTGAAGGTATGACGGGGGAGGTCAATTACTTTGATCCGCAGACCGGCGGTGAATTTAAAATCACTTTGAAATACGATGATGAAGAAATTCAGGGAAAAACGGATGACAGTCACGATGTAGTGAAAGGGAAGTTTGTGGATATGATCCCGCACAAAAAAATTGTGATGGATGTCGTATTTGAGTCGGACCAGCCGGAGTATGGCGGTGTAATGCGGCAGGTGTGGCAGTATGAAAAGCGGAGTTCAGGCACTATGGTGAGTATTGAATGCTTTAATGTCCCGGAGGGAATCAGTCAGGATGACCATGAAACCGGGTTAAATGCATCGCTTAACAACCTGGAGCAGTTTATTGTGAAATAAATAAAGCACCCCTGAAGCTGGATTGTAATTTTCAGCTTCAGGGGTGTATTGTATTTTCCCGGGAAATTTTTATTTCGTGTGAATGATGATATCGGTATCTTTAAAACGCTTATCACCGCTGAAGTTGACAAGTTCAGGTAGTTTCAGGATAGATACTGTGAGCTCGGAAGCTTCATTGAGTGATTGTATGTCACCGATATTTTCATCTTCAAAATAATCATTTTCGAGCATGGCATAAGACCTGTCGCTATTCTGACTGACAGAATTTTCGATGAAATAGTATTCAAGTCCTTTTTCATCAGTGAGTAAAATATAGTGTCTTTCATCGGACGGTTCAGCTGATAAACTAAAGTACGCATCAATCGGAGATAAATTAAAGCTGTTCAGATGGACTGAATCATCTCCAAAAAATACCGTTTGATCCAGTGTAATGCTCTGTGTATCTTTTTTCAGCGGTTCAATGGATGCAGTCGTATGAAAACTACCCAAATCATAGTAATGGACACGCTCATTCCCATTATCATAAAAGAAAAATAATTCCTCAACAAAAATCTCTATTGAGAGTTCACCGTCAGGAATAGCTGTTGTGAACGGCTGAGTGATGACCGTCGACTCAATATTTCCATCAGTTTCAGGGTGTGTGCCGTGTGCCGTGAAACGTGTTGCAGTTATGTTATCATTGATGACCGCTTTCAGCATCATCCGGGCACCTTCAGCACCTTCAGGTAATTCGACATGGAAGCTGTAGATAATGAACTCATCGCCAACCATTAAATCAGTAATACGTATGCCGATATCTTCATACTCAATAGTTTGATTCATAGCGACAGTGTAACGTGAGGCATCTTCAGAAAAAACATCGGTTAAATTGAAATTCAGTTCCTCCAGGAATTGTGATACCTGCGCCTGGATTGTCTGATTTAACATCAGAAGCGGTGACAACAGTAAAATGACAGCTGCAGCCAATGCTAAAACATATCTTTTTTGTTTAAAGCGGCCGGTCGTTTTTTTATTTGAATTCTTACCTTTAAAATTTGAATAGTAATGTTCAATTTCTGAGGTGTGCATCGGCTCTGAAGAGACGTCTCCGGCGTTAATATCATTAAATTTTTCATAAATCTTACTCATTTGAAGCACCCCCCGTCTCTGCCTGAAGCTTCATTTTTTTACGCAGACGCGATATACAGTTATACACATTGCTTGTTTTCATACCGGTCTTTTCTGATGCTTCTTCCGGGCTGAATCCCTCTATATAAATTAAAGTGAGCAGTTCCTGATCAATAAGAGGCAGAGTTTCTATCAGAGAAAACCATTCCATTTCCCATAAAGACAATCCATCATCACTGCGGCCGATGACAGTCATGTCATCGAACGTGTCGACAAGGGCATCTTTGGAGTGCTTTCGAATGATATTAATGGCTTTATATTTAGTGATGACGAGTATCCAGTTTTTAAAAGAAGATTTTTCGGGATGATAATTATCTATATTTTCCCAGACAGCAAAGAGTACATCGTTGATACACTCGTCTATACAGTCACTGTGACTGTATAGATGTCTCAGTGCAGTCATTTTAATTAAGCCGCCGTATTTTTTAAGAATTTTTTTAATCGCTGTTTCATCTCTATGTTTAATTCTTTTAATAATCCGCTTATCACTCATATCCAAACCTGCCCACCTCTTTTCCTGTCTTAATGATACATTCGTCTGATTTCGTGATATTCTATCAACCTAATTATATTTTTATTTCAAATAAAAACAACCTGATACAGAAGTATCAGGCTGGGAAATTAATGCATTATATTCAGCATAACTAAAACGGCGGTTGAGATAAAGAATACAGCAACAGATATACGGGCCGGGGCTTTAACATTAAAAGTGTCTATTCTTAAAATATTTGTGAGTTCCAGCGCTCTCAGACTGCAGAAACCACCCATCGCAGCAGCTGAAATTCCGAATATAAGGAATGTAATAATGATTAAAACTTCCATATAAATTTTAACACTCCCTTCATTGCTTACAGCATACCCTTTATATGGAAAATAAAACTGCCGGGATTCCCGGCAGTTTTACGTTAAAATATTTTATTGATAAATTGGTGGAAGCGGCTGATGTCTGAAATCTGCTGGTTGCACTTCTCACTGTCACGGCAGATGTAATCACCCTTTTTAGTGTAACGACCGTCACTGCCTGTTTTACTTTTATTAAGAAATAAAGAAACATCAGACTCGGTATTGCATATATTACAGAATCCTTTGACTGTCTGCGGTGAAAGATCACCGTAGAAGCCCTGCAGTGTATCGTTCATATCATAGTAGAGAATATATTTTCTCTGGGAGGATATTTCGTTCCAGCCGATAAATGTACTTTCTCTGTACTGTCCGTCACTGATTGAAGGTACTCTGAGCTTTTTCACTTTCCTGAATGTCTTTTCAATCTGCTTTTGAGTCGGTTCAGTAAATGGAATGACATATTCCTTTAAGTGATCAAGAACCTTTTCACACTGAGATTTAGACAGCTTAATATCCATTAAAGTGTCAATCTGTGCATCCAGTGTATCACCAGCATCTTTTAAATAATCTTTAATCAGAAATTTGGTTTCTTCCTGAATATTTTTAATCATTTTTAAGTCGTTGACTGAGTGATAAGTGTTCAATAAGTGGAAAATATGTTTTTTTACAGCGTTATACTGGTATGGGTATATGATTGGTTTCATTTTAAATTATCCTTTCACAATGAATCATCGGTTATTTTTGAAGATACTTTGTGAATGAAATATTTTCTGCAAAGTACCTTGTTATAAGACAGGTGTCTGCAGTATTAAAGATGAGGCATTGTGATACATCATAAATATCATCTCCTGTGGAGCAAAATCGGTTATACCCACTGATTATATCACATTTGATGAAGCTGCATTTTGAAAAATACCCGGGGAAAGCGTATGATAATTTTAAGATTGAATTTCAGAATGAGGGGGAATCGGTGAATGACGGCAAAAAAGATAGTTAAATTATCTATCGGCAGACCAAAACAGATGAATTACAAAGAAGGCGAAATGCTTACCGGAATCGATAAAAAAAGAGTTGAGTCTGCACACTTGGGATTTGATGGTTTTGAAGGGGATGATGTTGCAGATAAAAAGCATCACGGCGGACCGGACCGTGCAGTATGTGTATATCCGCATGAGCACTATGCGTTCTGGGAAAATGAATTCGGTACAGGACTGCCGGACGCACCGTTTGGCGAGAATTTGACAGTTACGAACATGACAGAGCGTGATGTGTGCGTTGGAGACATATACAGAATCGGCTCCGCACTGATTCAAGTCACGCAGGGAAGAATGCCGTGCGTAACGATTAATAAGCAGACACAGAAGCAGAAACTGATGAAAAGAATGATTGATACCGGCTACACAGGCTACTTATGCAGGGTAATTGAACCGGGAACCATTAAACATGATGATGAAGTTGAATGTGTGGAATCCGGTACGGTCAGTGTGTACGAGTCACATGAAGCATACTACCATGATAAAGAGAATATCGAATTGCTGAAAAGAGTAACAGCAGTCGATGTGCTTGCAGACAGATGGAAAACGAGACTTGAAGAGCGTTTAAAACGATTGATGGAAGGTAACTAAATAGATTATTTCCCGGGAAATGTAGTTGTGTGTTTTAGTCCAATGAGGACCCGGATTTGTTCAGAATCAGTAAGAACTCGGGTATGAAAAGGATAGAGATGTTTTGAAGTGATTAAAAAGAGTCCGGATATCCGGACTCTTTATATCTGATCTTCAAGAGCAGCGAGGTTTTCAATAAACGTATTATATATCAGATATGAATACGACGGGAAATCCTGGCTCGCATCCATAAACGGATAGGCAATCATCTGAATCACTTTGTCACCGAGGAAAATAACATATGCTGCGGTGGCGGCACTGCCGGGGTAGTCATCTGTCGGTGCAGCGCTGATCATGAGCTGCTGGAAGACATATCCGTGATGGTTAATCTCAGCAACAGTAAAAACGTCAGGGTCAACTGCCGCAACTTCTTCTATAGATGTAAACTGACCGAGCGTTTCCAGTGTTTCTAAATTAGAGATATCGGCTTCATAGTAACCGGGTGTAATCGATGAGAAAATCAGCTGGTCATTTTCGAAGATAAATGAAATTTCAGCCATCATTGAAGGTTCTCCGGCAGCATCATTATACATTTCATCATCCGGGTATCTGTAAACCACCATATGCACTGTATCTGAAAAGTCCGCTTCATTCTTTTCAAGACCGTCCGGCATTAAATCTTCTATTTCTTCCGGTGTTGATCCGGTGTCATCGGGATTTGTGTATTCCCGTAATGTATAGTTCTCTGTAATGTCCAAATAGTCTTCCCATGCACCGTAGCCGATCTCATTTGTAAACGTGTCGTCCTGAATCATATTAAGGTAATCAGAACCTCTTGTATCCATCTCAATATCTGCAGTACTCGGAATCAGAGCTTCTGTACCTTCCAGGGTCGTTTCAAGTGTATTGCCTTCATCCGGTGTGGTAGGATCTTCATCAGTGACTTCTGTTTCGACAGGGTCTTCTGTATTTTCAAGTGATGTGTCATTTTCTGTCTCACTGCTGTCTTCATTTCCATTCTCGTTTTCTGTGGTGTCCGCTGTACTTTCATCTGAAGAATCTGTTTCACTGCCGGCTTCCGTTTCTTCGGATGCGTTATTTTCTTCCGTAGAACTGTCTTCGTCATTGCTGCATGCGGCGAAAAGCAGCATAAAGGCGGCTGTGATATACATCAAGTATTTCATAATGTTACCTCCTCTTTGAATAAAAACCATTTAAAGGTATATACCCTAAAAAAATAAAATCAGCAGTAAAAATAAAGTATATTAATATGAAATATCATTAAGTTAAGATTTCTTAACATGAAATTAAAACAATCTCCATATTCCTTCTATAACATGATATGTGCAGGAGATACTTTATTTACATTAACTAGGAGGGCATTTCATGAAACTCAATCATCTAACCAGCAGGAAATTAATGATGAAAATAATGGCGGGCGGCCTGCTTGTATCAGCGGCAGCAGGCGGGGAAGTGTATGCAGAAGAAGATGGTTTTAATCCCGAACTCACAGAAGAGAAGCCGGAAGTGGCACCGGTCGAAAAGAATAATACACCAAACCGTGTCATTACGACATTTAACGGGAATACCACATCTGAAATGGGATTCAACTGGTATACAACAGATTTATTTGAAGATGCGAAAGTCTGGGTGTCTGAATCTGAGGACTTCGAAAATGCGGTAGAATTTGAGGCTCAGGCAGAGGAAGTGACTTCAAAATATGGTGAACGTGATGAAGACGGGCACTTTATTTTTGCGGATGTAGAAAAAGATGATGAGGGAGAGACGGTGGAGAAGGACGGTCAGCCTCTGATTAACGGGTATTACACAGACAGTCAGGCAGCAGGCGATGAGTGGATGTACGGCAGTGCAGTCGGTCAGATGGATTTAACGGATGTGACGGAATACTCATACAAAGCACAGGCGGCAGAACTTAAGCCGGATACTACATATTACTACAAAGTCGGCAGTGAATCAGGAGAGCAGAGTGAAACCGGGGAATTTAAAACGTCTGGTGAAAAGGGTGACGCTTTTAAATTTGTACATTATACAGATACACAAAATGCCTATTGGAATGAAAACCTGAGGAATGAAGCGGCATTCGGAGCGGATACTTTAAAGAACGCCCTGGAAACAGCAGAGGATACAGACTTTGTCCTCCATACTGGAGATGTTGTGGAAGTGGCGGAAGTGGAAGATGAATGGGTGGATTTATTTGAGCAGTCACGTGAATCGTTCATGAGTGCACCAATGGCAGTGGTGCCCGGGAATCATGATGAATATGCTCTCGGAAGTTATGAGGAAAGGCTTCCTGAAATATTCAACCAGCATGTCAATGTGCCGGTGACCAATGATAAAGTGGACGGTGGTTCATATTATTCCTTCGATTATAACGGGGTGCATTTTATTACACTGAACACAAATGACAATAAAGAATCTGAAGATAATCCGGAAGGTAAGGCAATCGGAGAGGAACAGATGAACTGGATTACTGAAGATGTGAAGAAGGCGCGGGAAAACGGTGCAGAGTGGATTGTTTTGAATTATCATAAGCCGCTTTATTCGAAATCCTATCATTCATTAGTTGATGAAGATGTGCAGAAAGTCAGAGAGGAATTAACAGCATTAATCGATGAACTGGATATTGATATGGCACTGCAGGGACATGATCATGTCATTTCAAGAACGCATTCGTTGAAGCATGTATCGACGGAGGAGAACTTCTCGAATGCTGTAGTGGAAGATGTGGAAACATTTGAAGGGGACAACGGTGTCGAATACATGAAGAACCCTGACGGCACAGTTTACGTGCTGCCAAATACCGGGGGTACAAAGGAATATGATGATATCTACTCTAAAGGTGTGGATCACGTGCATAAGGTCAGACCGGAGCTTGAGTGGATGACACAGGGAGATATTGATTATTATAACGGCCTTTTCGGCTTCGGCGGCCAGCCGCAGGAAACAGATGATTTTGAGGAATCTCATTCTAACAACCGCGATTCAGACACTCAAAATTTTGCCGTATATGAAGTAGAGGGCGGCGAAATGACAGTCAGCATGTATCAGGTGGAAGGTGAACTGTTAGAAGGTGAAGAGAGAGAAGTCGAGCTTGTCGACCAGTTCGGTATTTCAAAAGATGAAGAATAAAAAAAGATCCGTCACAATTAAGTGACGGATTCTTTTTAGGATTGCTGCGGTGATTCGAATAAGCTTTTATCCTCAAATCTGCTGCCGATTACCATGGACAGCCCGCCGAATAAAATCATTCCGGCAGCAACGAGTGTAATACCTGTGTAACCGAGGCCGGACCCGAGGAGTACACTGCCGAGTGTGGCACCGATTGAGTTGGCAAGGTTGAATACTGACGCAGCGAGTGTACCCGCAAGTGCAGGCGCCTCGACAGCGGCAAAAATGATTTTTGCATTCAGTAACGGAGTAGTACCGAAAGTGCCTGCACCGAATAAAAAGCTTGCGAGGTACGCAAATACAGGTGTACCAAGCATCACCGTGAATAAGAGCAGTATCACACCAAGTGCAGCCATGGTCATAATCAGACGTCTTGTTAACATGTTCGGCTGTACGGCACCGGACAGAAAGTTTCCGCTTACAGCACCGACACCGAATAAGAACATGCTGATGGTGATACCAAGAGCACCAAAGCCTGTAATATCACGGAGCATCGGCTCCATGAATGTGTAGGCGGTAAAGACACCGGAAAAACCGAAGACGATGATGAAAATAACCATTAACACATTCTTGTTTTTAAATACCGATAATTCATTTCTGACTTTAGGAATCTCTTTTGGACGATAGTTCGGTGTAACAAAGAACAGTCCGATTAAAGTAATTACACCAAGTGCAGCAATCATCCAGAAGACAATACGCCAGTCGAGTGTTGCACCGATAAATGAACCGAACGGAACACCAAGCATAATCGCAATCGTCAGACCGCCGTTAATGGCTGCGATACTGCTTGTTTTTTTATGCGGTGGAGAGATTGCCATGGCCAGGCTCATAGTCAGACCGAAAAACGGTGCATGCATCGTTGCAGACAGCAGCCGGGACAAGAGCAGTGTCTCGAAATTCGGAGCAAGAGCAGCGACAACATTACTGCCGATAAAGACAGCGGTCAATATGAGTAACAGCAGTTTAGGTGAGAAACGCAGTGTCAGCAGCCGGACTGCCGGACCGAATACCGTCACACTGATGGCATATACACTCAGCAGTAACCCTGTCGTTGCAACCTGTACATCTAAATCCTGTGCAAACTGGGTCAACAGTCCGGTAACTACATATTCGGTCATCCCGATTGCGAATGTACCAATCATAAAAACGGCAAGAACAACTCTGCGTGAAACATTAACCATGATAAATCCTCCTTTATATATCTGTCTTAAAACATGAGTGATATATTATTACATTTATAGTGTGGTGTCTAGGGGGATTCAGGAAGTTTTTTATAGAAAATGTTTTCATTATTTTCAAGAGTCATATAAAAAGAAGTGAATTTATATAAGTGTAGTTTTTCTTATTACTATCTCATGATAAAATAAGAAGTACTTATAATATAGAAAAGAGATGAGTATATTGAATTATATCAGCCTGCTTTTTGTTGATATTATTGTACCGATTCTCATTCTGATCGGAATTGGTACACTGCTTCAGAAGAAATTTCATTTCAGACTTCAGCCGATTGCGAATCTTGTAACATACTGCTTCATGCCTGCGGCAGTGTTCATTAATATATATTCGGCCGAGATAAATTTGTCACTTCTGACTGAACTCGTCATATATATGGCGCTGTTTGTGTCAATACTGATTATTACCGGCAATGTGTTTTCCAAAATACTAAATTTAAAAAGAGATGAACAGACAGTGTTGAAAAACAGTATTTCTTTAATGAACTCCGGCAATTACGGGCTGCCGGTCAGTCAGCTTGTTTTCAGTGCACACCCGCTTGGTGTATCGGTCCAAATTATTGTGCTGGTGATTCAGAATCTACTAACTTATACATACGGTCTCTACAATTTGATTTCTGTATCCAAATCTATCATTGATATCTTAAGAGATCTTTTGAAACTGCCGATTATTCATGCATTATGGATTGCGGCTCTCTTCAAAATAGTGGATATACCTATTCCAAACTTCGCACTGGTGCCGATTGAACAGCTTGCCGGCGGCTTTGCAGCACTGGCATTAATACTGCTCGGAATGCAGCTTGAAAGTATTGAAGTGAAAACATTCCACAAAGTCATCGGATGGGCATTAGTCGGCAGACTCATTTTGAGCCCGGCGGTGGCACTGGGATTAATCTATCTCTTAGGAATAGATGGTGTGATTGCACAGTCTCTGTTAATCGCAAGTGCATTCCCAACATCTAGAAATACTGCGACCCTTGCCCTGGAATATGATGTAGAGCCGGAACTTCATGCACAGACTGTACTGTATTCAACACTTCTCAGCAGTATTACAGTGACAGTTGTGATTTATCTGGCGATGAATTTATTTTAACTATGATAACAACGAGATATTCAGCTGAACAGGAGGAAATATTAATGAAAAAATTGGTAGAAAATATGATTCGATTCATAGAAGTTTCAAAGGAAAAGCATCTGATTATCGGTATATCCGGGCACGGTGCAGCAGGTAAGACAATGTTTGCTGAAAGATTATGCAGTGCTTTGGAACCGGGGACATACAATTATTTGAATACAGACCCGTATATTATTCACGGCACGTATAGAAAACATCTGGAAGCGGTATATGAATATAATGGTCAAATCCATCGTTTTAAACCGACGGCATGTATGCCTTCCGCCCATGAATTATCTGGACTGGAACGTGATTTGAAAAGTATTAAAGGCGGTCGTGATGTACTGACTATTCATAAAGAGTGGATGCCTGAAGAAGTAATGTCTGCGGGATACAGCGTCACTGTTGTGGAAGGAATGTCAATTGCTTTTCTTGATCCGGCACTTTTTGACTGCTCGGTTTATATTTATACTGATGGAGAGACGGAATTGAACAGAAGGCTCGACAGAGATATTAACGACCGCGGCCGTAAAACAGAGGCATTATATCAGTCCCACGAAGAGAGAAGAATACAATATGAATTATTCATGCACCCTGAAAGCGTGCATTTTGATATACTAGTCAATCATTCCAACGACCAATTCAAAATTGAACGGACATGTTTCTAATATGCCGCCATTGATTCATCCGGATAGATCATTCAGAGTATAAACAAGAGGACCGGCTGAAGCATTTTGATACTTTACTTATTGACAGAAAATTAGATATAGTTTAACATTCTCACTAATCAAATAAATCTGATTCTTATCCAGAGAGGTGGAGGGACTGGCCTGTCGATACCTCAGCAGCGGACCATTAGGTACTGTGCTAATTCCATGGAGCTTATATGAGCTTAAAGATGAGACGGTTGAAATAAGCCCTTTCTATCTTTGAGATAGGAGGGGTTTATTTATTAAATCAAAAAGGTGGGGTTTCAATGGCAGCAGGAGTGAATGGACCATTTAAGGCGGATCATGTCGGCAGTCTTTTACGGCCGGAACGGATTCATCAGGCACGTAAGGATAAGTCGGAAGGAAAAATTTCGGCGGATGAATTATATGAAATTGAGACGGAAGAGATTAAGAAGATTGTTGATAAGCAGATTGAAGTCGGCTTAAAAGCAGTGACTGACGGTGAATTCAGACGCCGCTTCTGGCATACTGACTTTTTAGAGCACATTACAGGTATTGAAGGATATGTGCCGGATCAGGGTTATTTATTCGTCGGTGAAGAAACAGAGCGATACAACGTCAGAAATATAGGGAAAATCGGTTTTGATAAAAATCACCCACACGTCCGTGACTTTAAACTTTTTAATGAAATTGTCGGTGGACGGGCTGTTGCGAAACAGACGATTCCGAGTCCGAACCAGCTGTTTAACGCTGGGATCAGAAACTATGATATTTATCCGGATGTTGAGGATTATGCCGACGACATTGTTAAAGCATATCAGGATGCAGTTACTGCATTTTATGATGCCGGCTGCAGGTATTTACAGTTTGACGATGTATATATCGCAGGGTTGAATGCGGATGAAATTCCGTTTAACGACACAGATTACAGTGTTGATGAGTTAATTGAACTGGCACTGCGCGTCATTAACGGTGTGCTTGAAGTAAAGCCGGATGATTTAGTGATTACGACGCATTTATGCCGCGGGAACTATCGTTCAAAATGGGCATTTGAAGGCAGTTATGCGAAAATTGCCCCGGTATTGTTTGCGAAAGAGAAAGTGGACGGCTTCTTCCTCGAGTATGATGATGATCGTTCAGGTGATTTTAAACCGCTGAAAGAAATTCCTGACGGCGGCCCACAGGTCGTGCTCGGACTGTTCACATCAAAGCATGGTGAACTGGAAGACAAAGAAGAAATTAAAGCGCGTATTGAAGAAGCAGCGGAATTTATTCCGAAAGAGCAGATTTCTTTAAGTCCGCAGTGCGGGTTCGCATCTACTCACCACGGGAATATTTTAACTGAAGAAGCACAGTGGAATAAATTAAGATACATCGTTGAGTTATCAGAAACGCTTTTATAAAAATAAACATAGATTGAAAGAGGGACTATTTTGACGAATACAGTATTTACAGGACCATTTAAAGCGGATCATGTCGGCAGTTTACTGCGTCCGGAACGTATCCATCAGGCGCGTAAAGATAATGCCGAAGGGAATCTCTCAGACGAAGAATTATACGATATTGAGACGAAAGAGATTCAAAAGGTTGTAGACAAACAGATTGAAATCGGTCTCCGGGCAGTGACAGACGGTGAGTTCAGACGCCGTTTCTGGCACATTGATTTCATGGAGCACATCGGTGGTGCGGAAGGCTATATTCCTGAGGAAGGCTATTCCTTTAAAGGAATGAAGACGGAAGCTTACCATGTAAAGAATACGGGGAAACTTAAATTTAACCCGGATCATCCGCATGTAAAAGATTTCATTCTTTTCAGGGATATTGTCGGCGACCGTGCGGTTGCGAAACAGACGATTCCAAGTCCGAACCAGTTCTTTATGTCCGGTATTAGAAATAAAGAAATTTACCCTGATATATTTGAGTATGCAGAAGATGTTATTCAGACTTATAAAGATGCGGTTCAGGCATTTTATGATGCCGGCTGCCGCTACCTGCAGCTTGATGATGTATATATCGCATCATTAAACAGTGAGGATATTTCATTTTTAGATACTGACCTCGACAGACAGGCATTGATTGAGCTCGCATTAAAAGTGGTTAACGGCGCGCTTGAAGATAAGCCGGATGATATGGTGGTCACAACACACTTATGCCGCGGGAATTACCGTTCCAGATGGAGATATGAAGGCAGTTATGCACACATTGCCCCGGTATTGTTTGCGAAAGAAAAAGTGGACGGATTTTTCCTTGAGTATGATGATGACCGTTCAGGCGACTTTGAACCATTAAGAGAAATACCGACAGAAGGTCATGCGCCGAAAGTCGTCCTTGGTGTATTTACATCAAAGCATGGTGAACTTGAAGATAAAGAAGAGATTAAAGCACGTCTGAAAGAGGCATTGGAAATTCTTCCGAAAGAACAGATCTGTTTCAGTCCGCAGTGTGGTTTTTCCTCAACGCATCACGGTAACGAGCTGACAGAAGCGGATCAGTGGAATAAATTAAAATATATTATCGAACTTTCAAATGAACTTTTATAATGAACGAACCAGGCCGGCAGTGACCGGGCTGGTTTTTTTAGGATAAGGTTTTAAATTCTATGATTAGAGGAATAGATATACGTTCGAGTTATACAAAAATACTTGAGTTTAAAGGAGATATATCATTATGAAGGCAGTGTTTCATGAAGGTGAAAAAGGTTTGGCAGGTGTGCAGTACGGTTCAGTGGAAAAGCCTGAGGTCAGTAAAGGTGAAATACGCGTGAAATTAAAAACAGCCGGATTAAATCATAGAGATTTACTTGTGCCTAACAGGCATGATGAGAAAGATCCTTACTTTATACTGGGTTCTGACGGTGCAGGAATTATTGATGATGTCGGGGAAAATGTAACAGGTGTACAGCCGGGTGAAGAAGTGATTATTAATCCTGCACTTGGCTGGGAGAAGAACAGTGCGGCACCGCCGGCTGGTTTTGAAATTATGGGATTCCCGTACCATGGAACTTTCGGTGAATATGTGACAGTGCCGGCTGAGAATGTACTGCCGAAACCATCACATTTATCATGGGAGGAAGCAGGGACGTTTGCATTAGCGGCAATGACTGCATACCGTGCACTGTTTACACGCGGTAATCTTAAGTCCGGAGAGACTGTATTTATTCCGGGAGCGACAGGCGGTACGGGAATATTTTTGATTCAGATGGCAAAAAGTGCCGGAGCGAGAGTGATTATTTCGTCTCGTTCAGAAGATAAACGGCAGAAGGCCCTGAGTCTCGGTGCAGACTTTGCAGTCGGCAATGACGAAGACTGGAAAGAAAGCCTGAAAGATGAACAAATTGATTTAATTATTGAAAGTGTCGGAGCTGCAACATTTAACAAGGCGCTGGGTGTACTTAAAACAGGCGGTACTTTGACAGCATTCGGATCTTCAACAGGGGATACGATAGACTTTAACCTGCGCAGCTTTTTCTATGGTCAGTTCAATTTACTTGGCACAACTATGGCAAGTACTGAAGAACTGAAAGAGGCTTCTGAATTTGCCGCGAAAAATAACATTAAGCCGATTATTGATTCGGTGTATAAACTATCTGACTTTAAAAAAGCATTTGATGAAATTGAAAAGGGTGGCATGATGGGCAAAATTGTATTTTCACTGGATGCTTAGAATATCCGGATTCATATCATTCAGCATATATTAAATGTATAATAGAGACGTAAAAAGTCAGGTTTCACATGAAACTGATGATTATTTTAATGCTGAGAGGTTTGAAAAAGTGCACATATTATTATTTATTTTATTTGGCGGACTGTTGATAAAAAGCGGCTATACGCATTTTATTTCGAAACGGAAAAGGTACTTTGCTTTTGATGACAGGCGTTATACTGAGGAAGATGATTTTTTGAAAATCGAACGTCTTAATATCAAAATGCTGGAGCGTGTTTTCCTGATTATGATGACGCTCACATATGCTGTAGCTTTAGTATTGTTGTTTACAGGGCAGGAATCATTATCAATATGGGTGCTTGCGACTGTGCTGGCATGGCAGTTTCTACTGAGCAGTGTCATTGATTTTAAGTTATACACAGCATTTCATGATAAATCACACCTGGTATTATCTGTGATATGGATTATTGCGGTTGTGATTGTTTACGTAGGTGTTTCACGTATTGATGTTTTTTAGTATGCAAATTAAATCATTATAGAGGTGTAAAGAATGAAGGAACAGAATATTATCTTTTTTGATATCGACGGTACATTATACAATGGAGAGAAAAAGATACCGGAATCAACAAAGAAATCAGTCAAGCAGTTAAAAGATGACGGCCATATTGTTGCGATTGCAACAGGACGTGCGCCTTTCATGTACGAAGATTTAAGGAAAGAGCTTGGAATTGATACTTACATCAGTTTAAACGGGCAGTATGTGGTTTTGGAAGGGGAAGTTGTTTATGAGAACCCTTTAAACAGCAGCAGACTTAAAGAAATTACGAATCTTGCCATCCAAAATGAACATCCGCTTGTATATTTGGATGAGAAAGAAATGTATTCAAATTTTCCCGAGCACCATTATGTTGAAGCGGGACTGGATTCTTTAAAAATAGATATTCTGCCGCAGGAAGAATCACATGATCACAAAGATAAAGATGTATATCAGACACTCCTGTTCTGTCCGGAAGGTGAAGAGGGGATATATGAAAATCAGTTTAATGATGTGTTTAAATTCTACAGATGGCATGAGCTTTCTATGGATATCACACCTAAAGCAGGGTCTAAGGCAGAAGGCATTCAAATTGTTACGGATAAACTTGGTTTTTCAAAAGAGAAACAGTACGCATTTGGTGACGGTGTCAATGATATTGAGATGCTTCAGGCAGTACACAACAGCTATGCCATGGGAAATGCGAAAGATCACGTGAAGCAGGCGGCAAAGCATGTCACTAAAGATGTAGAAGATGACGGTATTTATCACGGATTGAGAATGGCCGGACTGCTGTAATAAAATTAATTGAGAAAAATTCTCAATCGATGTTTATAATTGTGTTTTTAGGGTAATCATACAATGGAAAGGGATAATAAAAACTCTTATTTATAATTATTATAAATAGTGTTGACATTTAACCCGTTCAGTATTATAGTATATTTAGAAGTTATTTATAACGATTCTAAATAAAAAATAATATCACAAGGAAAGGTGATTTTTCATGGTACAAGTACAAGACAAAACACAAGTAGTAGAGGCATTAAATAAGCAGTTAGCGAATAATACAGTATTATGGACAAAGCTTCATAATTACCATTGGTATGTTAAAGGCGCAAACTTCTTTTCATTACACGTTAAATTCGAAGAGCTTTACGATGCAACAGCAGTATATGTAGATGATCTTGCAGAAAGAATCCTTGCAATCGGCGGTGCACCAATCGCTAAGCAGACTGAAGCTATTGAAGAAGCAAGTGTAGAAGAAGGCGAATACGGTTTAGATGCACCCGCAATGGTTAAGCAGTTATCAGAAGACTTTGATGTATTAATCGCTGAAATGCACCAAGGTGTTAAAGTTGCAGAAGAAGCTGGCGATGACAGCACTGCAGATATGTTCATCGGCATGATTACAGATGTTGAGAAAAATAACTGGATGCTTAAATCCTACCTTGGAAACGAAGTAGAATAATATAAGTTTTGAAGAGTGCAGCGTTGGCTGTGCTCTTTTTCTTTTCCGAATAGAGCAGCACCCAATAGTTAGTAACGCTGACATAGAAAAAAGTATGCCTTGTCATTCAAGGCATACTTTTTTTAGTTCTGCTGATTAAGACTACAGATTCTGAAGGGAACTTATTCTTCTCCGAGAAGACCTTCTTTATAAATGTCCATCAGATATTCAAGTGTAGTCGGATCACTGTAACTTGTTGCTTCAGTATCAATTTCGATAACATTGCCGTTTTTAACAGCCGGTATTGACTGCCATACATCATCTTCGGTAAACGATATGTCTGTATTTTTACCACGGCTCAAAATAATGTAGTCTCCTGCAAATTCTGAGAGCGCCTCCTGGGATATTTCGTAGTAGCCGTCGTTTGACACTGCATCTTCTACTTTAGGCGGCATGTTTAAATCCATTGCCTGGTATAGAATTTCAGTGCCTCTGCCCCAGGCTTCACCAAACACATAAAATCCTTTACCATCTGTTTCAAGAACAGTAACTGTCACATCATCACCGTGTTTTTCTTTTATTTCCCTGCCGATTTCTGAAGCGCGGTTTTCAAAGTCTTCAGCCCATTCTCTGGCTTCATCTTCTTTCCCGACCAGTTTTCCAATTTCAATCTGCTGCTCCAGATAATCGAGTTTACCCCATGTGTATGTAACAGTAGGTGCAATTTTTTCGAGTTCTTCAAGATTCTCCATATTGGCACCTGCAATAATTAAATCGGGTTCTTCCGCAAGTACTGTTTCAGGTTCTGCTTCAGTGACCTGCGACACATCTGAAAGTTCATCTTCAAAGAGAGGGTTCGCTTTACTCCATTGGTCTGCACCGACAATCTCTGTATCCAGTGAATGCAGGTTAGGTGCGTAGGCAAGTGCAACAATACGTTTTGGATCAGCCGGAATTTCTACAGGTCCGAATTCTGACTCATAAGTCACAGTAGAATCATCAGATTCAGGTGTGTCCGCTGCAGTGTCTTCGCTGTTGTCTTCCGAATTACATGCAGCAAGTGAAACAGATATTACTAAAAGTAATAAAAAACTTAATAATTTATTCATTATGTCACCTTCCGAATATATTGATATTGATAATCATTATCAACTAAAGATTTTATGCTAATAATGAGCAGATGTCAATGTACTATACGGATATTTGATGTATGTTTCTGTATTTAGGGAAATTAAACACCATTTCAAAAAAAATAAAATTCCTGCTTTAAATCAAAACAGGAATTATCATTACAAATTATTTAATTTTTTCCACGAATAGATACTGACCGATGGTAATACTGATTTGAATATCTGTATCGTCATCTTTTTTCTTTAGTGTGACAAGATCAAGGTCTTTATCAATCTCATCGACAGTAATTTCATCACCAATATTTAAATTATGGTTTTTAAAGTACTGAAGCAGTTTCTTATCATCAACAATTCTTGAAATCATCACCGTCTCATGTTCATTGATTTCAGTTAAGTTGAATGTTTCTTCTTCCTGAACGTCCATTAATTCCGGACTGATTGCACCGCCGTGAGGGCAGTATTCAGGAAATTCAAGGAACGCTTCAAGTCTGTCGGCGACAATAGTACTCGTTGCATGCTCCAAAAGTTCCGCTTCGCGGTGTACCTCATTAATATCAAGATTGAGTTTTTCAACAAGGAACACTTCCCATAAGCGGTGCTTTCGGATGAGCTTTTTGGCATATTCTGTACCTTCTTCGGTCAGCATACTGCCTTTATACGGCGTATATACCACCCATCCGACTTTTACGAGACTGTTCATCATCTCGGTCACCGTCGGTGGTGACAGATTCAGCCGGCTGGCTATCTCTTTATTGGAAACCTGCAGCGTTCTGCCGCCAAGTTCAAATAATATCTTTAAATAATCTTCTTTAGTAGGGCTCAAAATTACCCCTCCAATGACTTTAATGTACCTCTATTATGAATAAAAATCACTGTGCTGGCAACTCGTATTTGATACGGGTGTAATGTGTGTATTCTTCACCGCGGTCAGTCAGCTTGTATTTTTTATCTTCTTTTTCAATATAGTCATTGAGCAGAAGGTATTCAATGTTTTTATAGAAAGCTGAATCATCCAATCCGAAGTGTGACTGGATTTCCTCTCTTGTCAGTGCCTGATGGCGGTCTTCATTCATCAGCATTAAAATCATTGCTCGTGTGAATGTTTTCTTCTGCCTGCGTCTTTTTAAGACGGTGCTGAAGTAACCTTTTGGATTCACAAGAAAAACAATTAAAAAGATAATCAGCGCGACGAATGATGTTGCGCCTGACATGGAAACATCAAGCATCATACCGAACATATAGCCGAGAGAACTGTTAATCACTGCAAAAATACAGGACAGAATAATCATATGGCTGAGACGTTTGACGAGCAGATATGCTGTAACTGCCGGCGCTACAAAGAAGTTAATGACAAGTATTGCACCGACCGCATCAAATGCAGTGACTGCAGTGACAGAAACAAGTCCCATCAGAAGGTAGTAAATCAGTGTTGTACTGAAGCCGATAATATGTGAATAGACCGGATCAAAAGTTGATACTTTCAGCTCTTTATAAAATAAAGAGATAAATATAATATTAATGATCAAAATAATTGAGAGCTGAAAGAGTGCATTCGGCATACTGAATCCGAATAATTCAATTCTGTTCAGCGGTGCATACAGAACCTGGCCCATAAGGACAACATCAATATCCAGATGCACATTGTCGGCATATCTTGATACGAGTATGACGGCTACAGCGAACAATGCGGTAAAGACAATACCAATCGCCGCGTCCTGTTTAACGAGTCTTGTATTCATAATCAGGCGGATTAAATAGATTGTAAATAATCCAACAACTGTTGCCCCGAAAATCAAAAGCGGTGAACGCAGATCATTTGTGATGAAGAAAGCAACCACGATACCGAGGAGAATCGTATGACTGATGGCATCAGTCGTCATGGATAAACCTCTCAGTACAAGAAAAACACCGAGAACAGCGGTCGCGAGTGCTGTGACGATTAATACGTATAATACTTCAATCATAAACTAACACCCTGCTTTCTTCTGATACTTTTTCTAATCAGTCCTTTTCTGCCGAACAGCATGGAGAATATAACCAGTACACTCAGTGCAAGAATAATTGCCGGTCCTGTGGCAATCCCTGTCATTACTGTGCTGACATAGGTGCCGGCAAATGCTGAAACTGCACCTGCACACCCTGCGATAATCAGAACAACACTGAAGCGGTTCGACCATAAGCTGCCGATGACAGCCGGTGCAACGAGCAGGTTAACGATTAAAATCGCACCGACTGCCTTCAGTCCGACTGCGATTAACACAATTGTCATGGATAAGATGGTAAAGTTCATCCATCTGCTGCTGATTCCGACGGTATTACTGTATACCGGGTCAAAAATATAAATGCGTATTTTTGGATATAGGACGATAAACAAAATAATGCTGATAATGGATGCGCCGATAATTAAGTAAACATCGCTTCTCAACATATAAGCGGCCTGTCCAAATATAAAATTATCAATCCCCTGCGTGCTGCCGTAATCAGGATTACCCTGTACAAAACTCTTCAGTGCCATACCCAGTCCGAAAAAGGAAGAGAGTATTAACGCAAGTGCACTGTCCAGTGATACTTTGGAATAACCGCTGATGATTTGAATGGCAAGGAATGCGATAATACCGAATATCACAGCACCAAGTGCGAGTGTGTATGTCTCCATCACCCCGAAAAGCATGAATGCTGCAAGAACACCGGGGAAGGTAGCATGGCCGACAGCATCACCAATCAGGCTCTGTCCTTTAATGACACTGACAGTGCCGACAATACCGCTCGCAAAGGACAAAATAACTGTGCCGAGTGCAACGATATAAAAAGAATAACTTGTTAGAACATCCATTACTCCCTCACGCTCTTTTCATAGTAAGCCTGATTAATATTTTCCTGATTCCACACATCCTCTATCGTTCCGGAGGAGAGGATGGTTTTATTTACGATGATGACATGGTCGAAGTAGTCTTCAACTGTATCAAGGTTGTGGTGGACCACTAAGAATGTTTTTCCTTCCTTCTGAAGGTTCTTCATTGTATCGATGATTAATTTTTCTGTGGTGATATCGATACCCTGAAGCGGTTCATCCATGATGTAAATATCTGCATCGTGACATATTGCACGTGCCAGGAATACACGCTGGCGCTGACCACCCGATAATTCTGATATCTGACGGTCTTTGAAAGCTTCCATCTTCATAATTTTCAGTGCATCCATTGCGATTTCTGTATCTTTTTTATTGGTCCGCTTAAACCATCCTTTATGAACATAGCGTCCCATTAAGACGACATCTAAAACAGTTGCAGGGAAGTCCCAATTGACTTCCCCTTTCTGTGGTACATATGCAACATTTTTTAAAGCGTCTTTTAATGGTTTATCTTCAATATTTATCTCACCGGAGATGGGTTTAATCAGCCCCATAATTCCTTTTATTAAAGTGGACTTGCCGGCACCGTTCGGACCGACAATCGCAGTACGGCTGTTTGGTTTCAATGACATGTTTGCATGCCATACGACCGGTTTTTCATCATAAGCGATACTTAAGTCTTTTACTGTTATTGTATCTCTTTCCATTGTCATTCTCCTTAGTCTGCTGAATTACTGCAGGTGATCTGAAATTGTATCAATGTTATGGCGGAACATATCAATGTAAGTGTCACCTTCTTCCCCAACTGGTGCAAGGGAATCTGAGAATAATGCTTCATCATCGAGACCGACGACTTCAACTTCACCGCCGTCACTTTCCACCACTTCCTGAAGACGTGTCATACGGTCCGGGTTTGTTGTGGTTTCAACAAAAATGGCGCTGATATTATTTTCGACAATCATGTCAGCTGTTGCTTGAATTTGATTGTTTGATACTTCAGAGTCTGTAGAGAATCCCTGAGGTGCGTGAACTTCAAGATCATAAGACTCAGCAAGGTAGCCGAAAGCATCATGCGGTGTGATGACGATACGTGATTCTTCAGGAATTTCATTCACACGCTCTGTTACATACTGGTCAAGTTCATCCAGCTCTTCAAAGTATGCATTTAAATTTTCAGTGTACTGTTCTTCCCCGTCCGGATTGTGTTCAATCAGTGTATCTGAAACATTTTCCATCGCCTGTTTATATAAATCAATATTGAACCAGAAATGTGGATCCACTTCTACTTCACCGTCTTCTTCCATTTCCTCTAAATCAGAATCGGAAAAATCTTCAGCGGCTGCAACACCGTTTTCAAGTACATCACCCATTCTGCCTTCAAAATGAAGACCCTGGTACAAGATGACATCTGCCTCGCTTAATGTCTGTAAATCACTCGCTGTCGGTTCATAAACATGCGGGTCTTCCCCGGCTGGAATAATTAGTTCTGTATCGAAGCCGTCGACACCATCTTCAAGCACATTAACCATGTCATAAAGAAATGTGGTTGTGACAGCAATTTTCTCCTTCTCTTCACCGTTGTTACCGGCAGCTTCGTCACTGCCGCAGGCAGCGAGTATCAACAGGATACTCATTGTAAAAAATAAAGTCAGTTTTCTCATGTAATCTCTCCTAATGTCGTTTTATAGTTTATTAATAATATGTTTTTAGGATATCCTAAACTTTTATATTAGTCAATCCTAAAATATAAAATTACAAAATGAGATAACAAAGAAACCCCCTGATTCAGGGGGAAGCTACCGGATTATTATTTTAACAGTGATTCTTCTTCATCTTTTGAGTGAATTTCATTTATTAATGTGACTGAACTTGAGTAATCAACAAGCTTCTGGAAGTTCACTTCGTCATTCTGAAGTTCTTTTTTCATTAAATCAGTAATAATCCGGATTAATTGGTGGTCCCGGGACAAATGATGAATCTTTTCTGTGAGTTCGGGTCTTTCGCTGAGTATTTGATTGTAAAACCCGTCCTGTGATGATTCATCGTGGTGCGGAATGATGTCTGTTTCGATAAATTCAATGAATGACTCCATTTCTTTACTGAGCGTTTCGTATTCAAGTGATGAGATTGACTGTTTCATTTTTATCCTCCATTCACTGCACCCGGCCATCATGTCATTGTGAATATTTTGATGCGCTTTAAAATCATATAATTTATGATTCATAAATAAAATCTCCTAAAGGGGCTCGGGGTTTGTTGCCCACATCTCTGCATTTTTAACGAATGTGCGTGGATGAATTTTCAGGTTGTTCACAATAATATCCGCAATATCTTCAGGATGTGTCATCGTCTCTTCTTTAAGCTTACTTTCGCCGACTAAATCGGTGAGTACGGCAGAAGGTGTGATATATGACATACGGATATTATGTGGACGCATCTCCTGGAGCAGTCCTTCAGTCATACCGATTACTGCAAATTTGGTTGCAGAGTACAAACCGCCGTTTTTACCTGAACGGAGTCCTGAGACTGATGCGACATTGACGACATCCCCTGAATCCTGCTCGACCATTTTAGGAAGGACGGCTTTTAACATATGGTACATACCGAACACATTGACCTGCATCATATGTTCAAAGTCTTTGAATTCCGACTCTAAAAATGAACCGTGTTTCATTATCCCTGCGTTATTGATGAGTATATCGATATGATCAAATGTTTCGCTGATCTCACTGATGATTTTTTCTACATCATCCGGGTTTGATACATCACCTGATGCACCGATGACTGTAACACCTGTTTTCTTCAGCTCACCTATGGCCTCGATTAATGTGTCGTGATCCCGGCCGGTCACAGCGACATTGACGCCCTCATCAGCTAGAGCTTTCGCAGTTGCGAAACCGATTCCCCGGGAGCCGCCTGTAATAATTGCATTCTTCTTTGATAAATTCTGCATATTCATTCCTCCTCTTTAATTTACATTTTAACAAAGCATACACTGACTATCATTGAAAGGGCACTTTATCATATAATAAGTGTATCAGAGATAAAAAAGAGGTGCAGAGATGGAGAAATGGCTGAAAGCGGCTCAGGAAAAAGACAGTAATGATGTGTTAAGATCATTTCGGGATGACTTCTATATATATGAAGGAAAATATTATATGGATGGAAATTCTCTCGGATTATTATCAAAGTGTGCAGAAACAGCGCTGCTGAATGTACTGGATGACTGGAAGCGGCACGGGATTGAAGGCTGGACTGCCGGAGAGCGGCCGTGGTTTTATTTATCGGAAACCATCGGCAGACAGATGGCACCGCTCACCGGGGGAGATGTGTCGGAAGTACTTGCGACGAATTCGACCACAACGAACATCCATCAGACCGTCCGGACCTTCTACAGACCGACGAAGGACAGATACAAAATTTTAGTGGATGATTTAAATTTCCCATCCGATATATACGCCTGCCAGAGTGTTCTTGATGATTACGGGTATTCTGACGGTCTTGTGAAAGTGCAGAGCCGTGACGGTCATACCCTTAAGACAGAAGATATTATTGCAGCGATGGATGAAAGTGTTGCGGTGATACTGCTGCCTGCTGTACTTTACAGAAGCGGCCAGATTCTGGATATGAAAACACTGACTGAGCATGCACATAAGAAGGGAATTATTATTGGATTTGATTTATGCCATTCCATCGGTGCAGTTCCGCACCATTTGACAGAGTGGGATGTGGATTTTGCAGTCTGGTGTACATATAAACACTTAAACGGGGGACCGGGTGCAGTCGGTGGTGTTTATGTGAATAAAAAACATCATCACATGGACGTCAGCTTAAAAGGATGGTTCGGCAATAACAAGGATACGCAGTTTGACATGGTACATGAGTTTGACCAGGCCGGGGACATCAGCCAGTATCAGATTGGAACGCCGCATGTGTTTTCTCTGGCGCCGTTAATCGGTTCCCTTGAACTATTTGAAGAAGCAGGGATTGAGAGAATTCGTGAAAAGTCACTCGAGCTGACGGATTTTATGCTGGAAATGATTGATGCGGAATTAAAGGAATATCATATTGAAGTGGTATCGCCGATGGACCGTACTATTCGCGGCGGGCACATTTTAATCGGTCACGAAAAGGCTGCGGGAATCAATGAAGCATTGAAATCAAAAGGTGTGATTCCTGACTTCAGGGCACCGGGTTATGTGCGTATTGCACCTGTTGCACTGTACAATTCTTTTGAAGATGTATATCACACGGTACGCATTTTGAAAGATATAATGGATGATAAATTATACGAAAAATTCGGAAACAAAAGAGGAGTTGTTGCATAATGTGGATAGATATTACCCAGACATTAACCAGCGATATTGCACACTGGCCGGACGACACACCGTTTTCTTTCGAAGTTGCTGTGACAAAAGAAAATTCCGGGTCGGTCAATATCGGTAAAATTACAACAAGCACACATATCGGTACACACATTGATGCACCGTTTCATTTTGATGATGCGGGTGCAACAACAGAACTGCTGGACATTAACCGTTACATCGGTGATGCGACAGTGATAGAACTTAATGAAGAAATAATTACGCGTGATATACTCGAGCACCACGAAATCAGAGGGACGATTCTTCTGATTAAGACAAGACAGGAGATTGATACTTCCGTATTTTTAAATAAAGTGCCGGTACTGTCAGAGGATGCAGTGGAATATCTTGCCCTTCTCGGCATTGAGCTTTTTGGTATCGATGTGGCTTCAGTCGATCATATTGACTCCAAAACACTGGATATTCATCATAAACTATACCGTAATAACATTATGATTATTGAAAATGTGGTACTGACGGAAACGGACCCTGGGTATTATGATTTTATTGCACTGCCGTTAAAAATTGAAGGCGGCGATGGTTCTCCTGTCAGAGCGGTAGTGAGAAGGAAGGAAAATGATAATGAATAATTATCAGGATAAAACACTGCATAACGAGAATGTGAAAACAGACTTTTCGAAGGATATGACATACAGTGAGTATCTCGGCCTTGATAAGGTGCTGTTTGCACAGGATATGATTACAGAAGAGCATGATGAGTCGTTATTTATTATTATTCATCAAGTTCAAGAGTTGTGGATGAAGCTCATTATCCACGAAATAAATTCCGCGATTGATGATATTAAGGTTGATGATTTCCGGCAGGCATTTAAAAAACTGTCACGTGTCGCAAATATTCATAAGCAGATGATCGGCGCGTGGGATGTCCTTGCGACAATGACACCGAGTGATTATTTAAAATTCAGGGATTCCCTCGGTAATGCATCCGGTTTCCAGTCCTACCAAAACCGTATGATGGAATTCAGTCTCGGTTATAAAACGACACATGCTCTGAAAATTTATGAAAAAGATCCTGTGATTCACCAGTTACTGAAAGATCAGCTTGAAAAGCCGAGTATTTATGATGAAACGATTCGTGCAGTTGCGCGCCAGGGCTTTGAAATTGATGCGGCGGTGTTTGACAGGGATGTAACAGCAGATTATGAACCGCATGAATCCGTGAAAAATGCGTTCAGAGAAATTTATTTAAATGCTGATGAATATTTTGATTTGTATGAGCTTCTTGAAAAACTTGTCGATATTGAAGACAGATACAGTCAGTGGCGTTTCAGACATATGAAAACAGTTGAACGTATTATCGGTTTTAAGACGGGCACAGGTGGAAGTTCCGGCGTGAATTATTTGAAACGTGTGATTGATAAAACGTTTTTCCATGAACTATGGGAGTTAAGAACAGAATTATAAGGAGGCGGCATTGATGAGAGATTATGGACAGACAAATATTTTTGATGATGTCATCAGGGAAGATGAGACTTTTGTCATTGTAGTGCAGGAAGTGATATCCCATGCGTCAGGTCTGCAAAAACGTGTGCTCAGAGAATATCCGAGCTTAAATATGTCTCAGATGAAAGATTTGTTCAATCATTTAAGAGATTTTTATCTTGAGGAGTCTTTATCAGACGACGGCAGTTATTTTGATATTACAGTCTATACTAATGAGGAGTATGCCGGTGAAAATATATACGCACATGTGAAACGTTACCGGCATGCGAAAGAATGGACATCAACAGCTAAATAATTTTCAAGCCTCTTAACAGATACCAAAGCGTATCATTAAGGGGTTTTATTTTATTTCAAACGAAGTTAATCTCTGGTCAGCACTTAAAATACGGTTTGATTTGTTGCGCAAACTAATAAGCTTTATAATAGAGTTGAACGGATAAAGGTCAGTGAATATTAATGAGTGATATCATTTAGAATTGAATTTATAAATAGGAGGAAAATATTATGAGAATGGTGGACATTATTGCAAAGAAGCGTGATGGCTATGCATTAACAAAAGAAGAAATTGAGTTCTTCGTAAATGGCTATACAAACGGCGAGATTCCGGATTATCAAGTTTCGAGCCTGATGATGGCGGTCTTTTTTAATGATATGAATGAGGAAGAACGCGCAGCTTTAACAATGGCAATGGTGAATTCAGGCGACACTATTGATTTGTCGCAGATAGAAGGAACGAAAGTCGATAAGCATTCTACAGGCGGGGTCGGTGATACGACAACATTGGTGCTGGCACCATTAGTGGCGGCACTCGATGTGCCTGTTGCGAAAATGAGCGGACGCGGTCTCGGGCATACCGGTGGTACGATTGATAAACTGGAGGCCGTTGAAGGGTTTCATGTAGAGATTACAGAAGATGAATTTATTGATATCGTTAACCGGGATAAAGTAGCGGTTATCGGTCAGTCGGGTAACTTGACGCCTGCAGATAAACTGCTTTATGCACTGCGGGATGTGACAGCAACTGTCAATTCGATTCCTTTAATTGCAAGCTCAATTATGAGTAAGAAAATTGCGGCAGGTGCCGATGCGATTGTACTCGATGTGAAAGTCGGGGACGGTGCATTTATGAAGACAGAAGAAGATGCGGCTGAACTTGCACATGCAATGGTTTCCATCGGTAATAATGTCGGACGCCGTACAATGGCAATCATCTCGAGTATGGAAGAACCGCTCGGACTTGCAATCGGCAATGCGCTGGAAGTCGAAGAAGCGGTAGAAACGTTAAGAGGAGAAGGACCGGAAGATTTAACGGAGCTGAGTCTTGAACTCGGCAGCCAGATGGTGGTACTCGGCGGTAAGGCAGAGACACTTGAAGAAGCACGTGAAAAACTTCAGAATGCATTAAATGATGGTTCAGCTTTGGAAAAATTCAAAGTGTTTTTAAGAAATCAAGGCGGAGATGATTCAATTGCTGATGACTTGTCCAAACTGCCTCAGGCAGAGTTTACTTTCGAGGTGAAAGCGGAAGAAGCGGGCTACGTTCAGCAAATTGGTTCTGAAGCAATGGGTGTAGCTTCAAGTATGCTTGGTGCAGGCAGACAGACAAAGGACGATGTGATTGATCTCGCTGTGGGTATTAAGCTCAACAAAAAAGTCGGCAGTAAAGTTGAAAAAGGCGATGTATTGGCAACCATTTACAGCAACCGTGAAGATGTGGAAGAAGTAGCACAGAAAATTAAAGACAACTACCAAATTGGTTCGGAAAAGAAAACTGTCAAATTGATTAAACAGATTATTACGGAATAAGAGAGGAATATGGATAAGATGATAGAACAATGGATTAAGCAGTATAACCAGCTCGATGAAAGTACACAACAGAAATTAGAAGAAAGTTTTAAGGCGCTTGACCTTGATGAAATCAGCCGGACATATGAAAAAGTATATGTAAACCCTGAAGCGATTGATATGCAGCGTATTACAGAAGTGCCGTATACATCAAAAGAAGAATTGTCGAATGATGCCATCAAACAACTGGAGGATATCTCCTATGAAACGGTGATGGATGGACAGGCTGCTGTACTTCTTATGGCAGGAGGGCAGGGAACACGTCTCGAATATCCGAGGGCAAAAGGAACATTCAGTTTTGACGGTGTTTCTCTGTTCGAACTGCAGTCCCGCCAGATTAAGAAGTATGAAATGAACGGCGTACTGCCGGTACACTGGTATATTATGACGAGTGATATAAATCATGAAGAGACTATCGAGTTCTTTAATGAAAAGGAATTTTTCGGCCTGCCGAAAGAAAATGTTCACTTCTTTAAGCAGGAACATTTCCCTCCGATTTCAAAAGAAAAAACGCTGCTTTTGACTGCAGAACAAAAAATAATGATGACACCGAACGGTAACGGCGGTATTTTCAGTTCACTTGCATCAAGCGGCATGCTGGATGATTTAAAGTCACGCGGTATAAAACATGTATTTATGAATAATGTGGATAATGTAGTGGTTAAAGTGCTGGACCCTGTATTACTCGGTGTGCACATTAAAGATGATAATGAAGTAACATCAAAATCCATTGTTCCTAAAGAAGGCGAAAGTGTCGGCCGTCTGAGTCTTGTAAACGGAGAAAAATCAGTAGTAGAGTACACTGAACTTCCGGACGGTTCAGAAGATAAGTTTAAAAACGGTAACATAGGTATTCATGTGTTCAGTACAGATTTTCTGAGTAAAATTGCTGAAGCTGATATGCCGTACCATCTGGCATTGAAGAAGCTTGAATTTTTAGATGAAGATTTGAACGCATCGAAAGATGAAGTGTTGAAATTCGAGAAATTTTACTTTGATGCATTTAAGCTGGCAAAAAAACATCATACACTTCAAGTGGACCGGAAGGGTGAGTTTTCACCACTTAAAAATAAAGAGGGGAAAGACTCAATCGAAACGGCGTATACGGATCTTAAAAATGAAGGGTTGATTTAATGACTGCCTACAACGGTACAAAAGAGTACAAAGAGCAGAAAGATATGAGTGATAAAATTGAAAAATCACTAAAGAAAATTGTACCTTTAACATTTGGTGAAGAGGTGGGGAACAGTGTCAGCCACGGTGTCGCTGCACTATTGTTCATCTGTCTGCTGCCGTTTACTGCAGTCTATATGTATATTTCCGGAGGCACAGTCCATGCAGTCGGCGGTTCAATATACGTCATTAGTATTCTCCTGATGTTTTTAACGTCGACACTGTATCATTCAATGGCGCATAATACCCAGCATAAGTACATTATGAGGCTTCTTGATCACAGCTTTATCTATGTAGCAATCGCAGGGACGTACACGCCGATTGCACTTTCTGTAATCGGCGGTACGTGGGGGATAATCACGCTTGTTATCCAGTGGAGTGCAGCAGTTTTAGGTATTTTATATAAGGTGCTGAGCCCGAAAGTAAATGAGAAGGTGAGTCTTGCCTTTTATCTTGTAATGGGATGGATGGCTGTAATATTTGCGCCGCAGGTCATTAACGGTACAGGATGGACTTTCGTTATACTTATTCTCGCAGGCGGATTAAGTTACACGATTGGTGCATGGTTCTATGCACAAAAAACACGTAATTATTTCCACATGATATGGCATTTTTTCATTATCATTGCCAGCCTGTTACATTATGCAGCAATCGTATTTTTCATATAATCAGGATTTACTGTTCACTTTTTAGGGTAGTTTGTTAACATAAGAGAGCGAGAGAATACAGAAATGGAGTGAGACATATGAAAATCGTATTTTACGGTGCAGGTAATATGGCAAGTGCAATTTTCATCGGTATGATTGAAAATAAAGTTGTCGAACCGTCTGATATTTACCTGACCAGTAAAAGTAATCAGGACAAAATCATGTTCTTTAAGGAAAATCTGGGTGTGAATGTATCCTATGATGATGCAGAGCTGATGAAAGATACGGATTATGTTATTTTAGCCAGTAAACCGCAAAGCTTCCCGGAAGTTGCGGCGCGCATCAGACCGTACCTGGAGGAAAACACAAAAGTAGTATCCGTAATGGCCGGTACTCAGATTAAAACAATCCGGCGGGAGCTTAAAAAGGATAATCCAATTGCGAGAATTATGCCGAATACGAATGCGCAGGTCAGACATTCAGTAAACGGTATTACGTATTCCAAAAACTTTGATGACAGAGACGAACTGGTTAAATTAATGGAGAGTTTTGGCGAGACTGTTCAAATTGAAGAAGATGAGATGCATAACATCACTGCTGCAACGGGATCCGGATCAGCATTCTTGTACTATATTTATGAGAAATATGCAGAAGGCTTGATGGAGCTCGGATTCAATGAAGAACAGGCGATGTTTCTGACACGGAACCTCGTGATTGGTGTCGGCAAGATGGTTGAGGAATCCGACCTGCCTTTCAGCGAACTCAGGACGAATATTACTTCGAAAAAAGGAACGACGGAAGCAGGACTTAATGCACTTGACGGTGAAGGTGTGAAACAGATACTGGTGGCAACATTAAATGCTGCTGCTAACCGAAGTGAAGAGTTAAGCCAGGATGACAAAGTAAAATAGAAGATATATTTGAATACTTCATATACAATTCAGTATATGGAGTATTTTTTTGGAGGAGATTCCGTGAGAACTTTATTTTATAATGGAAGAATTTATACAATGAGACGGCCGTATGAAACAGTTGAAAATGTACTGATTGAAGATGGAAAGATTATTGGAACAGATGTAGAAATCAGTGACGCATATGAGATGTTTGATCTGGAAGGGAAAACAATGCTTCCTGCATTAACCGATGTCCACATGCATCTGGTAATGCTCGGTAAAATGCTGAAATCACTTGTACTATATGAAGATACTAATATTAATGAAGTGAAGCGGAAAATCAGCGCGTATGAATCCGGTAATGAACGGGACACTATACTCGGGTATGATGAAAATAATTTTCCCGACCAGTATCGTATGACAATGAAAGAACTTGATTTACTGACAGATAAGCCGACGCTTGTAATGAGAGTGTGCCAGCATGCCGGATTTGCGAATACAGAAGCATTTCAGTCTGCTGGAATAGATGATAATGTTGAAGATCCGCCGGGAGGTTATTTCGAGCGTGATGCATCCGGCAGATTGACCGGCTGGGCGTATGATTCTGCAATGGAACTGCTCAGGAATCGACAGGTGAATGATGATGAAGTATCGGTCGGCGATGATATCACCACAGCGGTGAACTACCTTCATTCACTCGGAATAGCAAATGCACACACGGAAGATATGTCGAGTTACGGACCGTTTGAAGTTCCGCTTAATGCTTACTTAAATACACTCGGGCCGGACAAACTGAAATTCAGAGTGAATCTTCTTCGTCATGAACAGGTATATGAAGAGATGGTTAAGAAAGATATTCAGTATCAGCCGGACTGGGTGGAAGAGGATGCGATGAAAATATTTTCCGACGGTGCCTTTGGCGGAAAGACAGCATTGTTAAGAGAACCTTATGAAGGCAGCGAAGATACAGGCCTGCAGATACACAGCAGAGAACAGCTGGAAGCAAGAGTGAAACTGGCGCGTGAAAATAATGATGCTGTCGCTGTCCATATCATCGGTGACAAGGCACTTGAGATTGTACTTGATGCGATTGAAAAGTTTCCGGTAACAGCGGGGAAACATGACCGCTTAATCCATGTCAGCCTTGTGAATCCGGATCTTCTTAAAAGAATGGCAGAGCTTGATGTGGTTTGTGATGTTCAGCCGACATTTTTGACTTCGGATATGCCGTGGGTGGAATCGTACATCGGAAAAGAGAGGGCGGATTATTTATACTTGTTTAAGACATTCAGGGATAAAGGCCTTTGTATCGGCGGTTCATCAGACGCCCCGATTGAAGAAGTGAATCCTCTCTTAGGTATTCATACGCTGGTTACACGACGTGGGAAGACAGGTGTTTATAACGAAAAAGAAATTCTCGACAGACACAGCGCGTTTGAAATGTACACGACAGAAGCGGCAAAGATTGTTTACCGTGAAGACCGTGCAGGAATGATTAAAGAAAACTATTTTGCCGACTTTGCTGTGTTTGATAAAAATGTGATGGAGATAGAAGCTGATGAACTGCTGTCGACAACAGTTGAATATACAATAATTGATGGTGATACGGTGTATCAAAATAGTCACTAAATTAAAACAGTTTATTGATATTTCATAGATTGAGTATGTTATTATGGAGATATTGAATTTAGAGTAATAAAGGAGAAATTCCATGTTAACGATAAAAGAAGTAGAAGAACTCTTGGGAGAATTGAAAGACCCGATACTAAATGTTCCTTTAAAAGAAACAGAAGGTATTAAAGAAGTTAAAATAAAAGAAGAAAAATCACATATCAGTGTGAAGATTGCCATCGGCCGCATGGGTGGCCAGGAGCAGCTGGATCTTCAAACGAAAGTGGTTAATATATTAAAAGAGAACGGTGCAGAAACTGTCGGCATCAGATTTGAAGAACTGGATGATGACTTGATTGAGCAGCACAGGGGCTCAGCAGGCAGTGAAACTGAAAATAATATCAGTGACGGGAATACAGAGTTTATCGCGATTGCTTCCGGTAAAGGCGGCGTTGGAAAATCAACAGTCTCTGTAAACCTCGCAGTGTCACTTGCAAAGCAGGGCAAGAAAGTCGGTATCATTGATGCGGATATATATGGATTCAGTGTGCCGGATATGATGGGAATTGTTGAAAAACCAGGTGTTGACGGAGAAAAAATTATTCCGGTCGAACGTTACGGAGTCAAAGTGATTTCCATGGCATTCTTTGTTGAAGAGAATACACCGGTCATCTGGCGCGGACCGATGCTTGGTAAAATGCTGACGAGCTTCTTTAATGAAGTGGAATGGGGAGAACTGGATTATCTTCTTCTCGATCTGCCGCCGGGCACAGGTGACATTGCACTGGATGTTCACCAAATGCTGCCGCACAGTAAAGAGATTATCGTTACAACTCCGCATCCGACTGCTGCATTTGTGGCAGCAAGAGCGGGATCAATGGCGCTTCACACAAAACACGAAATTCTCGGTGTAATAGAGAACATGAGTTATTTTGAAAGTGAAAATACCGGACAGAAAGAATATATATTCGGAACAGGCGGCGGTGAAAAGCTTGCACTGGATTTAGAAGTACCGCTGCTCGGCCAGCTGCCTCTCGGCCAGCCGGAGTGGGATCAGGATGATTTTGCACCTTCTATTTATAAGAAAGGGAAAATCAGTGAGGTCTATGAAGAAATAGCAGAAAGAATTATCAGTGAAACTAATGAAAAGTAATGAGGAATAACAGATGACATCAAAATATTTGGTGAAGTTCTATTTAAGAACTTTACTCATCGGAACAATCATTTCTACTGTAATCAGTTTATTTGTGGAATATGAGAATGTAACCAGCTATTTATTCAGAGGCGAAATAGGTGAATTCCTCGCAGGTGTTGTATGGTTTATTACCTTCGGTTTGTTAATTGCGACAATCAGCCAGGTTATTTTCTTCATATATCTGTTTGTACATCCGCTCGGCGTCGGTATATTTAGAAGACTTTGGCCGTATGTACAGCTCTTGATTATTATGTATGCAATATTTGATCTCTTCTATTTAAGATTTTACAGAGTCGGACTTGATACCGGTCATATGTGGAGCTATCTTGGGATTCCTGTAATAATTATTGCAGCAGGAGTTCTCGTTGCAAGACATAAAATGAAAATAACAGGTGACAGGAATATATTTATACCTTCATTGTTCTTTATGATTGTAATGACATCAATCACGATGATTCCATTCATCTTTGTTGAAGACACTTCATGGATTGCAAGGTCAGTCTTTGCGATTATAGTGATGAATGCATTCCAGCTCATCATGATGCCGAAATATATAGAAGCATCTGAAAAAGAAAAAATAGAGCGTGGGAGAGTCACTAAGAGTGACAGGAACAAAGAGAGAAAGAAAGAAGAGCAGGAAGCGGCGGATAAAGAGAGAGCGAAAGAAGAATCACAGGTAAAGACACGTAATAAGCTTAACTATAAAAATAAAACTAAAATTGCTAAGAACAATAGTAAGAAGTAGTATGAAGGTATCCGGTTCCTACACCGGATATCTTTTTTTGATTGAATGAATTAAATCCATTGACACTGAAATACAATCCTGATATTATATAAAAAGTCGCTGAATAAGTGACGAAAAAACTACATGGCAGCACACATTCCGGGGTGTAAAATTGACACTTGAGTGAGGCTGAAAAAGTGTGTAGTATATAAACGGTCGCTGTCCGACAGACACGATGCACAAGCGTGACAGAGTGTAAAAGTGGTACTTGCTTGAACGGATTCGAGCGTGTAACATAGGACGAGTCGTAAAGAAACGACGCGGCAGGAAATGAGTATCGGGTGTAAAACTGCCCCTTGCATTTCAAACCGAAACAACGTAATATAGTAAGGGTCGCTTGAGAGAGTGATGTGAATCGACAGTCCAAACCAACTGAAAAAAGTTGAAAAAAAGACTTGTCAAACGATTCAGAAAATGGTAAGATAGAAAAGCAACACAAAACGAAGCACATTGAAAACTGAATGACAATATGTCAACGTTAATTCCAATAA
>NZ_JBHUOQ010000003.1:0-260680 GCF_042686195.1 Corticicoccus populi | reverse complement strand
TTCAGACTCGCTTTCGCTGCGGCTCCACATTCGCTGCTTAACCTCGCATGATATCGTAACTCGCCGGTTCATTCTACAAAAGGCACGCCATCACCCATTAACGGGCTCTGACTACTTGTAAGCACACGGTTTCAGGTTCTATTTCACTCCCCTTCCGGGGTGCTTTTCACCTTTCCCTCACGGTACTGGTTCACTATCGGTCACCAAGGAGTATTTAGCCTTAGGAGATGGTCCTCCTAGATTCCGACGGGATTCCTCGTGTCCCGCCGTACTCAGGATCCACCGCAATACTTCCACACTTTACCTACGGGACTTTTACCCTCTTCGGTCCGCCTTCCCAGACGATTCAACTCGCGTGTCCATATCTTATCGGTGTCCTACAACCCCAGCCGTAGCTGGTTTGGGCTCTTCCCGTTTCGCTCGCCGCTACTCAGGGAATCGATTTTTCTTTCTCTTCCTCCGGGTACTAAGATGTTTCAGTTCCCCGGGTCTACCTCCGTGCAAGCTATGGATTCACTTGCCGGTCACACCTCGCGGTGCGGGGTTCCCCCATTCGGATATCTTCGGTTCGTCGCTTACTTACAGCTCCCCGAAGCATTTCGGTGTTTGTTCCGTCCTTCATCGGCTCTTGGTGCCAAGGCATCCACCGTGCGCCCTTCATCACTTAATCAAGTCATGAATTTGTGAGTGTACTTTCGTACATTTGCGTGTATTTTTTGAACTCTTTTGTTCTTCTCGGTTTCTACGCTTTGATTTTCGATTAAAATCATTTTTCATTGCTTCTCTATCCGGTTTTCAATGTACATAACTTTTAAAATGGTGGAGACTAGCGGGATCGAACCGCTGACCTCCTGCGTGCAAAGCAGGCGCTCTCCCAGCTGAGCTAAGCCCCCATATATAACTTAATAATGGTGGGCCTAAGTGGACTCGAACCACCGACCTCACGCTTATCAGGCGTGCGCTCTAACCAGCTGAGCTATAGGCCCATTATTAAATAAATTAAGTATGAAATTTAAAAGAATATCTCCGAAGAAACATTCAAAACTGAATACAATATGTCAACAATCCCATTCCTATATTCCTTAGAAAGGAGGTGATCCAGCCGCACCTTCCGATACGGCTACCTTGTTACGACTTCACCCCAATCATCGGTCCCACCTTCGACGGCTACCTCCTTACGGTTAGTCCACCGGCTTCAGGTGTTACAGACTTTCGTGGTGTGACGGGCGGTGTGTACAAGACCCGGGAACGTATTCACCGTGGCATGCTGATCCACGATTACTAGCGATTCCAGCTTCATGGAGTCGAGTTGCAGACTCCAATCCGAACTGAGAACAGTTTTATGGGATTCGCTTGGCCTTGCGGCGTTGCTGCCCTTTGTTCCTGCCCATTGTAGCACGTGTGTAGCCCAAATCATAAGGGGCATGATGATTTGACGTCATCCCCACCTTCCTCCGGTTTGTCACCGGCAGTCACTCTAGAGTGCCCAACTCAATGCTGGCAACTAAAGTTAAGGGTTGCGCTCGTTGCGGGACTTAACCCAACATCTCACGACACGAGCTGACGACAACCATGCACCACCTGTCTCTCTGCCCCGAAGGGAAATCCTGTCTCCAGGACGGTCAGAGGATGTCAAGATTTGGTAAGGTTCTTCGCGTTGCTTCGAATTAAACCACATGCTCCACCGCTTGTGCGGGTCCCCGTCAATTCCTTTGAGTTTCAACCTTGCGGTCGTACTCCCCAGGCGGAGTGCTTAATGCGTTAGCTGCAGCACTAAGGGGCGGAAACCCCCTAACACTTAGCACTCATCGTTTACGGCGTGGACTACCAGGGTATCTAATCCTGTTTGATCCCCACGCTTTCGCACATCAGCGTCAGTTACAGACCAGAGAGCCGCCTTCGCCACTGGTGTTCCTCCATATCTCTGCGCATTTCACCGCTACACATGGAATTCCACTCTCCTCTTCTGCACTCAAGTTCATCAGTTTCCAATGACCCTCCCCGGTTGAGCCGGGGGCTTTCACATCAGACTTAATGAACCGCCTACGCGCGCTTTACGCCCAATAATTCCGGATAACGCTTGCCACCTACGTATTACCGCGGCTGCTGGCACGTAGTTAGCCGTGGCTTTCTGGTTAAGTACCGTCACACGGGCATCAGTTAAATACCCGTCATTCTTCCTTAACAACAGAGTTTTACGAGCCGAAACCCTTCTTCACTCACGCGGCGTTGCTCCGTCAGACTTTCGTCCATTGCGGAAGATTCCCTACTGCTGCCTCCCGTAGGAGTCTGGGCCGTGTCTCAGTCCCAGTGTGGCCGATCACCCTCTCAGGTCGGCTACGCATCGTCGCCTTGGTGAGCCACTACCTCACCAACCAGCTAATGCGCCGCAGGTCCATCCATCAGTGACAGCCGAAACCGCCTTTCAACTTTAAAACTTTTGTTTAAAAGGGTTATCCGGTATTAGCCACCGTTTCCGGTGGTTATCCCAGTCTGATGGGTAGGTTACCTACGTGTTACTCACCCGTCCGCCGCTCATTCCACATTCGTCCGTCCGAAGACTTCTAAATGCTTCCTGCGCTCGACTTGCATGTATTAGGCACGCCGCCAGCGTTCATCCTGAGCCAGGATCAAACTCTCCATAATTGAAGAACTTGTCTTAAGCTCCATTGCGTTTTTTATGTTGGCCGCCTCAACTGTGTTGACTTCCGTAGAAGTCCGTTTTATTGGAATTAACGTTGACATATTGTCATTCAGTTTTCAATGTGCTTCGTTTTTTTAAAAATGGAGCGGGTGATCGGAATCGAACCGACGACATCAGCTTGGAAGGCTGAGGTTATACCATTTAACTACACCCGCTTTATATAATTATGTTTCGGAAATGATGCGGCTGAGAGGACTTGAACCTCCACGGGATTAACTCCCACTAGGCCCTCAACCTAGCGCGTCTGCCGATTCCGCCACAACCGCTTATCACAAGTTAATTGTTTGTTCTTATTTTAGCGACAAGTTATATTCTATAACATGTTGTTTTCAATGTCAACAACTTTTATTAACTTTTTTAAAAGTGACCCGTACGGGATTCGAACCCGTGTTACCGCCGTGAAAGGGCGGTGTCTTAACCACTTGACCAACGGGCCATATCAGTAAAGCAACGATATTTATATTAAACTCTATTAGGAAAGAAGTCAATAACTTTTCCGTATTTTTTTGATCAAGTTTTATAAAATCATTTTGGACACCAGTTTCTACTATATAAATGTAAAACTCAATTAAAGTAACTTTACCTTTTTAATTATTAATTGATTATTATGTTTTTGGCATTTATATACTTTTTATCTTGAATTATTATCTCTATATGATATTATTTATTTAGAATCATTATAAATAAATAAAACAATTTGGAGGGAAAAGTTTCATGACTAATGACAAAAAAGATAATCGTTTGACTACCCTTTTCGGTAACCCTGTGGGGGATCGTGAAAACACAGCAACTGCGGGACCACGCGGTCCACTCGTAATGCAGGACCCTTACTTTCTTGATATGATGGCTCATTTTGACCGTGAGGTCATTCCTGAGCGCCGTATGCACGCAAAAGGTTCAGGTGCTTTCGGTACATTTACTGTTACAAATGATATCACTAAATATACTAAAGCAAAAATTTTCAGCGAGGTTGGTAAAGAGACTGAAATGTTTGCCCGTTTCTCAACTGTAGCTGGTGAACGCGGTGCTGCTGATGCTGATCGTGATATCCGCGGGTTCGCTCTTAAATTTTACACAGAAGAAGGTAACTGGGATTTAGTTGGTAACAATACACCCGTATTCTTCTTCAGGGATCCTAAATTATTCCCTAGTTTAAATCACGTTGTAAAACGCGATCCAAAAACCAACATGAAAAACCCTGAAAGCAACTGGGATTTCTGGACGAACCTTCCGGAAGCACTGCACCAGGTTACAATCATTATGACTGACCGCGGTATTCCTAAAGGTTTCAGAAATATGCACGGTTTTGGTTCACACACATACAGCTTCATCAATGAAGACAATGAACGTGTCTGGGTCAAAATGCATTTCCGTACTCAACAGGGTATCGAAAACTTCACTGCTGAGGAAGCTGAAGAAGTGATTGGTAAAGACCGTGAATCTTCTCAGGCAGACCTTTTCAATGCAATTGAAGAAGGTAACTTCCCTAAATGGAAAATGTACATTCAGGTAATGACTGAAGAGCAGGCAAAAAATCATCCTTATAATCCATTCGACTTAACTAAAGTATGGTATAAAGGCGACTTCCCATTAATAGAAGTTGGTGAATTCGAGTTAAACCGAAACCCTGAAAATTACTTTGCAGATGTTGAACAGGCTGCTTTCGCTCCAACTAACATTGTTCCGGGAATTGGATTCTCTCCGGATAAAATGCTGCAGGGACGTATTTTCAGTTATGGTGATACTCAAAGATACCGCCTTGGTGTAAACCATCATCAGATTCCTGTAAACTCACCTAAAGGTGCTGAGAATGTATGCCCGTTCAGCCGTGACGGACAAATGAGAGTCGACGGCAACTTAGGATCACATATTAACTATTATCCAAATAGTTACGGTGCTCATAATTCACAGCCGGAAGCTAAACAACCGTCTCTTGATCTGGAACTCTCTTCTGTTTATGAATATGATTTCCGTGAAGATGACAGCAATTACTATGAACAGCCAGGGAAGTTATTCCGCCTTCAGTCTGAAGAGTCTAAAAAACAACTCTTCAAAAATACCGCACTTGAAATGGACGGCACGACAGACAGAACTAAGAAGCGTCATATCTTTAACTGTTATCATGCTGACCCAGACTACGGAAAAGGTGTTGCAGACGCTCTAGGTATTGATATTAACGATGTCGACTTAGAAAACGGCGACTTCTTCTACGAAAATAATTAAATAATAAAAAACGGAGGCTGTAAACAGCCTCCGTTTTTTATACATCTTTCATCGATAATGAAATTCTTCCTTTATTTACATCCACATCTATCACTTTCACGTCAACTATATCTCCTGTAGCCACAACTTCCAAAGGATGTTTAATAAACTTCTTAGTTAGTTTTGATATGTGTACCAGACCATCCTGTTTCACACCTATATCAACAAAAGCACCAAAATCTATTACATTTCGGACAGTTCCGGATAAAATCATTCCCGGCTTTAAATCCTCCATACTTAAAACATCTGATTTTAACACCGGTGTTTCAAAATCATCACGAATATCTCTTGTCGGGGTTTTTAAACTTTCCACAATATCAATCAGTGTCGGCTCACCGATTTCTAATTCTGAAGCAACATGAGAAATGTCGAGGCTATCCAGTTTATCCGCCATTTCTTTTGATCCAATATCATCTTTAGTTAAATCCATAAGCCCGACTAACTGATACGTATTTTTATATTGTTCGGGATGTATCGGGGTTTTATCAAGCGGTTCTGTACTACCTGGAATCCTCAGAAATCCAATACATTGTTCATAAGTTTTGTCACCGAGTCTCGGAACTTTTTTTATGTCATTTCTAGTTTTAAAACCGCCGTTTTCTTCACGGTATTTTACAATATTTTTACTGATGGATGGTGACAGTCCCGCGACATGCTCAAGCAGAATATGAGATGCTGTATTAACATTCACACCCACCTGATTGACACTCGTTTCAATCACAAAATCCAGTGACTCATTGAGGAATTTCTGATTCACATCATGTTGATACTGCCCGACACCGATAGATTTGGGATCAATTTTAACAAGTTCACTTAACGGGTCCTGCACACGCCTTGCAATAGACACTGCACTACGTTCTTCGACATTGAAATCAGGAAATTCATCACGTGCAATTTTTGAAGCTGAGTATACGCTTGCCCCCGCTTCATTAACAATAATAAACTGAATACCGCTGTCATTAATTTCTTTCAAAACCTCACTGATGAATATTTCAGTTTCTCTTGATGCTGTACCGTTACCAATCGCAATTAAAGTCACACCGTATGTTTTAATGCTGTCAGTAATCTGTTTTACAGCCGCTTCCCTCTTAGGTTTCGGCGGATGCGGGTACACAACACCCTTATCCATAAATTTACCGGCGCGGTCAATTACAGCGAGTTTACACCCGGTTCTAAATGCCGGATCGACACCGAGTATAACCTTTCCTTTTAAAGGTGGCTGCAGCAGCAGACGTTTTAGATTTTCTTCAAAAATATGAACTGCATGAACTTCACTTTTCTCTGTCAGACTGCCCCTGACTTCTCTTTCAATCGATGGAATAATTAAGCGCTTCAAGCTCTCTTTTACTGCCGTTTGGAGCAATTCTTTTGTCTGTGACTCTTTCTTTAGTATTTGGTTTAATATATAACGCTCAAATCGTTCTGTCTCATGACTAAACTTAACAGATAAAATCCCCAGCTTTTCTCCTCTGTTAATCGCAAGCACCCTGTGGGGCACAATAGATTTGATGAGTTCACTGTAGTTGTAGTACATCTCGAATACTCCGGCATCATCTTCCGCCTTTTTCTTTTTGGATGTCTCTATTTGGGAAGTGTCCTGAATCACTTTAAGTATGTAGCTTCTATATTTCGGAGAATCAGATATTTCCTCAGCAATAATATCAAGCGCCCCATTAACTGCTGTCTCAACAGAATCCACTTCATCCGACAAGTAGTTCCCAGCTGCGTTCAGAACCGAGTGATCTTCCTGAGATGATATTAAATCCGCAAGCGGCTCAAGCCCCTTCCTTTTAGCCTCTGTTGCCCGTGTCTTTTTCTTTTGTTTGAACGGCCGGTATAAATCCTCCACCCTGTTCAGTACGGTCTGCTTCAAAATATCTTTCCTGAGCTCTCCGGTCAGCATGCCCTGCTCGTCAATCAGTCGGATGACTTCTTCTTTTCTCTTCAAAAGAGTTTCCATATACTGATATTTATCAGCAATTTTCTTTATATCTTCCTCATTCATTTCACCCGTTTGTTCTTTTCTATAACGCGCAATAAACGGCACTGTATTTTTTTCTTCCAGTAAGTTAAGTACATTCTTTATAAATTTTGTTTTAAATCCTGTTTCACTTTCTATTTCTTTAACTAGATTTTCATTCATTTTACTTTCTCCTCTGAAGCACACTCTTTAATAAATATAAAAGCCCTAACCAATCAGGTCAGGGTCTTTATTCATATTGTAATACTGCTTCTCTTAATTTTTTGATCGCAGTCCTCTGAAGTCTGGAAACATGCATCTGGCTGAGACCGATGCGCTCACCTGTTTCCTTCTGACTCAAACCTTCCATAAATGTAAATTGGATGATTTCCCGCTCTCTGTCAGATAGTATCGGGAGTATCTTTTCAAGCATCAAACGCTTCTCAGCTAATTCATAATTGTCGTCACTGTCCCCCATCACATCGAGAAGCGTCACAGTAGACCCGTCTTTATCCGCTTCAATAGAATGGTCAACGCTGAGTGCATTATAGCTCTGGCTCATTTCCATCACTTCAAGCACTTCTTCTTCGGACACCTCTAAACGCCCGGCAATCTCATTGATTGTCGGGGAACGTTCAAGCTGATTCGTTAACTCATCCGTTACCTGTTTTATTTTCGGTCCGATTTCCTTAATTCTCCGAGGAACGTGAACACTCCATGTCTTATCCCTTAAATATCGTTTTATCTCACCAACAACAGTAGGGACTAAAAATGCTTCGAATCTTCTTTTATATGAAGTATCAAAACGCTTAATCGCTCCTAATAATCCGAGCATCCCCACCTGCACTAAATCTTCATGATGGCTCTGCCCTTTAGAATAACGGTATGCCAGGGACTCAATCAGCTTTGTGTAACGTTCAATTAACTCTTCCTGTGCTGATGTATCCTGATCATTCTGAAACCTGGCAATCAATGTATTAATCTCTTCAGGCTGATTTTCTTTAACCGTTGACGAGTGTTTCTCCATTCGAATGCACCTGGCTTTCATCAATATACTTAGTCATACTAATTGTAACACCCGGACTTTTTTTAACAAAGACCTCATCCATTAATGTTTCAATCAGGAACAGACCAAGACCGCCTTCACGCAGATAATTCACATTATCATCTTCTTTGTATGGACCCAGTTCATTTTTCACCTGCTCATAATCAAAACTTTGTCCATGATCTGCTACAATCATTTCAACTTTATCATCATATATCGCAAAGCCGACAAGAATCTCACCTGTTTCATCCAATCCATAGGCATGAGTAACAGCATTAGTAACTGCTTCTGAAATTGCGATTTTAGAGTCTTCAATTTGGTCGTATGATGCACCGGCTCTTGAGAGAACTCCTGAAACTGTCAAACGGATTAATCCAACATATTCTGCACTCGCCGGAAACTTCATCTCTATATAATCATATTTTTGTGACATTTACTCAACCTCCGAGGTCTCATTAATATACATTAAATCACGCAGACCTGTAATTTCAAACAATCTCAAAATACGCTTGGATGCGCCGCTGACCCGGAGTGACTTGCCATGCTGATTCAAATCCTTAAGCGTCCCTACAAAAATTCCAAGGCCTGTAGAATCCATATATCCCACTTCAGTTAAATCTATATTCACATCGTGTGTCCCGGCGTGTCTGATCGGTTCAAGCACCTGCTGTAATTCAGGCGCTGTATATACATCCAGCTCCCCGCTTAACACAACAACGTATTCAGTCTCTTTTTCTGTAGTACTTATATTCATATTCATTATTGCCGACACTCCCCAAATATTTTCCTTTAGTTATTTACCCTAATTATAATAGCAGTTAAACATATTATTTTGATTTATTTTTCAGAATAAACAAAGTTAAATCATCTTTTTTGTTTGGATTCTGCATTCTGATTAAACTTTCATATATATACTGTACGATATCCTGCGGATGATGGTCTCGTGTATCCCGAATCATATCTTTTATTTCTTGGATGTCGATAAATGAACTGTCATGTTTTCTAAGTTCAGTCACACCATCTGTAAAGACCACGAGCATGTCATTCTCTGCCAGATCAATTTTCTGTTCTTCATATTCCGCTTCTTTTGTCACGCCGAGTACAATCCCTTTTGCATCGATTTCTTCAAACGTGTCAATTTCATAGCGGTACACAAGCCCGGGTTCATGTCCTGCGGAAGAAAAATACAGGCGGTCCATCTTATAATTGTACAGACCGTAGAACATTGTAATAAACATATTCTGATTGACGTTTTTCTCCACCACTCTGTTCAGTTTCCTGAGTCCGGCGTAAGGTGCATCAATCATTCCCTCGGAATCCATTGAAAATTTAATCATGGACATTGCGATAGCAGCAGGAATCCCTTTTCCAATGACATCTGCAACTGCAAAACTTACAGTGTTATTCCCGTGATTGATAATATTAAAATAGTCTCCGCTCACTTTAGCTGCCGGTACACTGATTGCACCAATTTCGAGTGTTTCAAAACTCGGGATTGTTGTTTTAAGCATCGTCTCCTGAAGACTCGCAGCAAGATCCAATTCCTTATCATGAATTTCCATCTTGGCAAGCATCGCACGGTAATCTCTGTACGTAAAACCAAATGCAACAATGACCTCCTGCAGTATATCCAGCGACTTTCTAATCATTGCTCCGTCTGTCACCTTCATGTCATCCAGTAAATCCATATGTAAAGTAACCATTTCTTCCGGAGACATATCCAGGTCTACTACTTTTTCACTGAGTGAATGACATGCTTCAACTGCACTATCTTCTTCTCCGTGTTCGACGTATTTAATTATAATGTCACGATATTCCTGAACAATATTATCGACATAAGTCATGTATCCACCTCCTCTTTAGTCTAAGAAAAATGACTTTTGCGTGCAAAAGTCATTGATTTCTTTTCTTATTTTTCTTTTTAGGCTTAGGTTGTTCTATACCCAGGCTGAGCTTTAACGCTCTGTCGACTTCCTTCATTTTTGAATCATTTAAGTAAGTCAATTTTTCCATCAGTCTTTTCTTATCAACAGTTCTGATCTGCTCCAGTAAAATGACTGAGTCTTTATCCAGATTATATGTATCCTTTGAAATCTCCACATGTGTCGGAATCTTCGCCTTATTAATTCTGCCTGTAATTGCAGCAACTATCACTGTTGGACTGTGATAGTTGCCGACATTATTCTGTATAATTACTACAGGCCGCTTACCGCCTTGCTCTGAGCCCACCACCGGTGATAGATCCGCAAGATATACTTCTCCTCTTTTCATCTATTCACCATCTTTACAGTTTAAAAGATCCTCTTCTTTACAAGATTCTGCTTCACATTCAATATTATAGTACTCTTTTGCAAGAGACAGGTTAATATCACCCATCTCAATGTAACCCTTCTTAAGTTCCTGTTCAAGTTTCAGATATGTTAATTCATTCATAATAAACAACACTCCAGGCAGATAGCAACTCACAGTAATAATATCATGCCACTAAATACATTACTAGTTATTTGAGTATTTCATTGTGAATGAAAGTCGTTCCTTCACCTGTATAATTTCTCGGAATTCTGCGTGACAATGCACATATTGATTCATAGGAAATCGTCTTTATATAACTGCTATAGGCTTCCAGTGACTGTTCGGATTCCACATCATTTTCAATAATGACCACTTCATCACCTATTGATGCCGTTTCCGGAACCTTTATCATTATAGAATCCATACATACTGTACCGACTACCGGGCAGGACTCTCCTCGAAGTGCTACTTTGTATCCAGTATGGTGTCTCGTAAAACCATCTGCGTATCCCAGCGGCAGTGTGGCAATTTTCTCGTTCACTGAAGCAGTATAACGGCCGCCGTAGCTGACTTTATCACCCGGTGACAGTTCATGAAGATCCGCAATTTTCGTCACCAGCCGTACCGCCGGTTTTAACCGTACATTAGAGATTTCTTTTATATGTTCACTCGGGTAATATCCATACAATGAAATCCCCACCCGGATAGTATCACAGAAATCCAGTTGATACTTTAGCGACCCGGCAGAGTTCTGTATGTGAGTGTACTCCGCTTTCTCGACACTGCCCACAATTTTTCTGAACTGTTCAATATGTGCTTCAGTGATATCCGACTCTTCATCCGCTGATGATAAATGACTGTATATGCCTTCATAAATAAAACTTTCAGAAGTATTCACGCGCCGGATCATCTCATGAATTTCTTCAATGTCGCTTGTACCGTAACGGTTCATACTTGTGTTCACTTTAATATGAATCCATACTTCTTTATCATATTTATCCGTCACATTATTTTCTGCTGCTTTCAGCCATGTCAAGTTTGGCGCAGTCACTGCGATTCTGTGCTGAATCGCTTTATTAATATCCTCAGGGTTAATCACGCCGAGTACAAGAATTTTTTGTTTAATACCGTGCATTCTAAGTTCAATCGCTTCATCCAGAGTTGCCACCGCAAAAAAGCCGACACCTCTTTCAGCCAGATATTCACAAACTGCAAGACTGCCGAGGCCGTAACTGTTTGCTTTAACGACTGCGATAAATGTACTGTCGTGATGAATCCCCTGTATCGCTTTAAAATTATGATGAACCGCTTCTAAATCTACATTTAGAAGTGTATTTCTGTAATACCTGTCGCTCACACTATCATTCCCTTTCAATTAACTTCCAGTATCACCATTGCAACAGCATAATCTTTTGAGTGGGAAATAGATATATGTGCATTGGAATCATTCTTCAAAACCGGCTTTCCGCTTGAATCATTCACGCAGCATATTTCCTTAAATGAGATATTTCCCCCTATTCCGCTTCCGAGCGCTTTACTGTATGCTTCCTTCACAGCAAAGCGGCCGGCCAGAAACTCAATCTTTCTCGCTTCAGCGGTCAGTGATTCGTATTTTAAATACTCTTCCGGTGATAACACTCTTCCGGCGAGCCTGTCTTTTTTATTCACTTTGGCAATTCTCGAAAGTTCTATAATGTCTGTGCCGATTCCCTTAATCATATCTTTTTCCCCGTCGATTCATTAATTAGTGTTCTGATCAGACTTCTCAGCTCTTCTGCTTCCGCGTCATAAAGTTCAGGAATGTATACACGCTCTGCAGATGTTTTCAAACTGATTCCCGTCAAATTCATACTTCTCATTATAGGTCCGACGGTTGTATCTATATTCTGAACTCTAAACAGCGGTACTGCAACACGTGATTTAAAAAAGATTCCCTGGTGTACACGAATCTCTTCATCAATCACACCGTACCTGAAATATCTGTACTTTAACTTCGGCAGAATCCAGACATGTACAATAATTGTATAAATAAAAATACCAAAGACAATGAGCGACACCCACCAGGGCAGGAAGTCCCAGAAATACAGGGAAACAACAAGCAGTATTATACCAATCAGCAGTATTATACCTGCGGATATCAATGATTTTATCCGCCACAGCTTAATTGCTTTCGGTGATATTTTCTTCATTTTGCATTCCCCTTTCCGCCCAGTGCCATACTTTGTCTATATCTTTCCGGTCAATGTAGTGAATGGTTGCACTTGAACCGGCCGCACCGGCTGCAGTGGTCACTGAAATATTAGCAAGCTTCGCACGAATCAATAAAGGGTTCTCATTAATTTTTGCACCAATCACCTTGTCATGCTTAATGACAAAATGCGACCGCGTAAAGAACGCTGTCGATAATACATTAATTTCTTCACCGTTTATTTTGTAGCCGTTGTTACGTGCCGAATAGATTCCGGACAGTACAGTGACTAAAATCAGCACGAGCCCGACAATCCATGCATAACTCCACCAGAAATACTGCACAACAGCTGTGACAATGATAAAGACTGACGTCATGATTTGGAAATATCTTCGGTAACCGCGTCTCGGTACAATTTTATCCGGCTGCCCCACATGATAATTCGGGAAAATTTCCTGAATGATATTATAGATTTCATTTTTCTTAATAAACGGCAGAAGCACTACACTGCCGTTCGCATTATCTTTTGAAAAATCTTCACTGGTAATTGTTACTGATAAAGAGTAGTAACCGATCAGCCGTCTTAGCAGTGAATCTTTAATTACAATATTCTGTACGCGGTTGATATTGACACTCTTATGTTTTTTCTCAAGAAGACCATACTCAACAGCAAGGTCATCATGATGGTTTTTCAAAGTATAGTTATAGTACTTAATGAGTAAAATCAATATACCGATAACATAACCGACTGCGACAAAGAAGAGAATCGCAATTGTCAGGCCGATCGCGAGGCTTTGAAAGACATCCTCAAAGTACTCCAGATACACCTCGATCAGGAACGTCGCTCCGATCAGGTTCAGAAATGCAAATACAATTGCGATAAAACTGCCGAGCGCGCCACTCGTCATCGCCATCAGCAGAAGCTCTTTCCCTGACATTTTATAAAGTATATTAAACTCTTTTTTCGATGTCTCCGCTTCTTCCTCTTTCGGCCATGGTGAACTGTCTCCAATTTCTACATTTGTTTCAACTGAATCTGAACCTTCATTGATTCTGTCCTTTTCTTTATACAGTATACTCTGCAGTTCCTCAGCCTGGGCCTTTTTGATTGTGTCAATTGTGATTCCTTCACCCGGTGTTTTAATCTCAAGCTTCACTGCGCCGAAAAGTCTGTGTAATACAGGCTCATTAAAATCAATGGACTGTATTCTGCCGACATCAAGTTCTTTTTCACGCCTGGTCAATACACCATCTTTTAATATAAACTTTTTGTCTTCTATCCAAAAACGTGTCCGGTACTTATTAATAAAATCCCCCGCACCGAAAATAATAAGGAGGAGCAGGAATATTCCGCCGACAATCAGAAACCATCTCAGAGAAATATTCCCTGAAAATATTGTTTCCCTCTGATTGAAAAGTATCAGTATAATCGGCAGCCACAGGTTTTTTATCCCGCTTGCCACACTTCCTAAATATGCGACCGGGTGCAGTTTCTGCGGACTATACATCAGTGATTTCCTCCTTTACCAAATTCATTATTTTCTGTTTCATCTCCATACCCTCTTTTAAAGAAAGCGGAGGAAGTTCCATCATACTGCTCGCTGTGTTCACTCTGACATATGCCAGATTGTAACGGCGTGACAGCGGGCCTGTCCGGAGCGAGACCCCTTGGATTCTTTTAATTGGAATTAATGTCGTGCTGATAAAAATAAAGCCTTTCCTGACAATAATATGGTTATCAAATACCCCGTAACGTGTCACTTTGTAATATATTTTTGGAGACACGAATACATCAATAATCACTATCACTGCTAAAACAGCCGCTGCAATCCATAAAATAAAGTACGGCCAGGAAAAGTACAGCACTGCGGCAGTTAACAAAGCAGCACCTGCCAGCCAAAAAACTGCTGCCAGCACTGCTGTCATTCTTAAATAAGAGACTGCCTGCAAATCTATCTTTTTCATAATTGCCTCCCGCTATGTATTGATATATTTATTATACCGATTTAAAAGTAGATAATAAAACAATGTGAAGTATAAGTTTATAATTAAAAAATGACAGAAGTCTTTTGACTTCTGTCGTTTTCAATACTTATTTCATATGATCTTTAAATGTTCTGCCGGACTTGCTTCTTCTGCCCTGATTACGGCGGTTTGAATCATTTCTTTTCTGCGGACGGCCGTGGTTGTTATTACGGAATTTTTTATTGCCTCCGCCTCCACCGCCGTGGCCTTTATGGCGTCTTGAACCTTTTTTAGTTAACGGTTTTTCAAATGACAGTTGAATATTATCATCTGATTTTGCAAATAAGAACTCATTCAGCATTGCAGCAACAACATCTTCAGCGCCATGCTCCTGAATTAATTTTTCAGCAACTGACTGCGTCACCTGGTTGTCGTTTTCTTCTTTCCAAGTTGTAATCTTATTGAAGATTTCATCCTGACGCGCATTCTCTACTTCTTTTTTATGAGGAGGACGAAGTGCACGGATGGTTTTTTTCTTCTCAGTTTCAATCATGCGAAGGTAATCCATTTCAACAGGATTAACAAATGTTAATGCCATACCTTCATGTCCTGCGCGTCCTGTACGGCCGATTCTGTGTGTATAGCTCTCTGCATCCTGCGGGATATCAAAGTTATATACATGTGATACACCTGAAATGTCCAGACCGCGTGCTGCAACATCAGTTGCCACAAGGATATCAAGAGAATTATTTCTGAATTTCTTCAGAACTTCAAGACGTTTAGACTGCGTAATATCACCATGCAGCCCTTCTGCACGATAGCCTTTTGCGATAAGTGCACTTGTCAATTCGTCTACACGGCGTTTTGTACGGCCGAATACGATCGCAAGTTCCGGATGATGTACATCCAAAAAGTCTGTGAACACCTCAAGTTTTTCGAGTTCTTTAACAATTGTATAGTACTCATCAATCTGAGGGTCATTCGCTCCCTGATTCATTGTTTTGATGATTTTCGGATTATTCATGAACCTTGTCACAAGTTCCTGAATCGCTCTCGGCATTGTCGCAGAGAAAAGTAATGTCTGACGGTCTTCTGCCGGCAGTTCACTCATAATAAACTTCACATCATCAATGAAGCCCATATTCATCATTTCATCCGCTTCATCCAGCACTAATGTGTTAATGCTGTCCAATTTAAGCGTGCGGCGTCTAATATGATCAATCACACGTCCAGGTGTTCCGACAATAATTTCCGGACGGCGTTTTAAATCTTTAATCTGACGGTCGATGCTCATGCCGCCGAAGATTACTGTAACTCGTAACTGTTTGTGCTTGGCAAACTTCTTCAACTGATCACTTACCTGTACGGCAAGTTCTCTTGTCGGTGTTAATATTAATGTCTGAGACCCTTCACCTTTAGCAGTGTTCTCAATAATTGGTATTCCAAAAGCACCTGTTTTACCTGTTCCAGTCTGTGCCTGTCCGAGTATATCAACTCTCTCAAGGGCTGTCGGAATACTTTCCTGCTGGATAGGTGTCGGTGTTTCGAATCCCATTTCTTCCAGTGATTTTAAAGTCTCTTCACTGACTCCTAATTCTTTAAAAAACTTCAAATTATAAACTCCTTTTTTCCTAATTCCGTTCTCTATTACGTATAACTCCTCTATATTAACACCATTACCCTTTTCACACAAGCACATTAAACGGTTTGGTAAATAAAAATCTTTCCACCGCGATATTTAATTCGAGCTGTTTATCCTCTGTAAAAGAAAATAAATGCGGTGCATCCTCGATAAGCTCAAGCCGGCAGTCCTTCATTTTCTCCGCCTGCTCAACACTCGAAGTGAACGGAACCAGAAGGTCAATCGTTCCATGCACAATTAACGTTTCACTGCTGATATTTTCAACGCCCGGTGCCTTCTCATCAACAATCATTTTGAATTCTTTAAACGCACGTGCCGGAATATCCTTCAGCCTCTTTTTAATTTTATTGTATATATTCAGTTTCATATGCTCGCTGAAAAACCTCGGGGATAAGTGCAGCTTTGATAACTGGGTCAGTTTCGTATGATCGAACGCCGGCGCAATTAAAACTAATTTTTTTACAGGAAAGTGCTGTGCAATGTGACTCGCAAATACACCGCCCATTGAAAAACCAATGACATACACTTCATCAACCCGTTCCATGAGATGCATATATGCATCATGTGCTTCAAGATACCACTCATTTCCGGTCGTACTGCTTAAATCCAGAACATTACCATGCCCCGGATAAATCGGGAACTCATATTCAAATGTATATCTGGATTTCAAATAATTAAATAACGGCTCGAGTTCAAATCTTCCCCCTGTATAACCGTGCAGAAATAATATCCCTAATTTATGAGAGATGATTAATCACCCTCTCTATCTCCATACCTCTTGAACCTTTCACAAGGAGGACAGTCTCAGGGGATAGATACGGCCTCACTGCATCTGCCGCCGCTTCAATACTTTCCGCATGAATTTTAGGCATATCGGCTTTTTCATTGATGCGCTCTGCCGCTTCACCGTACGTAACAAGATAGTCGATTCCATGTTTTTCATTGAGATATTCACCAATGCCGTCATGTATTTCATTTGAATACTCACCGAGCTCCAGAATATCCGCAAGCACCACAACTTTTTTACTGCGGTTCATATTCTCTACGGTATCAAGCGCACTTTTCATGCTGGACGCACTCGCATTATATGCATCGTTAATAATCAGCGTGCCGCTCTCATGCTCCGTCTGCTCCATTCTCATTTTTGTTACAGACAAATGTTTAAAATAATTTTTCGTCTCATAAATCTCTTTTCCGAGAACTTTCGCCGCCAGTAATGCAAGTGTCGCATTCTGTGCATTATGTGCACCGAGATGAGGAATTTCTATATAGTCTCCAGTGGATAAGGAGAACAATGTCTGGACGCTTGTCTGCTCTACAGATTCAATCACCACATCATTCCCTTTATCCATGCCGCCGGTTAAAATCTGGTACGGGACATCTTTTTCAACGATTGCTTCCAGTCTCGGGTAATCTTTCGAATATATAAATGTTCCGTTCTCTTTTAAGCCGTCTACAATTTCATACTTTGCTTTTGCGATATTCTCACGTGAACCGAGTTTTTCAATATGTGATTCCCCTACATTTGTAATAATGGCAATGTCAGGCTCCGCCATCTCACTTAAGAACTGAATATCACCGAAGCTGTCCATCCCCATTTCGAGAATAGATACTTCAGTATCCGCATCCAGATCGAGAAGCGTCAATGGCAGACCAATCTCGTTATTATAATTCCCCTCTGTTTTTTTCACTTTATAATCCGGTCTTAACAGACACTCGACCATATCTTTAGTCGTTGTTTTACCGTTGGATCCTGTAATCGCAATGACTTTCGGATCCACCTTTTTTAAATATGCCGCAGCAAGTTCCTGCAGTGCCTTTAAGCCGTCATCCACTAAAAGAAGAGGAACGTCTTTTTCATCATTATCAATTTCAGAAAATGAAGCCCCGGCTCCCTTTTCAAAGGCATTATCAATAAATCTATGACCGTCTACATTCTCTCCTTTAAACGGTACAAACAAATTCCCTTTCTCGATAGACCGCGTATCAATCGACACACCCTGAATCGATTCATCCTGAATCTCCTGCGCACTTTTATTCAGCCGTGCACCGGTAATTTCCGCAATTTCTTTTATTGTCATATTTATCATTTTTATTCCACCCGTTTCATGTATATAATGTGGTTAAACTCAATTGTTGTTATTATTTAATATCATCTCTTAAATTCATTATAAAATATAGTATAATGAAAATCACGATTTCAGTATGAATAGGGTGAAATTTTTGGAAGTTAAAGATAATTATAAAAGACGGAGTTCTAATATCTTTGCACGCATAGACTGGATATTAGTGCTTATTCTTATAGTACTTGCAGTAATCAGCGTTGTGATGATTCAGTCGGCAATGACAAGCGGACAGTACAACACTGACTTTGTTCTGAGACAGATTCTTTTCTATGTCCTTGGTTTTATATCATTATTTGTTATTACATTTATTCCAATAAAATTTTTCAAACAGTACATCTGGGTCATATACGGAATCGGCATGCTGAGTCTGATTGTACTCTACATCGCTCCCGTATCACCTGTTACGCCGATTATTAACGGTGCAAAAAGCTGGTACCAGTTCGGCTTTATCAGTATTCAGCCTTCTGAATTTGTTAAAGTCATTTACATACTTGCTTTAGGCTATGTCATCAGCCAGCACAACAAGTATAAAATCAGAAATGATTTAAACAGTGATGTGAAATTATTATTTAAAATGGCACTGGTCAGTATACTCCCTATGATATTCATACTTCTGCAAAATGATTTGGGGACAGTGCTTGTTCTGATTGCTATTCTCCTCGGCATGATTCTTGTGTCAGGAATCAGCTGGTGGCTGATCCTGCCGACACTTTCCGTCGCAGGGACTACGGGCTTAATATTAATACTCGGTATTATATTCCGTCCGGATTTGCTTCAGACATACCTGGGTGTCCGGCCCTACCAGTTTGAGCGTATATACTCCTGGCTGCAGCCGGATGAATATGCATCAGACAGTGGTTTTCAGCTCTCCAACTCATTACGTGCCATCGGTTCCGGCGGGATAGACGGGAAAGGCTTTACTGAAGGTATTATATATATCCCGGAAAATCATACGGATTTCATTTTCACCATTATCGGTGAAGAGTTCGGCTTTTTAGGAAGCACCGTTGTGATTGTTATATTATTTATGCTGATGCTTCATCTGCTGCGGATCGCAGTGACAATTGAAGATACGTTTTCTTCTTATTTCATTATCGGGTACTTATCGATGCTCACCTTTCATATTTTCCAAAATATCGGTATGACGATTCAGCTTCTTCCGATCACCGGTCTTCCACTGCCGTTTTTAAGTTACGGCGGCAGCGGTCTCTGGGCGAATATGATTGCGATGGGTATAGTAATGAGTATTTACTTCCATCAATATAAAAGAAAGACATAAAAATGACGCCGTTATCCGGCGTCATTTTTATGTCTAGATATTACCTTCTTTAAGTCTCAGTTTTTCCTTATGAGAAATCCGCTTCATCATATCAAATCTCGAGCCCGAAACTTTCACTTTAACTCCAAGTTCATTGAGCATCGATACGACTTTCTGTACTTTTGACTTGTCGTTTTTATGCATAATGACACTTCCCTTATAGTGTGTTAATAACATTTTACCACTTACTGACGGTCAATATCTATAACTTTTCATAATAAATGAGTAAAAATTTCAAATTGCTGCGAAATGTATTAGAATATAACAGAGGTGATAAATATGGATTGGCTCATTCTAGATCAATTCGACACAACAAGAACTACAAGTATAATAACAATCATTGTCATCATTATTAATATGCTTCTGGCACTCGGTCTTGTATTTCTGGAACGGCGCAGTGCACAAAGTGTATGGGCCTGGATGCTCGTCTTATTCTTTTTACCTATTTTAGGCTTTATACTTTACATTGCTTTCGGCCGTACGATTTATAAGCAGGATATGTTTAAGCTCGATGAAAAAGATAAAGTCGGGCTCGAACATATTGTTCAGGAACAGCTTGATGATATACGCAGTAAAAACTTCAGCTTTATCAGTAAAATGGCACAGAAACACAGGAAAATTGTCCATATGCTTCTGTATAACAACCAGTCTTTCCTCACGAGTAATAACTCGTTGACAACTTATACTGATGCCAATGATAAATTCGACCAGATGCTTGAAGACATTAATCACGCAGAGGATCATATTCATTTCCAGTATTACATATTCCGTCTGGACGGGATAGGCACAAAACTTTATAATGCAATGCTTGAAAAACAAAAACAGGGTGTTAAAGTACGCATACTGTATGATGATATGGGATCAAGGGCACTCAGTTTGAAACAGTTTAAGGAACTCAGGAATCTCGGCGGACAGGTTGAGGCATTCTTCCCTTCATTTCTGACAGTCATCAACCCGCGTATTAATAACAGAAACCACCGGAAAATTGTCGTTATCGACGGGAAAATCGGCTATGTCGGCGGTGCCAATGTCGGAGATGAGTACATCGGTCTCAGCAAAAAATTCGGTCACTGGCGTGACACACACCTTAGAATTGAAGGGAATGCCGTTAAATCACTGCAGCTCCGTTTTATGCAGGACTGGAACTCCCACGCCAAACGTGACAACCTGGTGTATGAGGACCACTACTTCCCGAATATTATTAACGACGGCTCAACTGCACTTCAAATTGCATCAAGCGGCCCGGATGAAGAATCGCAGCAGATTAAATACGGATATTTAAAAATGATTTACTCTGCTAAAAAAAGAATCTATATCCAGTCACCGTACTTTATACCGGATGACTCGGTGCTTGAAGCATTGAAAGTTGCACTTCTCAGCGGTATCGAGGTCAATATAATGATTCCGGATAAACCAGATCACCCGTTTGTCTACTGGGGAACATATTCCAATGCAGGCACGCTTGTCAAAATGGGGGCAAATGTTCATATTTATGAAAATGGATTCCTTCATCAGAAAGTTGTCATGATTGATGATGAAGTTCTCAGTATCGGTACAACAAATATTGATAACCGAAGCTTCCTGCTGAATTTTGAAATCAATGCCTTTATATACAATCAGGAAGAATCACGCCGTTACAGAAAAATTTATGAAGAAGATGTTAAAAAATCCAGCCTTCTCACTGAAGAAGTATATGAAGGACGCAGTAAGTGGATTAAATTAAAAGAGGGAATTGCAAATCTTATTTCTCCAATACTATAAAAATAAGACCCGGCAACCGGGTCTTATTTTTATATCACATATTATTTTTTACGCTTTTTCTTTTTAGGCATTACTTTTGCATTTTTAAGCTTACGCTCTTTCTCTGCCTTTTCACGCTCGTGCGCTTCAATAATAGGTGCCATTTCTTCATGGACTTTTTTCTTATAGAATTTGTTACCAATGATTGTTTGGAATATCAGGAAAATACCGCCGACAGCCCAGTATAACGGCAAGGCTGCTGGAGAAATGATTGAAATCCAGATAATCATAATTGGAGAGATGTACATAAACAACTGCATCTGTTTACGCTGTTCTTCCGGCACAAACTGCATAGACACGTATGCCTGTACAAAGTATACAATACCAGCAATAGCTACCATCCAGATATCACCTGTCTGTGTCAGGTCCATCCATAGGAAATGAGGATCTTCAGTAATTCCGCCTTCAGAAGGATATCTTAATGCAAAGAACAATGCCATGATGACCGGCATCTGTAAAACGATCGGCAGACAACCCATGTTTAACGGGTTAATACCATGTTTCTTGTATAATCCCATCATTTCCTGCTGTGCAGCCATTTTTTCTTCCTGTGTTGTTGCTACCTTAACTCTTTTCTGAATTTCTTCCATTTCAGGTTTTACAATCTTCATCTTTTCCCGCATCATCATTTGATTCTTGTATGTTCTCATCATAAACGGGAAGATGATTAGACGAACTATCAAAGTAAGTACGACAATTGCAAGACCGTAGTTCCCCAGATTATCACCTAAAAAGTGAAGGAAGTTATCCATCGGCTGGACAAATGTATTGAAGAAAAATCCGTCCCGATTTTCTTCCTGTGAATAGTCACACCCCGCGAGCAGGAGGACTAAACCAACCATTCCAGCCATTAGCCATTTTTTATTCATTTCGTCACCTCAAGTATTTATCTCACATAAATGAAATTGTAACATAAAACATGTTGTAAAAAAATCATTTATAAGTGTTTTTATTGACAAAATGGCTACATAAAACTGCGCACAGCTGTTTTTATGTCATCTGCATGTGAAATCGCTGAAATCACAGAAATTCCGTCAGCTCCATTTTTTAGGCATTCTTTAAAATTTTGGTGTGTAATGCCTCCGATAGCAACTATCGGAAGTTCCCCTACAGCTTCTCTCATTGCTTTGAGTCCTTTTGTACCTATCGCTTTACCCGCATCTTTTTTTGACAGCGTTTCAAACACCGGACCGGTACCGATATAATCCACCCTGCTCAAATCGCTTACGGATAATTCATTTTGGTCTGCTACAGACAATCCGACAATTTTTTCATCAAAAAATGAAGACAGCTCAGATGGTTTCAAGTCATCCTGACCAAGATGAACGCCATCTGCATTTACCGTTTCAGCGAGTTCAGTATCATCATTGATAATCAGTGGCACATTATATTTTTCAGTCAAATTTTTTAAGTTTAAAGCAAAAGCAGTCAATGCTTCACCCGAAAGAATATGATCTCCTTTTTCTCTCAGCTGAAACATTGTCACTCCGCTTTTTAATGCCTCTTCAATACGACCGAGTCCAATCTCTGATGAAGAAATAAAATATATTCTTAACTGTTTTTTTATATTACTCCGCATCACTAAACACCTTCTGTCCATTAAAAATCGTATCATCATTCAAATACAAATGGTCAATCAGCGTTGTTCTGAACGATCCGGGTGCCGGTGCTTTCAGTTCTGCCACAGCAGATTCCGCACATAAATTAAAATAACTCACTGCATTGATGACTGCCTGCTGCAGTGTATCCTCAACTGCAATAAATGCTGAAACTACTGCGCCAAGCAGACATCCTGAACCAGTAATATTTTCAAGCATCTTGTGACCGTTACGCATCGTTACTGTACCTTCACCGGATACAAAAGAATCCGTTTCCCCTGTCACAAGAACCGGAATGTTCAGTTTGTTAAAGCACATCTCTCCTATTTCTGAAGTCTCTGTTTTTTCCGTTGAATCAACGCCGCGGGATGAGCCTGTACCGCCAGCAAGTGCAAAGATTTCACCCGCATTCCCTTTAATGAGCGCGATATCATGTGACTGAATTAATTCATCCACCAGATTCTTTCTAAATTCAGAGGCAGCATAACCAACAGGGTCAATAACTACAGGCACATTATAATTATTGGCTGCTTTAATCATTTCGTGCATCAAATCTTTTTTTTTCATATCTGCAGTCCCTATATTAACAAGCAGTCCGCCTGCAGCTTTCATCAGTGATTCTGCCTCACTTTTTTCACCGCTCATAATCGGCGAGGCACCGAGTGCTATCATACCATTGGCGGTAATATCTTTCACAACATCATTCGTAATACAGACCACTAAAGGCGGTGTGTTTCTTAATTTTTCAACTGACATATATCATTCTCCTTTATAACTGAAATGATTCACCGGACCATTCCCTTTTCCGATCCCCGGTGTGTTTTTTATCGCATTTGTAATATAATTTTTCCCCGTTTTAAATGCGCTCTCCAGTGATTTTCCTTTGGCAATTTCTGCAGTAATGACCGCTGAAAACGTACAGCCTGTTCCGTGTGTATGATTCGTATCAATTCTCTCGGAAGATAAACGCTGAACATGCTCTTTTGTAAACAAATAATCAACCGCATCTCCCTTTAGATGCCCGCCTTTTATGATGACACTCTGTACCCCGAGGTCATTAATAAATATCTTGGCTGCACGGTTGATATCTTCCTCTGTTTTAATCGAAAGACCACTCAGACGCTCTGCCTCAATAATATTCGGCGTAATACAAAGTGCTGTCTGTATCAGATGATCTCTCAAATAATCAATCGCTTTATCATCAATCAGATTATCTCCGGATGTTGCAATCATCACCGGGTCAATCACATAGGGAATACGGTATTTTTCAACAAATCCCTTTATTACTTCCATCATATCTGCAGTCGCAATCATCCCTGATTTCATTGCATCCGGCAGTTCATCATCAAATATGCTGGTCAATTGGGCATTTAAAAAATCAACTGGAATATTATATACATCCTGCACACCTAAAGTGTTCTGTGCCGTCAAAGACGTCACTGCAGACATCCCGTAAACCTCTCTTGAATGAAATGCTTTAATATCAGTCAGAACGCCTGCCCCGCCGGTAGGGTCTGTGCCCGCAACAGTCAGCGCTATCGGAAATTTTTTACTCATTACTGCCACTCCTTTATTTTTGAATGTATATACTTACAATTTACAGAATTCCACAAAAAAACCATTTCCGGACAATCATCCTGCGGAAATGGCAATGCTTCGTCTGAAAACAGTATAAAATTATACAGCTTTCATCACTCACCACATTCCATCCGCTAGTATTACCTAGATCATGTTTCATAAGGGATCAGTCTTTATCACAGACTATCTCAGCAAGTTGCACCCCTAGTGGTATTCATATTTATTTAATTTAATACTATATTTTGATATTAAAGATGTCAAACAAAAAAAGGCACAGAATCACTGTGCCCTGAATCATATTATAATCTCTGTCCGCAGACAGGCCAAGGCTGTGCGCCCCTTTGTGAATAAAGAATTTCTGCTCTTTTTGTCTGTTCAGCTGCTGAAGCCTGGGACGGCAGACCTGAACCGCCGACTGATCTCCATGTCTGAACATCAAATTGATAAAGTCCGTGGTATAAACCGTTGGCACTTACCACACCCGGATTCCCGCCGGATTCACATGCAGCGAGTGCGCCCCAGTTCTGACCGCTGTTTGAAGCAGGCTGTGTTGACTGATTTTCAGTTTTAGGCTGCACTTTTTCAGGTGCTGCTTCCTGTTCATTATTTTGATTTTCCGCAGCCGCTGCCGCAGGTGTTTCTTCAACTTCATTATCCTGCTGAGGTGCTGCTTCTTCAACTATGTCCTCTGATACTGCCTCTTTTGATACAACGATTTCTTTTCCTGAGAAAATTAAATCTGATGATAAATTATTCCAGCTTCTAATATCATTGACTGAAACATTAAATTTATCAGCAATAATGGATAATGTATCTCCTGCTTCAATAACGTAAACGCCGCCGTCAGCTTCGGCTTTTTCTTCTTTATTATCATTATCAACTTCAGGTGAAGGTGCTTCTTCACCCACATTAAGTATCTGGCCGGGAACAATTAAATCTGATGATAAGTCATTGCTTTCCTTTAACTGTTTTACACTGACACTGTTCTCAGCAGCAATTGCCGATAACGTCTCTCCCGCTTCTACTTTATGTTCCGATGCCTCTGCATTTGCTGCCAACGTTGCGGATACAGCTACAGCCGCACCAATTGATAATAATTTTTTCATTATAAAATTTCCTCCTGATATGTATGTTATCTGATTTATATTTTATATATTAATACTGCCGCTTCCGGCCGCTCTTTATGTACAAATAGTACTATATCAGATAAAAATATTTCATAGGTTACAATGATATGAAATGTCAGGAGGTCTTTTACAATTATATTACAGAATTATGTCTTTTTTATTTTCACGCCAAATCATTTGTACTTTTCCTGTATCTATTAAAATAATTCTGCATCCGTCATTTACGCAGCTAAACGGCGGGTGCAGAATGAGTGTGAGTGTATGAATAAGTGTATCAAGGGTAAAGGTATGACTGCAGATATTTATTAAACCACAATTTTCTCAGCATTGTTTTTACTGCCTGTTGATTTCTTATTGGACTTTTCTTCTTTGAGTGAATCATTTTTTAGTCCATTTTCATTAATTACTTCTTTTAATTGATCAAGATGTGTATCTTGTTCACTTGTAAATCGGGGTCTGAAATCCCCTCCCGCCCGAACAGGCATATCGTCAACTTGACTATCCATTAATGTAAGGACGCTCTTCTCCCCGATATAATCATAGCGGTTATATAAGTTGACGGCCTGGTTAATCATGTCGGACGGGTTTTTAACTTTACTGTTTGAAGATAATTTTTCAGGAACACATTTTATGCTCTCAGCCCATATCTCCATTCTGTAATCCTTTATACCGTCAGCGTCAGTGTGAACAGTTGTAGCAACCTGACCGCTGATGCAGATAATCTGTCCTCTGGAAAGCGCATCCAAAATACCGTTAAGCGTCTTTCCGAATGCCTTACAGTAAATGAAGTGAACTTCATGTTCTCTGTTACTGTCTCTCGGCACCCTCGTTGTAGCAATAATAAAAGAGTTTACACTGCTGTGTTCGTTTTGCGACACACAGGTATTTTGGATTAACTCTCCGACAAGCACTACTTTGTTCATCATGTTTCCACCTCCCTCCTGTATATAAGATATCCGCTTTAAAAAATCTCTGCAAATGACGACAATTGGATTTTAAGCGGATTTACTATACAATTAAAATACAGTTGTATTTACATAGAAGCGTTTCTTTTAAAATCGGAAGTAAATTTATTAAAAATGACTTTTTATAAATTTTTGGAGGTATCTAATGAAATCATTTAAGGTCGTCGACTTAAAAATTGCACAGGATAATAATTTTATTATTTTAGATGTGATTGATGGTATTATCATCAATAAAGAAACAAAAGAAGATCCGTGGCTGATAGAAGTGCAGACTTCTGAAGATTTTATCAGCCTGCTTGAATCACAAGTCGGAGATGAAATTAAGGCACTGGTTACCATTACCCGCCCCAACAATCAACCGGCACAATTCATTGGAAAATTCCTCGAGATTAATAAGCTTGAAGATTCAATTTCTATACTGTTCCTCGGGAACTTGATTGTTCAGGACCCTAACTATGCTGAGGATTTACTTGAAAATCTGATGAAGGAAGGATATACAGGGGGCGCACTGTTAAACGAATTCAAAGCGCGTATGGATGCGCAGGAAGAAATAAAAACATCCGAGTAAATTACTCGGATGTTTTATCTTGTATTGCGAATGTAATTTCACATTTACAGGCGACTTCACCGTCAACCATTGCAACAGCTTCACCTTTACCTATCGGACCACGTAACTTAACAATCTCCACAGACAGCTCCAGAGTATCTCCCGGAGTCACTTGCTTTTTAAATTTACATTTATCAATCCCTGCAAAGAAAGCAAGCTTACCTTTAAATTCTTCCTGCTGCAGTAAAGCCACTGCACCTACCTGTGCCAGTGCTTCTACAATTAAAACGCCCGGCATGATTGCATACTCAGGAAAATGACCTGTAAAAAACGGCTCGTTGCCGGATACCTGCTTAATACCGGTACATTTTTTCCCCGGCTCTATTTCAGTCACTCTGTCAATAAGCAGAAACGGCGGCCGATGTGGAATCACTGCTTTTATTTGATCATATGTCAACATTTTATCATTCTCCAGTTAAGTTTATGATGTGTTCCCATGTTTCAATGCGGAATATCTCAATTGGATTACCTAAAATACCATAGCCAATCATTAAGCCGACAAAGAATATAATTATCGCAATATATATGAATAAAAGTAACCTTACCGCTAATGGAAAACGTCTGTGTACCAGCATTTTTGATTGCTTTTTCATTACTACTACCTCTTCTATCTTGTCGTTACCGCACTTTTATGTGCAGTTTCATCTCCCGTACGTTCAATATCCGCGCCCAATGCCTTCAGTTTTTTATGAAAGTCGACATAACCGCGGTCTAAATGACGTAATTCAGTAACTACAGTATAACCTTCTGACACTAAACCTGCAAGAATCAACGCAGCTGCCGCCCTTAAATCTGTTGACTTCACACGCGCGCCTTGCAGCTGCCGGCCCTTTATGACTGCGGTATTATCTTCAAGTGCAATATCTGCATTCATATGGCTGAACTCATTTACATGCATGAAGCGGTTTTCGAAGATGGTCTCTGTAATTGTACTCGTTCCGTTTATCGTCGTTAATAAAGCCATCATCTGGCTCTGCATATCTGTCGGAAAACCCGGATGCGGCATTGTTTTTACCGTAATCGGTTTAAGATGGCTGGAAGGCGTGACTCTGACATTTCTGCCTTCTTCTGTGATCTGCACACCCGCTTCTTCAAGTTTTGAAATTAAAGCAGTCAGATGATTCGTCTTAACATTTTCCACAAGAATTTCACTGCGCGTAATGGCACCGGCAATCATAAACGTACCTGCCTCAATTCTGTCAGGTATCACTTCATGACGGCTTCCTGCCAGTTTAGAAACACCTTCAATAGTAATATGGTTGGTGCCTGCACCTTGAATGTTGCCGCCCATTGAGTTAATGTAATCTGCTAAATCTTCAATTTCGGGCTCCATTGCAACATTTTCGAGATGGGTAGTTCCGTCTGCAAGACTGGCCGCCATCATTAAGTTCTGTGTAGCTCCAACACTAGGAAAATCCAGTGAAATATTTGCGGCTTTTAGTCTGCCGTCTGATTTCCCGAGAATATTTCCCTCTTGATTTTTAAACTCGACGCCCATTTTTTCAAAACCTTTTAGATGCTGTTCTATCGGGCGGCTTCCAATCGCACATCCACCCGGCATTGCCACTGAACACTCACTGTTTCTGGCAAGAAGCGGGCCCATAACAAGCATGCTCGCACGCATTTTTGATACTAAATCATAAGGAGCAGTACTGCTCAGTTTTGATGACGCATTAATTGAAACCTGATTATCTTCGTTACTCACTTCCGCCCCAAGATATTCAAGAAGCTTTGACAACGTTGAGACATCTGAAAGCTTCGGTACATTTGTTAAAACAGATGTGCCTTCCGCCGCCAGTAATGACGCTGCTAAAATCGGCAGCACTGCGTTTTTAGAACCTTCTACCTTTACAGAACCGGACAATTCCTGTCCGCCTTTTACAATAATTTTATCCATTTATTAAGTTCACTCCATGCTCCTACTCATAAAACCTCTAATCTCACTATTCACTATTTTATAGACTTTCAAACATGTTTGTAAAGTAATTAGGTGAATATCAGAGAAGCTTCCTGGACAAATACAAAAAAGTCCATAATAAAATTGCTGAGTGCACTGCCGAGAACAACTGCCAGCACTATTAACAGCATCATTATTTTAGAAGGATGGCTTTTTTTAAACCAGTGTTCAACATTGACTGATTGTAACAGCCAAAAACAAAAAATCACGCATATAATATGAAGAAATATATGCATGAATGCAAGCTGGGACATCATCATCATTCAATCACCTCTAAAAAAGCCTGGGCAGGCCCAGGCTTTTCAACATGTATTTTATCGATGTTTTGCAACTTCGATACGGTTAAGCGCACGTCTTAAAGCAAGCTGTGCACGTGTATGATCAATTTTTTCATTCTGCTCTGCCTGTAATAACTGTTCTGCTCTTTCTCTGGCTGCAACTGCACGGTCAGTATCAATATCCTCCGCAAATTCGCCAGCTTGTACAAGCACAGTCACCTTTGTCGAATTAATCTCAACAAATCCTTCAGTGACAGCAAAATACTCATAACTGCCGTCTATCTTCGCACGCAGGCTACCGATTTTAAGTGCTGCTACAGTCGGGATGTGTCCAGCCTGAACACCAATTTCGCCTTGGAGAGTCTGGAGTATAACAATCTCACAGTTCTCTTCATCATGAACAGAACCATTTGGAGTAACTATGTCTAATGCAATTGTACTCATGTTCCTAACCTCCCGAAATTAGACTTCTACACCCATATTACGTGCTTTTTCAAGTACATCCTGAATACCACCGACTAAACGGAAAGCATCCTCAGGGATGTTGTCATATTTTCCTTCAAGAATTTCTTTGAAATCCTGTACTGTCTGTGCGACCGGAACATATGAACCTTTTTGTCCTGTAAACTGTTCTGCAACGTGGAAGTTCTGACTTAAGAAGAACTGAATACGACGCGCACGGGCAACAGTCAATTTATCTTCTTCAGATAATTCATCCATACCAAGAATTGCAATAATATCCTGCAGTTCACGATATTTTTGAATAGTCGACTGTACATTACGTGCAACCTCATAATGCTCTTCACCAACAACAGCAGGTGACAGCGCACGGGATGTTGACGCAAGTGGATCCACAGCCGGGTAAATACCCATTTCTGAAAGTTTACGTTCCAGGTTTGTTGTCGCATCCAGGTGGGCAAAAGTCTGAGCCGGTGCCGGGTCAGTATAGTCATCCGCTGGTACGAATACTGCCTGGATAGATGTTACTGAACCAGTGCTTGTTGTTGTAATACGTTCCTGAAGCTGACCCATTTCAGTTGCAAGCGTCGGCTGATAACCCACGGCTGACGGCATACGTCCGAGTAAGGCTGATACTTCTGAACCTGCCTGAGTAAAACGGAAGATGTTATCGATGAATAAAAGTACGTCCTGACCTTGTTCATCACGGAAATATTCAGCCATTGTAAGACCTGATAATGCAACACGCATACGCGCACCAGGCGGCTCATTCATCTGTCCGAAGACCATTGCAGTTTTAGCGATAACGCCGGAATCACTCATCTCATAGTATAAGTCATTTCCTTCACGTGTACGCTCACCAACACCAGCAAACACTGAAATACCACCGTGCTCCTGGGCGATGTTATTGATTAATTCCTGGATTAGTACTGTTTTACCTACTCCGGCACCACCGAACAAGCCAATTTTACCACCTTTAGTATACGGTGCAAGTAAATCTACTACTTTAATACCAGTTTCTAAAATTTCTACCTCTGTTGTCAATTCTTCAAATTTCGGTGCAAGTCTGTGAATAGGGTCTCTTCTTTCTGAAGCAGGAATTTCCTCACCTAAATCAATATGTTCACCTAATACGTTGAACACACGACCTAAAGTGACTTCTCCTACAGGTACAGAAATTGAACTGCCTGTATCCACAACGTCAGCACCACGTTTTAAGCCATCAGTTGATGCCATTGCAATCGTTCTGACAACATTGTCTCCAAGATGAAGTGCAACTTCCAATGTTAAAGTTGTATTTTCTCCGCTCTTCTCAATGTTAACAGTCAGTGCGTTATTCAATTCCGGTAATTGACCTTCATCAAATCTTATGTCAACAACTGGTCCCATGACTTGAACTACTTGACCTAAAGCCATTCGTTTTCCTCCTAGTCATTTCTTATTCTAGTGCAGCAGCGCCACCGACAATTTCGGTAATCTCCTGAGTGATTGCTGCTTGTCGCACTCGGTTATACTCCAATGTTAAATCACCAATTAATTCTTTGGCATTATCTGTTGCGGCTTTCATAGCAGTCATACGTGCTGCATACTCACTTGCTTTAGCATCAAGTAATGAGCCGTAAATTAAACTTTCAGCATACTGAGGCAGTATTACCTCAAGTAATGACTCTTTATCAGGCTCAAATTCATACGATGCCAGAGTCTCGCTTGATGATGAAGTTTCTTCAGCATTTTCTTCAGTCAACGGAAGCAGTTTGTTAATAGTCACTTTTTGTTCAAGTACATTGACGAATTTATTAAACACAATAAATAATTCATCAATATCCTCGTCTATAAACTGACTTACTGCCTGGTGTGTCACTTCCTTCACACTTGCAAAGTCCGGCTGGTCCTGAAGACCAGTCCGGTATGAAGTAACATTGTATCCCCGGGAATTTAGAAATTCATATCCCATCCGGCCGATAACAAAAATATCATAAAAATCTTTATCATTATTGTGACGTTCTTTAATCTCTTTTGTGAGAGCCTTCAAAACATTTGCGTTATATGGACCAGCAAGCCCACTATCACTTGTGATAACAACATATCCGGTACGTTTCACCGGTCGTTCTTCAAGCATAGGGTGGGAACTTGACGAGTCACCTGATGCAATTGCCTGAACCGCATCCTGTAATTTTTCCATGTACGGCTGGAATTTCACAGAGTTTTCTTCTGCACGGCGAAGTTTTGAATTCGCCACCATGTGCATCGCACTCGTGATTTGACTCGTCTTCTTAGTAGATCCAATACGACCTTCTATTTCTCTAAGCGAAGCCATTCATTCACCACCTTAAATCCTTTTTAGTCCCTATTTTGAAGGGTTGAAAATCTTCTTGAAACTATTAATAGCATTAACAAATGCACCGTCTTCAGGAAGCTGCTTCGTATCACGAATACCATTCAGCAGTGCTGCCTCATTGGAAGCAAGCCAGTGAAGGAATTCATCTTCAAAGCGTGTAATATCTTCAACTAAAATATCATCTAAGTGGCCGTTAACAAGTGCATATAAAATTGCAACCTGCTGCTCGACTTTTAATGGTTTGTTTTCGTCCTGTTTTAACACTTCAACAGTACGCTTACCACGCTCTAATTTAGACGCAGTAGCTGCATCAAGGTCAGAACCGAACTGTGCGAAAGCTTCAAGCTCACGATAAGCAGCCAAATCAAGACGCAGTGTACCTGCAACCTTCTTCATCGCTTTAATCTGAGCAGATCCGCCTACACGGGATACCGATAACCCGGCGTTTATTGCCGGACGTACACCTGAGAAGAATAAGTCTGACTGCAGGAAGATCTGTCCGTCAGTGATGGAGATTACGTTTGTTGGTACGAACGCACTGATATCTCCGGCTTGTGTTTCAATAAACGGCAGTGCAGTAATTGAACCTCCGCCTAACTCATCATTCAGTTTTGCCGCACGTTCAAGTAAACGGCTGTGAAGATAGAAGACATCCCCTGGATATGCTTCACGTCCCGGCGGACGGCGAAGTAGTAATGATAATTCACGGTAAGCTGCTGCCTGTTTTGTTAAATCATCATATACAATCAGTACATGTTTACCGTTAAACATAAATTCTTCTGCCATTGATACACCTGCATATGGTGAGATGTATAATAAAGGTGCCGGCTGTGACGCACTTGCAGAAACAACGATTGTGTAATCAAGTGCACCATTTTTACGTAATGTTTCAACAGTTGAACGAACTGTTGATTCTTTCTGTCCGATTGCAACATAAACACAGATCATATCCTGATCTTTTTGGTTTAAAATTGTATCAATTGCTACAGTTGTTTTACCTGTCTGACGGTCACCGATGATTAATTCACGCTGACCACGTCCGATCGGTACAAGTGCGTCAATCGCTTTAATACCTGTCTGCAGCGGCTCATCAACACTTTTACGTGCCATAACACCAGTTGCAGGACTTTCAATTGGTCGTGTTTTAGTTGTACCGAGCGGCCCTTTGCCGTCAATAGGCTGACCAAGCGGGTTAACTACTCTTCCAACCAGTTCTTCACCAACAGGTACTTCCATAATACGACCTGTACGCTTTACTTCGTCGCCTTCTTTTATATCATCAGATGGTCCTAAAATTACAATACCGATATTATTTTCCTCTAAGCTCTGGGCAAGACCCAGAACACCGCTAGGAAATTCAAGTAACTCTCCAGCCATTGCATCACTTAAACCATGAGCAAGTGCAATACCGTCACCCACCTGGATTACAGTACCTACATCAGATACTTTCATATCTGCTTCATAGTTTTCAATCTGGCTTTTTAACAGAGCACTGATTTCATCAGCTTTGATTGCCATAAAATCACTCCTTAATTAGCTATTCGTCCGTTCTTTGAACTGATTCTGTAGAGATTCGAGCTGGCCGCTTACAGATCCATCGTAAACACGAGTTCCGATGAAAACCTTAATACCGCCAATCAATTCTTCATTCACTTTATTGTCGATTAACAATTTTTCATAACCTGTTTTGTTAATAAAATATTTACCGATTTCATCAAGCTCTTCCGCCGACAATTTATATGTTGATTCGACTACAACATACTGTTGATTTTCATGCTTGTTGTACTCATCTACAAATGCAGCGTGTACATCAGACAGTTCATTCAATTTGTTTTTGTCGGATAAGATTAAAAGCGTGTTCAAGAGAGGCTTTTCAACCCCTTTAAATGTCGTTTCAATCAAAGCTTTCCGGGATTCTTTGCGGATTCTAGGGTTCTCCATAAAATCGTTAAAGCCGGGCACATTTTCAATACTTTTCATAACAACTTCAAAATCTTCATGTACTCGTTTTAAAGTATTTTCATCCTGGACCGCACTGAATAAAGCTTGAGCATATTTCTTTGCAGAATTAGCCATTATTTATCCCCTGCTTCCTGTATGTACTTCGTCACAAGTTCTTTTTGTTCTTTTTCGCTGATTTCTTTTGAAATCATCTTTCTTGCAATAAGAACAGATAATTCCGCCACTTGATCATTGATCTCTCTGACAGCTTTTTCTTTCTCGCTTTCAACATCTGCTTTTGCGTCTTTAATCAATTGATTTGCACGCGTATTCGCATCATGAATAATTGCTTCCTGTTCTTTTTTCGCCTGGCCTTTTGCATTTTCCATCATCTCGGAAATCTCAGATTGAGTTTTCTTTAATAATGCTTCGTTTTCTTCCTGTACTCTAATTGATTCTTCTTTGCGTTTTTCAGCATCGCTAATTTCGTCATGGATAAACTGTTCACGGTCATCCATGATTTTTTTAACGGGCTTCCATACGAAATATGACAAAGCGAGAAGCAGTATCAGGAAACTTGCCAAAAGAACAATACTTGTCCCAATCGCAGAACCCATCGTATCAGCAGCACCTAAAATAAGAAAATCCACTCATGTACACTCCTTTCAAGAAAGTCTCATAAAATTCGTTAGTTGACATAATAAGAGGGCGAAATCTTAATTGGAAGACTTCGCCAAAAGTAACGATTCTTAGAACGTGAACATAAGTAAGAATGAAATAACGATCGCCATAATCGGCACCGCTTCTACAACACCGATACCAATGAACATGATACCCATAAGTGGTCCGCGTGATTCCGGCTGACGCGCAACCCCTTCAACTGTTTTAGAAACTACCATACCAATACCGAAAGATGCACCAAGTGCCGCTAATCCTGCCGCAATACCAGCTGCTAATAAACTCATAATATATTTCCTCCTAATTATTCTATAAATAAAATTTTATATTAATGGTCTTCGCTCACTTTATGTGATAGATAAACCATCGCTAACATAACAAATATAAACGCCTGAATTCCGCTTATAAAGACTTTAAATCCCTGCCAGATCATCATCGGAATAAAACCGCCGACTGCGCCGAGAATTGTACCGCCTGTAACCAAAGTTAAAAGCAGTGTCAAAAGTACTTCACCTGCATAAATATTACCGTAAAGTCTGAGACCCAATGTTAAGTTGTATGTAAATTCCTCGATGAACTTAATTGGGGCAAACCACCACATCGGTTTGAAATACTCTTTAATATAACTTCCGAAACCACGCATTTTCACACCATAATAATGTGTCAATACAATCATCAGTCCTGCCAAAGTCAAAGTAACTGTCGGATCTGCTGTTGGTGATTTCCACCATAATGTGTGCTCTGCGTCCGGAGCAACAAACATGAACGGAATACCCAGGATGTTCGCTGTAAAGATAAACGTAATTAAAGTCAATGCAAAAAAGTGGAATTTACCGCCTGTTTTCCATGCCATATTACTTGATATAATACCTCTGACGAAGTTCATCAGTGCTTCTACCAATACCTGAGGTTTCCCTGTCGGTCTGACCGCAAGCTTTCTTGTCATAAAGAATAATGTAAAAAACACTATCAGACATGTCAAAATAATCATCATTGATGTTGATAATTCAAATGTTATCGGCAGTCCAAATAAGTCTATCGTTCTCGTAGGACTTCCATGCTCCATTTTCTCACCTCTTTCACTTCGTCAATTCTTTAATTCCACGTACTATAATTAATATATAACTAAGGGCAAGCCCTGCAGCTATCGCAAAAATATTAAACACTTCCGGGAAACGCACCCAGATGAGACAAGTCATAATCACAATCAAAAAGCGTGTCAGCGTCCCTGTCTTTACCCGTTCAACATCACTGTCATAAGATTTCTCAAGGTGATAGAGCCAGTTTAAATTCATCAATATTGACGCAAAAGTGCCTAATGCGGCGCCTGCTGCTATTGATGATTGTGTAACTGCAAATATGAGTATGCTTAAAATGAGAGGGATAAGTAAAAACTTCAAAAAGTGATGGAAAAATCGTCTTAAAAATGACACTTTCAACATTGTCTCCTAGTGGTATTAACGGCCCGTTTTATGAAACCGTTACATTACTCTTGTAATGATATATTAGTGATAATTTAGTGTCAATATTTTGTTGGAATTATTTCGATATATCAACACTTCCGACATAATATTGACATATTTTTCACACTCTAAAACTTGCAGGTTTTTCTCCCAAAATCCCGTAATAATATTTTATATTTTCGCATATTCTTCTCGATGCTTCTCCATCACCGTAAGGATTGGATGCCTTGGACATTTTCTCATATAAAGAAGTATCTTCCAGCAGTTCTTTTGTCAGCTTATAGATGTTTTCTTTGTCTATACCGGCAAGCTTCAAGGTTCCTGCCTCAACACCTTCCGGACGCTCAGTGGTATCACGCAGTACAAGTACAGGCTTCCCAAGTGACGGTGCTTCTTCCTGAACACCGCCTGAATCAGTCATAATGATATGGCTTTTGGCAGCAAAATTATGAAAATCAAATACATCAAGCGGTTCAATAATTTCGATTCTGTCGTGATCAGATAAATACTTGGCCGCAATTTCCCGGACCTTCGGATTTTTATGAATAGGATAAACGACTGTTACATCTTCAAACTCATCAACGATGTCACGCACCGCACTGAAGATGTTCTCCATCGGTACACCGATATTCTCTCTTCTGTGCGCTGTTAACAAGATTACTTTGTTATCTTTATGCTTATCGATGATTTCGCTCTTATAGTCCTCATTCACAGTGGTCTTTAACGCATCAATTGCAGTATTGCCTGTGACTGAAATTAAATTTTCATCCTTATTCTCTTTTAACAGATTATCTCTTGATGTTTCTGTCGGTGAGAAATGAAGATCTGCCAGCACACCTGTCATCTGACGGTTCATCTCTTCAGGAAACGGTGAATACTTATTATGTGTACGAAGACCCGCTTCAACATGTCCGATTCTCACTTCATTATAAAACGCAGCAAGACTACCGGCAAAAGTAGTTGTCGTATCTCCGTGAACTAAAATCATATCAGGCTCTGCTTCTTTAATAATCGCCTCAAGACCTGTAACTACCCGCCCGGTGACTTCAGATAATGTCTGTCCCTGCTTCATAATATCAAGATCATAATCCGGTGTAATACCAAAAATCCCAAGTACCTGGTCAAGCATTTCACGATGCTGTGCTGTAACCACAACAATTGGTTCAAGATCAGGGTCTTTTTTCAATTCCAATACAAGTGGTGCCATCTTAATTGCTTCAGGTCTTGTTCCAAAAACGGTCATTATTTTTTTCATTCAACTTCTCCTTAAATCCCTTAAAATTTAACGTGTTCCGAATAATCTGTCCCCGGCATCACCGAGGCCGGGAATAATATAACTTTTTTCATCCAGTTTTTCATCCAGTGCAGCGATATATATGTCGACATCAGAATGTGCCTTCTGCAGTGCCTCTACACCTTCCGGTGCAGCAATCAGGCAGACAAAACGGATTTTGTTGGCGCCTCTTTTCTTAATTGCAGTAATTGCTTCAACTGCCGATGCACCTGTCGCAAGCATAGGGTCAATCACCAGTATATCCCGGTCTTCAATATCTGCCGGAAATTTTGCATAGTACTCAACTGCCTGCAGTGTCTCCGGATCTCTGTAAAGACCAATATGCCCGACCCTTGCAGCAGGGATTAGTTTATGAACTCCCTCCTGCATACCGAGGCCGGCTCTTAAAATTGGAACCAGGCAGATTTTCTTCCCGCTCAAACGCTTTGCAGTCATAGTTGTAATCGGCGTTTCCACTTCCACATCTTCAAGCTGCAGATTTCTCGTCACCTCATACACCATCAGCATGCCGACTTCATCAACCAGTTCCCTGAAGTCTTTAGTAGACGTTTTTTTATCACGAATGTAGCTCATCTTATGCTGAATTAACGGATGATCCATTACATGCACATTAGACATAGATAGTCCTCCTATTTATAGAGTGGATATTTTGCTGTTAAAGCATGGACTTTTTCCTGCAGTCCTTCAAGAGAAGCCTCTTCTTTAACACGGTTCAGTGTTTCAACAATCAAATCAGCGACCTGTTCCATATCCGCTTCGTTGAAACCTCTGGAAGTCATTGCAGGTGCACCCAGTCTGATGCCTGAAGTAACAAATGGTGACGCTTCGTCAAATGGAATCATATTTTTATTACATGTAATTCCGATTTCATCCAGCGCTTCCTCTGCAATTTTCCCTGTCAATCCGTAGCTTTTCACATCTACAAGTACCAGATGATTGTCAGTACCGCCGCCGACAATTCTTAATCCTTTTTCAGACAGTCTTGCTCCAAGTGCCTGTGCATTTTTAATCACCTGCGCCTGATAAGTTTTAAACTCCGGCTGAAGTGCTTCACGGAAGGCAACAGCTTTCCCTGCAATAACATGCATCAAAGGTCCGCCCTGTATACCCGGGAAGATAATTTTATTTAATTCTTTAGTATATTTTTCTTTGGCAAGGATAAAGCCGCCGCGTGGTCCGCGCATTGTTTTATGAGTAGTGGAAGTAACGAAGTCCGCATAAGGAACCGGGTTCTGGTGAAGACCGGCTGCAACGAGTCCGGCGATATGCGCCATATCTACCATGAAGTACGCACCGACTTCATCAGCAATCTCGCGGAATTTCTTAAAGTCTATTTCAAAAGGGTATGCACTTGCGCCTGCAAGAATTAATTTAGGCTGCTCTTTTTTCGCCTGCTCAAGAAGTGCATCATAGTCGATTCTCTCAGTGTCTTTAGTCACACCATATTCTACAAAGTTATATAATTTACCGCTGAAGTTAACAGGGCTGCCGTGAGTCAAATGACCGCCGTGGCTTAAATTCATACCGAGAACTGTATCACCCGGCTCTAAAATGGAGAAGTAAACGCCCATATTTGCCTGTGAACCTGAATGAGGCTGTACATTTGCATATTCTGCTCCAAATATCTCCTTCAAACGGTCAATTGCAAGACTTTCAACTACATCAACATGTTCACAGCCGCCGTAATAACGTTTCCCCGGATAGCCTTCTGCATATTTGTTTGTTAAAGTAGACCCCTGTGCTTCCAGCACTGCCTGTGATACAAAGTTTTCGGATGCGATTAATTCAATATTGTTGTTCTGACGGTCAAACTCATTCTGCATTGCCTCATAAAGTTTTGGATCTTCTGACTTAATATATGACATTTATATAACTCTCCTTATTATTTTAAATATTATTGATATTTCGCACGCGGTCCACCAATAAGTTTCGGACGGCTTTTTGCGATGGTAACAACAGCTTCACCAATTTTTTGGGTGTTTGTCCGGACTGGAACGGCAACATGTCTGATATGCATACCAATCAGTGTCTGACCGATATCAATTCCTGCATCTGCAGTAATCTTTTCGACAACCACCGCATCACTTAAGTGTCTGTATGCATATTCACTCAGACTGCCTCCCGCCTGACGATGCGGTACGACAGAAACAATCTCGGCATTCAGCCTTTCTGCAACCCTGCGTTCCAGGGTTAACGCCCTGTTAATATGTTCACATCCCTGGAAGATTAAATCGAGGTGATGTTTTTCAGAGAGTGACTGAAGCGTACTGAATATTATTTCTGCTGCTTCTAAAGAACTGTGACTGCCGATTCTCTCACCAATCACTTCTGAAGTTGAACAGCCGATCACCAGTGTCTCACCGGAAAAGAAAAATCCCTGACTGTCCAGTTCATCAAACAACTGCTTAATTTCATTCTTCAATCTTGCATACTCTGCGCTCATGTCTACCACCCTCATATTCAGTATTCAACCAAATATTAACGATATCATCTGCGAGTCCGGGACCGATTACCCGCTCACCCATAGCAAGCATGTTTGAATTATTGTGCTCTCTCGTGGCATGTGCACTGAATGTATCGTGAACTAAAGCACATCTTATCCCTTTAACTTTATTCGCTGCGATACTCATTCCAATACCTGTGCCGCAGATAAGAATACCACGGTCAAACTCTCCTGAAGCTACCTTTTGTGCTGCAGGCTTTGCATAATCAGGATAATCCACAGAATCCGTATTATCAGGACCAAGATCAGTGACATCCACACCGTTATCCTTCAGTTTCTGAACAACCGATGCTTTTAAATTAACGCCGCCATGGTCTGACGCTATAATGACCTTCATAACCTCACCTCTTCCTTACTTAATCAATTATAAGCAAAAACATGTCTGTATTAAAGTAATCTTAATAAAATTTACACTTCTATTTTATCTACAAAGGTCTTAATCTCCTGAAAAACCTTATTGTAAACTTCTTTTTCTGCACCGAACGGATCACTGATATCCACAGAATGTTCTGTAGTAAACTTACTCAAAAGTTCAACTTCAGCACCCGGATACATATTTTCTACCGCTGTCCTATGTGCTTCTGTCATCACAAGAAGCACGCTTTGAAGTGTATCTGCCTTTGACAGCTGCCGGGGGCTGGAGGGTTCCGGAAGTGCGTTCTCCCTGATAATTTCAAGCGAGTATTTACTGATACGGTCCGAAGTAACCATCAGTCCCCTCGATTCAAATTCCCGCTCAGGATATACTTTTTTTGCATAGCTTTCTGCGAGAGGGCTGCGGCATGTGTTTCCCGTGCACACAAATATTATCTTTTTCATGTTAACCTTCCTTAATAATTTCATCGCCGGCTGCCTTGTAAATCCGGTTCAACAGGGCTTCTGAATGTTCATCTCTATGAAACGCGTAAATATAAATTTCATCAACGTCGGACTTATCCATGATGCGTAACGCACCGTACAAGTTTCTTGCCGCATTTCTATAATCAGCGGCATCCATACATAAACTCACAAATTTTACGCCTTCAGGAATTTTGTCTCTTGTCGTCTCCGGTGCGATAACTCCGATTTTTTTATTTCTGGCTTCGGAAATTTTCCAGTTCATCACCGACTCTTCCACTATAGTCAGCGGCTGTCTTGGTGCATAATGTTTATACTTCATGCCGGGTGCAATGGGTTTATCCATCGTCATCTGATATGCGTCTACGCTGTTTTCAAGTACACTCTCTAAATCTTCTTTCGTTACTGCACCCGGTCGTGCAATCCGGTAAGGGAAAGTCGTACAGTCAAGAACAGTTGATTCTATACCGTAATCCGCCGGCTCACTCGCAATCACACCATATACTTTTCCATTTAAATCATCAATGACATGGCTGAAATCGGTCGGTGACGGCTTGCCGCTGATATTGGCACTCGGTGCTGCAAGCGGCACATCAACAAACTGCAGCACTTTTCTGCCTACAGCATGACTCGGCATACGGACTGCCACCGAGGGAAGCTCTGCAACTGTCCGTGACGGCAGATAATCTCCTTTTAAAGGGAGAATAAAAGAAATCGGTCCCGGCCAAAAATGCTCCATCAGTGCTGATACACGGCTGTCATTAATTTCAACGAAATTTTCAAGCTGTTTAATACTGTGAATATGAACAATCAGAGGGTTGTCCGACGGCCGTCCTTTGGCATTGAATATTTTATTGATTGCTTCCGGATTGGTTGCATCACCTGCAAGACCGTATACAGTTTCTGTCGGCAGGCCCACGACCTCCCCGTATGTAATTGCTGTTTTAATTTCCTTCAGCTTTTGGAGTGCTGATTCACTGTCTACGTCTTCAGTTGATATTTTCCATACTTTAGTATCCACTGTCATCTCTCCCACATAAAATGTAAAATTCTTGGGTTGCCGTTAATATCGTTCTCAATTTCCGGTACAGTATTCGGCCAGATACTTACTATATAATCCCTGAGTGCTTCACCTTGTCTGAAGCCAATTTCGAAATACACTTTTCCACGGTCATTCATAACCTTCGGGAGCTCATTAATCATTTTTTTATATAAGGCAAGTCCACTGTCTCCGGCATATAAAGCAACAGCCGGCTCGTACTCTAGTGTCGACCGGCTCATGTATTCAGTTTCATCACTTGAAATATAAGGCGGGTTGGAAATTAACACATCCACCCGGATACCTTGTTCAATTAAAGGTTCGAACAAATCACCTTTTAAAAGCACTGTTTTTGTGTTGTGAAGATGATTATTTTCCCTGGCGACATCGAGTGCCTTCTCTGATATATCCACAGCAAACAACCGGTTATGCGTCCAGTGTTTTCCCAGAATGATTGGAATGATGCCTGTACCCGTTCCGATATCAGCGGCAGTTTTCCCGTCATCTGCCGTTTCTTTCAACACAAGCTGCACCAGTTCCTCAGTTTCATTCCTCGGAATTAATACATTTTCATTTACTTTAAATTTTTCTCCGTAAAACCACGAAAAACCAATAACGTATTGATACGGTTTTCCTGAACAGACTTCATCAATCACCTTGTGCAGCATCTGCCTCTCAGCCTCCGGCATCTCTTTTTCACCGTCAATCATCAGTCTGGTCCGGTTCATTCCGAACAAATCCTCCATCGCAAGAAAGGCAGGATTTGTTTCTTCATGACTGTTTTTCAGTTTCTCGACGGCAATTTTCAGCTGGGATGCGTAACTATAGTCCAGCATTATTCAGTTCTTCAAGTTTGGATGTCTGTTCTTCAATTGTCAGTGCATTGATGATATCTTCCAGGCTTCCGCTGATAATTTGATCAAGCTTTTGAATGGTTAAGCCGATTCTGTGGTCTGTCACCCTGTTTTGAGGATAATTATACGTTCTGATACGTTCGGAACGATCTCCCGTTCCTACCGCTGTTTTTCTTTTTTCTGCATATTCCGCGTGCGCTTCCTGCTCCATCATGTCGTAAATACGCGCATTCAATACTTTCATTGCCCGCTCACGGTTTTTAATCTGGGATTTTTCATCCTGACTGGTTACAACAACACCTGTCGGCAGGTGGGTGATTCTGACTGCGGAATCTGTCGTATTAACGTGCTGACCGCCGGCACCGCTTGAACGGTACGTATCAATTTTTAAATCTTCATTCCGGATATCAATTTCAACATCTTCTACTTCCGGCAGCACAGCCACCGTCGCTGTCGATGTATGAATACGTCCGCCTGACTCAGTTTCAGGCACCCGCTGAACTCTGTGCGCACCGTTCTCAAATTTCAATTTGGAAAAGGCACCGTTCCCCTGAATCAGGAAACTGATTTCTTTATATCCACCGTGGTCACTGGCACTTGCTTCGACCACTTCAGTACGCCATCCCATATCTTCTGCAAAACGGGAATACATTCTAAACAAGTCCCCCGCAAAAATCTGTGCCTCATCTCCACCTGCAGCACCTCTGATTTCCATAATCACGTTCTTATCATCATTTGGATCTTTTGGAATCAAAAGGACTTTCAGTTTTTCCTCAAGTTCAGGCAGTTCTTTTTCAGACATTTTAATTTCTTCTTTCAACATGTCTATCATTTCTTTATCATCTGTCTCACCAAGCATCTCACGTGACTCGGCAATTGTTTCTTTATGCTGTTTGTATTCCCTGAATGTATCCACAGTTTCCTGAAGATCACTCTGTTCTTTTGAATACTCCCGTAATTTCGCAGGGTCACTGACAACATCAGGATCTGACAAAAGCTCGTTCAGCTGCTCATAACGGTTTTCTATAATTTCCAGTTGATCAAACATATTTTTCACCTTTTCATCTCTATAATCCGTTCAATTATATCATATTTTTATAACAAAAAAACTGCACTGAAAATTGCTTCAGTACAGTTTGAGATTCATTATTCGTTACTTGATTTGAAACCGAATTTTTTGTTGAATCTTTCAACACGGCCGTCGGCAGATGCGAACTTCTGACGACCAGTATAGAATGGATGTGAATCAGAAGAAATATCAAGTCTGATAACTGGATACTCATTACCATCTTCCCACTCCATAGTTTCGTTTGAAGTACGAGTTGAACCGCTCAAAAACTTATATTCTGTTGTTGAGTCAAGAAAAATCACTTTGTGATATTCAGGATGAATTCCTTGTTTCATAATTTTCAGCTCCCTTGCCCTGAACCATCTGGAACAGAGTTATTCTGTGGTTTTTTCCACACAGTACCTACGTATTATACATGTGAAAAGGGTAAAAATCAACCATCTGTACGATAATTATATTACAGGCTTTCCGGATTTTTGAGATGCAAGCATACGCTCTCTCAAAACATCGAAAAATTCTTCGTTTGACTCGGTCTGCCGCAGGATTTTCAGGAATCTCTGTGTAAAGTCCGGTGCATCTGTAAATAAATTTCTAAGCTGCCATAGAACGTCCAGTTCCTTTTTATCAAGCAGCAGTTCTTCTTTACGTGTACTGGACCTTCTAATGTCAATCGCAGGGTATATTCTGCGCTCACTTAAATTCCTGTCCAAGTGAAGTTCCATATTCCCTGTACCTTTAAATTCTTCGTAAATCACATCATCCATTCTGCTTCCTGTGTCAACCAGAGCAGTGGATAGAATCGTCAGGCTTCCGCCTGCTTCAATATTACGTGCCGCACCGAAAAAGTGTTTCGGACGGTGAAGACTTGCAGGATCCAGTCCGCCGGAAAGTGTTCTGCCGCTTGGCGGAATCACCAGATTGTATGCTCTTGCGAGCCGTGTGATGGAGTCCATTAAAATAATAACATCCTCACCCATCTCTACAATACGTTTTGAGCGTTCAAGCAGGAGCTCTGCAACCTTTACATGATGTTCAGGCGGCTCATCGAATGTAGAATGGACCACACTTGCATCTTCAACAGAACGCTCAAGATCTGTTACCTCTTCCGGGCGCTCTCCAATCAACAGTATGAATAAACGCGCTTCCGGATGATTCTTTGTAATTGCTGTTGCGATCTCTTTTAATAAAGAAGTCTTACCTGCTTTCGGCGGTGCGACAATCATACCACGCTGACCGAAACCGATTGGTGTCACCAGATCCATAATTCGTGTGGATAAATCTTTCGGCCCGTTCTCAAGACGGATACGCTGATCCGGGTAGAGTGGTGTAAGTGCCTGGAAATGTGGACGCTTTTTTACGTCTTCTGCATTTTGATCATTGATAAAATCAACCTGCAGCAGTCCGTAATACTTTTCATTTTCTTTCGGCTTCCTTACTTTACCGGTAACCTTATCCCCTTTTTTCAGCTCAAAGCGGCGGATCTGGGAAGCAGAGATATAAATGTCTTTCTCCCCTTTTGAAAAGTTGACTGTCCGCAAAAATCCATAACCATCCTGCTGGATGTCATCAAGGACACCTTCCATATAATAATTTCCGTCCTTCTCCATCTGCGCTTCCATAATCGCAAGGACGAGTTCTTTTTTATTTAATTTACTGTAGTTTGATAATCCGAGCGTCTTCGCCCGTTCAGTAAGTGCTTTAGTCGTATTCTTTTTATATAAAACATCAAAGGACTCATACTTCATCACTTCATTTGCTTTATCAGCCAATATATTCACTTCACTTTCAATTTTTGGACTTTACTTTCAAAATGAGATTCACGTTAAGAAGGTAACTATCGAGGCAATCACATGATATTTTACATGAAAACAGGATAAATGAAAAGGACATGCCGCCCGTATTTATTTTTCTTCATTAATCAATTTTCAGCAGAATTAAATTATACATTTATGCCGGACTTTCATTCACATAAAAAAACCGGAGACTAAAAGTCTCCGGGAGAAATTCTAGATATCTTCATCTTCTATTGTTTCGCGCCAGATATCCGCGCCTAAACTGCTTAGTTTTTTCACAATGTCTGAATATCCTCTGTCGATATGGTTAACATTATGAATCGTCGTGACACCCTCTGCAATCAAACCTGAAATTAAAAGGCATGCACCTGCACGAAGGTCACTTGCATACACATCCGCACCTTTTAAAGTTGAAGGATATATCAGTGCAGAACCGCTTTTTTTCTCAATCATTCCGTCCATACGCTTCAATTCATCCACGTGACGGAACCTCGCCGGGTAAATAGTTTCCGACACTTTACTTACGCCCTCAGCCATAAACAATAATGGTGTCAACGGTTGCTGAAGGTCTGTCGCAAAGCCCGGGTATACCTGCGTTTTAACAGAAACTGCATTATATGATTCCGGTGATGAGATGACAACGTAATCATCACCCATATCAATATGAACGCCCGCCTCCTCAAGTTTAGAAGACAAAGATTCCATATGCGTCGGAATAATATTATTAACCGTAAAGTTTTTACCGGCTGCAGCACCGACAATCATATATGTCCCTGCTTCAATTCTGTCAGGGATAATGCTGTGGCGTGTTCCGTGAAGTTTCTCTACACCGTTAATTTTAATCGTATCTGTTCCGGCACCTTTAATATCCGCACCCATTTTATTCAGCAGGGATGCAACATCCACAATCTCCGGTTCTTTTGCAACATTTTCCAAAATTGTCTTGCCTTCTGCACAACTCGCAGCAATCATTAAGTTAATTGTCGCACCAACAGAAACAACATCAAAAAATATTTTAGCACCTTTCAGTTTTTCTGCGACCAGATACATTGCACCGTGCTCATTTGTGACTTCAGCTCCCAGTGCTTCAAATCCTTTAATGTGCTGATCAATCGGACGCGGCCCGAGCGGACACCCTCCGGGAAGACCGATTACACATTTCTTAAAGCGCGCAAGCATTGCACCCATCATATAATATGATGCTCTTAATGATTGGACTTTTGTATTGGGAAGCGGCATATTTTCAGCTTCCGATGCATCAACTTCCAGAGTTGTATCATCAAGTGCCGTCTTGATGTTCAAGTCGTTCAGTAAGCTCATTAAAGTTTTCACATCGGAAATCTCCGGCAGTCCTTCCAATACCACTTTTCCCTCAGAAGCCATCAGAGAGGCAGGTATCAGTGCAACTGCACTGTTCTTTGCACCACTGATATCCACTTGACCTGTTAAAGTCTGTCCGCCTTTGACTTTTATCACTTCTTTAGACATATATTTTCTCCTTATATACCAATATCATGCTCGCTTACTTATTTTTCCAGTCTTCGAGGAACTGGTCAATCCCTTTGTCTGTTAAAGGATGATTTGTTAATCTTTTAATGACTTTATAAGGAATTGTTGCGATATGTGCACCGCGGATTGCAGCACCGTGTACATGACCTTCATTACGGATAGACGCCGCAATAATTTCTGTTCCAATATCATGAATGGTAAAGATATCGCTGATTTCTTCGATGAGCTGCATACCTTCAAGACCGATATCATCCAGACGTCCGATGAATGGTGAAACATAGGTTGCACCCGCACGCGCAGCAGTAAGTGCCTGTACTGTATTAAAAATCAGTGTAACATTTGTTTTAATTCCTTCTTCTGAAAGGACTTTAACTGCCTTCATACCTTCCGCAGTCATTGGAATCTTGACAACGATATGGTTGTGCAGCTTGGCAAGTTCGCGGCCTTCTTCAATCATGCCTTCAGCTTCAAGAGAAATAACTTCTCCGCTGACCGGTCCGCCGACCAGCTCACAGATTTCAACTAAGCGATCGTGAAATGAGATATTTTTTTCTTTTGCGACTAGTGAAGGGTTTGTAGTTACCCCGCTTAGTACGCCCCATTGATTAATTTCAGTAATTTCGTCCATGTTTGCTGTATCAATAAAATATTTCATAATATATTATCCTCCAAATTGTTTATCGTTCTTATTATAATGTATCAATCATCACACCGGCAATGTATTTGATGAACATTCTTTGAATCTGCTATTATAGTAAAGAATTCACAAGGAGGAAATTACAATATGACACCGCCGATTCTTTCATTCAATAATTTTGTCAAAGATTTCGAGAAATTTCAACTAAAAGGAAATGACCTGTCAATACCGAAAGGTGAAATCACTGCTGTTGTCGGTGATGAAGGTGCAGGAAAAACCACCCTGCTCGAATTAATCATGGGGCTGAGGACTTTGGACAGTGGAACAATAGAACGTTCACTTGTTTCGGAAAATGATTCCATGACAGCATTTAAAGCAGCAACGGGTTTTGTATATGACGACCTTTATTTTTATGATTTCGGAACTTTAAATGACTTATCCCGCATGATGAGTGAAGTCTATCCATCATGGGAACAGAAGATATTCCACAAATACTCGGCAGAATTCGGACTGCCGGCCGGTCAGAAGTTCAGAGATTTTTCATCTGAAATGAAAATGAAAGCCATGCTTGCAGCAAGTCTTTCCCATCATCCTGAATTATTAATTATGGATGAACCTGTTAAAGCCCTGGAAACCAAGGCACGTTTTGAATTTTTCAAATTATTGCGCCAGCTGCAGAAAAAAGAAGAGTTAACCATTATTATTACATCACAAAATGCCAGTTCAGTTGAAAAATTTGCGACAAATATGCTGTTTATGCATGAGGGGGAATTCATTCTCGAAGGCCGCCCCCGTGAACTGAAAAAACAGTATAAAACACTGGATATCGCGTATAAAAGTGCAATCGGAGGTACACATAAATGATACAGCAGATGAAACGGGATTTTTTCTCACTCAAAATGATTTTTTTATTTTTCACATTCATTGTTCCTGCACTTTATTTAGTGCGTAATGAGTTTACAACAATGGGGCTTCTTCTGAGCGCTTTTGTTGTCGGCATGCTCGTAATGAATGATGAGAAATTCAAATTAAATAAGTTTTTTAACAGTATGCCGGTAAATCCATCTTCACTTTTTTGGGGCCGGGTAACGCTCGTATCCCTTTTCGGTATTCTCTGGGTAATACTCGAGATTCTGCCGTTCGCTGTATCCGGGAGCATTCCCATGTCGTTTGCAGCCGTCTCAATCCTGATTCAGTCCAGCATGATATTAATTCTGGTCCCTTCAGGCTTATCCGCACTGCAGCTGATTAAAGGAAAATTATTCCGCTGGGTGCCGTTAATCATCAGTTATTTTGTACTGATATTTATTTCTTTGTACATCACTGATCTTTTTATGATTATATTAAATACACCTGAGGCAGAGACAAACACAGGAACAGCATTTCTCACGCTTGCCTCCCTCGTTGTATTTTCAATTGCATATATGTACTTAAGCAGCTTTATGTATAAACGTGCTTTACAAAAAAGAGATTTAATTTAAAAAAACTTTCGGACGGCGATCGTCCGAAAGTTTTTTTCTTATGCTTTGTTTGATGTACCGAATTCTTTGATTTTTCCTGTAACTGTCGCAAGAATTGCTTCTTTCGCAGGTCCAAGATATTTTCTCGGATCGTATACTTCAGTATCTTTATTCAGTACGTCACGTACCGCTTTTGTAGAAGAAATCTGGTTTTCAGTATTCACGTTGATTTTAGATGTCCCAAGAGAAATAGCTCTCGTGATATCATGTGTCGGAATACCTGTACCGCCGTGTAATACTAATGGAATATCAGATTGGTTACCGATTTCCTCCATTTCTTTAAAGCCAAGGTTCGGTTCACCTTTGTACGGCCCGTGAACAGATCCAAGAGCCGGTGCAAGACAGTCAATTCCTGTCTTTTCAACGAGCTCACGGCACTCTGAAGGATCAGCGTAGATGACACCGTCAGCAACAACATCATCTTCCTGTCCGCCGACAACACCAAGTTCAGCTTCAACAGAAACACCTTTTGGATGTGCGTATTCTACAACTTTTTTAGTTGTTTCGATGTTTTCTTCGAAAGGTCCGTGGGATGCATCAATCATTACAGAAGTAAATCCTGCATCGATTGCTTCCTTACATTTTTCAAAGCTTGAACCATGGTCTAAATGAATCGCAACAGGTACAGTGATATTTAAATCCTCAAGAAGTCCTTCAACCATTTTTACAACAGTTTTGAAACCACTCATATATCTTGCAGCACCTTCTGACACACCTAGAATAACCGGTGCTTTTTCATTTTCAGATGCTTGAAGAATCGCTTGTGCGTATTCAAGGTTGTTTACATTATACTGTCCTACAGCATATCCTTCTTTTCTTGCTTTTTGCAGCATTTCTTTCATTGATACTAAAGGCATTTTAACTTCCTCCTAAAATTCTATACTTTCACAGATAATTATACCAAAAGCTTTTTATTTTAACCAATCGTTTGTTAGTATAAAGGATACTAACATTTAGAAACGGAGAATGCATGATGGATAAAATTTTAAGAACACAGCTCGGTCACATATACAACCATATCGATGCACAGGCCGAAGAGCTCGAAATTGCAGCCAGACTCCTCTCACAGGCTGTTGACAGCGAAGGAAATATCCTGCTTAAAACCTTTCATGATTTCACATTGATTGAAGACCTGCTGCTTCAAGGTTCTCTGTCATTACCCGATATCTCACGATTCAGCACGATTGAAGATATCGATACCCCTGACCGGGTGCTTGTAGTCGGTTCAGTTATTGATCCCGAGGTTAAATCATTTGTCACAGAACTGCAGGATAAAGGTTCTGAATTCGTCCTCATCGCAACATTCAATAAAAAAGAAAGTGATTTTATCGACTCAATCAATCACTACATTGATTTGAATTCACCGCGGCCTTTAGTCCCTACACCGAACTTCGATAAAATTATCAATCCGTATATCAATGTATTTCTATACGCCTATTATCACCTGTACACGTTTATTGATGAAATGACAAATGAAGACTATGAATAACAAAAGACGCATGCCGGGCATGCGTCTTTTATATTACCTATTTACTTTCATCAAGACATGCATTAATCAGACCCTGGAATAACGGGTGCGGACGTGTCGGTCTTGACTGAAATTCAGGATGGAATTGTACAGCAACAAAATAAGGATGATCCTTAAGCTCTACCATTTCAACCAGTCTGCCGTCAGGAGACGTTCCTGAGAACACCATGCCCTTCTCTTCCAATGTATCTTTATATGCATTATTGAACTCATAACGGTGTCTGTGACGTTCATTAATTAATGAGTTATTATACAGTTTTCTTGCGATTGTGCCTTCTTTAATTTCACACGGGAAACTGCCGAGACGAAGTGTTCCGCCGAGATCAATCACATCTTTTTGATCCGGCATCAAGTCAATAATCGGATCTTTAGTGTTTGGTGCCAGTTCTTTTGAATGCGCCCCTTCAATACCGACTACATTTCTCGCAAATTCCACCGTTGCAAGCTGCATACCAAGACAGATTCCTAGTGCAGGCACATTATTTTCACGCGCATATTTCATCGCAAATATCTTACCTTCTACACCACGTTCGCCAAAACCGCCCGGTACCAGAATACCGTCTACTTTTTTCAGAACCTCTTCATAGTTATCTTTATGAATATCTTCCGAATTAATCCACTCAATCTCAACATCTGCAGTGCGCTCATATCCTGCATGACGCAGTGATTCTGCGACAGAAAGATACGCATCCTGCAGGGAAACATACTTTCCGACTAAACCAATCTTTATCTTTTTATCAATATTACTTAAATTATCAAGCAGGTGTTTCCACTCTACAAGTTCTGCCTGTTCTGAAGGTTCAAGTCCCAGCTGGCTGACCACAATATCATCCATCTTCTGGCGCTGCAGGCTCATGACAACATTGTAAATAGTATCTTCATCGCGTGCTTCAATGACATTTTCTTTTTCAATATCACAGAACAATGCAATTTTATCTCTTAAGTCCTGTCCCATTTCATGTTCTGAACGTACAACAATCATATCCGGCTGGATTCCTAAACCGCGCAGTTCTTTAACACTGTGCTGAGTCGGTTTGGTTTTCATTTCACCGGCTGCTTTAATATAAGGCAGGAGCGTACAGTGAACGTACATCACGTTCTCCCGTCCAACATCACTTCGTAACTGGCGGATACTTTCTATAAACGGCAGTGATTCAATATCCCCGATGGTACCGCCGATTTCAGTAATTACAACATCTGCCTTTGAAACCTCTCCTGCTTTAATCAATCTGGATTTAATTTCATTTGTAATATGCGGAATCACCTGTACTGTTCCGCCCAGATAATCCCCTCGGCGTTCCTTTCGGATGACCTCTGAGTATACCTTACCTGCTGTTACATTAGAATATTTGTGTAAATTAATATCGATAAAACGTTCATAATGTCCTAAATCCAAATCCGTTTCTGCACCGTCTTCAGTCACAAAAACTTCTCCGTGCTGATAAGGACTCATCGTTCCCGGATCTACGTTTAAATACGGATCAAACTTCTGAATCGTGATAGAGTACCCTCTGTCTTTTAATAAACGACCAAGCGATGCTGCTGTAATTCCCTTTCCAAGCGAAGACACTACGCCGCCAGTTACAAAGATATATTTTGTCATTAACCTCTTCCTCCTGTAAAAATAAAAATGCCCCCTTCCACAATACGTGAAAAGGAGCCGTTCGTTATCTTTCCCTTTTTCAGGGAGCCCAAATAAAATATTATCACTTTTCTTGGAAAAGTCAATTAAATTTAAGCTGACTCTTTTTAAAGATCGTCCTCATCTTCATAGCTGTCTTCTAATTCATCTGTGTCATCATACTCAAGATTCTCACCGATAGACTCATCGATTTCATCTTCTTCATCGTCCTCTACAGGTGTCTCAAGGTCTTCAGTATCATCTTCTACAAGCTCTTTATCCTGGTCAAATACTTCTTCCGGACTTTCATCTTCTTCAAAAATTTCCGGTTCTTCTTCAACCGCAAGATCAATTTTGTGAATTGTCGGTGCAATCTTATCTGAAATATCATCCATGGAATACCAGTCTCTAAGTCCCCAGATTCCATCTCCGACACTTAAAAAGCGTCCGTCCGTATTTAAATCTGTGTAGAATTGCAGCACGCGTTGTTCAATCTCACTGTCCTTATAGCTGCCTGTCTCTTTAAACTTATCGATGATTTCATAAAGATCTGTTTCTTTACCTTTATCCTGCAAATAAATGTAAGACATATCTATGAATGAATTCTCATCCATCATTTCTTTTGTGTAACTGTCCAACCTCATGTAAAACATCCTTTCCGTTCTCGGATACTGAAAATATAATACAGTGAAATGATATATGAAGCAAGCATAAATCAATACTGTATGTACTTCTTATAAAATTCACGCCCGTCTTGTTGTTCAAACCGCGAAAAGCCGACATATTCAAACAGCTTGTTTAAATTTTGGTCCTCATCTACGAAAACTGTCATCTGCTTTACTTCCTGAATATTGCGGCGGATAAATGTACCCAGCTGCCTTAAACCGCTTGAAGCCATTCCCTGGTGTCTGTAGTTTTCATCAATATGGATATGGTCAATATGTAAAGACTCTTTATCAACCGCACATTCAATGCTGCCGACTTCGATTCTGTCATCCATAATCATTTTAATACTTATATCTGTACGATGCCACTCTTCATCTAAAATTAATTTTAAATTCCCTACATAATTTCTGTCGAGGTCCAAATAATAAAGGCGCTCTTCACCAACCGGTCCGTCTTCCTTGGTTGCTGTATGGATAAAACCTGAACGTTCATAAAGATTCCACGCTGCAGCATTGTCTGTATCCACCACAAGATACAGATGATCGAAATTTGAAAACTCACTCTGAACATAGAGCGGCAGATTCATCGCAACCTTTGTTCCGTACCCGTTTCCCTGAAGTGTTTCATTAATCGATAAAGATCTCACATATACCACATCTCTAGGCGTATCGTAACCTTCATGCTGATAATGTTTGTGAAGCACGAAAAAGCCGATAATCTGTTTTTCTTCATTCTCCACAACACATGCGCGCCTGTTCTCATCCTTTAATGCATCATCCAGTACATCAAGGGGCAGACTCGAATAGTGCATTTGCTGCTCGCTCAATTTAAAATCCGATAAAAATTCTCTGTCACTCTCTCTATACTCTCTGATTTTAATATCATTCATCAAAAAACCCCTCCCCGTAACTTTATATAAACATATTTCTCCCCTTCTGTCTTTACCCTGTCTACTGTAACTATAGTCATATCATGGATAAATTTTCGTATATCATGTTTACAGTTTCTTTATTAGGTTATTAAGTATTTTATACATCCATGAAATTCAATACATTAGAAATCAGAAAAATCCTGATTTTACTTAAGACGCTTTATTTCAAAAAATGAAGCATTACAAATAAGGGGGACATCACTTTGGCAACGAAAGAAAAGAAAGACGAAAACGCTCCAAAAGGAGACGGGAGAGGAAATATGAAGCTCGGTACAGTATTCTGGGGTGCCGGCGGAGTTATTTTTATAGCAGCACTTTTTGCAATGATATTTCCTGCCACAGTTGAAACTATATCTTATGATATTTATGATACTATCTCTAATTATTTCAACTGGTTCTTCCTGCTCGCTGTTTTTGGATTTGGTGTATTCTTATTATTCATGGCACTCTCACCCTACGGCCGGATTAAACTTGGCGGGGATAATTCAAAACCGGAATTCTCATTCCGTTCCTGGATAGGAATGTTGTTCTCAAGCGGTCTTGGTGTAGGTCTTGTATTTTACGGCGTAGCTGAACCGATGGAGCACTTTATGGTAGCGCCTTTCCCGGGCGGAGAAGTAGAAACTTATGAAGCCGCGCGTATGGCGATGGGCTATACTTTCTTCCACTGGGGCATCTCACAGTGGTCCATTTTTGGTGTCGCAGGTCTTGCAATCGGCTACTATCAATACAGAAAAAAGAAAGACGGTATGATTTCAACATCTCTTGAACCTTTATTCGGTCAAAATTACAACAAACCATCACGTAATTTAATCGATATTCTTGCAGTAATTGCAACAGTCACAGGGATGGCAACTTCTGTCGGTCTTGGAATTCTGCAGATGGACGGCGGATTAAATATCGCTTTCGGTATTCCGAACGGTGCAGTCACTCAGGTAACCCTGACCGTATTGATGACAGCTCTGTTTTTATTCTCAACCATCACCGGATTAAAACGCGGAATGAAATGGCTCAGTAATCTGAATATGATTCTGGCAGCTGTCGTTACGATATTTGTGATGATTGTCGGACCGTTCTCATTTATCATGGAAAGCATTGTGCTCGGACTCGGAGACTATTTAAGTACATATGTCCCGTATTCACTGCGTACTCAGCCGTATTCCGGAGAGACGTGGGTTCAGGAGTGGACTGTCTTCTACTGGGCATGGGTCATCGCGTGGAGTCCGTTTATCGGCTCATTTGTTGCCCGTGTATCAAAAGGACGTACCATACGTGAATATGTGCTGGGTATCTTAATCGTGCCGCCGATATTATCTTTCATATGGATTGGCGCACTGGGAGGAACTGCACTTTATTCCGACCTGTTCAATAATACAAATATCGGCGAACTGGTCCTCGATGATCAGACGGCAGCACTATTCTCATTATTTGCACAGCTGCCGATGACAGAGATCATTTCTGCTCTGGCAATCCTGTTAATTTTCACATTCCTGGTCACTTCTGCCGACTCGGCAACCTTCATTGTTTCCGGAATGAGTATCGGCAGTACTGAAAACCCGCCGAAACGCATGAAAATCCTATGGGGTCTGCTTCTTGGATTCCTGACAATTTCATTAATTCTCGCTGGAGGACTGCAGAGTCTTCAGGCAGCATCACTTCTTGCCGGGCTCCCTTTCACTATTGTATTGATACTGATGATTTTCTCAGTAGTCCGTTCAATGAGGCGTGAACCGAATGAAACAATGAAACGACGTCCTAAAAAGAAGCCGCTTAAATAATAAGTCTTAAAAATATAAAAAGTCATTGGTATAATTATACCAATGACTTTTTATATTGGAGGACTATCATGAAGATTGGAATAGACGCCGGAGGCACCTTACTCAAAATAGCATACATTACTGGAGATGAAAGAAGGCTTGAAAAACGTCCATCCACCGACATAGACAGCTTAATTGATGAGCTTAATACTTCTCACAGGGATGATGACATATATCTTACAGGCGGTAAGGCTGAATATATGAGCAGCCGGCTGACAATACCTGCCGTACTGTCAATAGAATTTGATGCCACATTCCGAGGATTAAAACTTCTCATGAAAGAACAGGGATTCAAATTCAATAAATTTGTATACTTAAATGTCGGCACAGGCACAAGTTTTCATCAGGCGGATTCGGATGGACAGCGGCGTGCCGGTGGATCCGGAGTCGGCGGCGGCACATTAATGGGTCTCTCCCGCCTCCTCACCGGAGTTGAAAATTTCGATGACATTATTTCTCTCGCCAAAAATGGAAACCGTGATCAAATAGATTTAAAAGTACATCACATATATGCCGGCAATAAATCCCCCTTACCCGGTGACTTAACCGCAAGTAATTTCGGTAATGTACAGCCCGGGGATCATAAAGATGCAAATATCGAAGATCAGCTTCAGTCAGTGATTGCACTGGTCGCAGAAACTGTAAGTACTATCGGCATATCCCTTGCAGAAGGTTTTAATACTGAACACATTGTTTATATCGGTTCAACACTTCTTGATAACGATGTAATGACCGAGATTATCAACCGCTATGTCCGGCTTAAAGGCATGCGTCCGCACATTATTGTCGATGGAGAATTCTCTGGGGCAGTCGGTGCTGCCATGTAAACACGGATTATCATCGAAAGCTTAACTAAAAAATCAAAAGGGTGGTTGTAATGAAATTCATTCTACTGATGCTTTGTATTCCCTTCTTATTTGTATCTTGCTTCGTGTCCATATTCTCATCAGATGATTCGGATAGTACAGAGGAGGAAACAGTTGAAGATACTGACGACACCGATGAAAATGCAGAAGAGGAAGAAACAGTTCCCGAAGAAATCACGGAAGTTGATATTACCAGCGATGTATTTATTTCAAATTTTTTCTCTGCCAGCTATGATTACAAAGGCGTTTCTATTTTTTCAACATATGATTATATGGTAAGACAGCTCGGAGAACCAGAAGAAAGCGGTCAGATTGTCGACGGCACATATTACAGCTACGGTCCGATAGCTTTCAATTATCCTGTTGAAGCTGCCGGCGATACACAGGATGTCCAGGTAGACGGTATTATTATTTTCCCTGAAGAATTTTATAAGTCAGACGCTGTTGAAAATTACGGATGGCCGACCTTTGATGAGCCCGGAAATTTTAGAATGTTTTATGACGGGGACACTGAGAATGGATTTTACACGATGCTGACATATGACAGGGATGACAGAATTACTGCAGTGACACTCCACAACAAAAATCTTCAGGATACTGATTTTTATGAAGAATAAAAAAAGACAGCCTCAGCTGTCTTTATTTCTGTTCTCCGTTAAGTTCAAGTACTGCAGTAACCTCAGCATTCAGCGAATTTACTGCTGAACAGTATTTATCAAGAGATAAATCTACTGCACGCTGTGCTGTTTTACGTGGAACATCACCATCTATACTCACAAGGATTTCAACATTGGTATAGCGTTTTGGCTCTGTTTCTGCACGGTCACCGTTTAGTTCGAGCTCTAATTTTGTTACTTTATCCATGTGATGCCGCATAATCACGCACATATCAATACCCATGCAGCCGGCAACACCATGAAGTACCATTTCCATCGGAGACGGTGCACTTCCTGAACCGCCGGCTTCTTTTTTAGCGTCCATCTTCACCGAATGGCCGGAATTCTCACCTGTTGATTCAAATAAAATATCTCCCTGCCACCTTGAAACAACCTTCATCTTCACACTCTCCTTTCTTTACACTTTTATGATTCACTGTGACCGCCGTGAACATGTCCGGCAAGTACATATAGAACAGCTGTTGACACAAAGTGTGCTGAATTTTGATTGGCATCAGACTGTGGATATACTTCGACATAATCCATACCGCACAGGCCGCGTTTACCAAATTCATAAATCATCGTACACAACTCATAGGAGGTCAGCCCGTTCCCATCCACCGGGCCGCCCGGATTAAACGCAAAATCAAGTACATCACTGCATATTGTCAAATACACAACATCGACATCTTCTGCCGCAAGATCATAAATTTTATTGGCATACTTCCTTAAGTCTTTCTGCTCACGAATGTCATTAATCGTCAATGTCACAGCACCCGCTTCTTTCGCAAGTCTGCCTGTCTCCGGCTTATTACGCGCGCCTTTAATCCCCGTATGAATCAAAGACTCATTACGTACGCCCTCTGTCTCATACAAGCGCTTAAACGGTGTACTGCGCGCATATAAATCACCTTCATGATGCGGCATATTGTCATAATGGGAATCCAGGTGAATAATTCCTACTTTCTTCCCTGTGTTCGTCAAAGCCTTTACAATCGGATAAGTGATACCATGATCACCGCCGAGCCCGACGAGAAATTTATCCTGTTTCCAAAGATTCTCTGCGAATGACTCAATGCGCTCCATCGTCTCCGGCACATCATGCGGCACAACACTTACATCTCCAACATCCCCCAAAGAGAGATGCTCTTCAACATTAATATGATCGAGTTCAGGCAGATATGTACTGTATCTTGCAGATGACAGTCTGATCTGCTTCGGTCCGAGCTCACACCCTGTATAGTCCCCCCATGTACATGCCCCCTCCCAGGGAACACCATACACGATGACGTCTGTATTATAATTTTCTTCACCCGTTAAATTCTCTGCGCCAAGAAAAGGCGGTGTATTTCCATAGATATTACTCATTATTTCCCCTCCTAAATATCAATGCATAATACTATTATCCAAAAATTCGTACAAATAAACCACTAAAATGAATACAAACATCCTGACTCGTTTACTTGATCAAATAATATAAGAAGCAAAAACTAAGTAAACAATTTCAAAACCCTTCTACTCCATATCTCCGCCCACTGCCTCATCATACGCTTCAAGTGCTTTTCCACCATAGACACTTCCGGGACCGCCGCCCATCACAATCGCAACACCTGCAAGTTCTGCGATTTCTTCCCGTGTCGCTCCGAGTTTCACCAGTTTATTGACATGATTTCCGATACATCCTTCACATTTATCTGCAACTGCATAGGTCAATGCGATAAATTCTTTCGTTTTTTCATCTAAAACTCCCGTTTTATAAGCAGCATTTTGAAGTTTTTTAAATGCACTCATCGTATCGGGAACTGTTTCCTGAAGGCGCTTTGTATTCCTTTGTGCACGGGTATTCAACTGTTTCCAATGACTCATATTATCCATCCTTTTCAATCTTCTGTATTGTGTAAAAATTATTACATCTTTAATATAACAATAATTTTCCAAAAGGTGATTGACAAAGCTTAAAAATGTTGTATTATGGTGTAGATGAAATCGGAAGGAGTCCTGAATAATGCAGGTTGAGTTAACAAAATTTAGAGTGAAACAAGGGAAAAGTGAACTTGTCGATGAGTGGATGGCTTTTTTAAATGAAAACATGCAAGATGTTCTTGTTACACTGGATGGTGAGAAGATGTTTATCGAAACCATTATGAGGGACAAAATCGGTGAACACGAATACTTGTACTGGTATTCCGTCCAGTCAGACCACGGCGGCACATCAAAAGAGATCCAAAACTGCATTGATGCCAAACATCTGCAGTACTGGGATAAGTGCATTGATAAAACATTCCGTCCGCGCGATTTAAAAAATGAGGTTGTAATGATTCCAAATCATCTTAGAGATTATATGTCACATCACGAGTAAAAAATAAAAGAAGCACTTCCGGTTTCGGAAGTGCTTCTTTTATTTTTTATGTACAGCTTTTATCCTGTACATCATACACTCTGACAATGGTGACACTTCGTAATAAGTGAAAGTCTCATAATCCATCTTCCCTCCGGGAAAGTAACCTGTCACTTCAAGCCCCGCCTTATTACATAAATAATAAATTTCATCAGCAGTATAACACTTCAAATGCTGACTGACCGCTTCTTCTTCACGGCCTGTATACCACCAGGAATCTCTCATCACAGATTCATCCTTATCAAAACCGTACTCTCTGATAATATTTTTACTAAGCTGCATTTTTCTTCCGGCAGTTTTTCTCCAGTAATCCGGGTGGTATATATCAATGAGCACAGTCCCATCTGCATCCATCCAGTACTTTATCTTTTTCAAAAGTTTGAGCTGATCATCATCGCTGCCGATACCAAAACCGTCAATATAAAGAATCAGATCAAACGAATGATTAAATGATACCGTATAAAAATCATCATTTATATAATGTACATTCGGTATATTGAAACCCTTCGAATATTCCACCATATCTGTAACCAGCTCCACAGCCGTCACTGACTTTACAGACTCTGAAAGCACCCTCGATAAGCTGCCGTCCCCGGAACCAAGCTCGAGTACCCTTGAAGGGACTCTCCCGGCCTGTTCCAAAAGCGTACTGCCGAGACTTTCATCCTTCTTCACATTTATAGTTTTCATCATTTCATACTGCTCAGCATAAAAATCTTTTTCCCATTCATTCTTCATTTATGTTTCCTCCTGTAATTTAACAGCCTTAAGCATCCCTTGTTACACATCAATCCCAAGATATTCACTGAATGTTTGTTCTCTGTAATTCTCATGCCAGTCATTATGTATTTTAAATACCTTTTGTATATCACCGTCATATAATTCTTCAACCACATATTTAACAGTGATAAAGCTTTTCCAGTAATTAAACATAATCCCGGACATACTGTCGTTGTAGCTGTCTGAACCAAAATCTTCGACTGAACGTTCGCCGTATTTATCTTCAAATAGTTCAAGCAGCCGGCTGTGAACTTCTACTTCCTGATTGAACGCTTCATCATCCATCAGAATGCGTCTCGGGAGATATTCACACATTCCCTCTTCGAACCAAATCCCGGATGAATAGTCATCAAAGTCATCTGGAAAAAACTCAATATGATGCGTCAGTTCATGTGCAAGTATCGTCAGAATCTGTCTCTCATCAAATGATGCATAATATGATGCCACCTCAGCATCCTCCCTGCCGTCAAGCTGAACTGTCATCACTTCTTTCCACTCATCTTTATCCGGTGTCATAAATATCACGTCTCTTGAAGTATATGCCGGTACCGGTACACTGCTGAGTATATTTACCGCGATATCTTTAGATGTCCACACTATAGCTTTCGGTGCATCCAAAAGATTATATTCTTCTTCCAAAATGTTTTTGTATTTCAACAGCCGTTCAAATAAGATATCCGCAGTCTGTTGATACTTCTCAAAATCATGCTGGTTCTCATATGCAAAGATCTGTCTCATACTGTAAATCCTTTCTATAATTAAATAATAATTTTCTTTTTTAATCCTTCTTCATTTTCTCAAAATTCACAGTTTTATACAATATCTCTTCTTTCACCAAAAAAGCACATGACGTTAAAACGTCATGTGCTCAATATATTAATTCACATCATTTACCTGTATGGATGGCTTTCTTTATACTTTCCATTTCCTTCAAAACGTTCAAAGAATGCATCCATGGTTTCATCAGTGTCTGTTAATGTCATACCAAAATAAATATACGCAATATTAATCAGGAATAAAAGCAGTGCCTCGATGACTATGAAGGATACACCCACGTCAAAAAATGCTGAGGTCAGAATCAAAACAGCTGAAGTAATCATTACTAAAATAATACTCATTCTCTGAAATTTCGCTGATAAGTACTGCTTTTCCCCGCACTCCGGACATATAATATGACGGTCCAGTGTGACCGATCCTTTAATTTTAGTTTTAGCCGTCCATTTTTCATCACAATTTGTACATCGTGTCATTATTATCACCTCATGTAAAGATTAAGTTATGCACCGTCTCTTCGTGTTTCAGGTATATTCGACAGTTCTATAGTGAACAGCTGTACACCAATAATTGCACTGAAAATCGCGGCAAGTGTAAACAACACTGTAAATAGACCAAACCCTGCAAATATAGGGATGAATATTAAAAGCGGCAGCAGCAATACCGACAAAAGACTTCTTCGTCTGTATTTTTTAGTTAAGTATTGGGACTCTCCACAATGCGGACACTCCACATCCGGTTTAAGTGTGATATATCTTTTTATTATTGCTGCACCGCGCCATTCACGGCCGCATTTTTGGCATTTCGCCATACAATCATCCTTAATTTCTTTAATTATCGTCATATGTTAGTGTAATATACATGCTCCTTATGATTCAACCCCACCTGAACATACAACGCCTCATCTACTGTATCTATTCCCGAATAAACAAGCTTTAACCCTTTAAATCCAACTTTAATTTTAAAGTATTTTTCTATTTGTCCGTGAATAGTGCCATTTGTATTAAATCGGTATAACCGTCTTCAAGTTTAACCTGCCGGACCTGGCGTCCTTCCTCTACAAAACCGAGACTTTTATAAAAACTCACTGCTGATTCATTATTAGAAAACACATCCAGCACAATCTTCTCGAGTACCGTACTCTTTTCTGCATGTTCAACTGCACGTTTAATCAGTTCAGAGCCAATCCCGTGATCTGAATACTGTTCCTGTACACTGATTCCAAACTGACAGACGTGCTCAAACTTCTTCCTGTCGAGCTGAAACAAGTTGATAATGGCGATAATTCTGCCGTCCGCTTCAACTACCAGCCCCATGTCTTCATCTCCTGTATTCTCAATCATTTCTTCCTGCTCTTTCAAAGACAGTGAATGATCTTCGACAGGTGTCGCCAGAGTGTCCGGGTTTTCCTCCGTCACAATCTCTTTATGTTTAATTAACTGTTTGGCATCGCTCAGTACTGCTTCACGAATCACATATTCCAAATCGACAACTCCCATTCTTTATAATAAAATCCATTCAGTTCAAGTATCTACCCATAACTAATAAGTCTTGAAACATGTCATCCATCTTCACATGATTCTTCAGACGTCCTTCTTCTTTAAATCCAAAATTTTGATAAAAAGATACCGCCCTCTGATTACGCTCGAACACCTCTAATTCGATTTTACACAGTGTTTTATGATTACTGACAAAATCAATCATATATTCCATCAGTCTGCCTCCGGTTCCGCCGCCGGTATACTCCTTCTGGACTGCCATTCCGAATACTGCCACATGACTGACTTTCCGTCTTTTTAACCCTGACATCGTTAAAGTGCCTATAATTTCTCCTTCTGATTCAGCCACTAAAAATAAGTCACTTTCAGATATATCCATAATCACTTTTTCCTCTTCAGCCGTTGTCAAAGTGAGCTCATCTGCTTCAGTCATCAACTGCTCCCTGTATGTATCCATACACTTTTCCAAATGAATCAGTACATTTTCCGCATCACGGATTTGTACCGGTCTGATTATTACTCCCATACCAATTCCCCCTGTTTAATAATTCTCTCTATCTTCTCAAAGCTGTCATGTATTGTCACAAAAAAAGACAGCACATGCTGTCTTAAAATTATATCTTTTTATCTTTACCGCCCGTGCTGTCAAAGCGTTTTGCAATTTCTCTGCCGATTTCAATGGAACATGTTGCTGCCGGTGACGGCGCGTTCAAAACATGGAGACTGTATGCGTTCTCCTCAAAATGGAAGTCATCCACTAAAGATCCGTCAGGATTCATTGCCTGAGCCCTGACGCCTGCTTCCATTGGAGTCAGCTGCTCTGGTTTAATTAAAGGAATTAATTTATTCACTTCTTTTACAAAAGCTTTCTTATTGAAGGACCGGTAGTATTCACCCGCTGCTTCCTTCATATTTTTTATTCCCATCCTGTAAAGCCCCGGGAAAGTCAGAATTTCAGCAGTTTCCCTCAAGTGAAGACCGAGTTTCGTATACGCTTCTTTTTTCAGTCCAAGAACAGCATTCGGCCCGACATCAACGCCGCCGTGAATCATGTTGGTCAAATGTACACCTAAAAACGGCAGTTCAGGATTCGGGACAGGATAAATTAGTGTATTAACATAATGACTGATCGATTCATCCAGCTCATAATATTCTCCGCGGAACGGTATAATCTTCACATCTATGTCCACTCCTGCCATTTTCGCAAGTTTATCACTGTAAAGCCCTGCACAGTTAATTAAGTAATCCGCCTTAATTTCACCTGTCGGTGTATCCACGTGGATTTTATTCTGCTTAACATTTAACCCTTGAACCGGTGTATTTAAAAGCAGCGTCCCGCCGTTCTCTTCAAATAATTCTGCATATTTTTCTGTGACTTCCTTGAAATCAACAATTCCGGTATCCTCTACAAGAATACCGCCGACAGTATTTACAAACGGTTCTATCTGCCTCACCTCTTCACCGTTCAAGAGTTTTACAGTCAGTCCGTTTTCAATTCCGCGCTCATATAACTTTTTCATTACCGGAATCTGTTCCTTACTGGTCGCAACAATCACTTTCCCGCACTGGTTATATTTAATATGGTGTGTTTTACAAAATTCAATCATAGATTTAGATCCGTTTCTTGCGAACACTGCCTTATACGACCCGGGCTTATAATATATGCCGGAGTGAATTACACCGCTGTTATGCCCCGTCTGATGCTTCGCGACTTCTGATTCCTTATCCAAAACCACAATTTTTTTATCTTTATGTTTCTCTGAAATTTGATACGCCGCACTGAGTCCGATGATACCGGCGCCGACAATCACTATATCTGCATTCAAATGAATTCCCCCCTAATGATCTAAAGTAATACCGCAGCTTTCCGCAACCACTTCAACGATATGTTTCACTTCTACTTCACTGCTCAAATTTTCCCGTTCAACACCAAGTTTTAACTGAATATGACAGCCCGGGTTTGATGTGATAATCAGGTCAGGAGCTGCTTTTTTCACATTGTTCATCTTCAAGTCAAGAATCTGCATAGACTCATTAAAATGAATAATATTATAAATACCTGCAGAGCCGCAGCAGAGTGACTGTCCGTTCATTTCCTGATAATTAATACCCGGAATTTTTTTAATAATATTAAGTGGATCTTTAAATACTTTCTGAACGTTTTCAAGGTGACATGAAGGCTGGAATACCGCGCGTTGATTGACAGGATGCTGTAAATTCAAATCCACTGAAGCCATAATTTCAGATATATCACGTACTTTGTCCGTAAAGGCTTCTGCCCGTTTATACCAGTCCGTGCCTGCTTCAAATAATTTATGATATTCCTTAAGTGTCGCCCCGCAGCCGCCGATGGTATTCACAATATAATCAAAATCATACTTTTCATATGCTGCAATATTTTCTTTTGCCTGAGCCACTGTTAAATCATGTTCCCCGGCATGGTGCTGCAGTGCACCACAGCATGTCTGTGCCTTGATGTTCGTGACCTGAACATGGTGAGCTTCCATAATTTTCACAGCAAGACTGTTAATCCGGCTGAAAAATGTATCCATAATACACCCCTGAAAAAAGCCGACACTCAGACCTTTCTGCCTGAATGGATTCACGCTTCCTTTGATACGTTTCGATAAAACAACATCCGGTACCGCACGGCTTAAATCATTATACTTCGGCAGCGGTTTTAAGATGCCTGCACTTTTTACCAGTCTGTCTATTCCGCTTCTTTGATACAGATAAAGTCCTTTATTCCCAAGCCTCAAGACACGTTTGTTTTTCAGCGCAAACTTAAAAGCACCCGTTCTCAGCATTTTTTCTGTGATACTTTCTTTCCTGTGATCTTTCAGCACTTCTACAGCAGACATCAGAATGTCGCCGTATCTCACATTTGTCGGACAGATGGTTTCACATGCCCTGCATCCGAGGCATAAGTCAATCCCCTCAGACATATCCTCTATATTAATCTTTTCCTCGACAGCCATCTTTACTAAATTAATGCGCCCCCTCGGCGAATGCTTTTCTTTTTTAAACGCGATATACGTCGGACATACAGGCAGGCAGTACCCGCACTGTACACAGTCAAATGTTGCCTCGTAATCCAGTTTATCAAGGAGCTGTGTCATTATTTAACACCAGCCTTTTCTCACCGGGGTTTGGAAATATTTTTCCCGGATTTAATATATTTTTCGGATCCAGTGCTTTTTTTACCGCTTTTTGAAATTCAAGCCCTGCCTGCCCGACTTCCTTTTCCAGAAACGCACGTTTCATTGTTCCGATGCCGTGTTCACCGGACAGCGTGCCGCCGAGTTCAATCGCATAATTAAATATTTCTTCCACTGCATCTTCTACCCGCGATACTTCTTCTGCATCCCGCATATTAGTATTGATGGTCGGATGTAAATTACCATCACCGGCATGGCCGAACACAACAATATTCAAATGATATTTTTCTTTAATTTCATCGATTTTTTTAAACATATCCGGTATCTTACTGAGCGGCACTGTCGCATCTTCCGATATTTTAGTATAACCGCTTGAGACAATCGCCGGACTGACGAGTTTTCTCACCTGCCAAAGTTTTGCTTCCTCTTCTTTGTCACCGGCAATATTAACACCGGTCACGCCGATTTTTTTAAGTGCACTGCGGATGACTTCCATTTCTTTTTTCAGAGCCTCTGTATCACCGTCCACTTCTACGAGTAATACAGCAGCTGCTTCCCTCGGCAGATCAAGTCCCGCATAATCTTCTACTTTATTAATCGCATTCTGATCAAGAATTTCCATTTTAGACGGCCGGACACCTGACGTTAAAATTGTTGAAATTGATTTTCCGGCAGTATATAAATCATCGTAAACAATCATTGCCGTCATCGTATCAAGCGGTTTCGGTATCAGCCTGAGTGTTGCTTCGGTAATGATGCCGAGCGTCCCTTCCGAACCGACAAGCAGCTTTGTTAAATCATAACCTGTCACATTCTTTACTGTCTGTCCGCCGGTATGAATGATACTCCCGTCTGCTGTAACTACCTGAAGTCCCAGTACATAGTCTTTTGTTACACCATATTTAACACCACGCGGTCCTCCCGCATTTTCTGCAAGATTCCCGCCGATTGTACAGACTGAGGAAGATGACGGATCAGGCGGATACATTAAATTATAATCATCCGCAAGTTTGTGAATGTCTCCTGTCCGGACACCCGGGCTCACCTTAATTAATAAATCGTCCGGGAAAATCTCCAGATAGTGATTCCACTGTGAAAAATCCATTACAATACCGCCTGCAACCGGCAGCGGGCCGCCGGATAATGACGTTGCCGCTCCCCTCGGTGTGACCGGTATTACAAATTCATCCGCAACCCGTACAACTGCCTGTACTTCTTCAGCAGAAATCACCTGTACTACATAATCCGGGATATACTGGCCGAAAGATCCGTCAAAACCGTATGAAATTCGGTCATCCACATCAGTCAACAGCCGGTCTCCTAAAATTTCATGTAATTTTTGTTCGATTGCATTCGACATTTTAATCACCTATATCCTATCGTCTCCAAGTTTTTTACGCATCGTACTTAAATGCTGCTCCATCGCTTTTTTTGACGCTTCAACATCTCTTCTCTTAACTGCCTCATATATCTTTAAATGTTCGCTGAACACTTCTTCACGCTTACGCGGTTTACCAACATTCAACTTAAGTGAAAACTCCAGAACATTTCTATGCAGCTCTTCCAGATTGTTGAATGTCTGAATCATGTAGTTGTTTCCTGTCGATTGAATAATTGCTTTATGAAAATTATAATCCGCACGCATCCCGATTGTTTTCTCGTTGCTTGTGATTTCCTGAAAATCATCAAGTGCTTTTTTTATAGCCTGCAGATCTTTTTCTGTATGACGTACTGCACTGAATCCTGCCGCTTCAATTTCAAGCAGCGTCCGCATTTCCAATAAATCAAACAAATCTTTTCTAGTAAACGCACCATACGAAAACTGCTTAAATGCATCTGCAGCGTCCCGTCTCCTGACATAGCTGCCTTTTCCCTGTATAGATTCTATATAACCGACCGAAACCAATCTCGACATCGCCTCTCTAATCGGCACCCTGCTGACGCTGAAGAATGATGCAAGCTCATTTTCTGACGGCAGTTTTTCACCTTCACCGTATTCTCCCTGCTTAATCATCTCTTCTAATTGAGTAAATATTAAATCCGATAGCTTCTCTTTTTTGATTGGTTTCATCTGAATCAGGCCTCCACTGCTTTTTTACTCCTTAAAAAGTGAACAATCATCACAATTACAAATAGTATATATCCTATTATATCTAAAGTTGTATCCGTTGATATGAGTAAAAACGCTGTTGCGATTAAAATGATTCGTTCAACTATGTTCAACTTAACCCGTATATAATTTCCAAAACCGACTGACAGTGCATATATACCGACTAAAACAGATATCAATGCCGTCGCAAGTGCCGCAAAATTAATCGGTCCTTCATCTGTCTGAAGCAGGAGAATCGGATCGTATGCAATCATAAACGGAATAATAAAGCCCGGCAGTGCCAGCCTCATCGCTGTCCATGAAGTCTGCATCGGATTTGCTTTCGCGATTCCGGCACCAGTATATGCAGCAAGTGCAACCGGAGGTGTCACATTACTCATTGCACCATAATAGAATACGAAAAAGTGTGCAGCCATAGGCTGAACGCCGGCAGTAACAAGAGCAGGTGCAGCAGTAACTGCAACAACAATATATAGTGCTGTTGACGGCAGTCCGAAACTTAAAATAATACATGTCACCATGACAAGCAAAAGAATCAGGAACAAGTTACCGTTTGCGATATCCACCACATTGTAGGCAAGCATTGAACCCACACCGCTCATTGATACAACTGCAATAATGATTCCTACTGAAGCACAGGCTACAGCGACCTGTATAGAGTTTTTCGCACCGTCAATAAGTGCTTCAAAAAACTTGGGAATTGTAATTCTATTCTCTTTATCTTTCGTTAAATAGGATGTAATGATTGCTGCGACAATACCTGCAAATCCTGCAAAAATAGCAGTACGTCCCATGACCAGCACACCGATAACAACAATGATAGGCAAAAGCAGCGCCCCACGTTCGATAAGTACGCGCTTAACATCAGGGATGTTATCTTTACTGATACCCTTTAGTCCCAGTTTTTTTGATTCTGTATCAATCGAAATAACCAATGCTATGAAGTAGAGGAGTGCTGGAATAATTGCCGCCATCACAACTGCTGTATAAGGTACACCCAGAAACCCAGCCATGATAAAGGCAGCCGCCCCCATAATCGGCGGCATAATCATACCTCCCGTAGAGGCTGCTGCTTCAACGCCTCCGGCAAATCTCGGCTTTAAACCAATACTTTTCATAAGTGGAATTGTAAATGCACCTGTTGTTGCCACGTTGGCTACCGCACTTCCGTTTAACGAACCGGTCAATGCACTTGTAATGACAGCGACCTGTGCGGGACCTCCGCGTCTCTGTCCTGCGATGGCCAAGGCTAAATCATTAAATAAATTACTTGCTCCACTCGCTGTTAAAAATGCTCCAAATAATATAAACAGAACAATATATGTAGATGCTATCGACAGTGTGCTTCCGAAAATACCATCTGAAGTCATATAAAGCCTGAACAATAAACGTTCAAAAGAAAATCCCGAATGTGCAAAATCAATAGGGAAATACGCACCGTATACTGCGTAAATCATGGCAATGACACTTAGTACAGGTATAAACCATCCAATTGAACGACGCGTCATTTCAAATAGTACAAGTATACAAAGTATCGCAAACACATAATCAAGCGTCTCTGCACGCGACATACGTTCCACATGAAGATTCGTATACATCAATGTAATATACCCGATGGATATAATCGACATGAATACCATAATTAAATCAAATGCATTGAACTTCGAATCCGGCTTCTTTTTATTTGTCGGATACAGGAAAAATCCAAGAACAAATATTAAAATTAAAAATATAGTATTCCGGTAAAATCCCTGGATATTTAAATAGCTGGATGTCACAAGTACAAATACGGATAATAAAATCCCTATGACAGCAACTGCATACTTTGTCCAGTCCTTAGGATCACGCTGAGTTCCCTCGACAACAACTTCTTCCGGTGTCTCCAACTCTTTTTTTAACTCAGTCATTGTCATTACACTCCTTTAATTCTTCCGGTATTAAATTCTCATCAATTTCCAGACCCTGCTCTTCAAAATATCTGTACGCGCCTTCATGAAGGGGTGTGTTTAATCCCTCAAGTGCCGTTTCAATCTGCATCTCGCGTGCCGAGTTATGAATATTTATCATATACTCGCGATTTTCATATAATATCTTAGTTAAGTTATACACAAATTCCTCATCAAGCTCTGAAGTCGTAACGAGAACATTCGGCTGTGCGATAGTTTCGATATCTTCCTCCTGCCTCGGATATGTGCCTGCTTCAATGGTATATGGATACCATGTGTTCACGACACTGTTGATTGCCTCAACCTGTGCTTCTGTCACATCAAGTACAGTTGCGTTCACACCACTTGCATACATATCCGTAATCGCAGATACAGGAACACCCGCAGGAAGTGATCCTCCGTTTAAACGCCCGTCTCTCATGGCGGAAATAGTATCATCATATCCGAGATACTCAGGGCGTATGTTCTCTTTAGTTAAACCGACACCTTCCATCATGGTCAGCGTGGACTGTTCAGTACCGCTGGCCTGAGGGCCAACAGAAAATGATTTCCCTTCAATATCAGATATATCCCCTGTCTCAACCTCACTGTCCATCAAGACAAAGTGTTCAACATTCGGCCAGATCATACCGACCGCTCTGAGCTCTTCGAACTGCTCCCCTTCATAAATACCGCTGCCTTCTGCTGCCTGTGTCGAAATTAATCCCTGCAGTATGGAGAAATCTGCCTCTCCGTTTTTCATTAAATCAATATTTTCAACTGAACCTGCTGATGCCTGCCCGTTAAATTTAATATTCTGGTCACGGTAATGTTCTGTCCATAACTGCCCCAGACCGACACCAATCGGATAATAAGTACCCCCGGTTGACGCAGTCGCAATATTGTAAATCTCTTTCTTCTGAAAATTACAGCCGCCAAGTACCAGCAGTACTGTAATAATAAGTAGAAAATACTTTTTACTCATTTTTACTCCCCCTCTTTATGTATGCGCTTTCACTTGTAATACAATATGATAATCTTATATTACAAATAGTAAAATTTCAACACTTTATTCACATTTTCGTCACAAATAATTTTACTGACTATTCAAAAATTACTGCATAAATCTGGACTTCTGATGTTTTCTTGTAGACAATAAGATTAATAATTATTGGAGGGTTTGCTGTATGACACTATTTGAGTCCTATCAGATAAAGAATTTAGATTTGAAAAATAAAGTCGTCATGGCACCTATGTGTCAGTACTCTGCTGAAGACGGCTTTCCCAACGACTGGCATACCACCCACTATGCATCAAGGGCTGCAGGCGGAACGGGATTGATTATTGTAGAGATGACAAATGTTGAACCTGACGGAAGAATTACGGATCACTGCCTGGGTTTATGGTCGGACAGTCACATCTCCCGTTACAAAACACTCGTTGATGCCATCCATCAGAACGGCGCAAAAGCAGGCATTCAAATCGCTCATGCAGGACGAAAAGCAGTCGATGCTGAAACTCCCGTCTCATCAAGTCCCATTCCTTATGATGACAGCTCGAAAACACCGCATGAACTGACCACTGACGAGACACGTAATATGATTGAAAAATTCAGGCTGGCTGCCGGACGTGCCGTTTCGTCAGGATTTGATTTTATTGAAATACATGGTGCCCACGGTTATTTAATTCATCAGTTCTCTTCACCGCGGACAAACACCCGAAGTGATCAATACGGTGAGGACTTGAGCCTGTTCGGCTCTGAAGTCATCCATGCTGTAAAAAAAGAAATACCTGATGACATACCTTTAGCCATTAGAATTTCAGCCAAAGAATTTGCAGAAGGCGGTTATGATACTGAACATGGTATTTATCTTGCGAAGCAGTTTAAAAAAGCAGGCGTAGACATTATTCATGTCTCAGCAGGCGGCGAAGGCAGACCTTCTCCGGAACGCTTTCCGGGAGCTTCTCCCGGGTATATGGTGCCTTTTGCCCGCGCTGTAAAAGAAGGGGCGGATATTCCGGTGATTGCTGTCGGTGTGCTGGATGATGTTAACGATGCACGTAAAGTGATTGAAGACGGCTCTGCAGACTTAGTTGCGCTCGGCCGTGCCCTGCTGCGTGACCCGTACTGGGTATTGAACCATGATGACAGCGGATCTTTCATTCCCCGCCAGTACACCAGAGGATATCAATAGAAAGGAGCAGAAATATGCATTTTATTGATAAAGAGAAGAAAATATATGAGATGTCAAAAGACAATGTCCCGAATCTGACAGTGAACGACGGTGACACTGTCGTGATGGAAACGTATGACTGTTACACCGGACAGATGAAAAATGAAAACAGTTCTGCCGGCGGTTCCGGCTGGGATGGTATCAATCCTGCGACCGGTCCTGTATATGTCGAAGGTCTTAAACCAAATGATGTATTGAAAGCGGATATTCAAACCATCACACTTTCCGACAGAGGTGTGATGGTTAACGGCCCGGGAGCAGGTGTCATGGGCAGTATACTTACAGAGCGTCACGTTAAATTTATTGATATTGATTCAGAGAAAGAATTATTAAATTTCAACGGCATCGACATCCCTCTGAATCCGATGATCGGCGTAATAGGAGTTGCACCTTTAAATACACCGGTGAATAACGGCACTCCTGATAATCACGGCGGCAATATGGATTCCGTCAAAGTTACTGAGGGTGCTTCACTTTATCTGCCCGTCTATCATGACGGTGCACTGTTTGCACTTGGTGATGTGCACGCGGCAATGGGTGACGGCGAGGTCAGTATTTCGGGCGTCGAAATTAGTGCGGAAGTTACTGTCAGACTGCAGAAGGCGGACAATATGAAAATATCCCACCCGCTCCTTTCTGATGATGACGGTGTGTATATGATGGTGTCCGACGAGAGTCTCGATACGGCTGTTGATCTGTCTGTAAAAGAAATGATTCGTTTCCTTCATCCTTATACAGACCTTTCTCTTAATGAAATCACCATGTTGATGAGTATTGTCGGACAGACACAAATCAATCAGGTTGTTGATCCGAAAAAGACGGCACGCTTCTTTGTGCCGCGGTATGTACTGAATCACTATAATATTCCAATTTAACAGGGGGTGACATAATGAAATTTGTGATCGCAAATGATTCGTTTAAAGGCACTATGGACCAGATTGAGGCATCTGAACTCATCGCAAAAAGAATAGAAAAACACGGGCACAAAGCTGTTCAAAAACCAATGAGTGACGGCGGGGACGGCCTGTTGAAGTGTGTCGGTCCCGAATACCGCAGCGTCACGGCAGCTGTTGTCGGTCCTGAGGGGCTTTCAGTAAAAGCAACATACAAAATATTTAAGAAAACAGCCATTATTGAATCTGCTGAAGCCTGCGGGATTCATTTATTAACTGAATCCCTTCCAGGTGAAAGGACAACATTCGGTGTCGGGGAACTCATCCTCCATGCGGTCTCAGAAGGGGCTGAAACGATTATTATCGGACTCGGAGGCTCTGCAACATCCGACGGTGGATACGGCTTATTCAAAGCACTCGGAGGCTCTGCTGTCGACAGTGAATCAACACCTGTTCTTTCGTTAAATAAACATATTGATCTTATCAATAGAATAGACAGCCGGACGCTTGTCGATCTCTCTAAAATTGAGATCATTATTGCTTCAGACGTTAATAATCCCCTCTTGGGTGAATCCGGTGCTGTTCGTGTGTTCGGCCCCCAGAAAGGTATTTCAGGAAATAAGCTGAATATTTTTGAAGGACGTCTGAAAAAACTTCACGAAAAAATGATGCGTGCGGGCTTTGAAGATTTCAGTACATCACCAGGGGCGGGTGCTGCCGGCGGTCTCGGCTGGATGCTCATGACTCTCGGTGCAGAAATAAAACCCGGCGGTCCTTTAATTGCTGAGTTAATCGGTCTGGAAGCATCTATTTCAAATGCAGACTATGTCATGACAGGTGAAGGAAAAAGCGACGCTCAGACAATGGACGGAAAAGTGCCTTCTGTCGTACTCGAACTCTGTCAAAAACACAGTGTTCCGTGTATTTTATTATCCGGCCAGATTCACAGCGGTTTTGAAGGTGAATTCCATCATGTGTACGGGCTTGTTGATGATGATTACGATGCTGAAACAGTCATGTCCAACACCAGCAGACACCTGGTCAGAAAAACCGATCAGATTTTATCCGATATTATTTAATCACCTGCCGCATTCTAAAAAAGGCGTCTGACCGGAAAATTCCGGATCAGACTCCTGTAATATATTCAATCTTAATTATTCAAATGATTCCAGTGTCACTTCATCAGGATTTTTCCCCATGCGTTCACCATTTTCCAGCGTATCCATCTGCTGCATTTCCTCATTCGTCAGCTCAAAATCAAAAATATCAGCATTTTCCTTAATACGTTCCGGTGTCACTGATTTCGGGATGGTGGACACACCGTTCTGAATATCCCACCGAAGAATGATCTGTGCCGGGGATTTTCCGTACTTTTCAGCCGCACCAACAATGACCGGGTGATCAAACAATCCGCCCCGCTTCAATGGTGCCCATGCTTCAAGCAGAATATCATGTCTCCCGCAGAATTCTTTTAATGCTTTCTGGGGCAGATGTGGATGATACTCCACCTGGTTCAGTACAGGTTTTATTCTGCATTCTTTAAATAATGTTTCCAGGTGATGTTCATGGAAATTACTGACACCAATCGCTCTGACTTTTCCGGAATCATACAATGTCTCAAGCGCACGGTATGTGTCTGTATAGGTCCCCGGCATCGGCCAGTGGACAAGATATAAATCCACATATTCAAGTCCGAGTGCTTCAAGGCTGCGCTCAAAAGCCGCGAGAGTTTCTTCATAACCCTGATCTGTATTCCAGACCTTCGTAGTAATAAATAATTCCTCGCGTAAAATCCCGCTCTCTTTGACTGCCCGGCCGACACCGGCCTCATTATTATATACTGCCGCAGTATCAATATGACGGTAACCCGCCTGAAGTGCAGTCTCGATTGCACCTTTCAGTTCCTCTTGATCAGTATTTTTATATACACCAAGTCCCATCACAGGAATTTCCACCCCGTTTGAAAGTGTATATGTGTCTTTAATTGAATGAACCATTCAAATACCTCCTGTAAATTATAATAATAATGCACCGTAAATTAAGCCGCCGAGTATAACAAGTGCAGGATGCACTTTAAACTTCGTTAATAAAAGGAAACTTGCCGTTGATAATATCACCGTATGGACCACTCCCGACTCAATATACGCACCGCCGAAGAAATCAAAAGCGATGACGCCGAGGAGCACTGCAACCACGGGACGGACCAGAGTCGTTAATGTTTCGAACTTTTTTGTCCCTTTCATCTTATATAACAGACCGGCAAGTGTAATCATCAAAATCAAGGACGGCAGTACTGTTGCCGTCAATGCAATCACCGCACCCGGAATACCACCTATCTGAAAGCCGATATAACCCGCCATCTTTGTGATAATCGCACCCGGAAGGGCATTGCCGAGTGCCAGTACTTCAGCGAATTCCTGTGATGTCATCCAGCCGTAATTCTGGACCACTTCCTGTTCAACAAGCGGTATAGAAGCAGGACCACCGCCGTACCCAAGAATTCCCGGAATAAAAAATGCCAAAAATATTTGAAAGTACAGAAGCATTTATTTCCCTTCCTTTCTGAACATACTGTATATGATAATGACTGCGATTAAGATGGCAGGATGCAGATCAAGAACAACAAGCAGTATGATTGATACCACCGTAAATACGATGATGAACAACCATGTCGAGCCGGATTTCGCTTTCGCAAGAAATTCATAAGTCAACAGCGCCATCATGACACCGACCACCGGCAGGACACCTCTGCTCATCCCCTGTACCCATTCGAGATCCTTAAATTCAACAAACAGTGTCAATAAAATAATCATTAAAATAATAGTCGGTAAAATTGCTGCAAGCACCGCATTCACAAGACCCGTCCAGCCTGCCTTAATGTAGCCGATATAACCGGCCATCTTCGTAAGAATCGGCCCCGGCAGTGTATTGCCGATGGCCAGAACATCCTGGAACTCCTCGTCGGTCATCCACTTGTGAATATCCACCACTTCCGCCTTAACAAGCGGTATAGAGGCGGGGCCACCCCCGTAACCGAGCATCCCCACTTTAAAAAACACCCAAAAAATTTTCAGCTGCATATAATCCCTTCATTCCTAATATGCCGAAATTGAACCGTCCGTACGGGATTCGGTTCCGCCGACATATGTTCCATTTTCCTGCCTGATAATTATCTGGCCCCGCCCGAAACGGTTCGGCTCAACATTCACTGTAATATTGTGCCCGCGGGCCGCCAGATTTCTTGCAGTATCCATATTAAATCTGTCTTCAACATCCACCGTCAGATGTTCCTTAAACTGCCACCTCGGTGCATCCAGTGCACTCTGCGGGTTCATGTCAAAGTCAATCAGGTTCATCACCACCTGGAGATGCCCCTGCGGCTGCATAAAGCCGCCCATTACACCAAACGGGCCGACAGGTTTTCCGTCCTTAGTAATAAAACCCGGAATAATCGTATGAAGCGGTCTTTTACCACCGCCTATGAAGTTTGGATTGTCCGGATCCATAGAGAAGTTGTGCCCCCTGTTTTGAAGTGCGAGCCCCGTTCCCGGTACAACAATCCCTGAGCCGAATCCCATATAGTTACTCTGGATATAGGAGACCATATTGCCTTCTTTATCAGCTGCCGCCAGATAGACTGTTCCGCCTTTCGGAGGTTCTCCATGCGTTCTTTTCACGGCACACTCCCCGATTTCTTCCCGTCTTTTCAAAAGATAGTCCGCATCAATCAGTGCTTCTGCAGGCATATTCATATAATCTTCATCCGCAACAAATTGATGCATGTCACTGAACGCCTGTTTAACCGCTTCGATTTGATAATGATATGTATCCGTATCAAGTGTTTTGAAATCATCATTTTTCAGCATGCCGAGCGCCATCAGCGCAGAGATACCATCACCGTTCGGCGGAATCTCATGAATATCGTAACCTTTATAATTCAAATGCATGGTATCGACAAAATCCACTTCAAATGATTGTAAATCTTCTTTTGTTAACAGACCGCCTGTTTCCTCTGCATATTTAATTATTTTATCTGCAAGTGCACCGTTATAAACCGACTCACCGCCTGTCTCCCCTATTTCCATCAATGTCTCAGAATGTTCCGGGAGTGTCTTTAATTCCCCGGCTTGAGCATTGCCGAACACATCAAACCACGGCTTGATCTCTTCAAAATTTTCCACTTCCACTTCGAACTTCTTATACGCCGCCTGCCAGAACTTCGCAACTGTCGGTGTCACAACAAAACCGTCACGTGCCGCCATAACAGCAGGTTCCAAAACTTCTTTCAATGACAAATTACCGAACTTGTCAATTAAAGTCCCCCATGCCTTCGGTACTCCAGGTACTGTCACCGGCAGCCAGCCGTAAACAGGCAGTGCCTCATGCCCTGCTGCCTTCACCTTTTCCATGCTTAAAGATTCCGGTGACCTGCCGCTCGCATTCATGCCGTGAAGTTCACCGTTCATCCACGCAATCATAAAAGCATCACCCCCGATGCCGTTACTCGTCGGCTCAACGACTGTCAGCATGGCTGCGGTTGCGATTGCTGCATCCATGGCATTACCGCCTTTTTTCAGCATTTCAGTTCCTGCCGAAGATGCCAAAGGATGCGTTGTTGCGACCATACCATTTTTTGAATACACACTCTGCCTGCTTATTGAAAATGGATAACTGTTATGATTCATTATATGTCCCCTTTGATATAAATAAACCTCTGCATCAAGCAGAGGCTGAAATTATTTTCCGCAGCACTTTTTATATTTTCTGCCGCTGCCGCACGGACACGGATCATTCCGCCCGACCTTCTCTTCCTTCACCACTGTTTTTGTTTTAAGCTCTCTTTCTTTAAAACCCCGGTATTTAAAATGTCTGGTATTTTCTACAATACCGCCGATATTATCAAAAAACGCATTTTCTTCATCAGCTGAATCGAATTGAACACCTTCAGATACTAAATAATTCTTAATATCTTCACGCTGTTTTCCGCTCATAATCAGCTGAAGCAGATGAATATACGACGGATGCAGTTCTTCAGTATTTCCCGGAATTTCTCTTTCAACAAATTCCCTCAGTGTCTCATGTGCACTGGACTCATCGATAAAATTCGGGTCACTGAATTTGATAAATTTCGCAAATTCCGGTTCATAGTAGTCACGGCTGCCCTGAAGTTTTCTCACCATCAGGTACTGTTCTTCATTCATATCATCAATGACAATCTCGCGTCTGTCACGATTGACATTAATTTCATAAGGAGAACCGTCTAAAAATGCAATCAGCTCATCTGCAGAAATCACTTCATTATAGTATTTTTTAAACAGATGAATCAGCTGATCGAAACTGACAATCCCGTATAAATGAAGTGAAGCCCGCACTAAATTCAGGCGCCGCTGCACTTCAAGACGCTCTTCATAATTCTCTTCAGTATTGACTTCTTTATATAACTGCCGGACGGCATCTGATAAGAAGAAAGTTCCTTCGTCCTCTTCAATTTCAAACGCATAACCCATAATGTAGAGGCCGAATACATCCTCAAGCCTGAAACGGTTATCTGTCTTGTCCTCTGAAAGTTTTCTCCACGCATCAAAAGATCTGCTGTCAATGTAGCAGTATGCATAATGTGCCGCTTCCGGAGACTTTTGAGCCGCTTCAATTTCCTTTATAAGATCATCTTTCTTAAGCTTTGAATAGCCCTTCACACCAATCGTCTTTGCCAGCCTCTTTAAATCAACGACTTTGTACAGCTTTAAATAATCCCTGACTTCCTTCATGTCATCGCCCCCGACGTTCCGAATATAATTATATATATTTTAACACATGAGTCTCTTTAAAAAACGTTTAATGCAATATAGATCACAAACGGTATGGTTATGGCACTCAGCAGTGTCCCGAGCATGACAATCTCAGCTGCATACTCAGGATCGTCACTGTATGCTTCAGCAATGATTGAACTGTTGACTGCAGCAGGCATCGATGTCGTAATCATGATTGCCTGGGCAACAATACCCTCAACATTGAATAATGATAACAACAGAAAAGCAAGTACAGGACCGCCGAGCAGCCTCACAGCTGTCGCGAGAAAAGCACTGCTTCTGATTTTTTTAAATTTAATGCCTGCAATCTGTGCACCAAGCGTAAACAGAACCACCGCAATCATTGCGTTCCTGATGTAATCAAACGCTGATGTAACAGGGACCGGCACACCAATACTGAAATAATTGAACAAAAGCCCGATACTGACACCGTAAAAAATCGGCATTTTAAAATAATTTAAAAGTGCACGTAATTTACTTGTATGCTCCGCACTCAATGAAATAATACCGTAGGAGAATGCAAAAACATTTTGAAACACCATCATCATAACCTGGATACTCATGGCGAACGGATCACTTCTGAACACTAAATCATTGACCGGCACACCGTAGTTTCCGGCATTGTAGAACAAATTGGAGTTCCTGAATAAAATAGAATGGCCGTAATTCAAACCAATCCACCGGGCAGTTAATGTACAGATTAAAAATGTAATACCTGCATATAAAATCAAAAATAAAATCACATATAAAAGCAGCATGAAATCAATATCCGCTTCATACAGGTTCATAAAGACAAATCCCGGCATAATATAATTGATCATCAGCTTGGCAAGCGTCGCCCGCTCAAGCTTATACTTCAGCTGAACCACATAGCCGATGATAACGATAATTCCAATCGGAATCATGACATTATTAAATATGTATATAAATTCTCCCATTCATCACCAAACCTTTACATAATAAAATAAATAAAAACAATCGTCCCAAGTACGATAAAAAATAACGGTACACGGAGAATCGCCAGTACAACTGCAAACAAACCACCGAGAAGTCCGTCAACAGGTGACTCCAGGACTTCAAGAATTCCGGGGAATATTAACACTCCGAGCGCAGCATACGGGATAAAATTCAAATATGTAACCACACCTTCCGGAAGGTTCATTTTTCCTGTCATAAATGCAGGAATGATTCTTGTAATCAATGTCGCGAGACACAGACATATAATCAAGACAACCACTTGAACACCCGCCTTTCCATAATAAAACCGGCCAGTGCTGCCAAAAGCATTGAGATAATAATAGCAGCTCCCGGCGGGATAAATGGAATATTACTGAAAATCCAGTGCAGCAGCATACCGTAAACTGCCGTCAGTCCGTATTTATAATGTGTCCGGACAGCAGGCACTAAAAGTGCGATAAACAGTGCATATAATGCGATACCGGATGCACTTATCCACCGTTCATCCATCCATTCCCCTGCAAGGTAGCCGTCGAGTGAGAAGAGCACCCAGAAAAAATACGCCGTGATAAATACAATAAAATAATGGCTGAAACGCTTTAATTCAGGTGGTGTATCTGCTGTTGCAGCAAATCCTTCATCCGTAACATATGAAGACAATACCAGCCGTTTTAACACAGATTCATGCTTTAAATCATAATTCACTTTGAAAGACATCACAAAATGTCTGGAGTTGAGGACAAACACTGCAGCAATGACTGCTGCTGCACCACTTGATGCACTGAGCATCTGTATCGTGAGAAACTGGCTCGCACCGCCGTATACCATGGCGCTCATTAGAAAGGTTTCAAGAAGCGACAGCACAGGTTTTGCTGTAATACCGAATGCAATGGCAACAGGAATATATCCCAATCCGATGATTAATCCGTAAAGGAAGGATTTTTTATATTTCCGCAAATCATTCACCACCGAATTCATTTAATTATTAAGAAATATTCTATCATATTTGTTATAGTCAAACTAAGCTTAATTTTTTAAAGCATTGTATTTATCAAAAAAGAAATGAGGACCCATTCATGAAAGCCATCGCGTTAGATATGGACGGAACTGTACTGAATGACCACGGTCAAATGAGCAGCCGTCTGAAAAATGTATTCCGCAGAATGCATGACAAAGGCATTAAAGTTATTTTTGCAACCGGACGGACACAGTCGGAGATATTAAATGTGACACCAAAGGAAGTCCCGCTCGCAGGATATGTTGCTGCAAGCGGCATGAGTGTCTTTATCGATGACAGGTTGGTTTCTGAAAAAACATTTAAGAAAGAAACGGTCATAGAGATATTAGAACATGCCCGTGAAAATGAAATTTATTATGAGACATTTACTGCACAGACACCCGCTCATACGTTAAAAGCGGATAAAGAATATTCTCTCCGTGACTTCTCTTTAGATACGCCGGAGACTTTAAAACCTTACGAAGAAATCTTGATGAACGAAACAGCAGAAAGTAATGTCCAATGGGTCGATTCCATCGATTACAGTCAGATACTGAAAGTATTCTTCATCAGTAAAGACTTAAAGAAAATAGACCGCTGGCATGATTACCTGGAAAACAGAAAAGACGACCTCGGCTGCGCCCTGTATAAAACCAGCCGTCACAACTGTGAAGTGATGCAGGCCGGCGAAGACAAGGCAACCGGTTTAAAAGTCCTCCTCGACCACTACAATATTGATTTTAAAGATGTTCATGCCTTCGGTGACTCCATGAATGATTTGTCAATGTTTGATGCCTGCGGTAAAAGTACTGCTATGAAAGGCTCTCCTGATGAGATACTGAATGCTGCCGATGATGTCACAGCATTTTCTAATGATGAATACGGCGTTGCCGATTATTTGGAAACACATTACTTGTAAACAGAAGAAGCGGACCCGCCATTTTGACGAATCCGCTTCTTTTATTCTTCTACTGCATCTTCCGGAAGTTCAATGTCCTCGACATCATTAAATGTTGTAAATTCAGTACTGCCTTCAAGCTGGAAGGAACCTTCCGCATCTTCTCCGCCCGCAGAATATTCTATGGAGCGGATTAAATCATTTTCATCGACTTCAACAGTCAGTTTACTTTCCACCTCTGATGTATTCACAGTGCCGAAACTGACTTTAAAGAGTTCTTCGAAAGCACTGTACACATCTCTGTTTGTCCCTTCATATGTGTAAGTCCGTGCCCCGTCCGTTGTATCGACTTCGAGGGAGTCTCCAATATCTGCGATCGCACGTACAGTGTTCTCATAAGTGACAAAAAACAGACTGTCGATAGACACTGACTCCGTTGCATTCACCCATTCTTCACCTGTATAGAAATAAAAGTGACCGTCTTTTGATATTGTACGGTCCTCACCGTTTGAAGAAAGCTGCAGGGACGGCGGATCACCGTTAATAAAACTCACTTCCGCAGAAAGTTCTGCAGGTGCTTCATCATCAATCGCAGCTGAAAGATTCACTGCCGCTTCATAGCTTTCGATATCTTCTGCCTGATCTATTACTTTATTAAAAGAGTCATTATTTGTCTGTTCTATTTCTTCAGTTTCATCACTGCTGTCCGCTTCAGTATTTAAATCGTTTTCCTGTTCTTCAGATACTTCCTCCTCCGATGCATCCGTGTTACCATCATCAGTTACAGGCACTGTCTCTTCATCCGACTCTGCCTCAGGTTCTGTATCGTTTTGACAAGCTGCTAAAACTGCAGTTGATGCCAGTACAGTCAATAAATATTTGGCAACTTTCATCTTCATAACTCCTTAACATTAATCTCCTATGAATCATATCATGGTTTTTTGCAATTCCCTAATAATATGGTACTATTTCACCGTTCTGCGCGCCTTCTGCTTTTCTCTTCCTCTGCCGGCTTTCACACCTGCCGCCGTATAAATCAGAAGACCGCCCCATATGAGTATGTACGCCGTTCTATGAACGTCTGTAAACACTTCGTCATACATAAAAATACCAATCACAAGCATCAGTGTCGGTGCAATATACTGCAGGAAACCAATCAGTGACAGACGGATCCGCACAGCACCGAGCGAGAACAGAAGCAGTGGAATTACCGTGATTACTCCGGTACCAATCATCAGTGCACTGTCTGTATTAAAACCGAATGCAGCTGACCCGGTACTTCCTATATACAGAATATAAATTAATGCAAACGGTGCAAGCACAAAAGTCTCTACCGCCATCGCATAAACTGCATCGATATTAATCGTCTTTTTAATCAAGCCGTACACGCTGAATGACAGAGCCAGATATAACGAGAACACCGGTGCCGACCCGAGACCAACGGTTAAATATAATACTCCGGCAAAAACAATACCTATCGCCGCCCACTGAACTTTTGAAAAACGTTCTTTTAATATGATAACACCAAGAATAATACTGATCAGCGGGTTTATGTAATATCCGAGGCTTGCGTCTAAAATATGTCCGCTGTTCACCGCAATAATATAGACCAGCCAGTTTGATGTAATAACAACTGACGCGGTAAATAATGCAAGCATCTTCTTTTTGCTTCCAAATATAAATTTGAGGTCTGCCTTAAAATACCGCCATTTACCGGTCACAATAATAAATAACAGCATAAATACAAATGACCAGAGTACCCGATGGGCAATAATTTCATATGATGAAATGCCGTCAATCTGTTTCCAGTAAATCGGCAGAAATCCCCATATAATATATGCTGAAAGTGCAAACAGCACACCTTCCTTACCTTTTGACACACACTCACCTCCCATTTTGACAACAAGACAATTTTACTCTCTTATTCCTGAAATGTCCAAACAAGAAAAAGCAGCCCGGTAACCGGACTGCCTGCTGTAAAAATCGTTTATTGAATTTCAAATACTTCAAACGGAAATCTTCCTACAGCTGTTCAAGTTCATTTTCATAGTGTTCATCAGTATTTATTTCACCGGCTTGTGCATCGAGTTTATCTCTGCCCGTAAAATAGAATGCGACGACCGAACCGACAATAACATACATCGTATAAATATATGTGATAAAGAATACAATCGTACCTGCAATTAACAGTGCAATCATCGTTCCCGGACTGTCAATCATAATACCGATAAAGACACTGCCGATCATAATTACAAAATAAAGTACAAACAAGCCGATTGAAAGCAGAACATTACTGAAGAACAGTCTGAGGATACTTTCTCCGGATTTAAACATTACATCCCATGCAATTTTAAACTTATCCATTGTCGGGATCATCGGCTGATCTGTATATGTCAGATAAACCAGACCGATATAAAGCGACACGAGGATATAAGGAATGTAAATCAGCACTGTTACAATCAGGTTCAGAATCATTACAATAACAACAAGACCAATCTGTGCACTCAATGTCACCCATGTCTCTTCCAGGGAACCGTCAGCTGCGAACAGTCCCATTGCAGACAACGGTGCATTCACCAGCAGATAAATCATATTGGCGATGAATCCCATCACAAAGCTGAAAATAAAATACAATACAACAACAATAATCGTTATCTTAACAGCCTTGCCGTACCTGCCTTCTTTAAATACATAAAACAATTCACCGAAGCCGAATGGTTCGTTGTTGTATGCCTTTGTAAAAAAGCGGATAATACCAAGACTCATCGGGTAAAGCAGAAATATACTTAAAAGGAAAAAGAAGAATATACCTAAAAGGATATATAAAATCACCCACGGCGAGTCATAAAACCCAAGTGTCGGCAGCGTAAAGACACCCATAATAATACTTGTGGACAACACCATAAATAATGCCGCCAAAATAGTCAGGAAAATGATTTTAACAGCTTTCCCCGAAGCCTTTTCTCTGTACGTTGATTGATACTGAAACATTTTAACACCCGTCTTTCTATTGTTTTCGATTTTTATTTTAACATTTCTTCAGATAAATAAAGATCATATCCATCATATTCCACGAAAACAGAGTATATAACCCTATTTGTTTAAATTTTATCAAATTCGTGTATAATAAGTTGAAAATATTCTTTATAGAGGAAGTTTACTATGCCAAATGAAAAAAGTTCAGGTCTTGCGGCGGTATTAAGTTTCTTTATCAGCGGACTCGGCCAGATTTATAACGGCCAGATTCTAAAAGGGATTATCATCCTTCTGATTCAGGGAATAAACGGCCTTCTCACATTCATACTGATTGGATATATCTTTTTACCGATTGTATGGTTGTTTGCGATTATCGATGCATACCGGTCAGCAGAAAAAATCAACCGCAGAAATTTCCGGCGTTATAATTAACACCGTGATAAAGTGCACGGTCGGGACAACGGACGTGCACTTTTATCATTACATATCATTTTTTGAAATAAAAACAGCATGATATACTGGATTAAAGGACGTGATTTTATATGGAATTGTTACTCGGGATACTCGCACTCGGAATTATTGTCGTCATTTTTGTATTTCTGCTCGGAATCATTAAATGGCTTCTGCAGGGATACTTCCTGTACCGTGTTGCCGATATGAAAAATCTCGATATGCCGGTCCTGTCATTTATACCTTTCGGTACATTTTATGTCGCCGGACAGGATTACAACGGCAATATATTTGAAAAAGGACGGTTTAACCCAAGAACACTGGGTGCTGTATTTGTCATTGTCGGAATTATCCTGTATTTCTCCGGCCTGTCCATCGGGGATATTGCACTGTCTTATGTATTGATGGAATCTGTGGCATTTATCGGTATTTTCAAAGCCTACACTAAAAATACAGCTGCCGCTGTACTGCTGGCACTTTTAAATGTCATTACTGTAGGTATCGCAGCAATTATTATTTTATTCCTGTACTCAAGAAAACTGGTCCAGGAAGATACAGAGCCGGTCATTTATGAGAACCCGGTAAGAGAAGAATCATCTTCAGACAAATAAAGGGTGCGGAAATCCGCACCCTTTTTTGTATACTATTTCCCTTTTGCTGCCGCAAGTACCGTATTCACAAGAATATCTGCACCTGTCGACATTGCATTGTGATCAAATGTCATTTTAGGATGATGAAGCCCCGGCTTTAAGTCACAGCCGATTCCAACCATCGCACCCTTAAGGTCCGGATACTTTACTGTGTAGTAATGAAAATCATCGCCGCCGCTCGTCACTACAGGCTCAAGACAGTTCTCCTCGCCGATCGTTTCAACAATTCCTTCTCTTAATAATGCCACCGCTGACTCGTGACTCTCACTCGCAACAATTTTTGAAAAATCAACATCTTCAATTTTCACACCGTAGAACGATTCCACATGATTTAAAATATCAAAGACACGGTCTTTCAGCTGATCCATCGCTTCGTTGGTCTGTGCGCGCATATCAATACCGCACTCTGCAATACCGGGGATAATATTCAATGACTTTCCGCCCGCTATAAACTTAGTCATCTTCACTGAAGAAGGAATGACCGGATTAATATGAATTTTAGACAGCATATTAACAATTTCCGCACCAATTTCAATTGCGTTGTAATTCAGATGCGGCCGTGCACCGTGCGCGTCATCTCCAATGATTCTGAATTCAACAGAGGCAGCAGAACCGTGTTCAATACTCGGTGTTGCGGTTCCTGATACCGCTTCTTCAACCGGTCTAAGATGAATGCCGAAGAAATAATCCATATCCTCGATAATCCCTTCATCCGACACATCAAGTGCACCGGTCCCGACCTCTTCTGCAGGCTGGAATACAAATCTCACACCGCAGTCGGATAAGACCTCATGATCTTTAAGCGCCAGCATCGCCTGCACCACCATCGCCGTATGTGCATCATGACCGCAGGAATGATTGGCACGTTTGACCCCGTCCACTTCCTGGTACAAAGCGTCAATGTCCGCCCGGATACCAATTACAGGGCCGCTGCTGAAATCACCGATGTCACAGTACAGACCTGTAATGTTTTTAAATTTGACCGGTTTGAAGCCCTCCGCTTCCAAAAAGTTAAAAATATATTCTGTTGTCTCGTACTCTTCATTACTCAATTCCGGATGTTCATGAATATGATTAAATACTTCAAACATTTTATCAGTTGTCATATAATTTCCCTTCCTGTTCTGATGATATATGACTATTATAATATAAAATTTTGAAAAAGTTTAAAGATTCAAGCTATAATGGATGTATTGAGGAGGAGAATAATACTTATGAACATTAAAGAAATTAAATTACATCAGCTTGTCATGAAAATGAGAAACCCCTTTACTACAAGTTTCGGTACACAGCAGGACCGCTATGTCACTATTATAGAAGCAGTCAACGAAGACGGTCTCTCCGGTTTCGGTGAATGTGTTGCAGGTGAAGACCCACTTTATTCTGAAGAATTTATGGACAGTGCCTTAATCGCCATGAAGAAATATTTTGCCCCTCTTGTGCTGCATAATGAAATCAGCCACCCTGATGATGTGTGGGAGCTGTTTAAACCGTTTAAAAAGAATAATATGGCCAAAGCAGGGATAGAAGGTGCTGTATGGGACTTATATGCGAAAGAAAATAATATCACGCTTTCTGAAGCGGTAGGCGGGAAGAAACCCGACGTTGAAGTCGGAATTTCCCTCGGTCTTGAGGATACTGATGAAGCACTTCTTGAGAGAGTTAAAGAAAAAGTGGATGAAGGATATAAGCGTATTAAAGTAAAAATCAAACCCGGCCGTGATGTTGAAATGGTCCGTAAAATCCGCGATGCATTCGGTGATATTCCGTTAATGGTTGATGCAAACTCGGCGTATACACTTGATGATATTGAAACGTTAAAAGCTCTGGATGAATTTGATTTGATGATGATTGAACAGCCGCTTGCAGCAGGTGATTTAATTGACCATGCCAAACTGCAAAAAGAAATCAAAACACCAGTCTGCCTTGATGAATCCATCGACAGCTATGAGTCTGCACTTGGCGCTATTGAACTCGGCAGTTGTAAAATCATCAATGTAAAAGTCGGACGTGTCGGCGGCATTACACAGTCTAAGAAAATCCACGATCTCGCTCTTGAACATAACATCCCGTTATGGTGCGGCGGAATGCTTGAAGCTGGTGTCGGCAGACTTCATAATATTGCGATTACTACACTTTCAAACTTTACACTTCCAGGTGATACAGCATCTTCAAGCAGATACTGGTTCACTGATATTATCTCACCGGAAGTAATTGCAGAAGATGGTGTAGTGAACGTCAGTACAGCACCTGGAATCGGTGCAGATGTTGACTTCGGTAAAATGGAGCAGTATCTGAAAACGACAGAAGTCATTACAAAGGGCGACCAGATTGATATGGTCTTCTACAACTAAATCCAAACCCTCTGTCAATAAAATGATGGATTGAAATTGATTTTTATCACAGCAGAAATTCATGATTCATATGGATTTCTGCTTTTATTTGTAAAACTCCGTCTTAAGATGCCTCCCTTTACATACCCAAAACCCATTCAAACATCTGGATAACCTCAAAAAACATTAAACGGCCGTAAAAAAGCGTCAATGAGATCTCATTGACGCCTGCAGCCGATCATATTATTCTAATTTCTCTTTTTTAAAGTAATCACAACAATTTCCGGGTGGTTAAACACCCTGAACGGAAACCGGCTGTTGCCGAGCCCCCTGCTGATGGACAGAGTGGTGCCTGATGATTCATGTATGCCTTCAGTATATTTAGGAAGGACGCCCTGATGCGGTGCATAGAGTCCTTTCACAAACGGCAGTCTGATTTGCCCGCCGTGGGCGTGTCCCGATAAAACGAGATCCACAGGCATGGTGCGGTACATGCTGAACAGCTCCGGACGGTGTGACATCAATATGGTAAATGAATCATCTTCCACCGCCTTCTTGACCATCTCCACCAGCTGCATCTTGAAACGCTGAAAAACAAAAGGATCATCTTCATGTCCGAAAAACCAGGGATCGTTTATTCCTGCAAGGTTTATACTGCTGCCGTTTCTTTCAAGCTGAATCATTTGATTATCCAGACGAACCATTTCAGAATTCACGATTGCTTCTTTCAATTTCGGCCATCTCTTATAATGCGCCTCATGATTCCCCGTAATATAATATGTCGGCAGAATCCGGGTCATTCCTCCAATAAAGTGAACAGCCCGCTTTAAATTCGGCGTCCGCCGGTCGATAATATCACCGGTCATTAAAATAACATCGCCTTTTTGTGCCTCAATCAGTTTAAGTAAATGCTTACTCCGTCTGCCAAAGTATGCATTATGAAAGTCGGATACATGAACCAGCTTATATCCGTCAAAACTTTCCGGTATATTTTTATGCGTAATTGTCCGGCTGTCGACTACGAGGTCTTTATCCTCTTTATACAAAAATCTTGCAGCAGCTATCACTATACCTAATGCTATCGCCTTATATTTCATATCTCGCCTCTTGAATTTCCTATTATTAAATCTATTCTTCTTCAATGATATTATCAGAAGGTACGGTCTTGGTAATTCTCACTTTTCGGATCATTTGATTTTCCATTATCAGTACTTCAAATTTTAAATGATTCTCATCCATCATAGTGTCACCCTCTTCGGGAATATTATAGAATAACTTGAACAAGTATCCGGACAAAGTATCTTCCTCTTCCGAAATATCTGTATCAAATTGAATATTCAGCCTGTGCAGCGTAATCTTCCCGTCACAAACTATCTCATCAACCTTCAAATAATCAATCAAAGCATCATTCTCAAGGTCAGTCTCATCCTCTATATCAAAACCAAGCATGCTTTCAATAATATCTTCATGAGTCAGAATCCCTTCAGTACCCCCGTACTCGTCTAAAACAACTGCCAGATGTCTGCGTTCTTTCGTCATCTTCCTAAGGACCTCTTCAACCGGCTGAAATTCATAAATCATTAATGGTTCAGGATCACAGAAATCCATTAAAGTTTTATCCGGCTCAAGTGACCACTGGAGAATATATTTGGAATGAAACACACCGACAATATCATCAAGGTCATTATCATAAACCGGATAACGCGTATGCATCAAATCCACAACTGTCCTCCGGACTTCATCAAATGCCGCATCCATCTTAATCGCATCCATCTCAGTTCTTGGTGTTGTCAGCACATCTTTAACATTAAGATTCTGAAAATCAAGGACACCTTTCAAGCGGTCGGATTCATCTTTATGAAGCGAACCTTCAGAGTCCGCAATTTCCACCATATTTAATATTTCTTCCTTGGACACTGTCCAGCCGGGATTCTCCCCTTTAGAAAGAATTCGTGTAATTGCATCAGTCAATTTATTAAGTATCCATGTCACAGGTTTCAATACAATAATCACCAGACGAATAACCGGGCCTGCTGCATAAGAAATACGTTCCGGAAACGCTGCTGCAACTGACTTTGGAACGACTTCCGAGCAAACAATAATTGTCACTGTAATTACAAGTGACGCAAAGGCCACACTCCACTCATACTGAATTGCCATCGCAGTAACAATTGTCGGCAGAATAATATTGGCAATATTATTGCCGATTAAAATCGTTGTAATAAATTCACTCGGTGTCGACAAAAGTTTATACAGCCTTTCTGCTTTCTCATCACCGTTTTTAGCCTGTGTCTGTATCTTTCTTTTATCCACCGCAGTCAGTGCAGTTTCACTGCTTGAGAAAAATGCGGAAACTAATAATAACAGAATGATCGCTATCAGCACTCTGTATTCCTCCCCTTGTTACCTTTTGATATAAAAAAACTGCACCTGTCAGAGATGCAGATCATGTAATTAAATTCTATTATATCACGTGATGATTAAAGGCTACAAATGTATATTCCCTGCTTACTTTATTTCGAAAACTGCTTTAAAACAGCCATCAATTCTTCAATCGATTCATCACCGTCACCATTGGCAATCGCATCTTTAACACAATGTTTCATATGACGTTCAGTCACACCATATCCAACATTCTTAAGTGCAGACTGTATTGCACTGATTTGTATTAATATATCCACACAGTAACGTTCTTCTTCAATCATTTTCTCAACACCGCGCACCTGACCCTCAATTCTTTTCAGACGTCTTTTCAGCTTATCTTTTTCTTCATTTGTCCGCGGAGTCACCGGATGGTCATGCAGTGTTTCATTTATTGTCTCAGTCATAGTGCCGTTCCTCCTTTTTATCTCACTCCAATCATACCCCTTATAGGTATAAAAGTCAATGTTAACCACTGATAAAAACGCATGACAACAGCTGTCGTCATGCGTTCTGAATATACTTTTAAGTTACTTCACACTGATTACAATGTCTTCATTTGTAATTTCACCGAGATTTCTCGCGGCAATTTTCACATTTGAAGGTCCTGTAATAATCACAGGTGTAATGGTGCTCTTTGCATGTTCTTTAATATAATCTAAATCAAACTCGAGGAGAACATCACCTTTTTTAAATGTGTCTCCTGTTTTCACATGAAGCGTAAAACCTTCACCCTTCAGGTTTACAGTATCCAGCCCGACATGGATGAGGACTTCGAGGCCGTGTTCATTTAACAGGCCGAGCGCATGTTTTGTCGGGAAGTCTGTCGCAACCTCGCCGTCAAATGGTGCGCGGATTATGCCTTCTGACGGTTCAACAGCGATACCGTCTCCCATCATTTTTTCACTGAATACCTGATCCGGTACATTTTCAAGCTCAACTGCCTTACCGTTCACCGGACTGTATACATCAGACGGGATAATGCCCCCGCTTACTGATTCAGGTGCTTCGGGACTTTCTACTACTGTTGTTTCTTCCGGGGATGTAATCTCACCGTCAATAATACGCTGCATATCATGTCTGATCTGGTCTGATTTCGTGCCGAAAATTGCCTGCATATTATTGCCGACTTTCATAACACCTGAAGCCCCGAGACTCTTTAACGTACCCTCATCAACAACACCGGTATCAAGAACTTCGACTCTGAGACGCGTAATACATGCGTCCAGATGTTTAATATTCTTTTCGCCGCCCATTGCAGCAAGAACATTAAACGGCAGTGCTGCGATGTCCTGGTTACCTTCAGCAACCACTTCATCTTCACGCCCAGGCGTTTTTAAGTTCATTAATTGAATTAAGAAACGGAATATACAGTAATAAATCACTGCGTAAACTGCCCCGACAATTAATACCCACCACCATTCAGTACGGTTCTGCAGAATACCGAATAAGAAGAAATCGATAAACCCGCCGCTGAATGTATAACCGAGATGCACATTAAGCAGATACAGTATTAAGAAACTCAGTCCGTCAAGCACTGCGTGGATAACATATAAAATCGGCGCCACGAACAGGAATGAGAATTCAAGCGGTTCAGTAATCCCTGTCAGAAAACTGGTCAGTGCTGCAGAAATCATAATACCTGCAACATATTTTTTTCGTTCAGGTCTTGCCGTATGATACATCGCAAGTGCCGCTGCCGGCAGACCGAACATCATTACAGGGAACTCACCCTGCATGAAGTATCCCGATGTTAATTCTGCTCCGTCACGAAGCTGCGCAAAGAAGATGTTCAAGTCCCCTCTGACGACTTCACCGGCTGCTGATGTATACGTTCCGAATTCAAACCAGAACGGTGCATGGAAAATATGATGAAGACCGAATGGAATCAAGAGTCTCTTCACCATACCGAAGACGAAGACGCCTAATGCAGTTGCCTCTTCCATTAAGAAGTGGGAGACTGCGTTCAATCCTTCCTGAATCGGCGGCCATATTAAAAACAGAGCCAGACCAATCAGAAACGCAAATGCGGATGTAACAATCGGTACAAACCGCTTTCCTGCAAAGAAGCCCAGGAACTGAGGCAGATTGATATTATAATATCTGTTGTAAGCCCATGCTGCGAGCACCCCGATAATGATACCGCCGAAGACGCCGGTCTGGATTGTAGGCACTCCGAGTACAAGTGCATACGCAGGATCCTCCATTGCCATTTCAGGCGTGACCCCTGCAACCTGGCCGAGTGTCACATTCATAATCATATAACCGACAAAAGCAGCAATCGCTGCGACACCGTCACCTTTTGCAAGACCCACAGCGACACCTAAAGCAAACAGTAAAGCAAGGTTGTCAAATACCACGCCGCCCGCTGCCTGAAGCATATCCGACAGACCGATGACCCAGCCCGTTTCTAAATACGGAATGAATTCAACCATCGCTTCAGTCTGCAGTGCAGCACCAAAACCAAGCATTAAGCCGGCAGCAGGTAAAATCGCAACCGGCAGCATTAATGCTTTACCGATACGCTGCAGTTGACCAAATAACTTTTTAAACATTGTTTTCCTCCTTTTTCGTTTCAGATGATGCATATAAAAAAGGACATAAGTATATAGAGATAGTTTAATAAACTATTCCTATAAACTTATGCCCTCTTATGGTTACACGCTTATTTAGAATAATATTCAAATTGATTAATATGCATGGTTAAGTAAACCACTTCTGATTCATAAACTTTACGCTGCAGTTTATTCTGCATCATCTTCACGATTTTTATAGCAATATTATAACATATCGGATACTGCGCTTTCAATAAGGCATCAAAATGTTCCTGATCCGGCGCTCCTTCACCTTTCATCACCCGCTCCACGCAGAAGCTGATATGTCTGACAAAGCGGTCATATAGAAGAGAGGCCTGGTCCACTTTTGTATTTAAGCCGTTCTCAATAATCAAAATCGACTGATGAACCACCTCTGAAATCATATTCATCTCATGTACGGTCCGGTTATACAGTGCTGAGTGGACGTGAAGCGTGATAAAGCCAACTTCTGCATCCGGCAGCTTAAAACGATATTTCTTATTAATCATTTCAACTACCTCTTCAGCAATTCGGTATTCCTTCGGATACAGTGCCCGGGTTTCATTGATAAAAGGATTTTTAACTTCTATTCCTTCTTCAAGGCGTTTAATGCTGAACAGAAGATGATCAGTCAGTGACAAAAGAATCCGGTCATTAATTTCATGTGCCGTACGTGCATCAATAATTTCTATCGCCTCGAATGCCAGTTGAAACAACGCGTCATCAGCCATTTTTAATAATGTCTGATAACGGTTGGAATCCTGCTGCCCGAGTAATTGATATACTTTGTCAGCTTCATCTTTTTTTATCATGTCACCGGCTTTTTTATTAAAACCGATACCACGGCCGATTAATACAATCTCTTCAAACTCATCATGCGCAACCACCACATTATTATTCAGTGCCTTCTCAACTCTAATCACAAAAATACTCCTTATTCAAAGCTTATTAACACAATTATACAATATCAGGGACCTTCTATGTTCACCGGTTTTTCGATGCCTGTTTCATCATATTCTCCGTACTGCATAAAATCGAGTGCCACATCTATCTGCAGATATTCACTCGGGTTCATACCCGGTGCATGGGAAATATAACTGATATGTTCAAGCTCATCAGTCTCTTTATTGATAATACCGAACACTGAAGACACCAGCTCATCCATATTGGCATTTGTAAATTCTACTTCAAACAAACTGCCGAAACTGTCATATACCGCTTCGCTTTCACCAACATAATAAAGTACATAATAATCTTTAGTTTCACGTACTTCAATGGTATCGGAAAGATCTTTAAGAATCGGTTCCACATTCATGTAAAGGCCGAACATAATTTCTTCTGCACCTGCTTCAGCGGAATAATCCTGCCATGACACACCATCAAATAAAAATGTTTCTCCATCTCCAGTATCACCGAAGCCGTGAGGTGCATAATCTCCGGCAGCTGGATCATACTGATCAACCAGTACTCTGAGGCCGTCACGCTCATCAACTGCACCTCTTAATGCCACCGTATCCGAAAACGCCGGTTCATCGGTGTCCTCAGTGAAGCCGTAAACGCCTAAATATGTCGCAGTATTATACGTTGTAACTGAATCTTGTTCCATCAGCACATCATCGACTGTTAAATCAGTTTCTTCAGCCGAATTAATGACATCAATCAGTTCAGGGTTCGAACTCACCAAAAACGTCACTGAATAGTCTCCGGAGACAATATCTCCATCCGTACTGTTCTTTAAATCATCGACATCCACATCTTCTTCAATCAAGTCGCCGTCCTCGAGACTTTCCTCTGTTCCCGCTGTAACGTTGTCCTCATTGTCCTCACTCTCGGTATTTTCTTCTGTTTCTGCTGTCTCTTCAGTTGTATCTTCTGTTTCTTCCTCTGTACCGCCGTTGTTCTCTTCCGTACTTTCTGTCGTCTCTGTCTCTGACTCCGGAGTCTCTTCATCTGAAGTATCACTGCCGCATGCTGCAAGAAACAGACTGAACAGAAGACCTGCTGCCATCAATTTTTTCATGAATCATCCATCCTTTCAATATTCAGTCTTATGTAAAGTAATAGTTCCCTATACCACTAATCCCATTATAAATAACAAAATTTTTAAAATAATTAAAAAAACAGTGATTCCAAAATTTGAAATCACTGCCTGTTTATCAGCTGTATACTTTTTCTTTAAGTACAAATTTATGTGCCGCACGCGCTGCTCCGCGACCCTCTTTAATCGCCCAGACAACCAGGCTTGCACCGCGTCTTGCATCACCGGCTGCAAATACTTTTCGTCTGTTGGTACGGTAGTCTGTATCATTCGCATGAATACGGTTCTGTTTCACATTTAAATCAAATGCTTTCGGCAGTTCATTTTCAACACCCTCGAAACCGATGGAAAGGAGTACTAAATCCGCTTTAAAATATCTTTCCTGATCTTCCATCGTCATCGCATTGAGTGCTTCCTGTCCGAGCACCTGAGTTCTGAGCCCCTGTAGTTCACCCAGATTATTGACATCATACCCCATTGTCTGAATGCCATACACTCTCGGTTCCACACGGAACTTACTCTGATATTCTTCATGTGCGTAGTCCAGTTTAAATATCTGTTTTGTCATCGGCCAGTCCGGATTCCCATCAATCTCGTCCGGCAGACGGTCATATTTATTAAACTGAAATACACTCTTACATCCTTCACGCAGTGCTGTTGCGACACAGTCTGCACCGGTGTCACCGCCACCGATAACAACCACATGCTTATCCTTCGCTGTAATTGTCACGTCATCAATGTCACCATCCAGATGCAGCATCTGCTCTGTTAAATAGTCCATCGCAAAATGAATATCTTCACTGAATCGGCCTTCAAGCGGCAGGTCACGGTGTTTTCTGGCACCAGTTGCCACAATTACAGCATCAAATTCCTGATCCAGTTCTTCATAACTGATATCACTGCCGACATTCACTCCACATTTAAATTCAATTCCTGCCTCTTTCATTAAGTTGATGCGGCGATCCACAATATGTTTATCCAGTTTCATATTCGGGATACCGTACATCAATAATCCGCCCGGTTTTTTATCACGTTCAAATACCACCACGTTATGTCCCCATGCATTCATCTCATCTGCAGCTGTCAGACCTGCCGGTCCGCTCCCTATCACTGCAATTTTTGTGTCGAGTCGATGCTTTGGTGTACGTGGTTTTACATACCCCTGTTCAAATGCTTCATCAATAATCGTTCTCTCAATCCCCTTGATTGCAACAGCGTCATTATTAATCGCAAGCACACATGATGATTCACATGGTGCAGGACAGACCGTCCCGGTAAAATCCGGGAAGTTATTTGTCTCGGCCAGTCGTTTATATGCTGCTTCAAAATCCCCTTTGTATACTAAATCATTCCATTCCGGAATATAGTTCCCTATCGGACAGCCGACAGTCTCTTTCTCCACACCGATTCCGGTCTGACAAAAGGGTGTGCCGCAGTCCATACATCTTGCACCCTGTTCAGATGCATCTTCATTACAAAAACGCTGCTGGTATGCATCATAATTATCAATTCGCATCTTCGGGTCAAGCTCCCCGAGGTTTTTCCGGCTGTGCTTCATAAAGCCTTTAAATTCACCCATCTGTCCCACCTTCTTCCTTAAAATTAATAGATATTCAATTCCTCAAAATCCGACGCATCGTGATTAAATGCCTGAAGTTCAGCTTCTTCACGTTCCACTGTCTGTTTCAAATGATGCAGTATTCTCTGCTGCATCGTCTTATATTCAGTCGGGATGATTTTTATAATCTCAACATCTTTATGTTCGAGACGGTCTAAAATACGTTCCGCCTTATAACTGTCTGTATGCTTATGATGTTTTTCAATCATCGTCGTCACTTTACGCAGTTCTTTCGGATCTGACACTGTTGATACTTCAATCATTTCATGATTCATGAAACTTTCATTTTCTGAAACAGATTTATCATTGATGATATAGGCAATACCCCCGCTCATACCCGCTGCGAAGTTCTTTCCGATACCGCCGAGTATCAACACTCTGCCGCCTGTCATATATTCAAGACCGTGGTCACCGATTCCTTCAACGACAACTTCAGCACCGCTGTTTCTGACACCGAATCGTTCACCGGCCATTCCGTTAATATATACTTCACCTTTGATTGCACCGTACAGACATACGTTACCGACCGCAATTTCATGGCTTCTTGCAACATTCGGCGCCTTGACAATAATCTGACCGCCGCTCATCCCTTTACCGAGATAGTCATTCAAGTCACCCGTGTGCTTCAGTGTCAGCCCTTTTGGAATAAAGGCACCGTAGCTCTGACCCGCGTGTCCGAATGTGTTCACTTTATAATAATGGTGCGGCAGACTGTCCATTCCGTGCAGCTTTGTAATCAGACTGCCGAGCATGACACCGACATTACGGTGTCTGTTTCTGACATTATATGCCTCTTCGTGCTGAACGCCTTTTTCAACATCTGCATGAAAATCTTTTAAAACCGCCTGATCATCAAGAGACCATTCAAAAGGATGTTTCTGAGACTCAGTTTTGAACCTGTTACCTTTAACACTCTTGATAATCGGTGATAAATCAAGCTCTTCAGCATGATGCTCACGGATCTTTTCATGGTCAACTTCCAGGTACTCTACGGCACCGACCAGTTCATCCATTGATTTCAGACCGAGCTCAGCCAGAATCTCTCTCACTTCTTCAGCAATAAAATACATAAAGTTAACAACGTGATCCGCCTTACCCGTATACAATTTGCGCAGTTCGCCGTTCTGCGTCGCAACACCGACAGGGCATGTATCTTTATGGCAGACACGCATCATAATACAGCCGAGTACCACAAGTGGTGCCGTTGCGAACGCGAACTCTTCAGCACCAAGTGCACATGCGACCGCTACATCACGGCCCGTCATTAATTTACCGTCTGTTTCCAGAGTCACCCTGCTTCTCAGACCGTTCAGCATCAGTGTCTGATGTGCTTCCGAAAGACCGAGTTCCCACGGCAGTCCTGCATGCTGGATACTTGTAATCGGTGACGCGCCTGTTCCGCCGTCATAACCGCTGATTACAATTTTATCTGCATATGCTTTCGCAACACCTGCAGCAATGGTTCCAACACCGTCTTTTGATACGAGTTTCACTGCAATATCCGCTTCACGGTTTGCATTTTTCAAATCGTGAATCAACTGTGCCAGATCTTCGATTGAGTAAATATCATGGTGCGGCGGCGGCGATATCAAGCCGACGCCTGGTGTGGAATTTCTGATTTCGGCAACCCACGGATACACTTTCTGTCCGGGCAGCTGTCCGCCTTCTCCCGGTTTTGCACCCTGTGCCACTTTAATCTGGATTTCCTTCGCACTGTTTAAGTACTCGGAATTTACACCGAAGCGGCCGGATGCCACCTGTTTAATTGCACTGGAGAGCATTTTTCCGTCACTCTGTGTTTCGTAGCGTCTTGGATTTTCACCGCCTTCACCACTGTTGCTTCTGCCGCCGATGCGGTTCATCGCCTCTGCGAGCGTTTCATGTGCTTCTGCTGAAATGGAACCGAAACTCATTGCACCGGTTTTAAAACGTTTCACGATACTCTCAACCGATTCTACTCTGTCGATGGAAACATTTCTTTTGGATTTAAATTTCAGCAGATGGCGGATACTGGAATCATGAGATGCTTTCATATGATCACTGTATTCTTTATATGCATCCTTATCATTTGTCCGGCAGGCAAATTGAAGCAGCCTGATAGAGTTCGGGTTAATTACATGGTAATCCCCCTGCTGTCTCCACTGGAATTTACTTCCCGACTCCAGGTATTCACTTTCAACGTCCTGAAGTTCTTTATTATCACGGTCAATATCACGGATGGATTTACCCCCGATTTTTGAAGGTGCGCCGCCGAAATAATGGTTCATCACATTTTTACTTAAACCGACTGCTTCAAACACCTGTGCACCATGGTAACTCTGCACTGTTGAGATTCCCATTTTCGCCATCACTTTAATCAGACCTTCAGTCAGTCCCGTATTATAATCTTCGACTGTTGCAGGGTCTTTGTGAAGATTATAAAGTGTTTCCTGAGCCAGATGCGGTATCACTGCATTGGCACCGAAGCCAATCAGCGCTGCCACATGGTGAACTTCACGTACTTCACATGATTTCGTCACAAGACTTGTTTTCGTTCTTACATTTTCTTTTATCAGCGCCTGATGTACACAGCTCACTGCAAGAAGTGACGGTATAGCATACCTGTCCTCTTCAAGTACACGTTCGTCAGTTAAAACAAGCACACCGTTTTCGATTTCATCGAGTGCATTTTTACTGAGCGCCTGAAGCGCATCTTCCAGTTCACCGTCGTAAGTGGTATCGAGATACTTCACGCCAAGAGACTGTACATGCTCCTCTTTCAATAGATTGTCAACAATCACTGGGCGTTCAATTTTCACACGGTTAACGTTTTCTGAACCCGGAGACAACAAACGTCCTTCCCCGCCAAGATACTGGGTTTCACTGGTCACAATTTTCTCGCGGTATGAATCAAGCGGCGGGTTTGTAACCTGCGCAAAATGCTGTTTGAAATAGTCAAACAGTAATTTCGGGCGTTCAGACAGAAAAGCAAGCTGCTGATCAAAGCCCATAGCACCGACAGGATCTTTTTTATCTTTAGTTAATGGTTCCATATATTTTTCAATATCTTCTTTTGTGTAGCCGAACTTGACCAGGACACGGTGAAGCAGATCCGCATCATTAATCACCGGCGAATAGTCAGGCACCTCAATTTCATCACCTTTTGCCTGCAGCCATTCGCTGTATGAATACTCATTCGCAATACGGTCTTTCAGTTCATCATTTTCAATGATTTTCGACTGGTCGAAATCAACAAGGAGCAGTTTCCCCGGACTCAGCTGGCCCTTATAAACGATATCCTCTTCACCCACATCAACGACACCGATTTCCGAGGAAAATATAATTTCATTTTCTTTCGTTACATAATAACGTCCCGGTCTTAAACCGTTTCTGTCCGTAAGTGCTCCAAGTTTATGGTTGTCACAGAAGCTGATCATTGTCGGACCGTCCCACGGCTCCATCAAATAACTGTAGTACTCATAAAAATCTCTGACTGCCTGATTATCGTAGCTTTGGTACTTCCACGGTTCAGGAATTAAAATCATCGCTGCCTGTTCCGGCGACATAGACAGACTCAAAAATTCAAGAACATTATCAACAATCGCAGAGTCACTGCCTGTCTCGTCTACAATTGCTTCAATTTCACGCCCGCGCTCTCCGAAAGTATCGAGAAGCAGATTTTTTGTACGGGCTTTCATCCAGTTCACATTGCCTTTAATCGTGTTAATCTCACCGTTATGCATCAACAGACGATTTGGGTGTGCACGCGCCCAGCTCGGGAATGTGTTTGTTGAGAACCTTGAGTGTACAGAGCCGAATTTTGAAACATACCGTTCGTCACTCAAATCCACATAGAACTCTTTAATCTGGGATGCACGGAGCCATCCTTTATATACAATCGTTTCATTCGAAAATGAAGTGACATAGTGCTCGATATCCTCCGCATTTAATGACTGTTCGATTTTCTTTCTGATGTAATAAAGATCAAACGGATCATGAGCATCTGTAAACACCTGCACAAACTGTGGTACTGTATCTTCTACATGTGATGCCAGAGCATCATTATTCGTCGGTGGAATACGGAAGCCGATTAATTGGTATCCTGCATCCGTAATTTCTTTTTCTGCTGTCTTCTTAAAAGCATCCAGCGGTGCATGCTGATCAATAAAGTACATTCCCACCGAATACTCTCCAAAATCAGGAAGGCTTGAATCATATGCTTCCTTAAATAAGTTGTGGGGGATTTCAGTCATAATCCCGGCACCGTCTCCAGTGATACCATCCGCCCCGACGCCGCCGCGGTGATCCAGACGCTCAAGCATCTCAAGAGATTTAGTAACAATATTATGAGAGCGCACATTATCCATGTTTGCATAGAAGCCGATTCCACATGCATCGTGCTCATTTTTATAATCATAAAGTCCATACTGTTTAATTGGTTGAAATACACTCATTGATTCAACACCCCAATCATCGATTCTAAAAGTTTTTTAATAATTCTATCATATTAAAATAGTAATCATGCAATCAATATATCAATGTGATAATATTAATCTAATAATTAGATTAATAGGAAAAGAGGCTGACATACATGGAGTTTAAGCAGTTAAATTATTTTGTAGAAATTGCAAATCAGGAACATATGACAGAAGCTGCACTGACATTAAACATTGCACAGTCTGCCTTATCGAGGCAGATCAGCATGCTGGAGGATGAACTCGGCGTTAAACTTTTTAAACGTCAGGGCAGAAATATAAAGTTAACTGAAGACGGTCATTTATTTTTAAAGGAAGCGGTCGAAATATTGGAAGCAGTAGAAAGATCAAAAATGGTTTTAAGCGATGAGGCAGATAAAGATAAACGTACATTAAATATCAGTTTGACACCAACTGACATGACAGGAAAAGTGATGCAGTCATTAACCCATGTCGTAAATACCGAAGACATCGAATCCTTTTCAATATTTGATATTCCAGATGTCAATCTCACATCAGCTGTCTATGAAGGTGTGATAGATATTGCACTGTCCCCTGTTAAAATGCCCGGGTCCGAGATGAGAAGTATGCTGTTATTTGAGCAGAATTACCGGTATGTATTCCGTGAGAATTCAGCTGTCAACCTGCCGAAAAATGCCAGAATGAGCGAGATAGTTGAATACCCGCTTGCGTCATTCAATCCTATATTAAATATGAAGAATAAATTCCAAAATGCTGAAATCAATAATTTTAACGACCTGACAATTATCCAGCATTTACTGATGTCCCACGGCTACGTGGCCATTGTCACATCCGACCAGGCAAAACTGTTAAAACATTACTATCCAGCCCTGATTGATTATTCTTTAGATCATTTAAATATTACTCAGCCGCTCTACTTATCAATGAAGGCGGATAGTAAAAAGACATTCACACGCCGGTGGTTCAATCAGCTCCGCCAGTCATTCCAGCTTGATATCGACAACACGTTTCCACTTCGTTATTAAAGCGGTCGTGACGTCACGACCGCTTTAAATGATGTTATTTAATTTCGCTGATAATTGCAGAAACGACTTCTTCTGTCGACGATGTTCCGCCGATATCCGGTGTCATGATTCCTTTTTTAAACACTTGTTCAACCGCATTTAATAAAACGTCTCCCAGCTCTTCTAATCCATGATGATCAAGCAGCATTTTAGCTGTCCAGATCTGCCCCACCGGATTGGCAGTTCCTTTACCTGTTATATCCGGTGCGGATCCATGGACCGGCTCAAACATGGACGGATGTTTTCCGTTCATGTTTAAGTTGGCACTCGGCGCAATTCCGATGCTGCCCATAATTGCAGCACCGATATCTGTCAGGATATCCCCGAATAAATTACTCGCAACAATCACGTCATAACGCTCAGGGTGTGTCACAAATGATGCAGCAAGTGCATCGATATGCTGAGAGGATGCCAAAGTCTCCGGATATTTTTTTGAAACATCATTAAACACTTCGTCCCAGAACGGCATTGCATGAAAAATACCATTTGATTTTGTGGCACTGGTCACACTGCCCCGTCTCGTTTTTGCAAGTTCAAATGCATAATTTACTGCCTGGGAGGTCGCACGCCGTGAAAAAATACTGTTTTGTATCGCTATTTCATTCTCTTCCTGAAAAATCCGTCCGCCGACTTCACTGTACTCGCCCTCGCTGTTTTCCCGTACCACAATCAAATCAAAATCTTTCGGGTTTGAAAGCGGGGATTTCACACCTTCAAATACACGTGCAGGACGTACATTGAGTTCCTGCTGAAACTCACGCCGTATTTTAATCAGAAGCCCCCACAGCGAAATATGATCCGGCACCTTCCCTGCATCACCGACAGCTCCGAGAAAAACACTGTCCGACTGTCCCAGCCTGTCAATTCCATCCTCAGCCATCATATTACCGTGCTTCAAATAATAATCACAGCCGTAGTCGAAATGGTTATACTCAAACTTCACACCGCCGTGAAGTGCTGCAAGATGGTCCAGCACTTTTAAAGAGAGTGGTACTACCTCCTGCCCTATACCGTCACCGGGAATTACTGCCAAGCTTATTTTCTTCATTATAAATAAACCTCTCATTCTCAATTAATATTGCCTTCCCAGTTATTATAGCAAAGTTTAATCAAATAATTCTGAAAATAACTTGCATTTTTTATTTGAAATTGATAAAATAAATACAATTTTCACTCTACATTAATTCATTATCACTACATATTATAAGGAGGTCCATTTATGGGACAAACAATTCAAATCGAGAAAGCAAACAGTTTAAAAGAAAAGCCGGATGTGTCCAACATTAAATTCGGAACTGTCTTTACAGACTACATGTTTTCTTCTCACTACACTCCCGAGCACGGCTGGGAGACACCAACCATTACACCATACAAAAATTTGGAACTTTCCCCCGCCCTGCAGAGTATCCATTATGGACAATCAGTCTTCGAAGGATTAAAAGCGTACAAAAGCGGAGATGATATCCTTTTATTCCGTCCGGAAGAAAACTTTAAAAGACTTAATCGTTCATTAGAGCGGCTTTCAATGCCTAAAATCAATGAAGAAGATGCCATTAAAGCACTTAAAGAACTGCTGCAGCTTGAAAAAGACTGGGTGCCTGACGGCCCGGGACAGTCACTTTATATCCGGCCGTTTGTTTTCGCAGATGAGCCTTTTCTCGGTGTCCGGCCGTCAAGAACATACCGCTTCCTCATCATCTTAAGCCCTGTTGCAGGCTACAGCGGTGCAGCTCTTGACCCGACAAGTATCTATGTTGAAGATGAATATGTCCGTGCAGTACGCGGCGGCATCGGCAACGCAAAAGCTGCCGGAAATTATGCAGCAAGTCTTCTTGCACAGCAAAAAGCAAATAACCTCGGTTATGAGCAGGTTCTCTGGCTGGATGGTGTCCACCAGGAATATATTGAAGAAGTCGGCAGTATGAATATCTTTTTCGTACGAAACGGTGAAATTGTGACGCCTGAGTTAAACGGTTCAATCCTGGAGGGTATTACACGTAAATCCATTATTGAACTTGCGGAATATAAAGGATATACCGTTAAAGAAGAACGCGTTCATATCGATGACTTCCTGAAAGGTGTTCAGGACGGCAGCATTTCTGAAGTTTTCGGTGCAGGAACAGCAGCAGTAATCTCGCCGATCGGCCGTATGAACATTCACGATACCGACTACATTATCAATGATAATCAACCCGGTGATGTTGCAAAAGATTTATATGATCACTATACAGAAATCCAGTACGGCCGTCTTGAAGATCCGTTCGGCTGGGTTCAGAAAGCTTAATTAAACATATAAATCCCCGTGTCATTATTATAGTGACACGGGGATTTTTCATATGCTTAAAATCAGCTTTGTCTGCCGTATAAGAACTGCTCAGGATGATCCGGGTTCTTCATTAAAATACCACTGCAATGAACTCCAGCACACAATCTCCTGTATTCTCAATACCATGTGACTGACCTTTTTCGATTACACAGCAGTCACCCGGAGTGACTGTTTTTTCAGATTCATCCGCATCAGTAAACAGACCGCTGCCTGAAATGATATGGTATATTTCAGAATCATCTGTGTGCTGATGATATCCGATGGAGGCCCCTGCTTCAAGCGTGACATTCGCAAACATCTTCATCCGTTCAATTTTATTTTCTGTAATATGCTTATAAATTTTTGTTCTGCCCGTACCGCCGTACAGATTTTCAATTTCAATAATCTCTTCATTATTAAATATCATATGTTTTATTCTCCAATCAAGTTAGGCAGGAATGTAGAAATGCCCGGCAGGAATATAATCAAAATCACCATAAATGCAACAATAGCGAGAATATGAAGGATGTAAGGCAGTGTTTCTTCTATCCCCATTCTCCTGTCAGTAATACTGCATCCCGCAATTAATGATAAACCGACAGGCGGTGTGATGTTTGCAAGCGCAAAGTTCATAATCAGAACCATACCGAAGTGAATTGGATCGATGCCAAACTCCATTGCAATCGGCATAAATATCGGACTTAATAATACAATAAGTGATGTGACTTCAGTCAGTGTACCAAGGATAAGAAGAATCAGTGACACAATCAAAAGAAACATCAGCGGTGAGTCAGCAAAATTCAAAAAGAACTCTGAAACTGCTGCCGGGATTTTATTCACAGTCAGTACATATGTAAATGCACTCGCAGCTGAAATAATTATTAATATTGTCGCTGATGTCACAGCAGAAGACAACATAATTTCCTTAAACTTCCTCATTGTCAGTTCCCTGTAGTACAGTGACAGCAGAAAACCGTATAACACGGCAATGACTGCCGCTTCTGTCGCTGTAGCGAAACCTGAAAAGATACTTCCGAGAATAAACACAGGCGCAAGAATCGGCAGTACTGCCTGACGGGTTACTTTCCAAAACTCATATTCCGGACCGTTCTGCAGCTTAATGTCGCCGTACCCCTCTTTTTTAGCCATCAGCGAAACGTATACACATAAAATCCCCGCCAGGATAATACCGGGAATAATACCTGCAAGAAATAAATTGCCGATAGAAATGTTCGCTGTGATCCCGAGCACAACCATCGTAATACTCGGCGGAATAATCAGACCGAGCACACCGGCAGGGCCGATAACACTTGCGATAAAAGAATTACTGTATTTTTCTTCCTGAAGTCTCGGCACAAGTACGGACCCCACAGCATATGTCGTCGCAACAGTTGATCCTGATACTGCACCGAATAATGCAGTTGTGACTACTGTTGTTACTGCCGTTCCGCCTGTTAACCTGCCGACAATCATGTTCGCAAATGCCATCAAACGTCTCGTGAGACCGCCTTTTCCCATGATATTTCCTGCCAGTATAAATAAAGGAATTGCTAAATACGAGAAATTGTTTACCCCTGCAAACATTCTCTGTACAATAATTTCAAGCGGCACACCACCGAGGAGAAGCATCGCTGCAACAACCAGTCCGATAACAAATGCAATCGGCATACCGAGGAACAGAAGCGTAAAAAATAAAAGCAGTATTAATATAATTGTCATAATCCCGCCTCCTCTTCTTCAGTTGTTGATTCTGTCAGTGATGTCAATATGAAGTACAGCGCAAACACACTGCTGACCGGAACAGCAAGATAAAATATCCCCATAGGCAGCTGTAGTGTGGATGATGTATAATTCATCGATTCTATAGAAAACTTAAACCCGTACACGGCAAGCACCAAAAAAAATATAACAATCAGACTGTTAACCAAAGTATGTATTCGTTTTTGGTTTTTATGTCCGGCCCGCTTCACAAAGAAGTTCACCGCGAGATGCATCTTATCATGAAAAGCAAGACTCGTTCCTAGAAATGTCAGCCAGACAATCAGCAGCCTGGAAAGCTCATCAGTACCGGTCAGGGAAATATTAAAAAATCGTGTGACCACCTGTGCCAGAACAATTACTGTCAGTAAAGCCATGCTTATAATACACAAATACGAAAGTAATTTAACAATATATTTTCTCATTTCTCTTTCTCCCCTCAGTTATTCTTCCCATCCGGATGCTTCGCGGTAAATATCCATCAGTTCTGTACCGAATGCCTCTTCTTCCCACTTGTTATATATCGGCAGCAGTGCCTCTCTGAATGCTTCTTTATTTACGTCGTCGTTCACCTGCATGCCGTTCTCTTCCAGCGTTTCTATGTAAGATTCCTCCATTACATCATTTTCTTCCTTAACTCTTTCAGATGCGCTTTGTACTTCCGACAGGATAATCTCCTGATCAGAAGGCGAAATATCATCCCAAGTTTCTGTTTCCACCATCAGCATCACCGTATTATAGAAATGCCCGGTCAGCGATAAGTAGTCCTGCACTTCATAGAACCTCGGCGCAACAATATTCGCCAGCGGATTTTCCTGGGCACCGAGTGCACCTTGTTGAAGCGCTCCGTACACTTCACTGAAGGCCATTACAGTCGGTATCGCATTTAACTGCTCGAATGTATCCACCCTGAGCGGTGTTTCAGCAACTCTGATACTTAAATTCTCGACATCTTCCGGCTCTGAAATCGGTCCCCTGTTATTCGTAATATGTCTGAATCCCCATTCAAAATATCCAATCTGCGTCATTCCTTCTTCGGAAATAATATCTGCCAGATAATCACCGAACTCACCCTCATAAGCACTGCGTGCCGTTTCAATATCCGGCCACATATACGGAAGGTCTTCTACTGCCATCCTCATATCCAGCGTCTGCATCGAACCAATCATAATGGCCGACGATTCAAGTGCCCCCATCTGCATCTGCTGAAGCATCTCCGTTTCCGAACCGAGCTGACTGTTCTCATAAATATCAAATGATATTCTCCCATCAGTCTTCTCTTCAACAGCGGCAGCCATGTTAACGACTTCATCAGAAGCAGCTGTTCCCGGAGACAATGCATGTCCGAGCTTCAACACTGTCTGTTCCTCATTTTCCTGACCGCATGCTGTCATCATTAAAACTAAGGACATCAGCATGATTAACCTCAGAATATCTTTCATTTCTTTTCCTCCTTGTCATTCCCTCTCTCAGTGTTGTATACTGTATACAATAAAATTACACTAGTTTTTATTTTCTGTCAATTTAAAATAAAAAGAATCGATATGCTTTATATTGAATATTAATTCTTTAAATTGACGATTTAAGGTAAGATTATAACATAAATATGCATTGGAAGGTGCTACTAATGAAAATTAATCCAAACGCAGTAGAGATTCAAATCCCCGGTATCAGAGTATACTCCAACAAAGTAAATGAGTTTGAAGATGGTATTAATATGACTATCGGGCAGCCCGATTTTCCGACACCGGAAAGTGTTAAAAAGGCAGGCATTAAAGCCATTGAAGATAATTTGACAGGCTACTCACACAATGCAGGCCTGCTTCCGTTAAGAGAGTGTGTTACGAATTTCTTTAATGAAACTTACGGCGGCACATTTGATACAGATGATGCTGTGATTACAAACGGTGCGTCGGAAGCACTGGATTCTGTTCTCCGTACAGTGATGACACCAGGTGATGAAGTGATTATCCTCTCCCCCGCCTATCCGGGTTATGAGGCACTCATTACCTTAAACGGCGGCACAACAACTTATCTCGACACTTCGCATAACGGATTCAAACCGGATATTAAAGCACTGGATGCGGCCGTTAATGAGCGGACTAAAGCGGTTATTTTAAATTATCCGTCTAATCCGACAGGCGTTTCCTTAAGCAGACAGGATATTGAAGCGGTGATTGATTTATTGAAAGAAAAAGATATCTTTATCATCAGTGACGAAATCTACAGCGAAAATACTTTCTCAGGCAGCCATGTCTCTTTTGCTTCTTTTGATGAAGTCAGAGAGCAGACTTTCATCATCCACGGCTTATCAAAATCCCATTCGATGACCGGCTGGCGGATAGGATACGTGCTCGGGCCGACAGAAATTATGAAGCATGTACTTAAAGTTCACCTAAACAACTCCATCTGTGCATCTGTCCCGAGCCAGTATGCAGCGATAGAAGCATTAACAAACGGACGCCACTATCCTGAAATCATGAACCGGAAATATATCGAACGCCGTGATTATTTATATGACTCACTAACTGCTCTCGGCTTTACAGTGTCAGAGCCCACCGGCGCATTCTATATTTTCCCTGACATCTCTTCAAGCGGTCTGGATGATGTGACATTTGCCGACAGACTTTTAGAGGAAGAACATGTTGCGGTGGTACCGGGGTCGACATTTTCGAAAGACAATCACAAATGCGTCAGAATCTCCTACGCCAACTCCCTCGATAATCTTAAAGAAGGAATGCAGCGTATGAAATCATTTATGGACAGACTGTAAAGGAGGGATTTTGTATGAAAAAAATTGCTAAAACACATACACTTGCAGATCAGGCATTTTCTATTATCAAAGAATCCATACTAACTGGAGAGCTCGGTCCGGGAGAAGCACTGCCTGAAGAAAAATATTCAAAGCAGCTCGGTATCAGCCGCACCCCTTTCAGGGATACTTTACTGCGGCTCGCTTCAGAAGGACTGATTATCCAGAAAACCGGTTCACCTGCAGTGGTGGCTGACTTCACGAAGATAAAATCTCTTGAGTATATGGAACTCAGACATTTAGTCGAGGTTTATAACATAGAAAAAATAGTTCATAAAATAGATGATGAGACATTAAAGACTCTTGAGGAGAACCTGTCCAGGCAGTATCATGCCATTTCACGTAATGACTACTCCGACTTCATGACACTGGATAAAGAGTTTCATCTCACTTTGATTAAATTGAATGATAATGAAGAAATGCGTGCACTCGCAGAGAAAGTAAATACAGGCATCAGCCGAGCTTTCTTGATCCTGTCTAAAACTGTACCCCAAAGCGCGAAAGAGGCATATGAAGAACATACCGCTGTTTTGGATACGCTGAAAAAACACGATCATATACAAGCAAAGAATAAAATGATTGTTCATTTAAGCAACGTGGAAAAAAGATTTCTTAATTACTACAAAGATCACACAAATACCAAGGAGGACGAATAAATGCTCTGGCAGACAGAACAACAACTTGAGGACTTAATATGTAAGCTGGTTTCTTTTGATTCAAGAACCGGCACTGAGGGGGAAATTTCATTTCCGTATTTGTTAAAAGATGAGCTGATGAAGCTCGATTATTTCCGCTCACATTCTGAATATATTGAACTCCACGATGCCGGAAAAAAAAGAAATACGCTTACTGCACTCTACAAGTCTAAGAAGGCTGTCAAAACAATTATCTTTATCAGTCATTTCGATACGGTACATACCGGGGAGTTCGGCGCAGTCGAAGACCTCGCCTTCAAACCCCGGGAACTGACTGAATACTTTAAGAGTATCTCTCATGACTTCAAAGAAAGCATCAGGCATGACATTGAATCGGATGAATACTTGTTCGGCCGGGGAACGATGGATATGAAGATGGGACTTGCCCTGCAGATGCACCTGATTGAGAAAGCAGTCATTGAAGAATGGCCTGTCAATCTTCTGTTGACAGCTGTTCCTGATGAAGAGGTTGATTCAGCGGGCATGAGAACCGCTGCAAAATGTTATGAATCCTTGAGTGAAAAACACAGTTTGAACTATTCACTGATGTTGAACTGTGAGCCGAGTTTCACTCAGAAACCCGATGATGAAAACTATTATATCTACACCGGTTCAATCGGTAAAATGATGCCGTCTGCATTATTTTACGGGGTGGAAACACATGCCGGAGAGCCGCTCCGCGGATTAAATGCTAATTACATGGCGTCATTTTTAAACCGAAAAATGGAGTTCAATAATTCATTTAAAGAAACACATTTCGGTGAAACTACACCACTTCCGATCACCTTAAAAACGTATGATTTAAAAGCCGACTACTCCACCCAGACAACCAACCATGTCGCATCACTGTATAATGTGTTCACGATGAAACAGACTGAGGAAGAGGTATTCAGTACGTTCAACCGCATTACAGAAAATGCCGCTTCAGAGATGAACACGCACTATCAGCATTTATGTGAACGGGAACACGCTTCGCCTGTCGGTGAAGTAAAAACAATGACCTACAAAGAACTGAAAGACTATACGGTAAATAAAATCGGCAGTGCTGCTGTTGAGGCACTGATTAATAAATATTCACAGTATCGACATTTAGATGACCGGACACAATCCTTTGAAGTCGTCAACAGCTTCATTAATCAGTGTAAAGAACTCGTTCCGCTGATTGTGACATTCTTTGCACCGCCTTACTATCCGTCGGTCAATAATTCTGACGATCCTTTGATTCAGGACATTGTTTCATTCACAAAATCAGAACTTAAGAATGATGATATCGACACCAATGTCGTCCACTATTTTAACGGTATATCCGACTTAAGCTATGTCACATATGATGCAGACGACAAAAGTTATTTAACTTATATTGATAACACGCCGATGTGGGGATATACCTATACTGTCCCTTTCAGTGACATGCAGAAACTTCAGGCACCGTTTATTAATATCGGACCTTTTGGTAAAGATGCCCATAAAATCAGTGAACGCCTCCATAAAAAAAGCGCCTTTACAGTTACTCCCCGGCTGCTTGCCCGGATGATTCAAAAATTCTTTACTGCATAAAAATAAGAAGGATGCCGGGCATCCTTCTTATTTTTCTTTATCCACTTTATACTGCTGCACTGCATCATGTGTTTCAGTCAATTTATCAAATACATCACTGCCGAGCTGAACAGCCGTCTGCATAAACAAGACATCCACCAGATAGAGTTGTGATATGCGTGCGGTCATTGTACCGATCCTGATATTATTTTCTTCCAGTGATGTAGACAGGACAATATCCGCCTTATTTCTCGCAATTGAATTCACATTTTGAGTGACGAGAATAGATGTCACCCCGTACTCTTTCGTACGGTTGAGTATATCTATTATTTCTTTTGTCCGCCCCGATGTGGAAAATAAAATTACTGCGCTGTTTTTTTTCAGATTAGCCACTTTAGTCAACGCTACATGATTGTCAAACGGCACATCCACCCTGAAGCCGATACGGCTCAGCTTCAAATACAAATCCTCACACGGGATTCTCGAGCCGCCTATACCGAATAACATCACTTCATCGGCACCGGACAATATCCGGCAGGATTTTTCAATCATTAGTGAATCCACCGTCTTACGCGTATTATAAAGTGCTGTTACAGTATTATTCAGCGCCTTATCCAGAGTGTCCTTAACAGTATCTGCGCTCGACAGTGCTGCAGTGTACTCCGGACGATCTGCCGTTTCTTCTTTTGCGAGCTCCATTTTCAATTGGCTCAGACCTTTTAGACCGAGTTTCTTTGAAAAGTTAGTAATACTCGCCTGGCTGACTCCGATAGCTTCCGCATTTTTCGCAATGCTTGATGTGCGGAATTTTTCTTTACTGCCGAGTATATAATCTGCAATCAGCCTTTCCTTATTTTTCATATCCGGATACTGCTGTTTGATGTGTTTCATTACTGAATACATAGACCTACTCCCATTCGAATTGAATTGTATACTGTTCCGGAATATACTCAAGCAGGTTCTCTTCCGCTGTCTCGCCGATTTTATAAAACGGATAATTCCCCGCAAATGCGTCCCTCCGGGCAATTTGAATTTCTCCGGCATATCGCGGTGTTTCAGGACCGTCTATTAAAATATCCCCTTTTGAAATAAGTTTCACCCTGTCGGAATCTTTTAAAGTAAATTTCCGGAGCTGTCCTCTTGTTCCTGAAAAGCGGTGAAGATATGCAGACTGATCCCGCCTCGCTGAAACCTTAAAATCATTTACCTTCTCAAAAATATCAGGGTATTCCGTAGATATTTTCATTTTCAGCACGCCGTCTTTTAAAGCCGCGAGCTCAGTCACTTCACATTCTGTCAGATACTCATCTCCGAGGAATACCTTATCAATATTTAACGATTTCAAACTTAAATAATTTTTTATTGTTCCGTCATAACGATGCGCCTCAATCGTCGGAAGACCGGCATGAACCGGCCCCCGTCTCGACATAGAACCGGGGATAAACCCATACACTTCCATCCCTTTTTCCTGGAGTTTCTCCGTCAATTCTTTCACTGCCGCTTCAGTCATGCCGGTTAAAGGTTTTGGATAATAATTAAACATTGCACTGATTTTATGTTTGCTGTTGATTTTTTCAAGCAGTGTATCACTCACAGTACTTGCATTCAAAATAACCGCATGCCGTTCAGACAGACTGAGAATTTCCGCTTCAGAATTTCCGTCATCCAGCCTGCAGATGATCTGCGGATATTTCTGATACAGCATTTCAACCGTCATATCAAGCGCCCGGAGTGTTTCTTTTGATATATCTGTAATGACTTGATACCCCGAGTCAAAAAGTGACGTCATCCACTTAAAAGAATCGTGATTCAGCTGCATCGATGTAAATACATATTCCGTTCCTGTCATACCGTATTCTTTCTTTAAGTCATCAATCGTTTCTGTTGTTCCCGGATAAAAACTTCTTTCAATCAATGTCATCACCTACTTGTCCAGGTTTTCTACCATTTCTTCTTTAAAGCCGAAGAAATACGTCAATACAAAGCCGCCGAGGTAGCCGAGCAATAGCCCGATAATATAATGAATATACTGTCCGTCTGCGATTAACGGTGTCAGTGAAATCCCCGAGACGCCGATGTTTATGGCTCCTGTTGTCATCAATGCCTGATATGCCCCGCCGAGTGAAGCGCCGAGACAGGCTGTAATAAACGGCCGTCCGAGCGGCAGTGTCACCCCGTACAACAGCGGTTCGCCGATACCGAGAAAACCGACAGGAAGTGCACCTGCAATAATTTTTTTCAGACGCTTTGACTTTGTTTTCACCCATATTGCCATCGCGGCACCGACCTGTCCGGCACCCGCCATCGCAAGAATCGTTAAAATTGGTGTGTATCCTATATTTTGAATATAATCCAGATGAATCGGTGTCAGACCGTGATGCAGGCCGACCATAACAAGCGGCAGGAATGTAGAAGCCAGCACAGCACCTGCAAACGGACCTCCGACACCGAGCACCCAGTCAATGCCTGCAGTAATTCCCGATGACATCACTGCACCGAGCGGCTGAATACCAATGACAGTAATCAGTCCGACTACAAGCAGCGTTAAAGTCGAAGTCACAATTAGATCCACAGCATTCGGCACCACTTTTCGAACCTGTTTTTCAACAACAGCCATCAACGCAGCTGAAATCAATACCGCAAATAAACCACCCCGTCCTGAGACAAGATTCTCACCGAACAGCGTCATACTATCCAGTGCCGGGTTGAATATCAAGGCACCACTGATGGCACCGAGTGCCGGCGTACCGCCGAATTCCTTCGCTGTATTGAAACCGACAAGAACTCCGATAATCGTAAAGAATGCACCGCCGATAAACTGCAGCAGCTGCACCCATGTTAATTCCGGATCAACGCCTGAGTTTACCGAAAAATTGACCACTCCGTTGATAAGACCTGATGCCACAAGCGCCGGAATCAAAGGGATAAATATATTCCCTATTTTTCTCAAGAAATATTTTACACCGCGCTTTTTCCCGGAACTGTCTTCCGACTGTTCAATTTCACCCAGTGACTCCTCCATTGCACGGCGTGTTTTTTCAGCTTTTCCCGGGCCAAGTATGATCTGAAATTCATCCCCGTCGACAATCCCTGATACATCATCGAGTGCTTTTAAAGCAGCCGTATCCACCTTGCTTCTGTCTTTTACAGACACTCTGACCCGCGTCATACAGTTGTATAAATGAGTAATATTCTCCTTGCCGCCGAGAAGGTCAATCAGTGTAGTTGGCAGATTCTTCATCCTATTTCCCCCTGTTATTTAATTATTTTTCTGATATTCGGTTCTTTTGCAATCAGTTTCTCCGCTTCATCTGCTCCAACGTTTAAAATCAGCGATACTACTGCAGTTTTGACATGCCTGCCTGAATCACGATAGGCACGTTTTGATGTCTCCCGGTCCTCTCCTGTGATATCACTGATCATATTCACCGCGCGGTTTTCCAGTTTTTCATTTGTAGCACTGACATCAATCATAAAGTTTCCGTACACCTTGCCCCTTTTAATGTTGACAATGGTAGAAATCATGTTCAGTACCAGCTTCTGCGTGGTGCCTGCCTTCAAACGGGTTGAACCCGATATAATCTCCGCACCCGAATCCACCTCAACTGCAAAATCAGCAATTTTGGAAATCTCGCTCCCTGTATTATTGGACACAGATGCTGTCAGTGCCCCTTTTTCTTTCGCCGACTCAAGCACCCCTTTCACGTACGGCGTTCTGCCGCTCGCTGCAATACCAATCACACAGTCACCTGATGATACTCCAAGCGATTCTATATCCGCTGCGCCGAGCTCTATCGAATCCTCTGCACCTTCAATCGCAAAGCGCAGTGCTTTCTCCCCGCCTGCAATCAGGCCGATGAATGCTTCTGGATCTGTATGAAACGTCGGCGGACACTCAGAAGCATCAAGAACTCCGAGCCTCCCGCTCGTCCCGGCACCCGCATATATTATTCTGCCTGAGTCTCTATTGAGAATTTCTTCGATTAACGCCTCAATATTGGGTGACGCATTCTCAACAGCCCGGAGCCCTTTCTCTGTTTCTTCATTCATCAATTCAATAATTTCCCTGACGGACATTAAATCCAACTGCTCTGAATTACTGTTACGGCTTTCTGTACCCAACAATACCACTCCTGTCTTTTTACACCATTATATATGAAAACGCTTTTAAAATAAATAAAATTTAATTATATTTTTAAAATACAGTTAATAAAATTCATAAAAAGAATAAAAAAATCAGCCGGAAAACCGGCTGACACATATTTTCTATTTTCTTCTGATAAACATATATAAGAATGAACCGACCGCAAGAATGATCAGGAGTCCTGCTGCGATAAACCATATCGTATTATCGCCTGTGTTGGCCGCAGTGCTGCTTTCTGTATCTGTGTCACCGCTCACACTATCAGACTCGCTGTCATCACCGGCACTCTCGTTGTCTTCACTGTTCTCTCCGTCAGAAGCAGATTCATCTTCAGATGCTGTACCTTCTTCTGAAGACTCACTTTCAGACCCGGTATCACTTCCGCCTGACTGGCTGTTCTCTGTACCTTCCGTGTCTTCTGCCTCTTCGGTCTCTTCAGTGTCCTCTGCATCCTCAGTTTCCTGTGATTCTGCCTGCTCTGCTTCGTCCCTCGCAGTTTCCGCGTTCTCAATCGCAGACATCAGTGCTTCATTCATGTCATTAACTTCTGCCTGTGTTAAATCTGAAGATGACTGATCAAGCAGGGCTTCAGCCTCTTCAATCAATGTTTTTAAGTCTGTGTCTTCAAATGTTTCATCGAGCGTTTTCGCTTCTTCGAGAGTACTCTGAAGCGCCTCTCTGTCTATCTGATCCGGATCCTCTTCAGCACTTGTAGTTGCATACCTGAAGTAGCTTGTAAGAATTGAGTTTCCGGAAGCGTCCACAGGCTCCACATAAAACTCATACGTTGTTGAAACATCCAGGTCCTCTGCCGTATATGATTCTGTGCCGCTGTCGACTTCCGCTGTTTTTTCGCCGTCCTGATAAATATTATAAGATGCCGCACCATCCACATCATCCCATGTCACAGTCATAGTGTTTCCTGTCACTTCACTGAAGCTGATCAGCCGGTTGTGAAGTGTTGAAATGAAGCGGTATGTTTCAGGTGCTCTCGATTGAAGCTCATCCCGTTTTGCACCGCCCAGGTTATACATGCCAAACACTTCAGCAAAATATTCCGACGGCACATCAAAATATTCCGGAACCTCGTGATCACTGAATAATGTATTTTTCTCTCTGCTCATTATATCTCTGAACTCTGCCGATTCACTGATGGTGAATCCTGCAACATATGAATCCACAGCATGCCCGAATTCATGAAGTTCGAGATTTGATGTAGAATGCCCGTTACCGGGGTTGCTGTATCCGATTCTTGCCGCTGTAATAAAACCGCCCGCGCCAGGAACTGCATCCCAGGTATTTCCGTTACTCTCCCAGCCGCGCGGCACAATTCCGGATAAATGCGCAAATTCCGGCAGATCCGTCAAAGGCTCATCCATCAATATAATCTTCGCACCAGACCGGTTTGCCTCATACAGAATCCGGTCATCAATATTTGACAGCCTGTCAATCATTGCTGCCGCTTCACTTTGCTGCTCAGCACCCGAAGCCCTCACTTCAACCATATTATTTAAATCATCATTAGCCTCTGCTGTCTGCGTAACAGCGGCAATCATTAAAATAACAAGTATCATACTTCGTTTCAGGGCATTTTTCATATCACAGTCCCCATTTCTTAGAATAATTGAATTTAGTAAGTCAGTATACGCAATAAATGTGTGATATTCAAAGAAACAGCTGTAAAATTATTTTTCAAAAGTATACGTTGTCTGCATATCCCACTCATGAATCTCCACATCACGCGCACCGTTCACTACATATGGATCTTCCTTAACAATACCCTGAACTTCTTCCAGTGAATCAGCCTGATAAATCACAAGACCGCCGGCACCATCTGTAAACCTGCCGTTCATCAGTACTCTGCCGGCCTGGGCCTGTGCTTTCAAAAACTCTAAATGTTCCGCTCTGTATTCCGCGCTTTTCTGTTCATCTTTCATTGGTGATAGTGCTGCAAAATATTTCATCCATACGTCCTCCTGCAATCTTTTATGTTAATTTCATTATACCGTATTTGATTAAATATTTGTTTCAATTCCCTGTCGTGTATCACAGGCATATATTGATAATGATTATCAATTGCACTATAATGAACTGAGACTATTAAAAAAGCGAAAGTGTGGATCATAATGAAATTGTCTGATGTATTAATTATCGGAGGCGGACCTGCAGGATTATATGCGAGCTTCTACTCAGGACTCCGCGGACTCAAAGTACAGATTATAGAACACCACAGTGAACTCGGCGGCAAATTAAACTTATATCCTGAAAAAATAGTGTGGGACATCGGAGCAGTACCCCCGGCGCCTGCAAACAGTATAAAAATGCAGATGATTGAACAAGCTAAAGTATTCCAGCCGGATATCAGTGTGAGCACCACCTGTGAAGACATTAAAAAGCACGAAAATTATTTTGAAACCATCACAAATAATGGTTCTTTTTATTCGAAATCCATTATTATCGCAACAGGACGCGGTATATGGGAGCCCGTAAAACTGGACGTCCAGGGAAGTGAGAAATTCGAATTAACCAATCTGCACTATACGATTAAACAGATGAAGCGTTTTAAAAATAAGAAAGTCATTATCTCCGGTTCCGGCAACTCAGCAATTGACTGGGCGGATGCATTGTCCGATATCGCAGCTGAAGTTACCCTGATACACCGAAGCGGCGAGCTGAAGGCACATGAAGGCAGTATTGAAAAATTAAAAACTAAAGCTGTCACCATCAAAGAATCCACCACAATCGAAGCGCTCCATGCCGAAAAGGATCCTGCCCATGTAGATCACGTGAGTCTTTCCGACGGGTCGATTATAGAAATCGATGAGGTTCTGATTAACCATGGATATGATTCAAACATACATTTTCTCGAAACAATCGAAAATGACCTTGATTTCGGGGAATATCAGGTAATCCGGACAAAGAATTTTGTCGATACCAACATCCCGGGCATTTTCGCATGCGGCGATCAGGTTGATTATAATCATAGAATTCATTTAATCGCGGGCTGTTTTACAGAAGCAGGTATCGCAGCCAATCATGTAAAAGTATTTCTTGATGAGGAAGCAAGTATTGAAGGCATGGTTTCTTCACACAATAAAGTGTTTGAACAAAAAAATAAATCTGTAACAAAACGTTATTCCTAAACTGCCCGGCCCCTTCTTTCAATCATACAATTATAGTATTTTGATAATCACCGTTATTTATTGTCAGAAAATTAGGACATCAAGTGCCCGCTCAAAATCTGTGTGATATACTCTAATAATAATAAATTAAGAAGGAGTGGAATTTATGGAGGAAGCAAACAGCTTGATTTCACCGGATCAAACATGGATTTTATGGGCTTTTCTTGTCGGATGGGCAGCAATTTCAATTGTGCTGGAGAATAAATATTCGTGGGCGTCTAAAATATCCGGTGCCATTATTGCTTTGTTAGGTGCCTTACTACTTGCCAATTTTCAAGTGATTCCTCTGGAATCACCAGTTTACGATGCTGTATGGAGTTACATCGTCCCACTGTCTATCCCGCTTCTTTTATTCTCTTCTAATATCGTTAAGATATGGAAAGAGAGCGGACGGCTGCTTATCATCTTTTTAATCAGTTCTATCGGAACGGTCGCAGGAACAGTCGCAGCATTTGCTATTTTTAAGGATTTAATTCCAAATCTTCACCTTATTGGTGCGATGCTCTCTGCTTCTTATACCGGCGGCGGTGTGAATTTCGCAGCCATGGCATCCCGTTTTGAAGTACCGGGTGAGATTGTTTCCTATACAGTGGTTGCAGATAACCTGCTGATGGCGGTCTACATACTGATTTTAATCACAATACCCGCCATAGGAATATTCAGAAAGAATTTCAATACACCCCATATTGATGAAATTGAGCAGAACACTGGTTCCGACACGAATCAGGCTGCATCCTACTGGAAGCGTAAAGATGTTTCTCTTAGTGATATTGCAATGGCTGTCGGTACTTCATTTGCAATTGTTGCCGCTTCGTTTACCCTGTCGGATTTTTTTGCGGAAATCATACCGGATGATGCAAATGTCTTCCTGACTATTCTACGGGGCATTATCGGCGATAATTATTTGATGTTAACCACTCTGACACTGCTCCTTGTAACCATGTTCCCTAAATACTTTGATAACATCAACGGCGCACAGGAAATCGGTACATTTTTAATCTACATTTTCTTTGTGGTCATCGGTGTTCCGGCGTCAGTCGTACTGATTATTCAAAATGCACCTTTGATATTCTTCTTCGCAGCAGTGATTGTGTTAATCAATATGATTATTTCCTTTACCTTCGGAAAACTTTTCAAATTCAGTCTCGAAGAAATTATTTTGACGAGTAATGCAAATATCGGCGGACCGACTACCGCGGCCGCAATGGCAATTTCACGCGGCTGGGTCAAACTTGTCGGCCCGATACTGATTGTCGGTACTCTCGGCTATATTATCGGAAACTATATCGGCGTCGGCCTGCACTCATTATTTTTAAGTATGATGTAGAGGAAAATCAAGTTCAAAAAACGGAAGTGCTGAATTTCAGCACTTCCGTTTTTTTATTTAAAGATACTCATCGCAGCACCTGCCGCCCCTTGAATCCCTTCGCCTTCAGTTACAGTCATATTATCAAGAATATGCATATGCCCCTGAAGCATAAATGGCGTCATCTTTTCCTTAATCATCTCCAGATAGGCCGGTTGATATACCATCACACTACCCCCGAAAACTATTTTATGGGGGTCCATTAAAGCAATCAATGTGTATATATTTTTTGCGAATAATTCTGCCGTCGTTTCTATTATTTTCAATGCTTCCGGGTCACCGTTGTCATATTTTTTGAACACATCCTCTGCTTTTAATGTATCGTCACCATAAATTTCACGGCCGAGTCTGCCGATTCCCGTACCGGATACAATATGCTCGAGTCTTCTGTGTTCACCGTCCCATTCAACAATGACATGGCCGAGTTCCCCGGAAAAACCATGCCCGGAAAGACGGATACCGTCATGAATCACAGCACACGCCATGCCGGTACTGACAGTAATGTATATGACGGTTTCACCTGGATTTCCGACTGTTTTAAATGCATGGTACCCAGCCATTGCGACATCATTATCCACTTTAATTTCAGATACCTTAAACACTTCCGACAATCTTTCCGACACATTAAAATTCTCCCAGGGAATGTTACTCTGATAAACTGCAACGCCTTTATCCGTATCGACAAAGCCAGGAACACCCACACCGATTCCTGCGATTTCCCCGGAAATCTTTCCACTTTTTTCTAACAGCATATTTACAGATGAAGTCACAGATTGAAACAGTGTCTCCTCCGTTTTGATATCTGATGGGATTTCCACAGTTTCATGTACCTTATCTGTATCATCCATCAATGCAGAAAGTACTTTTGTGCCGCCGATATCAACGCCGATTGAATACTTCATTCCATCAACTCTCCCAATAAAAAAACAGGGATTTCTCCCCGTTTTTATGAAAATTTATTCAAAAGTTACATTTTCAAGCCTTACATCACCGATTGCATCAAGTTCAACACCCTGAACTTCAGAAGTATTGACACCAATTGCAAAGTTTGAATGTACAGTATACGCTGCCGGTGCTTCTTCTATAAGAATTTCCTGAGCTCTGCTGTATGCTTCCGCTCTTGCATCCTCATCAGATTCAGTACGTCCCTGATCCAGTAATGCATCAAGTTCTTCATTCGCATAGAATGAACGGTTACCCGTTTCACCAAAACTGTTTGAATGGAATAATGCATATAATCCGTAATCCGGATCAGCTGTCACAGTCGTCCAGCCGAGCATGAACATATCCTGGTCTCCCTGTGCAGTACGCTCAAGGAATGTACCCCACTCATACTGCTCGATTTCAACATTGATATTCAGTTCAGCAAGACTTTCCTGAATGTAAATCGCAGTATCGACAATCATCTGGTCGTCACGTACCCATAACGTTGTACTGAAACCATCCGCAACGTCAGTTTCACTGAGCAGTTCTTTCGCACGGTCTAAATCAAACACCTGTCCTTCAAGTGAATCATCATATCCCCATACATCCGGCGGAATCGGGTGTGTTGCCGCTAAGCCCATGCCCTCATATACACCTTCAACAATAGCATCTCTGTCAATCGCATAAGAAATCGCCTGTCTGACTTTAGGGTCATTGAATGGTTCTTTTTCTACATTAAATCCTAAGTAATCGAGACGCAGTGACTCCTGTTCAAGAAGCTCAGTATTCTCACCGTTTGCGACACGGTCTGCACTTGAAGCATCCACATTCCGTGCAACATCCACCCCGCCTGTTTCAAGTTCTGCAAGACGGGCACCTGTTTCAGGAATAACAACAAATGTTAATTCTTCGAAATTTCTTTCGCCTGCCTGGAAGTCTTCAAATTTAGTTAGTACAGTTTCTTCACCCGGTGTTCTTGAAGTCAGTTCAGCATGGTTTGTGCCGTCTGCTTCAGGACCGATAACTGTCCCGATATGCTCTGAAATCTGGTCTTTTACTTCATCATACTCCGCACCGCCCTCAGCACGTAAATCATAGTACTCATCAGCAGTCATATCTACACCTGCTTCATCCAAAGCAGCCTGATAATCGCGGTCAATTAATTCTTTACTGATAATACCGCCAGTGTTGTGCGCGAGGTGACTCGGCAGCGGTGCAAACGGATATTCAGTATGCAGGTTGACTTCATAGTCTCCCACTACTTCAACCTCTTCAATCATTTCAAATAAAAATGCTACTTCTGAAGCAACCGCTTCGTCATTTACACGTTCAAATGTCGCTTTAACATCTTCCCCTGTAAACTCTTCTCCGCTGTGGAATGTTGTGCCTTCACGCAGTTTAAAGTTCCATACATCTTCTTCAACTGCCTCCCACTCTTCAGCAAGCCCCGGGACCTGTTCCATATTCGCATCAATCGATACCAGTGACTCATAAATATTCATACGTACCTGTGCAGAAGCTGAATCATTACTGCCGTGTGGATCCAGTGATACTACATCTTCCTGCATCGCAATTCTCACATCACCGGTGCCGCCTTCACCGCTGTCTGCTCCCCCTTCAGTATCACTGTCGACATTTGAATCATCAGTACATGCTGCCAAAAACAATACGCCGAACGCCAGCATAAACGTCCTTAAATGAAATTTCTTCATTCTTTTTCCTCCCCTTTTCATATATGAAATATTTTAACATAAAAACTATGTAATTTTCCGATTAATTTAAATAATCCGTCGTTTTTATCTGCAAGCCTTTACATTGCATATTGAAAAATGTAATAATTAAATTGGTTATAACCAATAATAATATAAAGAATCCTTTATTAAAAGGTTTTTATACATATATTTAAATAGAGGTTATAACATATAAATATTTATTCAAATTAATAAAAAAGAAATTTAAAAAGGGGGATAAAGTATGAGTAAAGTAAATTTGTATTTATTTATTTCATTATTAACCGGTATCATGTTTCTTTCGGCATGCGGCAGTAATGAAAACACTTCATCAGAAGATGATGATACAGAGACTGAAAATGCTGCCGACAGTGATGATACATACAGTTATACCGACTTTGAACCGACTGTCTCAAACCAGGGGGAACCGACGGGTGAAGGGACACTCAGAATCGGTTATGTCAGGAATGAAAGTTTTATACCTGTACTAAGCCCGACCCACTCTGCCAGCAGTGATGAATTTGAACTGATGCGTTTCTTCTTTGAACCGCTGCTGACTTATGATGAGGAATATCAGTATACAAATGACGGAGCTATGGAATTTGAAATTGATGAAGATGCCCGGACAGTGACATTCACAATTAAAGAAGGCATCAACTGGCATGACGGCGAACCTTTAACCATCAATGACTATATTGCATCCTATGAAGTCATCGGCTCTCCGGATTATGAAGGGGTGAACGGCATGACCGACGGATTTACCCTGCTTGAAGGATTTGAAGAATACCGTGCAGGTGACAGTGATGAAATTTCAGGTATCGAAGTCATTGATGATTACACTGCAGTGTTTACTTACGAAGAAATTGCACCGTCATTTACTGCAGGCGGTCTTTGGCAGTATGCCTTCCCTGAACACCATTATGAAGACGTTCCTGTAGAAGAAATCCCAGAAGCATCCCAGTCTTTAGAAGATGTGATCGGCTTTGGTCCGTATAAGCTCGATGAAATCATCCCGGGCGAACACGTTATCTTCAGTAAAAATGAAGACTACTGGCGCGGTGAACCACAGCTTGACGGCATTGACCTTCGATTCATCGATACATCTACTATCGGACATGCGGTTGAATCAGGCGAAGTCGATGTTGCGCTCGGATTCCCTTCCGATCAGTATCCTGACTTAGCGGATATTGAAAATGTGGAATGGATCGGCTCTATCGATTCCGGATATTCCTATATCGGCTTTAAAATGGGCGAGTGGGATACAGAAGAAAACAGAGTCATTTATGAACCCGAAAACTACAAGATGGGTGACGTTAACCTGAGGCGTGCCATGTGGCATGCATTAAATCTTGATGCTGTCGGTGAACGCTTCTATAACGGCCTCAGATGGCAGGCCACTTCTCCAATCACACCGGCAAGAGAAGGCTGGCATCATGAGGATCTCGATGTACCGGAGTACGATCCTGATGAAGCGAACCGAATTTTAGATGAGGCCGGCTATGAAGATGTTGACGGTGACGGCTTCCGCGAAACACCTGATGGTGAACCGCTTGAAATTAACTATGCAGCGATGTCCGGCGGCGACACAGCAGAACCGCTCAATAATTATTATATTCAGGAGTGGAGAAACATCGGCTTAAATGTGCAGCTTCTTCACGGAAGACTCCATGAACCGACATCTTTCTATTCGATGGTACAGTATGATGAACCTGAAGTGGATATATTCAGTGCAGGATTCGGTGTTGGTCAAAATGTAGATCCATCCGATACTTACGGTGTGGATGCTTACCATAATTTCTCACGTTATGAGTCCGAAGAAAACACCCGTCTTTTGGAAGAAGGCAACTCAGCAGCATCTCTTGACACACAGCACAGAATTGACACCTATAAAGAGTGGCAGGAGCTGATGGTTGAAGATATTCCGATTGTACCTTTAATGTACAGCACTGTTTTAAAACCAGTCAGCACAAACGTGATGAACTGGTCAGACAATGAATTTTATGAAGAAGATTTTGAAATCTACCGCGTAGGGTTCGAAGAAACGCCGGAACCTGAAGAGTAATAAAAAACAGGCCCGGATGCTTTTAATTAAAGCATCCGGGCCTGTAACTGTTTATATCAATGCTGCATCAATAATTTCCTTAAAACTTCTGACAAGCGCATCTTCTTCATAATTACCATCAAAATCAACTCTTCTGCCGTTCACAAATACTGTAGGAACGACTTTAATATCCCGTTCTTTTGTCTCATTTAAAATCTCAACAGAGCGGGCACCTGCTTCATGCTGTTCATGAAGGCCGAGTTCCCCTGCTGCTTTTTCAAGCGTGTGATGAAAACTCTGCGTCCAGTCTTCCCGGGTGTTTAAGAGTGTTTTAATGTTCTCATAAGCTGCTTCCGGCTCACCCACATCAAGGTATGCATTTGCGACAGTTCCTTTTAACAAGCCGGAACGTGTCTTGTCGAAATGCTTAATCACATGTCTGACTTTCCCGTCGTCAATATATCTCTGAAATAAATCATCGACTGCATTAATATATGCAGTACAGTATGGGCAGCCTAAATTAATATACGATTCAATCTCCACTTCTGCTTCAGACGAACCCAAAACCAAGTGCTTAACTTCTTCTGTCATATTATCATCTCCCATTTCATTACTAACTTCATTATATCTTAACTTCGGTTCAGTCTCATGCCAACTGCTTATCAATTATTATTTGAACACTACATTGTCAAAACGGATACTGCCGATCGCATCAAGTTCAATTCCTTCAACCTGCGTTGTATCCACACCCGCTGCAAAATTCGTATTAATCACCGGAACTGTCGGTGCTTCGTCAATTAATAACTGCTCTACTTCGCTGTATGCATCAAGACGTTCATTATCATCTGTTGATTCACGTCCGGCATCAAGCAGTGCATCGACTTCAGGATTAGAGTAGAATGAGCGGTTCCCTCCTGCACCCATATAATCTGTATGGAATAATGCATAAAGTGAATTATCTGCATCCCCCGTCACCGTTGTCCAGCCGAGCAGGAACATGTCATGATTTCCGTTACCGAGTGTTTCTAAAAATGCGCCGTATTCAAATTGCTCAATTGAAACATTAATGCCGATTTGCTGCAGACTTTCCTGAATATAGACAGCCATATCAATTCTCTGCTGGTCTTCATTAACCCATAATGTTGTAGAGAACCCGTCAGCAACATCTGTCTCACTTAAAAGTTCACGGGCACGGTCTACATCATATTCCAGACCCGCCACACTTTCATCATATCCCCAGATCACTTCAGGCACTGAGTTTTCAGCAACTTTACCCATATCATCATACACACCGCTGACAATTGCTTCTTTATCAATCGCATGAGCAACAGCCTGACGCACTTTCACATCATCAAACGGTGTTTTTTCAGTATTAAAGCCTAAATATTCAATACGTGTAGACTCTGTCTCAAGCAGTTCAGCACCCTCAGTGCCTTCAATCGTTACCGCTGTGCTCGAATCCACATCCTTCACGACCTGTGCACCACCGGCCTGAAGTTCTGCGATTCTTGAGCCGGATTCAGGAATCACTCTGAATGTCACTGTATCAAATTCTCTGTCCCCGCCTTGGAAGTCTTCAAACTTTGACCCAACCACTTCATCACCGCTCGTACGGGATTCGAGTACAAGATGATTCGTACCGTCGGCATTGTCACCAAGTACCGTACCGGTATATTCTGAAATCTGCTCCGACACCTCTTCATACTCTTCACCGCCGGATTCACGCAGTTCATAATATTCATCCGCAGTTAAATCCACACCCGCTTCATCTAAAGCATACTGGTAATCTTCATCAATGATTTCCTTGCTGATAATCGCACCTGTGTTGTGGGACAGGTGGTTTGGAAGCGGCGCGAATGGATATTCTGTCGTGATGTTCACTTCATTATCCAAAACTTCAATATCCTCAATCATTTCAAACAAAAATGCAGACTGGGAAGCAACCGCAGGATCTGTTACCCTTTCAAGCGTTGCCTTTACATCCTCACCTGTAAATGCAGAACCATTGTGGAATGTTGTACCTTCACGAAGTTTGAAATTCCATACCGTGTCCTCTACCTGCGTCCATTCTTCAGCAAGCCCCGGTACAAGTTCCCCGTCAATATCCTGGGCAACCAGTTTTTCATATATATTTTCCCTCACCTGTGCAGACACTGAATCATTACTGCCGTGGGGATCAAGAGAAACAATATCCGAAGACACTGCAATCACTAAATCATTCCCTGCATCCCCGTCCTCTTCTGTCACTTCATCAACATTGGAATCGCTGGTACACGCTGACAATACGAAGACAACAAGGAGCATTATGTAACTTACAAACCATTTCCTTTTCATCATTCAAACCTCCATTTAATTTATTGCATAATAAAAGCCCCTTCTTAAATTTTAAGAAGAGACCAATCTATAACCCCTCTTATCTTTAAGCAAAACGCTCTGGAATTGGCACAGTACAAACGTCTGCTGCCGAGGCTTCAAAGGGCCAGTCCCTCCACCTCTCTGGATAAGATGCAATATTAAGTTTATGAGTTATATGATAAGACCTGACTCATTGTAAGTCAATGAGAATTTTACACTTTATCGTATTTAAATACTTACGCAACAGCCCTCCATAAAAATGTTATTCCATGAAAAGCATACTTATTCATTTTCAAACCTCAACATGTCCTTCCTCAAAAAAACGATATAAGTTTTGCTCCAATGGATGAGTCATCATTAGATTCATTTTCACTACATTATGTTTTTTCTCGGTTCCATTCATCTTAGTTTGTTCAACTGATTCTTCATCTATTTTTGCATTACCTAAATAATAAAATCCTTTACCCTCATCATCATCTCTTTTTACAAAAATATATATTGGTAGATCATGTTCTTTATGTGCCATTAATATATTCTTTATTTCTGGGGATTCCTTTGTTCGATTACTTCTCGTAAACCATTGGAGTATGTGTGTATCCAAAAATTTATCTTCATAGCTAATCGAGGCCTCTATTTCATCACTTTTATGATATGTAATGAAAATAGGCAGTGTGCCATGCTTTTGCTTATAACCATACATCGTACTTGTTTCATCATTATCCCAATTCAATAGACGACATACATCTTTTCGTCCATATTTTTCATTTAAAGTTAACGGGTACTTTTGGTCATATTCATAAGAATTGATTTCAGCCACCTCTAAAATATCTTGTACTTGTGAGGCATACTTAACACCTTCTAGTGAATCCCGAAATTCGTCTGAGAGTGATATTATATTATTTTCAATATTAATGAGTGGAATACCATATTTCTTCTGATTTTGTTCAGTATAAAAATCAAGTGTCAGCATTCTAAGTATAGAATTTAAAGTTTGGTCGTTCATATGATAACCATCTTCACGCATTCTACGTTGAAAATCACCTTTATTCACAGGTTCTTTCAGTAAATTTTGAATGAGCTTTACTTCTGTTATCCTTTTTCCATCAACAATCTCTTTAGAAAGAAAAGTTAAAATTTTATGTTGTGTAGTCGTTAAAATTTCAGTCGGTTCTTTAATTTTTTCTAGAAATTCTACATAGTGGTTAAATTTATTTAGTATCACTAAAGGATTGATTGCATCAGCATCTTGACTTAAGTCTACTAATGAAGGAATGTGACCAAGCTTATTTTTAACGTAATAATATATCTTTTTCAAGTTAGCTATAGAGTCCACTTTCGCTACTGATATCGCTTTGTATATTTTCTCTTTTGCCACTTTTTCAAAGTTGATTGTTGATACACCACTGATCATATTACGACCAATCATATCTTTCCTCATCTTATCTTTGTTAAAAGATTTATCTCCCGTCAGAGCCACTGGAATCAAATAATTGTTCTTATAATTACCAATAAAATCAATAACCGTCAAAAACTCTTTACCCTCATGCTTACGTAATCCTCGGCCCAGTTGTTGAACGAATATAATACTGGACTCTGTTTGACGTAACATCACCACTTGATTGACTGAAGGAATATCGACACCTTCATTAAATATATCGACTGTTATCAGGTAATCCAATCGATTCCCTTCTAGATCTTTAACCGCATTTTGGCGTTCTTCCTGCGAATGCATTCCTGTTAAAGATTTGGTTTTATATCCAAGTTTATTCAATGAATTTTCTATTACGCTTGCTTCTTTTCTATTTGAAACAAACATAAGTCCTCTCACCTTATCACCTGCATGAGAGTAGTATCCTAGTTTTTCTGAAATGTGTTCTATCCGTTCATCAAGTACCAGTGACTCAAATGGGCTATCGTCACTAATTACCTCACCATTATATTCATAATCAGTCACTCCAAAATAATGAAACGGAGATAATATTTCTGCTTCTAATGCTTTTTGAAGTCTAATTTCATAAGCAATGTTGTAATCAAATAATCCAAATATATCTGCATCATCCGTACGTTCTGGTGTGGCTGTCATACCCAGCAAAAATTCTGGCTCAAAATAATTTAAAATTGAAAAGTAAGAATTTGCCCCACTTCTATGTGCTTCATCAATAATAATATAGTCAAAATGTTTAGCATCAAATGCCTTTAAATGTGCTTCTTTAGATAAAGTCTGAATCGTTGCAAATAAATATTTTGCCTCTCTGTTTTTTCTGGAACCACTATAAATACCGTAATCTTCAATCGGACCACCTAACAACCCACGGTAATCTTCCATTGATTTAGCTAAAATCTGTTCTCTATGTGCAATAAAAAGCACTCTCTGCGGTTTAAACTGTTTCACATCGAATGCAGATAAAAATGTTTTTCCTGTACCAGTTGCAGAGATAATTAAACCCTTGTCTGCCCCTGTTGCCCTTAAGTGTTTCAAAGACTCAAGAGCCTCCACCTGCATCAAATTCGGTTTAACTTCCTTAACATTTGAATCATCATAACGATATGGACTCCTTGCTTCAAGCAATTGAAGTACTTTGTCATCATGATTTAATTCATTATAAATACTTTCATAATTCCTAATCCAATCCTCAGTTAAAACAACTGCCTCGTCCCAAAGCTCATTAAACTGGCCTTTGAAATTTCTAATTACCTCCCCATTATCTAGTGAAGTGAGCTTTAAATTATATTCATAATTTTTCTTTAATGCCGTATCGGTTAAATTTGAGCTACCGATAAACATTGTTGAATATTTACTGTTATCAAAGATATATCCTTTTCCATGAAACCCATTTTTATCAGTGATTTTTACATCTATGTTTGGAATTTTTAATAATTCTTTAAACACTTTTGGCTTATTAAAATTCAAATATGTAGAGGTGATAATCTGTCCCCGTACACCTCGTTTATTAAGTTCATATAAGGATGTTTTAAGTGATGCTAATCCGCCTTCTGTAATAAACGCAACCGAAATCATGAAGGATTCACATGATTCTAACGCGTCTAACATTGGTGATAGAACATTCTCTTCTGGGTTATTAATGATTAACTCAGGCGGATAATGCGAAGTCTTATTCGTATTTCTATCAATAAACCCTCGTTCATATGCATTTAATAAATTATCTCTGACATTCTCCACACTTTTCCTCCTCAACTTAGAACACAAAACTTCTAAACTAGTATTGGTTTGAATTATACCGATTAACTCGCATCACTTCAAAGACTAGTTTCCAGTTAATTGACACTTTTCACTATTAACCCTATGATAAAATTAAAGCGCTTTTAAAGAAAGGACACGTTTATGATTACTCTTACAGATAAAGAAATTGAAGAGAGATACAAGATTCATCACGCGATTAAAGATATTAAATCAATTCTGAACGACTATCGAAATGATCAGATTGTTGAATCTATCCGAACTGTGTTGCCCGCAGGAGATGACAGCTCAATGCTCTATATGCCGTGCATCAGCTTATCTCAAAAAGTGAGTATTATTAAAACCGTCAGTATTTTCCCGAATAATAAAGACCTTCCTACAACTCAGGGCAGTATATTGCTTACGGACTTATCAGATGGTAAACACAAAGTAACAATGGAAGCTTCATATTTAACCCGGCTCCGTACCGGGGCAATGACTGCGATAGCCACTGATAAGCTCGCAAGACAGGATTCAAAAACTCTCGGCGTCATCGGTACCGGAAACATGGCTTTTGAGCAGGTCCTCGGCGTTATTGAAGTCCGTGACATCAAAGAAATTATTTTATTTAACAGAACTGCTGAAAAAGCAGAAAAATTTAAAAAGGACTTAGAAGAATTCGGCATAGAGATAGAAATAACTGTTGCAGCTTCAGTAGATCAGTTAACCACTGGTTCCGATATTATCAATTGTGCCACACAGTCTGTATCACCTGTATTTAACGGGGAACACTTGACAGCAGGCACCCACATTAACGGTGTCGGTTCATTTAAACCGTCTATGAAAGAAATGGATCATACAACAATTAAGAGTGCAGATCAGATTTATGTTGATGATTTGTCGAGTATTAAAGAAGAAGCCGGCGAACTGATTGATGCGGTTGAAAATGATGTCATTCAGTGGAGTGATATTAAAGGACAGCTGTCAGATTTTTATGACGGAGAATTCCTAAGAGAATCAGATAAAGAAATTACACTTTATAAATGTGTCGGCGCAGGCTATTTTGACCTCGCTGTTGCGAACGGTGTATATAAATAATTGATACTACGGTATATCTATCGATATGCCGTTTTTTAATTTTGTTCACTAAATCGACAAATTTAACACTGAATACTGATATAATAAGTATTAATAAGGTGGGTGGTTTATATGAAAAACATTAAAAACAGTCTGCTTATATTCTGGATTTTTTTTAAAGTCTCCCCTTCTACTTTTGGCGGCGGATACGTCATGATTCCAAAAATACATGAGGAAATTGTTAAAAAACATCAATTGATCAGCGAAGACGAAATTAAAGATATCCTGTCTTTGTCACAGTCAATACCCGGCGCTATTGCTATTAATACGGCACTTTTTGTCGGACAGAGAGTGAACGGCATAGTCGGTGCACTGGCTGCGGTCTCAGGCATCAATATTCCTACATTTACTATTGTTTTAGTACTTGGTTATTTTTACAGTGTTTCAAGTGATAATCCAGTCGTCTCATCTGCCATTCATGCTGTGACGATTTCAATCGTTGCAATGATTCTTTATGCTGCATTCATTTTATTCAAACATTCACGAATTGATATCTACTTTATCGCCATTTTAATATGCGGCATTATACTGCTGTTTTTTGTGCACCCGATTTACGTGTTGTTAACCGGTGCATTCATCGGCCTGGCTCGATCACTCTTTAGATAAGGAGGTAAATCAAATGGTCTATATTAATTTATTCATCACCTTTTTCATCATTGGACTTGTTTCTTTCGGCGGCGGCTATGCGATTCTGCCTCTTGTCGAAGAAGAAGTAATCAGCCATGGATGGATGACTACTGCTGAATTATCCAATGTCATTGCCCTTGCCAGTATGACGCCGGGCTCAATTGCCATCAACAGTTCTACGTTAGTCGGTTTTAATGTTGCCGGGGTTCTGGGTGCATTTATATCTACAACAGCTATGGTAATGCCTTCCTTAATTATTGTGGTGATTGTATCCAACCTGATCAGTAAAATATACAACCACCGAATTACTATCGGCTTTTTCCAAGGGCTGAGACCAGTAATTATTGCTTTAATTGTATATGCTGCAATCCGTTTTGGAATTACAAACGGCGTATTCCTTATTGAATTCAGCTATGAATCTTTAATCACACTGTTTATATTTATTCTCTCCGGAGTTTTGCTGTTCACACGGCTGAACCCGATGTATATTATTTTAATATCAGGTGTCCTTGGTATTATTTTATTTTAACGTATTGGATAAGCCCTGTTTATCAAGGATAACCGAATAATCCGCCATAAAATATTAAGCATGCTGTCATCAGGGGAACTCAATATCCAGAGGGACAATAAATTAATATGAAATTCAAATACTTAAACATTGAAAAAAGGGATGAGTTTTCATCCCTTTTCTTATATATTAATACAATTTCTAAATTCTGATAATTCTATAATTATACTACTGTGATATAATTTAGTTACATTCATAAAAGGAGGATAACTCATGGATATTGTTGATATGGTCAACTCTCAAGTTATTGCAGCAGTTCAAAAAGATGAACATTATAATCCTGCCAAGGAGAGCAGCTGTGATATAGTATTTCTTTTAAAAGGGAATTTAATGACAATTATTAATGATGTTGATGAACTCGAAAACACTTATAATAAAAGAACGTTTATACATTTTGATCTCATAGACGGCCTCTCAAGTTCACGAGCTGCCGTAGAGTATATTTCAAAAGTCGTGAAGCCTACAGGTATTATTTCCACTAAGCCTAATGTTTTAAAATATGCCAAAGAATTTGATCTTTCAACTATACAAAGAGTATTCCTATTTGATACAAACGCGCTGGAAAAAGCAATTTCAATGGCACGTTCATCTAAACCTGATGCCCTTGAAATAATGCCGGGAATTATTCCTGAAATTCTTGATCAATTAACCAGAAAGATATCTTTCCCGATAATTGCCGGAGGCTTAATCAACACACCGGAAGAAGTTCATAATATCCTTGCTTCAGGTGCGCTTGCTGTATCTTCTACAAATTCTAAAGTATGGCAGCTCGGACTATAAAGTATCGATTGATTTCACACTTTCAAGAATATACTTTGGCTTATCTTTACTATTCTCGAGAATGCTGCTGTCTGTTATTCCAGTCATAACCAGCACAGAACTCACTGCAGCTGTTTCATTAGCCATTCTTACGTCTGTTTCCAACCGATCACCTATCATATAGCAGTTCTCTTCCGGCAGATCAAGCACCTTATCGATAACATAATTCAACATTATTTGAGAAGGCTTCCCGATAACTTTAATCTTTTCATCAATTACACTCTCTATTGCACCAATCATAGCTGCGCAGTCCGGTATTTCCCCTTCCTGAATCGGACAGGTTTTATCAGGATTTGTTGCAATTAATACTGCACCTGCCTTCCATGCCTGGAAGGCAGTATTAATTTTGGAATAATTAAAATCTCTGTCCCATCCAATTAAAACATATTCAGCCTCATAAAAATGTTCTGTGATTGGAACTTCTGCATCCTCTATCTCTTCAACTAGTGTATGCTCTCCAATCACAAGTACCTTCCCATTCTCACTTAAATTCTTTTTTAAATACAAACCTGCGATATAGCTTGAAGTAATTACCTCACCAATCTCCACATCTATATTCATCTTTTTCAATTTAGACTGGTATTCTGAACGCTTTGAAATAGATTTGTTTGTTAAAAAAGCGACCTTATGTCCCTTCGTTTTAAGTTGCTGAATCGCTGCATCCGCACCCTCTATCAATTGATCACCTAAATATATTGTTCCATCCAAATCAAAAATATATCCTTTTGTATTCATAGATGCACCTCGGTATTATAATAATTTTTTCGAACCGATCATTCTGGCAACACCTTGTAATAAAAGAACAATCGCTATTAAAATGATAGACATCGCCGCTGCAGTATAATACTCAGCTCTCATAATATTTTGGAAAATCGCTAAACTCATAGGTGCCCATTGTGCCGGCGCCAATAGAATTGAAATACTTGTCTCTTTGATAACAGTTATAAAAACCAGTACAGATCCAGCCGCAATCCCCGGAAGCATCAGCGGTGCAATAATTGTAATAGCAGCTGTTAACGGCGTGGCTCCAAGATTTATAGCCGCTTCTTCGATATCCTGCTTAATCGCACGCATCGACCCCATAGTTGATCTAATCATGTAAGGAAGCCTTCTGATAGTGTATGCAATAATTAACAGGATTGCGGTTCCAGTAAGCTGTAACGGTGCAACATTAAACGTTTGAATTAAAGCTACCCCGTATGCAATACCAGGTACTACTAATGGTATTGACGTCATAAAATCTAATTTTGAAGAATTTTGTCTGACTACAAAGTATGAGATAAATGTTGAAATAATAACGCTCAAGATTAATGCACCGAGTGCAAGAATAATACTATTCTGTATACTTCCCAGTGACGAAGTGAATACTGATCTGTAGTTATCCAGAGTATATCCGGCAGGAAGTAAATCGGAGCCCCATGTTGTAGCTATCGACTGCATAAACACTGTCCCAATTGCTAGAACAGGTACAAGGACTACTACTAATGAGAAAATGAATAATACTGTGTTTGCAAGCTTATTGTCGTTTAGTTTGGGCTGTTTAGGTTTACCGGAAATGGACCCATAATTTTTCCCCTTAACCAGCAAGTGCTGCAGCCATAGGAATAATGCAGCAACGATAATCATAACCACAGTTAGGATTGCCGCTCCGCCCCAGTTAAAGAACCCTGAGATTTCCCTGTAGGCCTCAACTACGATTAAGTTCAGATTGGAGGGTGCCAATATAATTGGAGTTCCAAAATCTGAGAAACTGACGGTAAAAATCAATAATGCACTCGACAACATTCCCGGAATTGCGAGAGGGAATGTTACAAAAATAAATGTAAACCAGTTTTTCGCGCCCATATTCTGTGAAGACTCTTCCAGTGTTGCATCACTAATTTTAAATGCCGCTACCAATGGCCACAATGCATATGGGAAAAAGAAAAATATCTGTACAATCACTATGCCGGTAAAAGAATATGGATTAAGAAGCATTCCTTCGCCACCAAGCATATGATAGATTTGCGTCACCCATCCTGAACGTCCGAACATAATAATAAACGCATATGCAGAAATGAATGTAGGCACTATTAAAGGAATAATACATAATGCAGAAATAATTTTTTTAAACGGCATGGTAGTTCTCGCTATTGCATATGCAAGAGGTATGCACATTAAAGTAACCAGTACCATTACAAGCAGGGACATCAATAAACTGTTTCTCAAAGAAGAGAAGTAGCCGCCTGATAACATCCTGCTGTAATTTTCAAGAGATGATTCAGCAATGATGGATATGCTTGTTCTAAATGTCTCAAGACTGATAAAAGAACCTATTATATTTACAGGGACACCTGTAAAACTGATTAAGAATACTGATAAAAGAGGCAGAATCAGAAAGAGTCCAAAAAAAACATAGATCAGTATCTTCACAATTAACAATCCATTTATTTTATCTCTCATAGCAGAAGCACCCTTTCAAAAGGGATTGATAATTTCACCGGCGTTCCAGGATCATATACTTTCTCACCTGCCGAGTAAGTATGATCCACAATAAATTGAGTTCCCTGCGCTTGAATTTCATATCGGACACTTGGTCCGAGATATGTACTTATTTCCACAACCCCAGCGACATAATTATATCCCTCCTCTTCATTGATATTCTCTTCAACATACATATTAATGTGCTCCGGACGAATAACTACTTTCACATCTTTATTGTCACTTGTATGGTTCGTTTTTAACGACAATCCGCTCTCTAAAGTCACACTTTGAGAATCTCCATCACTTTTACTGCCGTTTAAAATATTTGATGTTCCTACAAAATCAGCAATAAATGGTGTTGATGGATTACTGTACAATTCAGTCGGTGTACCTAATTGAACGATTTCACCATTATTCAAAACAGCAATACGATCTGCCATGCTCATCGCTTCTTCCTGATCATGAGTAACAAAAATCGTTGTGATTCCCATTTCCTGCTGAATTCTTCTGATAGTATTTCTCATTGTATGTCTGAGCTTTTGATCCAGATTTGATAACGGTTCATCCATAAGAAGGACTGCAGGCTCCATAATTAAAGCACGCGCAAGTGCTACCCTCTGCTGCTGTCCGCCGGATAACTCACTGGTTAGTCTCTCAGCAAGATGCCCCAGCTCTACATAGTCCAGTATTTCTTTTACTTTTGTCTGGATTCTTTTTGGTCCTTTTCCAAATCTGCGGGACATCATTCTCAGATAAATAGGCAGATGCATAAAGAAATTAGTATTATTCAAATCTTTAATATTCAAACTGTATGCTACATTGTCGTACACTGTCATATGAGGAAACAGCGCATAACTTTGAAAGACCATTCCACAATTTCTTTTATTGGCAGGGACATTCTTCACTTCTTTGTCACCAATCAAAATGCTTCCCGAAGTCGGGTCTTCAAACCCTGCAATACATCTCATCGTGGTTGTCTTACCACATCCGGAAGGACCCAGAAGGGCGAAAAATTCGCCTTCCTGGATTTCCAGGTTTATATCTTTTAAAGCAGTAAAATCACCAAACTTTTTTTCAACATTTTTAATTTTGACAGATCCCATCGGTTCTCCCCCTAAAATTACTGATATCTGTTTCTCCACTCATCACGTACTCTGTCATAATTTTCATTCACCCAGTCAATATCCAGCTCCACTGCATGTTCTTTTGCGGTCTCTAAATCAAGTGGCGTCTGTGACTCTACATTTTCACTGATTGGAAGGTGCTGCCAATCTGCAATAATCTGCTGTGCTTCATCACTTAACATGAAATCGATAAATAATTTACCACCGTCCGGATTCGGACTGTCTGCCACTAATGCCGCAGGGTTAGCTATAACTGGTGTTAAATCCGGAATAATAAAGTCTACACTTTCACCATTGGACTGCTGCTCATATGCCATAAAGTCAAAACCTATACCAATATCTGTTTCCCCGAGAGACACTGCTGATGTTGGTGAAGATCCTGAGTCCGGAATAGAGTTTGCATGTTCAACCAATGTGTCAAAATACTCCCATGCTGAATCTTCCCCTTGTCTCATCATCTGATCCATGACCATTAAAGTAGCAGTCCCGGATGCTGCAGGGTTTGGAAACTGAAGTCCGTTTTCCCATTCAGGATCTAACAATTCATCCCATGAATTCGGAACTTCATCTTCTGAAAAGTTATCCGGATTATATGCAAAGCCGAGAACAAAGAGTTCAACGCCCGTGTAATATCCATCTTCATGTTTATATTTAATACCATCCTGTACTACTTCCCAATCTTCAGCTGCTTCAGGAGTATATTGTTCAAGAAGTCCCTGCTCAACAGCAGCTTCAAAAGGAAGAATACCTCCCCCGCCATACCAGACATCTGCCTGGGGATTGCCTTGTTCAGCCATCATTTGGTTCACCAGTACATTTGTACCGGCATAGTGAACATTCACATTAATACCGTGAAGTTCTTCGAATTTATTAGCAAGCTCCTGCGTGAACTCAGGTGTTTCCGGAGAATATACAGTAATTGAACCGCCTTCACCATCTCCACCGTCATCATTATTTGTTGCCACACCGCCTTCTCCGCCTTCATCTGCACAAGCAGTCAGCACAACCAGCATCAAAAACATTAACGCTGTAAATAGAAAATTCTTCTTCATAAAATTTCCCCTCCCTTTTTTGGATAAAAAAACACACCTAAAAAGCCCCCCACAGCTGTGGTCTCTTTTTTAGGTGTGTTCTCATATTCTCTACCTTAAAATTATGAAGTTAATATCCACTCTATAGGAAGCGCTTACATAAGTCAATGTATTTTTTGAATATTAGTAAAATTATTAAGTGCCTTTGATTTTAATACCTCACACCGGTAAATACACTGCGAAAATAATTAAAACACCAATCATGACAGCAATTTTAATTATTGAAATTCCTATATAACACAGCATTGATTTCCATAAGTAACGGGTTACAATCCTTTCAATAGTTTCTCCTACACCAAAATCACGTAATATTTTCATCGAATAACGGTTCTGCCAGATGTAAACAAAACATTCTTTAATTGTTAAAATAATATTCCCGGAAACGACTGCCAAGGACAGTAGAAATAATGTTGGGAGTACTTCCCGCTGACTAAGGTCATTAACGAAAACCGGCATAACCATCATAAATCCTGCAAACAAAGCTGCCAAAACAGTCAGCTGTATAAGCAGCCCCGTTATCACCCGGAATATCTGGACCAGGATCGCCGGATTTTCACGCCACTCTATAAAGCCTATAATCTTTGCAGCCTGACCCAGCGCTTCTGAATGTTCCGCCTTGATAAATGTTTCTTCTGTTTCAAAGCGTAATTTTTTCTGCCTTCCCTTCTCCACACGGACTGCTTCATTGGAATGTGGAATCACAATTCTATAGTCTCCTCCAGATTCACTATTTGCAAACCTGAAAAATGATTTCACGTTATCTTCACTTTCAATTTTTTCAGGCTTAACATCCCGGCTGACTTCGCTGCGGCTGAACCAGCTGAAGCGCGGACTGATTAAATAAGTAATAATAATGGTTCCTGCAAATGCAGCCAGCTCATACATAATCCCTTCCATTTTAAGACACCTCTGATATATTTTCTTCTGTTAATTATATCAGTAAAATCTCATCTGTTGTCGCCATTGATCAATGTGTTCATAATTGGCTGAGCTTTCCCTGATAAAAAGACACACATGAGTTCAATCCTCATGCATGCCTCCTTGTATCATTTTTTATTTTAAGTGTATCCTAAATTCAGTTTTTTCCACCTTACTGTTCCATATTTACAAACACACTTTTCACTTCAACATAATTGGAAATACCATAGTCTCCGCCCATTTCACGGCCGATACCTGACTGCTTGTAGCCGCCGAACGGCATGGTTTCAAGTTCAAGTCCGAAATCATTAATCCATACTGTACCCGCTTCAAGTTTAGACGCGATATAGTGTCCTTTTTTAATACTTTCTGTCCATACACTGGATGCGAGGCCGTAGTCGCTGTCGTTGGCACGCTTGATAACCTCTTCTACCTCATCAAACACAAACACCGACATCACAGGTCCGAATATTTCTTCTCTTGAAATTGTCATTTCATCTTCGACATCGGCAAAGATGGTCGGCTCGATAAAGAAGCCTTTATCTCCTTTACGTGAACCGCCGGTGATGAGTCTTGCACCTTCTTCTTTCCCTTTTTCAATGTAGCCGAGAATTGTCTGCATCTGACGTTCTGACACAATCGGACCCATATCTGTACTGTTGTCGAGACCGTCACCAAGTGTCAGAGCTTCCGCTTTTTCTTTCAGCTTCTCAATCACATCTTCATAAATCGAACGGTGCACAAAAACCCGGGTCGTCGCACTGCAGTTCTGACCGGCATTATACATTGTACCGTCAAAAATACCGTCAATTGATTTTTCAATGTCTGCATCACCAAGGACAATCGATGGTGATTTCCCGCCGAGTTCAAGTGTGACAGTTTTAACATCATCCGCTGCCTTTTTCATAATTTCCTTACCAGTACGTGTAGAGCCGGTAAACGCCACCTTATTCACATCTTTGTGCTGAACGAGAGCGTCACCTGTCGTACTTCCCGGCCCCGGCACAATATTGACGATACCGTCCGGAAATCCTGCTTCTTTAAATAATTTTGCTGCGTACAGCATGGACAGCGGCGTTTCCGATGCCGGCTTCAATACAACTGTACATCCTGCCGCAAGCGCAGAGGCAAGTTTCCATGCTGCCATCAGAAGCGGGAAATTCCACGGGATAATCTGCCCCGCAACACCGACCGGTTCATGAACTGTATAAGTCACATGACTGTTTGACACATTCGTTGTTTTACCGAAAATTTTAGTCGCCCATCCTGCATAATATCTAAACTGCTCCACTGTGCCGCCGATATCATCTTCCAGAGCCTGTTGATACGGCTTCCCGTTATCCAGTGATTCTATCTGCGCAAGTGCCTCACTGTTTGCTTCAATCACATCTGCGAGCTTATAAATTAACTTCGCACGGTCTGCCGGTTCCATTGTTGTCCATTCACCTTCAAATGCCTGTCTTGCAGCTTTGACTGCTTTGTCCACATCTTCCGCGCCGCCTTCAGCAACTGACGTAATGACTTCCTCATTTGACGGATTGACTACATCAAATGTCCTCCCTGACACTGACTGAACATATTCACCGTTAATATACAGTCCGGCTGTTTCATTCAAAAATTCTTTAACTTCAGGCTTTAATGCATCTCGTGACATTCACAACATCTCCTTAATTAATTTACATCCCGGGTAATACCGGATTAAATATTCTGTTAATTCAAGGGTATGATACGTCCTGTCTTAAAGTCAAAATTTTTCGCTCACACAAAATTATTTTCGTATTCTTTTAATGGTATGCGCCATTTCAATCGCCGCAACTGCCGCTTCACTTCCTTTATTACCGACTTTACCGCCCGCCCGGTCCACCGCCTGTTCAAGTGTTTCTGTCGTAATGACGCCGAATATCACCGGTACGCCGGTGGAAAGTCCCGCATGGCTGATTCCCTTTGCCGCCTCGCTGCAGACATAATCATAATGCGTCGTACTCCCGCGGATGACACAGCCGAGCGTAATGACACTGTCGTACTCCCCCGTTTCAGCAAGTGTCTTTGCCGCAAGCGGTATCTCAAACGCCCCCGGCACTTCCACAACTGTGACATTCTCTTCTTTTACACCATATTTGAATAAAGTGCTTCTCGCTCCTGAAAGCAGTCTTGATGTGATAAAGTCATTGAATGTTGCAACAACAACCGCCGTCTTTAAATTTTCACCGTTCATTGTATTTGTATGTGTCATATCATATCCTCCTGTAATAAATGCCCGAGTTTCTCTTTTTTTGTATTTAAGTAATCTCTGTTAAACCGGTTTGACTGAATCATATGCGGACGCTGATGCACTTTAATTCCTTCTTTTCTGAGCCCGTCGGCTTTCCTCGGGTTATTGCTCATCAGTGTCACCTGAAGGGCGCCGAGTTGTTTCAGCATGAAGGCAGCATCGTCATACGTTCTTAAGTCTGCATCAAAGCCGAGATGTTCATTCGCCGTCACCGTATCAAATCCCTGCTCAATGAGTTCATAGGCCTTTAACTTATTGGTCAGCCCGATGCCGCGTCCTTCCTGACGCATATAGAGAATAATACCGTCTTCTTCACTGATAATTTCCATCGCACGATCGAGCTGCTCACCGCAGTCACACCTTCTACTCCCGAAAACATCACCAGTCAGACACTCCGAGTGAATTCTGACATTCATCCCGGGTGTGATATCACCGTGGACCAGTGCCAGGTGGGAGATGCCGTCATGAGTGATAAAATCATACATTGTGAATGTCCCGTGTTCTGTCGGAAGATTCACCTTACTCCCCCGGGAGAGCGCGTGCTTCACATAATGTGTTAAGTCTTTAATCGTAATCATTTTAAGACCATGCCGCTGTTTATATTTTTCTAAATCATCTACTCTCGCCATTGTGCCGTCATCATTCATAATTTCGCATATGACCGCACATTCCGCTGCACCTGACAGTTTTGCGAGCGTGACTGCCGCTTCCGTATGTCCGCCGCGCTCCAATACACCGCCGGGTTTTGCGGTGAGCGGGAAGACGTGACCCGGCCGGTTAAAATCGCTGTCCTTTGATGTCCCGTTCATCAGTGCTTTCATTGTCATGAAACGTTCGTGTGCACTGATGCCGGTTGTTGTGTCGACATGATCGACTGACACAGTAAATGCAGTTTTAAAATCATCTGTATTATCCTCAGCCATCGGTGTTAAGTTGAGTGTTTCAGCAATTTCTGCAGATACAGGCGTACATATTAATCCTCTGCCGTGGATTGCCATAAAATTGACTGCATCACTGTCGATAAACTCTGTAATGCCGACAAGATCGCCTTCATTTTCCCTGTCTTCATCATCAGTGACAATAATCAGTTTTCCTGCTTTTAAATCCAAAAGGGCATCTTCTACAGTATCAAACATTTTAAAGCCCCCTTCCGCTGTGCATCAGGTGGTCAATATGCTTCATTACGAGGTCCGCTTCAATATTGACACTGCCGCCTGTGTCCCAGTGTTTTACAGCCGTATTCCTGAATGTTTCCGGAATAATATTCAATGTAAATCTGTCATGTTTAATTTCCACATCAAATAAAGTTAAACTGATTCCGTCAATCGTGACTGAACCTTTAGGAGACATGTACTTCATTAAACGGTGCGGACACTCTATATTCACCACTACTGCGCCGCCGTCTATTTTGATACCGGCAATTGTGCCTGTCCCGTCCACATGTCCTGAGACCATGTGACCGTCAAGCCTGCCGTTCATTTTCATTGCGCGCTCAAGATTCACTTCATCCGTCTCTTTCAAGCCGGATAAACTCGTGATACGTTTTGTTTCATTAATAATTTCTACTTTGAAATCATCTGTAGTGACAGCTGTCACTGTCAAACACGTGCCGTTTACTGAAACCGAGTCTCCGGTTGACAGTGTTTGAAATGGGTTTTGAAGGGTCAGAGTCATTAAATGGTCTGTATCTTTAACGGCTCGAACTTCAGAGGTATATTCGATTAATCCTGTAAACATAAAGCTGTCCTCCTGTAGGTGAGTTTAATATCAGAATCGAGCTTTTCAACATCATGCAGCATCAGCTTCAATGAATCCATATCATGAATTTTTTCATTATAAATCTGATAACTGGAATAACCAAATATTTTCGGGGCAATATATATTATGAGGTCATCAAATAATTCTTTCTTTAAAAATTGTGTCAAAATCCGTGTACCGCCTTCAATCAACAGCGATGAAACGCCTGCTTCAAATAAGTGTTCGAGAATTTCTTCATTTGAAAAAGAGCCGGTATGAATTTGACATGTACTGCTGAACTGCAGGTTTTTCTCATTGGTTGTGAAGATAACGGGCCTGACCGGATGATTGAACAATGCCATATCAGCACACAGCTCACGATTTCCGGCGAGAACGACGGGGACCGGCTGTCTGCCGGAGTCCTGACGTACGGTCAGCGCAGGGTCGTCATTTAAAAGTGTGCCGCCGCCGATTAAAATACCGTCGTGACGGTGCCTAATCTGATGCACATCCTGCCTCGACAAATCATTCGAGACGAAGCCGCTGTAACCGTCATCTGCAGCGAGCTTCCCGTCCAGACTGACCGCACATTTTAACGTAACGAACGGCCGCTTTTTATTTTTTGTGATCAAAAACGGTCTGTATAAATCAGCAGTACCTGGGTGCGGCATATAATGATAACCGATGCCGCTGCGGTTTAATTTCTCACCGCTCCGGCCGTCAAGCGTCGTATCTTTAAATGCATAGTACACATTTTTAATGCCTGCTTTGATTAATGCATCAACACAGGGCGGCGTCCTGCCGTGATGATTACACGGTTCAAGCGATATGAAAATATCCGCACCCTCCGGTGATTCATCACAGTCATTGAGTGCTTTCACTTCAGCGTGACTGCCGCCCGCCTTTAAGTGTGCACCCATACCGATGATCCTGCCTTCTTTGACAATGACCGCACCGACCGGCGGATTTTCACCCGTCTGTCCGGACACCATTTCAGCGAGTTCAACCGCTGTATTCATATATTGATTCAAGTTTTTCCCTCCTGAACAAAAAAGAGCCGTGGAAAATTAATCCATCGGCTCTTAAAAAATGTATGCTAAGGAAACGCTGCTTTTAAAAGCAACGCCAAATAAACGTCACAGAATATCAAAATTCTTCGTGTCGTACCTTATTCTTTCTACCATCCAGACTCTTACTGTCGGCTTCAGACTTTAACTGAATCAGCCATACGATATATACCGTACAGGTCGCGGGCTCTCCTAAGATTACCGCCGGTTGGGAATTACACCCTGCCCCGAAAGAAATAATTACATATTCAGTTGAAAAACTCTAATTAAAATATAGTACATCACTCGGAAAAGTGCAATACATAAAACTCATGATGCAGTTTTAGGAGATACATGTCACTCTGTGAATAACGCCAAAGACTATGTTTAGACCGGCCCTGTATTTCTGAATGCATCAGACAGCACACAGCAAAAATTTTTGAAGATGGTCTTTATTTAACAAAAAATCTTGCGAACGTGGGATAATAAAATCACCAAAGAGATATGGGGGAAATTTCATGCCGAAAGAAAGTAAATCAATGACTGCTTCAAAATCTATAAAAGCCACTCAAGTGTTCCCTGAGCACACAAATCATTTAAATACGATGTTCGGCGGGCATATCATGGCTAATATCGATGAAATTGCCGCCATCACAGCAATGAGACACAGCGAATCCAATGTTGTCACCGCTTCAACCGACTCGGTGGACTTCCTGAAACCCATCCGGACCGGAGACATTGTCACTTATGAAGCTCTTGTGTCCTACGTTGGTTCTTCATCAATGGAAATCTGTGTACAGATCAATGTAGACAACCCGTTCGACGGGACTTCGGAACTTGCGGTTTTAAGTTTTTTAACTTTTGTTGCGGTGGATAAAGACGGTAAAAAAGCAAGCGTCCCGAAAGTTTATCCGACAAATGAAGAGGAAGAATGGCTGTTTAATACTGCCGAAACCAGAGTTCAGCAGCGGATGTCAAAACGTACGGAAAGTAAAAATACTGTCTCATTTCTAAACCAAATTAAAGAACACAAATAAAAGTCAGGGATGCACTCAAATGAATGCATCCCTGACTTTGTTATATACCGACCCATAACAGACAAAGCGGAATGGTGATAATGCTTAAGAGTGTTGTAATCAACGTTGACAGTGATACGAGGTTCGGACTGGTATTAAACTGGATTGCGAGCATTGTTGAATTTGCTGCAACAGGCATTGCATTCAGAATAATAAACACCATCTTCATCGTCTCATCCACCGGCATAAACATGACGAGAACCGCTGCAGCCAGAGGAGAAATAATCATCCTGACAAGAATCACGATACTGATACTGCCTGTGTCAAACTGCTCTTTTTTAATTTCTGCGAGCTGCATACCTAAAATCAGCATTACTACAGGAATGGCGGCATTACCGGTCATTTGGATGATTTCGACCAGTCCGTTATGAAGCGGAATACCGAGCTGTTCAAACAGCACACCTAAAAATGCGCCGTAAATAATCGGCGTTTTAAGTACATTCAACACCGCCTCCCGCATCGGAATCACAGCACCGTTTCCAAGTGAGGCAATTAAAATGCCGATCGTCCCTATGATAAACCCATGAATGACCATCAGTACAATCGCATAATCAAAAGCAAGTGCCCCGAGTGCAAACAGAATCACCGGCGCCCCGTAATTTCCGCTGTTCGGAAATAAAGCCCCGAGCAGCACAGCTGCTGTTTCTTCTCTGTTTTTCCCCACACCTCTCGCGATGAGTACTGTGACTCCCGCTAAAACAAGTGTAATAATCATTGAAAATAAGAACAGATAAAAATAATCCATTGTCAGTGTATTACGGTAAAATGTATCAAATGTGAGGATCGGGATTAATATGTATAACGACATTGATGAGATGGCTTTAATATCCATGCGGAGAAATTTCTGCGCACCAAAACCAATCGCAAAAATCATAAAGACAGGAAGAATAATCATCAGAAGCTGCATTTCATTACCACTTTTCTTTTTTATTAATATCACACATTATAAATCATTTGAGAATAAACACCAACTGTCTGATATTCCCGGCATACTTCTGCTCAGATAAACAGAAAAACAGGCTTCCCCGAAGCGGGGCATACCTGATACTTGAATGATTATATTCATTTACTTCACAGTTTTACAGCTTCCCTCATCTCAGACAGTTCAATTGAACGGCCTTTAGAAAGACGGGACTCCTCAGCTGCAAAGGCCATTAAATGACTCTGCAGGGATTTTTCGATGGATGAATCCATTTCTTCACCGCTGTCCAAAGCCTTGATGAAGCCTCTCATTAAACGGTAGTCCCCGCCGCCGTGGCCGCCGACAGGTGACGGGAGCTTAATAATTTTTTCATGTCCGCTCAGGAAGTCATAAATACTTAATGTGTTGTCAGACATATTGCCTCTGATTTCACCTTTTGTCCCCATGATCTGGCAGATTCTTGTCTGTTCTCTTGTGAATCCGCACATACTGAACGTTGCGGTTGCGCCGCCCTCAAACTCCATATTGACTACCTGATGATCCACAACATTATTGTCATGACGGTATACACATTTACCGTAATCTGTATTCCACAATGCTTCAATAATTTCTTCATCTGTTGTTTCATTGGTGAACTTCCCGGCCCAGCCGCGTCCTTCCCCGAGATAATATCTGCCGGCATGGTACGGACAGCTGTCCGCTGCGGGGCAGCCTTCCAGACAGCGCTTCGGTGCACCTTCCGGTGCATTTTCTTCGTTGAAATGCATCAATGACCCGAAAGATGATACACGTTCACACTTTTTATCAAGGATGAAACTGATAATATCCATGTCATGGCAGGATTTCTGAAGAATCATCGGACTCGATTTTTCTTTATTTCCCCAGTTTCCTCTTACGAAACTGTGTGACATGTGCATGAATTCGACATTCTCATTCAGCTGCACACTCGCGACATCACCGATTTCGCCGCTGTCGATAATCTTTTTAATGGTACTCCAGAATTCAGTATACCGGAGCACATGACATACCGTGATACTGACACCGTTCGCTTCTGCCTTGTCTGCGATTTCAACACATTCCTTAACGTCCGGTGATATCGGTTTTTCGAGCAGGATGTCATAGCCTGCTTCAATGGCCTGAATTACCGGTGCATAGTGCATTTTATCAAGTGTCGTGATAATCGCGGCATCCGCAATTTTCCCTTTTGACAATAACGCTTCATAAGATTCTGCCGCATTTTCATCTTCAATACCGTGGACCTTCTGCATATCTTTTCTGATATACGGATTCGGCTCCGCAACGCCGACAATCGACATTTCAAGCGGATTATTTTCAGCAAACCGGCCGTATACCTTCCGCCCGCGGTCGCCCGCTCCAATGATAATCGCTGTTTTCATAATCTTTCTCCCCCTCGATGAATCTATTATATGCCGCTTCCGTCTGCAGGTGATGCGGTCCGTTCAACAACACTCATCACTTCTCTGATATTTTCGACACCTTTTGTCTCTACCCATTTTTTCGCTGCTTCTTTTCCTTCATTTAAAAATACAGCTGCAGCATCCTTCCAGATCGCTCTGCCGCCGAGAATACCGTTAAAGGAAGATCCCGACTCAGCCGCAAACTTTAATGTGTCGATAAACAGCCCGGTTTCAACACCCGCACTCAGGAAAATAAATGGAACATCCCCAGCCGTACTCTGTGCTTTAAAGAATTCCGCCGCTTCTTCTTTTGAATATACAGCGTCTCCGTCCACACCGAAACCTTCGACATACTTCATGTTTACAGGAACTTCGACCTTCAGCACATCCACATGATATTCAGGCTTTGCATATTCTTTCATCGCACCAATGACTTTCCCCGGCTTCACTGCAGCGTATTCCCTGCCTTTATCATCGGAAATTTCTGCATCATACGTCAGTATCTCAAGGAAATACGGAATATCTTCACCTTTACATTCCGAACCTACCCGGCTGATAAATGCTTTTTTCTCATCATTTACTGCATCCGCTTCATCCACATCGATATATACGAGCAGTTTTACTGCATCTGCACCCGCTTCTTTCAAGCCTCTTACTGACCACTGATTCAGTAAATCCGGTCTTCTGCCGGGTTCCGTTTTATCATACCCGGTTTTCTCATAGGCAAGAAGCACGCCGCACGATTCATCACGCACCTTTGCTGCCGGCAGTCCGTATTCCGGGTCCAGCAGTATTGAAGATGCATGTGCAGTTAAATTTTCCGATACAATACTTTTGAAAGATTCGATGTCTTCGTCCTTAATATCCTCATCCATCATTCGTCTGAGCGCCCCCCGCTGATCAATGGCAAGCGCTGTAATAATTCCTTTGTCATTGGTTAACCTGCTGATGTCTTTCATACTTTCCGTACACTCACTTTCTTAAGTAAATTATGATAATCATTTATATCTATATATCCTGTCGTTTCCTGAACCGCATTTGCTGTCCCTGCAGCCGCCATCGACTGCAGTGCCTGAGTCAGACCGCCCGCTGAATACCCGTGAATAAAGCCCGCCACCGATGCATCACCGGAGCCGACAGTGTTTTTCACTTCCTCCTGCGGAACACTCACCTTAAAACGCCCTGAACTGTTAAAACACTCCAACCCGTCCGCTCCAAGGCTCACTATTAAATGTTCTACGCCATGTGGTCGAACCGGTTCATCTCTGAACAATGCCGCCGCTTCTTCACGGTTTGGTTTAATCATAAATATTTCTATATCTTCTTTTAATACTTCCTTTAAAATATCTGCGTTCACATCCACAATGACTTTAATCTTTTTATCATTCAGCCGCCGGATAATATCGCCGTAAATACTGACGGGAATCCCTGCTGCGAGGCTGCCTGAAATCACAGCAAAGTCAATATCATCATACTGTTCAATCTTTCTAAGCAGTACTTCAGCATATTCAAAAGGAACAGTGTCACTTTCTTCAAGCAGTTCTGTATGACTGCCGCCGGACGCGATATTAATACAGTTACGGGTGTTCATCGGTACGTCGACAAAATCCCTGGTAATGCCGCTTTCTTCAAGCAGCGACTTAATAAACTCTCCATTCGGACCGCCGAGAAAGCCGGTCGCTGTAACGTTTAAACCGAGTATATCTGCAACATTCGATACATTCAGTCCTTTACCCCCGGCAGTCTTTGACACTTTGGCCACACGGTGGACATTTCCAATTTCAAAAGTATCTGTACAATATAAAATATCGACCGATGGATTCAATGTCACCGTTAAAATTTTATTTGTCATAGTCATACAGTGTCACGCCTTCAACTACTCTGTTGATAAAGCCGTCAGGACTCGGTTCGTCCGGATTAATTGATAATTGGTGGGACTTCATACATGCCAGAAGTTGGCCGAACAGTAAATATATCAGTGACAGTTCAAATCCTGAATATTCGGTCCCCGTCTCAAGCACCCTGCAGTTTTCATTTAAATCATCAGGAAGCAGAGATTTTGACGGTGTAATAATCACTTTATAATAATGATTAAATGCTGTAACCTCACTCGTGATATCCCGTTCATACTGATGAATATATGACTGATCTGTCTTCGAGTAGAGCTGGATAAACAACGCCCCTTCAGTCAACGCTGCTTTCGGACCGTGTCTGAATCCGAGGGTTGTTTCCCGGCTGACATCGATTCTGCCGCCGGTCAATTCATTCATTTTCAATGAAGTTTCCCGGGTCATCTCTGAATTCACACCGGTACCGACATAAAATATTTTCTTAAAGTCATCTTTTAATACTTCAGCCGCAAAGGTTTCTACTTTTGAAAAAGTCTCTTTAAGGTCATTGGTGAATGAACCGCTGAGCTCTGTATCAAACAGTGATGCCGCCGCAATCAGCATAGTAGAGAAACTGCTTGTCATTGCGAGAGAGCGGTCATTTGTTTCCTCTGGAAGAATGATTTTGACTGCCTCCCCCTCATACCGTGCAAGGTAGCCGTCTTTATTATTAGTCACAAATACGTGAGAAATATCTGCTGAAAGCTGGTCGGCAAGTGTTACTGTGCCTTTCGTTTCCGGGCTGTTACCGGAACGGGCAAAAGAGAATAATATAATATTATCTCCGTCCTTAAAATATTCTTCCGGTTCAGTCACAATATCTGTCGTCGCTGCAGCGTGGAAGGAAATATCCCCGGACGTCTTTAACATCCGTGACAGAATATCCCCGACATATGCCGAAGTCCCTGCACCTGAAAAATAGATTTTCAAATTTCCTTTTTTCTTTTTCTCCGAAACAAGTGCTTTAAATTTTTCTTTTACATCTGCTGCCTGGACAGCTTCAGGCCAGAATGTCTGCTGCTGCATGATTTCTTTATACGTATACGTGTCATATAAGTTCATCCTTTTAATCCTCCAGTGGTAATGTTGTTATAACCAGTATACTATAAATAAAAGTAGAACTAAATAAGCTCTACTGTATACTTATATTTATCTCCTGCTACAATGCTTCTTGTATACTCGATAATGTGCCCGTCCGCATATGCAAAACGCTGAATATACATCGCAATATCATCTATTTCTCTTTTAAGAAGACCCGCTTCCTCTTTATACACCTTTGTTGCTTTCAAAGTTTCATAGGACTTATCAATTTCAATACCGTATTCCCTTTTCAAAGTCTGATACAAAGACACTTTGCTGAAATTAAACCGGTCCATCTCCGGAGCAATGGCTGCCGGGATATAGCTGTACTCCAAAATGAGCGGTACACCGTCCGCCGATCGGAGCCTCGACAGTTTATATACCGCCGTATTGAGCGGCAGTGCCATCTTTTCATGCAGATATTCATCCACATGAACCAGCTCAATATCCAGCATTTTAGTCGTCGGGATCTCACCGCTCTTTTCAATTTCATCTTTGAAACTGTATAAATTATCAAGCAGCTGATTATACTGTGACGGCAGCACATAGGTCCCGACACCGTGCTTCCTGACAATGACCCGCTGATCCTGCAGCAGTTCAAGCGCCTGACGGATGGTGATGCGGCTCGCCTGAAATGCATTACATAAATCCCGTTCCGACGGCAGCCGGTCCCCTTCCTGATATGTACCATTATCAATCTGCCGTCTGATTTCCCGGGCTACTTTTGCATATAAATGAACACCGTCTTTCATGATGTCACCTCCAATTGGTTATTACCAGTTAAAGTTTAATAATTAACACTATTATACCAATTATCAGTACGCTGTAAAAATTAAAAAGTGACAATACTGTATTAAATTCTTTACAGCATTGTCACAATAATACTTAATGGTTAATCTGTGCATTAAACAGCATATCATTTTTCTCTGTAATCGCATATCCTTTTGAAAATATTCTGCGAAGTGTACGGTTAATGGCATTTTTAGGATAGCGTCCTTTGTAATTCGTCTTTTTCGCCCAGGTAAATGTATCTGTAAACTGGGGATGATTTTTATCTTTCAGTATTTCATACTTTTCTTCAAATTCAGTAATACTGCCGAGTCCCTCAATGACAATTGGTCCGCTGTACTCCACAACTTCCGGAATACTCTCTTCAACTGCCGCATAACCCATCAGCTCCACACGGTGCTTCCACTCACTGTTATAATCATAAAGATAAGTAATCTCCCCCTCTGTAGTCAAGAACATATCCACCTGTGTCATGCTGGCCTCAAGGAGCTGTTTCGACGTTACTACATCATCACTGCTGTATACTCTGACTTCATGATCATTCATTATGAATTTTGCCGGCGCTTTAGACTCCCAGCCGAATACATTTTGAATAATAATATGAAATTCATAGAAGTTTAACCGTGTCGGAATCAGTATTTCCCTGTAAATCGGCTCAATCGTTCCGACAAGCGTCACTTTTATCCGGAGCGCATTATAGCCTTCCTCCAGATATTTGCTGCCTGTTTCACGCATTTTACTTCTGCGTCTCGCTTCAATTTCCGTGAAGTTTGTTTCCCTGATAGTCTTCAGTACCTCATAAGGTGTCACACCAAAACTGTTTTCAAGTCTGATGACCAGTCCGGAATTAAATAAATCCTCATTCAAATCAGCGCCGTTATAAAGCGGAATATCATTTTCAGCATGTATTTTAATCAGTTGATAATTTTCATCCGATAATTGAATCAAAAGACGCGCCACCACACTCGTATTCGTCAGACTTTCAGATGCACCTTTTACAAATGCTTCTTTATGCAGTGCACTCGGTACATACGACAGTGCTTTTGATATATCTTTCAATTGATTAATCCTTACACTCCTGAGCAGCTCTTCAATCGGCAGTTCTGCATAGGATAAGAGAATCTCTCTTTTAACAGGACCAATACTGTCCGACCAGTCCATCAACTGATTATTTTTATTCAATTCTTTGACCAGATTTCTGACCGTACTTTCAAGGATAACCCCCCGGCCGTTTCCTGCTTCAATCAACAGCCAGTATTTAATCAGAAACGGATAGCTATTTAAATCATAAGGTACCGTGTAATATCCTTCTTTTGAAGGAAGCGATTTCAAATGATTGAGCAGCTCTGTCTCTTCTGCCGATAACTCTTCAACTGCCCATGATAAAAAGTACGGGTTTTCCATATCTCTTTTTCTATACAATGTGAATTCATCGACAGAATGGTAATTACGGCCTTGTTCCCGGCATATTTTCTCAAGTGCATCTGCAGTGATAAATTGACTATAGAAATGATTAACCTCCATAAAACCCCCTACTTTCCTCATTGTATTCCGCTTAATAATAATTTACCATAAAATCTGTATATTCTCTACAAACTATTGAAAATTTTCAGTATATTTAAATACTTATCGAATTTCCAATATTTTTAATAACTGTCACCTTTCTTTCAGAAATTAATTTCTGTCACTCAGTTTTCCGGTTCAGATGATATAATGTTCTAGACAAATAGAGAGAGGATAATAAATATGAACTCAGGATATACTTCGGAAAAAGAAATACAGGTACTTTATGCAGATACAGATATGATGGGTGTCATTTACCACGGCAGCTATATTAAATGGCTCGAGCTCGGCCGGATGCAGTTAATCGAAGATGTCGGATATGATTATATTGCTATGGAAAGAGAAGGATATTTTGCGCCGGTTTATAATGTGAATATCACTTATAAAAAATCACTGCGTTACGGAGACAGAGCTTTCGTCAAAACATGGGTGGCTGAAAACACCGGTATGAAAACGATATACGGCTTTCAAATAGTTAACGGTGACGGGGAATTATGTACAGAAGGTACGACCACTCATATTGTTGTAAAGAAAGTAAATGATGAATTTAAACCTGTCGCGTTCAAACGAACATTCCCGGAATGGTTCCAAAAATACGAACAGATCAAAATTAAATAATTTAAATATTCATATAAAATAGAATTTTTAATTGCTGATACAGGATTACGGTGTATAATTATAATCAGGTGATGTATAATGACAAATAAAAATTCTAGATCTACAGACAACGGTACTAAAGAATTCAGTGTTTTTTCCGCTTTAATACCATTATTTATTATGATTTCCGCAATGATGGTGGCAATTATTATTTTAGAAGCAGATCCTCACGTACCATTAATTCTCGGAACAATCACAGGAATCATCGTCGCACTTGTTCACGGCTTTAAATGGAAAGAGACAGAGGAAATGTTGTATAAGGGTATTACACTCGCCCTGCCTGCGATTGTAATCATTATGCTCGTCGGTCTCGTAATCGGCTCATGGATCGGCGGCGGCGTAGTTGCCACAATGATTTATTATGGATTAATGATTATTGATCCGACGTATTTTCTGCTCACTATCTGTATTATTTGTTCTATCGTATCTCTTGCGATCGGCAGCTCCTGGTCCACCATGGCAACCGTCGGTGTTGCCGGCATGGGTATCGGAATGAGCATGGGAATTAATCCCGCAATTATTGCAGGGGCGGTCATTTCCGGATCATACTTCGGTGATAAAATGTCACCGTTGTCCGACACGACTAACCTCGCGGCCGGTTTAACGCATACAGATTTGTTTGAACATATCAGACATATGCTGTATACAACGATACCCGGACTGATTATTGCTTTAACGGTTTTCTTTTTCATCGGCAGAAGTTCAGCAGCAGCAGGTGCTTCACCAGAAGAGATTTCTTCTATGATGACAGCTATGCAGGAGAACTTTGTAATTACACCCTGGCTGCTTCTCGTACCACTCGCTGTTATCTTATGTATCGTAATTAAGTTCCCGGCACTTCCGGCACTCGGCATCGGTATTACTCTCGGTTTTCTCGCCCAGATTTTCATCCAGGGCGGCAGCACGGCAGAAGCTATGTCGACATTAATGGACGGCTTTGTAATCGAGACCACCAATGAAATGGTTAACAGCTTATTTAATGCCGGAGGCTTAATGAGCATGATGTATACTGTATCACTGACCATTGTGGCAATGACATTTGCCGGAGTACTTGAATATTCAGGTATGCTGAAAGCATTAATGAACCAAATTTTAAAAATTGCTAAAGGTACATTCGGTCTTATCAGCGCAACGGTTCTGTCAGCCATTGCTACCAACGCGACGTGTTCAGAACAGTATATTTCCATCGTTGTGCCCTCGCGTATGTATTTAAGAAGTTTCATTGAAAACAATCTTCATACTAAAAACCTGTCACGTTCACTGGAAGACGGCGGGACACTTACTTCCGTATTCTTCGCATGGAACACATGCGGTGTATTTATCTACGGCACCCTCGGTGTCGCGGTTTGGGAGTATGCACCGTATGCCGTACTGAACTACTCTGTACCGGTCATTGCACTTATACTTGCTGCAACCGGTATCGGTATTCAAAAAACAACTGATGCTGAAAAGAAAGCACTGCTTGATGAAATTTACAATGACGAAACAAAGACAGCAGCAGAGTAAATTAAATGATAAAGCCTGTGTGACTGGTGAAATTCACTGCCGGAAATACAGGTTTTTTTATGTCTGAATCATTCTGCCGCCCGCTGCCATGTATAAAACTATCGGCATCATCTGACAACAAAAAGCGTATTTCAAGTGATCACTTGAAATACGCTTTTTCTGATATTACTTATATTATACCCTGCATTCTTAAAATAATTTCTGCAATGATTGCTGAACCCAGGTATGTACCGATGATGACAAACATACCAATGATGATTGTCTTCCATCCGAGTTTCGCAAAATCGGTCCACGAACGGCCGATTGAAATTCCAGCATAGGCAAGGATTGGTGTCGCGATTGCAAGTACATTAACATGTGATGTCCATTCGACAATTTTTTCCTGTCCCGGAACACCAGGGAGGGTGATGACAAGGGCGATGATACCAACATATGCGATACTCGGCAGTTTTTTGAAGCCTATCGCCTTATGAAGAATTAATCCAACTAAGCTTAATGCGATTAACACAAGTATTCCCGGCACTGCATCAAGCGGCATCACTTCATACCCGAGCCAGTTACCGATGATGACCATAAAACCGACAATGATAAATAATAATACCCATTCCTGTATACTTTTCAACATCGTCATTCCACCCCTTTACCGGCTTTTTTATTTCTGAACTTATCCAGTATCTCATACAGTTTCACTGTCAGCGGAAGTCCAACAAGGATACTCATATACAAACCTGTAACTGTTGTCAAAAGGTTACTCGCCCCTGAAAATGCAGTAATTGTATCTGCCATTTCAGGAAACCCTGCAACAAGCGGTCCAAGTGCAGCTGCCGTCATACTTCCGCTGCCGACGCCTGTCGCCATCGCAAATGCATACGGATGGATTGGTGTCACAGTGGCAAAAAAGCCTGACGCAAGTCCGATAAAAATAGATCCGAACACCGTACCAAAAATATAAATAGCCATCACACCGCGTCCCTCAGGTGATGATAAGCCGTATTTATCTGTAATTAAAGCCAGGTTCCCTTCACGTCCGATTGAATGCGTCATACCAATCGCTTCTCTTTTTAAACCGAGCATGACCGCAATCGGAAGGGCAACAAGTATTGTTCCAAGATTCCCAAGCTCCTGTAATACCAGTGCCGGTCCCGCTTCAAGAATAATACCGATTTCAGGTCCTGCCTGTACACCGAATTTCGCAATCAGCAATGTTACGGATATAAACACCAGCGGCTCTGCGTTCAATGACTGTTTCTCTGAAATGATCGGTGTAAAATATAAAATAATACCAATCACCACTGCATATAACATTGGTAATAATAAAATAACACCGGGTCCTACCTGTATTTGAAAGGTGCCTATATATTCTGTCAGTGCTACAATCCCAAGTACGATGATATGCAGCCGCCAGTCCTTCCATAATTTCGGTATCTGCTCTGCCATACTGTCATCCCCTTAAACTTTATGATTTCATGAATCATTATTATTATTATCAGAAAACTGATTCTTATAATATATCACAATAATCAGATAACTAAAGTGTTTTTTTAAATTTCTTTTATTAAAACGTTTTCTTTATTACATGGTGAATGACAGAACTGTCCAAACCGCCGAAGCCCTGCCGGGCACAGGATTCTACCAGATGATTCACTTCATCACTGAGGGCATCCCCTAAAGCTCCGCTGTCCTTAAGTCTTTTATACAACCCTGTGTCTTTTTTTAAATTGTCCAAAGAAAATTTCACATTGTCATATGATTCATCAAGCATATTAACGCCGAACACATCCATCACTTTCGATGCTGCCGAGCCGTTTTGAAATATACCGGCAAGCGTCCTCTCATCCACACCATTTTCTCTGCCGACAGCAAGTGCTTCACCGATAAGAGAAACAATACCGGCGACAACCATGTTATTGCACAACTTCGCCACCTGCCCCGAGCCGCTCTCACCTACGTACTGAATATTTTTCCCGATCACATCCAGAACCGTCTTTACTTCTTCAAACTGTGCTTCATCACCGCCTGCCATTACAGTCAGCTCCCCGCGTACAGCACCTTCCGGACCACCGCTTAAAGGACAGTCAAAAAAATGAACATCTTTTGCCGCTGCCGCCTGGTGCATTTCCCGAGTGTACTCCACATCATTCGTACTCATATCAAGAATAAAGCTTCCCCGCTTCATATGATCAATCAGTCCATCCTCCCCGGCAACAATCGTCCGAATTAACTCCGGCGATGCCAGTGAAAGTATGACAAAGTCAGACACACCTGCAAGTTCCTGAATGGACACTGCCCCTTTGGCACCTTTTTCTTTCAGCGCCTCAACAGCTGATGCATTAATGTCATAGACATAGACAGTGTCTTTATTTTTCAAATAGTTTCCGGCTATTCCGCTGCCCATCAGACCACAGCCGATAATTCCTATATTCCCCATTCCATAACACTCCCTATGCTTTAATATAGACTGTTTTATAATCCGTCCAAAAATCAAGTGCTGTTGAACCCTGCTCTCTCGGACCGAGGCTCGAGGCTTTTTTGCCGCCGAACGGATACTGATTCTCAAAATAGTTTGAAGGAATGTTAACATGTGTGACACCTGTTTCAATACGTTTAACAAAGTCCATCGCCTTATTCAAATCATTCGTGTAAATAGTGGAAGACAGACCGAACGCACTGTCGTTTGCCGTCTCCAGTGCTTCTTCGTAGGAATCCACAACAATGACCGCAATGACCGGCGCAAATATTTCTTCTTTAAAAATATTCATATCACGCGTCACACCTGTCAGTACTGTCGGTGCGACAAAATAACCTTTGTCCCTGCCGTCACTTAACAGCTGCTCCCCGCCGCAGGCAATAACAGCCCCTTCTTCCTTTGCAGACTGGATGGAGTTCAAATATAAATTCAGCTGGTTTTCATCAATATACGCTCCGTTATCCGCATCTTCATCAAAACCGTCCGCCACTTTAAGACTCTCCGCACGTTTAGTCAGTTTTTCAATTACTTCTTCTGCAATGGAACGGAGGATAATCAGGCGGCTCGTACCGGTACAGCGCTGACCGTTATCCATAAACCCGCTCACGACAAGATTTTCCACAGTCTCATCCAAATCCGCATCTTCAAGTACTATAGACGCATTTTTTCCGCCCATTTCCGCCTGTACTTTACCACCGCGGCCGTGAACCGCCCTGCCGAGTGCGAGACCAACTTCAGTTGACCCTGTAAAAGACACCGCCTTAATTTTCGGATGATCTCCAATCAACTTACCGATAATACTTCCGGAACCTGTGACCATGTTAATCACGCCTTTAGGTACGCCGGCCTTCTCAAACAGCTCAATAATTTTCACACTGATCAGTGAGGTGTTGCTCGCCGGTTTGAAAAGAACCGTATTTCCGGCCGTAATGGCAGGTGCAATTTTCCAGATCCCAATACCGAGCGGGAAATTATAAGGTGCAATCACACCGACAGTGCCTAAAGGCTCTCTGACTGTATAGGCAAAAATGTCCGCATCCTGAGACGGCACCGTTTCTCCCTTCAACCGTGTTGCTTCACCGCTGAACTGTTCCATGGCCTCAATCGTTTTATTTACTTCACCGAGTGCACTTTTATATGTTTTGCCGACTTCCTTAGTGATGATTTCTGCAAGTTCACCTTTGTTTTCTTCAAGCAGCTGAATCAGTTTAAATAAAACCTTCCCGCGTTTCGGTGCAGGTACCATGGACCATGATTTAAATGCCTGCTCACATACTTCAACTGCTTCTTCTACATCTTCAGCAGAAGAATATTGAAATTCACCGAGCACTTCATTTTTATCCGCCGGATTGATACTTGTATATGTCTTTCCTGACTTTGATTCTGTCCATTCTCCGTCGATATAATTATAATATGTTTTTGTCATATATATCCCTCCATTCAGTAATTATAATATTCTAAAAATTCAAAGTAAATAAAAGTCCTGACTCACACAAAGAAGCTCTGCACTTTACAGCAGAGCTTCTTACTTTTATTTTACGATTCTGTTTTTGCGGTCAATTCACCGGCAGTCTGTACCCGCTTCAGCTTAATCGCTGTAAAAATTAATATAAAGCTCAACACTGCACAAGCTGCCGTCATGTAAATGACACCGTTCCAGCCGGAATAATTCCAAAATACACCACCGAGTGTTGCGATGACTGCAGATCCGCTGTAATAAAAGAATAAATACAGCGAGGATGCCTGGGCCTTATGACCGTCTGCATTCTCTCCGACGAGCCCGCTCACAATTGAATGTGACAGGAAGAAGCCGTATGTGAAGAGACACATCCCAATGATAATGGCAGCCATATTCGGTATGAACAGCAGTATAATTCCGAGACTTAAAATACCGAGACCTGTATAAATCGATTTAACCTTACCGAGCCGCGTCACAATGGTGCCTGTCAACGCCGAACTCACTGTTCCGATGAGCAGAATCAGGAATATCCAGCTGACTAATGACTGGCTGAGACTGTACGGAGCTCCCAGCAGGACAAATGTGACATAACTGAAAAGTGCCATGTTGATTCCCAGTAACAAAAAGCCGATGCCGTATAAACACAGCAGAACAGGATTTTTCAAGTGATGAATTAAATAGCCGGCAAGTGCTTTAATATTCAATTCTTCTGCAGTGAAATGTCTCGACGGTCTCAGACTTTTGATGAATACGATTGTCGCAGCCATGCTGATCAGACCGATGACGAGAACTGCCGCCTGCCAGTTAATCATGTCACCGAGAATTCCGGATAATACACGACCGAAAACAGCACCAAGGGAGTTACCGCTGATATACAGACCCATCGCCAGTGCGAGACTCCGCGGATGAATTTCCTCACTGATATATGCCATGGCAATCGAAGGAACTCCGGCAAGTGCCACACCCTGAAGCGCCCTCAACACGAGCAGACTTTCAAAATTCGGACTGAATGCAGTCAAAATACAGAGTACAGACGCAGCAACCATTGAAATAATCATGATATTCTTTCTGCCGAGTGCCTCTGACAATGAGCCGAATATCAGCATGCTGAGTGCAAGAGTCAATGTGGTTAATGTCAGTGAGAGACTGGATACTGATGCATCAACATTATATTTTTCAACAAAGATAGGGAGCAGTGGCTGGGCTGCATACAGAATGGCAAATGTGTTAAAACCCGCTGCAAAGAATGCAAAGGCAGTACGTCTGAATTCCGGTGTTCCACGTTCTATATAATCCTGATACATTATAATGATTCTCCTCATTTATATTGCTTTTAATGGTAGCATCCGCTTATCATTAAGTAAAATGCATTATTTTTATATTATTCATGCATTAAACGCATAAAGGAGATGATTCATTGTGGATATTCAACAATTAAAGTATTTTAAAACCGTGGCGGAAATCGGACATATTACAAAAGCAAGCGAAAAATTGTCTATATCCCAGTCCGCCTTGAGCCGTTCTATTTCAAATTTGGAACATGAACTCGGTGTCCCTTTATTCTCAAGAAAAAACAGGCGGATAGAGCTGAATGCTTTTGGTAAAGTAATGCTCTTCAGAACGAATAATATGCTGTCCGAGCTTGCACAGGGGGAACGTGAAATTTCAGAAATGCTTGACCCGAACACCGGAAGCACCTCATTCGGCTTCCTTCACACTCTTGCCACAAGCCATATTCCTGAAATCATCTCAGAATTCCAAAAACAATTCCCGGATATTGAACTTCAGTTAAAGCAGGGACCTTCCCACTACATCAGCAGATTAATCGCAAAAGAAGAGGTGGATCTGGCACTCATCTCACCGATTAATCTTGAAAAATCTGTTGTATGGCAGAAGCTGTGGGAAGAACCTATGTATCTCGTGGTCCCAAAAGATCATAAGCTTTCAAAACGGCGTTCCGTAAAAATTAATGAACTGCAGGAAGAAAAATTTATTATGTTGAAAGAAGGATTTTCATTAAGAGAGATTTCCAACCGCTTATTTGAGCAGGCTGGAATACAGCCTGAAATTACATTCGAGGGAGAGGAATTGAATACTATCGCAGGATTAATTTCAGTCGGACTCGGCATTTCCATTATGCCTGAGATTAAAGAGATAGAAACAAACGGCCTTGTGACCATTCAGATTGAGGATGACAACAGCTTAAGAATGATCGGCCTCGGATGGAAGGAAAACCACTATCTTTCCCCGGCATCACGAAGATTTAAAGAATTTTTGATGTCCTTGAATGTAGAGAATTATTAAAGGTAAAGAAGCGTACCGTGAAAGCAGCACGCTTCTTTATCATTATATGTTATTTTTAAAACGGCCAGATCATTGGAACCACTATGACACAAATAATCAGCTGTATGACAAGGAACGGAAATCCGCACTTGATATAATCCATAAATGTATAGTTACCGGGACCGTATATCATAGTATTCGGAGGTGTTCCGATCGGAGATGCATAGGCAGCAGATGCTCCGACTGCTACAGTCATCATCACGGCTTTCGGATCTGCACCGATACTCACTGCAAGCACAAGACCGATCGGCGCCATCAGAGCTGCCGCTGCTGTATTGGACATTACCGACGTCAGTAATGCTGTAATACAGAATATAATACCTGTCAGTACATACGGACTGGCGTCACCACCGACTATCCCCAGTACAGAATCTGCAATCATGTTTGCAGCACCTGTTTCACCGAGTGCAGTAGCCATCGGCATCATTGCCGCTACTAAAATAATCGTAGAGAGGTCCAGTGAACGGTAAGCCTGTTTTTCTGTCATTGTTCTTGTGACTACCAGTACTACAGCCCCCATGATGGAAACGACATGAAGCGGTACACCAATCTGTTCCTCAAAAACCATAAAGATGATTGCAATAATGAGGACAGCTACTGACATGAATTGTTTAACAGGCGTGTGATTTTCGTTTTTTTCTTCATTTTCAATTTTACTAAGATCCAAATCACCAATCATTGTCCCGCCTTCACGGTCGGGAATTAATTTATAACCGATGGTCATCATATAAATAATACCGACAATCGTCAACGGTATACCGATATAAGCAAACTCAAAAAACCCGAATACCGGTACATTTTCATTTTCCATGACACCCTGCACCGCAAGGTTTCCATTTGTACCGACAAGTGTAATCATTCCTCCAAGAGCAGTTGCATAAGCCAGCGGCATCAATAATTTGGAACTTGAGAAACCGCTTGATGCAGCAATCATTATAACAATCGGCATCAGCACTGCTGTAGTACTTGTGTTGGACAGGAATGCAGAAAGACCGGCACCAATTAACATAATTGCAAGCAGCAGCTGTTTCTCGGTCTTGGCGAATTTTGTAATTAATTGACCGATTTTTTTCGCTACACCTGTTTCAAATAAAGATGCGCCGATAACAAACATCCCTGTTATCAGAATGACAACATTATTTGTAAATCCAGAGAATATTGTTTCTGCATCAACAACGCCGGTAATATACAGCAATAGCGCAGATAAAAGCGCCGTTACTGCTACAGGCAGTTTTTCCGTTAAAAATAATATTGCAGCCAGTAACAGAATAAGCAGTGTGATAACTGCTGGTGACATAGACATCACTCCTCAAATTTTATCGTTTACCCCATTTTTTCTCTACACGTTCAACATACTCGGAGCATAAACCAACATATTCTTTTGGATTTAAATGATTTCTTATTTCTTCATTTGACAAGTGTTCGGTAATTTTTGAATTCTCAAGAGCTACATCAACTAAATGTCTATCACTTTCAAAAGCCTCCATAGATGCCTCATACACAATATCGTGTGCCACCTGTCTGCCGACATGTTCACCAAGCTTTAACATTAAATTCTCCGATACTATTAGTCCTTTAAGAAGATTTAAGTTTTTTTCCATATTATCTTCATGAACAATAAACCGCTCCAAAATGCCCTGCATCTGTTCCAAAGCACCGCTTGTTAAAATAGAAATCTGTGGAATATACGACCATTCAGTTGTCCAGAATGTCATATCACGCTCATGTTCCTGAATCATCGCATCAAAACCGAGAGAGGCGCTCCGTTGAACCACTCTGACCAAACCAACCACATACTCGCAGATCATCGGATTTCTTTTATGCGGCATTGTACTGCTGCCGATCTGTCCATCCTTGAACCCTTCTTCAATTTCACCTATTTCTGATTTCTGCAGATTAATAATCTCATTGGCAATCTTACCTACAGTTCCTGCAATCATCGCCAGAGTGCTTGAATACTCTGCAAAACCATCTCTTTGTACATGCCATGTAATGACAGGCTGCTTCAATCCGAGATTCTTACTGAAAAATTCCTGAACTTTCAAACCGTCATTCCCAATAGATGCAAGCGTACCTGCCGCACCACTGAAAGAGCTCATCAAATACCTGTCTGCACCGGTTTCCAACCGTTCAATATGCCTGCCGATTTCATCTGCCCAAATTGCGATCTTATATCCCAGTGTGACTGGGAGTGCATGCTGGCCGTGAGTCCGTCCTGCCATTATCGTATTCTTATATTTTTCTGCATGATTTAACAATGTCGTTAAAAAACGTTTTAACTGTTTTAATAAAATACTGTGTGCTTCTTTAATCTGCAGGACAACCGCAGTATCCATAATGTCCTGGGTCGTTGCACCCCAGTGAATATATCCGCCTTCTCTCCCTCCGACAGCTTCTGTAAACTGTCTGATTTGAACAATCAGAGGATGCGTTGTATCCACAATCCCCTCACGGATAAGTGTTTTGTCAAACAACTCATAATCAGCTTTTTCCGTAATTTTTTCTGCTGCATCCTTCGGTATGAGCCCCGCCTCTGCTTCTGCCTGTGCAAGAGCAGACCATGAATCGAGCCATTTCTGCATTAAAGACTCATCAGAAAAAACTGAACGCATTTCTTCCGAGACAAATATTCCCCTGTAAATATCCGAATCAATGACACTTGATATCATAAAATCATCCTCCTATTCAGGAAATCGTTTTCCTTTAAAATAAAAATAAATAAGGAAATCGTTTTCCTTTGTGTATTTACACTTTAAAGCGTTTTCATTTATTTGTCAAATGTATTTTGAAAAAAACACATATTATTTATATAATTATATAAAGTGAAAAGATTGGTGGAATGTAAAAATGACTACAATTAAAGATGTGGCAAAAAGAGCCGGCGTGCACCCTACAGTCGTCTCCAGAGTGCTGAATAAAGACCAGACATTAAAAATTAAAGATTCCACACGTGAAAGAATTTTGGAAACTGTTAAGGAATTAAATTATTTCCCAAACCGCTCTGCTCAAAATCTCAAACGCAATGAAACAAAAATGCTCGGTATGGTAATTCCCGATTTTGCCAATCCCGTTTATTCCGAAATTATCCACGGGGCAGAAGACCAGGCAGCAAAAGAAGGATATAACTTAATGGTCTACAGTATGAAACAAAAAGGAACCGAACATAATAAATTTTCTCATTTAATTGAAGGCAGGACCGACGGGCTGCTGATTGCCATCTCGGAATCTGAAGATCAGGAAATAGTCGAATTACAAGAATCAAAGAAACCTTTTCTGCTGATTAACAGAATGATCCCGGGCATTAATCACTACGTTGTACTTGATGATGAATTTGCCGGAAAGTTAGCCACTGATCATCTAATCCAGCTCGGTCACAGAAAAATAGCTCATATTACTGGTCCGTTTGATACAGGGACAGGTAAAACCCGTTTTAACGGTTATAAACAGGCAATGCATTCGAATGAACTCGAAATCCTTAACGACTATGTTCAGGAAAGTTCCTACAGTATAGAAAGCGGCTACTCGGCAATGAAAAAGCTGCTTGCTTTAAAAGAACCGCCGACTGCAGTATTTGCAGGGAGCATCCTTGCAGCACTCGGTGCGATGCGGGCAGCATATGAGGCAGGAAGAACAATTCCAAATGATTTTTCTCTGGTGAGTATCCATGATGTGCCTTTTGCCGACGCACTGCAGCCCCCTCTGACAACCATAAAGATGCCTTTGTATGAGATGGGGCAGGAAGCAGTCAAAAACCTGGTCCAGCTTATTAAAAAAGATACCCAGTCCACCCACCTGACAATTAATGGTGCCGAACTGATTAAACGGAACAGTACTGCAGAGCTGCTGTCAGAGAAGTAAATATAAAAACAGACTGAGTACGACGGATTTATTTACCGTACTCAGTCTGCTTTTCTTAATAACTATGCTACTCTGCCACTTCATCAAAGTAGTAGTGTTCAAATCTAATCGCTTCTTTTTTATTAAAATCATACTTTCTCAGAGCATCTGCACTTTGAAGGTATGCATCCAGTGAGTCTGACAACATTAAATTTACAGGTGCTTTTTCGGGATCTTTTTCCTGATAGAGTACGACAAACTTTTCTTTTGCCTTCGCATACCCAATTTCAAATGCTGTCCCTGCATCTACAAATTTTTCTTCATAATCATGCACTGCGACAATAGCATCACACCACTCGACATGCTTAATATCATTATTATATACTGCCTCACGCCATTCATCAGAACCATGCTTCAAATGTTCAACCTGTTGCGTTCTTGGGGAGAATACTTCAGTCACTGTCGGATTTTCCGCCAATGCTTCCTCCACTCGTTTCACTCTTTCCACCTGTTCCTGATCAAAAAAAGGACTGCCTAAATAAATTTTCAATGTAATCACCTTTCCTAACGAATTTCTTCAGTATAAAGTTAATGATACTACATATCCCCTGCACTCCGAAATCCTATTTCTCCATGGTTTTCGCCATAATCGTACCGATTAGAAGTGCCCACACCGGTGCACTCACATAAAATATCGTCACACCGGATATTGAAATAATGAATGTAAATACTGCACTCATCATGTATTTCGGGTCTGAGAAGCTTGTTTTTAGGGTGGAGCCGAACACACCGAGCAGAACAAAACCGACAAGTATTGCCGTCAAGCTGTCAGGGAGGTCTAAAAGCAGCGGGACAATCGCCCATGCAAAAATACCTGCGATGAGAAGGATTCCGCTGCAGACTACAGCTGCGACATACCTTTTATCTTTATCCCCCGCTTCTTCATCCGACGCTATAATTGTCATCATTCCGGCTGCATTGGCAGACTGTCCGCCAAAGAAAGCAGCTGCGATTGAAGCAATTCCAGTTGCCGTCAGCATACGGTTCGTCGGCACTTCATATTCCTGTCTCTCGAGTGCACCGACAGCAGGTGTAATGTCATTGCTCAAAATAAGTATGGCAAGCGGGATTGATATGGACAAGGCGCCGATCAGTGAGAATGACGGGATCTCAAACACAGGCATAACTGCCTCTGTCCCTATACTCACACTTCCCCAGTCACTTAAAATAATGAATAACACAAGGCTCGTTATTACCGCACCAAGCATCGGTGGTATCCTTAAGTCCCATTTTATCAACATGAAAAATACAATTAATGCCGGGATGCCAATCATCGGCAGTTCCTGCACCGCCGGAATAAGACCGACGACATATGTAGTAATAATCCCTGCCAGCATGGCAGACAGTATCTCTTTTGGTATCCAGCTCATCACTTTTTTGAAAGCCCCTGATATTCCAAATAATAAAATAATCAGTCCGGTAATAATATATGCCCCGACCAGTTCCGGCAGTGTAAAGTGTGGTGTTACTGTCACTAAAAATGCTGCGCCTGTGATAGAGTGCGCCCCGACAACCGGTATTCTGTAATACATTGACATCACAATACCGAGAACAGCACCGAAAAACAGTACTGCATATGCCCAGGAAATTGTTTCAGCGTATGAAAATCCGCCGGCCGAAGCTGCTTCAATCACCATAATTGTCGGGCCGAAAATCCCAAGTGTACCCGCAATGATTCCGCTTGATATATTTTTCCTGCTGCTGTCTTTAATCAGATTTCTATCTGTACTGTACTTCATATAACTACCTTCATTCGTTAAATTCTGTAACCGGATATGACTTATTAAATATCTGTGCGAGCCTTTTATTAATCGCACGTTTCGGGTAGCGGGTTCTGTAGTTCAGACTGTGTGCTTTCTGATAAATTGGAATATATGACCCATGTCCGGGGTCATTAAGCACGTTTAACACATACCCGAGTTGATCTATACCGCCAATATTATCCACCGGTACCGGTCCGCTGTAGGCAGTAATCTGCGGCATTTTCCGGTCAATATTAATCAACCGCTTCAATGACACGTTCACACTGTAACCGGCACCCGGATTATACTCATAAACGAGCCGTCCGGAGTTGTCAAAAACCGCATCAATCTGAGTGTAACTCGCAATCATAGAACGGAACTCTCCGCTGTTCCGGGCTTCAAACTCCGTACTGTATATACGAATATTTTCTGCATCAAAATAAGAATCTGAATTAATTTTCCACCCCATGGCTTCTTTAATGACACGTTCGAATTCATAAAAATTCATGCCTGTCGGCATGTAGACTTCCCGGATAATATCACTGTCTTCAAAAGGGATCTTAAGTTCCAGATGGTAGGCATTGTAATCATCGACATGAAGATGCATTTCATGTGCTCTTTCCTGATCCAGTTTCTTAAAATCTATTTTTTTCAAAGTGTTCAATACATCCTCATGCATCGCCAGATAATCCCTCGACACTTCCACCAGAAGACCCGTCTTTTTCGCAGCAGCCCAGCGCGAATGCTTTCTGTAAATATTCAAGCTGTTTTTCACATGACTGCAGATGACCTGATATTCGTTTTCTTCAATCGTTAAAAGTGCACGCTTTAAATATTCAGGATTGGTTAAAAGCGGTGTTAACTGCTTAATATAATCTTCTTTGTAGCGGCCGTCCGGCTTCACATTCAGTCTGGACAGTATTTTTCTAAGCTCTGTAAACTTAAAATTATTATAAAACCAGTATATCGGCCCCGTATAAATCTCCTTAAGCTGTGACAGCTCATACTCTGGCAGTGCATCTTCACCTTTAACATACATATCTTGAACCGGCAGAATTCCGGAGGCGGCAGAAGCCTGATATAAGGCGCTGACGATATCACTGTGAATCATGCCGGCATTGTTCTCATCCTCTAAAATGAACTGCGCATCAACCAGTGCCGCATATGATTCAACATTGTAGTTTACCCTGTACAACATTTCATCATCCGGTGTACTTTGATATAAGTTCTTAATCAATTTAGTTTCGGTGACTGACATATGCCGGGCAATATTAAAAAGCCGGGATTCATCACTGATTTCCTGCATTTTGAAATCAATAAACGATTCCTGACTGTCAAAAGACGCTGCATTGATTAAATTCGCCCTGACAATTTCATGCTCTAATGTATAGCGTTCAAAAAATGTTCTTAAATCCATATGCCACCTCATGAAATTTCTCTAATATTTATCTTCAGTTTACACTAAAATATGCCTCAAACTAAAGGGATCACGGATAAAATGATAAAAAGACGTTCTTATTTAATAAAGAACGCCTCTGACTCAATTATTTAGATAAAATAATTGAGTCTATATTTTTTGGGAAACGATTAAAATTATACGGTGCACCGTCTTCTGTCACAATAATGCCGTCTTCAATTCTCACACCGCCGTATCCGGCCTGGTATATCCCGGGTTCAATTGTAATCACGTGCCCCGCCTGAAGTGGTGTTTTATTCTGATGGTCCAGTGACGGCTGCTCGTGGAGACCGATACCGATGCCGTGACCGATTCGGTGGGTGAAGTACTCTCCGTACCCTGCATTTTCAATAATATCCCTTGCGGAATTATCCAGTTTTCTCATTTCTGTTCCGGCAGTACTGACCTCAATACTTGCGATATTCGCCTCCAGAACAGTCTCATAAATCTTCCGCTGTTCTGTTGTCGGTTCCCCGATAATAAAAGTCCGTGTCATATCAGAAACATAGCGGTCTTTTGTGATGACACCGCAGTCAATCAGGAGAAAATCTCCTTCTTTTACTGTCGTATCCCCTGACACACCATGCGGCAGTGCGGAGTTTTCACCGGTCAAAACAAGCGGACCGAATGATACATCGACTGCACCGTAAGATTTAAACTGCGTCACGAGATACTCGGAAATTTCTTTTTCCGACTTTCCAATAACACCCCATTCAGTTAAATCAAACAGTGCCTTTTCAGTAATATCCACTGCTTCCTGAAGTTTTTCACGGTCTTCGTCATTTTTAATTCCGCGTAGGGCATTCAGTTCATCATCCGCACGATGAATACCTTCCGGATTGAAGTGATCCAGCAGACTTAAGTACCGGTCATACGTAAGATGGCTGCCTTCCACCGCAACTGACTTTTTACTGTTGAATACGTCAAAAATCAAACTGAATGGATTATCGCCGTCTTTATGGGGCAGGTGATGTGTTACAGTCGCTGACTGATTAACGACTTCCTGATCCAGCGCAGGGAACACCAGTGTTGTTTCCCTTGTATCAGTGTCTGCGATCAACACAAGGAGTCGCTCATGAGGATTTATGAAACATCCTGTAAAATAAAAAATATTCACCGGGTCCGTAATAAATACAATATCCGTATCCACAGTGTTTGAGAGTTTCTCTATTCTGTTTTCAAATTTATTTGCCATTTCTAGTACATCCTTTCATTAATGTGCTCTTAATCAACAATATCAATAAATTCTCATTTTTTCATTCTTGTGATACGATTGAAAGCGAATATATAAAGGTGAACGAGTGGATATCCCATGAAATACATACTTCATAACTTTAAAAAACTGCATACCAATTTCGATGACGGTTTCTCTCTTCCCCCGTTTATGTCTGTATCACTGTTGATGATATATTCTATCATTCTCGGGGCATTCGGTTATTTAGTAGGGATCGATTTGTTCAGCTATGAGATATACGCTTTCGACCATATTTTTCAAAGTCTGGTCATCCAGTCACTGATACTGCTGATTTTTATCAACTCAAATATTATCATTCTTTATTTTTTCATCAAATTTTTCAGAAAAAGAACCGTGTCTATAATTACAATATACTCCTATTACGCGCTTTTCGGTACAGTCATTTTTACTGTCGCTGTACTGCTTTATTTCACGGTTATCGGCGGCCACTATATCGCAGATATCCCGATTGGTCCGCTCAGAATCATGTTCGGAATATCCATTATCATTATACTGACACTTACAAACCTGTATCCGGCAATACTGTTGTTCCTGACATTAAAAAAGGAACCGATTGATGTATTCTGGCCGATTATTTTATGTGTGCTCATCATACATGCGATGACCTTTTTATTATTCCGGGTCTGGGATACAGTCGATATCTTACTCTTATGGCTGTAGCCGTAATGATTTAAACCGCCGCCTCACCGGCGGTTTTTTATTTACTGAATGTCCCTTTAACTATTGTGCTCCCGTACTGCTTTAATACCTCACCGCCTGCGATTACTGTATCCAGCTGATAGTCAGAATCAAACAGTAATACATCCGCATCATACATAGGAGAGACTCTGCCCTTATCCGGAAGCTGCAGCACTTCTGCTGTGTTCACGGTCACTGTTTTCAGTATCGTTTCAAAAGGCACTGCGCCTTCCTTCCACATTTCAACCACACCTATTAAAAGTGTTTCAGGCTTCGCCACATCAAGATGGGACAGAGAGCCGTCACTGTTGAACACCGGCAGACTTCCGTTGCCGTCTGAGGACAGCGTTAATAAATCCATGCTTCCGCCATCATTTATGAACTCCCTGACATCTTCCATAATGTTTTCTCCCACCGTCATATCTACAGTGACACCACGGCCCGTTAGTGCCGCACTTTCTGTAATTAAATTCCTTGTCCGGTTAACATGTGTCGGATAAATATTGGACGGCGGCAGATCATAGTTGTCCAGCAGCTCAAAAAGCTGACTCAATCCTTTCTTTCCGCCGCCGGTATGAAAATGAGTGACGCCCGCTTTACCGCTCGTCATGCCGCCGACACGAGTTTCAGCAACCACTTTCGACAGTTCCTCAGTTGTCGGCTGGCTTGAGCGGTGGTCACTGACTGCAACTTCCGCAGTACCGATAACCGTATCTATAAAATAAATATCTTTCTCAATCGACCCTGTAATCGTCGGTACCGGGAGCTGATAGTTTCCCGTATACATCAATGCTGTCATACCTTCTTTAGTCAATGCCTTAGTCTTTGCGTACAGCGACTCCAGATGCCTGCTTGATTTATCTGTGCCAAGAAGTCCGACAGCCGTCGTGATACCTGCATTCACAAAATCAGTAATATGTGTCTCGGGTGTTCTTGTGTGATATCCACCCTCACCGCCGCCGCCGATGAGATGTACGTGCGGGTCAATGAAGCCGGGGGTTAAAATTTTTCCTTCCCCCGCTATAATGTTTACCGGTATATTTAATTTTAAATACTGTTCTACATCTATTTCCCGGGAAATATCAACCACTTTACCGCCGACAATTAAGACATCATTAATTCCCTTATCTTCCGGATTAAATACATGTGCATCTGTAATTAAAATAATCATACGTCACTCTTCTCCAGTCTGTCTTCAAACCACCCTGTTAAATGCTTGAGACGCTCAATTCTAAGGTTCGGTTTCCCGGTTCTCGATAAATTGTGGTCGGCGTCAGGGAATCTGACGAGACGGGTATTCTTCTTCTGGTATTTAAGCGCAATATAAAGCTGTTCCGCCTGTTCCACCGGACAGCGGAAGTCACGTTCACTGTGTAAAATCAGCAGCGGTGTCTGAATTTCATCGACATATTTAATCGGTGAATGATGCCATAATTTTTCGATATCGCTGAATTCCGCCTGAATCTGCCAATCCGTAAAATAATAGCCGATATCAGATACACCTCTGAAGCTGACCCAGTTACATATACTTCTTTGTGTGACTGCTGCTTTAAAACGGTTGGTGTGCCCGACAATCCAGTTTGTCATGAAGCCGCCGTATGAACCGCCTGTCACACCTAGGTTATCTGTATCAATCCAGTCATATCTGCCTGTGACATAATCCACCCCGGCCATAATATCCTTATAATCTCCGTTGCCGTAATCCCCGCGCACCGCGTCGACAAACGCCTGTGAGTAACTATGCGATCCTCTCGGATTCACATAAAGCACCGCATATCCAAGACCTGAAAGCACCTGCATTTCATGGAAAAAGCTGTTCGCATAAAATGCATGCGGCCCGCCGTGAATATTTGTAATCATGGGATATTTCATATCTTTTTTAAAGCCCGACGGCTTCATAAACCAGCCGTGGACTGTCGTACCGTCTGTACTTTCATACGCAATACTTTCCGGACTGACAAGTTCAGTCTCCTCCACATAAAACTTATTGTGGGCAGTCAGTGCCGTCACTTCATGTGTCCGGAGATCCACTTTAAAGAGCTCGCCTGGGTGAGTCGGTGTTGAAACAGTAATATATGCATGCATCTCAACAGCATCAAGCCCGTAAATATAATGACGGCCCTTGTATACTTCCGTCACTCCGCCTGAAATATCTCCTTTATATAGGTTGACGCTCCCGTCTTCCGACAGGATGAATAAAAATTCTTCTTCGGAAATCCATTTTGTCGGGTTCAGTTCAGCAGACTGCTGGGTATCCTGTGCCACATAGTCACCGACCGGCTTATCCAGGTGCCCTGTTAAATTCTTTTTCCCGCCGGTTTCAATATCGTACAGATATACTGTACCGTGTGTGGCATTTTCAAATTCCCGGCTGTGCTCTGTGAGGAGCAGCTTTTTATCGTCCGGCGATACATCCACGTGCGCAACATATCCGCCTTCTGTCGGAATCTGCTCGGGGTCTCTGTCTCCGGATTGTATATAGAGTTCAGCTGAAAAATTAAAATCGGAATCCTCACTTTTATCCGTCGAATAAATATAAGTATCCTCGCCAATCACCGCTTCCAGCGCATAATTTTCTCTGCCTTCAAATAATACATCCGTTTCTCTGTTTTTTAAGTTGATGACTTTCACCGACTGATACTTTTCTTTTAAAAGACCTGCACTGTCCGCCTTATATTTCATCCGATCGATGACTACAGGTTCAGGTCTGTCATCTTCAGTGTCTTCTTTTTTCTCAGGTTCACTGGATACATGGTAGTAAATTTTACTGCCGTCATTTGAAAAGAACGCACTGTTCACACCGTCTTCTTCATGTGTTAACTGTTCACGCTCGCCGCCTGCAGCACGCAGAAGAAATATCTGCTGTTTGTCATTTTCTCCTTTTGAGATAAATAAAGTCACATCACCGTCTCTGGAATGATCGACATTACTGATACGCTCGTTTTTGTAGGTCAGTTGAACCGACTCATGCTGATTATATTTGTAAAGGTGTGTGGTGTAATCATTCTTCTCCTCATCAATCTGAGTCATCAGATAGGTCACCGCTTCAGAGTTCGGGACAGCTTTCGGAGAAGCTGTTGATTTAATTTTAAATATATCTTTGATGTCTGCTTTAGTCACAAAAAATTCCCCCTTAGTTTTGTTATTAGTTTAACACTAAGGCGGAAAATTTTCTTTAGAGACACTTATTAAATTTTGATTATTCAAACACACATGCTGCGAGCTGCTCCATCCCCTCATCGATACGGGGGCCGGGCCGGGATAATGTATCCGGGTCCAAAGCACATTGATGTTCACGGTCTTTCATACTTAAATGCTCTGATGATGTAAACTGATTGACATCCGCTTCCAGCTGTCCGGCATCATAACCGTCAATAATCGACACGACATAATCCGGATCTCTGTCTACAAGTCCCTCTGCACTGACCTGGCTGAAACCTTCAATATCCGTAAATATATTTTCCGCACCGATTGTATTGATGACATCATCGATAAACGTATTTTCCCCTGCGGTGAAAACATCCGGGTACGGTGAGATCTGCACAAACACACTCACCGGTGATTCATCCTCATATGTACGCACTGTATCATCGATACTTTCTTGAAGCTCTCTGTTCACTTCTTCTGCTTCTTCCGGCAGGCTGAGCACTTCACCGATATCAGTGACAGTACCGTATATCTCTTCAATGCTCTCTGCATCTTCCACATAGATGATTTCTGCCCCTGTTGCTTTTTCTATATCAGAAAGTACCCCTTCATGCATGTCTCTGCTTGTTTCATGGGAAAAGATATGTGTCGGTTCAAGATCCAGAACCTGCTCGGCATCAAATTCAAATGAATCAATTTTCGCAATGTCTTCATCTTCCACAAGCGGTTTTGGATATGTATCTACTGATGAGATGCCGACAATATATTCTGATACACCGAGGGCATCCAGTATTTCAGTATTACTCGGCATCAGTGAAATAATCCGCATATCCTTATGTACAGAAGATGACTCTGTATAATCTACAGAGCCATCTTCCAAACTGCCGCTCAAATCAGAATCAGACGATGTTGGTGTCTGCTGTTCTGAATTTGAGTCATCATTATTCTGGTTCCCCATCAGTCCGCAGCCCGAAAGGCTGACAGCAAGAACAATGAGGAGTAATCCTCTAAAAAGACGTTTCATAAATAATTCTCCTGACTGATTTACATTTTTTCAGGTGCGGAAACACCAATGATGCCGAGCGCATTTTCAAGTGTCTGACGTACACTTTCAATCAACAGCAAGTATGCTTTCACTTTTTCTATATCATCGCTCAGCACCTTATCACGATTGTAAAATTTATGGAACGCACTTGCAAGTTCCTGAATGTAATTCGCAACACGCTGTGTTGCACGGTATTCTGCAGCACTTTTAATCATATTAGGGAACTGAGCCATTTTTTTAATTAAATCGAGTGCCTGTTCATTCGTAATGACTGATAAATCCGCAGATGTATCAAGTGTATGACCGAGGCTGTCCGCCTGGCGCAGAATACTGCAGATTCTGGCATGCGCATACTGTGCATAGTAGACCGGGTTATCGCTTGATTCAGATTTCGCAAGATCCATATCAAAGTCAAAGTGTGTATCCGCACTTCTCATCGCAAGGAAGTAACGGCATGCATCCGCCCCAATAGTATCAATCAGCTCTCTCAATGTAACTGCTTTACCGGTACGTTTACTCATCTTCACTTCTTCACCGTTTTCAATCAGACGGACCATCTGCATAATCTGTATTTCAAGCATATCGGGATCTTCGCCGAGGGCGCCGAGGGATCCTTTTAAACGTTTAATATAACCGTGGTGATCGGCACCGAACATATCAATCAGTCTGTCGAAGCCGCGCTCCACTTTATCGTAATGATATGCGATATCCGGCATTAAATACGTGTACGTATCATCGCTCTTACGCAGCACACGGTCTTTATCGTCACCGAAATCTGTCGTACGGAGCCATAATGCACCGTCTTGTTCAAAGGTATAGCCGTTCGCCGTCATCTTAGACAGCGCCGCTTCCACCTCGCCTTTTGTATAAAGAGATGTCTCACTGAACCAGTTATCGAACTTCACATTGAAATCACTTAAATCTTTTTTCAGCTTTGCCATTTCATACTCAACACCGAGTGTTCTGAACGTTTCAATACGCTCTTCTTCCGGCTGCTCCAAAAGTTCAGGTGATTTTGCAGCAAGATCTGCACCGATTTCTTTAATGTCTTTACCCATATATCCATCTTCAGGCATTTCAAACGGTTTTCCGAGCGCCTCCTGATAACGTGCATCAATCGACAGTGCCAGGTTATGAATCTGGTTCCCCGCATCATTAATATAATATTCACGCGTCACATCATACCCTGCAAAGTCCATGACATTCGCGAGCGTGTCACCGACACTCGCATTCCTCGCATGCCCGATATGAAGATCTCCTGTCGGATTGGCACTGACGAATTCTATTAATACTTTTTCACTCTCTGCTCTCTCGGTACGTCCGAAATTCTCCTTTTCCTGAAGCACTTTTAAAATGACTTCTGTAAGTGAAGATTCGTCCACTTTAAAGTTAATAAAACCCGGCCCCGCAATAGAAATTTCTTTAATGTCAGCAGCATTTCTGTCAATCGCCTCAGTCAGTATTTCTGCGATTTCTCTTGGATTTCTTTTCGCCTGTTTAGTCAGCACCATCGCAATATTGGTTGAAAAATCACCATTCTCTTTATCTTTCGGCACCTCTACCTTTACATCCGGAACCGTTTCAACAAGTCCTGTTCTTTCAACAGCTGCCGCTATTTCTGACTGTAATTTCTGCTTTAAATCCATAATCTATCCTACCTTCTGTAATTGATATTTATATTCTCCGAGGATATCCCCGCCGTCAAAAAGTGTATATTCGATACAAATGTTGTCATCCTGTATGTCAATTTTATCCGTCTCTATCTGATAGTGATGCTTTCCTGCCGGAGACTCATAAAAAGTATCCGTCCGCACACCCTCAGCAAAATAAAAGTTCATATTAATAATGCCCCGCCGCTGGATTTTTGCATAATCTTCCCCAAGCCGGAGGACCACATTGATTTCATATTCATCAAGCGTTTCTTTATATGTCAGATACCGGTCACGCCGTACGATTTCCGTCACTTCCACACGTTGTTTAAAAATGTCTGTTTCACCATTTAAATCCGCCTGCTGACTCAAATTATATTGAGATATTTTCTTTTCCATTTTATCACCCGCAATCAGCTAAATTATAACATAATACAGCGTCACGGTCTTAGCTTTAAACATAAAAAACAGGCAGGGTGTCCCCTGCCTGAAGTGTCCCAGTTATATTTCTATAACTATATTCATTTTATATTTCATTTGAATAATCTGCAATCATCTTTTTACAAAGACACAAAAAAGACACAACTCAATCAGTAACTTTTTAATACATTTTGCAGTTCCCGGGAATTATTCCACATCTCCGGATTATGATTCATTAAAAACTGTTTCAGTGACGCTAAACTTTCATCATCAACACCGTCCAGCTGAATCAGTCCTTTCATCGACTTATCCATCATGTTCACATGTTCATGCATCAATTTGTAACCGCGCTTTTTCGACTTGTTGACCATTTCATAACAGGATGTCACACCGTGATACACAGGTCCTGTTTCCGTCCGTTCAACTGTGACCCAGACCAGCCAGTACTCTTTACTGCCTTCGCCTTCCGCTTCACTTTTATCCGTGACCCACTTCACACGTTTTTCAACGTCCGCCCTTGCGTGCAGGCCGCCGATATCGATAAACACTTCCTGTGTATCAATATCCACATAAACCGGCGCCACATTTTCAAGACTGATTGCACCGAGATTCTGCCCTCTGTGTCCGTCGAGCGGATCATTTTTTATAATATTAAACTGGAAACCCGGTTTTTTATTTTCTGTCTCATCTGCCATTTTTATCACTCCTATGCCAATTCATTTAATAAATTAATGAGTTCGCTTTTCACATTTAAATCTTCAATCTCCAATATTTTATCTTTCGGATAATAAAGTTTCGATTCAATTCTTTTAACTCCTGTAATCGATTGAATAATCGCCGACTGGCTGCTGATTTCCTTCAATCTGCCGTCAGCCTTCACAAGGTGTATCGGACGCCTGTTATTCATCATTCCCGGACGGTCGTAATCATACGGCATATCCGAAAAAGAGTCACTGAAGAAATAATAATCGGGATCAATGCCTGCCTTTATAAACAGTTCCCGGATTTCATTTTCAGTAATCACGGACCCGTCAAAAGGCAGATACTTAAACAGCTCACGGTTAACAAAACGATTCGATAAATCAGACAATACCTCATCTTCTTCATGAATCCATTCCTGAAGATAAAAATTAACCACCATTTCATCCAGTCTCAAATAATCGGCGACTGTGATATTCTCCTGAAAAAACGGTATAAAATATTTCGGGAACTGCTTGAATGCGTAGCCCTTTTCAAATAAATACTTCGCCCGTTTCAGCGCCAGGTTTAAAAGTACCTCACCGCCTCTGCTGACCGGGTGAAAGTAAATCTGCCAATACATCTGGTAACGGCTCATCAAATAGTCCTCGACCGCATGCATGCCGCTTTCCTTAATGACGATTTCATCTTTCGACGGACGCATCACCCTGAGCACCCTTTCCATATCAAAAGTGCCGTAGCTGACACCCGTATAAAAGGCGTCCCTCTGGAGATAGTCCATCCGGTCCGCATCAATCTGACTTGAAATCATACTGATGACAAGCTTATTTTCATGGGTTTTATTAATGACTGAAGCCACTTCCTCCGGAAACTCCGGTGATACTCTGGACAGCACTTTATTCACATCCGTATCGCCCAGTATAATCTCCCGCGTAAACGCTTCATGGTCTGTATGGAATATCTTTTCGAAACAGTGGGAAAACGGGCCGTGACCAAGGTCATGGAGAAGTGCTGCCGAAAGTGCCAGGAGACGGTTGCCGTGGTCCCATTCTTCATACTCTTCAAAGTTCGCGACCATACGTCTGACTATCTCATAAACACCAAGCGAATGGTTAAAACGCGAATGCTCGGCCGAATGAAATGCCAGATACAATGTACCAAGTTGTTTAATACGGCGCAGTCTCTGGAATTCTTTTGTCTTAATTAAGTCCCAGATGACCTGGTCTCTCACATGAATGTAACGATGCACCGGGTCTTTAAACACTTTTTCTTCAACCAGCTGCTTATCCCGGTAGCTGCTCTCAACTTCCATAACCGCCGCCTCCTTTTCAAACATCATTTTATCATATTCCCCTGATATGCTTTAATTTAAACGGCTTATGTCAGACATTTCCGAAACGGTCGCCTATGCAGGACGCCGTTCCTTTCTGCCGTATACAAAATAATATATCACCATGGATATCCCGATGGACACAACGAGCCATTGATACAGTCCGCCGTAGCCGGCATAAGGCACAATATATCCAAGTAAAAACGGCCCGAAGCCGAGTCCTGTCTCAAGCATGATAAAGTACGTCGACGTTGCGAGACCGACATTTTTTCTGTCCGCAATCTTCACGCAGACTGCCTGTGACACCGATTGATGATTGCCGAAACCGAGACCGATTAATACCGCCGATAATAAAAGCACTGTGCCTGTTGATGCCTGTCCGAGAACAAGAAAACCCACCGCCATCAGAATAAAGGCCGGATACAGTACAATATTGGCACCACGAACATCGAGCAGCTTGCCTGTCATAGGACGCGTCAAAAGAATCGTGACGGAATAGACAATGAAGAACACACTCGCAGCCGTCACAAGATCTCTTTCCTGTGCAAACACATTTAAAAACGACAGTACCGCAGAATACGCAAAGCCCATAAACAATATTGAACTGCCGAGCGGCAGGACATCTTTATCAATCATGACAAATTTCGTCTTCCGTCTCTTCTCCCCGCTCAGGAAGTTATTCACCTTAATCATAGGGAGGAGTGCACTCATCAACAGCACTAATATGCCGACACCCAAAAGCATCGTGTGAAAACTGATTGTCTCAAGGAGCAGAAATGACAAAAACGGTCCGATTGCTGCACCGATCACCATACTTAAACTGAAATAACTGATGCCTTCTCCGCGTCTTTCCTCAGGCAGCGATATTGTTGCGAGTGTATTCATCGCTGTACTGACTACACCGGTTGCGATGCCGTTCAAAAGCCTTACCGCTACCAGTAAATACAGACCGCCGTCTATAAAGTACAGTATGTATGTCGCAAAAAATAACACAGTGCCGACATACATTAATTTTTTTGCTCCGATACGGTTCACCTGGTAACCCGACAAGGCACGTCCTATGAGCACACCGACTATGAAAATACTTGCCACAAGCCCTGCAGTACTCGGTGCAATACCATATTCATCTATAGCCACACTGCCGACTGTCACCAGAGTGGAATACATTGAAAACATAACAATAAAATGAAATGCAAATATGATAATGAACTCAAGCGTCCATATTTTACTCTTACCATGACTCCGCGCCATACTTCATTCCCCTTCCGGCACTTAAACGCTGTATATTTATTACTTAGGGTAACTAATTACAAAATATTTATTCTCAAGAAAAAAGATTCCATTCCTGAAAACAGGGATAAAATCTTTCTCCATAATATTATATCATTTTAATTCATTGAATACCTGAGCATTTAGAGCGTCAAATCTTCATCTATGCCGCCCCGGATTGAAGCGTTGCGCTTCTTCATATTTTTCAAGGATTTTTCATACCTCTCCTGCTCATCCTCAGAAAAATCCGTCAGCATAGTGATATCCCCTTGAATAACATTCATCATTTTTTCAAGGACATCCTCCACCGTCCACGTCTTATTTAAAAGCGTGTTCAGTGATGCCATATCCGATGGATGAATGTCGGGATAGGAAAATTTTGTCTCACTGTCTTTTTTAGCATAATGATAGAAGTCGCGCATAATACTTGCACGCTCACTGCCGCTTCCACTGACACACAAGTAAATCTGGACTGCCGCGCCGCCCTTGATGCGTCTTTGGGAAATACCTGCGAACTTCTGTCCGCCGATACTTAAATCGTAACTTCCGGGACAGTAGCTGTGCACAATTTCATATGCTTCGATGTCCGATTCCGGCAGTGCACACCTGACCATCTCAAGCATCATATCATAGCCGTCATCAATCATCGGAGAATCTTCCTTTGATATCACAAGGGAAACATTCAATACACCCTCATCAAGCACCACACCGAGACCGCCTGAGTTTCTGACAATATAATCAAACCCGCTGTCATCCAGATACTTTAAGCCGTCCTTCAAATAAGGAAGCCTTGCATCATGCAGACCGAGAATAACATACGGATGGTGTACCCATGCACGAAGTTTAGGTACACCATCTTTTGTTACTTTTTCCTGCAGCACATCATCTATCGCAAATGAGTGATATGGGTGCGGCGTTTGATGGACAGGGATGTACTCCCAGTCCTTTGAAAATATATTATGCATTTTTCTCTGATAATGCCTGCGTTGCAGTGAAGAGTGCCAGATTGAACACTTCATCTGTCGTACAGCCGCGGGATAAGTCATTCACAGGCTTGTTCAGACCTTGAAGAATCGGTCCGTACGCTTCGAACCCGCCAAGACGCTGAGCAATTTTATAACCGATATTTCCTGCTTCAAGTGTCGGGAAGATAAATACATTCGCATCTCCCTTAATCTCTGAATCCGGTGCTTTTTTCTCTGCCACACTTGGTACAAATGCAGCATCAAATTGAAACTCACCGTCAATCGGCACTTCAGGATACTTTTCTTTCGCATACTGTGCAGCCAGTCTGACACGTTCTGTTTCTTCAGTTTTAGCCGAGCCTTTTGTAGAAAAGCTGAGCATCGCAACACGGGGCTCCATGTTAAAATCAATCGCTGTTTTCGCAGTTTCCACTGCCACTTCCGCAAGTTCTTCTGCATTCAGCACAGGGTTGATTGCGCAGTCACCCATCACATACAGTTCATCATCACGAAGCATGAAGAATACACCGCTTGTTCTGGACACACCCGGTTTCGTTTTAATAATCTGCAGTGCCGGACGTACTGTATTCGGGGTAGAATGTACAGCGCCGGATACGAGACCATCCGCTTTACCTGTATACACAAGCATTGTTCCAAAATAATTCACATCATTTAAAATGTCGTCTGCCTGCTCTGCTGTCACTTTCCCTTTACGCCGTGCAACGAACTCATCCACAAGTTCCTGTTTGTCACTGCATGATTCAGGGTTAATGATTTCAAGTCCTTCTAAGTTGAGTCCCTCGTTTTGTGCTAATTGTTCAATCTCACTTTTATCACCCAGAACTATGGGGTGGACATACGTTGTATTGTTTAATTCGACTGCCGCATTCAGGATACGTGCATCCGTACCTTCCGGTAGTACGATTTTAACGTTCTGCCCTTCCAGGTTTGCCTTAAGGCTGTTCAAAAATTGACTCATAATATCCTCCTTGATATCGCGATATACGTGCTTATTATAACTGTTTTGTCACATTATTTCACCCCTATTCACTTTTAAAACGTTTTCTTATCAAGTAGAATAGTACTGTAGATAATTTTTATTGAAAGAGGGTTACAAAAAATGAGTGAAGCAGTAAATACATTAGACGGCTGGTACAGTCTGCACTTATTATACAAAGTGGACTGGGCATCTTTTAAATTACTTGAAGACAGTGAAAAAGATGTGCTCATCAATGAGCTGAAAGGTTTTTTAGCCCGTGAAGAGGAAGTTCATCAAAAAAATGAAGGCAGCTACGCCTTTTACAACATCACCGGCCAGAAAGCAGACCTGATTTTGTGGATGCTGCGTCCGACAATCGATGAACTGAATGCACTTGAACTGGAATTCAACAAGCTGAAAGTTGCCGACTTCCTGATTCCTGCGTATTCATATGTATCCATTGTTGAATTAAGTTCCTATCTTGCCAAAGGTTCCGACGGCGATCCGTATGAGAACCCGTTCGTCCGTGCAAGACTGTATCCTGAAGTACCAAAATCAAAATATATCTGTTTCTATCCAATGGATAAAAAACGCGACCTCGATGATAACTGGTATATGCTTTCCATGGAAGAACGCAGTAAATTAATGTATGACCACAGTAAAATCGGCCGTTCCTATGCCGGGAAAATCAAGCAGTTTATCACAGGGTCCCAAGGCCTCGATGAGTATGAGTGGGGTGTCACTTTATTCTCAGATGATATGCTTGAGTTTAAAAACATCATTTACGAGATGAGATTTGACGAAGTATCTGCACGCTACGGCGTTTTCGGGGATTTCTACGTCGGTGTTCACCTGCCGGATGAATCTCTTGATGCATTCTTTAAATAAAATGCTTTATACGTTTAATTTATCTCTATATCGGTTATAATTAATCAACTTCGAATCGTATGGATTTTGTGGGGGTGGTTGTTTATGGGTAAATTACTGAAACGCGCTGCAGTTATTCTTGCACCGATTATTTTAAAGAAAGTATTAAACCGCTACAGCGGGAAAAAGAAATAAAATGGAACCCGTCTTAACCGGCGGGTTTCTTTACAGTTTCTGAAAATGGAAGAGGCGTTTATAATTATGTTTTCAAAAAATAAGCAGAAACGGATGATACTGATATTTACCGGTTCGGCATCCGCACTGGTCGGTGTCGCACTCCTTGTTACGGGTGTTGTTTTTATCAGTGATACAGGAGATTTGTTCGGCTATTTAATGCTTCTTCTCGGCCTGTTTATCATGTGGATTTCTTTCAGGGAATTTAAAGAATACCATCAGTTGAAGCGGGAATTTGAAAAAGAGAAAAAATAGCCTTTAAATATTGAGAATACTCCTTTAAAAAGAAGCCCTTCCGCTTACGGAAAGGGCTTCTTTGTCTGTTGTTTATAATTTCACCGGTATTCTGCGTGTTAATTTATAATTCAGCATAATCAGCAGTGCTGTGATGATTATGAATCCTGAGAAGTGCACTATACCGCCTTCCATATTGAATGTTTCAATTAAAATCTCACATCCAACAATAATCAGAGCCGCTGCGATCATTAAGAACCCTGCTTTCGCACTTTTGTAAAAACCCATTCCAATCACACATCCAAGCATCGCACCTAAATAAGAAACAAGCACGGCCGATACAACTGTACTGACAGAAGGCATGCCGCCGGTAAATATATCATACGGAATCACATCAAAAATATATGTGATGGCAAGTGATGTCACATTTAGTATCAGTACGATAAACAACATGGTGAGTGTAATGACTTTGAAATACATTTTTCTTGTGATTCCCATCTTAAACATCCATTCAAAATAGAGGAATACACTAAGGATACCTGCGACAAACATAAATACTCTGTTTGCGGTCATAATCATTTCCATAAATGATGAATCAGTGATTTCAGGCTCATTCAAAAAAAGGGCGAGCGGCACGATAATGACCGCAAATACAGGCAGATACCACAATATCCACACACTGATTTCTTTCGTCAAATCCATAGTGGCTGATTTCAATTTATTCATGATCTTCCTCCCTCTCTGTTATATGAATAAACAGCTCCTGTAATTTAATCGGTGAAAATTCCAGGTCATCTCCATCATAATCCGCAGTTCCAAGAACCATATCAGAGCGTGTCGGACCGAGTGTTTCAGAAGCAAGTACTGTCATATTTTTTGTAAATGCATTCACTCGTTCAACAGACCCCGTCACCCGGACACCCTTTGAAAGGAGTGTGTCGATATCTTCATGCAGCAGCACTGCTCCCTGGTCAATAATAATGACATCGTCAAAAAGATAATCCATCTCTGAAACAATGTGTGTCGACAGAATGATAATTCCTGCTTTATGTTCTTTCATGCTGAGTACTTCTTTATAAAAATATTCGCGTGCCGGTGCATCCATCCCGCTTGTCACTTCATCAAAAATGGTAATCTCTGCGCCCGTCGCAAGTCCAGTCACTGCGTTCACGGCTGCCTGCTGTCCTTTCGATAATTCACCGATAACTTTCTTTTTATCAATCCGGAATCCCTTCAGCAGCTTATCAGAGTAGTCCATATCGTAATTCGGCTTATATCTTGCGTAGTCACCGATAATCTCTTCTACTGTTTCAGTAAACTCGCTGTAATCATATTCATAGCTGAACTGGACTTCGTCCGCCATTTCATCATTTTCAAAAGGGACTTTACCGTCAATCGTCACCGCCCCTGCCGAGCTTTCCCGGAAAGATGCAATCAGTGACAGCAGCGTCGTTTTCCCTGCACCGTTCCGGCCGAGAAGACCGTATATTTTCCCGTCCTCTAGACTCAAGTTAATATCTTTTAAAATACTGTTTCTCTTTATATCCAGATTCACATTTTCTATTTTTAAATGTGTCATGCCGTTCACTTCCTTTCTTCCTCAATCATTCGGTCTATATCAGATTTCGTCAGTTTCAATTTTTCCGCTTCATCCATCATCGGTTTCAAGTATTGTTTGACGAATCCTTCTTTTCTTCTTTCTATCAGCTTTTCTCTTGCATCTTCAGCAACAAACATACCGACACCTCTTTTCTTGTATATTATTCCGTCTTCTACAAGTTGATTAACACCTTTCGATACTGTCAGATGATTCACTTTATAAAATTGAACAATCTCATTGGTTGAAGGTATCTTATCATCTGTCTGTAAAGTGCCTTCAATAATCTGGTCACTGATCCAGCGCGTAATCTGTTCAAATATCGGTTCCCGGTCATTTAATTTTCCGCTCACATGTCTCTCCTCCTTTCAATATTTCTATTATGGCTATATAGTTATGTATATAAGTATATATCATGATGTGTATTTTGTAAAGATAAAAAACGCAGCGGGTATTTCCGCTGCGTTCAACCATTCATATACTTATCACTGTTTCACTTCTTAAGTTTTCCGGCCGCCTTATAACCGAGGATATTTACAGGATCCTTCGGAGATGAATAAGGTGGTGCATATCCGAGCTCCAGCTCTGAAAGTTCGCTGACTTTCATCTTTGCATGAATTGCCGTCGACAGTACAGCGAGTCTTTTATCCGCACCATCAAACCCGACTGCCTGTGCACCGTACATCATACCGTCCGCTGGATTAAACAAAACTTTCAGCCATAGTTTTTCAGCTCCCGGATAATACCCGGCATGTGATTTTGCTTCCACCTCTACAGAATCATATTCCAAATGAAGCGCATCGAGCTGGTCGCTGTTGTGTCCTGCCGCTCCGATGGTTAAATCAAAGAGTTTTATCACAGCCGTACCGAGCACCCCTTTATAAGTTTCAGTACTGCCGTTCAAATGACCGGAAAGGATGTAGGCCTGACGGTGGGCAGGAGGTGCAAGTGCAATATTCACCGGTGCACCGGTGACATAATTCCCTGTCTCTACAACATCGCCAAGTGCATAAATATCAGGGTCTGACGTCTGCATGCAGTCATTCACCTTAATCCCGCCTGTCTCACCAATTTCAAGCCCTGCTTCTTCAGCAAGACTCACGTTAGGCTGAATACCGACCGACATAATATTCAAATCAGATTTTATTTCTGTACCACTCTTTAAGTGAACGATTTTTCCATCTTCTGAAAATTTATTGACACCGTCATCCAGATGCACCGTGACACCTTTTTCTTTTAAATGTTCCGGCACCGGTGTCGACATATCTTCATCCACCGGCCTGAAAATACGATTAGAACGGTTGATCATCGTACACTGAATACCCAGACTGTGAAGATTCTCAAGCATCTCAAGACCGACAAATCCGGCGCCTGTAACAGTCGCTGTTTTCGGCTGATGTGTTCTGATGTATTCATTGATTTTATCCATATCCGGAATAGTATGCAGTAAAAAAGTCCGGCTGTTTTCGACTCCCGGGATATCCGGGAACGCGGCAGAAGCACCCGGTGACAAAATCAGAACATCATAACTTTCCATGTAAGTTCTCTCATCATTCCTGCACTCCACACATTTTCCGGCACGGTCTATTGAAATCACTTCAGTCCCTGAGCGGACATTTACATTATAATTTTCACTGAATTTTTCCTCCGGGAATAAAAGACTGTCTCTGTCATCAATGAATGTTCCGATATGATACGGCATGCCGCAGTTTGAAAAAGAAATGTGACGCCCTTTATCAAAAAGAACAATTTCAGATGTTTTATCAAACCGTCTCAGCTGGGAGGCTGCGGTTGCCCCGCCGCCGACACCGCCGACAATTACTATTTTTTTCGTCATCAATATGGCTCCTCTGTATTTATTTATATATCAAATATCATTTATCAATACCCTATACACTGTTTCCGGGCACTTCAAACACATCTCATCATTATCCCATTCCATTATAAGTCTTAAGTCGTATTATTGAATATCTGACGAATTTAATTTAAGATATATTTGATTTTCAGCAGTGAAACGCATAGGATATAATATAAGAAGGATATGAGAAACAAACAGATAAGGAGGAATACTATGGCATTTGTAATTACCCAGCCGTGTATCGGCGAAAAAGCAGGCGACTGTGTAGACGTATGTCCGGTCGACTGTATAGAAGAAGGTGAGGATCAGTACTATATTGATCCTGAAATTTGTATCGACTGTGGTGCATGTATCGTTGTTTGTCCGGTCGATGCGATTGTTGAAGAACATGATATGACACCTGACGACGAATCATTTTTAGATAAGGCCAAGAAATTTTACGGTCTGCAGCAATAAATATAGAGGCCGGGTTCCGAAATCGGAACCCGGCTTTCTTTTACAATTTGATAAATCCAATAATCACAAGTACCCATGCAGTAAGGAACAACACGCCGCCGATTGGTGTCACTGCACCGAGTATCGATACACCTGACAGTGCAAGTACATATAAAGAACCGCTGAAAAATACGATACCTGCAAACATCAGCCACCCTGCAATGTTAAGCATTGATGCATCAGTAATGTGCATCAGGATACCGACTGCAAATAATCCAAGAGCATGAAACATCTGGTATTGTACCCCTGTTTCCCATACCTCCAAATAATGGTCGCTGATTTTCCCTTCCAGCCCGTGCGCACCGAACGCACCGAGCGCTACTGCGATAAATGCATTTACTGCACCTAATATAATAAAAATCTTCATTTTAACATTTACTCCTGTCTCTATTAAAAATCAAAAATACTGTCTCCGTTGCCGAAGCCGTCATCGGTCGTTTTTCTCTCTCCGCCCAATGAATTTTTTCCTGCCTGTGCTTTCTTTTGCGGCTTACCGCCCATTAACTCAAGCATTCTCTGATCATTGCTGCTGATATCCTTTTCAGACATCCGGGCTGTACTGACACTGTCCGGACTCTCCTTCAAAAGATTCAAAAGTCTTTCAGCAGCATAGATGTGCCTGTCCGTCTCCGCGCCTGCTGCAGATTCTATAAGGGCAATCTCCTGTTTCAACTGAGTGATTATTTTTTCTTTCACTGTTTTTCACTCCAATCAATACTGCCTCTCCCCGAGGCATTCAAGTATTCATTTGTTCTGCTGAACGGTTTTGACCCGAAAAAACCGCGATAGGCGGACAGCGGACTCGGATGCACAGATTTTATAATAAAGTGCTTATCTGTATCAATCAGTTTTGCTTTCGTCTGTGCAGGCTTCCCCCAGAGTATAAATACAACATTCGACAAATGATCCGATACTGCCTCAATCACATTATCTGTAAAACGTTCCCAGCCGAGCCCCCGGTGGGAGTTCGCCTGATAAGCATCCACCGTCAATACTGTATTGAGCAGCAGCACACCTTCTTCCGCCCAGTCTGTCAAACTGCCTGACGTACGCACAATATTTAAGTCATCCTTCAGTTCTTTATAGATGTTCATTAATGACGGTGGTATTTTGACACCGTCATTAACAGAGAAGGACAGACCGTGAGCCTGATTATCCCCGTGATAGGGGTCCTGCCCGATAATAACCACTTTTACATTTTCAAAAGGCGTCAGTTCAAACGCAGAGTATATTTCATTTCTCGGCGGAAAAACTCTGCCGTCCTCATACCTCTTTGTCAGCTCGTCATTAAGACTGCTGAAATCATGCTGATTTTTAATTGTACGGAATACTTCATTCCATTCCATAAATATCACCTCGGTCTAAATACCTATTATATCATTCAAACAAGCACGGCTCTAGAAATAGTGTGACCAATATAGTAAAATATGCTTATTACTATTTTTGGAGGAATGAATGAAGATGGGACTTAAAAAGACGCTAACAATCGCAGGTTCGGATACAAGCGGCGGTGCAGGAATCGCTGCAGATTTAAAAACATTCCAGGAACATGAAACGTACGGATATACAGCACTCACAACAATCGTGACAATGGATCCTGAAACATGGTCCCACGGTGTGAATCCGCTGCCTATAGAAGTCGTTAAAGATCAGATTGCCACTGCGCTCTCTATACAGCCGGATGCTGTAAAAACAGGAATGCTGCCGTCAGAAGAAGTGACGGAACTGGCAAAAGAAGCTTTCCTCAACAGCTCAGCAGAACATTTTGTAGTTGACCCTGTAATGGTGTGTAAAGGTGACGATGAAGTATTAAATCCGGGACTTGTCGATGCAATGATTGAACATTTAATCCCGAATGCAACATTCGTAACACCAAATCTTTTCGAAGCAGGACAGCTTGCAAAAGTATCTACTCCTAAAACACTTGATGAAATGAAAGAAGCTGCCCGCCTGATTCATAAGAGAGGCGCAGATAACGTTGTTATTAAAGGCGGATCCGGTATTGAGGGAGATAAGGCTGTGGATGTTTATTTTGACGGTGAGTCCTTCCACTTACTGACAAGCGATAAAATTGATGCATCCTACAATCACGGTGCAGGATGTACATTTGCAGCAGCGATTACAGCGAATCTTGCGAACGGGCAGTCCCCGCTTGAAGCTGCGCAGAATGCAAAAGCATTTGTAACATCTGCGATTAAAAACGGCTGGAAGATGAACGAATTTGTCGGTGTTGTCAGACACGGTGCTTACAACAGCGTAGAACAGATCGAAGTTAAAGACGAAGAAATATAATTCTTAAAGGGACACAGGGTGTCCCTTTAAGTGATTAATGATTTTATTTTAGGAGTGTGTACCGCTATGGAAAAAATCAGTCCCGAAAAAGTCCAGGAGATTTTGAACGGCTATCAGAACAAGAAAGTATATATACATGTTGAAATCACAAGCGGTATGTATGCCAGTCACTTAGATTCTAACGTATTTAATGCCGGTACTTTCCTGAGAAATATTCAAGTTGAATTCACTCAGGGCGCCCTCCGCGGCGGTGAGAACGGTGAATACCGTGTCGGCCTCAAATTAAGTAACGGCGGCTGGATTTATGTACTCGGTTTAACAGATTATGAAGTGAATGAAAATAATGAATTTATCATGCACGGCTTCAATCACGAAGGCCGTCTTGCAAGTGCACTGGAAATATCTTCGAAAGAATTTTTTAAATAGGAGGAAACATCTATGGAACAAGAAAATCATGTCCTTGTCATTTTTCCGCACCCCGATGATGAAGCGTTCGGTGTGAGCGGCACATTAATGAAGTACAGAGACATGGGGGTGCCTGTAACATATGCATGCCTGACATTCGGTGACATGGGGCGCAATTTAGGTTATCCTCCATTTGCAACACGCGAATCACTTCATAAAATACGAAAAAAAGAAGTTGAAAAAAGTGCTGAAGTGATGGGAGTCGAAGACCTCAGGTTACTCGGCTACCGCGACAAAACTCTGGAGTTTGAAGCACCCGGCCATTTAAAAAATGTCATGTCCGGTTTAATTGAAGAAATTAATCCATCACGGATTATCACTTTCTACCCGGGCTACTCAGTACATCCCGATCATGAGGCAACGGCATATGCTGTTGTTGATGCTGTGAAGGAAATCCCTGCTGAAAAACGTCCGTCACTCCAGCTTGTCGCTTTCAGCAATCAGACACTTGAAGATTTAGGAGAACCGGATATCATTGTTGATATTTCAGGTTATGAAGAACGAAAAAAAGAAGTCATGGCTGCACATATCTCACAAACCGGACCACTCCTTGAGACACTTGCTTCTGAAACTGTAGAGGGAGACGAAGCCCACAGTACATGGATGACTTCCGAACATTTCTACAGCTACGATATCAAATAAGGAGAACATTATGGAAGAATTAGATTTAACGACACGAGAAGGTCGTTTTAAACATTTCGGCTCTGTTGATCCAATTGAAGGAAAAAAACCAAAAGAGAAAAAAGATATGGCTGACCTTCAAAGTACAAAAAAAGATTTCCTGTTCCCAGTGGAATCTGTCGGCATCAATAATTTAAGCTATCCTGTAGTAATCGGCGGCTTCCAGTCTGTCGGCACATTCGAAATTGCCACCAGCTTGAATCAGGATGAAAAAGGTATTAACATGAGCCGCCTGCTTGAGAGTCTGGAAACAGAAAACAATCAGGGTGTCTCCCTTGATTTCAATACACTTTCCAATATCCTGTCACGTTTAAGAACACGCATGCAGCAGGAGTCGGCGGAAATTACTGCTGAAGGTAAATGGTATTTCGTAAAACCAAGTCCGGGCACACACATCAACGGCATGGCACATGCAGATGTTAAGTATTCCATGTCTGTTTCAAGTGAAGGCATTACAAGAAAACAGCTCGGTATGACGGCAATGGTAACGACACTCTGCCCATGCTCAAAAGAAATCAGCGAGTACAGCGCCCACAACCAGCGCGGTTATGTAAAAGTTCTGCTCGATACAGATCCCGATAAAGTTGTTCCTGAAAATCATAAAGAACAGTTATACGAACTACTTGAAGTAAATGCCTCAAGTCAGCTCTACCCGGTACTCAAACGTACAGATGAAAAAATAGTTACAGAGCGTGCTTATGAAAATCCAAGGTTTGTGGAAGACTTAATCCGTCTGATTGCATACGATTTAGTTGAACTCGACTGGGTCACAGGATTTGAAATCGAATGCCGCAATGAAGAAAGCATTCACCAGCACGATGCGTTCAGCCGCATGCGGTATACAAAATAATATAGAGAGCAGACACGTTCTTTTAATATAAGAAACGTGCCTGCTCTTTTTTATGGTATAAGTGTTGAATGACTCTCTTTATTTTAAAGTACAGCATCATTCACAAAACTGACTGACTCCGATACATGTAAAAAACCATTCAAAATTCCAAACGGCACAGTCACTCCAAAAGAAAAAACAGAAATTCACGTCAGAACGTCAATCTCTGTTTACTCACATCTATTATATTATGAAAACTCACCATCAAGGGCGCGTTCTATTGCTCTTGCCACACCTTCGTTCTGGTTGGTTTCTGTTACAACGTCCGCAATCGCCTTTGTCTCAGAAGAGCCATTACCCATAGCCACTGAAACTCCTGCTTTTTTCAGCATTGAAATATCATTCAAATTATCGCCGACAGCCATGACATCCTTCATATCAATGTCCAGAACATCCGCCATAGTTTCGAGTGCAATACCTTTTTGTGCTGTTTCATGTGTCAGTTCAATATTACCCGGTGATGATGCAGACACAGCAAGATTACCGATATCATATAAATAATTTTTAGCTCTGACAAGCTTCGCTTTACTCGTAGATGCACCTAAAAATTTCAGTACCAGCTCGTCTTCACGGTTAAATAATTCTCTATAATCTTCAATTTCAATCATGGACTTTCTTGCAACACGTTCTTCCATACGCTGGCGAATCAGCGCTTCATTTGCATGACCGCCGTTCTGATGTGCGAGGTCCAGAAATATTTCCATATCACGCTCTAAGTCTGTCGTATAAATGGCACGATCTGTATATACTTGATAAAACACATCCTCCGCCTTGAACACACTGGAAATCTCATTATTCAGGCTTCTATTTAATGATGCTGTCGCAATCACTTCGTGCTGTTCGTTTCTTACCTGTGCACCATTTAAACAGATGTACGGCAGTTTCAGCCCGTACTGCTTGATGGCAGCATGTGCCTCATAAAATGCACGCCCTGTCGCAATCACCACTTGAACGCCTTCTGAAAGCGCGCGTTTGATTGCTTTTTGTGTCCTGTCGGTAATCTCATGTTCGGATGTCAGAAGAGTGCCATCCATATCAAGTGCTATCATCTTAACCATTTTTATTATAAAACTCCCTTATGTCCTATCTTTTCTATCATTCTATCAAAAAGCCGGCGATTAAACCTCTTTTTTGCGCTTTTTTCGTAAATTTCTGAAGAATAAAGTCAGCCGCTCACCACATTCATCACCAAGTACACCGGATGTGACCAATGCCCTGTGATTGAACTTCGGCTCATCGAGCAGACGCATCAGGCTGTCGACAGTCCCGCCCTTTTTGTCAGGTGCACCGTAAACCACGTGTGGAATACGGCTCATAATAATCGCACCGGAACACATCACACAAGGTTCAAGAGTAACATAAAGAATGCAGGACTCCAATCTGAACGAACCAAGGTACCTGCTCGCCTCTTGAATCGCCAGAACTTCCGCATGTGTTACCGGATTCTGCGACGTTTCCCTCAAGTTATGCGCCCTGGCAATCACTTCACCGTCTTTTACAATAACCGCACCGATCGGCACCTCTCCGAGAGCCTCTGCTTTACCCGCTTCTTCCAGAGCCATTCTCATAAATTTTTCATGCATACACTTCACCTATTTATCTTCAAATATCAAACGATTGTCCCGGATCATATCTTCAATACTGTCCACAATCAAGTCGGCCCCGTCCAAGTCCTCTTTTTTAGAAGTTCCGCTCAAAACTCCGACAGTAAACATACCCTCGTCATAACCGAGCATTGTATCTGCCGCATTATCACCCACCATCACAAGGTCGGAAATTTCCAGTCCGTGACGCGCCATCAGCTGATCCAACACTCTGATATCCGGCTTGCAGTATTCACTGTCACCGCCGGCAACCACATCCGTTATCAGTACGCCGAGGTTAAATTTTTCAATAAAGGCCTCTGTACTTTTTCTTGAGTCACTTGTAACGATGACATTTTTATATCCCAGCCTGTGAAAAGCTTCCATCGTTTCTTTCGCACCGGCTATCAGCCGCATATGTGCATATATAAAATCAAAATTCTCTTCATAATGTTTCTTCGCCCATTCACTGCCGCTTTCTGCATACCGTTCAAAAGTCGCATGGATTTCGCTTCCCGTTCCACTTGCAACAACAGAGTTCGCCTGAATCACACCGTCCACTACACCAAGTGATTTTTCAAGAGATTCTTTTTCATGATGTTTATCAAAAGTTTCAACAAAATTATCTACACACTTTCTGGCATAAGGTCCCCACACTTTTCCGTAATCAAGCAGTGTACCGTCTTTATCCAATAAAATCATTTTCATCTTTGTCCACTCCTTAGAAAAATAAGAAGGCAGAGCCTCCTTATACTTTCTGTCCAACAGCTGTTAACATCACTTCTGTCATTCTTTTTAAATTATATTCAGGGTCAAATCCCCACTGCTCTGAGGCTGCGCTGACATCAATCGCATCCGGCCATGTTTCAGCAATTCCCTGTCTCACTTCATCCACATTATACTTCAATTCAAAATCCGGTATATGTTTTTTTATTTCCGCAGCAATCATTTCCGGTTCAATGCTCATTCCTGATACATTAAATGCATTACGGTCGGTTAATGTATCACCAGGTGCATTCATCAGCTTAATAATCGCATTAATCGCATCATCCATATACATCATGTCCATATATGTGCCCTCGGCAATATATGATGTATAACAGCCTTTTCTGACCGCTTCAAAATAAATTTCCACTGCATAGTCTGTAGTACCGCCGCCAGGCTCCTTAACATGTGAAATCAGTCCGGGGAATCTGACACTGCGTGTATCCACACCGAATTTTGTGAAATAATAGTCGCACAATAATTCTCCTGACACCTTATTGACACCGTACATTGTTGTCGGTCTCTGAATCGTCGTCTGCGGTGTATTCTGCTTCGGCGTTTCCGGTCCGAAAGCACCGATTGAACTCGGTGTGAAAAACTGAAGGTTCAGCTTTCTCGCTGTCTCAAGTGCATTCACCAGTCCCCCCATATTAATATCCCATGCGAGCTGTGGATGAATTTCGGCCGTTGCACTGAGAAGTGCCGCCATATGCATTATCGTATCTGCTTTGAAAGTTCTGCATATATCCATCATGTCTTCAAAATTTCTGACATCAAGACGTTCAAATGGTTTTCCTGCGAGCGGCCCCGTTTCAGGTATATTTATATCCGTTGCAAGAACATTTTCGTCTCCATACATTTCTCTCAATTTAATGGTGAGCTCGGTCCCGATCTGTCCGAGCGCACCTGTTATTATAATTCGCTCCATCATTTTACCCCTTATGAAATTACATTAAGTTCTCTGCCGACTTTTTCATAAATACTGAGTGCCTCATCAAGCATTTCCTTAGTGTGGGATGCAGTCGGCATATTTCTGACACGGCCTGTCCCTCTCGCTACAGTTGGAAATACAATTGATTTGGCATAGACGCCCTCTTCCATTAAGCGGCGGGAGAATGTCTGAGTCGTTTTTTCATCGCCGATGATACATGGTGTAATCGGTGTTTCTGAACTGCCGATATTGAACCCGAGTGATTTCAGGCCGTCTTTTAAATAATTCCCGTTCTCCCACAGTCTGTCATGAAGTTCCGTTGACGCCATCAGCATATTTACCGCTTCAGTAATGGCACGGGTATCTCCCGGAGTCAATGCTGTTGAGAATAAAAACGGTCTCGCCGCCACTTTCAAATAATCAATTAAATCCTGTGTCCCGGCTACATAACCGCCGACCACACCAATTGCTTTTGACAACGTACCCATTTGGAGGTCAATGTCTTTTTCAAGGCCGAAATGCTTCACAGTACCAGCACCTTTGCCCATAACACCGGAACCGTGCGCATCATCAACATAAGTAATTAAATCAAATTCTTTTGCGATTTCTACAATTTCAGGGAGTTTCGCAACATCGCCGTCCATTGAAAAGACACCGTCCGTGATATACATCACTTTTTTATACAAGCCGGATTCCACTGCTTCTTTTGCTTTTTTACGAAGATCATCCATATCTGAATGATTCACGCGGATAATTTTAGCCCGGGATAAACGACAACCGTCAATAATGGATGCATGATTTAACTCGTCTGATAAAATCGCATCTTCTTTGTTCATCACTGCCTGGATTGCCGCCATATTACAGTTAAAGCCGGATTGAAAAGCAACCGCTGCTTCCGTGCCCTTAAATCGTGCCAGTGTTTCTTCCAGCTCAACATGCAGATCAAGCGTTCCGTTAATTGTACGGACAGCACCCGCACCCACACCGTGTGAATCAACCGCAGACTTCGCAACTTCTTTCAGCTTCTCATTCGTTGCAAGACCGAGATAATTATTAGATGACAAATTAATCAGTTCCTGCCCCTCAACATTAATCACGGCACCATTGGCACCGCTGACTACGTTGATTTCATTATACAGCCCGTTATCTTTCAAATCGTTTAAATTTGATTTTAAAAACTCATCTAAAATTTTAGACATTGTAACCTCTCCTCTCCCCATAATTCTATCATATTTAAGCGCTTCCTTTTATAAATATCAACTAGTTTAATTGTTTCAAATTTTTGCAAAACTATTTATATAATAATGAAATTTTGATACAATTAAGCAATATATTTAACTGGAGGGAACAGTCTATGACAATATCAGATTTAGCACATTCCAAACTCTCCCGGATGATAGAAGTACGACGTTACTTACACATGCACCCGGAAGTATCATTTGAAGAAAAAGAAACATACCAGTATATTTTAAATCAATTATCCAACTATCCTGATGTGAAAATCCGGGAAAATGTCGGCGGCGGCGGGATTCTTGCAACAGTCGGCACAGGCAGCCCCCATATCGCAATACGGGCGGATTTTGATGCACTCCCTATACAGGATGAAAAGGATGTACCTTATAAATCAACAGTTCCCGGCGTCATGCACGCATGTGGACATGACGGACACACAAGTACACTGCTCGCACTCTTAGACCTCGTCATCCAGCAAAAAGATGAACTGAAAGGCAGTATATCCTTTATATTTCAGTTTGCTGAAGAAGTACAGCCAGGAGGTGCAGTTTCAATGGTTGAGGACAATGTTCTGGACGGTATTGATAAAGTATACGGCCAGCATTACTGGAGCCAGTATAATACCCATGAAATACACGCCAAAGCAGGTCCGATTATCGCAAGCCCGGATATGTTTGTAATTACCATTAATGGTGTCGGCGGCCACGCTGCACATCCGCATAACTCTGTAGATCCGGTCGTCATTGCGAGCGAAATCATTACCAACCTTCAGACCGTTGTGTCGAGACAGGTCGGCCCGCTTGAAAATGCAGTAGTAACTTTCGGCCAGGTAAAAGCCGGCACAGCCTTCAATGTCATTCCTGATAAGGCAGAGCTTGTCGGTACAGTACGGACCTTCAAACAGGAAATTAAAGAAGAAATCCGTGATATTTTCGAACGTGAAGTAAAACTGACATGTGAAAAACGCGGTGCCACATCGGATTTATATTATAACTTCGGCTACCCGGCAGTCATTAATCATGAAGATGAAGCTTCAGTGATTGAAGAAGCCGCAAAATCCCTCGGCCTTCATTATGAAGATACACGTCCGTTGATGATTGGTGAAGATTTTTCTTATTATATTAATGAAAAGCCCGGGGCATTTTTCTTAACAGGCTCGGGCAATCCGGATAAGCAGTCAACAGTTGTGCATCACCATCCTAAATTTGATCTGGATGAAGATGCGATGACATCTGCCTTGTCAATGTTCATGAAAATACTTGAAATCGAACAGGTGATTAAATGGAAACAAACTTCATAGAAAAAGAAACAGAAAAACATTTTAATGAGATGGTGCGTCTGCGCCGTCACTTTCATATGCATCCGGAACTTTCATTTCAGGAAGTTCAGACACCCGCATATATTGCAGAATATTTACGGGATATCGGTATTGATTCAGTTGAAGAAGGTGTGGGGGGCAGAGGTGTTGTCGGGCGCCTGATTATAGATGAATCGCTCCCTTCTGTCGCACTTCGGGCAGATTTCGATGCTTTGCCGATTCATGATCAAAAAGATGTCCCTTACCGCTCTACAGTACCTGGTGTGATGCATGCATGCGGACATGATGCGCATACTGCTGTCGTATTAACTGCAGCAAAAATCCTGAGTGAAAATAGAGATCAGCTTAAAGGAAATGTTGTTTTCATTTTCCAGCACGCCGAAGAAGTCGATCCCGGTGGTGCCATTCAAATGATTAAAGACGGCTGCCTGGATAATGTCGATGCTATATTCGGCCAGCATGTCTCAACCAATCTGGATATCGGCACCATCGGTTATAAAGTCGGGACATCGACAGGTATGCCTGATGATTTCACCGTCACCATTAAAGGGCGCGGCGGACATGCATCTAAACCCGATGTGACCATTGACCCGATTGCAGCAGCTGTCTCGTTCTGTAACCAGCTGCAGTATACTGTCACAAGAAAATCAAAACCAATGGAGCCTGTTGTTCTTTCAATTACAATGTTTAACGGCGGACATCAGCACAACGTTATTCCCGATACAGTCACTGTCGGAGGTACCATCCGTACATTTAACCATGAGACGCAGGCTGTCATGATCCGCGAACTTAAAAAATGTCTGGAAGGCCTCGTCACTATCACAGGTATCTCATATGACCTCGATTATATGAAAGGATATCCGCCTGTCGTAAATGATGAAGAGAAGACAAATATTGTCGTTGATGCTGCTGAAAATATATCTTCAGTAAGGTCCATTAAATCCCTCGAGGCAGATCTCGGCGGTGAAGATTTCTCCTATTATCTGCAGCGTGTACCGGGCACCTTTTATTATACAGGGGTTAGAAATTCAAGTTTTAAAGCGGACTATCCACACCATCATTCAATGTTTGATATTGATGAAAAAGGTCTGATTAACGCATTATCCGTAATGCTTTTATCAGTCAGTAAATTTTTTGACTCCAGGGAGGAAGAATAGATGAATATTTCACAGGAAATCGAATCACGCTACAGTGAAATGATTGATATCAGAAGATATATGCACCAGCATCCGGAACTTTCATTCCATGAAAATAACACTAAAGAATATATATATAAGCAAATTAAAGATCTCGGGTTTGATATTAAACGTGATGTCGGCGGCAATGGCCTTACTGCCAGACTCCAGGTTAATGATGATTATCCGACAATCGCACTCCGTGCAGATTTTGATGCACTGCCTCTCGAGGACGGTAAAGATGTCCCTTATAAATCAAAAACTCCGGGTGTGATGCATGCATGCGGCCACGATGCCCATACAGCAATGCTGATTACGACAGCCCGTATAATGGCAGAACACAAGGATGAACTGCCCGTCAATGTTGTGTTCCTTCATCAGCATGCGGAAGAGAAGATTCCGGGCGGTGCCAAAAGTATGGTTGAAGCGGGTGCCCTTGACGGTGTAGATTATGTATACGGTATTCACGTTTCCAGTGCATATCCGGTCGGTATGCTGTCTTACAGCTATGGCTATAAGCATGCAGGTGCAGACTCATTTACTATTAAAGTACAGGGTTCCGGCGGTCATGGTGCTGCACCCCATGAATCAATTGATCCGGTCGTTGCATCGGCATCACTGATTCAACAGCTCCAGACGATTACTTCCCGTTCAATCGATCCGTTGAAATCAGCAGTTGTGACTGCTGGAATGTTTAATGCAGGCGTTGCATTTAATGTCATTCCGGACTCAGCCGAAATCAGCGGCACCGTCAGAACATTTGAAAAAGGTGTAAAAGATATTGTGGTCAGTCGTCTAAACGGGATATTAAAAGGAATCGAGTCCAGTTTTAATGTGACGTGTACACTCGATTATCAGGACGGTTATCCGCCTGTACTGAATGATTCAAATGAAATGAAACGCATTCTAAAATGTCAGCAGGACAACCAGTATGTTAAGGAACTTAATGAAGTGGAACCTTCCATGGGAGGGGAAGACTTTGCATACTTCCTCCAGGAAAAGCCTGGTGCATTTTATAACATTGGAACTCAAAATAAAGAAACAGGTGCTGACTATCCGCACCATCATCCATTGTTCGACATTGATGAAGAAGGCATGAAAGCAGGCGTTGAATCTTTTCTGAAGCTTGCATTAAACTTTAATAAATAACGTGAAAAACTCTGCACAAATTGTGCAGAGTTTTTAAATAATATCTAAATTATTTAATGATTTCAGTAACAACGCCTGATCCTACAGTACGTCCACCCTCACGGATAGAGAAACGAGTACCGTCTTCAATAGCGATTGGAGAAATAAGCTCAACAGTCATTTCTACGTTATCGCCAGGCATTACCATTTCAGTACCTTCTGGAAGATTAACTACACCAGTTACGTCAGTTGTACGGAAGTAGAACTGCGGACGGTAGTTAGTGAAGAATGGAGTATGACGTCCACCTTCGTCTTTTGAAAGTACATAAACTTCAGCTTTGAAGTTAGTGTGTGGAGTGATTGATCCAGGAGCAGCAAGTACTTGTCCACGCTGGATGTCTTCACGGGATACACCACGAAGTAAAGCACCAATGTTGTCGCCAGCTTCAGCATAATCAAGAAGCTTACGGAACATTTCTACACCAGTAACTGTAGTCTTACCAGACTCTTCTTGTAAACCGATGATTTCAACTTCGTCACCAACTTTGATTTGTCCACGGTCAACACGACCAGTAGCAACTGTACCACGGCCAGTGATTGAGAATACGTCCTCAACAGGCATCATGAATGGTTTGTCAGAGTCACGCTCTGGAGTTGGGATATAGTCATCTACAGCTTGCATAAGTTCAAGAATTTTTTCTTCATATGCAGCATCGCCTTCAAGAGCTTTAAGAGCAGAACCAGAGATTACTGGAAGGTCATCTCCAGGGAAGTCGTATTCAGAAAGAAGTTCACGTACTTCCATTTCTACTAATTCAAGAAGTTCTTCGTCGTCTACCATGTCAACTTTGTTTAAGAATACAACAAGTGCAGGTACACCAACGTTACGTGATAACAGAATGTGCTCACGAGTTTGTGGCATTGGACCATCTGCAGCAGATACTACAAGAATCGCTCCGTCCATTTGTGCAGCACCAGTGATCATGTTTTTAACATAGTCAGCGTGACCTGGGCAGTCAACGTGCGCATAGTGACGAGATTCAGTTTCATACTCGATGTGAGAAGTGTTGATAGTGATTCCACGCTCTTTTTCTTCCGGCGCGTTATCAATCATGTCATAACTTTGTGCAGTACCTGAACCGTGTTTAGAAAGAACAGTTGCGATAGCAGCAGTTAAAGTAGTTTTACCGTGGTCAACGTGACCAATTGTACCAATATTGGCATGTGTTTTGGAACGGTCGAATTTTTCTTTAGCCATTTTGAAATACCTCTCCTTATATAAAGAAATTAATTATTTTATAATACTTGGGCGGGAACACCCGCCCAAGGTGGTTCATAATCATATATAAATGATTTTCCAATAAAAATCAAGTAAATACCTGTTATTTATTCGCCTTTGTTTTTCTTGATGATTTCTTCAGCGACTGATTTAGGTACTTCTTCATAATGATCGAAAGTCATAGTGTAAGTTCCGCGTCCCTGCGTATTTGAACGTAGAGATGTTGCGTAACCAAACATTTCTGAAAGTGGAACGAAAGCATCAACAACTTGTGCATTACCACGAGCGCCCATGCCGTCTACACGTCCACGACGACTTGTTACGTCGCCCATGATATCGCCCATGTACTCTTCCGGCATTACGATTTCTACTTTCATCATTGGTTCAAGAATTACAGGCTGACATACTTTTGCAGCTTCTTTAAGTGCAATAGATGCAGCAACTTTGAAGGCCATCTCAGATGAATCGACATCGTGGTATGAACCATCAAATAATCTTGCTTTAATATCGACCATTGGATATCCGGCAAGAACACCGTTTTCCAATGAATCTTTAAGACCAGCTTCTACGGAAGGAATGTATTCACGAGGAACTACACCACCGACAATTCCGTTTTCGAATTCGAAACCGGCACCTTGTTCATTTGGTGTGAATTCAATGTGTACATCACCATACTGACCGCGTCCACCGGACTGACGGCTGAATTTACCTTGAACAGAAGCTGACTGCTTGAATGTTTCACGGTAAGATACCATTGGCGCACCAACGTTACATTCAACTTTGAATTCACGTTTCATACGGTCAACAAGTACATCCAGGTGTAATTCACCCATACCGCCGATAACAACCTGTCCAGTTTCATTATCAGTATGTGCAGTGAAAGTTGGATCTTCCTCCTGCAGCTTCACAAGTGCTGTAGTCATCTTATCCTGGTCACCTTTTGATTTAGGTTCAACAGATAAGTGGATAACCGGTTCAGGGAATTCCATTGATTCAAGAATAACCTGAGTTTTCTCGTCACAAAGTGTATCACCTGTACCTGTATCTTTAAGACCAACAGCAGCAGCGATGTCCCCAGCGTAAACTGTAGGGATTTCTTCACGTGAGTTCGCATGCATCTGCAGAATACGACCAACACGTTCACGCTTGTCTTTAGTTGTGTTTCTAATGTATGACCCAGAGTTTAAAGTACCTGAGTACACACGGAAGAATGTCAATTTACCAACAAACGGGTCAGTCATAACTTTAAATGCAAGTGCCGCGAACGGCGCATCATCTGCAGGTTTTGCAATGATTTCTTCATCTTCGTTATCTTTAACATGACCAACAATTGGTTTAACATCAAGTGGAGATGGCAGATAATCAATTACAGCATCAAGAAGTAATTGAACACCTTTGTTTTTAAAGGCTGTACCACACATTACCGGGTAAAATTCAACGTCACAAGTTGCCTGACGGATAGCCGTCTTCAACTCTTCAATAGAAATTTCTTCCCCGCCAAGGTATTTCTCCATGATATCTTCATTAACATCTGCAAGACCTTCAATCAGAGATTCTCTGAATTGTTCAGCCTTGTCTTGATATTCAGCAGGAATATCGCCTTTTTCGTAATCCTGACCCAAATCATCCTTGTAGTGCCAAGCTTTCATTTCAAGAAGGTCAATAATACCTTCGAATTCATCTTCAGCACCAATTGGTAATTGAATCGGATGTGCATTTGCCTGTAAGCGTTCGTTAATTGTTCCAACAGAGTATTCAAAGTCAGCACCGATTTTATCCATCTTGTTGACGAATACAACACGTGGTACACCGTAAGTTGTTGCCTGTCTCCAAACAGTTTCTGTTTGAGGTTCAACACCTGACTGTGCATCAAGTACTGTCACTGCTCCATCCAATACACGAAGTGAACGTTCAACTTCAACTGTGAAGTCTACGTGACCCGGTGTATCGATGATGTTTACACGATGACCTTCCCACTCGGCTGTTGTCGCAGCAGAAGTAATCGTGATACCACGTTCCTGCTCCTGCTCCATCCAGTCCATCTGTGAAGCACCTTCATGTGTTTCACCAAGTTTGTGGATACGGCCTGTGTAATAAAGAATACGTTCAGTCGTCGTAGTTTTACCAGCATCAATGTGAGCCATGATACCGATGTTACGCGTGTTTTCTAATGAAAATGGTCTTGCCATGAGTATTCTTTTCTCCTTCCAAAAATGGATTGAAATTTATAGCTGTCAGAGGCTTTCGATTACCAGCGGTAGTGAGCGAACGCTCTGTTAGCTTCTGCCATTTTATGCGTATCTTCGCGTTTCTTAACTGCACCACCAGTGTTATTGGCAGCATCAAGAATTTCATTTGCAAGTCTTTCTTCCATTGTCTTCTCTCCACGCAGACGTGCGTAGTTTACAAGCCAACGAAGACCTAGAGTTGTACGACGCTCAGGACGTACTTCTACAGGTACCTGGTAGTTTGAACCACCAACACGACGTGCTTTTACTTCAAGAACAGGCATAATGTTATCGATTGCTTCTTCGAACACTTCGATAGCATCTCTGCCGGAACGTTCCTGTACTAAATCAAATGCAGAGTAAAGAATTCTTTGGGATGTACCGCGCTTCCCGTCGATCATCATTTTGTTGATCAGTTTAGTCACAAGTTTAGAGTTGTGAATCGGATCTGGCAATACGTCTCTTTTTGCTACTGGACCTTTACGAGGCATTAGTCATCCTCCTTTCAGAAATTAATAGTTTTGTGAATTTAACGCTTATTTTTTATCTTTAGGTCTCTTAGTACCGTAAAGTGAACGTCCTTGTCTGCGGCTGTCAACACCTGAAGTATCAAGCGCACCACGAACAATATGGTAACGAACACCTGGTAAGTCTTTTACACGTCCGCCACGGATAAGAACAACACTGTGCTCTTGAAGGTTGTGGCCGATACCAGGGATATATGCGTTAACTTCAACGTTATTTGAAAGTCTCACACGGGCATATTTACGAAGCGCAGAGTTTGGTTTCTTAGGAGTCATTGTACCTACACGAGTACATACACCACGTTTCTGCGGCGCAGCTTCAGCAGTTACACGTTTCTTAAGACTGTTAAAACCTCTGTTCAATGCCGGTGAATCTGATTTTTTGCTTTTAGTTTTACGCGGGTTTCTAATCAACTGATTAATAGTTGGCATTTTTTTATTTCCTCCTCTCTCATCTTAATCCACACATCCAGGTGGTTCATAATTAAGGTATAAAAAATCTGCAAGAATGAATTCTTACATTTTTACACATTTTAGTCTGTTAAGACACCATAAATATTACCCCAATAGAGTAACCTTAGTAATAATACCATCTCTAAATGACAGTGTCAATAATATATCATAATTTGTTGGAGCATACGGCTGTATCACAGGGATTCAGCCGCAGATCCAACTATTTATATTTTATTCTTCCACAAGTACTTCCTGGGCTTCAGGAACTTCCGGACGGTCAACATCCACTTCAACATCTCTGTATCTCGCCATACCTGTTCCTGCCGGAATCAGTTTACCGATAATAACATTCTCTTTAAGACCGAGAAGATCATCGCGTTTACCTTTAATGGCAGCATCAGTTAAGACTCTCGTAGTTTCCTGGAAGCTTGCTGCAGACAGGAAGCTTTCAGTTTCGAGTGATGCTTTTGTAATACCGAGAAGAACCGGTTTCGCCGTTGCCGGACGTTTTCTCTGTTTGAAGATTTCTTTGTTGGCATCCGTAAATGCATGAATATCAACTAATGCACCAGGGAGTAATGATGTTTCACCTGCATCGATGATTCTCACTTTTCTAAGCATCTGGCGGACCATTACTTCAACGTGTTTATCATCAATTTCAACACCCTGCATACGGTAAACTTTCTGTACTTCTTTAAGGAGATATTCCTGTGTACGGTTAAGTCCTGCAACATTCAGAAGTTCTTTCGGTTCAATGGAACCTTCCGTAAGTGTTTCACCAGGAATCACTCTGTCTCCGATTTCAACTTTCAAACGGGCAGTTGCCGGTGCAGTATATGTTCTTGTTTCCTGTTCACCTTTAATTTTGACCTCCTGCTGGCGGTCTTTAACAATCTCAATATCAGAGATTTCACCGGTGATTTCAGATACAAGTGCCTGACCTTTCGGGTTACGTGCTTCAAACAATTCCTGAATACGCGGTAAACCTTGCGTGATGTCACTTCCGGCTACCCCGCCTGTATGGAATGTACGCATTGTAAGCTGTGTACCCGGTTCACCGATAGACTGTGCGGCAATCGTTCCGACTGCTTCACCGACTTCCACTTTTTCACCTGTTGCAAGGTTTTTACCGTAGCAGCGTTCACATACACCGTGACGCGTGTTACAAGTAAATGCCGAACGGATATATACTTCTTCAATTCCGCTGTTTACAATTTCTTTCGCAATATCCATTGTAATCAGTTCATTGGAGCGTACAAGAATTTCTTTGGTTTCAGGATGTCTGACTGTTTCTTTTGCATAGCGTCCTTCAAGGCGGTCAAGAAGTGGTTCAATCATTTCCGAACCTTCTGTCAATGCTGATACAAGAAGACCTCTGTCTGTTCCACAGTCTTTTTCGCGGACGATAACATCCTGGGCAACGTCTACAAGACGGCGTGTCAGGTAACCTGAATCGGCTGTCTTAAGTGCTGTATCGGCAAGACCTTTACGGGCACCATGTGTAGAAATAAAGTACTCAAGTACTGTCAGTCCTTCACGGAAACTTGATTTAATCGGTAATTCGATAATTTGTCCTGACGGGTTCGCCATCAGTCCGCGCATACCTGCAAGCTGCGTGAAGTTTGATGCGTTACCACGGGCACCTGAATCACTCATCATAAAGATTGGATTCAGACGGTGAAGTGATTTCATCAGACGTTCCTGAATGACATCTTTTGATTTTGTCCACAGCTCAATGACTGCAGCATAACGTTCTTCTTCAGTGATTAGACCACGGGAGAACTGCTTTTGGACTTTCTCAACTTTTTCTTCAGTTTCATCAATAATCTGCTGTTTATCCGGAAGTACTACAATATCAGATACACCTACAGTAATACCTGCTTTTGAAGAGTACTTAAATCCTAAATCCTTCATCAAGTCGAGCATTACTGATGTTTCAGTAATATGGAACTTGTTAAAGATTTCAGCAATGATTTGTCCGAGGAACTTTTTATTGAATGGATCAACAAGCGGTACATCTTTAAAGTACTCATTTAAACCTGCTTCACCGATTTTATCTGCTTTAATAAAGTATTTATCCGGCGTGTCATTTTCAAGGTTCTGTCTTGTCGGTTCATTTATATAGGAGAATGATTCCGGCATAATCTCATTGAAAATAACTTTACCTACTGTTGTAAGAAGGATTTCGCCTCTGTGTTTCTCTCCTACTTTCTCAAGTCCGAGAGAAGATGTGTGAAGACCGATACGTGTATGAAGACCGACATACCCGTTTTGATACGCCATAACGACTTCATTCATATCCTTAAAGATATGTCCTTCACGTTTTTCGTTGTCTCTTTCGAGAGTCAGGTAATAGTTACCCAGTACCATATCCTGTGACGGTGTAACTACAGGTTTACCGTCTTTCGGATTCAAAATGTTCTGTGCAGCAAGCATCAGCATACGCGCTTCAGCCTGCGCTTCTTTTGATAACGGTACGTGAACAGCCATCTGGTCACCGTCAAAGTCAGCGTTATATGCTGTTGTAACGAGCGGATGCAGACGGATTGCACGACCTTCAACAAGTGTTGCTTCGAACGCCTGAATACCAAGACGGTGAAGAGTCGGCGCACGGTTTAACAGTACAGGGTGTTCTTTAATAACATCTTCAAGAACATCCCACACTTCATTTTCCATGCGTTCAATTTTACCTTTGGCATTCTTGATGTTTGTTGCCATCTCACGCGCAACAAGTTCCTTCATAACAAAAGGTTTAAACAATTCAAGCGCCATTTCTCTCGGCAGACCGCACTGATACATTTTCAAGTTTGGTCCGACAACGATTACAGAACGTCCGGAATAGTCAACACGTTTACCAAGAAGGTTTTGACGGAAACGACCCTGCTTCCCTTTAAGCATATGTGACAATGATTTTAACGGTCTGTTACCCGGCCCTGTTACAGGGCGTCCGCGGCGTCCGTTATCGATTAATGCATCTACAGCTTCCTGCAGCATACGCTTCTCATTCTGTACAATGATGCCCGGCGCACCAAGATCAAGAAGACGTTTCAAACGATTATTACGGTTGATGACACGTCTGTACAAGTCATTTAAGTCACTTGTCGCAAAGCGTCCGCCGTCAAGCTGAACCATCGGACGGATTTCCGGTGGAATAATCGGCAGTACATCAAGAATCATCCATGAAGGATCATTGCCTGAATTACGGAATGACTCAACAACTTCAAGACGTTTAATTGCGCGGGTTAATCTTTGTCCCGTTGCAGTTTCCAGTTCTTTTCTTAAAAGATTAAGTTCCTCATCAAGATTCACATCCTGAAGAAGTTCTTTAATTGCTTCGGCACCCATTTTAGCTGTGAATGTATTTCCGTGCTTATCATAGTACTCACGGTATTCACGCTCAGTTAATAACTGTTTTGATTCAAGTCCGGTTGACCCGGGTTTAATTACTGCGTAGGAAGCAAAATAAATAACCTCTTCCAGTGAACGCGGTGACATATCCAAAAGTAATCCCATTCTTGAAGGAATACCTTTGAAATACCAGATGTGTGAAACCGGGGCAGCAAGTTCAATGTGCCCCATTCTTTCACGGCGGACTTTGGACCGTGTTACTTCAACACCACAACGGTCACATACCATACCTTTATATCTTACACGCTTATATTTACCACAGCTGCATTCCCAGTCTTTTGTCGGACCGAAAATTTTCTCACAGAATAAACCGTCTCGTTCCGGTTTTAATGTTCTATAGTTAATTGTCTCAGGTTTTTTCACTTCACCGAATGACCATGAACGAATCTTTTCAGGTGACGCTAAACCGATTTTCATATATTGGAATCTATTAACATCTATCAATGAGCTTTCCTCCCTAAAGTTTTATCAAGCTCAGACTATTACTCAGTAACATTCTCAGTTTCAGTACTTTGATTTTCGTTTACACTCAGTTGATTGTTTGTGTCGTCTTCTTCAGTATCATGCATATCCACTTCTTCATCATTTTCGTCCATGATGTTCACATTCAGACCAAGTGACTGAAGCTCTTTCATTAATACTCTGAATGACTCAGGGACACCCGGCTTAGGTACATTTTCACCTTTAACGATTGCTTCATACGTTTTCACACGTCCGACTGTATCATCGGATTTTACCGTAAGGATTTCCTGAAGTGTGTATGCAGCACCATATGCTTCAAGTGCCCACACTTCCATTTCACCGAAACGCTGTCCGCCGAACTGGGCTTTACCGCCGAGCGGCTGCTGTGTAACAAGTGAATAAGGTCCTGTACTTCTTGCGTGAAGTTTATCATCAACCATGTGAGCGAGTTTCAGCATGTACATTACGCCGACAGAGATACGGTTTTCAAACGGTTCACCTGTACGTCCGTCATAAAGTACTGTCTTACCATCACGGGCAAGTCCAGCCTCTTCCATAGTGTTCCATACATCGTCCTCATCAGCACCGTCAAATACCGGAGAAGCCATTTTCATGCCCATTGCGCGTGCTGCCATACCAAGGTGAAGTTCAAGCACCTGTCCGATATTCATACGGGATGGAACGCCAAGCGGGTTAAGCATGATGTCAATCGGTGTACCGTCAGGCAGGTAAGGCATATCTTCCTCAGGCAGAATACGTGAGATTACACCTTTGTTACCATGTCGACCGCACATCTTGTCTCCGACACTTATTTTTCTCTTCTGAACGATATAAACACGTACCAGCTGGTTTACACCCGGTGACAATTCATCGTCATCTTCACGGTTAAAGACTTTAACATCGAGTACAATCCCGCCTGCACCATGAGGCACACGAAGTGAAGTATCACGTACTTCACGCGCTTTCTCACCGAAAATAGCATGCAGAAGACGCTCTTCAGCTGTCAGTTCAGTGACACCCTTAGGTGTTACTTTACCAACTAAAATATCGCCGTCTTTAACTTCGGCACCGACATGAATAATGCCGCGCTCGTCTAATTTTTTCAATGCATTGTCTGAAACATTTGGAATATCACGAGTAATTTCTTCCGGCCCAAGCTTTGTATCCCGGGATTCTGATTCGTACTCTTCAATATGAATAGAAGTATAAACATCATCCTTAACAAGGCGTTCACTCATAATTACAGCATCTTCATAGTTATAACCGTCCCATGTCATAAAGCCGACAACAACGTTTTGTCCAAGTGCCATTTCACCGTTGTCCATAGAAGGGCCATCCGCTAAAATTTCACCTTTTGAAACAATGTCGCCTGTTTTGATGATTGGTCTTTGGTTATAGCATGTACCGGAGTTTGAACGGACAAACTTCGATAATTTATATACATCTCTTTCTGTCTCTACATCTTTACCGTTTTCCTGAACAATACGGCGGACATGAATTGCTTTTGCCTCAACATGTTCTACACGGCCTTTATAGCGGGATACAACAGCAGCACCTGAATCACGTGCAGCAACATGCTCCATTCCTGTACCAATATGAGGTGACTGTGGAATTAAGAGAGGTACTGCCTGACGCTGCATGTTCGCACCCATCAATGCTCTGTTTGAGTCATCGTTTTCAAGGAACGGAATACATGCTGTTGCAGCAGAAACAACCTGTTTCGGCGACACGTCCATATAATCCATGCGTTCTTTGTCCATCTGCGTGTTGTTACCGCGGAAACGACAGATAATTTCATCATCAATAAAAGTTCCGTCATCATCAAGTTTTGCATTCGCCTGTGCAACAACATACTGATCTTCTTCATCAGCAGTCAGATAATCAATGTGTGCAGTCACACGGTTTGTTTCATGATCCACACGTCTGTACGGTGTTTCAATAAAACCAAACTCATTGACACGTGCGAAACTTGATAACGAGTTGATCAAACCGATATTCGGTCCCTCAGGCGTTTCAATCGGACACATACGGCCGTAGTGTGAGTAGTGTACGTCACGTACTTCCATTCCGGCACGTTCACGTGTCAGACCACCGGGTCCAAGCGCTGACAGACGACGCTTATGCGTTAATTCAGCAAGCGGGTTTGTCTGGTCCATGAACTGTGACAACTGTGAACTTCCGAAGAACTCCTTAATAGAAGCAATGACCGGACGAATATTAATCAGCTGCTGCGGTGTAATAGACTCAGTGTCCTGAATAGACATACGTTCACGTACAACACGTTCCATACGTGAAAGTCCGATACGGAACTGGTTCTGCAGCAATTCACCTACTGAACGCAGACGACGGTTACCAAGATGATCGATGTCATCCGTCTGACCTACACCGTGAAGCAGGTTAAAGAAGTAACTCATTGATGCAATAATATCGGACGGTGTAATAGATTTCACTTCCACATCCGGGAATGCATTACCGATAACAATCGTTGTGCCTTCTTCCTGGTTAGGTACTTTCACTTTAATAGACTGTACTTCTACAGGCTCATCAAGAATACCCTGTTCCAAATGGAAAGTATCCAGGTTCGCACTCGTTTCCAGGGATTCCATAATAGAATCCAGTGTACGACGGTCAATTGTTGTACCTTCTTCAGCTACAATTTCACCTGTTTCTCTGTCAACAATCGGCTCAGCCAGAACCTGATTGAACAGACGATTTTTCAAGTGAAGTTTTTTATTCATTTTATAACGTCCGACACTCGCTAAATCATAGCGTTTCGGATCAAAAAATCTTGAATATAAAAGACTTTTCGCATTTTCAACAGTCGGCGGTTCACCCGGACGCAGCCGTTCGTAGATTTCTAGGAGCGCCTGATCGACTGTTTCTGTTGTATCTTTGTCAAGTGTGTTTCTAATGTACTCATTATCACCGAGAACATTAATGATTTCCTGGTCTGTTGAGAACCCAAGAGCTCTAAGTAATACAGTAATCGGCAGTTTACGTGTACGGTCAATTCTCACATATACAACATCTTTCGCGTCAGTTTCATATTCCAGCCACGCACCGCGGTTTGGAATCACTGTCGCACCGTAACTCAATTTACCATTTTTATCTACTTTTTCAGAGTAGTACACAGAAGGGCTGCGGACCAGCTGTGAAACGATAACACGTTCAGCACCATTGATAATAAAGGTACCTGTATCTGTCATCAATGGGAAATCTCCCATAAATACTTCCTGCTCTTTAACTTCACCAGTTTCTTTAATTACGAGACGCACTTTCACTCTTAAAGGTGCAGAATATGTTGCATCGTGATCTTTTGCTTCATCTTCATTGTACTTTGGTTCACCAAGCTTATAATCTACAAATTCAAGTGACATATTCCCGGTAAAATCTTCGACAGGAGAAATGTCTTTAAACATTTCAATTAACCCGGTCTCCAAAAACCAGTCATATGACTTCGTTTGTATCTCGATTAAGTTTGGAAGTTCCAACTTCTCTTCGATACGTGCATAACTTCTGCGTTCAGCGTGTCTTCCATATTGAATCAGTTGACTCATCGACAGATTCACCCCTAATAAAATTTACGTAAAACAAACACCCACCGTAGTTAAACAGTTACTTAAGACAAAAAGAAAACGGAATCGAAATCAACCCCATTTTCTATTATCTATATAACGGTATTTAATACGCTCTCCAGTCAATAAATATACAAAAAGTGCACACTTATTGGTATTATATTTTTACATTCTATAACTATATCACATGCATTTTGTCAAGTCAAATTTGATATTGAATTTCTTTTAAGAATGTGTATGTTTTTTCAAATCATTTATGCCCTTTTAGTACATAATATCCTTTATCCTTCAAAACGACTTCGGCACTGCCGAAAACCTCTTCGATTTTCCGTCTGTAGGAAGGCATTCCCTGTTTCTTCTGGACCACCATATAAAATGCACCTTCGTCGTTCAGTCTCAGAAATGCATCATCCACCATATCAAGAACAACATTCTTTCCTGCGCGGAACGGCGGGTTGGTGATATACATATCCACTTTAATATCTTTCACTTCATCATAATGCCGGCGGGTCATGACTTTCGCATCAACATTATTACGTTTAATGTTTTCCGAAAGAAGTTCAACAGCATCTTCGTTTACTTCAACCATCAAAGGTTTTGCGTGAAATAAGCCTGCCGCAGTAATCCCTATCGGTCCGTATCCCGCACCCATATCAATAATATCAAGGGCTTCGAGGCTGCCCGCATCCTTAATCACGCCTTTAAGCAGCACTTCAGTGCCGTAATCCACTCTGTCTTTCGAAAACACACCCCGGTCTGTCTTAAATTTAAAAGTATGTCCCGAGAAATGAAACTCAATCTCTTTGTAGTCATGTTCAGTACTGTCCGTCGTAAAATAATGCGACATATACTCACCCCACCATTACACTATTCTTAAAACAAACATCCAAATATAAATGAATGCTTTCATTAAATAAAAAAAGAAGTCCGGTTAAACATATCGTTTATTCCGGACCTCCTTATCTACGCACAAAAATTACTTGATTTCTACGCCAGCGCCAACTTCTTCAAGTTGAGCTTTAAGTTCTTCAGCTTCTTCTTTAGAAACGCCTTCTTTAACAGCTTTAGGAGCGCCGTCAACTAATGCTTTAGCGTCTTTAAGACCTAAGCCAGTTGCTTCACGAACAACTTTGATGACTTTGATTTTAGAAGAACCAGCACTTGTAAGTTCTACATCAAATTCAGTTTGCTCTTCAGCAGCGCCTTCACCAGCACCTGCACCAGCAGCAGCTACAGGAGCAGCAGCAGTTACACCAAATTCTTCTTCAATTGCTTTTACAAGATCGTTAAGTTCTAAAACTGACATTTCTTTAATCGCTTCAATGATTTGTTCATTGTTTGCCATGATAAAATTCCTCCATTTTTTTATTAAGTTTAATTTAAATTATGCTTCTTCGTTCTCTTTTTCTTCTCCGATAGCTTTAACTGCATAAGCGAAGTTTCGTACCGGCGCCTGAAGTACAGAAAGCAGCATTGATACGAGTCCATCTTTGGATGGCAGTGTTGCAATAGCTTTTACGTCTTCAGCCGGTGCAAATACACCTTCAATAACACCCGCTTTGATTTCAAGCGCATTGTGTTCTTTAGCAAAGTCGTTTAATACTTTTGCCGGAGCAATAACATCTTCGTTTGAGAAAGCAATTGCATTAGGGCCTGTCAGGAACTCATTAAGTTCTGTCAGTTCAGCTGTTTCAATTGCACGGCGGGTCATAGTGTTTTTGTACACTTTGAATTCAACACCTGCTTCACGAAGATTTTTACGAAGTTCAGTCATTTCCGAAACAGTCAAACCACGGTAGTCTACAAGTACAGTAGATACAGATTCTTTGAACTGTCCGGCAATCACTTCAACTTGTTGTTGTTTCGCCTCGATCACTTTTGACATCTTTACACCTCCATAAATTTTGTGCGTATATTGGTGCAATAAAAAAACACCTTTTACCCGCGGCAAAAAGTGCTTGAATATATTTAATATATCATTCAAGTCCAGTTCATTTGCCTCGGCAGGATTGACTTTTAAGTGCAGAGCACTCCTGCTGTCTTAGGTAATATTTAAAATACAACTGCAACTATACAACAGGGAGCTGCAGTTGTCAATTTAATTCAGTAAATTAAAGTTCTACTTTAATACCAGGGCCCATAGTAGTTGTTACTGCTACAGACTTGAAGTAGATTCCTTTAGCTGATGCCGGCTTTGCTTTTTCAAGAACATCATAAAGCGTGTTGAAATTATCAACAAGTTTTTCAGCATCAAATGATACTTTACCAATCGCAGCATGTACAATACCTGATTTTTCTGCACGGTATTCTACTTTACCAGCTTTGATTTCTTCAACTGCTTTTGTAACGTCCATAGTTACTGTGCCGGTTTTAGGGTTTGGCATTAAACCTTTTGGTCCTAAGACACGTCCAAGTTTACCAACTTCGCCCATCATGTCAGGTGTTGCAACGATTACATCGAAATCAAACCATCCGTCGTTGATTTTCTGGATGTATTCTGAATCCCCTACATAATCAGCCCCTGCTTCTTCTGCTTCTTTTAACTTGTCACCTTTAGCGAATACTAATACACGCTGTGATTTACCAGTACCGTGCGGCAGTACAACTGCTCCACGAATCTGCTGGTCGTTTTTACGCGTATCAATACCCAGGCGAAAAGCTACTTCTACAGAAGCATCGAAATTTACAGTGCTAGTCTCTTGTGCAAGTTTGATCGCTTCTTCTACTGCATAAGTATTTTCAGCATCAAACTTTTTAAGAGCTTCTTGATATTTTTTACTTCTCTTAGCCATTCTTATTCCTCCTTGTGGTTATAGCGGGTAATCCTCCCACGTTTGTATTAATACTTTTATTCGGTCAGTTAATTATCCTTCAACTGTGAAGCCCATGCTTCTTGCTGTACCTTCGACCATACGCATAGCCGCTTCAACGTCAGCTGCATTAAGGTCTTCCATCTTAGTTTCAGCAATTTCACGCACCTGCGCTTCAGTTACAACAGCCACCTTGTTTTTGTTAGGTTCGCCTGAACCCTTCTCAACATTAGCTGCTTTCTTTAAAAGAACTGCTGCCGGCGGAGTTTTTGTAATGAATGTAAATGAGCGGTCCTCAAATACTGAAATTTCTACAGGGATGATTAGTCCTGCCTGTTCTTGTGTGCGTGCATTGAATTCTTTACAGAATCCCATGATGTTGACACCTGCTTGTCCCAGTGCCGGACCAACCGGTGGTGCTGGGTTTGCCTTTCCTGCAGGAATCTGCAATTTCACAACGTTAATTACTTTTTTAGCCACGATGTGCACCTCCTCGTTATCGTGATGTGGTCACAGGATGTGTTAGATTTCATCCTCCCACTCTTCATCATAATAGTTCACACTAAAAGATGGCCGGAAAAATTCCGACCATAGAATAATAACACTCTCAGTAAAAAAACACAAGTGTCTTATTACATTTTTTCGATTTGGTCAAATTCGACTTCAACCGGTGTTTCACGTCCGAACATCTCTACAAGAACAGTGAGTTTATATCTTTCCGTATCGATAGACTTAATCTCGCCCGCCTGATTTTTAAACGGACCGTCAATGATATTGACGACTTCTCCTGTTTCAACTTCGAAATCAATTGTTCTTTCTGCCATACCCATTGATTTCAATATGAATTTCACTTCCTCAGGAAGTAAAGGATTCGGCTTACTTCCTGCACCTTGAGAGCCTACAAAGCCAGTAACACCCGGAGTGTTTCTGACAACGTACCATGACTCATCGGTCATAACGAGTTCAACAAGCACGTACCCCGGGAATGTTTTCTTCATCGCCGACTTACGTTTACCATCTTTCACAGTCACTTCTTCCTCTTCAGGAATAATCACTCTGAAAATCTGGTCCTGCATATTCATCGTTTCCAAACGTGCGAGTAAATTCGCTTTTACCTTATTTTCATATCCGGAATAAGTATGTACTGCATACCAATTCTTTTCTCCAGACATCTAATCGCTCCTTTAAATTACAATAGATCTATAAGTGCTGTAATACCTAAATCCAGCGCATAGAAAAACGCCAAGAAGAATACCACTGTAATCACTACAATAATTGTAAATCTTACAGTTTCCTGCCCTGTCGGCCAGCTCACTTTTTTCATTTCGCTGACAACATTTTGTAAAAAGTTTTTATTATTCGACATTATTACTTCGTCCTCCTGTATCAGATGGAACTTTTATGTGTAGTATGCTGATTACACTTCTTGCAGTACTTCTTAATTGTCAGACGTTCTTTATGTTCGGTTTCAGTTGTGTAATTGCGCGAACCGCATTGTCCGCACAGCAAAGCTACTTTCATCTTAAAATCCTCATTTCGATTCTAATATACTATAACTATTTAAGGAAATGTTGTCAAATACCACTCTGTATCTCTTCACCGTGGACGCGCATCGCTTTCACCCTTGCTCTGTACAGAGTATTGCGGACATTTTTTTCAGACATGCCCATCCTGCTGCCTATTTCCTTTATCTTATATCCCCGGTGATATTCATTATACACTCTCCGTTCGAGCTTTGTGCACGGCCCGTCATCATTGAGCAGATAACTTTCACCTTCTTCAAAAACAATAATATCAAGCGGGTTGCAGATGCCTCGCATCTTGTAATCCGCAACAGAAAATGAAATCCCTTCTTCATTTTTTGTTAAAAACACATTAGTGTCCCTGAGTTTCTTATAATACATTTTCATCAGCTCGTATTTTGTAGACCGGTATATATAACGCCGGTAATCGCCGCGGGAAGGATCATATCTGGAACAGTTTTTGAAGGCTGTCTCCATCAATTCCTGCACAAAATCATTACGGTCTTCAGGCGTCAGCTGATACTTGTATGTCTGCCTGATGACACCCGGCCGGATATGTTTGTCAATTTCATCAAAATAATGTTTGCGGCCTTCCGCCACATTTACAGCATATCTGTTCACCGTATCATCTAATGTTTCTTTTATATACAAATAAAAAGACGCAATCTGGTACACCGTCATCCCCTCCAATTGGTTATTACACCAAATATTAAGGGGATTCCGTGTATTCAGCAAGCCGCCTATTTTTCATCGCGTCTCCATTTTTCAAGTTCAGCACGGACTTCACTGCTGATTTCGAGTCTCTGCCTCGGCAGTTTTTCATTTATTGCATCTACTTTTCTGCTGATATTTTTTTCTGCATCCTTTAAATTCAGCCACATTTCCCGCGATGATGTGCGGTATGCCCCCATCGCAAAAATTGTGTTTTGTTCGGACAAATCACTTGTGACTACATTAATTTCACATAAAAGGGGGTGATAATGATCGTATACATACCGTTCAATATATTCATCCGCAGTTTCTTTTTCCTTCGTATACACAACCGTCACACCGTAATGGTCTTCCACCGCTTCAGTACTCTTCACTTCGTAGGCATCAAAAACACAGATGATTTCATAATTCGAGACAGACTGATACTCTGCAAGACTTGCAAGTACGGTTTCTCTTGCAAGTTCCAGTGAAAGCTTCGCTTCTTTGAACACTTCCCGGTCGGCACCAATTAAATTGTAGCCGTCTACAATCATCACACGCCGTTTAAGTCTCATCACTATTCTCCGCCGGCCGGATTCTGCTGCCTGTATACTTCATACATCAGAAGGGCTGCAGAAACAGAAGCATTTAAACTTGTGATGGCGCCGGCCATCGGGATTTTAACAACAAAATCACATTTCTCAAGCGTTTTACGGCTGATTCCCTGTCCTTCACTGCCGACCACAAGCGCTGTATTCGTATCCGCCTTAATCTCCCGGTAATCCATTTCTCCGGAACCGTCACTGCCGATAACCCAGAAGCCGGAAGATTTCAGCTGATCAATTGTCTGATTGATATTCGTTACACGGACAACAGGAATATGCTCAATGGCACCCGTTGATGTTTTGGCCACTGTATCTGTCAGCTGCACAGAGCGTCTCTTTGGTATAATCACACCGTCGAAACCTGACGCATCACACGTTCTCAGTATAGACCCGAGGTTGTGGGGATCTTCAAGCCCGTCAAGAACAATGATGTTCGCACGGCGTCCCTCAATTTTCTGCATTAATTCCTCAAAAGGCATATATTCATGCGCTGATACAAGCGCAACAATCCCCTGATGCCGCTCTTTCGTCAGACCGTCAAGCTTATTTTTATGGACACTCTGTACTACTATTTTTTTCTTTTTCGAAAGGTCCAGTATATCTTTGATTTGATGTTTGTTAACTGTCTCCTGAATAAATATCTTGTTGATATCACTATCCGTTTTGAGCAGTTCCTTTACTGCATGACGTCCGGCAATCACCGATTCACTCATCTGCTTCACTCCATTCTATAATTTCCTGCATCAGCGCTTCCACTCTTTCCGTATTACCGGACAAATCGAGACGGCCGATCAGTGCTTCAAGCCCTGAAGCATTACGGTATTCTTTAATCGTCGCATTTTTCGCGCGGGTGGCACTGGATTTATTGCGTGCTTTTTTTGCGATTTCCCATTCTTCATCCGTCAGGTGTCCTTCATTTTTCAAATGATGCAGAGCAGCAGCCTGGGCGCGCGCGCTGACGAGCTTATTCGCCTTCCGGTGAAGGTCGTCAGGTTTCAAATAAGGATAACGTTCAACCAGATGCTTACGCATATACACTGCATAGACAGCATCACCTACAAAGGCAAGAGACAGCGACGGGACACGGTCAATATTTTTATCATCCACGTTTGAATCTCACTCCGTCTTTTGTATCCTCAAGAATAATCCCTTCCGCCTTTAAACGGTCACGAATTTCATCTGCTTTTTGAAAGTCTTTATTACTTCGTGCTTCTTCACGCGCTTCAATTAATGCTTCCACTTCTTCATCAAGGAGAATCTCCTCTTTTTCAAGGCTGACACCAAGTACACTGCTGTACATATCAAATGTTTCAATAAAACGGTTCAGCACATCTTCATTCGTCGCATCTCTCCGAAGATATTTATTCAGTTCAGTCGCGAGGTCATGCCATACTGTAATGGCGTTTGCTGTATTAAAATCATCATCCATATGCGATTCGAATGCCTGTCTGCTGCTTTCAACTGCTTCAATCACTTTGTCATCAATTTCATTACTTACAGCACGTTCCAACCGCTCACGGCCTTCATGGTAGCTTGATTTAATACGTTCAAGCCCGCTTCTCGCCGCTTCCACAAGCTCCCGGTTATAGTTAATAGGGTTGCGGTAATGTACGCTGATCATAAAGAAACGCAGTACATTCGGGTCAATTTCTTTGATAATATCATGAACCAGTATGAAGTTACCGAGTGACTTGGACATTTTCGTGTTATCAATATTAATATAACCGTTGTGCATCCAGTAATTCGCAAATGCAGCATCCGAATGGCACTCACTCTGTGCAATTTCATTTTCATGGTGCGGGAATGTAAGATCCTGGCCGCCTGCATGAATATCAATCGTATCTCCAAGGTGTTCCCGCGCCATGACACTGCATTCTATATGCCAGCCGGGACGCCCTTCACCCCATGGTGCCTGCCAGCTGATTTCATCCGGTTTTGCATTTTTCCACAGTGTAAAGTCAAGCGGATCCTCTTTTTTGTCACCAGCTTCAATTCTTGCACCGACTTTCAAATCACCAACGGACTGATGCGACAGTTTACCATAGCCGTCAAATGAACGTGTTCTGAAATAAACATCACCCTCCGACGCATACGCATGACCTTTTTCAATCAGTACACCAATGAAATTAATAATATCATCCATATGATCCATTACACGGGGATGTGCAGTGGCTCTTTTCACATTTAATGCACCTGTGTCTTCAAAGAATGCATCAATAAAACGCTCGGCAATTTCCGGCACTTCTTCATTTAATTCTTTCGATGCTTTGATCAATTTATCGTCAACATCCGTAAAGTTTGAAACGTAGGATACATCATACCCTTTATACTCAAGATACCGCCTTACTGTGTCAAAAACAATTGCGGGGCGTGCATTGCCGATGTGGATATAGTTATATACAGTCGGACCGCAGACATACATCTTAACCTTTCCGTCTTCAATCGGTTTAAACTCTTCTTTCTGTCTTGTTAATGTATTATATATGAGAACCATCTTTTACCTCATTCCTGACTTCATTGCGAAAGTCTTTTATTTCTTCCTCAAGACCTAAAATCATATCCAGAATCGGATCCGGAAGGTCTGTGTGATTTAAATCATGTGTATCTTTTACTTTCTCACCCTGGCGTTTTACAATCCGCCCCGGGATGCCCACCACTGTTGCATCTCTCGGCACATCGTTAAGTACAACTGAATTTGCACCGATTTTAGTATTTTCTCCTATTACAATATTGCCGAGTATTTTTGATCCTGCCGCGACCAGTACATTATCCTCAAGATCAGGATGGCGCTTCGTCTCTTTCTTTCCTGTTCCGCCGAGCGTCACTCCCTGATATATCATGACGTTATTGCCGATACGGCACGTTTCTCCGATGACTGTCCCCATTCCATGGTCAATAAACAGCCGCCTGCCGATTTGTGCACCAGGATGAATTTCTATCCCTGTAAAGAAACGGCTGACCTGCGAAATCATTCTTGCAGCTATTGTGAAATTATTTTTATATAATTTATGTGCCAGTAAGTGCGACCATACAGCATGGAGGCCGGAATACGTAAAAAATACTTCGGCACGGCTTTTCGCAGCCGGATCAAATTCCAGCACCATGTCAACATCTTCTTTTATTCTTTTAAACATCCTGCCCTTCCCCCCTTATAAAAATACGCCTCTGTCCAAAATTGGACAGAGGCGCTCATCACACGGTTCCACTCTGTTTACAGCTGACGCTGCACTCAAAATATTTACCTGATTACAAAGCGCAATTCTGATGAAAATACTGCCGCCCTCTCACCAGCCGGGCGGTCTCTTTATGTCCGATCATCATCATACTCGGGTTCTCTGTAACTTTATCATATAAAATAAATGGTTTTACTTCAATTTTTCGATACGCTGAAGCGTTTTTTCCTTACCGATTAAAGCAATTGCGTTCGGCAGTTCCGGCCCTTTTGTTTCACCGGTAACAGCGACACGGATTGGCATAAACAGTTTTTTTCCTTTATATCCGGTTGCTTTCTGAACATTTTTAATTGATTTTTTGACTGCTTCAGGCGAAAAATCTTCAAGGCTGTCAAATTCGTCATACAGCGCAGTCATCAATTCACTGATATGTTCATCATTAATCACTGCCGATGCCGCTTCATCAAATTCAAGTGTTTCTGTAAAGAACTGTGTTGACAGTCCAACGATTTCACCGGCATAACTCATCTGCGGCTGATAAAGTTCAACCAGTGATTTTGCCCACTGAAGTTCATTTTCATCCGCTGATTCGCTGATCAGCCCTTCTTTTACAAGGAACGGCAGTGCCATCTCAAATACCGCATCTGTATCTTTTTCTTTCATGTACTGGTTATTAATCCACATCAATTTTTGATTATCAAAAAATGCCGGTGCTTTTGACAGACGGTTTTCATCAAATAATTTAATGAATTCATCCTTGGAGAAAATTTCTTCTTCTCCTTCAGGAGACCAGCCGAGAAGTGCGATGAAATTGAACATCGCTTCCGGCAGATAACCAAGATCCTTATACTGCTCGATAAACTGGATAATGGAGCCGTCACGCTTTGATAATTTCTTTTTCTGTTCATTCACAATCAATGCCGTATGTCCGAATTCCGGCGGCGTTAAACTGAGAAGTTCATAGACCATCAGCTGTTTCGGCGTATTTGAAATATGATCATCACCTCGGAGTACATGTGTAATCTCCATCTCATGATCATCAATCACTACTGCAAAATTATATGTCGGCACACCGTCTTTTTTCACGATAACCCAGTCACCGAAGCCGTTGGAATCAAATGACACTTCACCTTTTACAATATCATTGAACGCATATGTTTTATCTCTTGGCACACGAATACGGATAGATGGTTCACGCCCCTCTGCAATCAGCGTCTCTTCTTCCTCTTTTGTAAGATGTGCGTGCTGGCCGCCGTATCTCGGCATTTCTCCGCGTGCAATCTGCCCCTCGCGTTCTTTCTCCAGTTCCTCCGATGTCATATAACAGCGGTACGCTTTATCTTCATCAAGAAGTTTTTGAATATACGGGTCATAAATATGCTGGCGCTCAGACTGACGGTACGGACCGTAACTGCCTTCTTTATCCACACCTTCGTCCCAGTCAAGGCCGAGCCATTTTAAATATTCAAGCTGGGAGGCTTCACCTGTTTCTACGTGGCGGGCTTTATCTGTATCTTCAATACGGATAATAAAATCCCCGTCATAGTGCCGCGCATATAAATAATTAAATAATGCCGCACGCGCATTTCCGATATGCAGATAGCCTGTCGGACTCGGTGCGTATCTCACTCTTACTTTACTCATTTTTCTTCCTCCGTTTTTACTAAAAGTACTACCGCTTCACTTGCGATACCCTCACGTCTGCCGGTAAACCCAAGTTTCTCAGTCGTTGTTGCCTTTATATTAACATTCGATAAATCCGTCTCCAAAATGTCTGAAACAATTTCCCGCATCTTATCAATATGCGGTCTGAATTTCGGTTCTTCCGCCATAATCACTGCATCTATATTGCCGATTTGATATCCTTCACGAAACATCTTCAAAACGACCTCTTTAAGCAGCACCTTCGAATCCATATCCTTAAATTCTTCATCTGTATCCGGAAAAAATTTCCCGATATCTCCAAGCGCAAGGGCGCCCAGTACAGCGTCAGCAATCGTATGGAGAAGTACATCCGCATCAGAATGGCCTTTAAGTCCTCTGTCGTGCGGGATATTCAATCCGCCGATAATGAGCGGTCGGCTGTCGTCAAATGCATGTACATCATAACCATGCCCTATTCTCATCCAAGGTCACCTCTTTGAAGTATTGCTTCAGCGATGATTAAATCCTCAGTTGTCGTAATTTTAATGTTGTCATAATTGGACGGTACAACACTCACTGAACGGCCGAGTTCTTCAACCATCATAGCATCATCTGTAACAGCCAGCTGGTTTTCTCTGGCCTCCCGATGGGCTTTTAAGATTAAGTCATAATCAAACGCCTGCGGTGTATGCACAACAAACAGCCGCTCCCTCGGTACAGTATTGGTCACTAAACCGTCATCAACAATTTTAATTGTGTCTTTAACATTTACGCCGCAGATTACAGCCTTGTCCACCTTGACACTCTCATATAAAGCATCGAGCGTATCCTTCGTCACAAACGGCCTCGCACCGTCATGAATCATCACATACCGGCACTTTGGTATCTGCTTTAGAACATTATAAATACTGTCCTGGCGTTCAGAACCGCCGGCAAAGATACCTTTCACTTTCTTCGAGTCGGAAAACAGCTCATTCATACTTTCTATCTCATCCGCCCGTGCTGCAAGATATATAGCTTCACAATGATCGTCTTTTTCAAACTGACTGACAGTCATCTGAATTACAGCCATCTCATTAATGCGTATAAAGACTTTGTTGTAGTCCATTCCCATTCTTTTCCCCAGCCCAGCGGCAGGAATTATCGCAGTATAACCCATCGTTAGCTCTCTTTCCTTGAAAATATTATTCGACCGGAATTGGTCTGAAGCACGCTCGTTACTTCAACACGTACATTTTTATTAATCAGATGTCTGCCGTCCTCAATGACCACCATTGTCCCGTCATCAAGGTACCCGACACCCTGTCCTTCTTCCTTGCCGTACTTAGTGACAAGAATATCAATCACATCACCCTGCACAACAAGCAGTTTAATAGCATCAGACAGTTCATTCACATTTAAAACTTTTATATTGTGTACCTGACACACCCGGTTCAAGTTGAAATCCGTAGTAATGATGGCACCTTTTTCTGCTTTTGCCAGCTGGATTAACTGCTGGTCCACATCCAGTTTATCATATTTGACCGGCATCACCTGAATATCATCCAGAGTCTGAAGCTGATTCAGCATATCAAGCCCGCGCTGTCCGCGGTCCCTTTTAATTGAATCTGTAGAATCTGCAATCAATTGCAGCTCATCCAGTACAAACTGCGGGACAATAAGCTCTCCGTCTATAAACCCCGTCTTGACTACATCTACTATTCTACCATCAATAATCGCACTCGTATCAAGAAACTTCTTCCCTGCTGCCGGTATTTCTTTTGCTTTCTGCTGGGGTTTTTGAAACAAATCCAGCACTTCACCGTATTTTTTCATACCGATTTGGAAACCAAGATATCCAAGAACCACAGCCAGAACAAACGACACAATGTCACTGATTAACGGTATATTTAAAGTATTTAATAATAAAGAAATAAGTACAGCAATCACAAGCCCGATAATCATTCCGAGTGTCGCAAAAGTAATCTCTACAATGCTGCGGTTTAAAATCACACCTTCGCCTTTACGAATCAGTTTCTCAACCTGGTCCACCGACCAGAAAAACAATGCCAGAAATAAAACACCGCCGATAAATGCATATACAAATACATTATCAATCAGCTCCGGCAGTTCCAGCGGCAGCAGTCCGAACACACTCGGCAGCAGCCAGACACCAAGAGATAATCCAATGATAAAGTATAACACATACAATAAGTATCTCAGCATCTTCTCCCTCCTTTTCAAATATTAGTTGTCAACATACTTCAGTGCATCCCCGAGCGTTCTCGCTCCGAATACATTGATGCCTTCCGGGATTTTAGTCCCTTTCATATTGGATGACGGTATCACCGCTCTTTTGAAGCCGAGTTTCGCCGCTTCCTGCAGTCTCTGTTCAATCTTTGTCACGCGTCTGACTTCACCTGTCAATCCGACTTCACCGATAAAACAATCTTCCCCGCGGACAACCGTTCCTTTAAAACTGCTCGCTATACTGATGATAACGCTCAAATCCACTGCCGGTTCATCCAGTTTCACACCGCCTGCAACTTTAATATATGCATCATGCTGCTGCATGAGATAGCCCTCATTTTTCTCAAGTACTGCCATCAGAAGAGACAGCCTGTTCTGGTCAATCCCTGTCGCCATACGCCGCGGATTGTGAAAGTGTGTTGGTGTCACCAGCGCCTGAACTTCCACAAGCATTGCCCTCGTTCCTTCCATTGTCGCCACAATAGCAGATCCCGGAGCATTCTTCGAGCGTTCTTCCAAAAATATTTCAGAAGGGTTCAGCACTTCCTTAAGCCCTTCATTCTTCATCTCGAATATACCCATTTCATTTGTAGATCCGAAACGGTTTTTAACGGCACGCAGAATCCGGAATGTATGATGCTGGTCGCCTTCAAAATAAAGAACAGTATCCACCATGTGCTCGAGCAGACGCGGTCCGGCAATCTGACCTTCTTTTGTGACATGACCGACTATGAACGTTGCGATATTATTTCCTTTGGCAATATTCATCAGGCTCTGTGTACATTCTCTCACCTGTGAAACACTGCCCGGTGCACTTGTAATATCGGGATGAAAAATCGTTTGAATGGAATCTATGATTAAAAAGTCAGGGTTCAGTTTTTTGACTTCATCATGAATATAAAAGAGGTTTGTCTCACTGTAGACATTCAGTCTCTCACTGGATTCAGTCAGCCGGTCCGCCCGCAGTTTAATCTGTTCCAAAGACTCTTCGCCTGAAACATAGAGCACCTCGTGCTTTTCAGAAAGTGTCAAAGCCGTCTGGAGTAAAATTGTGGATTTTCCGATACCGGGATCTCCGCCGATTAAAATCAAAGAACCATCCACGATTCCGCCGCCGAGTACACGGTCAAACTCCCCGCTTTGAGTGTATGTTCTCGGTGTGTGCGCCTGCTTTACACGCTCAAGCTTCCTTGAACGGGAACGCTCTTCCTGTTCTTTCTTGCCGAGTGTACCTCTGCCCGTTGTCTCTTTATGAACAAGCTTTTCTTCCATCTGGTTCCATGAGCCGCAGTTCGGACACTTACCCATCCACTTCGGGGACTCGTAACCGCAGGACATACATTCAAATACATTTTTTGACTTCGCCATTTCTGTTTTCTGCCTCCAGTAAAAGTATTAACCTATATTGTATTATGAATTGCCGTAATTTGAAAGCGTGACAACTTCACAAAAGCACCGTGAACACTTGACTTTACGTCTCTCATTCTCTAAACTGTCGACAAGCTATTATAAATTTATGATCAGGTGATGCCATGTCTACTTTTAAAAAATTTCAGGAACGTGCAGAAACATATAAAACAGTCCCTGTCGTTGATACTTTTTTTACTGATATTCTAACCCCCATCCATATTTTTAACGCATTGAAAGACGAAGCATCCTACATACTGGAAAGCAATGACCCGACATCCGAATGGTCCAATTACTCATTCATCGGCCTTAACCCCATGTATGAAATGAAAGAAATCGACCATTCTTTTACAGTCACAGATACCCGGTCTGATACATCCGTTTCCTACAGCAGTCTGAGCGAGGCATTTTCAGAGACCATGCAGCAGATTGATGCATTCACTGATGATATTCCGCTTCCTTTTAAAGGCGGTGCAGTCGGATACATCAGTTATGAAGCAGTCAGTGATTTTGCACCCGTCGAACCCCGCAGCAGTGCCGGCGGAAAATATCATTTTATTTTCTGCAGCACACTGATTGCCTATAACCACCGGACCAAAGAAACCAGTGTCATTTCATATGCCGACACTTCATCAGACACTCCACTTCAGGAAGTTTATGAGACACATTCAAACCATATTAATGATGTTAAGGAAAAGCTGCAGTATGCTGTCAGCCTGAGAGACTTAATGCTTTCCCCCGATGCCGGAGAAAACCAGCCGATTGATGTATCAAGCAACTACACTCATGATGCTTTCATCCGTGATGTTAAAAAGATTAAAGATTACATTTATCAGGGTGATGTATTTCAGGCGGTATTGTCGCAGCGTTTTGAAGTTGAAACTACCTGCTCGGGCTTTGAACTGTATCGTATTTTGAGAAATATAAACCCTTCTCCCTACATGTTTTATCTGACTCTTGATGATAAAACATTAATCGGCAGTTCTCCGGAAAGGCAGCTTGAGGTGAATAACGGGCGGCTTGAAATCCATCCGATTGCAGGGACACGTCCCCGCGGTGCGACACCGGAAGAAGATGAAGCATTCGCAGCGGATTTAATTAATGATGAAAAAGAACTTGCAGAGCACCGGATGCTTGTTGATCTTGCGAGAAACGATATCGGCAGAGTCGCAGAATACGGTTCAGTCGATGTCACCAGGTACATGACGATTGGCAGATTTGCCAAAGTCATGCATATTGTCAGTGTCGTGAACGGACAAATTCGTGACAATGTCACACCGATTGATGCATTCGTATCCGCCTTCCCTGCCGGCACATTGTCCGGTGCACCGAAGGTACGTGCGATGCAGATTCTCCGTGAGTTTGAGCCCACGGCCCGTGGTGTATACGGCGGCGCTGTTCTTTATGTCGGTTTTGACGGAAACATGGACTCATGCATCACCATTCGGACGATGACACTTTCAGGCAGCACCATTCATATTCAGGCAGGCGCCGGAGTCGTGGCAGATTCAGAGCCTGAGGCAGAGTTCCAGGAAACTGTGAATAAAGCAAGCGCACTCATTAAAACAGTACAGATTGCAGAATCTGTATTCGGGAAAGCAGGTGAATCCAATGATACTGATGATTGATCATTACGATTCATTCACATTTAATCTGGTACAGTATTTTGGAGAGCTCGGTCAGGAAGTGACCGTCGTAAAAAACGACATGATTAACCTTGAAGAAGTCAAAGACCTGAATCCTGATTTAATTGTTCTATCACCGGGACCATGTTCACCTGATGAAACCGGAATGACGATGACACTCATCGATGCTTTCAAAGAAACCTATCCGATTTTTGGTGTCTGTCTCGGTGAGCAGGCACTGGCACAGGCGTTCGGCGGCGATGTTGTACCGGCACCTTCCCTCCAGCACGGAAAAACATCTTTAATCCGTCACACAGGAGACGGTATATACACAGCATTCGACCGGGAAATGGAAGTCATGCGATACCATTCACTAATTGTAAAACGGGAAACACTGCCGACCTGTTTTGAAATTACATCAGAAACAAAAAATGGAGAAGTGATGGGCATACGCCATAAAACACTGCCGATAGAAGGGGTCCAGTTCCATCCGGAATCTATTGGAACTCCTGCCGGGAAACAATTCATCCAAAACATCATCACCGAATATATCCATTAAAAAACAATAAAATTCCCGCCGGGCATCCGGCGGGAATTTTATTAATCGAGCATTTCATTCTGTTTTTTTCTAAGCTTCCAGATGAATGAGTTTTCATCATCATTGACATCATCATATGTAATGACGTCACCTTTTTTCACATCATTTTTAAGCACGAGCCTGTTGTTTACCAGACCAATCGGCAGAGCATTCAGCGATTTTGCTTCTTCGTACTCATAAATTCTGCCGTAAATAGTGAAGCCGCCGATTGTATCGAGACTTTCTCCAGCCTTCAAATCCACCTTTGCAACTGTCGCTGTTTCTGCAATCATTCCGGCATTCGGCGCAATCGTCGGTGTGTTGTGAAGATATGCTTTTGCGATAGATAACGGCGTTTCAAGACTCGTTAAGTGATACGGTCTGTAGAGAACATAGTTCGGGCCGTCACCCATACTTAAATATTTCATTTCTTCATTTACTTCCTCTTTATCGGAAGAAATGATTAAGAATACACCGGGTGCAATACCATTCACAAAGTCAACAATCCTATGGTTTTTCACCTGACCGCCGTCTTCTTCAAGACGAAAGATATCAGGGAGTTCCTTCACGCCCGCTTTAAAGCCGTGCATTCCGGGCTTATCCGGCAGAAAGCCGGTCGCATTGGCAACTGCATTCATTTCCACCATCGTTTTTGTACCATCCTGGAAGGAGGCAATCATTTTCGGATTTGACTTTTTCTCCGCCGCAGCCTGAGCCACACTGTCCGGATTTGCATCCAGGTTTAATGGATTATTTTTACCTTTCCCCGCACCGACAATGTTGAAGCCGAGCGCATCCGCAAAATCGTAAAGTTCCATAATCGCCCCCGGCTCATCACCTGCAGATCCTGTGTAGACAACTCCGTTTTCACCTGCAAGCTTATTCAGATATACTCCGACAGTAATGTCCGCTTCAACATTCAGCATGACAATATGCTTTTTATTTTCAATTGCTTTGACAGCAACAAGTGCACCAACCTCCGGCACACCCGTCGCATCAACAATGACATCGAGTCCTTTAACCTCACACAATAAGTCTGTATCCGTTAACGCCAGGTATTTACCTTCACCGAGCGCCTGATCCGCCTCACCGATATTTTCCGGCACGGCAACATCCGCATCGTTTATTCCTGCGATTGAATATGCATGTTTCACATTATCCAGATTAATATCTGCTGTCGCAGCTACTCTCATGCCTTTCATAGACTCAATCTGGGAAATCATTCCGCGTCCCATCTGACCGGCGCCGACTAAGCCGACCCGTATTTCTTTTCCCGATTTTTCAAGCTCTACAAGTTCTCTATTCACACCCAGCATATTTTTGCCTCCATGTTATTTAGTTTTTATAATGACTTTCTGCCCGACTTCCAGGTCAGGAATCGCTTTTTTCTGAAGACAAATTGTCCCCGGCAGATCCGCATTACTTTCATCATTAAATTTAAACGTCGCGTGACCGAGTTCTCTCAGCGTTTCATTCGCTTTATCTCCGACAAAGAGGATTTCATATTCTGTTTCATGAAGCACCAGAACATCCCCTGCCTCTACATCCTGAGTCACTTCACCATCGTGAACGACTGAAATATCTTTTAATTCCTGCGGCGAATGATGGTTGAATAAAATCACCATATTTTCGCTTTTAATCATTTCCCACTCGCTGCCGAGCTCCATAATATTACCGTGTAGCTTTTCCAAAATGATTCCTCCATTCAAAAATTAATAAATCAGGAAACTGAATCCGAATGCGATTAATACTGCAAGCGGACCTGTGATTACCCTTGAAAACAGTACTGCAGGCACACCGACTTCAATTGTTTCAGGCTCTGCTTCACCTAACGTCAGTCCAACCGGCACAAAGTCAGCCCCGGCCTGAGGGTTAATTGCAAATAGTGCAGGCAGTGCCATCTCCGGCGGAATATTTCCCCGGCCGATTTCAGTACCGATTAAGACACCGACCACCTGCGCGATAACAGCCCCGGGACCAAGTACAGGTGAAAGAATCGGCAGAGAGACAATCACTGACAGCAGGAGCAGACCAAAAATATTTCCTGCAAGCGGCGTCACAAGATTCGCAATTAAATCACCGATTCCGGTAAAAGTGATAATACCAATCAGCATCGACACAAAAGCCATGAAAGGCAGTATGTTTTTAATTACCTGATCAATCGTTTCACGCCCTGCCTGATAGAATACGCTGACGACACCGCCCATCGCCCGGCCGAAACGCTCGATAAAACCTTTCTTACGCTCCTGCGGATAATTTTCTTTCGCTTTTATCTTTGCTTCCTCTTTAATCTCATGCGCAGTTTTTTCATTCGCTGCTTCCTGATGTGTCACAGCCTCTGTTTCATCAGACGCCTCTTTATCTGTATACTCCACATTATTCTTTTTAACCCCGGACACAAAATTGTGTTCCTTAATAAACTGCATCAACGGCCCAGACGGTCCTGTTGCATGAAGGTTAACAGTCAGCACATTATTTTTCGGATAAATACCACATCTCGCCGTACCGCCGCAGTCAATCACGACACATGCCATCTCTTCATAGCCCACTCTTGTACTGAAGCCGTCCACTGCCTCTGCACCTGTCATTTCTGCAATATGCTGAGTCAGAGGGTCAATGCCCCCGCCTGTGACAGACACGATATATTTTTTTGTTTCATCCGGTTTTATAGTTAACGGTCCGCCCCAGCCGCCGGAACCTTTTGATATCTTCACATGTTTATACATAAGTTTTCCCCCTACTCCTTATCAAAGTATCCCTGTTTTTTCATCATACGCACCGTGATAAATTCAGTGACCACACCACGGATTAAAATCACTACAATCCCCGTAATAAAATACATAATTGCGAGCGGCCCGAGTGATAATCCGAGCGTTGTCAAACCTGCAGCAACACCAAGATACACAAACAGTTCCGCCGGATTCGCATGCGGGAAAAGCCCTGTAATCGGATGTACAAATGATACTGCCGAGTCATAGAATGCAGGCTTTTGTTTCTCCGGTAAAAATCGGCCGAAAGTATATGCCATTGGATTCGTTAAAAAGAATACTGCCAAAAGTGGAAACAGTGTATATCTGAAGATGAAATACTTTGTCAGCTTCTGCGCAAAACGTGTCACCCGCTCCTCACCAACAAATCTCACCACAGCATTTACCGCGGTAATTAATACAATCAACAATGGAATAATGCCTGTTACCATGCCGATGAAAGTATCTCCGCCTTCCTGAAACATCCCGATAAACCCTTCTGCTATTCTTACGATAAAGTCCATTTTAAATCCCCCTTATACTTGATATTTTTCATTGTCTATTTTCTTAATTGCATCATTAAGTGCTTTATACGTCTGTTCGTTAAATCTATGATGACTTTCTTTAAGTATCGCGATCTTCTCCCCGATTAATTCACTGTATTTCTCAAACCTCGTAAACACCGTCACTCCGCTCATTATTTTAGCGTCAATCACATTGTCCTCATTGTCACTGACTAAAATAATCACAACCCCTTTGCCGAAACGCTTCTTACTGACACCGACACCAAGGTAACCTGAATCCCTTCTGCTCATTTCAGCAATTGTTTTATAGTAATTCTTCAACTGATAATGTGTCAGTATGAACTGAGCACCCCATAAGGCAATGAACACCAGGAAAATGAAAATAACACTTTGCATATACACCCACCCTTTACATTTGTTCTATTTTAGAACTTATGTAAATAATAAAGCGGTTACATTATCTTGTCAATATAATTTTGAACATTATGTGAAAATTTATTTTTTCAACGGACGGGATAAAATATTGACACAATTGTAACTATCATGCGATAATCTTTTCAAATGTTCCTGATAGGAACTAATGTAAAAACAGGAGGCGTCTTATGGATTTTAAATTACCAGAAAATGTTACTGTCGATGATTTAAGCCAGCTTTATGAAGAAATGTGGTTAATCCGTCTGTTTGATGAAAAAGTAGATGAATTTTTTGCGAAAGGTAAGATTCACGGTACGACCCATCTTGCTGTCGGTCAGGAAGCAACTGCTTCCGGTGTATGTGCACTGCTGAGCGACTCAGACATGATTACCAGCACACACAGGGGACACGGCCACTGTATTGCAAAGGGTGCGGAAACAAAATATATGATGGCTGAACTTTTCGGCCGAAAAACCGGCTACTGTAAAGGAAAAGGCGGTTCAATGCACATCGCGGACCTTGAAAAAGGAAACCTCGGTGCAAACGGTATTGTAGGCGGCGGGTTCGCTATTGCGACAGGTGCGGCACTAACTTCCCAGATGAAAAATCAGGGCAGTGTTGTCGTTTGTTTCTTTGGCGACGGCGCTTCAAATGAGGGCAGTTTTCATGAAGCACTGAATCTCGCTTCAATATGGAAGCTTCCTGTTGTATTCGTCTGTGAAAACAATCAATACGGCATGTCCGGGTCAGTCAATGATATGACCAACATTAAAGATATTGCCGAAAGAGCAGCAGCATACGGTATTCCGGGAAATGTCGCAGACGGCAATAATATTTTCGAAGTGATGACAGCAACAGAAGAAGCTGTGGACTATGCACGGGCCGGCAATGGACCTTCATTAGTGGAGTTCAAAACATACCGCTGGAAAGGCCACTCGAAGAGTGACGCAAAGAAATACCGTACACGTGAAGAAGAAAAAGAATGGCGTCAGAAAGATCCAATTAAATTACTCGGAGATGCTTTAGTCAGCGAAGGTATCGTCAGTGAAGATGAATTAAAACAGTTAAAAGAAAAAGCAGTTGAAGAAATCGAAGCGAGTGTTCAGTTTGCTTTAGACAGTGAAGAACCTGATTTATCCACCCTGCTTGAAGATGTATACGCAGAATAAAATTTGGAGGTCGTAAGTAATGAGAGAAATAACATACTTGGAAGCTGTCAGAGAAGCACTGTCACAGGAAATGCGTAATAACGATGATGTTTTCATTCTTGGCGAGGATATTGGTGTTTACGGCGGTGCTTTTGGAGTCACGCGCGGAATGATTGAAGAATTCGGCCCTGAACGCATCCGGAACACACCTATTTCAGAAGCCGCTATATCCGGCACAGCAGTGGGTGCTGCTTTAACCGGGATGCGTCCGATTTTAGAACTTCAATTCTCTGATTTTATAACAATTGCCATGGATAATCTTGCGAATCAGGCAGCAAAAATCAGATATATGTACGGCGGGAAAGGAACCATCCCGATGGTGCTCAGAACACCTGCCGGTTCCGGTACGGGTGCTGCCGCCCAGCATTCCCAGAGCCTTGAAGCATGGGTAGCCCATGTGCCCGGACTGAAAGTCGTACAGCCGTCCACAGCAGCAGATGCAAAAGGACTGTTAAAAGCAGCCATTGACGACAATAACCCGGTCGTTTTTTATGAACATAAACTACTCTATAAAACATCAGGAGACGTTCCGGAAGAACAGTACAGCATCCCCCTTGGAAAAGCGGATATTAAACGGGAAGGATCCGATGTCACAATTGTCGCTACAGGAATTATGGTTCATAAAGCACTTGAAGCAGCACAATCGCTTGAAGAAAAAGGCATTGATGTAGAGATTGTTGACCCGAGAACCCTTGTACCGTTTGATACTGAAACAGTCGTTGAATCCGTATCAAAAACCGGAAAAGTACTCGTCGTCCATGAAGCGGTGAAATTCGGCGGAATCGGCGGGGAGATTGCCTCACTGATTGCAGAAAGTGATGCATTTGATTATCTCGACTACCCTGTCAGAAGACTTGGTGCCGCTTTTGTACCTATTCCTTATAACCCGAATCTCGAAAAAGCGACTGTCCCTTCTGTTGAAGACATTATTGAAACTGTTGATGAAATGGTGAACTACAAAGTTAAGGAGGTGTAATGGATGGCTAAAGAAATATTTATGCCTAAACTAAGCAGTACAATGGCTGAAGGTACTGTCATTGAATGGTTTAAAGACGAAGGTGACACCGTTGAAACAGGCGAACCGATTCTTGAAATAATGACAGATAAAATTAACATTGAAGTAGAATCCTATCATGACGGTGTGCTCTTGAAAAAATATTATGAAACAGATGATGTTGTACCGGTCAATCAGGTCATCGGATACATCGGCGACAGCGGTGAAGACGTTCCGGACACGCCGCCTGAACAAGCATCGGGAGATACTGATGATACTGAACAAAATAGTGACGCGTCTTCTGAAAATACTGAGACTGATGTCCGCAAAGACAGTAAGGATGACACTGGAGCGGAAAACACACAATCCAGAATCGGTAAAGTCCCTGCGACTCCGTCAGCCCGTGCACTCGCAAGAAACAATGATGTCGATATTAAAGATGTGACTGGAAGCGGCAGAAACGGCAGAATCCATAGAGAAGATGTAGCAGAGTACATTAACAGCATCAAAGATGAAAAACAGAGTCCAAAAACAGCAGAAACTGCTGCAGCCGGGCAGCCTGAGACGGTAAAAACAAGTAAACTGAAAGGCGCTCAAAAAGTGACCGCCGACAGAATGCTTGACAGCAGAAACACGATACCTCACGTAACAATGGACTTTGAAGTTTCCATGGGCAGACTGATTGAACTGCGTAAAACATTAAACGATAACACTGATGACATTAAAATATCATTTAATGATCTGTTCACAGCTGCAGTATCTGCTGCTTTAAAGAAACATCCGGATATCAATATCACTTACCAAAACAATGAAATCCATCACCATGAGTCTGTAAATATCGGCATTGCAGTCGCATCAGGCAGCGAATTATTTGTCCCGGTCATTAAAAATGCCGGTCAGCGCGGTCTTTCTTCTATATCGGAAGAAAGCAAAAAAATCATCAGGCAGATTAAAGACAAAAACTTCACCGAGGGCTTAATGTCGGATGGTACATTTACAATCAGTAATCTTGGCATGTATAATATAAAACAATTCACACCAATTATTAATAAGCCTCAGGCAGCCATTCTCGGAATCGGCGGAATGTATGATGTTGTTGATTTAGTTGATGACAAATGTGTCAAAGTCAAAAAATCGACATTGAGTCTGTCATTCGACCACCGGGTCATCAACGGTGCACCTGCCGCTGCTTTTTGCGATACCGTAAAGGAATTGGTTGAAAATCCTGTTAAACTATTACTTTAATTAGAGAAACAGACATGAAAAGGTGCAGATTATGGGAACCATTACAAACGACACACGTCTTTTAGTCAAAGTTGCAAAGCTGTATTACTTTGAAGGACTGACTCAGGCTCAAATTTCGAAGCATATCGGTGTATCACGGCCGATTATTTCAAAAATGCTGACCAAAGCAAAAGAGGACGGCATTATTGAATTTTTCATCAAGGATGAATCTGCACTTACAGTTGATCTTGAACTGAAACTTGAAAAAAAATACGGCCTGAAAGAAGTGATTATCTCACCCGGACATGACCAGGAATACTCTGAAACGCTGAAAATCTTAGGACAGCTTGCCTCAGTACATGTGTCCAAAAAGCTTGATGATATTCATTCAATTGGTATCAGCTGGGGAAAGGGTGTGTCCAATTTTGTTGACGCATTCCCTTATCAGAAATCAGAATCCCTTCATATTGTTCCGTTAATCGGAGGGATGGGGCGCAGTCATATTGATCTTCACTCAAATATTCTCACGCTTAAATTTGCGCAGAAACTCCAGGCGAGCGCAAGCTATCTTTATGCGCCTGCCATGGTAAGAAGTACGGATGTCAAGCAGCGTCTGGTGGAATCTCCTGATATTTCCGGTGTGCTTGAAGAAGGGAGAAACGTGGATATCGCAATTATCGGTATTGGAAATCCGACAGTCAATTCAACAATGGAAGAAATCGGCTACCTCTCTGATGAAGATACGGCTTCACTCAAAGACTATGGTGCTGTAACCGATATTAACTCATATTTCCTTGATAAAGACGGTGTCTTAATCAATCACCCTTTAAATGACAGTATCATCGGTGTAAACGTTACACTTGAGAATCATATTAAAGAAACTGTCGCGATCGCTTGCGGTGACAATAAAATTGAAAGCATGCATGTTGCTTTAATGAATGGTGCTGTTGATGTACTGGTTACAGATGACCGGACAGCACAAAAACTAATTGATGAATACTAAAAGAACCGACAGTCATTAATGACTGTCGGTTCTTCAATGATATTCAGTAAATTTAATTTTTTACTTTTTCTTTACCGCTTGTTTCCACCACAAATTTCTCATCTTTATAGTCCACGGTAACGACTTTGTTTTCGAAAGTTTCACCGGACAATAATGATTCACTGAGTACATCTTCAATATTTTTCTGGATACTTCTTGCGAGTGGTCTTGCACCGTAATCCGGATCGAAACCGTCCTCAACAATCTGTGTTTTCGCATTATCCGTCACAACAACATCGATTTCTTTATCTCTGAGTCTGCTGCTTAAATCATCAATCATTAATGACACAATTTCTTTAAGATGCTCTTTTTCGAGACTGTGGAAAACAATAATGTCATCCACACGGTTGATAAATTCAGGTCTGAAAGTGTTCTTCAGTTCCTTCATCATCGTGCTTCGAATGGTTTCATAATCCGGCGTTTCGGAATTCGATGAACCGAAGCCGACAAATTTCTGGTCTTTCAGCTCCTGTGCACCGACATTAGATGTCATCACAATTACAGTGTTTCTAAAATCAACCGTTCTGCCGTTTGAATCTGTCAGTCTGCCGTCATCAAGAACCTGTAGGAGCATGTTAAAGACATCCGGATGTGCTTTTTCAATTTCATCAAACAAAACAAGTGAATATGGTTTACGGCGGACTTTTTCAGTCAGCTGACCACCGTCATCATAACCGACATATCCCGGCGGTGACCCGACAAGTCTTGATACGGAGTGTTTCTCCATATACTCACTCATGTCCACGCGAATCATCGCATCCTCTTCCCCGAACATTGCTTCTGACAACGCTCTTGCCAGCTCAGTTTTACCGACACCTGTCGGTCCGAGGAAAATAAAGCTTCCGATCGGACGTTTTGGATTTTTAAGACCTGCACGTGCACGGCGGACTGCTTTAGCAATCGATTCAACAGCCGCATCCTGCCCTATCACGCGTTCGTGCAGAATTGATTCAAGGTTCAGCAGTCTTTCTGATTCTTCTTCAGCAATTTTCTGCAGCGGTATTCCCGTCATATTACTGATGACAATTTCGATATCCGCTTTTGTCACAGACTGTGACAGCCGTTCCTGATCCTTTTTCCAATTATCCTTTTTATCCTGAAGCTCCTTCTCAAGCTTAGACTGCTGATCTCTGAAGTTTGCCGCTTCTTCGAATTCCTGACTCTGAACAGCCGCATCCTTCTCTTTTTTCACAGTCTCGAGTCTTGCTTCAAGTTCCTTTAAATCCGGCGGTGATGTGTAACTTCTTAAACGTACCTTGGATGATGCTTCATCAATCAAATCGATTGCCTTATCCGGCAGAAAACGATCCTGCACATAACGGTTACTCATATATACAGCAGCTTCAAGTGCTTCATCAGAAATATTAATTCTGTGATGCGCCTCGTATTTATCACGCAGTCCTCTCAGTATTAACACCGCATCCTCTTCACTCGGTTCATCCACCTGAACCGGCTGGAAGCGTCTTTCAAGTGCCGCATCTTTTTCAATGTGCCTGCGGTACTCATCGAGGGTTGTCGCTCCGATACATTGCAGTTCTCCGCGCGCAAGCGCCGGTTTTAATATATTGGATGCATCAATCGCACCTTCGGCACCACCTGCACCAATCAAGGTATGGAGTTCATCAATAAATAAAACAACATTCCCTGCTTTATGAATTTCCTCCATCACTTTTTTCATACGCTCTTCAAATTCACCGCGGTATTTCGTACCCGCAACCACAGTACCCATATCCAGTGACATTACACGCTTATCTTTCAATGTCTCAGGCACTTCATGTTTCACTATCGACTGGGCCAGTCCTTCTGCAATCGCTGTTTTACCAACTCCGGGCTCACCGATTAATACGGGGTTGTTTTTCGTACGGCGGCTGAGTACTTCAACCACCCGTGTAATCTCTTTAGATCTGCCGATAACAGGATCCAGTCTGTCTTCACGTGCAATAGCTGTTAAATCACGTGCAAGTGAATCCAGCGTTGGTGTATTAGTATCTTTTTTCGCAGATCCTTTTGACTGGAACGTGTCCGGATTCCCGAGCATTTTAATGACAGATGCCCGTGCTTTTGTAATATTTAAATCCAGATTTGACAGCACTCTTGCTGCAACGCCCTCACTTTCACGGATTAAACCGAGAAGAAGGTGCTCCGTCCCGACAAAATTATGATGCAGCTTCCGCGCTTCATCCATGGATAATTCAATTACTTTTTTAGCACGCGGTGTATAGTGAATCGATGATGTCGCTTCATTGCCTTCACTGATTAAATTAAATACTTCATCACGGACATTTTCGTCTGTGATATTAAAATTCGATAACACCTTTGCCGCAATGCCCTCTTTCTCTTTCACCAGACCAAGCAGAAGGTGTTCTGTTCCTATATTTGAATGTTTTAAATTAATTGCTTCTTCCTGTGCAAAGGCAAGTACTTTCTGTGCACGTTCAGTCAATCGGCCGAATAACATACTACATTCCTCCTAATCGTTCTCTTAATAAGGCGGCCCGTTCTTCGTCCACTGCCTTTTCAAGAGATGAAATTTCTTTATTTAACTCATTTAATCTTTTTTTAACAAATGCCGGCTGGATTAATTGTACCCACTCTTGAAATCTAAAATCAATTTTCAGGATTCCCATATCCATACCGAGTTTTACATTGCTCAAGTGCATTGCCGCTTCTTTTGAGGTCAGTGTATAGGCATATTTTAAAATACCATAAGAGCGGCTGACTGTATCTTTCGTTTTCACCGGGTAGTGTGTGATTAAATCCTTCCGGACTTCCTGTTCTTCTTCTATAATTCTATTTTTCAGTTCGTCCAGGTGATCAATAATTTCCTCTTCCGTCTGTCCGAGTGTCAGCTGATTCGACAGCTGGTATATATGACCGAGAGGCACACTCCCTTCCCCGTATATACCACGTAACGCAAATCCAAAACGATTTAAATTGTTTTGGAAACGGCTGATTTTATTATTTAATGATAATGCCGGGAGATGGAGCATTACAGATGCCCTCATTCCTGTGCCGACATTTGTCGGACATGCCGTTAAAAAACCGTACCGCTCATCAAAAGCATAGTTCAGTTTCTCTTCCAAAACATCGTCTATTCTGACCGCTTTTTCATATAAATCATGCATCGGCACCCCGGCACCCATTACCTGAATCCGCAGATGATCTTCTTCATTCACCATGACAGATTCAGATTCATCTTTATTAATAAAGCTCGAATACCCGTTTTTTGTGAACAAAGGGCTGATGAGGTGCTTTTCGACGAGAAGCGCCTTATCTTCAAAGTTCATTTCATTAACCGGTATATTGTGATGCCCTGTCAATACCTCTTCAATCTCACCGGACAGTGACTCTACAGCATCAGGGTCATTCAGCTGGTGTGGGAACGGCAGCCCTTTAATATTTCTCGCGAGTCTGATTCTTGAAGACATTTCAATGGGTTGTTCCTCAATGTCCTTAAGCCAGGGACTTAAATAATTATTCACATCGTTCACCTGCCGATTCCAGTGCCTTAATTTCATCGCGGACAACCACAGCCTCTTCAAAATTCTGTGCTTCGACCAGCTCTGATAATTTCACTTTAAGTGTTTCAATCTGCTTTTTCACTTCCAGATGCGCCCTGGATTTTTTCGGTACTCTGCCGACATGGCTGTTCTGATGAAGCTGAACACGATTCACAATATTAAGTGCCTCGTCAGAGAATGTTGTATAGCATTCCGAACAGCCGAATCTGCCTTTTTTCAATATAGATTCAATCGTTGAACCGCATGTGGCGCAGCGTTTGGTCTCAGATTCTCTTCTCGTGAGTTTCTGATGCTGCGACAATGATTGTAACAGCTGATGAATGTTAAACGACTCATCCGAAAAGCTTGAATACTGACTGGAAAAAGATTCGTTTGCACACTGCTCACACAGGAACTGTTCCCGCTGGTTAAATCCGCTGTTCTTACTGATATGGATGCTCGCTTCCCTTTCACCGCACAATTCACACTTCACTGACATCACTCCTCACTATACAAAATCACATCGATAATCCGGTTTAATATATTCGCCCGAAGCTGGTCTCTGTATGGCAGTTCAATTAATAACGCCTCTCTCGATACCGCTGTATTAATCATTTTCGCTTCCCTTAATGTCACAGCTCTGTTTTCAAGCATCGACTGGATAATCCGTTCAGCATTCTGCTGGCTGACGGCGGGGCCGATCAGCTGCTTCAGCCGGGCAAGATACTCCGCTTTGGAGTGCGTTTCAACTTTAGTAATACGAATATAACCGCCGCCGCCGCGTTTACTTTCAACTGTATAACCGTGTTCGTTTGTAAAGCGTGTCTTGATGACGTAATTTAACTGCGAAGGTACACAATCAAATTTTTCAGCGATATGGGCACGTTTAATTTCAACGCCTTCATCTTCGGACTTTTTAATCAGTTCTTTTAAATATTCTTCAATAATATCTGATATATTACGCATACCAACACCTCTTTTGACCTTCTTTGACTAAAGTATACCTGTTATTCCCTTTATTCGCAAATGCTAAGGCCCCGGTAATCGGTTACATATTATATAGAAATACTATCGCGTTTATAAGAAATATACTATATAATATAGTCCGTAACATCATACATAAGTCAGTCACTATTTAGACTATTTTTGGGAGGAAATATATTATGAGTATCGTTATGGGCATAGTGGGTATATTATTCACATTCTTCCTTGCCTGGATAGCAAGCAGCAACAGAAAACTTGCATTTAAGAAATGGAAGAATATTTTAGTCCTTCTTGCACTCCAGTTATTCTTTGCTTTTCTATTTTTAAATACAACAGGCGGACAGACAGTCATCGGATGGTTTGCTGATGCGTTTGACAGACTGCTCGGTTTCGCAAGAGAAGGCGGCATGTTTGTCTTCGGTGATTTGATGTCTTTATCAACTGAATCCGGAACGCCGGGTGAAGCAGTAATGCTTGACGGAGAAGCGACTGTATTAAACGTATTCTTCTTCAATGTACTTGTACCGATTATCTTTATCTCAGCGATTATCGGAATCTTGTCCTATACAAGAATTCTGCCGTGGATCATTAAAATTATCGGTATCATTCTAAATAAAATTACCGGTATGCCTTACATCGAGTCATACAATGGTGCTGCATCCATGCTGCTCGGTCAGTCGGAAGTATTCATTTCACTGAAAAACGTACTTCCTAAAATGTCAACACAGCGTCTTTACACACTTGCAGCACAAGCGATGAGTTCAATTTCATTATCAATTGTCGGCGCATTCTTTACAATGCTTGACCCGCAGTATGTGATTATCGCAATTGTCCTTAACCTGTTCGGTATTTACGTGATTGTGCATATCATCAATCCTTACGAAGAAATTATTGTAGACAGCGATTCTGAAATTTCAACCAATCCTGAAGAGGGTAAATCTTTCTTCCAGGTACTCGGGGATTACATTATCGACGGTGGTAAAGTCGTACTTGTTGTGGCGGCAATGCTGATTGGGTTTATCGCCCTGATCGGCCTTCTAAACAACTTGTTCCTGTTAATTCCGGGATCAAACCTGACATTCCAGGATATTCTCGGTTACATCTTTATGCCGATTGCATTCCTGATTGGTATTCCTTGGGCTGAGGCTCAGACTGCCGGAAGTTTGATGGCAACTAAACTCATCACAAATGAATTTGTTGCGATTCTCGATTTCATCACAGTTGCTGATGGATTATCAGAAAAAACTCAGGCAATGGTATCTGTATTCTTAATTTCATTTGCCAACTTCGGAAGTATCGGTATTATCGCCGGTTCCGTTAAAGGTCTGCACAATGAAAGTGGTGACAGAGTTGCCAAATTCGGTTTGAAGCTGGTATACGGTGCATCACTCGTATCCGTTCTTACAGCAACAATCGTTGGTTTCTTCTTCTAAGAAAAACCTTCTTAAAACATCCAATCTGTTAAGTCAGATTGGATGTTTTTTTATATTTCCACCGCAAAGTCTTTGAATTAATATAGTATTAAAACGATTGATACTATATAATATATAAAAAGTAATAATTTGTATTAAAATACATTTATATAGAAGGTGGTGCCTCATGAAATATTCAATGCTGTTTCTTACACTGCTGTCCGCTCTCTTTTTGTCCGCCTGCTCCACCCCAGACTATAAAACACACGTCGGGATTCTCAATGAGAATAATGAAATTCATTTCCAGGAAGACACTGAACTGACTGATGCTGATACATTCACAGAAATCAAGGAAATATTCCTTAAAGAAGAAAATGAAATTGAGGGCAGCCATGATTTTCCGTTCACTATCCATTTCGACAGACCGAACGAGTACTACAGTGAGCTGATTGTGTATTTTTCAGTCGAGGATCACCGGATAATTTATCATTTATCCTCCAGCAGCATAGAACCTGTATATCAACTGAGCGAATCAGACAGTGAATATATACTGGACGCATTGAACTTTGACGCGGCCCGCTATGAAGAATAAAAAAATGATTAGAGAAGCAGAATATGCTTCTCTAATCATTTTAAATTCTGTCAATTACCGTATGATAACCGTCACTGCCATAGTCCAGACAACGTTTGACACGGGAAACCGTCGCACTCGATGCACCGGTTCTTTCCTGAATTTTGGAGTATGTCCAGCCTTCTTTAATTAGTTTTGCCACCTGAAACCGCTGTTTCAGTGCAACCAGCTCGTTCGTAGTACATATATCATCGAAAAATTGATAACACTCTTCTCTAGTTTCCAGTTTTAAAATGCCATCGAATAAATCATCGAGCTCTTCGCCTCTTAATCTATCAACATGCATATCATCACTCCTCAATACTCTTCTTTAACACTTTACCATATTAAAGCACTAAAGAAAATAGTTGCAACACATCTAATTATCTGATAATATCAAATTTATTAACTATTCTTCACCTCGCTAAAGTAGTAAAGGAGATTGTATATGTCAAACCCACTCATTTTAAAAAAATTATCCCTTGGATTAAATTATCTCGAATTACTGAATCAAGACGGTTATACCCTTGTCGACATGAACATGATTGAACCATTCTCTGTTGAAGATAAACAGCACCATCCGACAAATATTATTTTTGAACGCAACAGCCAGCTGTTTGCCATTAGAAGCGACTGGACACGGACCCTGCTCAATTACAACCAGGCCTTTGCCTCGAACGTCAGAAAATATGGTTACTTCGGTCCCGTTGTCAGAGAGCACGATACATTCTACCAGGCCGGCGCCGAAATCTTTAAAGCAGATGAATCCGATATTATCGAAAGTCTCAATATGCATTTAAATTTTATTAAAGATTTTGCCGAGCAGAAAATCACAACCATAGTGGTAAATAATGACCAGCTTATCGATATGTTCATTTCAAAATTTGAACTGGATGAAAGTATCAAACCTTTAATTTATGATAAAGCCGTCTCAGATATTGAAAAAATAACAGACAGTGATCATCCGCTGTACAAAATCATGACAGCCACTGTCAGCAGCCAGCTGGAACTGATTAATGATATATTTGAAACGACAGAAGTGATGACTTTCATTAACCACTTTAAAGATGCCGCTGCCGGGGGAGAGACAAAATTTATTCTCGATCTGTCCTTCAGATCACCGCAGAGCTACTACAACGGCTTTTATTTCCAGGCGTTTTCAAACTATGACTCCCCTGTCTTGAGCGGCGGAGAGTACAACAGCAACGCATTCGGCATCGGCTTAAATTTATCAGATGGAGGGCTTTTATGATTACAGTCGCATTAACCAAAGGACGGTTGTTTAAAGATTTTATCCGTTACTTAAAAAACCGTGACCTTCAAAAATATATTTCCGTGCTTGAAAATGATTCACGGACACTCTATACAGAAGTGGATAACGTCCGCTTCATCTTCGCAAAAGGTCCGGATGTGCCGACCTACGTCGAACTCGGCGCTGCAGACATCGGTATTGTCGGCTCTGATATTCTGGCAGAGGATTCTTTTAACGTCCTGAACGTATCCCAGCTCCCTTTCGGAGACTGTCACTTTTCAATTGCCGGGCCGCCTGATGTCGAACGTTTCAATACAGTCGCTTCCAAATATACAAATATCGCGCGGACATTCTTTAATGAAAAAAAGCAGCCTGTGCAGTTAATTCACCTGAACGGATCAGTTGAACTCGCACCGCTGCTTGACCTTGCGGACGGTATCGTTGACATCGTTCAGACCGGGAGCACATTAAGAGATAACGGCCTGATTGAATACGAAAAAATCCTTGATGTCCACGCCAGACTGATTGCCAATAAGAGAACGTTCTACACTAAAGAAGACGGCATTTATCAATTTTTAACAGAAATCGGGGTGATGGGATGAATGCAGAAGAATTTCTGGACACAATAAATAAAAAAGAAAATCATACTGCTGTTGAAGACATGCAGAATGTCATGAATATTATTTCAAATGTGAAGCAGCAGGGCGATGCCGCCCTTAAGTCATATACAAAAGATTTTGACCGAGTAGACATCGAAAACTTTAAAGTCCCTGAAAAAATACTCGATGACAGTTTAAATTCACTGTCGGGTGAAGAACGACAGGCGCTCGCACATATTACGGGGCGCATTAAAGAATATCAGGAAAGCATTAAATACAGTGATATAGACAACGATGAGTTTAAATACGTCTACCGGCCGCTTGAAAAAGTCGGAATATATATCCCAGGCGGCACTGCGCTCTACCCGTCCAGTGTTCTGATGACAGTTGTACCGGCACTTATCGCAGGCGTTAAGGAAATTCACGTCGTCACACCGACCTTCAATACAAACAACATGACCTTCGGCGCCCTCCGTATTCTCGGTGTCGACAATGTCTATACTGTCGGCGGTGCACAGGCTGTTGCCGCACTCGCATACGGAACAGAAACCATTCCTAAGGTGGATAAAATCGTCGGACCCGGAAATAAGTTTGTCGCACTCGCTAAAAAACTTGTCTTCGGTGATGTCGGTATTGATATGATTGCCGGCCCGAGTGAGATTTTACTGTATGTTGATGATACAGCGGATCCTGCACATATCGCCTATGACATATTCGCACAGGCTGAACATGATGTGAATGCCCGGACATTCCTGCTGTCTGAAAGTACAGACACCATCGACCGTGTGGATAAAGAAATTGAACGCCTGATTGAGTCACTTGACCGGAAAGAAATCGTCAAAGAATCTCTTCAGAACAACCACTATAAGATTGCGGATACAAGAGAACGCCTGATTAAAATCATTAATGAAATCTCACCGGAGCACGTATCTATCCAGCATCAGGACTCGGCAGAAATCATTTCAGACATTCATTATGCCGGTGCTGTGTTTGAAGGCACATACTCCCCGGAAGCAGCAGGTGACTATGCAGCAGGACCGTCACATGTACTGCCGACCGACGGAACCGGCCGCTTCAGCCACGGCTTAAATGTGAATGACTTCTTAACGAGCCATGCCGTCATCAATTTAAAGAAAGAAACATTTGACGAAATAGCGGAAGATGCCAAACTGCTTGCGGCTAAAGAAGGCCTGTCCGCCCACTACGAATCACTAAACATCAGAACGGAGTGAACAAATGATTTATATGGACCGTAACACATGCCCGGTCATCCCGCTTTCAGAGGAGGATATCATCTCGGCTGTACAGAATACAGCGCTGAATTTATATCCCGAGGATGAATATACAACGTTTATCCGGCTGTATGCCGAACGATACGGCCTTGACGCCGGCACGATAGAACTCGCAAACGGTTCTGACGAATGGATTCAGAAAATTATTATGACCCTCGGAAAATCTGGTGTCATGTCACTGCAGCCGGATTTTAATATGTACCAGATTTACGCCAATCAGGCGGGTATCCGCTTTTATTCTATTGGATCAAATGCAGACTATTCATTTGATTATGACCATATTCTTGATGAAGTGAGAAAAGTTGAGCCGTCTGTATTTTTTATATCAAATCCTCATAATCCGACAGGGATATTATTCCCTGATGAATTCCTCAATACACTCGCAGAAGTTTTAAGCGAATGGAACGGATATTTAGTTGTTGATGAAGCATATGTTGAATTTGCGCCGAAAAAATATTCTCCCGTATCAGAAAATACACTGATTATTCGTACTATGAGTAAAATGTACGGACTCGCCGGACTCCGGATTGGTATACTGATTGCAGAAGGTACCGCATTTGACGCTGTTACTCGGATTAATCATCCATACCCGGTCAACAGCCTGTCGCTGAACCTCGGCGTTCAGTTACTTAAGAATAAAGACACACTGAATACACTGATTGATTATCAGAAAAACAGTAAAAAAGCGCTTGAAGATTCACTCAGTCAGGCAGAGAACCTTATCAGCATTAAAAAGTCCTACACAAATTTTATATTTACTTACGGCCCTCAGGCGGAATCACTCGCTCTGTATCTGAAAGACCACGGATTCACCGCCCGGATATATGAAGAACCTTATTTAAATAACGTGGTCAGATATTCAATCATTTCTTTAGAAGACTATCCGGCATTTAAACAACTTATTACAGATTGGAAGGAATCGATTTGATTACTAAAACAAGAGACACACTTGAAACCAAACTCAAACTTTCTGCTGCAGAAGATAAAGATTACAAACAGTCCAAACTGAACACAGGTGTCGGTTTTTTTGATCATATGCTGACTCTTTTGTCATTCCACTCAGAGATCTACCTTGAAGCCGAGGCGGACGGCGACCTTCACGTTGATGATCATCACACTGTAGAAGATGTCGGCATCCTGCTCGGCCAGATTATCCGTGATATATACACAGAGAAACAGAGCTATACACGCTACGGATCTTTTTATATTCCGATGGACGAATCCCTTGCCCGGGTTGTTCTGGATTTATCCGGACGACCCCACTTAAACTTTCAGGCTGATTTCTCCAAAGAAAAAGTCGGCACATTTGATACTGAACTGGTGGAGGAATTTTTTAATGCCGTCGCAATGAACAGCCGTATGACACTGCACATTGATTTGTTGAAGACCGGGAATACCCATCATGAAATCGAGGGTATCTTTAAGGCTTTCGCCAGAAGTTTAAAGCAGGCACTCGCACCTACAGATTCAGGTGTCCCTTCTTCCAAAGGAGTGATTGAATGATCGGAATTATTGATTACAAGCTCGGGAATACAGGGAATCTGATTAACGCACTCCATACACTCGGCTATGAGTCCATACTGACCAATGACAGGGAAACACTGGAAACATGCAGCACAATTATACTTCCAGGAGTTGGACATTTTAAAGAAGCCATGCAGAACATCAACGACTTGCACTTAACAGACACGCTCATCGAGCTCAGCAGGACAAAACCATTTATCGGTATATGCCTCGGCATGCAGCTTTTATTTGAAGACAGTGAAGAAGGTCATGTTAAAGGACTCGGGCTTCTGAAAGGCAGCATCCGCAGGATTCAGACAGAACACCCTGTCCCGCACCTCGGATGGAACACATTAAAAAGTGATTCCGAAAGTCTCAACGGCAGAGATGTCTACTTCGTTCACAGCTATCAGCTGACAGAGTCCCCGGATATTATCGCATCCGCGGATTACGGTACTGTCATTCCCGCTGTGGTTCAAAAGGATAATATTATAGGCATTCAGTTTCACCCTGAAAAATCAGGAGAAATCGGCCTGAAAATTTTAAATGATGCATTACAAAGGAGTTTTTAAGATGAAAATCATTCCTGCGATTGACTTAATAGATGGTCAGAATGTCAGACTGACTCAAGGCGATTATAATAAAAAAACAGCGATGAAACGCTCTCCGGAAGAAGCGGTGCAGTTTTATTCCGCGTTTGATTCAGTGGCACGGATCCATATCGTGGATTTAATGGGCGCCCTTAAACAAGAATCTCTGGAAAGCAGTTTAATCACGCGTTTGAAATCATACACTGACCTCCCCCTCCAGATCGGCGGAGGTCTGCGCAGTGCAGAAACAATAAAACAGTACTATGATGCAGGAATCGATTATTTTATTCTCGGAACAAAAGCCATTACAGATATCAAATGGCTGACTGAAATGACGGTACTCTATCCCGGCCGGATTTTTGTCGGTATTGATGCGAGAGAAGATGATATCTACATTAACGGCTGGACTGAAAACAGCGGCATTACGATTCAAAACTATCTCGCAGATATTAAAGACCTGGACCTTGCGGGAATTATTTATACAGATATCAATAAAGACGGTATGGTCGAAGGGCCGAACTTTGAATCGACTGCAGATATCAACAACAGCACACCTCATAAAGTCATCGCTTCAGGCGGTGTCCGCAGTAAAGAAGACTTAGATCAGCTCGTATCGCTCGGCATTGAAGAATCTATTGTCGGTAAAGCGAGTCATAATGATGAATTCTGGGAGGGAATTAAATGATTAAAAAAAGAATTATTCCCTGCCTCGATGTTAAAGAAGGCCGTGTGGTTAAAGGGATTAACTTTGTCGGTCTGAGAGATGTCGGAGATCCTGTGGCGCTTGCCAAAAGATATAATATTGAAGGCGCCGATGAGCTTGTATTCCTCGATATTTCAAAAACTGAAGAAGGCCATGACTTAATGATCGATGTGATCGAACGTACTGCCAAGGAATTATACATCCCGCTCACAATCGGCGGCGGAATCCGGACACTGGCAGATATTAAACGGCTGCTTGATGCCGGTGCTGATAAAATCAGCATAAATTCAGCAGCCATAAATCGCCCGTCACTCATCAGTGACGCAAGCAGCCGGTTCGGCAGCCAGTGTATCACTGTTGCGGTCGACATAAAATACAGCGAAGCGCTAGATGAGTACTTCATTCATACACACGGCGGCAAAAAAGCGACGGATATCAAAGCCTTTGACTGGATTAAAGAGTGTGAACAGCTCGGCGCCGGTGAACTTTTGATTACAAGTATGGACCATGACGGTGTTAAAGAAGGATTTGATATTCCATTCTTGAAGAAAGCAAAAACACTTGTTAATATTCCGATTATTGCTTCAGGCGGCGCAGGAAACAGTGAACATTTTGTCGAACTGTTTAATGAAACCGACGTATCCAGCGGACTTGCCGCTTCTATATTCCATAACCAGGAAGTGCCGATTGTTTCATTAAAACAGACATTAAGAGACGCAGATATTGAGGTGAGACTGTAATGGAACCAAATTTTGATAAACTGGACGGCCTCCTGTCCGTCATTTTACAGGATACACACACTAATCAGGTGTTAATGAACGGCTATATGAATCAGGAGGCTTACCAAAAAACACTCGCAGACGGCGTTGTATGGTTTTATGCCCGTTCTAAAGGACGCCTTTGGAAAAAAGGAGAGTCAAGCGGGCACGTGCAGAACGTCATATCCATGAGACTGGACTGTGATCAGGACGCACTTTTAATCGAAGTGAACCCCGAGGGACCGACATGCCATCTGGGTACACAAAGCTGCTTCGGTGATGATGATTTCAACCTGCAGGTTCTTGAAAAGACCATTCAGGAAAAGATTGCAGAGCCGAAAGACGGCTCCTATACGAAATACCTGATTGAAGAAGGCAGCGATAAAATATTGAAAAAATGCGGAGAAGAGATGACCGAAGTCGTCATTGCCGCAAAAAATAAAGACAAAGACGAACTCATCAGTGAGACAAGTGATTTACTGTATCACCTGCTGGTAATGTTAAACCATGAAGGTGTGGCTCTTAAAGACGTTGAAGAAAAACTACAGTCACGCCATGGAAAAAAACAAAAAATCAGCAGACGGAATGACATTCAGACATGGTAGTTACGAATCAGGAGAGGACATTGTGCCTCTCCTTTTTATGTTTAGTGTTTGATTTTGGTGGCTTATTCTTTTTTCGTATGGTCCCGTCTTAAAAACCGCCGGTTCGAATCATAATCACAAATACTGCCATAAGGACTATCGTCATTACTGCAAAAGTAATCAAGAATTTCACAAACCGGATACGTTTTATTTTTAACATACCGCCAAACTGCAGTATCGCAAGAATTCCGGACACTAAAAACAGGGCTGTACTGATACATAAAAGGATATACATTATCAATGAAACTACTTCCATATTATCACTCCCCGACTTTTATAAATCTAATTATACATAACATGAAAATAGCTTTCAGTTGTATTTGTCATGAAAATAGTTTAATAATATATTATGACTTTTTAAGGAGTAGTTTCACTATGTCGAAATATCCAATCAACAGCGATTTTAAACCGCTTGAAAATAAAAAACCATTATTTCTGCCGATGCTGTTTTCCATGTCAAATAAGCGCTCGGAAAAATACCTGTCCAAAATTGAAATCCCGGATAATTTAAATGTCACCCCGGTCTCAATCCATGGATATGAAAATGCAGAGATTAACCTGAAAATATACACACCGAAACTCAGCAACCCCGACAAGGCACTTGTTTATTTTCACGGCGGCAGTTTCGCCTATAAAGAAGCACCTTATCAAATTAATCTGTATATCGACTATGCTGTCAAAACACCGTGCAAAGTGATTTCTGTTGATTACCGTCTGCTGCCGGACCATACTTATCCGACAGCTCTTGAAGACTGTTACGCCGCTGTACAGTGGGTGCATACGCACGCAGAAGCACTCGGTATCGACAAAAATAAAATCGCAGTCGGCGGAGATGATACCGGTGGTGCTCTCGCTGCTGGTGTGACACTGCTCGCCCGTGAGAGAAACGCATTTAACATCGGTTTTCAAATGCTGATTCAGCCTGTGACCAGCATGAAAATGACCACCCCTTCAATGCGGACTTTTACAGATACACCGATGTGGAACAGCCGGCTGAATCAAAAAATGTGGAAATACTATTTAAAGGACTGTACAGATACACAATTCGCTTCACCGCTTGATATGTCAAATCATGATAATCTTCCTGCATCGTATATAGAAACAGCGGAATTTGACTGTCTGAGAGATGAAGGCACCGCCTACGCTAAAGTTCTTGAACGGTCCGGTATTGATGTCGAACTGAATGAAACCAAAGGTACTGTTCATAATTTCGATGTTGTAGAGAACAGTGAAATTACCATTCAGCATAAGAATAAAAGAATTCAGGCACTGCAGCGTTATTTCAACAGTATATAATCAATCCTTTATACTTTTAAAAAAATGTGTTAGGATTTGAATAATAACAAATATAGTTACAGTGTTTTCTAGGGTTCCGCACATTGTGGTCTGGTCCGAGAGAAAACCCGCGGCATCTGCCGTGACACGGAAGGATAAAAGCCTGGGAGATTTAAAATCTCCCGGGCTTTTTATCATTTAAGGAGGACATTATGAATTGGATTAAAATTATTATTGCCGCAGTATTTGAAGTCATGTGGGTCATCGGCATCACCCACTCATCCGAGTGGTGGCAGTGGCTTCTGACGTTAACAGCCATTTATGTCAGCTTTTATCTGCTGATAAATGCATCAATGTATCTGCCGGTCGGCACATCTTATGCCGTCTTTGTCGGACTCGGGGCAACAGGCGTTGCACTGTCTGACTTTATCTTGTTTGATGCAGAGTTCACTATTGGAAAAGGTATTCTAATCGCCGTACTGTTAATCAGTGTCATCGGCTTAAAACTTGTCACCCGGTCCGGTGAACCGAAAGGAGCGGAATAAAATGGCCTGGATTATTTTAATATTTGCAGGTATCTTCGAAATGCTTGCAGTCAATGCGATTAACGTTTTCACTCATAAAAGGACGAAAACTTCGCTTGCAGGTATTGTTTTATTTTTTGCAATAAGCTTTGTCTGCCTGTCTGTTGCAATGCGCGAAATAGATATGAGTACCGCATACGCTATATGGACTGGAATCGGTGCTGCCGGCGGTGCCCTGCTCGGTATGATATTTTATAAGGAACCTAAAAATATCGGACGGATATTCTTTATTGCCATGATTATCGCCTGTGCGGTCGGCCTGAAAATACTCGGGTAACCGGGTGGTGCTTCACAGAGCGGGATGATTACAGTACACTGGAATCATACTATTCAACGCAGGTGACTTATGAATCAATACCAACACGCATACAATCAAACGTTTGATAAACTTTCAGAGACAGATCAGTCTCATTTTAAACAGCTTGAAAAAGACCTTGATACCCATTTTCCTGATGAGACAGAAAAGTGGAGTATTCTGTATGACATGATACGGCAGCTCCACCGGTCAAGGGGGAAGACGTTTCAGGCATTATTCGGCAGTGATCCCGTTAAACATGCATTCAAAGTTAAAAACAGCGTCCGTAAAAACGGGGTGAACTACTGGAAATCAGTCGCCCTGATGAATATCTACCTGGCGTTTTTCTTTATGCTCTCTGTAATGATTATGGGCAGCTTTACAGTATCTGCACTGCTCATTATTCCGCCCGTTCTCAGTTTCATCATGATCCCTCTTTTGAACCTCGGTATCAAAGATCAGGGCGTGAAAAAAAGCACCGGGCAGAAAATCAGTACAGCAGCCTTCGCTGTTTTATTTACATTGTCACAAGGAATCATCTTATTTTCATTCCATCCTGTTTTTGATGCTTTCAGTATCATTCACATGGACACTTCCGCTTTGAACATGCTGACAACATCAGCCTTCAGTCTATTGACTCTGTTGAGCCTGCTCTTCATTGTCACTGCCGGAGATATTTATAATAAAATTTTGTTTGTTGTTACCGGCTTGTACAGTTTCTCATGGGTCTTGAGCCAGTTCGGTGTCTGGCCGTCATTCACGCATTTCATGCTGACATACGGTATGTTTATCCTGCTGCCTGTAGTCATTATACTGCAGCTGATACGCGGGAAACGCAGTCAGGCATCAGGTTCGGATGCTTAAATTCTGATTTAGTGATAAAACTCACATCAATATAACAGTCACACCGGTATACTGAATGTAACGACGATTGAGTGAGGACGGTATTTATGGAAAAGAACCGGTTAAATAACCTGATTACAACTTTTATCATTTTTCTTATTATATTTTCTGTCATCTACAGCATATCTCTTTACGTACTGACACAGTTTGTAAACGATATTAATCTTGCGATGATTCTGCACCTTTTAAATGTTTTCGTTATGCTCGCGGCAGCACTGTTCATTACAAAACATCTGCGCCGCTTCATTTTTCGTAGTGCGCAATAACACCGGACGTCTGAAACTATTGTTTCAGGCGTTTTTATTATTCCTTATTGTATTTAAGTGAAAACCCTGAAATTTTATTTGTCGGAATAATCCAACTTGTGTATAGTAAAATAAAAACAGGAGGCGTTTAAATGGTCAGTATTTATGAACTGAAGCCTAAATTTCAAAAGCTGCTGATGCCTGTTGTCCGCTTCTTACATACATTAAACATCACACCAAACCAGGTGACCCTTGCCGCATGTTTTTTATCTATAGCTCTCGGTATCGTATTTTATTATAACTATACGTCCATATGGATTTACATTATGATTCCTGTATTTATGTTCGTCCGCATGGCGATGAACGCCATTGACGGGGTGCTTGCGAAGGAATACAACTTAAAATCAAACCTCGGCAAGTATTTAAATGAACTGACCGATGTTGTGAGCGATGCCGCATTATTTATCCCTTTCATCCTGGTTTTAAGTCAGTTTGAAATGACCGTTGTTTTATTTGTGATCCTGTCCATTGTGAGTGAGATGGCGGGTGTAATCGGCGAAACAGTAAGTGGTGAAAGACGTTATGACGGACCTATGGGAAAAAGTGACCGCGCTTTTATCATCGGGGCAGTCAGTGTACTTCTTGCTTTTAATATTCCGATACATGACTATTTATGGATTGTTTTTTTAATCAGCTCATTACTTATCATTATTAATATTTACAAGCGTATCAAACATGGACTGGAGGGTGCTGAATGAATATTAACTTGATTACCGACGAAGTTTTGTATGTTCTGATTGGTATTATTGCGGTGCTCGTGATTTCTTCTGTGATCACTGCTGTGTTAAAGCGGACGAAACCTTCACCGACTGTTGATGAAGTCGGGCTGCGTATCCGCTCCTGGTGGATGATGTTTATCATTTTCACCATTGCACTCGTGATTCATTCAACGATTTCACTTATTTTCATGGCATTACTCTGCTTCCTTGCATTAAAAGAATATTTTTCACTGATTCCGTTTAACCGGTCCCACCGCCTCGTATTATTTTGGGCATATATGGCTATTCCGATTCAGTTTCTTTTAATCTATTCCGGCTGGTACGGTCTCTTTATTGTGTTCATACCCGTCTACATGTTTTTATTAATACCGATACAGGCGATTATCGTCGGCGAAACAAAGAATTTCCTCCATTCCATCGCCTCAGTGCAGTGGGGCGTCATGCTGATGGTATTCGGCCTCTCCCACCTTGCATTCCTCCTCGTACTGCCGGGACAGGAGAACAGCGTAATCGGAGCGGGACTTGTACTATTCCTCGTTGTCCTGACTCAGGCGAACGATGTTGCACAGTTTATATGGGGGAAAATGCTCGGCAGACATAAAATCATTCCGAAAGTTTCACCCAATAAAACATGGGAAGGCTTTATCGGCGGGGTGCTTACCACAACTCTCCTTGCCGTACTGCTCGCACCATTGATCACGCCGTTTAGTTTAACTGCCAGTATTATCGCCGGACTTTATATCGGTATTACCGGCTTTATCGGTGATGTAAATATTTCAGCTTTAAAACGTGACTTAAATATTAAAGATACTTCTGCAATTATACCGGGGCACGGCGGTATTTTAGACCGTGTCGACTCATTGACTTACACCGCACCGCTGTTTTTCCATTTCACAAGATATTTTTACTTTTAAGGGGTGAAAATAATGAGAAACCTGTTGTTTTCAATACTTGTCCGCCCTGCCGTATTATTCGTACTCGGCCTGAATATCAGACACCGTGAACGGCTTCCTGAAAAAGGCCCGTGTGTCATTATCGCAAACCATAACAGCCATCTCGATACTTTAGTGCTGATGTCTTTATTCCACGGGAAAAGTTTTTCAAAAGTCCGTCCGGTCGCTGCCGGTGATTATTTCATGAAAAATAAATTTCTCGCCTTCTTCTCAACAAAGGTGATGAATATCATTCCGATTGAACGCAGAATGACTAAAGATTTTCAAGGTATGTTTCAGCCAATACTCCAGTCACTGGATGAAGACGGCATCATTATTCTCTTTCCGGAAGGATCCCGCGGTGAAGCAGAACAGCTCAGTAAATATAAAAGCGGTGTATACTACCTCATGCGTGAACGTCCGGATATCGATGTGATTCCCGTGTTTCTGCACGGACTCGGCAAAGCACTTCCGAAAGGCTCATTTATCTTTGTTCCTTTCTTTGTCGATATTTTCATCGGTGCACCGTTTAAATTCACATCAGACCGAAAAACATTTATGGATACTTTAAACAGCAGAATGGACGCCCTTCAGAAAGAAGGCGGGTTCAGAGAATGGTAGAAAAGCCAGTCCGGCAATGCCGGGCTGGCTTCTCTGTTACTCTGAAACTTCTGCCGCTTCAAATGACAGCTGCTTAACCATATCGATAAAATATTGATGAAATACTTTGGAATCTGTCAGTTCCGGATGGAATGAAATTCCGAGATGCCTGTCATCTTTCACAGCAACAATCTTTTCATCTGCTGTTGAAAGAACCTCCACACTCTCTCCTGAACTTTCAATATGCGGTGCACGGATAAATACAGCGGTTGCTGTTGTGTCGATCCCTTTCACTTCAAGCTCTCTTTCAAAACTGTCGATTTGTCTGCCGAATGAGTTCCTCTCAACAGTAATATCCAGTTTGCCTAAATGTGCCTGTCCAAGTAAAATCAGCCCCGCACATGTTCCGAACATCGGCAGATTGCTCTCTTTAAGCGCCTCTGTAAAGCCGTAACAGTCCATCAGCCTGCGGATTGCGGTTGATTCCCCGCCCGGCAGTATTAAGGCATCAATATTCTCCAGTTCTTCTGTCTTTTTGATTGGAATACCAGTTTCACCACACGCCTCAATCATCTGAATATGTTCTCTTACCGCACCCTGTAAAGCCAGAACACCGATTTTCATTACCAGCCGCGCTCCTGCATTCTCTCTTCGAGTGACAGCTGTCTGATATCAAGACCGGTCATTGCGGCACCTAATTCCTTCGCCAGTTTTCCAATACGTTCATAATCCTGATAATGTGTGGTTGCTTCAACAATCGCACGGGCAAATTTCTCAGGGTTTTCCGACTTGAATACTCCTGAGCCGACAAATACACCGTCTGCACCAAGTTCCATCATCAATGCCGCATCCTGAGGTGTCGCCACACCGCCTGCTGCAAAATTAACAACAGGAAGCTTCCCGGCTGCCCTTATCTCTTTCAATACTTCATAAGGCGCACCTAACTCTTTCGCCATCGTCATCACTTCATCATCGCTCATTACTGAAAGCTGTCTGACCTGCTGATTGACTTTTCTCATATGGCGTACTGCTTCGACAATATTACCAGTCCCGGGTTCACCTTTTGTGCGGAGCATCGCTGTTCCTTCACCAATCCGTCTCGCTGCTTCACCAAGATCTCTGCAGCCGCAGACAAACGGTACCGTGTATTCATCTTTCAGTAAATGAAATTCCTCATCCGCCGGGGTTAACACTTCTGACTCATCTATGTAATCCACACCCATTGATTCCAATACACGCGCCTCTGTAATATGACCGATACGGCACTTTGCCATCACAGGAATCGATACGGCATTCATCACTTGTTCAACAATTTCAGGGTCACATGCCCGTGCGACACCGCCTGCTGCACGGATATCAGACGGTACTCTCTCAAGCGCCATCACTGCAACCGCTCCTGCCGCCTCCGCTACTTTTGCCTGCTCAGCATTGACGACATCCATGATTACGCCGCCTTTCTGCATTTCCGCCATACCACGTTTAACTCTCTCTGTTCCCACTTTTGACACTGTCATCCCTCTTTCTCTATTTAATATGATATAGTGTAAAATAAAAACTGATACGTTAGAAGTATCAGTTTAAAAATAATTTAGGGGGTCAGATGGTGTTCCTTCATTTGGAAAAGCAGAAAAATGAACCATTGTATGCGCAGATTTATAAGCAGATTAAAGAAAATATACTCTCAGGCAGCCTCAAAAGTCATGAAAAACTGCCGGGGAAACGTCAGCTGAAGACTGATCTTGCGGTCAGCATGACTACAATTGAAACAGCCTACCGCCTTTTGATGGATGAGGACTTAATTTACAGCAGGGAGAAAAGCGGCTGTTATGTTTCAGAACTTGATACACTCCGCACAGAACACAAAACATCTCCTGAAATCAACAAACCTGAACCGGTTGTCTATCAGCTGCCTCTCGCTTCTGTCGATACGTCCATCGTTCAGAATGATGTAATCAAGCAGATTTCAAAAAACGTATTTAACAATCATACCCTGTTAAATCAGGGCGCGCCGAGCGGGGAAACTGAACTTAAAGATGCAGTGATGGATTATCTGCACATCAACCGCGGGGCTGCCTGCTCACGTGACCAGATTTTCATCGGACCCTCTACAGAATATTTACTGAATCAGGTACTTTATTTACTGAAGCGTCCAAGCATTACGATTGAAGATCCCGGCTACCCAATGCTTAAAGGTGTGCTCAACCGGCTCAATATGCCTTTTGATATTGCTGAAGTGGAAACTGACGGCATTAATATCAAAGATGTACAGGCCTTAAACAACACTGTTACACATGTCACACCCTCGCACCAGTTCCCGGGCGGCTCTGTACTTTCTTTAAATAAAAGAATCCAGCTGTTGAACCACGCTGCTGCCTGTGGTTCATATATTATTGAGGATGACTATGACAGTGAATTCAGATATACAGGAAAACCGCTCCCCTCCCTTCAGGGGCTGGACCAGAATGACAGAACCATTTATATGAACACATTTTCAAAATCAATTTACCCGTCATTAAGGCTCGCAGTGATGGTGCTTCCGAAAGAAACAGCAGAAGAATATTACCGTCACGGTCTGTCGTGTAATGTATCCAGACATATACAGCACATTACTGCTGATTTTATTAACGGCGGCTATCTTGAAAGACACATCAACAGGGTGAGGAAAATATACGGAGAGAAAATGGAACGTATTACCGATTATATTGAGTCAAATTACCCTGGAGCTGCTGTTCAGGGTGCCCATACAGGGATGCACTTTATTTTGAAAGTACCGGGAATTGATGTTTCAAAATATGCAGAAAAACACCGTCTGTTATGTATGAATCATTATGCGGTACAGGATAAATTTAAAGACAGCATTATTGTCGGCATCGGTGAACAGTCCGCCGGTGAAATCATGAAAATACTCAATATGTTTTTAAAGGATGCCATACAATAAAAACCTCCCGAAGGAGGTTTTTTATATAATTCCAAGAAGGAAAGCAACCAGCATAACGATTAAACTGAATCCCCAGATCCAGAAAAATGCATACTTAATGTATTTCCCCATTTCAATACCCGCAAGACCGACCGCAAGCCATAAAGCCGGTGCAAACGGACTGACAAATGTACCGATGATGTTACCAATCATTAGTGAGTATGCAATTTCAATGCTCTCCACCCCGAGAGGACTGACAATACCGTCCACAACCGGCAGAAGTGCAAAATAATATGCATCTGTATTAAGTATCAGTTCAAAAGGAACACCAAGTATCCCAATGACATAGTGCAGATAAGGGACGATAAACGCCGGCAGCACTGTCACAATATCCGTCGCCAGTGATTCGAGCATACCGCTGTTGTCAAGTATACCGAGAAAAGTTCCGGCAGCAAGTATGATGGAGCCCATCATTAACGCGTTCGGGGCATGCTTTGCGAGACGGTCTTTTTGGATTTCAACATCGGGATAATTCACGATCATTGAAATACAAAGCGCAAGCATGAATATTAATCCTGCAGGCAGAAGACTCGTCACTAAGAAAACAATCACTACCGCGACTGTAAGTAAATTAAACCAGAGCAGTTTCGGACGCTCAAGATTTCTTTCATCTTCACTGAGCTCTCCAACACCATCAAACAGTGTCGGATCGTCCGGATTTATAAGTAAACCATTACGTTCAATACGTCTTTTTTCAAGCCAGCCGAGAAAACTTGCAAAGCCGACTAACAGTACAATCGAAATCAGCTGCAGCGGGATAAGCGGTCCCCACAAATCAGCCGCATCCTCACCAAGTACAGCTGCTGTACGTCCGAGCGGCCCGGCCCACGGCACCATATTAATAATACTCGCACTCATACCAATTAACAGTACTAAAAGATACGGGCTCATGTTTAATTTTTTATATAACGGAAGCAGTGCAGGAATCGTAATCAGAAATGTAGATGCGCCGGCACCGTCCAGATGTGCAAGTGCACCGATAATCACCGTAACCATTGCGACAACAATGATATTTCCCCGGGAAATTTTAATCATTCTTTTTATTAACGGATTAAACATCCCGGAATCCTGAAGAATACCGAAAAACAGTATTGCGAAAATAAACATAATCACAACAGATAGTACTGAAGCAATACCGTCGTTGAAGAACTCAGTAATTTCTGTTAAGCCGAATCCTGCGATTAACGCACCGATAAAAGGAATGGTCGTTAAAGCAATAATCGGATGTACTCTTTGTGTAATTAATAATGCAACAATAATCAATATAATTAATAAGCCAGTAATACTTAACATATTAACCCCCTATGTTTTAGTCTTACTCATCATTCTGACAAAACTAAACGGTCAGGTCAATGTGAATTGTTAACGGTTTCAACAATAAGTGAATTATTACATCTTTAAATGATAGTCCCTGATTTCCTATAATAATTCTGTAAAACGCAAAGAAAAAAAGCACAGATATTTCTATGCTTTTTAGTGGGCCTAAGTGGACTCGAACCACCGACCTCACGCTTATCAGGCGTGCGCTCTAACCAGCTGAGCTATAGGCCCTTTATATGTATTAAATTATTAATGGTGGAGACTAGCGGGATCGAACCGCTGACCTCCTGCGTGCAAAGCAGGCGCTCTCCCAGCTGAGCTAAGCCCCCATTAAAATTAAGTGCGGGTGAAGGGACTCGAACCCCCACGTCGATTAAGACACTAGATCCTGATTCTAGCGCGTCTGCCAATTCCGCCACACCCGCATAAATATCGGGAAGACAGGATTCGAACCTGCGACCCCTTGGTCCCAAACCAAGTGCTCTACCAAGCTGAGCTACTTCCCGTCAATGAACCAAAAAACACGCGCCCGAGAGGAGTCGAACCCCTAACCTCTTGATCCGTAGTCAAACGCTCTATCCAATTGAGCTACGGGCGCATTATGATATTTTGCAAAAAAATAAAAACGGTATAACCGTTAAATAAAATGGAGCGGAAGACGGGATTCGAACCCGCGACCCCCACCTTGGCAAGGTGATGTTCTACCACTGAACTACTTCCGCAAGATTAAAGTATCATGATTATAATCAAATGATGCCGGCCAGAGGACTTGAACCCCCAACCTACTGATTACAAGTCAGTTGCTCTACCAATTGAGCTAGGCCGGCTAAATGGTGGAGAATGACGGGTTCGAACCGCC
>NZ_JBHUOQ010000002.1:0-1762 GCF_042686195.1 Corticicoccus populi | reverse complement strand
AGCGTAGGCGATGGATGACAGGTAGAAATTCCTGTACCGGTGAATATTGTTTGAGTGAAGGCGTGACGCAGAAGGATGGTCAGGCATGCGGAAGGAAGAGCATGTCCAAGCAGCGAGCAGTCATGGTAGGCAAATCCGCCATGTGTAATGTAAGCTGTGATGGGGAGTCCGTTTAGGACGAAGCTGTTGATTCACACTGCCAAGAAAAGCGTCTAGCGAAATATAAACCGCCCGTACCGTAAACCGACACAGGTAGTTGGGAAGAGAATTCTAAGGTGAGCGAGCGAACTCTCGTTAAGGAACTCGGCAAAATGACCCCGTAACTTCGGGAGAAGGGGTGCTCATAGAGATATGAGCCGCAGTGAATAGGCCCAAGCGACTGTTTATCAAAAACACAGGTCTCTGCCAAACCGAAAGGTGACGTATAGGGGCTGACGCCTGCCCGGTGCTGGAAGGTTAAGAGGAGTGCTTAGCGTAAGCGAAGGTACGAATTGAAGCCCCAGTAAACGGCGGCCGTAACTATAACGGTCCTAAGGTAGCGAAATTCCTTGTCAGGTAAGTTCTGACCCGCACGAAAGGCGTAACGATTTGGGCACTGTCTCAACGAGAGGCTCGGTGAAATCATAGTACCTGTGAAGATGCAGGTTACCCGCGACAGGACGGAAAGACCCCGTGGAGCTTTACTGTATCCTGATATTGAATCTTGACCTCACCTGTACAGGATAGGTGGGAGCCAAAGAAGTGTGTACGCCAGTATNTACCTGTGAAGATGCAGGTTACCCGCGACAGGACGGAAAGACCCCGTGGAGCTTTACTGTATCCTGATATTGAATCTTGACCTCACCTGTACAGGATAGGTGGGAGCCTAAGAAGTGTGTACGCCAGTATNCCGGGCGGGAGACAGTGTCAGGTGGACAGTTTGACTGGGGCGGTCGCCTCCTAAAGAGTAACGGAGGCGCTCAAAGGTTCCCTCAGAATGGTTGGAAATCATTCAAAGAGTGTAAAGGCATAAGGGAGCTTGACTGCGAGACATACAGGTCGAGCAGGGTCGAAAGACGGACTTAGTGATCCGGTGGTTCCGCATGGAAGGGCCATCGCTCAACGGATAAAAGCTACCCCGGGGATAACAGGCTTATCTCCCCCAAGAGTTCACATCGACGGGGAGGTTTGGCACCTCGATGTCGGCTCGTCGCATCCTGGGGCTGTAGTCGGTCCCAAGGGTTGGGCTGTTCGCCCATTAAAGCGGCACGCGAGCTGGGTTCAGAACGTCGTGAGACAGTTCGGTCCCTATCCGTCGTGGGCGTAGGAAATTTGAGAGGCGCTGTCCTTAGTACGAGAGGACCGGGATGGACATACCACTGGTGGACCAGTTGTCGTGCCAACGGCATCGCTGGGTAGCTACGTGTGGCCGGGATAAGTGCTGAAAGCATCTAAGCATGAAGCCCCCCTCAAGATGAGATTTCCCCAATAGATCCCTCAGAGATGATGAGGTAGATAGGTTCGGCGTGTAAGTATAGCGATATATTGAGCGGACGAATACTAATCGATCGACGACTTATTCAAAGATTTGTACCGTGTAGGTGACTACGCACATTGCTTCTATCCGGTTTTGAGTGTATATACTCAACATCCAAAGTATGATTTGTCTGGTGGCGATAGCGGAGAGGCCACACCTGTTCCCATGCCGAACACAGCCGTTAAGCTCTCCTGCGCCGATGGTAGTTGGACTGACGTCCCGCAAGAGTAGGGCGCTGCCAGGCAA